>CAVVPV010000014.1:0-471140 GCA_963750185.1 uncultured Verrucomicrobiae bacterium
GCCCATTTAAATCCTCGATTCCTGCGCGCACTTGCTCCTTCGGCCTCTTTCCGTGGGTCGCTTTGCAGCATATTTGTCAGTCCTCAAGCGAACTTCAAAATATTCCCGAAGCTGCTCCTTCGTCGCCGAGCTGCTCAGTTTCCGAAAGACTGGCACGTTACAGTACATCCGCGCCAAAAACACAACGCTGGCTCCTCGGCGTACTCTGCTCAGGGCAGGGCAGACTATCAAAGGGATCGGGGAGCGTTTCGGTGCGGTTGAGAGCAACATCTCTCGAATCTTGAGTGGGGAGCGGCTGGCAAAAGTAAGAACCTCTATCACCGCACCGACGGGGCTGAATCAGAACGGCTCTTTCAGACTTGTTCGTAACGAGGCAATTTGGTCTGCTCCTAGGCCTCGACGAATGAAGAAACATGCCGCCGTTTGACTCGATAGAGTTTTCTGATCACGTCCCGGCTCGAGGCGCACAACGGGGATTTACCTTGGAACAGGCGAGAGCTTGCATTACGAATCCCGATCACATTGACAAAAGTGACGCGCGACGCGGTACTCGTGGCGGCTTGATCTGGAAGTTCCGTAAATCTTTCCGGACAGGGACCCTTAAGATTGTGGCTGAGGTGTATAAAAACAGGTGCTACCCTATCACTGGCTACTGGGAAACATGAGACCGATTTTCGCCAATCCAACACCCATCGAATACTCGTATGACCCGGGTGGAGACCTCCTGTATCTGACCTTCGCTCGCCAGAAGGTGGCTCGGACGTTGGAAGTTCTCCCGGACTGGCCCATGGTGACCGTGGATCTCAACCACGAGGGGCAGATCGTGGGAGTCGAGTATATCGGTGTGAAACAATTCGGCTCGGAAACGTTTGTACGTTTGCTCCAGGAGCGCTTTCGGCAGTTGGGAATCGAAATCGCTGAAAAAGAAGCCGCTTCGCTCACGTCATTTTTGCGAACGCCTGAAGCTGAAGTGGCGCTCGCGGGTTAACCGTCTTCTTACCATACGTCTCCTGGCCTAACATTGCTTCTCTTATGAATGACCAATCCTCCACGTTCTTACTTGGATCCATGGACGAGCTTCAACGTAAAATTCTCGAGTCTCTTGATAAATCTCAGCGCCGATTTAATAGTTGTCTGGCCGCGCTGCGTGGTGATCGGCGGGCCGTCGATGATCTTCGCCCCGCTTAACGTCGCCGCGTTTCTTTAGTTTCTTTATATTCCGCCCCAACTGCGTGGCGCCGCCGTCGGTCTCCTTGCGTTGCTGCGCAACGAGGGCGGCTTGTCTTCGCCGTGGTTGGGGTCGCACTCTCCTTTCTCGTCCTGCTGATGAAACGCTCGGTCGCCGCCAAGGGCGCGCACGCCGCCGCGGAATAGCGGCCTCTTGGCCCACTCGCCTATTCGTGCGATTTTGTACGCTTCAAAATACATAAATTTTCGTTTAGTTTCCGAAACACATGATTTGCAGGCTCTACTGCTATTGTTCAAAGAAGCGCAAGCGCGATATTGCCCGCATCGTTCTTCGACCGGAACTTACCGACGGCCGGCGCTTGGGATGAGCCTCCAATGAAACCAAATCCAACCGAAAGCGACCAACAGTGCGAGAACATGCATAGATGAGCTCGTCCTTGCCCAAACATGCCGAAGAGGAGTTGCGCGCAAGCGAGGCGCGTTATCGGACCTTTGTCGATCACGCCACCGATGCCTTCATGCTTCACGCAGAAGACGGAACCGTCATCGATGTTAACCTGCAGGCGTGCGACAACCTTGGCTACAGCCGGGACGAGCTTATCGGCATGACGCCGATGGAGTTCGATCCGAATGTTAGCAACGACTTGCTCGAAAACATCAACGAGCAGCTCAATCGCGGCGAGATTGTGACCTTTGAGTCTCGCCACCGGAGAAAGGATGGCAGCGAATTTCCGGTCGAGGTCCGTGTTCGACCGTTTTGGCACGGCGGCCGGCGGCTGAATATTTCGGTCGTTCGCGACATCAGCGATCGCAAACGGGCCGAAGAAGCCGTGCGGCGGAGCGAACGGGAGCTTCGTGAGCTGATCGAAACCATCCCGGCGATGGCATTTGTCATCGGCCGCGACGGCTCGAGTGAATTTGTCAGCCGTCAGTGGATCGAATTCTCGGGAATGTTGGCGGATCAAAATACAGGCGAGAATTGGGCGGCCACGCTGCACCCTGACGACCGAGAAGAACACATCGCAAAGTGGCGGACGGCCCATGCTCGCGGTCAGCCATTCGGAAACGAAGCTCGGCATCGCGATGCACACGGCAACTACCGCTGGCTATTGGTTCGCGCTGTGCCCTCGCGGGATGATAAAGGCGCGGTCGTGAAGTGGTACGGAGCTTTGACGGATATCGAGGATCGCAAGTCCGCCGAAGCATTACTTGCTGGAGAGAGACGTCTGTTCGAAATGATTGCAACCGACGTTCCGCTGAAAGAAATTTTCAACGAGCTATGCCTAATCATTCAGCAACAGCGGCCTGGCACGCATGCCTCGGTCTTGATGCTAACTCGCGAGGGGCATCATCTCACCGTGGTTGCGGGGCCAACTCTGCCTGAGGGGTGGAGCGAGCAGATGGAAAAGCTACCGGTTGGGCCGTGTGCCGGCTCATGCGGCACCGCGGCTTACCGCGGCACGCTCGTAATTGCGTCGGACATCGCAACCGATCCGCTATGGGACGTCCCCGAGCATCGCGCGGCGGCTCTGAGTCATGGACTCCGTGCCTCCTGGTCGAACCCAGTGCTCTGTTCCAATGGAAAAGTTGCTGGCACTTTTTGCATATATTACCGCGAGCCGCGGAGTCCTACTTCACAAGACTTAGAGCTGATCGAGTTGGCGACGCACGTCGCGCGCGTCGCGATCGAGCGCGATCAACAGGAAATTTCCTTGCGTGAGGCCCAGAACGAACTGGCTCATGTCAGCCGGGTAACAACCGTGGGAGAATTCGCAGCATCGATCGCTCACGAAGTTAACCAACCGCTGGCGGGCATTTTAACTAACGCTAATGCCGCCCTGCGATGGCTGGCTGGGAATTCGCCTAATCTCGCCGAAGCTCAACAAGCGATCGGCCGCATCATTCGCGATGGGAATCGAGCTGGCGATGTGGTCTCCCGCATGCGAGCACTCTTCAAAAAGGCGCCGGCAGCGAAAGAGCCTCTGGATATCAACTTGGTCATCCAGGAAGTTCTCACGCTAACCCAGCCCGAATTGCAAAAAAATCGCGTATCACTGCGGACCGAATTCGCCGTTGATCTACCAACCGTACTAGGGGACAAAATTCAGTTGCAACAGGTGATCCTCAATTTGGTAGTGAACGCAATCGAAGCGATGAGCGGAGTTACCGAGAACCAGCGCGAGCTGCACGTGAGTTCGCAAAAAATCACCGAAAGCCATTCTGAATCAGGCCAAGAAACGATCGAAGCTAAAGCGACAGGCGAACCGGGAATGACCTCTCTATTGATTGCAGTCCGAGATGCGGGGCCGGGGTTGAATCCAACGGAATTGAAGCATGTTTTCGAGACCTTCTATACCACCAAATCTCATGGGATGGGTATGGGTCTGGCAATTAGCCGTTCGATCATCGAAGCTCACAATGGACGTCTGTGGGTCACGGCAAACGCGCCACGAGGCGCAGTTTTTCAGTTCAAGCTGCCATGCATCCCGGCTTGATTGGGCAGCGCCGTGGAGCGGCTTCGCTTGCGAGGCTGACGGAACTCGTTTTTTTCACTCCGAGATCGTCTGAGCAACCGAGGATACTCGGCGACTATGGAATGACTCTGTAATCACGGAGCTTGGCGAAGAAACTTTTGAACATCTCCTCCGTATCGATGCAGTCGTGGAAGCCAGCCCGGCGCGCTTTGATAGTGCTTGTGATGTTGTCATATTCCATGAGGCGGAGAATGGCGTCCGCGAAGACCCACGACGAAACCTGTTCGTAGGCTAGGGGCTGCAAACCATACTTGCGAACCATAGCCTCCCACACCGGCTGCTTATCGGCCATATAGACAGTAAGAAGGCCTTACCGCCTTGGTAGAACGTGACGTGTCGCAAGGAGGGAGAACACTTTTCGACGACATCGAGCAGATTCTTCAAAATGGCTAGATTGGCCTCGCTTCGTTCGGATGGAGTCGGCTTTTCGATATAAGCGGCAAAAACGATATGGGTTAGCCCGCTGATTGCTCCAAGCTTTCGTTGCAGATCGTCCGGATCGAGTAGGTCCGCGCTAATGGCCTCCACACCCACCGGCAAAGATCCTTGTAGATCTGGTAGCCAGGCGGACGAGGCATGCAGGCTAGCGCTAGCCGTCGCCGCGCCCGGTTCCCGGCGCAAGCATCGAACCGCAGAAGCTCACGACGAGATTCAACGCGAGCGCAACAATCGCGATGTAAATCAAACCGACTGCGGGGATCGGCAGTACCGGTTTAAAACCTGCCAGGATAAAGCTCCAGGTCCCGACGATCATTCCAACGAGCCAGCCGATGAACAGTGGCCAGCCCCTCAGTGGTGTTCGGTAAAGACCGAATACGACCGCCGGAAACGTCTGCAATATCCAGATCCCGCCCAGGAGCTGAAAATCGATCGCGTACTGGATCGGCAGAAAAATCACAAAGACCAGCGCGCCCAATTTGACCACGAGCGACGCAATTTTTGCTACGGTTGTTTCTTCCTCGTCGCCGACCGGGCGTCGAATCAGCGGTTTCCACAAATTGCGCGTGAACAGCTTCGCAGCGCCAATTGACATGATTGCGGAGGGCACGAGGGCCCCGATTGCGATGGCCGCAAAACTGAATCCGACAAACCAGTCCGGAAAAACTTTAAGGAATAGCGCGGGAACAACTTCGTTCGGATTCGCGACTTTTACGTTTTCTGCGATCGCCATGTAACCGAGGAGCGCGACAAGTCCCAAAAGGACGCTATAGGTCGGCAGCAGGATGGAGTTCCATCGGATTGCCCGAGACCCGGAAGAGCTCAGGATGCCGGTGACAGCATGCGGATACATGAACAGCGCCAGAGCCGAGCCGAGTGCCAGCGAAGCAAACGGCAACATCTGCGCCGGCTTAAGATACAAACCGGAGGCTCCTCCTTTTGCGGCCAAGAAACTGCTGGCCGCTTCGAATATCGCACCGTATCCGCCCAGCCTGACCGGGATCAAAATAACGGCTGCGATCACCGTGATATAGATCATGAAGTCTTTCACGAACGCGATCATCGCCGGTGCACGGAGCCCGCTCTTATAAGTGTAAAGGGCGAGAATCACGAAAGCCACGATTAGCGGCAACTCGCCCTTCCCAAGACCGAGACCGGCGATCAAGACCTGAATTCCGACTAGTTGGAGAGCGATATATGGCATTGTTGCAAGGAGGCCTGTAATGGCTACGGCGACACCAAGCGGCCGGCTCGCGAAACGCTCCTGCACCAAATCCGCAGCGGTGAAGTGCCCTCCCTTGCGGCACGCCGCCGAGAATCGCGGCATAACGGCGAACACAAACGGGTAAATTATTACGGTGTATGGCAACGCGAAGAACCCATATGCCCCAACGCTATAGACCAGTGCCGGGACCGCGATGACGGTATATGCGGTATAAAGATCTCCGCCCACTAGGAACCAGGTGATAACGATCCCGAACCGTTGGCCGGCCAATCCCCATTCATTGAGCCGTGTCAGGTCACCAGCCTTCCAGCGCGCGGCAAGAAACCCAAGAACGGTGACGAGCAGGAACAGGCCAACGAATACAACAAGCGCGACAGTATGAATCTCGCCCGGGTTCATTCGCTTAAAGGGTCGTCAAGTGGGTACCAGACAAGAGGGAATAGCCGATAAGGAGGCCAACTCTCTAGAAGAAAAGCGAAAATTCCATCCCAGTAACGAACATTCTGAAGTGACCTGCGTCCGCGCTTCGACGATGGCGCGAATGCGAACTTGACAAACCGACTCACTCGCGCTTAAATCAAGGCCCTTCAAGTCCGCAACCCAGCATTGCGGCGAAGTGTAAAATGGAGGGTGAGGGTGATTGGGGCGAAGGATTGTAAATCGGATCAGAGACTACGATCGACATAGCCGGAATCTTGCAATCGACATGGCCTAAGGAGGTGGCAAGCGAGGCTTAAAAATAATTGGGGTCGCAATAAATCCATTGAACATTTGGATGGAATAAGCTGTCGAAGTTCAGGTTTGTTAAGATGGTTAACTTTTCGTTCCCGAATCGTTCTGCGCTGGCAGGATCAGAGAACAGGTTGGCTTATTAAAAGTTAACACGAGTAAAAATTCTATGGCTGGTGAAGATTCCGATACGGGCATTAAAATCTATCTCCGGGAGATTGGGCAGATTCCGCTGCTGACTCCCCTCGAGGAGATCGAACTTGCCGCGCGCATTAAAAAGGGTGACAGAGAAGCGCGCGCATTGATGATCAAGGCGAACTTGCGTCTGGTTGTTAAGATCGCTCATGACTACGCAAATTTGGGGCTTCCGCTCCTTGATCTGATTTCCGAGGGAAACATTGGCTTGATGAAAGCCGTCGAACGGTTCGACCCTGCAAAAGGGGGTAAACTCAGCACGTACGCCGCCTGGTGGATTAAGCAGTCGATCAAACGCGCCCTGGCAAACCAGAGCAAGACGATTCGACTCCCGGTTCATCTGGTCGACAAGATTTCCAAGATGCGTCGAGTGTCGCTCCAAATGAGCGAGGAACTGGGCCGCGAACCGACCGATGAAGAGCTTGCTGAGGAGATCGGCATTTCGAGCGGCAAAGTTTCGCAGTTGAAGACAGTATCGATCCGGCCTGCCTCTCTTGATGCACCGATTAGCGACGACGATTCTACCGAGTTCGGGGAGATCGTCGGGGACGAAGATGCCCAGACTCCGTTCGAACTGCTGCGCGACAAGAATCTCCGGGATGAAGTGAGCGAACTGCTTGAGGTCCTGGATGATCGCGAGCGCAAGATTATCTTCCAGCGCTTTGGGTTGGATGGTGGAAAACCGAAAACGCTCGAAGAGGTCGGCAAGAAGTTTGGTGTCACCCGGGAACGCATCAGGCAGTTGCAAAATATTGCTCTCGCAAAGCTCCGCAGGGCGCTGAGCAAGAAAGAAAAGCCGATCGATATCCCGCAGGAAGTCCTCAGCTAGCGCTCCAGGCCTGCGGCCTAAAATTCCATGTATCGAGGTTCTGCGTTCGTAGAACCTCGATTACACACTTGTAATTTGCGTCTCGACCACCGCGGACCGATAATCGCGTGCACTCACATATATGAAATCAGGCAACCCAGTCTTATCAAACTCGACTTTTGATGACGTCGCGCAGCGCGGTTACTCGCAGCCGATGACATTGACCGGCACCATCAACCGGTCGCTTTTACTTTTATTACTTGTGGCGGGTACTTCGGTCGCCGCGTGGTTATACTCGGAATCCAACCCAACCGCGATCTACCCGATCATGATGACAGGCGTCTTTGGCGGGTTTGTAATCGCGATAGCAACGACTTTCAAAAAGGATTGGGCTCCATTCACGGCACCGATCTATGCGGTTCTGGAAGGATTATTTATCGGCGGAATATCTCTGGTGATGGAGATAAAATTTCCGGGGCTTGTGCTCCAGGCGATCCTTCTCACTTTCGGGGTGATGTTCGCCCTACTGGCGGCATACCAATCCCGGATTATCCGTCCATCCCAGACGTTTAAGTCAGTAATCGTGGGTGCGACTTTTGGCATCCTCGTGATCTATCTGGTCAACATGGCCATGCAGTTGTTTTTCCACACGGCGATTCCGATGATCCAGGATGGTGGTCCACTCGGAATCGCGTTCAGTCTAGTGGTCGTTGGAATTGCGGCCCTGAATCTTGTTCTGGACTTTGATTTTATCGAACAAGGCGTCGCGACCGGCGCACCGAAATGGATGGAATGGTACGCGGCATTCGGGTTGATTGTCACGCTCGTCTGGCTCTACATCGAGATCCTTCGCTTGCTGAGCAAATTGCGTAGGAACTAGCCCGAAAACCTCAAAATCCAAAGCGCTCGTGAAAGCCTGAATCAATCATCCGCCTCGGCGGATGATTGATTAGTCTAGAGTGCCCTCAAGAACTGAGGGAGCCGCTTTCGATATTTGCCTTCGCTCGACGGTCGCAGGTGCCCTTTTCGTGTAGTTCCAGGCAGTTTGCTGCGACGCGAACGTTGAGCTTGACCGGCTTGAATCCCAAGCTGTTTGCCAGAAACCGCTCACGCAGCATGATACATTCATCCTGAACCTGGATGACCTGCCCGCAGTCGGCACAAACAATGTGAAATGCGGACGGTGACTGTTCCCGGTTTACCTCATAGTAGCGGTGTTCCCTGTTTAGTTCGACCTCGCGGATCAAATGACTGTCGAGGAGCATCGGAACCGTTCGATAGACGGTTGCGAGAGAAATCAAACGATCAATTTCACGTGCTTTGGCAAGCAACGCCTCAGCGTGGAACGGTTCCGTGAACGACACCGCAGCACGGACAATCACTTCGCGCGGCTTCGTAAGCCTGAATCCACCTTCGCGGAGATAATTCAGAGCCTCCTTGAACAAGACATCTGGCTGTTTTTTCGCGCGTTCTCTCACACCATGGATTCCTATTGGCCCCTTTTTGAGGGCCGGAAAGCTTCTCGGTGAAATTTTATGGAGAATGCACTCCGTGCGTTCAAAGCTCATGCAGAACCTGTTCATAGTAGGCCTTCTAGCACCTCACGTCCAGTCCCGTTGCAAGCTACTTCGGAAGGAGCTTGCAGGGGCGAGATCCTTTCGCGGCTTACCCCGTCCGGCGTTTGCCCATAAGCATTTAATTAAGCCATTCAGAGCTCGCTGAGGTGTCAAAATGTAGGGCGCCTGTGAAGAGGTGCAAAGCGGGGACGCTTCCCCTACTCTCAAGGAGCTGTTAGAATATGGCGCTAGCGGCGCGCCAGGCGTGTAAACAATATCGCACCGAGAGCCAGGTAAACCACGTTCGGGAGCCAGATCAGATATTCTGGGTGCAGATCCGGTTTGTGCTTCACATTGTCGGTTAACACAATCGTGATGAAGTAGGAAAACGCGACAACGAGACTCAGTGCAATACCGACCGACGTCTCCCTGCGTTGAGCGGTAATCGCCAGAGGAATACCGACGAGAACAAACGTGAACACCGCCATTGCATTTGAAAATCGTTTGCTGACTTCTGTCTTAAACGCTGCGTCGTCCCGTTTGTCCGTGTTCTGTTGAAGTGCTTGACGCAATTGGTCTAGCGTCAGTTCGTTCGGGCGCTGGTTGCTCGCGGCTTTGCGAAGCAAATCATCGAGAGATATCGGCAACACTCCTTCGCGCAAGGTGATTCCGTGCCGCATTTTCTTCAGGTCTTCCGGCGCTGTCTTGTCCCGTTCCTCGTAACGTGCGTCGGAAACATGCAGCAAAATCTGCTCGTTCTTTTTGTCGACTTCGAGTGTTCCTTGCCGCGCGTAGATCACGCGCATTGGCAAATTCTCGGAATTCATCTCAAAAATGTAGAGATCGCGCAACGTTGAGCCATCCTTCTTTCCAACGTAGATCTTTCGATTCGGAAACTGATCGATGACTTCGTCGCTGCCAAACAGCGCGAGCGGATCGTTCGTTGCCAGATCGAATATGGCCGAGCGGAGTCTCACTTCTGCGATCGGCGCAGCGTAGAGGTTAATCCAGAGACAAATCCCAAGGAACACTATTGCCAGACCAAAGACTGGGTAACAGATTCTCGGCATTCCGATGCCGTTTGCACGAAAGGCAACCAGTTCGTTATCCGAAGAGAGTCTCCCAAACACCAGGAGCACGGCGACGAGGACACCCCAGGGAATCGAATAGGTGAGTGAGAACGGCAAGAGATAGCCGATGACAGTGGCGATATAGCTGACCGGAACCTGGTGGCTAAGGAGGAGGCTGAGCAAATCGCGCAGTGCGTTGCCGAGCACGAGAATCATCGTGAGCAGGCCTACTGCCCAAATTACAGTCCCTAAGATTTGCCCGACAAGATAGCGATCGAGGATCTTCATTTAAACAGACTTTGTCCGGGACCAACCAAGGGTATACGACCGATCAATCCGCAAGCTCTTCTTGTTCGATCGGGACACAGCTGCAAAAAAGATTTCTATCACCGTAAACGTTATCGATTCGTCCGACAACAGGCCAATATTTGTGCTCGCGCGTCCAGGGCGCGGGATATGCCGCCGACTCGCGGGAATAACTTCGATCCCAATTGTCCGCGAGAAGATCCTGTGCAGTGTGCGGAGCTCGCTTCAGAACGTTATCTTCCCGATCCGCTTCTCCTGTTTCAATTGCTCGGATCTCACCATGGATCGATATCATCGCGTCGCAGAAGCGATCGAGCTCGGCCTTCGACTCGCTTTCGGTTGGCTCAATCATCATCGTGCCAGGGACCGGCCAGGACATCGTTGGAGCGTGGAAGCCATAGTCCATCAGGCGCTTCGCCACGTCCTCGACTTCGATCCCGGCCGCTTTCTTGAACTGACGCAGGTCGATAATGCATTCGTGAGCGACCAATCCATTTTTCCCTTTGTACAAGATCGGGAAGAACGACGCCAGCCGGCTAGCAACGTAGTTCGCGTTTGCGATCGCGATTTTGGTCGCGTGCGTCAAACCTTCCGGTCCCATCAAGCGAATGTACGTCCAGGAAATACCTAAAATACTGGCGCTACCATAGGGAGCCGCTGCGACTGGACCGACCCCTGATTTTTGGGCGGGTCCTGCCAATGGATTGCCAGGCAGATAGGGTGCGAGATGCGCCTTAACCCCGATCGGGCCCACCCCAGGGCCGCCTCCTCCATGCGGAATGCAAAAGGTCTTATGCAAATTCAAATGGCACACATCCGCACCCAGCTCCGCCGGACGACAGAGTCCGACAAGTGCATTCATATTGGCGCCATCCATATAAACCTGGCCACCGTGCTGATGAACGATCTCACAGATCTCCTTGATTCCCTCTTCGAAAACCCCATGCGTCGATGGGTAAGTCACCATCAGGGCGCCGAGTCGCTCGGCGTGCAGTTCCGCCCGTTTCCTCAAATCCGCAATGTCGATATTCCCCTGAGCGTCACATTGAACCGGAACCACCTGGAACCCGGCCATGGCCGCCGAAGCCGGATTTGTCCCGTGTGCAGAGGTTGGAATCAAACAGACGTTGCGAACCGTTCCACCTCTCTTGTGATGGAACTCACGGATCGCTAGCAGCCCGGCATACTCGCCTTGCGAACCTGCATTCGGTTGAACGCTGATCGCGTCAAATCCGGTAATTTCGATGAGCCAACGCTCGAGCTCATCGATCAGTTGCCGATAGCCTGCGGCCTGCGCCGGAGGCACAAAGGGATGAACCTGGCCGAGCTCCGGCCATGTTAACGGAAGCATTTCGACCGCTGCATTCAGTTTCATCGTGCACGACCCAAGTGGGATCATTGACGTCGTCAGCGACAGGTCCCTCGCTTCGAGCCTGTGCAGATAACGCATCAGCTCAGTTTCGGTGTGATACCGATTGAATACCGGGTGTGTGAGATATGGGGTCTTCCGAACAAATTCTTCAGGAAGCGAACCGTTATCTTGGTCGGAAAGTCCCGGGACCGAAACCGACTCGCGCCCGGCAAATAGACCCAGCAAAGTGCGAAGGTCCGCATCCGAAACCGTTTCATCGAGGCTGATTCCGATCGAGCCGTCCTCAAACTGACGAAAATTGATCAAAGCTTCCGCAGCCTTTGCCAAGATCGCATTTCGATGCAGTCCCGGGCTGACACGCAGAGTGTCGAAGCGCGGACCACTCCCTACATTGAATCCGAGCTGGTCCAGTCCAAGCGCCAACCGTGCGGTCTGTTGCCGGATTCGTTCCGCTATCTGTTTGAGACGTCCAGGGCCATGATAAACAGCGTAAGTCGCAGCGATTACGGCGAGCAGCACTTGAGCCGTACAGATGTTGCTGGTCGCCTTGTCGCGTCGGATGTGCTGTTCACGCGTTTGCAGCGACAGCCTGTATCCCGGCCGTCCGGCCGGATCCTTGGAAACTCCAACAAGGCGCCCGGGCATCAGACGTTTGAATTGGTCTCGCGTCGCGAAATAGGCCGCATGCGGTCCGCCGTAGCCGAGCGGGACGCCAAACCGTTGTGTCGACCCGACACAAATATCTGCTCCGAACTCGCCCGGCGGAACCAGGAGCGTGAGACTTAAGAGATCAGCGGCCACAACCGCAAGCGCGTGCGTTTCATGAAGCCGGTCGATAAAGGATCGATAATCGTAGATCGGCCCGTCTGTGGCCGGATATTGTATCAGCGCTCCAAATAGAGGTGTGCCAAAGTTCCAAGTGCGATGGTCGCCGACAATCACGTCAATCCCGATGGGTCTGGCCCTCGTCTTAACCACCGCGATCACCTGCGGGTGGCAGGTTTCTGATACGAAGAATGCCCGAGTAAAGTGTTCCTTGCGCAACGCAAAACACATTGCCATACCTTCTGCAGCGGCGGTCGCTTCATCAAGCAGCGACGCGTTCGCGATTTCCAGACCGGTCAGATCGGTCACCATCGTCTGGAAATTCAAGAGCGCTTCGAGGCGTCCTTGAGCTATTTCGGCCTGGTAAGGAGTGTACGATGTGTACCAGCCCGGTTTCTCGAGGATGTTGCGCAGGATTGCGGGCGGAGTGACACATGCATTGTATCCAAGGCCAATGTAACTTTTCGCGACCCGATTCTTGCCGGCGATTGTGCGAAAGCAGCGGAGCACTTCGAACTCGCTTTGCGATTCCGGCAAATTCAGTTTGCCTCCAAATCGGATTTGCGCGGGAACAACAGCATCGATTAAAGAGTCAAGCGAATCGTAGCCGATCAGGGCCAGCATTTCGCCGAGTTGCTCGTCGCCCGGGCCAACGTGCCGCTCCGCGAACGACTGAAACGGACTATCCTCGATCTCCCTGGAAACCTTGCTGTTCGGCATCGCCGAAGATGGATGATAGGTGGAGGAATTACAAGTGCTCGAGGTGCGGAGCGGGGTTCGAAGTTCCGAGTTTACCTCGCCGAGGACGATATGGAACTCGGAACTTCGAACTTTGAACCCGCAGCCGGCGCCCCCCGCGCGCGCAGTTCGCGGGTACCGGTTGCTCGCGGGTACTTCCTACATATCGTGGCTGAATTGTGAGTGAATCAACGAATCCAGTTCTAAGACAATCTCCGCTCGTTGCGGAACACCTCAAACTGAATGCGCGGATGATTGGGTTCGGCGGTTGGAACATGCCTGTTATGTATTCGAGCATCCTCGAAGAACATCGAGCGGTCCGTGAGCGTGTTGGAATATTCGACATCTCGCACATGGGCGAGATTCGGGTAATGGGATCGAACGGGAAGGAGTGGCTGAACTGCATGCTCACGAATAATCTCGACCGCCTCGAAACGGGTGGCGGCCAGTATACTCTCTTGCTGAACGAGAATGGAGGTGTCATTGACGATCTAATCGTCTATTGCCGTGGTACGAATGACTACTTCCTCGTCGTAAACGCCGCTGAGATTGAGGAAGACTTCGCCTGGCTACAGTCGCACCTTAAAAGTGGCGTAGAACTATCCAACATGAGCTCGGACTACGCGGCCCTGGCGGTACAAGGACCGAAGGCGGCAGAACTTCTCAGTCAGTTTGGGGTATTGCCGGCACGCAACCAGATCCGTGAAATCGAAATCCTGGGCTTACCCGCTTTGTGGGCGAGAACGGGGTACACCGGAGAGGATGGTCTCGAACTTTTCTATCCGGCATCGAATGCGGCAACCGTTTGGACTCAGCTCCTGCTACTTGGCGCTCCATTTGGCGTTCTCCCGTGTGGCCTTGGGGCGCGAGACACATTGCGCCTTGAGGCCTGTTACCCGCTCAATGGATCGGATTTGTCGCCCACTCGGACACCGCTTGAAGCAGGTCTCGGTTTTTTTGTCGACCTCGGCAAGGCTGAATTTATCGGTCGCGAGAAATTGATTGCGCAAAAAGCTGGCGGACTGAAACAGCGGCTGGCTGCAATTAAGGCCCAACCGAAGACCCCGCCGTTGCGCTCCCACCAGCGCGTGTTTTCTGATAGCAGAGAAGTTGGCGAACTCACAAGCGGGGCTCTTTCGCCGACGCTCGGAATCGGGATTGGGCTCGGGTACATCGACGCGCATTCTGCTACGCCGGGGCAAAATCTTGAAATTGACATTCGCGGAAGAAGATTTGCCGCGACTGTAGAAAAAAAACCGCTATACAGGAGGCCATGCTAGTACCCGAGGATCTAAGATATGCTGAGACCCACGAATGGATTCGACTGGAGGGCGCGACGGGTATCGTGGGAATTACAGACCATGCGCAGGCGGAATTGACAGACGTTGTGTTCGTGGAGTTGCCTCGAGTTGGTGCCGTTTTGGAGGCTCACCAAGCCGTTGCGGTCGTGGAATCCGTGAAAGCAGCAAGCGACATTTATTCGCCGGTTGCAGGCGAAGTGGTTGCAGTTAATTCTGAGCTCGAATCCAATCCCGCGCTGGTAAACACCGATCCGTACGGCGCAGGTTGGCTTTTCAAAGTAAAGCTTTCGAACGCTGCAGAGATTTCGTCGCTGAAGACAGCAGCCGATTATCGGAATCAAATCGGAGCGTGATGTCTTGGATTACCTGGTTGGAAGCGCGATTCGGATTTTTAGGCGTCCCGCGTTTGATGCAATTCATTGCGGTTCTGAACGGCCTCGTATACGTTTTGCATCTTTTCCAGCCGACTTACGTTCTGGGTCTGTTAATGATTCCGGAAAGGATTCTACACGGGGAGATCTGGCGGCTCGTTTCCTACATTTTCGTTCCGGAAATTATCTTCGGAGGTATCAGTCCGGCACTGCAGCCGATCTTTTTATTCATTTATCTCTGGTTCATGGTTTGGGTTGGTGACGCACTTGAGCATGCCTTGGGCGCTTTCAGAGTCACTCTGTTCTATGTCCTCGGGATGGTCGGTGTAACGATTGCAGCATTTTTCTTTTGGGGTGGCGGGCTGTTTGCACCGTTGCTCAATCTTTCGCTTTTCTTTGCATTCGCCACGCTTTATCCGGACATACAGATCTACATATTTTTCATTGTGCCGGTGAAGGTGAAATGGCTCGCATTTCTCTCTGTGGCCCCGCTGCTCCTCTCATTTGTTACGGGCTCCATTGGCTCCAAGGCCGCTCTCCTCGTCTCGTTCCTGAATTACTTTCTTTTCTTCGGACCCGACATTTACGCGAAGCTTCGGCACAGGACTGCAACTGGGATTCGCCGCCGAAAATTCGAAGGCAAATCGAGCACCGACGAGACGCTTCACCGATGTGCCATCTGCAAGCGGACCGAGAAAGACAATCCGGAGCTCGATTTCCGTGTCGCCCAGGACGGGCAGGAATACTGCACCGAGCATCTGCCGAAATAACACCGAAGACCGTATCTTCGGCGCTCAAAAAGAAGAGCCGGCAACCGGGCTCAGCGAGAAAAAAAGCGCTGAATTTCCCGCAGTTTCTCCAGCGCCAGACCCGAGTCCAAGAGTTCGTTTGCGATACTGATCCCTGATTCCATTCCGGTGGCTTTACCTGTCACGACAAGGGCGGCTGCCGAGTTCAGAATGATCAAATCGCGTTTCGCGCTCCGATCACGATTTGCAAGGATATCGGTCAGTAGACGCGCGTTCTGCTTCGGGTCACCTCCACGCAACTCCTCAAGTGACGGCTTTCGGAACCCGAAGTCGTCTGGAGAAAGCGAAAATTGATTCAAGGCTCTACCGTGGACCTCGTGAACCTCAGTCGTATCGAGCGATGAAACTTCATCCATGCCAGATTCACCGGGCACCTGTCCGTGAACAACCCAGGCTCGTGTTCGACCGATCTCTCGCAACGCCACCGCATATTTGCCCAGTATCGCAGGTGAGTGCACTCCGGTTAATTGAAAGTTGGGCGCCGCAGGATTTAGTAATGGACCTAGAAGATTGAACACGGTCGCGATTCCCTGTTCTGCCAATTTCCTGCGGACCGGAGCGATTACGCGGAATGCCGGATGATATAGCGGCGCGAAGAAAAACCCGAGACCGCTCTTGTGGATGCACTCTATCGTTCGCTCAGGAGGCGGATCGATCGGGATCCCGAGATTTTCGAGCACATCCGCAGCGCCCGCTTTGGAAGTAATAGCCTTGTTGCCGTGCTTGAGGACAACGACACCTGCTGCAGCGAGCAGAAAGATGCAGGTGGTCGATACGTTGATTAGCTGAAGTCGGTCGCCGCCGGTGCCCACAATATCGATCGAGGGTCTATGTCCCAAATTGAGATTGGGCCGAATCGCCAAATCGAGGAAAGCACGCGAAAAATAACCGAGTTCTTCACCGGACTCACCCTTTTGTTTCAGCGCCACGAGAAAATCTGCTTTCTCGTTCTCCGGAACCGCAGGGTCGGCAAGCAATATGGCCGCCTCCCTGGCCTGATCCAGCCCGAGATCAACGCGGTGGCGCAGTTGTTCGGTCAATTCGTTCACAGAGAGCATCCCTCCGGGGTCCTGGCGCTGTGGAATTCCACCCTAGGTCGCGCCGACCTTCAGGCTTACGCCGATCGTGTGGAATATTTCGTCGCGCGCCCCGAGGTATTCTGGTGAATCGAGGTCGCGTGGCCTTGGGAGGCCTATCTGGACTTGTTTGCGAATCGTCCCTGGGCGCGAACTCATCACGACTACCCGATCTGCGAGCTGGACCGATTCCTCGATGTCGTGCGTCACGAAAAGGATTGTCTTCTTTTCCTCCTGCCAGATCCGGGTTAAGTCGGCGCGCATTTTGAGCCGTGTGATGAAATCGAGCGCGCCGAACGGTTCGTCCATGTAGATGATCTCGGGGTTTGGCGCCAACGCCCGCGCGATCTCAACGCGTTGGCGCATGCCACCGGATAATTCTCGAGGATACGCCTTCTCGAACCCGGTCAGACCGACCATTTGGACGTAGCGGTGGACAATCTCGCGCTGTTCCTCTCGCGAATGGCGCGCAAGCCCAAAACCGATATTCTGTTCGACGGTCAGCCAGGGGAAAACACCGTTGTCCTGGAATACGAAGATCCGCCTCGGGTCGGGGCCTTTAACCGGGGCGCCTTGGACAAGCACCTCCCCCTTTGACTGTTGGAGGAACCCGGTGATGATATTCAATAGAGTGGTTTTGCCACAACCGGAGGGACCGACGATGCAGACGAACTCACCTCGCTGGACCTCCAGGTTAATCGATCGGAGGACTTCAATCGGTAAGCTCCCCTTTTTCCCAGGGAACGACAATGAAAGATCCGTTACGGCGATGACCGGTTTACTCATAGAAATCTTGTGGCGCTACATTTTCTGGGAATAGCCCCATTTTACCTCTTCGAAGCTCTCCAGACGCCGAACCAGAAAATCGAGGGTAAGCCCGATCACGCCGATCAGGAGCATCCCGGCGACGACGAGGTCGTAACGTTTACCGGCGTTTCGCGCGTCGATAATCAGGTACCCGAGCCCGGAATTTACCGCAATCATCTCAGCGGCAACGACAACAAGCCAGGCAATGCCCAACGCAATCCGCAAACTCGTGATGATCTGAGGCAGGCAAGCCGGAAAGATGACCCTTCGGAAAAGATCGAACTGCGAAACGCCGAAGTTCTGCGCGGCGCGAACATAGACCGGTTGAATGTTCTGCACGGCCGCGACCGCCGTCACCATGATCGGGAACACGCTGGACAGGAAGATCAGAAAAATCGGTGCTCGATCATCGACCTTGAACCAAAGGATCGCGAGCGGGATCCAGGCAATTGGCGAGATAGGCCGAAGGATCTGGATAATTGGGTTGAATGCAAGAAAAGCGGGCTTGAACCAACCTAAAAGCAGCCCGAAAGGAACTCCAATGAGCACGGCGAGCGTAAAACCGACGCTGACACGGAACAGAGAGGCCACGACATACTTCAAAAGCAAGCCATGCTGGACGAGCTCGACGATTCCCAGAAACACCTGGTAAGGCCGCGGAAAAATGTCCGACCTGGACACGAGCACTGCCCCATCCCAGAGAAAATAGATTACTACGAGAACCGCGAGCGGCAGCAAGATTCCCCTTTTCATTTCTTCTTTGCGTAGTCCCAAGCGAATGGCTGGATCGAACTATCCGTCGGGACAAAGCTGGTGTCGGTGTAATCGTCAAACGAAACCTTCCCTTGCAGGATACCCGTCTGCCTGGCGAGTTTTTCTATCTCGAGAAAATCGTTTCGGCGTAACGCCAGATTTATGTACGTCACACGGTCCGGCGGTTTGCTGAGGACGAATCGAAGCAGTCTCGGATTCTGGTTGTAATAGTATTGGGCAACGAAATCGGCTGCCTCCATGCGATGGTCCATCTTTTCGTCGAGCCATTTGCCACTCTTGGCAATCCCATCCACGAGTCGTTGCACAACGTCGCGATGGTCGCGAATCGCGTCTTCGCGGACCGCCAACACGCACGAAATGAAGCCCGGCCAGACATCTTTTGTGAGGTACAGCACGCGGCCGTAGCCATCCATTTCTGCCTGTCCCATGAATGGTTCGCCCGATGTGATCGCGTCAACGGCTCTGCTGAAGAGTGCCGCCGGCATGTCGGGCGGAGCCATTTCCACGATCTTGACTTGGTCAATTGGCACTCCATGGTCCTGCAACGCTTTGACTGCGAGCAACTTCTGGTTCGAAAACCGGTTCGGCACAGCGATCGTTTTTCCGCGAAGGTCCTCGATTTGATAGATCTGCGATTCCTTGTTCACCACCATCGCAGTCCCGTCCCGGTGCCCAAGGTAAACGATCTTGATCGGAACACCGTCCTCCCGCATTCGCATCGCCAGCGGCGCCAGAATAAATGTGGCCGGGAGGTAGCCGGAGATGAACGCGTCTTTCAGCTCGGGCCAACCTTGAAACCGAACAGGCTCGAATTCGGACGAACCGGTCATCTGTTTATTGATAAAATCGGTGACCGGGCAGGTTAGATGGCAGGTCACCGGGATGAACCCGACTCGGAAAGGCTCCTTCAGGGCTCCGGTTCCGACATTCTTCGGAGCGAACGCGCCCAGGTTGAGTGTCGCGTGCAATAAGGATATCAAAATCAACCAAACTCCAACGACCAGACCGACTGTTTTTCCGGACGACATAGGCGCCAAAAGCATCCGCTACGGGTTGCGAGGATGTCCAGCTAAAACCCGAGTTGCGTACGCGTCTCGCGTCTATTGCGTTGCTCCGTGGCGACGCAAAAAGAATAGACGCGCGACGCGTATGCTACGGTGCGGCGGCACTCGTCGATCGACGCGCGCGTGCAAAACGCTGTCGCTGTTTGCGGTTCGACAGTCGAGGCCGCGGTTTGCGAGGTCTACAGTTCGTTGTACGCTGCTTGATGCTGAGGTCGATTTTAATCGCGGGGTGCGGCTTTGTCGGACTTCCTCTCGCTCGCAATTTTGGGGACGCGGGGTGGGAGACGCACGCGATTACAGGGTCAGAATCGTCTGCGAAGCGGCTCCGGACCGAATCTTTTCACGTTTGCAGTCTCGATATCCGGGATGGAAATGCCGTTCGACAACTGGCACGGCACAGTTTCGATGTGGTTGTCCATTGCGCCAGTTCCGGCCGTGGGAACGCGAGCGATTATGAGGCGGTGTTTTTCGAAGGCGCTAAAAACCTGCTGAAAAGCTTGGAGTACGGTCGATTCATATTCACCAGTTCGACCTCAGTCTATGCGCAGACCGATGGATCCTGGGTAGACGAAACCTCCCAGGCAGATCCAACAAGAGGGACCGGTCGAGTCCTTCGCAAAACCGAAGAACTGGTCGTGGGAACCGGCGGAATCGTTGCCCGGCTTGCCGGCCTTTATGGTCCCGGCCGCTGTGTTCCGCTGCAGAAGCTTCTCAACGGAAAAGCAATCATTGAAGGTGACGGGTCGCGTCGGATGAACCTGTTACACCAATCGGATGCCGCTGCCGCGCTCCAATTCCTCGCCCAAAGCAAAACG
The DNA here is from genome assembly GCA_963750185.1 of uncultured Verrucomicrobiae bacterium. Classification (GTDB taxonomy): domain Bacteria; phylum Verrucomicrobiota; class Verrucomicrobiia; order Chthoniobacterales; family JAFAMB01; genus JAFAMB01. The sequence continues at coordinate 20,002 of CAVVPV010000014.1, forward strand.
CCCGGGATTTACAATGCTGTTGATAATTTGCCGGTGACCCAAATCGATTGGTACCGGTACGTTTGCGATCTTCTCAATAAACCTCTCCCGCCGACAGGTTCGCCCGACCTCGATCGAAAACGGGGCTGGACCAACAAGCGCGTAAGCAATCAGAAGCTGCGTGCGCTAGGTTGGGAGCCGATTTATGCGACTTTCAAACAGGGCGTACAAATGCTCGTTGAATCGGAGCGAAACGAATCGAATCCTGCGGCGCATTGAATTGCTTCCCGCTGTATTCCTGAAGTGCCGAAATGGCTCAGGACGAGTTTTCGGAGGTTTTACCACTCGTTTTCGGAACTTTGTGTGCTATATTCAACCCTCTATGGCTATTCAGAAGAAAAACGCCTTTTCACGACGCCTCCCTGACCTGGTCACCGAAGAACTGGTCTCTGTGCTTTCTCAGAGAAAATCTTTCGAGTTCAAACAGCTCTTCGAAATTGTTCACGAAAATCTTCGGCAACGCAATGCCGCGAGTGGAGGCGAAGAAATGTTGCGTTTGCGCGCGTATGAAAAACTTCAGAATCTGGTAGCCCGAGGGGCCGTCAAGAAGACAGGGAAGATTTACAAAGGGGATGTCTCCGCATTGAACGCGATGGCAGCCGCAAACACGGCTCAGGCCGCAGCACTCGCGGCGAAGTCGTAACGCCAGAGGCATTGTATGCTGCGGGATTACTTACCGATCCTGATACAAGTCATCGTCGCGGTCGGGTTTGCTGCTTTTGCGTTGGTCCTTAGCGTAATCTTAGGTCGCGTCGGCAAGCGCAATGCAGTCAAGGATTCCCCATATGAATGCGGGATGTTGCCGTTGGGCGCAGCGCAGCCGCGATTCAGCGTAAAGTTTTACCTGGTCGCAATGCTATTCATTCTGTTCGATATCGAGATTGTGTTCATGTATCCGTGGGCTGTGGTGTACCGTGATTACGTCGCCCAGTATAATCCGTGGATCATTTTCGGGAGCATGCTCGGGTTCGTGTCAATCTTGATGATCGGATTCGTCTACGCCCTGAAAAAAGGGGCTCTAGACTGGAAGCGCTGACAAAGAATCCAATAATTTTAAAACTCACCGGAGCGGGGCCGAGCGTCAATCACGAGCTCGGCCCTCGCCGTCTCAAGGACTGATTTGACCGCTTCTTATGGTCGCAAAAAAGATCTTGTACGAAGGCAGAGTCCAGGGCGTCGGGTTCCGGTTCTCGGTCAAGTCGATCGCGACCGGCTACGACGTTGTTGGCTGTGTGAGGAACCTGTTTGACGGCCGGGTGGAGGTGGAGGCCCAGGGCGAAGAGGTCGAAATCGACGCTTTTCTGGAAGAAATTCTCGATAGTCATCTTCGTCGCCATATCACCCGGTTCACTGTTCGTGAAATCGCAGTAGATCGCGGGATGAAGGGGTTCGTGATCCGATAGCGAGCAGGAGGGGACGCGGTGGCGGCGTATCGGCATTTGCGACCGTCCTTGAACTCGAACTCAGCTCGGCCTACGAAGCGGCTCGACTGAGCTCGCCGAAGTCCTTGGCGAAGTTGGGTCTTCGGGCATTAATCGACCGACTTAATCATGCTCGTACTGGTACTCGACCAAGAGTGCGGGCTTACACGCGGGACGCGTATACTACGATAACAAGTTCACAATCAAGCACAAAACCATAGACTGTAACCGCGTTCCGTTTCATAATCCGCAACACACACGATGCGGAGCGCAATATTTGGAGACATTCACGCCAATCTAGAGGCGTTTGAAGTTGTGCTCGCGGACGCACGGGAACAGGGATGTCAATCGTTTATCTGTCTTGGCGATGTCGTCGGCTATAACGCAAACCCGAGGGAGTGCCTCGAGATCGTGCAGTCGCTTGAATGCCCGGTCGTGAAAGGAAACCACGATAGTTATGTTTCCTCAGAACACTCTCTGGTCACGTTCAATCCTCTTGCCGAGGTTGCGATTCAGTGGACGCGTGATCAGCTAAATTCTTCAGAAAAGCGTTGGCTTAGCAATCTCCCCCTGATCGTCGAGATCCGAGGATTCACCGTTGTCCATGCATCACTGGATGAGCCAGGCGATTGGAACTACGTTTTGAATCAATTGGATGCGGCGGCCAGCTTTTCAAAGCAGACAACCGAACTCTGTTTTTTCGGGCACACGCATTCGCCACGAGCCTATATTAAAGACAGTTCGATTGTCGGGGTCCCATTCGAGCAGATTATTCCGGAACGAGGTAAGAAATACTTCGTTAATCCTGGCAGCGTCGGCCAACCGAGAGACGGCGACTGGCGGGCGGCATATGTCGTGTTCGACGAAGAGAGACGGACAATCAATCTGCGCCGGCTACGGTACGATCTGACCAGGACTCAGAGAAAAATCGTGGCTGCAGGTCTTCCTCCGAAGCTTGCGGAACGCTTAGCCCTCGGAAAATGACGTTCTCTTCTGTGCTCGTTGTCAAACCAAGCTCGCTCGGTGACATCGTCCACACGTTGCCTGCCGTTCACTTTTTGAAAGACACTTTCCCGGACGCGAAAATTTCGTGGATAGCGAACACGGAATGGACGCCGTTGTTGGAAGGGAATGCGGATGTCACAACAGTGATCCCTTTTCCAAGACAAGAGTTCGGAGGTCCCGCCGGGATCTTGAGATTTGTCCGGTGGTGCCGTGGACTAGGCGGCTTACAACCTGATCTTGTTTTGGATTTCCAAGGATTATTTCGAAGCGCATTGATTGCGCGAAGTGCGAGAGGCAAATTGGTGTTCGGATTGTCGGACGCTCGAGAAGCCGCACACTCTCAGTATCACAAACGCGCCGATGTTGATGGCGTACAGCATGCCGTTGACCGTTACCTGGAGCTTGCAAAATTAGCCGGCGCTGTTACCTCAGGGCCGGTTTGTTTCCCACTTCCGTCTGGAAGACCACCATCGCTCATAGTGCCGGAACAATTTGTCGTTCTTCATCCCTTCGCTCGCGGCGCCTACAAGTCGTTAACGCCGAGCGAGATCTTTGACCTGACCCGCCTACTGGCTCCGCTCCGGGTGATTGTTGTGGGCCAATGCAGAGAGAAGTTCTCGCTTAGCGGTAATGCAATTTCGCTTGTTAATCGGACCGATTTGTTTCAATTGATCTGGCTCCTTCGAAGAGCAGCTTTCATCATTAGCGTGGATAGCGGTCCGATGCACATCGGAGCGGCGATCACTACGGAACTTCTTTCGATCCATCTTTGGAGCGATCCCCGATTGGTCGGGCCCTACAACCCAGATGCCTGGATTTGGAAGGACGGCAGTATATGCCAGGTCCGCGCGATCCCGGAAAAACGATCAAAGAAACAATCCGACAAACGTCCCGACCCCGCCCAGTTCGCAAGCTTTGTCCGCGAACGGCTGTTGCAATAAATTATCTTGCTCGCTATTGGATCGGATATGCCGTCATTCGATGTGGTCTCTGAAGTGGACAAGCAAGAGGTGGATAACGCGGTCAATCAGGCACGAAAAGAACTGAGCGCCCGGTTCGATCTTAAAGATAGTAAAGCCACTATCGAGCTAACGGAGCCCGAAGTCATTGAACTGAGAGCGGAAGAAATTGGCAAATTGCGATCGCTCGTTGAAATAGTAATCGGGAAACTTGCCAAGCGAAATATCGATCTCAGAAATGTCGAAAGAATGGAGTCTGCAATTTCGCCCCTCGGACATGCTCGTCAGGAAATCCACATCAAGCAAGGACTAGAATCCGAAAAGGCCAAGGAGATCATCAAGGCGATCAAAGGGCTTAACGTCAAGGTTCAGAGCCAAATCCAAGATCGTCAAATTCGAGTGACCGGGAAAAAGAGAGACGACCTTCAGGCCGTTATCCAGTTCCTGCGCGGCACCGACTTCGGTGTCGGCATCAGTTTCAAGAATTTCAGAGAATAACCGACGCGATGATATACCGAGTCGGTGTGACAAGGACGACACCGAAAACAGATTGCCAGCGCTCGCCCGCATTTCTCACGGCCCGCAAGAAATGCTGGAACCGCTGGCGCAATTTGGCCTATGCTAATAACGCAAGGATTGGCGCTATGGCACTCATTACGGTGGACGATTACTCCTACCCGCAGGGATGGAGCGACTTTAAAGTGAGCGAGGAACGTGCGCGCTGGTGTTGCTCGCAACTAGAAGACGGGCATGTTCTGTTGCTGGAGCGTATCCCATTCGACCTACCTGAAGCCGACCTCCAGTTTCTTCGTTCGCAGCAACAAAGCGATTCATCGCTCCACAAGAACATTTCGTACCGTCCGAGCCAGGACAAATTACGGGGCTTTAAAGCAAAAGCGCAGGAGGAAGTGGAGCATTTGCACCAGGTGATGCAAAACTACTCCGTGCAGGTTGTAAAGTTTCTTTCGCAACTCCTTGTGCCCTATTCGCGCCATTGGAAACTGGACTTCGCCAGCTTCCGTCCGCTGGAAGAGCGAGGACGCGACCTGCCGCTGCACAAACGAAATGACTTGATGCATGTAGACGCCTTTCCAGGACGTCCAACGCGCGGGGCAAGAATTTTACGCTGTTTTACCAATATCAACCCATCTGAGTCGCGAACCTGGCTGATAGGAGATCATTTCCCTGAGGTTGCAAAGCGATACGCAATCGATGCGGGTCTGAAAAAGTTCGCTCAGCCTGGGTCTGCACCGAGGACTATGCTCCGCAAGCTTATCGCTCCTCTTCAACGTATAATGCCGTTCCGGACGGTCGACCGCGCACCCTATGATCAATTCATGTTGCGTTTGCACGACTATCTGAAGGAGAACACCGAATTTCAAAGAGAGGGTGCAAAATTCCGCGTAGACTTTCGGCCGTATTCGACTTGGATCGCTTTTACGGATGGCGTCCCGCACGCCGCCCTTTCTGGTCGACTCGCGTTGGAGCAGACGCTGATTATCCCGGTCGATGCACTCGTTTCTGCCGAGAAGTCGCCTCTTCGGAATTTGGAAGAATTAGCGGGACGGCAGCTGGTCTAAAGGGAAGCTCTTGGATTTATCCGCCTTGCACCGGTGGCATCAATGAAATTACGTCGTCCGCGCCGATCACATAATCCCGTTGGACCCACTCCGTTCCGGCAGCGAGCAGAAGATTTTTGTTCCAAGCCGCCAGACTAGGCGTTATTTCGTATAGCTTCTCCAGCAGAACCGCGACCGTCGCTCCTGGGGCCAGTTCGACCGATTCCGGTCCCCTTAGGTCGCGAAGCTGGGCAAAGTATTGGATCTTAATCAGCACCTTCAGATTTTGAGAACGCCGATTAACGGCAAGTTTCGATATCGTTCTTGATAGTCCAAACCGTAACCCACAACGAACTCGTCCGCGATGTCGAATCCCACATAGTCCGCTTCCACTTCCTGAGCTCGCTTTTTCAATTTGCGCAGGAGCACACAGCTTTTAACGCTCAGGAGACCCCGGTCAGCTCGGAGCGCTTCGGCAATTGCCGCCAGGGTGTGCCCGCTGTCGAGGATATCGTCGAGCAATAAGACGTGCCGGCCACTCATGTCCGAGAGCGTCTGCGGATCGTACTCTACCCGGCCAGTTGTTTCTGTCCCGCCGTAGTAGCTTTTCACCCTAAGACAATCCAATGTTAGCGGAAGCGGGATCCGGCGAAGAAGATCCGCCATGAATATGAGGCTTCCGTTCAGGATCGCCAGGACAGTTAGATCTTTTCCTCGATAGTCTTCCGTGATTTGAACGGCCATTTGGTCCAGGCGAGCCGCAATTTCCGCCTCGCTGAAAAGCACTCGTTGCAGGTCGTCATGCATTGCTTTGGTTCCAGATAAGGCCAAGGGGCAGAATTAATCGTTGACTGCGCGAACGTTAACCGCCGCCCGCTGGGCGTAACGGCGAATAAGAGCCGCCAGCCGCTCCTTGTTCGTTTTGTCGGTGAACCGGATCCCATTGACGTCGGCAACCCGACGCAGTTCGCCAATCGTCCGGGAACCGATCACCTTGGCGAATTCATCGTCCAGGAGCTGACCGAACTGAATAAACTCACGCTGAAGGCTCGCTTTCTCGTGGCTTCCGGCCTCGACGTGGATAGCCTCGGCAAAAGCATTTTTCAAAAACTCCGTCGCGGCGTCCTGTTTCCCTGCGGTATGAACCAGCTCAACAAACTCGCGTTTTGCTGCAGCCAGGTCCTCTGCTTTAAGCCGCTTACCGGCAACCTCCTTGAGACCACGCTTCAGCAGCTGGACTGTCAGATGCTTCCTGGATGAAGGTGACCGGAGCATCACCTCGAGAAGAAGTTCCCCGGACTTTCGACTGGCAATGTAACTCTCAAGCTTTTCCTCAAATCGAGCGACCATCGCTGCAAGTTGGCGCGCGGATTTTCCCAGGGCGTCCCCCTCCAATTTGTGAGCCTGCCGGGAGAGCCGTTCGCCGAGTTCGGTGAGTTGGGCGGCAAGTTCGGTATAATTCATTTTTTGCCTTCAAAGTTGTCTAGGAACCGCTGTGCGAGATCGGCATAATCCTGTGCGCCGATGCTGCCGGGCGCATAAAGTATCACCGGCAGATGCTCGCTCGTGGACTCAGCAACACGAACGCAATGCCGAATGTACGGTTCAAATACGGTCATCTTATCGGAGAGAAATCCCCGCTCCTGGAGCTGCGCAATGGAAAGCTCCAACTCATTTACCGCTAACCGGAAAACATTTCCTGTCTGGCGGTAGTGACTGATGATCACCCCGCCGATGTTGGGCTTCCGACGGGCCGGGAGGTACGGACCGAATTTTTCCCTCATTTCCCAAATCTGTTCGGCCAGCACCTGAAACCCCGAAAGTGACAAATAATCCGGAAGAAAAGGGACGATGCAGCTGTCGGCAGCAAAAATTGCGGTCTTGGTCGTGCTATACAGGTTCGGGGGACAATCCAGGAAAACATAGTCGTATTCCTTGAACTGGTCGGCCAATACCGTATCCAATATCTCGTAAATATCTGGAGCACGCAGTTCGTGGATTCTGTCTTCGACTTTGAGAAGCTCAATTGCCGCCGGCAGCAGATGCAGCCGCGGCAAATCAACAAACCCGGTCCAGGTAACGACGCCTTTGACGACAGCTTCACCGAAATCAAACCGGCTTTTTCCGCGCAGCGCATCATCAAAAATTTGAAATGTCGATCGGCGCCCATTTGCAACATGCTCGCGCCAACGGTCCGGCCGCATCAGCCAGACGCTCGCGTTCGATTGCGGATCGAGATCCACGATGAGCACTCTTTTCGCGTGCAACTTGGCGAGCGTTGCCCCGATGTTTACCACGGTTGCGGTCTTCCCAACACCACCTTTAAAATTGATGAAAGCGAGAACCTTCGAGCTCATCGGGCACCAGTCTCCATAACGCGTAAAAGGGAGGGCTCTATCAAGTCCTTTCGTTCCGGAAAAAAAACATGGTGTACCAGTGTCCTCTCCGTTTAGTTTTGATTTTTCCGAGGTCCTCGCTGAGCGATCGAAATGTATGAAGTATCTCGGCTTAACCGAATCCGACTACGATCAGAAGCTGCGCGAGATGGGGAATTATCTTTGGGAACTCGAGCAGCAGGCCGATTTCGCCAGTGCTGAAGGCCGGCAAAAGTTGGTGGATGAACTCGAAGCGAAGATTTTGCACCAAGCCGAACGCGCGCACGACTTTTTTCACGTTCCCGGTAGCCACCGGGTGCTGGCCGCGTTTGTATCCGGGATAGGTTATCGAATGACGAGAAAATGGCAGCAGGCAACCGACCATTTCCTGGCAGTTGTTCAGCTTTCTCCGATGAACGGCGAAGCGTGGCTGGAGCTGACATGGTGCCTGGCCGAGCTTGGACGCTGGGAGGAATGCGAGATGGCTGCGCGAAAATCAGTGGAAATCTTTCCGAAAACGTCCGCCAGCTGGGGCAACCTCGCTCTCGCGTTGTGGAGACTGGATCGGAGGCAGGAAGCGAAAGACGCAATTCGACACGCAATTCAGCTCGCTCCAGCGGACTCGCGTAATCGCGAGATCGAAGCGGAGCTCGGCTGACGAGCTGAGTTCGAGGCTGTAGCATACGCGTCCCGCGTGCATTTTGTGCGCCCGCGGCGTCATCGGCGCTCAAAACAAGGTACACCTGGGACGCTTATGCTACGTTGCCGGGCAAATATCTTCTATGGCTTGTTCAATCGCGTTCACGGCATGCCCGATCTCTTCGAAGGTGACGCACAGAGGCAGCATGAGGACAATGACGTCACGGATTGGACGTGTAAGCAATTCGTAGCGCCGGGCCGCGAAGCAGATTTTGGCGCCTACCTGGTCGGCCGGACCGAAAGGGGTTCCATCTGGACGCCCGACCTCAATGCCGGCAATAAACCCGGCTCTGCGGACCTGGCGGACGTATGGCAATTGCTCAAGCGCCTTAAGCCGCTGCGCGAAGTGCTCAATCTTTGGTTGTAGACTTTCAAGGACGCGTTCGCTTTCGAATATATCGAGATTCGCCAGCGCAGCAGCGCATCCCAATTGATTTCCACAGTAGCTATGACCGTAGTAGAAGGTTTGTTCGGAGTTCCCGAGAAATGCCGAGAATACCCGCTCCGTGGTCAGGGTTGCGGCCAGGGGGAGGTACCCGCCCGTCAGTCCTTTCGCGACCGCCATAAAATCCGGGAACACGTTTTCATGCTGGCAGGCAAAGAATTTGCCGGTCCGTCCGAACCCGGTCATCACTTCGTCGAAAATCAGGAGGACTTCATTTTCGTCGCACCACCGGCGCAGAGTCTTGAGGGTGTCCAAGGGCCACAGCCGCATTCCAGCGGCTCCCTGGATCATCGGCTCGATAATCAGGCCACCGATCTCCGAGCTGTCGATCTTTCGCAGATCTTCTGCCGACGCGATGCGAGTTACAGGAAATTGGTGCGCCTTGAATCGGTCATGGAACATCGAAATTCCACCGAGACTGGAAGCACCGAGCGTATCGCCATGATACGCATTCTGAAATGAAATGAACCCGATTTTTCGCAGACGTCTCGTCTGCGAAAAATATTGGACGGTCATCTTGATCGCGACTTCGATCGCGGTCGATCCGTCGTCCGAATAAAATACTTTAGTCAGGCCTGACCCCGGTAACAAGGTTCACAAGGCGTCCGGCCAATTCTGCTGCGACAGGATTGGTGAAACCGAGAAACGACGTGTGCGCCACGCGCTCCAACTGTTCGCGGATTGCGCGATTCAAGACCGGGTGGTTATGCCCATGAATGTTGGTCCAGATCGAGGAGTTACCGTCCAGGTACCGCCGGCCGAGGCTGTCTTCGAGCCATGCACCGCGTCCGGAGGTCAGGAGAAGCGGTTGGTGCTCCGGCGCAATCCAATCTGCCATCTGGGTGAAGGGGTGCCAGATGTGCGCCTTATCGAGTTGAATGTGATTCCAGGCCTCGAGTGACATCGGATTGGGTACTGCCAGGTCGGAGCGCCAATTCAGCCGCCACGACCTTGAGCGCGGCAAGTCGGAAGGTTGCAAATCTGCCTCACCAACACCGGGCCGCGGTATATAAAACCGGTATAGATTTGAACCAGATCTGCTCCGGCGTCGAACCGCGCTTTTGCGTCATCCGCATTCATGATCCCGCCGACCGAAATGACAGGCAGCGAACAATAGTTTTTAATATGCTTCAACATCGCAAGTGATTGAGCCTGGAGCGGCTTGCCACTGAGACCGCCAAGCTGCTGTTTTTCTGCCGGAACAGCATGGTGGTCAATGGTGGTGTTGGTTGCAATGATTCCGGCGAGTTTATGTTCCAGCGCCCTGACAAGGATTATATCCAGTTGTTCGGACGTCAGGTCGGGCGCGATTTTGACAAGGAGCGGTTTGCCGGAATTCTGCTCTTGAATCGCTTTGAACAGCTCCTCGATTGCCCCCTGCTCCTGCAGTTTTCTGAGATCCGGCGTGTTGGGCGAACTGACATTCAGGACGAAATAGTCGCCTAAACCGCGCAACCGCTTAAATGAGTGGATGTAGTCGGCGACCGCCTGCTCCAGCGGGACAACCTTCGATTTGCCGATATTGATTCCCACCGGAATGTTCGGCCACCGGGATGCGGCTCGAAGATTTTCCAGCCGGGCCGCAATTTTTTCTGCTCCATCGTTATTAAAGCCCAGCCGGTTAATCACGGCTTCCATTTCCGGGATTCGAAAGACGCGCGGGCGCGGATTCCCGGGCTGTTCAAGGGCCGTGATCGTGCCGATCTCAATGAACCCGAACCCCAGGGCTTCCCACGCTGGCAGAGCCACCCCATTTTTGTCAAAACCCGCTGCCAATCCGACTGGATTCGGGAAATGGATTCCAAACAAATCTTTGCCCGGCATCTTACTGTGGCCACGACGGATGAGGTCCAGCAGCCACGGTCGCCGGGAAAGCGCTTGCAGCGTGGTCATTGTGAGTTCGTGGACTTTTTCCGGATCCATCGAAAACAGCATCGGCCGCAGAAGAGTTTCGTAGATTGTCACGGTCGATGTGGAGCGTGCGGAGATAAGAAGGAGGTCACGGAGGAAGAAATATTCACCACAGAGGCACTGAGAAAGTGAGAAGGCAAAAAGATGAACGTATCGTAAATGTCCGGGAACTCATCCTATCGATTGAGACACGCGCCCTCCTACCGCCAGTCCGGCTCGGACCGCCTTGCCGGCGGCCCATTTCGATCGCAACAAAGTACATGCTATTTCGGGGACAGGACACTAGGAATCGCGGCTCCGGCTCGTGCTAGATTTTAGAGCTGCAAGTGAACCCGGAACTTTGAACCTCGAACCCAGAACTCCCCTTACTTTCCAATACAAAACTCGCTAAAGATCTTCCCGAGCAGATCTTCGGTGTCGAGTTTGCCTACTACTTCGCCAACGGCATCGAGAGCACCGCGGAGTTCAATTGAGATAAACTCCGGTGATTTCCCGTCCTGGAAACTGCTCCGGGCAGCCCTGAGAAATTTTGTAGCGTGCTGGAGACAGGCCTGGTGGCGGGCATTGATCGCCACTCGGACGTCAGCCAGCTGGACTTTTGCGCCCATGACCCGGTCCCAAATAGCTTGATTCAACGCTTCCAAGCCCGTCCTATCTTTGCAGGAAAAACGGACTGCATCGACGAACTCGTGCCAGTGCGGATGAATCCCGAGATCGGACTTGTTCAGAAGCAGGACGCTCTTTCCCTCCTTAAAAGTTTCAATGGCGGCTGGAGGTTTGCTTCCATCCACGACTTGAATGACGAGATCAGCCTGAGTCACCTGTTCGCGTGTACGGCGGATCCCTTCGCTTTCAAGAAATTCAGCCGAGTCCCGCGCGCCCGCGGTGTCAACCAATCGAACCGGAATCCCGCGAATGTTGATTACCTCTTCGATTGTGTCGCGCGTTGTGCCCGGAATATCGCTCACGATCGCACGATCGTATCCGAGCAACAGATTCAGCAGACTCGATTTACCGACGTTGGGCGCACCGTAGATCACGGTGCGCAGCCCGTGCCGGAGAATCCGCCCCTGATCGGCCGTTGCCAGTAGCCGTTCGAGGCGATTTTCCAGGGTAACAATCCGGTCGAGCAACGATTTGCCGGTATCCGGATCGATCTCTTCGTCCGGAAAATCGATGTACGCTTCGACATGGGCCAGAGTGGTCAGCAACAACTCGCGGATCTCAGTAACCTCGCTCCCCAATCTCCCCGATAATTGTTCGTTCGCTGCGCGGAGCGCGAGTTCCGTTTGCGCGCGGATCAGATCCATGACCGCTTCGGCCTGGGTCAGGTCCATTTTGCCGTTCAGAAAAGCGCGCTGGGTGAATTCGCCCGGTTCCGCCATCCGTGCTCCGGCGGCCAGCACCAGGTCAAGCACCCGCCTCGTAACGAGGATGCCACCATGGCAGCTGATTTCAACGAGGTCTTCACCGGTGTAACTGTTCGGGCCGCGGAACCAGGTCACCAAAACGTCATCCAGTTTTCCGGAGATATCCTGAACGCGGCCGAGTGTGACCCGGCGAGGGATAAACGCGTCCGGCGCGACGTCGCCAACGAAAATCTTTGCCAGAATCCCCATTGCGTCGGGGCCCGACAACCGAACGACGGCGATTGCGCCCTCCCCGATGGGAGTGGAAATCGCGGCGATCGTTTCTTCGGTGGACACAGATCAAAAATTCGCACAGAAGTTCACAGCACGGCAAGCCGCAACCGAAATGCACACAAGCGAGACGCCTTTTGAGGGGCGGGTCATATAAACGGAATGATCCCCGCCTCTAAAAATTTGTTCGCGATTTGCCTCCAGCACCGAATCGTGATTTGGATCTGATATGAGCAAAATTCGAGTCGTTGTTTGGGGCGAGAATGTCCACGAGCAGAAATCCGAAGCGATTCGCAAAGTTTATCCGGAAGGGATCCACCAATGCATTGCGAATGGTCTTTCATCCGATGCCGCTTTCGAAGTAGGGACCGCAACGCTTCAACAGCCGGAACACGGCTTGCCGGAGAGCCGCTTAACAGAGACGGATGTTCTCCTCTGGTGGGGACACATCGCCCATCGCGACGTCGCCGATGAGGTGGTCGATCGCGTCCAAAAACGGGTTCTCGAGGGAATGGGCCTGATCGTGTTGCATTCGGGCCACTATTCAAAGGTTTTCAAACGTTTGCTTGGCACAACCTGTTCGCTGATCTGGCGGGAAGCAGGAGAGAAAGAGCGACTGTGGGTTTGCAATCCGGGCCATCCCATTGCCCAGGGCATTGACACATATTTCGAGATCCCTCACGAAGAGATGTATGGAGAGCCCTTTGGAATACCGGCACCGGACGAAACTGTGTTCATTTCATGGTTTGAGGGCGGCGAAGTTTTCCGGTCGGGCTGCTGCTGGAACCGAGGGAATGGCAAGATTTTCTATTTCCGGCCCGGTCACGAGTCTTTCCCGACGTATCGGCAGGCAGAAGTTCAAACCGTCATTAGAAACGGAGTGCACTGGGCGGCCCCAGAAGGTTCGCGCTGGGTCGATAGCATCCCGAACGTCAAGGTTTCGCCTGAAGGAATCCGCCAGGAGTAAGCGCACAGGCGAACAGATGCTGGGGCTTTGACGATTGGTAGCCGATTTAGCGCCTGAAAAACCAGCTCAGGAGCGTGAGGACAATACTAAGAACAATGCAGGTGATAACCGGAAAATAGAACGAGAAATTCCCTTTTTGAACCGAGATGTCCCCGGGCAGCTTACCGAGCCAGCCGAACAAGCCGGGGAAACGCCAGAGCGCCGCACCCACGACAACCAGAGCCGCTCCGATCAGGAACAGAAACTTCCCCACATCCTGCATACAAATCCACTCTAACGTTTCGGGCGACGAGTTCAACGGCTGCTCGAACAGACCGTTCACGAACTGCTTGCGCCCGCTTCCTTGAAAAGATAGTGGGTTCGCAGCCGCGAACCCGCTAAGACATCTCCGGAAACTGGTATCCTATCCCAATTGACCAAGCCTTGTTTCTTCCCATGCTCTTCGCCTTTTACGTTCATCATCTCAGTCCGTTCCTTATTCAGTTCAACGACCAGATGGGAGTCCGATGGTATGGCCTCGCGTACATTGCCGGATTCATTGCCGCGTTTTACATGATGAAATTGCTGGCCCGAAACGGTTACGGCTCGCTCCAGGAAAATCAGGTCGGGGACTTCGTCTTTTACGCTGCGCTGTTTGGCGTCCTCGTCGGAGGCCGGATCGGGTACGTGCTGTTTTATCGTCCCTCGATGATCGCGGAAGATCCGCTTGGAATCCTGCGTGTCTGGGACGGCGGAATGGCGAGTCACGGAGGCATAGTTGGCCTCATCATATTCAGCGGAATTTACGCACGTCAGCAAAGGATTTCTTGGACAGGCATCGGAGACAATCTCGTGACGGCTGCGCCCATCGGTCTCTTTTTCGGCCGCTTGGCAAATTTCATCAATGGAGAATTGTATGGCAGGATCACGACCGTCCCATGGGCGATTCAGTTTCCGCTCGAGTTGTTGGATCACCCGAATGAAGCTGCGCAAGTAATCGATCAGACGACGAAAATTGATCCCGCTCTGAATAACGTTCCCGATATTATCATCGCGGCACGGCACAGCGAACCGGTTCGTCGGATCCTCGCCGGTGTGCTTACGCCGCGGCACCCGAGCCAGCTGTATGAGGCTTTCCTCGAGGGGCTGCTGTTGTTTTCGCTGTTGCTCTTTGTCCGTCTCAAGTTCAAAAAACCGAACGGCGTCACCACGGGATGCTTTTTCATTCTCTATCCCGTGATGCGTATCACCGGAGAATTCTTCCGAGAACCCGATGCGCCGTTGACCGGGCCGTTCACGCGCGGCCAATTTCTTTCGCTTTTCATGTTTCTTGTGGGAATTGCATTTCTGTGGGCGGCATTCCGTAGAAACAATAGGGTGGAGAAACAGGCGTAGGTTCGACGCACGAAGACTGTGCAAGCATTACCGCGGCGTCAGTCTCAAAAATTCGTTTCGACCAATTTTGACCAGGAGGATGCGCAGATCGTTCTGTTTCTTTACTTGGTAAAGCTCGACTTGCCCGGCGTCATCGCGCCCGACTTTGTAAGCGTCAAATTCAGGCACGTCTGCAGGCTGATTGGTTTGCAGGAAGTAAACCTGGTTCTTCCATTTCAAAACTTCGCGACCGGGATTATCGCGCGGATCGACTTTGAGCGACACCGGGTCTCCAACGGCAGTCGGTTCGATCATTCGCTCGAGCACTGTCCGCTTTTGAGCTTCGAGAGAGACCGCAAGAGCGAATAGGAACATCAGGAACAGGACACCTCCAATCACGCCATAGGCCAAAGATCCGTCAGGCATCTGTTCGACCGGTTCTCGGTTCATTTCGGGGACAGCAGGCTAGCGGAACCTGGGTAGCATCGAGGGGCGCGCCTGATATCGCTTCATCTGAGCCGGAAGCAACAATGGCAGCGGCAGGAGAGCGGCGCTGCGTGTGAAGTTCACAAACCGTTCTGACATCCGCTTCAGATCCCGCCACCGTTCCCAATCGAGGTCGGGCGCATCGACAATTTGCCGGAGCAAACTCCGCCATTCCGTGATTGCTCGTTCGATGTCGCCGTGCCGAAGCAGCTCATTCACGAGCTTATGTCGAGGGGTTTGGTTTTCGACAACATCTCGAATGACTTCGGAGGCACCCGCTCCGTACGCGGGTGGGACGCCCATCTCCAGATACCCGGCAAAATCCGCCCGGAGATAGGTCTGCTGGCAAACCAGCCCAAGGCGGCCGCTAAATTGCGATTCGTCCAGCGCGAATCGGTGACCGGCTCGCAGATTGCCGAGGTCAAATAGGAGCTCTTCGACCGGGTAGTCGGCATTTTCGAGTGCGGCAGCGATTGCGAGGCCTTCCCCATGGTTGAAGAAACTGAAAAGGACGCCACGTCGCGTCGGTTCGCCCGACTCATTGATCAGTCCGAGCTGGCGCCACGCGAGCGCCGGCGTCATCCCAAGATCCATTGTTTCGCACTCGATTCGGAATTCGCAGCCCCTGCAAACTTCCGGATAATCCCGTTTCGTTTCCGGATCGATGAGCCACAGGCCCGAATCATCCAGGTACCCTCGCGCGTTGACGTTATCGAAGCGAAATCGAGCTACGACCAGGGTTCCGCGGTGGATCAACTCCGATAGTTGGCCCCCCATCCGCTTGGTCACGATCGGGAGCACCGTCTGTTCAAACTCTTCCGATCCAAAAACCGGTTTCTCACCGACGAGCGGATGCTGTTGCCGTAGCAGTTTCCGCAACCACTTGATTGGACGCCATCCATCGTCATCGGCAACCGTCGCAAGCGCGACTTCGCGTCCATACACGAATCGACGAGGGCCAACATGAAATTTGCAGAGGTTGCCAAACCCGAGATTTTCCAACGTTTCCGGCAGCGTCAACGTGGGGCGCCATCGTCCACTTGGAGTTCGGACAAGGAGCTGCCCGAGCGTCGTATCACTGAGGGCCGGTTGTTTCTGCCACGCTCCACGCGAATTTTGCATTTCGACCTCGTGCCGGCGCACGAAGCGTCCTCGCTCACCATCCACGCGAAAACCGCATGGACGCCCCCTGGGTCCTGCGTAGAATTGTTCGACGCCAAGCGTCAGTGACTTGGTCGAAAAGAGCCGATGCGAGAGGTCGAGCGCCTTGAGAAACGGATCCTCCCCACGAGTCGCAGCGGCTTGCATCACAGCCAGAAACGATGGCCAGTCGATTGGATCAGGCCGTCTCAGCTTCAGGGGAAACGCTTCGGTCAACCGAGGGATCTCGGGCGCAACGAGTGCATAGCCTGTTTCGTCCAGCCCACGACGCCCGGCCCTACCGAACATTTGCAACAATTCATCGGGGCGGACGTGACGCTGAAAACTGCCGGCCATGTAGTGCGTCCCAGTCACGAGTACCGATCGCATCGAGAAGTTGATCCCGGCGGCGAGTCCCATGGTCGCGACCACGACTCGAAGCTGGCCCCGTTTTGCCAATGGCTCGATAATTCCCGCCCGGACAGCGTAGCTGAGTCCGCTGTGATGATACGCGACTCGATGTCGCAACAGCCGGGAAAGCGGCTCCCCGGCAGCCGTGGCCTGTTCCTGGCTGAGCGCCAGCGGTTCTTCCATTGCCAGAGCGCCTGTCAGTCCTTGGGCGAGCTCCTCCGCCGCTTTCCGACGCGGCGCAAAAATTAACACCGGCCCCAGGTCGGCCGCCAACGCACGAGAAATCAGCCGCGGCCAGTAGCCGCTCGCGACGCTCAGCGGCTGCGCAGGCAGATCGCTCAATATCACTTCTTCGATCGGCACCGGACGTTCCTCATGCGCAATTAACTCGGCGGGTCGTCCGATAAATCGGAGCCAGGTCACAACATCCTGCGGGTTTGCCACACTTCCGCTCAGGAGAAGGACCTGCGTTTCCGGCGGCGCAAGTGAAAGAATCAATTCATAATTCATTCCCCGGACCGGGTCCGCTAGGAGTTGATACTCGTCGACAACCAATAGCCGGGGACCGTCTTGGCGCAAAAGCCGGCCCTTCTGCGTTTCAAGGGTGGCGACAACGACCCGCGCACCCAGGTTATCCGCGAGATCTCCCGTCGAGATCCCGACGTCCCAGCCGCGCGCTCGCCACTCCGCCAGCTTGTCGTTAGCCAGCGCCCGCGTTGGAACCGTGTAAACGGCCTGTCCGCGAAGCGACTCGTAGAGCAACTCGAAAATGTAGGTCTTGCCTGCGCCAGTCGGCGCCTGGACCACAACATCTTTTCCATCACGCAGCAGGCTCACGGCATCCTGCTGCCATTTATCTGGGATGATCAGATTGACCATCTATTCACAACCATTTTCCGGTTTTGGGTTCCGTACCGCATTAGAGCCTCGTCATCAACAGGAACGTATTGTGGATATTTTGTGACAAGCAGATAAAAGACAGCGGGCCGCCTGTTGCTTTCTAAACATCAAATCGAGTTGGATCGAGGTCGCATGTCCCGGCTCCCCCTGTGTTCAATCAAATTTAAATCGGTGGCATGCAGGTTGCTACTATAGCGAATGGCTTCATTCGGGGGAGGTCCGAATGTTAATTCGCGTGGGACGGCCACAAGGGGGGTGACCTTACCAGGGCAGATCAGGGAAAGTAAGGTCAATCGTGGGCGTGCACGTGAACACCTTGCGAGGAAGTCGACTTGGAGGGAGTCGTACTTCCTCGCAGCATTTTCAGCTAATGGCTAAAGCGGCTGGGGAAAGCCGCACCCAGGAGGTATGGCGGGTGGTTACCCGACATGAAAAAAATCGAGGCGATCATCAAACCGTTTAAACTGGAGGAGGTAAAGTCGGGACTTGCCGAGCTTGGAATAGAGGGTATGACCGTTAGCGAGGTCAAAGGTTACGGGACCTCAAATCACGGCGTCCGACCCCGTTACAGCCCCACCCGGCTTCCATTCATCCCGAAACTGAAAGTCGAACTGATCGTGAAAAACGAATTGCTAGGCTCCGCCATTGCTGCAATAAAGCAATCCGCGCGAACTGGAACACGTGGCGATGGCAAAATATTCGTTCAAGATCTCCTGGAGGTTATCCGGATACGTACGGAAGAGCGCGGAGATCGAGCACTTTAAAGACTGCGCGTCTAACCGCGTTAAGGCGTCTTTTTTTTGAGCCCCAGCTCCTCCTAAATCTCTAACCCTAACCCACCGAAAACCCATCAACTATGACCCCAGGCGAAGTAACTGCATTCATTAAAGAAAAAGGAATCAAGCTGATTGATTTCAAGTTCACCGACCTGCTCGGGGTGTGGCAGCATTTCACCACCACGCTCAAAGAGTACAGCGAAGATATCTTTACAGACGGTTTGGGCTTTGACGGCTCCAGCATCCGCGGATGGAGAGCCATTGAGGCCAGCGACATGTTGGTCATCCCCGATCCAACGACGGCCTGGATCGACGTTTTCAATGCCGAGCCGACGCTAAGCTTTATCTGTACGATTCAGGACCCAATCACGCGCGAACCGTACGATCGCGATCCACGCGGCTTGGCCGAGAAAGCAGAAGCCTATCTGAAGAGCACTGGAATCGCCGACACGGCCTATTTCGGGCCAGAAGCGGAATTTTACATTTTTGACGATGTCCGCTATGAATACAGCTCAAACAGTTCTTTCCACAGCATTGATAGCGTTGAAGGCATCTGGAACACCGGGCGCGAAGAATTTCCGAACCTGGGCTACAAAATTCGTCATAAAGAAGGTTATTTCCCAGTACCCCCGTCAGACACGCTCCAGGATGTCCGAAATGAGATGTGTCTCGAGCTCGAGAAAGCCGGCGTTCCAATTGAAAAGCAGCACCACGAAGTCGCGACGGCAGGTCAGGCGGAAATTGACATAAGGTTCGCGCCACTGCGGATCATGGGTGACCATATGATGTACTACAAATACATCCTGAAAAACGTCGCCAAGAAAAACAACAAGGTCGTCACATTCATGCCGAAACCGCTGTTCGCGGATAACGGTTCCGGGATGCACGTGCACTCTTCGCTCTGGAAGGATGGAAAACCGCTCTTTGCGGGCGACAAATACGCAGGCCTCAGCGAACTTGGGCTGTTCTATATCGGGGGCATTTTGAAGCATGCTCCCGCGCTCACCGCGTTTACCAACCCAACTACCAATAGCTATAAACGGCTCGTGCCTGGATTCGAAGCGCCAGTGAACCTGGCCTATTCTGCGCGAAACCGATCTGCGGCGGTTCGAATACCGACCTACTCGCAAAATCCAAAGGCAAAACGAATCGAGTTCCGGACTCCAGATCCGGCGGCAACTCCATATCTCGCATTTGCGGCCATGATGCTGGCCGGTCTCGACGGAATCCAGAACCGAATTGATCCGGGTGATCCTCTGGACAAGAACCTTTACGAACTTCCGCCGGAAGACCTCGCCAAGGTTTCTCACGTTCCCGATTCGCTTCTTGGCGCCGTCGAGGCGCTCCAAGCGGATCACGAGTTCCTCCTGAAAGGGGACGTCTTCAACAAGAACTTCCTCGATAACTGGGTTGAGATGAAGACAAAGGAGCACGACGCGCTGCGCCTTCGCCCGCACCCGTACGAGTTCTACATGTATTTCGACCTGTAACCGGTCGGTTATAGCAACCCTTCTGCTCAAAGGGCGCCCGAAAAGAATCCGGGCGCCTTTTTTTGTTGTTTTGTAATCGATTCGTTCGGGGTTCGAAGTTCAAAGTTCGAAGTTCTGCGTTCGGAAATCGGTTTCGCGATCGATCCGCGTCCGGGAGCAGTTCTTTACGTCTGACGCGATGGTCGAGCTACCACCAATACCGTACTGAAAATCGGTTGATACCTGCTTTTTTACTTGCTTGAGACAAAGGGTTAGAGCCTGTGTTACATAGCCAAACACCCTGAGGTCTTCCCAGCATGCGAAAAGGTTATTTAGCTCTTGTCCTGCACGCACATTTGCCTTTCGTGCGGCATCCGGAATACCCGGAATTCCTCGAGGAAGACTGGTTGTTCGAGGCGATCACGGAAACCTACATTCCACTTTGGCAGGTGTTCGAAGGTCTCGTACGCGACGGCGTTCAGTTTCGGCTCACACTGTCAATGACGCCTCCTCTCTGCGCGATGCTGAACGACGAACTGCTGCGAGAGCGCTACCTCCGATACATCGGTCGCGCCATCGCTCTTGCAAAGCGGGAAATCGACCGGACCCAATCGCAACCCGAGATAAACCATCTCGCAAGAATTTATCATTCCCGATTTCTGGAATGCCGCGAGATTTACGCCGACCGGCTGAAGTGCGATCTGGTCGGTGCATTCAAGCGCTACCAGGAGGGCGGTTTTCTGGAGATCATCACCTGCGCAGCGACACACGGATTTCTACCGTTAATGGAACAGCACCCTGAAGCTGTTCGAGCGCAGATTCAGATCGCGCGTGACGATTATGTCGCGAATTTCGGCCGGAAACCGAGAGGAATCTGGCTACCGGAGTGCGCTTATTTCTCCGGACTGGAGACCTTTCTGCAAGAGGCTGAGCTTCGCTGGTTTTCGCTGGATGCCCATGGGCTCATGTTCGGGAATCCGAGACCACGGTACGCGATATTCACTCCCTGCTTCACGGCAGCCGGACCTGCCGCTTTCGGACGGGACCGCGAATCAAGCAAACAAGTCTGGAGCGCACTGGAAGGTTATCCCGGTGATCCGGCTTATCGAGATTTTTATCGGGATATCGGTCACGACCTTGACCTCGAATATCTGCGCCCCTACCTGGCCGCGGATGGCACGCGAAAATTCACGGGGATCAAATATCACCGAATCACCGGACGAACGGCGAACAAACAGATTTACGTTCCGGGTTGGGCCGAAGCCGCCGCTGATTATCATGCAGGCGATTTTATGGTCAGCCGGACAAACCAGATTCAAAATCTAATTCAATCGACCAATATCGAACCGCTCGTTTTGAGTCCGTTCGATGCGGAATTGTTCGGACATTGGTGGTACGAGGGCCCCAGATTTTTGAACCTTTTCATTCGCAAAGCAGTGTACGACCAGAACGTCTTCGCGTTAACGACACCGAGCGCATACCTCGAAAAACATGACACACTGCAGATCATTTCCCCGAGCCCGTCGAGCTGGGGCAACAAAGGGTTCTGGGAGGTTTGGCTGGACGAATCGAATTCGTGGATTTATCCACACCTGCACGCCGCTGCGCGGCGCATGACTGAGGCGGCGCGGGCGTCCGTCAAAGAACCTGCCAAATGGAAGGAGCGCGTTTTGAGACAAATGGCTCGTGAGCTTCTATTGGCGCAATCGAGTGACTGGGCATTCCTGATGAAAACGGGAACCGCGCGCGTCTACGCCGCGAAGAGAACCAAAGACCATATCCTCAGGTTTACGCGATTATACGACCAGCAAAAGGGTGGCACGATCGACGAAGATTTCCTTTTAAACTGCGAGTGGCGGGACAACATTTTTCCCGATTTGAATTGGAAGTATTATGTTTAACCGCCCTCTCCGAGTAACGGGGATTGCATTGTTACTCTGCCTTTTTGGATTCCGTGCGGCAGATGCGCTCGAGGCACAGGACGCAGAACCAAATCCCGACCAACTACTGTTTGTGCCGCCACCGACCCCGGGCGTGATAAGCCTCGGTGTCTATGACAATGACGGCAAACTGATCCGGGTGCTAAAGAAGGCGGCCGATGTGGAAACGTTCAAAGCGGCTTCGGACGGTCTCATCATTGATTGGGATAAAAATGACGCAAACGGGAAGCCGGTCCCGAACGGCAAATACTTCGCTCGCGGGGTTATGATTGGCGATTTTACGATCGAAGGTGTCGCATTTCATCTGAACGATTGGGTCGATCCCAAAACCAATCGAAGAATTCGAAAAATCGCCTCCGCCACATTGCTGGACTCGCTACACCCAACGGTCGTTGCCGAAGCGTCGCAGTTGGAGATCGCAGTACTTGACACAAATGGCAATCAAACGAAGGCAATTCCGCTGGAGTTCAGTCCGGTTTCGATCAAAAGCGCCGGGCCGAACCTTCTGGTATTTGACAATGCGCAATTGATGCTCGTGGATCCGGCTTCGGGCACACCGGCTCCGCGACAGATATTTGCCGACATACGCGATGCCGACGCTTTGGGAGACCGACTCCTGGTGCTCAGCGGCAACCAGATAAAGTACCAGACGAATGCGACACGGCAGGATCTGAAGTCGCCCGCAGAAGATTTGTACCGTTGCGCGGTGCTCAGCACGTCGGTTGTGGTTGCATCGAAGGGAGCAAATATTTGGCGGCTGAACGGTTCGGATTTCGCAGCCATCGATCCAGGGGAAACCGGCGAACTACTCGATATGAAGGCAGGCGCTCAGGACAGCGTGTGGCTTCTGGTGAAGACGTCGTCGGCCACACTGCTAAAACAGATCGATTCTTCCGGCAAACTGCTGCGAGAGATCGAATTGCCGCCCGAACTGCAGGCTGTCAGCCGACTCGGAGCTGCGCGCGACAATGACACACTGTTGCTGATTTCCGAGACCGGCCCCACTCAACAAGTAATCGGAATTCGGTTCCAGACAGCAACCCAGGGAAAATCGATCTGGCAGAAATGGTTCGATCATACCCTGACAACATTTAAATTCTTCGATTTAAAAGATGGCAAAGTGATCCCGGCCGATACGCGGGTAGAATCCCCCGCTGTCTTCGTGAAACCGGGGAATAATCCAATGGAGAATACCCGCCAGCCACAGTTTCAGTTGAGCGCAGTCCCAGACGATTCCGGAGCCTGGATCACAAACTCGGACGGACTCCCTTTGATCCAGGTCTGCACCACCAAGAACATCAAGCAGACTCGCTGCGTGTCAGATGGCGCTAATGGTCTGCGTGTCTACGTATCGGACGGAACCGTTGTGGAAGAATATCATCTGCCGAACCTGGAAAACCTTTTCCGGTTCGACGCGGGATCATTTGATTGAGCCCGTCGCCATAAGTCGCGGAGTCTGCGTTAAGGTCCACAGCGAATAGGTCTCTGCCCGGATGAATGTTATTTATTTCGACCTCGAAACTCAGCGCACCGCAAATGATGTCGGCGGTTGGGACAGGAAACGAGATATGGGCATGTCGGTCGGCGTAACCTACAGCACAGCCCTGAACGAATACCGGATTTATTCCGAGAAGCGCGTGAACGAGCTGGTCCAGCAGCTTTTGCGTGCGGACCTTGTCGTCGGATTCAACCTGGTGAACTTCGATTATGAAGTCCTGATGGGCTACACCATCCTCGACCTGCCGCATCAGCTCCGGACTCTGGACCTGCTGGTGGAGATCGAAAACGCGATCGGGAACAGGCTCCAACTGGACAATATCGCGCAGGCGACTCTTGGTGTCGGCAAGACGGCCCACGGAGTCGATGCGATCAAATGGTGGCGCGAAAAGCGTCTCGTGGATATCGCCGAATACTGTTGCTTCGACGTGAAAGTCACCAAACTGGTGCACGAACATGGCGTCGCGCACCGCGAACTCTTCTATACCGATAAATTCAGCAAGAAGCAGCGGATGGAAATAAAATGGTAAAGCTGCATTTGCCGCGCTTTATTGCGGTGCACCCTCTGGGATCGCCATCGATAACACGCTCCAAAAACTTATCACATGATTTTGCCTCTGCGCTCAACAAGGGAAGTCTGGGCGTTTGATTGGTTCGATCTGGACGTGCCGATCCAGTTCGGATCGATGTTCGTCCTCCCAACCTGCCTTTACCTGGTCCATCGGCACACTCGAATGCTCCTCGGTCACGAGTTTGTGCGGGAACTGGATCAACGACGCGTTGAACTTTTTCTTCACCGAGCATTTCAGGAAAAGGGCGCACCGGACGAGTTGCTTGTACCGGATGTTGATGAGTGGGACGAAGCGGTGTGGCGTAATTTTTCGAAAGAATATCAATGCAGGATCAATCTCGTGGACGTTGAATCAACCGAGCTCGATCCGGCCGAAGATGATGTGCTTGAGTCACAGCTGAGCAATCTGATAGCCGCTCCGGCCGAGAGCCTGCTGGCAACGCACGGCGCTGCATTTGTCGCCCAAGGGCTCGTGAAAGCGGTCAAACACACGCGGTCTCGCGACAAGCAACGCGCCCTGCTTGCGAAGGCGCTCGACCTCAGCGAGAATCTCCCGGAAGCTTTGGTTGAACTCGCGGATCTCGATTTTCAGGAAGGGAATCTCGACGAAGCCGCTGAAGGATTCGCGAAAGCCGCCGAAGTATCGGCGCCCTCACAAGTTCAGGCGGAACCCGGTGCATTCCTGCGAGCTCAACATGGACGTTTGGTAGTCGCGTGGCAAAAGGGAAACCTGAGCGAAGCCGTTTCCATCGGCGAAGAGTTGTTGTTTACTGATCCGGCGGATCATTCGGGTGTTCGCTTTCTTGTTCCGCTGCTGCAGCTTGCCCTCAACCAGTTCGAAGCTGCCAACGAATACTTTACCTGGTACCGCCAATCGTACCCCGGTGACCTTGAGGATCCCGGGTTCATGTTCGGATGGGGGCTCACGCTGTTCGAGTTCGACGAAGAGGCGAGTGCAATCGAGCGGTATAAACGCGGGATGCTGCAAAATCTTTATCTTGCGCCAATCCTGCTCGATTTGCCTGAGCCGTCACCTGAACTCTGGCAGCATCACCAGCGCGGCGATTACACGTACGCGATCGAATTCGTGGATTCGTTCGGAGTCATTTGGGAACGGGACGCCGGCGCGACCCGTTTTCTTCGCGAACTTTATGTCAGCCTTCTACCACAGCTTGATGCCTTGATCGATGTGCGCCGCCAAATGACCGAAATCCAGGATAACCGATACGAACCGGATCACCGGAAGATCTGGGACAAGCTCGTCGCAGAAGAACAGCAACAGATCGCAAGGTGGGGGCTCGGCGCCGCTTGACGCGGCGCCGAGGGTTCCGAGTTCAAGTTTCAAAGTTCCGGTTGCAAGCGGACTCCGGACAATACTGTACTTCGAACCTCGAACCTCGAACCTCGAACCTCGAACCTCGAACCCGGAACCCGATCCCGGCGGTTGACAGACCGCCGGGATCGGTCAGGGTTGTGCCCATGTTGCGCTACCTCACCGGAATCCAGCCGACCGGCCCTCTGCATATTGGGAACTATTTTGGAGCGGTGCGACCGGCAACCGAGTTGCAGAACAAAGGAGAAGCGTTCTATTTCATCGCGGATTTCCACGCGCTGACGACCGTTCACGATCCTGCACTCCTGAGAGACTACATTCGCTGTGTTGCACTCGATTTTCTCGCGTGCGGGCTCGACCCGGCGAAGGCCTGCTTTTTCAGACAATCGGATGTTCCGGCCGTCGCCGAGCTTTCCTGGATTCTCAGCAACGTCACACCGATGGGATTACTCGAGCGCAGCCACTCGTACAAGGACAAGCTTGCACATGGCATCGCTCCGTCTCATGCCCTGTTCTCTTATCCGGTGCTGATGGCAGCGGATATTCTGCTCTATGACAGCGACGTTGTTCCGGTCGGCAAAGATCAAAAACAGCATCTAGAGATTACGCGCGATCTCGCGGTGAAGTTTAACGAGACTTACGGCGAAGTCTTCAAACTGCCTGAGCCGGATATCCGGGACGAGGTCGCCACGATTATCGGTCTGGACGGCCAGAAGATGAGCAAAAGTTACGGCAACACAATCGGACTGTTTCTTCCGGAGAAAGAGTTGCGAAAAAAGGTGATGAGCATCGTCACCGATTCGATTCCGGTCGAAGCCCCAAAGGATCCAACAAACTCCGCGATCGTTTCACTATACAAGCTGTTCGCAACACCGGACGCAGTGGCTGGCATGGAAAGCGATTTTCGAGCCGGAGGAATCGGGTACGGCGAATTCAAGAAGCGCCTGTTCGAGGCGATCTGGGAAACGTTCGCTCCAATGCGAGAGCGCCGAGCGGAGCTGGAGGCCAAACCCGGTTACGTGGATCAGGTGCTGGCCGATGGCGCGGCAAAAGCGCGCGCCGTCGCGGGGAATACGATGTCAAGGGTCCGCAAGGCTGTAGGGATCGCAGGGTGAGTCCCCATCGTAAACCTGTCGATCCGCCATTGCCGAAGAGAGACTTACCGATTATCTACTGGTTCCACGAAATTCGTTTTAGAAGACGTTGATATGTTCAAGGAGACCAGTGGCACACAGAAGTTGATGATGAGTTCCGACACACCCCCAACCGCA
Source organism: uncultured Verrucomicrobiae bacterium (assembly GCA_963750185.1). Taxonomy (GTDB): domain Bacteria; phylum Verrucomicrobiota; class Verrucomicrobiia; order Chthoniobacterales; family JAFAMB01; genus JAFAMB01. The sequence goes on from CAVVPV010000014.1 coordinate 46,169, forward strand.
AACGACGCACTCGCGTCCGAGAAAGTCGAAGTGGATCGAAAAGTGTTCTTTCTCGATCTCAAGGAAAATCAGCGAGGTCGGTTCGTGAAAATTACCGAAGATGTCAGCGGCCGCCGCGACACAATTATGCTGCCGGCCAGCGCCTTTCAAGATTTCATCAGCGCGCTTGAACGGCTTTTCGAGTTCGAACAGCACTTGTGATTCAGGGAAAGGAAGAGGATTCACCACAGAGGCGCACGGAGGTTAAGAGAAGGATTTGGAATAGCCTTGCATTCGGTCGCCGTTTTCATAATTGGCCGAACGCCGAACGCCGAACGCCGAACGCCGAACGCCGAACGCCGAACGCCGAACGCCGAACGCCGAACGCTGAACTTCGAACCTTGAACCTTGAACCTTGAACTTCTTCCGCTAATCTGGCAGCGCCCATGCCTAAGAACAGAGATCTCCATAAGATTCTGCTGATTGGTTCCGGCCCGATTATTATCGGACAGGGGTGCGAGTTTGATTATTCAGGCGTCCAGGCCTGCAAGGCCTTGATGGAAGAGGGATACGAAGTAGTGCTCGTCAATTCAAATCCGGCGACGATCATGACCGATCCCGAATTCGCCGCACGGACGTACATCGAACCGATCACAGTCGAAATTGTTGAGAAAATCATCGAGCGGGAGAAACCGGATGCGCTGCTGCCAACACTTGGCGGCCAGACCGCGCTGAACATCGCGATGGATCTTTATAGAGAACGGATACTCGAAAAGCATCAGGTGCGCTTGATCGGCGCGAATGCGGAAGCGATCTCAAAGGGCGAAGATCGTCAGCTCTTTAAGGAGGCAATGATTCGGATCGGTCTGGATGTCGCGAAATCCGGTACCGCGCACAGCATCGAGGAAGCGAGACTCGTTGCTGCGAATATTGGATCGTTTCCGCTTATCATTCGTCCTGCGTTTACGCTCGGAGGAGGCGGAGGGGGTATCGCATATAACCGACTGGAATTTGAAGAGATCGTTAATCGGGGACTTGATCAGTCACCTGTCAGCGAAGTGCTGATCGAAGAATCGCTCCTGGGCTGGAAGGAATTCGAGATGGAGGTGATGCGCGACCGAGCAGACAACTGCGTCGTCATCTGCTCGATCGAGAACTTCGATCCGATGGGGATTCACACCGGCGACTCGATCACAGTCGCTCCAGTGCAAACACTCACTGATCGGGAATACCAGATCATGCGCGACGCGTCGTTCGCTGTGATCCGCGAGATCGGTGTCGAAACCGGCGGATCGAACATCCAATTTGCGGTCAACCCTCGGAACGGGCGGATGATCGTCATCGAAATGAATCCTCGTGTGTCCAGATCATCTGCTCTGGCGTCCAAGGCGACTGGATTTCCGATCGCAAAGATCGCGGCAAAACTGGCTGTCGGATACACGCTCGACGAAATTCGCAACGACATCACACGCGAAACACCGGCCAGTTTCGAACCGGTCATTGACTATTGTGTCGTCAAGGTTCCGCGATTCACATTCGAGAAGTTTCCGCAAGCTGATCCGACGCTGACGACGCAGATGAAAAGTGTAGGCGAAGCCATGGCGATCGGCCGGACATTCAAAGAGTCGCTGCAGAAGGCGCTCCGGTCACTCGAGATCGGCCGGTTCGGACTTGGCGCCGACGGCAAAGATCGTGAGCCGCGCACAAACAGAGGCGCGTGGGACATCGAAGAGATTCAAAGGAAGCTGGTAAATGCTTCATGGGACAGGATCTTCTATATTCGTTACGCACTCCTGGCCGGGTTCACAATCGAGCGAATAAACGGACTCACAGCGATTGACCCATGGTTCCTGGAAAACATTCGCCAGGTTGTCGACGAGGAAAAGCGTATTGCGGCAGGTGAATGCAGCCTGCGCCGCGCAAAACAGTACGGGTTCTCCGATCGCCAACTGGCCTTTCTGACAAAGTCGACTGAAGCCGAAGTGCGAGCGAACCGGATCCGCGACGGAGTTGTGCCGACCTACCGCCTTGTCGATACGTGCGCTGCAGAGTTCGAAGCGTATACACCGTACTACTATTCGACTTACGGAGAGGAAGACGAATCGGCGCTTGGCGACCGTCGTAAAATCATGATTCTGGGCGGTGGTCCGAACCGGATCGGCCAGGGGATCGAATTCGATTACTGTTGCGTCCACGCCTCCTTCGCACTCAAAGAGGAAGGGTTCGAAACCATCATGCTCAATTCGAATCCGGAGACGGTTTCGACCGACTACGACACCAGTGACAAACTTTATTTCGAACCGCTGACCCTGGAAGACGTTCTGAACATCTACCAGCATGAAAAGTGTTGGGCAGCGATCGTCCAATTCGGCGGCCAGACGCCATTGAATCTGGCGACGGCGCTTCAGGCGAACGGCGTGAACATCATCGGGACTCAGCCCAAAAGCATCGAAATGGCCGAGGATCGGAAACATTTCTCAGCACTGCTGAATCGGCTCGGCCTGAATCAACCGCCGAGTGGAACCGTGACGAACGAGATGGAAGCCGTGAGCGTTGCGAACACGATCGGATATCCCGTATTGGTTCGCCCTTCCTTTGTCCTTGGGGGACGCGCGATGGAAATTGTGTATCAGGAAGAGGATCTCCGCCGGTATATCCGAACCGCTGTTGAAGCCAGCCCGGAGCGGCCTGTGCTTGTCGATCGATTCCTCGAAGATGCGATTGAGGTCGATGTCGATTGTATCTCCGACGGGGAGACCTCCGTGATCGGCGCAATTATGCAGCACATCGAAGAGGCCGGTATCCACAGCGGAGACAGCGCCTGTGTGATCCCCGCTTTTTCGCTTTCCGGCAAAGTGTTAAGTACAATCGCTGCGGCGACCAAAGCGATGGCGCGCGAACTCGAGGTGAAAGGTTTGATGAATGTCCAGTTCGCGATCAAGGATGAAGAGGTCTACGTCCTTGAAGTGAACCCGCGCGCATCGCGCACGGTGCCGTTCGTCAGCAAAGCAATCGGCGTCCCGCTTGCGAAGCTTGCCGCAAAAGTGATGGCCGGCAAAAAGCTGTCTGAACTCGGATTCACCAACGAAGTCGTCCCGCCACATTACTCGGTGAAAGAAGCGGTCTTCCCATTTATTCGCTTCCCGGGGATCGATATTACTCTCGGGCCCGAGATGAAAGCGACCGGTGAAGTGATGGGCATCGATCAGGACCTCGGCCTTGCGTACGCGAAATCTCAGATGGCCGCGCAACCGCCGTTGCCGAGCGGCGGCAACGTGTTTCTCAGCGTCAAGGACGCGGACAAGCAGGACATCGTGAAACTTGGGAAGGACCTCGTTGAACTAGGGTTCACGATTTTCGCAACGAGCGGGACCGCAACCGCTCTGGCCGCTGCGGGAGTGACTGTGAACCGGCTTTTCAAGCTGGCTGAGGGACGTCCGCACGTCATTGATATGATCAAGAACGACGATATCGACCTGATCATCAATACTCCGAGCGGCAAGACTCCTAGAAAAGACGAAGTAAAGATTCGCAGCACCGCCGTCGAATCCCGTATCCCGATTCTGACCACGATCAGTGGCGTCGAAGCGAGTATACGGGCAATGCGATCGATTCAGACCAAGGGCCTCACGGTCCAATCGTTGCAGGAGTACCATCGGAATTCGAACTGATCGTACATCCGGCTGACTGACGAGCGCTCCGAATCGCTTACGCCTCATTGCTCTGCTCTCGTCAATGCGGCTTCGGACTTCTTCTCTCTCTTATCTGGGAGAAGGTAGCTCCAACATTAACGAATGGTTTCATCTAACTAACGCTGCCGAAAGCACCTCGACTTCAAAGCCGCGCCGGCGAAAGGGCGTGCTAGATTTCTGCATAGCGAAACAGCTAGCTTAGCTAGAGCCTGTTGCGAAATAGCTTCAAGTCGCGTCCCGTAGGGACACACCGATCGATAAGGTGTTCGCCATGGAACGAATTGTATCCTCGTCCTTCGTCGTCGTTCTCGACCTCGCTCTTTGATCGTTGATCTCGGTTCACGTTCAGGTTCCGGTTTTTAGCTGTGCCCCTGTCCGGCAGATCGAAGCCACCACCCAGTTCCAAGAACGAGAACGACGACGAGGACGAGAACGACAATACCGCTTATTTTTGCGGGTAACTACTAGGCCACTTTCTTTTCCCCCAACCTTATGAATTCCAAAATCCAAATTCTGCCTTTGAGCTCCGGGTCAACGCTACGCTTATGCGTGAGCCGTTGGCAGCATGTCATTCCAGGTGTAGCTTGCCGATCGACGCTCCCTACCATCGACGGTGATTGTCCCTTCCGCTAGCAGCCAGCCCAGGCCCGGACTCAGAAACTAAGCCAGACTGATCGTCACCTTCTACGACAGCAAAAGGCATCGCCGCTGGCGGAGACGTTGGACAGAGCCCAGACACAGAAACTAACAAGTAAAAAAAGTTTGGAGGTATCCTATTTGAGAGAAGCCTATGGAAGAGTATTGATGTTGGCATCGGGGCTTTGGGTGGCACGATTGGGGCTCGCGCTATTTGCGCCGGCGTTGTTCACACGGATGCACGGATCAAACTACGTTTGACTTTCCGTTTTCGAGGATATTACCTGTGCCGCATCCGGAGACTTTGCCAACTCCCGTCGGTGGACCAACCGCCATCGACAGGGAGGGCCTGACCGTTGATAAATCCGCTCTGGCCGGGGTCAGCCAGAAAAAGAATGGCGCGGCCAATGTCATCGGGCGTGGCGAACCGACCCATTGGATTGCGGCCGATGATGTCTTCGTCCTCGTAGCTGCCGCCGGCTTGGTCGACAACATCCATCTCCGTTTTGACCCATCCGGGACAGACAGCGTTGCAGCGAATACCACGCCCGCCCCATTCCGCCGCAAGCGTGCGCGTGAGTCCAATCAATCCATGCTTCGACGCGTTGTACGCAGACCTATCGCAAATGCCCATCAAACCGGCGATCGACGCAACATTCACAATCGATCCTGAGCCGCGCTCGAGCATGATTTTGCCAACCGCTTTTGATAGTAAAAATGGCGCGACGAGATTGACCTCAAGAACCCGGCGAAACGCAAACGCATCCGAGTCCTCGACCGGTGCGATAAAACTGATTCCTGCGTTGTTCACAAGAACATCCACATGGCGCCAACGGTCCCGGATTCCGTTGATGACGCCGGAGACCAGTTGCTCGTCGGAGATATCGCCTACAAATTCTTCGGCTTCGGCTCCGTAAGCCCGTACAGCAGCAAGGGTTGATGCACAGGATTTGAGGTCCAGCAAAGCCACGGAATAGCCGGCTTGAGCGAATAGTTCTGATGAGCGTCGTCCAATTCCTTGTGCAGCACCTGTAATAATCGCAATTGGCATAGACTAATTAGATTGACGAGTGCCGCGCCGATTCATCGCGGGCCACTATGAAACTTAATTTCTGATCACGGGCACTGGAGGCAAAATAATTGCGCTTGCGTGATCGCTGCGGCCTTCCAACCGTTTTTTAATGATCAACACGGCGTTCCGAGCAACTTCCTCCCATGGAATCCCGATCGTCGAAAAGCCAAGCCGTTCGGCTACGGGCGCATTGTCCAACCCGATGATAGTGGGCGGGGTGATATTCAAGATCGTTCGATAGGAAACAATCGTTGCTTCCGCCAGATTGCAACGATTTCGTCTGGCCAGAGATAAAACTGCCTGAACCTGCCCGCCGCACAACCAGCCCCTGGTCCTTAAGCTCGGTCAATAGCCGATGAGCAGTCTGGTAGCTGACCTTAAATCGCTGGGAAATATATCGGGCCGATACAAATCGCTGGCCGGCTTGTCGAAGTTCATCGGAGACCATGACTCGGAGAGCGCCACGGATCTGATTCATTTCTGTTGCCGGCCGTCGTCCCAACTATAAACCCCCGAGCGCTGCCTGATTCACAAAGGCATAATCATATCGGTTCGATTCTCAGGCAATCTATTTCGTTTGCGACCTGACAATTCTTCAGGGGCACGAAACGCTGTATGTTCTCCGTTCGTTAAAGGCGCCAAATCATTTTGCACCCAACAGTCTAGTCGCCGACGTTGCCTTCTCGCAACTGCCAGACTATGCGCCAGACGCGGTCGCTTTCTCCTCTTTCGATCACTTGAAGCGGTGTCGATCCTTGCAGGGACGGATTGCTCTTCTCTAACCACGGACCAATAGCAGACGGCTCGACTAATTCGCTCAAGGCTTGATACATCCGGCCGAACTCGATTAGCCTGACTTTGTTGGAACGGCTCGGTTCCTGGCCGCTCAGCCACGCCGCCACGGCACGCCGCGAGATCCTCAGCATCCGGGCCAGACAGTCCAAGGTCAAGCCGCTTTGCTGGGCTAGTTTTCTGACGGTCTCAACAGAGATCTGATCTGTCGTGTCCAACGCATCCACGTGCTTAGGTTCGTCCAACAACAAGGATCAAGCAAGCAGTTTAGCATGCTGAACTGCACTACGGCGACAGCTCTTCTTGGCCTTCGATTTCGAGAACACTATTCGAACGAAGGCTCTTTGGGTAAATTACCAAGTTGACGCCGACCCGCCTTGCCGACGGGACCAGGAGGGCTTCGCTCATTTCTGAAACTGCCCTTCCAAAAGCCTGGGAGCAGCTTTCACTGCCATTCGCATTGGTTGTATTCCAATCATCGGTTAGCAGTTCGCCTAGGGCAAGCCACGACGGAACAACGCTATCGGAGCTCAAATCGATTATCGCGTTCAGTCGGCACCGAAGCGCGGCGACCAGGCGCGGCCGCATATCCTCGACGCTAAATCCACGATCCGAGAAAACGACGCGCATGGCTTCATTTACGCTCAGCCCGGGTTCTAGCGAAGCGTATACCGCATAAATACCGGGAGGATTCCATCGCCCGCCACCGCGGAAGGCGCCAGCACCGCTTAACATGTCACGGGCATTCGCGTAGCGCGGGATCACCGACCTGAATCCAATACCGCTCCAGCTCTTGTGTGGAGACAGGGAAAGCCGTTCGGCGAAGAAAGTATAAAGGGGATGTGGCTGAAGCATGGGCCTCGACACGTTCTAGATATCGGCCACCGGCACTGGCAAGGACATAGGGGTCTGCGCGATCGCGCTCTGATCGGCATCATGGTCTACAGCTTTGCCCGTATCGGTGCCGTCATTCAGATGAACGTCGCAGATTATTTCGTGCAGGTCCGCCGCCGGTGGGTCCGGCTTCACGAGAAGGGTGGCAAGGAGCATGATGTACCCTGCAACGTTCTGCTCTTGAAGAACTTTCAGCGATTCCGCAGCTCTAACATCACTAACCTATTAGCCACACCAGACAGCGATCAGCCAGTTTCAGCGGATAGCGTTGGCGGCGATTACAACAGTCTCGTAGATTCCCATCCAAATGGACGGCATTCTCGCGATTCCAAGCCTTTTCAAATATGCGAAAGCTGAAATAGCAATCACGATCCTAGAAAAGAAAACGTTAAAATGGAGTAGCCCGGATTTGTTCAATGATCCTTTCGAATTTAAAAGTCCTCTGGAATATGGGTTTTAGTGGGATGAGATGATGGAGGTAGCTCTTCAACGTTTCGCGGCTATACTAACTCACATTGAAGACCCCATCCTTGCCACAGGCCATCCAGCAGGAAAGAGCTCTTACTCTGGTAAGAATATGGAATTTTTAAAGGCGGCTCTACAGAATATACCGAGCGCGTCGAGTAGCCCTCTCGCTTTTGCTGCTTATGCACTCGTGGTAGTCGCTTGGGTTGTAATTGCGTGGCGAGTACAGCGGAATAAGCAGCTCTTGGCATCACTGGAAAAATTGCCTGCCAAGGACCGACTGTCAGCTCTTCAGCAAGAGATGGGGTCCGTTCCGGTACCTCCGGGATTGACGCCTGAACAGTGGTTGAAGGCGGGTTCGCAAAAATATATTTTTTCCGGTTTTGCCGTACTTTGCCTGGTTGTTGTTCTACTAATCGGCGTTTCTCTGGCTCGAGCAGTGCTTTTTTCCACATTTCCCCTTACAGTGTATGTCCATGGCCAAGACGGCCCTCAGGACATTGTGCTTCGAAATTCAGGGAGTGTTCTATTAGACCTGGGGGGCGACCGTCGGCACCAGCCGATAGGTGCGGAAGGGGAGGCATATTTTCCTGAGATTCCTTCAAGGTTCCGAGGCCAGGAGGTTCCGATTGGCCTAGAGTCGAACGATTTTGAGCTCAGTGATCCAAAGCGGATGTATCGACTTAACAGCGATGGCATCTACATACCGGTAAAGAAACGCGGCGGTCGGATTTCCGGCCGCGTGCAAGATGACAACGGCGAGCCCATATCGAACGCGAAGATTAATTTAGCGGGCATTACCGCCATTACCGATTCCGTAGGTCAGTATGATGTAACGATTCCCGGCGATCGTGTGCGAGCACAAATGGATATTGAAATTACCGCTGTTGGTTACGAACCCGCTCATTATACTGTCGTTCCAAATGCGGAACACGTAGTTCTGGCTCTAAAGAAATCGCACTAGCTAGCTAGGCGGAGTATGGTCGGTCGCATATTAGTGGTTTTTCTTTTGGCAGTCGCAGTTCAATTACGCGCAGCGACCGTCAAAGGGAGTGTTATTCTAAATGGCGAGGGCGGCCAAGGAATCGCCAATGTGCAAATTACGGATTCTGCTCATACAGGCGGTCCGTGGGTAACCGGTAGTGATGGTGGCTTCACGCTTGACTATCCGAACAGAGCTCCTGGCGAGAGGGTGCGGCTCGGAGTCATCAGGGAAGGATATGTCGTCGTCAATTGGCTCCAACTTGATCTGGCCCTGCCGAAGGATGCTGATTCTAATCCCCTGCCGATCATCATTTGCAAGGAGGCAGATCGCGAGGAAATGGCACGGCGCTTTTACCAGCTCAAGGGTGTGGAAGCCATTGAGGCCACTTACCAGCAGGAACTCAAGGCACTTGAGGTTGAGAATAGGTCCGACGCGGCAACCATAACCAAGCTTCAACAGGAACGCGACCAGGCCAAGGCCGGTGCAGAAAAAGCTGCTGCAGAGTTGGCTAAGAACCAGCCAGGCCAGGGCTCAGAGATTTACCAGGAGGCAGTAAGACTGTATCTGGATGGAAAGATCGACGCGGCGATTGCGCTATTGGATGACGACAAGTTGCGCCAGTCCGCAGAGCAGGCGGAAAAGGCCATTACTGACGCCATCCAAGGTTGGCGGCTGAAAGCCAGCCTTTTCACGCTCAAGTTCCGATTTAACGAGGCTGAGAAAGCCTATGAAACGGCACTCCATTACATCAATCGCGAAACAAATCCGCAGCTCTGGGCAGAGACGGAGGTTGACGTCGGTTTCACTCACGACGAACTCGGGATTCGCGTGGAGGCAAAGGCGGGCAACGAACATTTGGCGGCCGCTATCGCCGCCTACCGAAACGCCTTGGAAGTTTACACGCGCGAGCAGCTGCCGCAGGACTGGGCCAAGACCCAGAACAACCTCGGTATCGCGCTCTCCGACCAGGCGGCTCGAACCGAGGGCCCAAAAGGCGTGGAGCTTCTGGCCCAGGCGCTGAGCGCCTACCGAAACGCCTTGGAAGTTTACACGCGCGAGCAGCTGCCGCAGGACTGGGCCAGGACCCAGAACAACCTCGGTATCGCGCTCTGGAACCAGGCAGCTCGAACCGAGGGGCCAAAAGGCGCGGAGCTTCTGGCCCAGGCGCTGAGCGCCTACCGAAACGCCTTGGAAGTTTACACGCGCGAGCAGCTGCCGCAGGACTGGGCCAGGACCCAGAACAACCTCGGTCTCGTGCTCTGGAACCAGGCGGCTCGAACCGAGGGGCCAAAAGGCGCGGAGCTTCTGGCCCAGGCGGTGAGCGCCTATCGAAGCGCCTTGGAAGTTTACACGCGCGAGCAGGTGCCGCAGGACTGGGCCAGGACCCAGAACAACCTCGGTCTCGCGCTCTCCGACCAGGCGGCTCGAACCGAGGGGCCAAAAGGCGTGGAGCTTCTGGCCCAGGCGCTGAGCGCCTACCGAAGCGCCTTGGAAGTTTACACGCGCGAGCAGCTGCCGCAGGACTGGGCCAGGACCCAGAACAACCTTGGTCTCGCGCTCCGGGACCAGGCAGCTCGAACCGAGGGGCCAAAAGGCGCGGAGCTTCTGGCCCAGGCGCTGAGCGCCTACCGAAGCGCCTTGGAAATCAGGACGCGCGAGCAGCTGCCGCAGGACTGGGCCAAGACCCAGAACAACCTCGGTAACGCGCTCCGGGACCAGGCGGCTCGGACCGAGGGGCCAAAAGGCGCGGAGCTTCTGGCCCAGGCGGTGGCGGCCTTCCATAGCTGCCTGGAGATTTATACGCCTGAGGCTTTTCCCTTGGACCACGAGCGAGCGCAGGGCCAATTGAAGGAATGCGAACGGCGGCTCGCACAGGCTAAACTTCAAGCTCAATAATCGTGAAGCACGATGGATCGACAACTCCAGCATGGCTGATCGCGATCCGACCCTCACGGTGGACAAGAACGGTCAGAGGCATTTCTCTCAAATGGCATGGATCAACAAAAGGCCGACGACAAGCATCACCGCGCAGGTTACGGCATGAATTGAAAACGCTCGCGACTTCGACCCGCCCGACCCCAGAATGATTGACATGTCGCCAAGAGGGATGATGGCTAAAACGAGTAGAGCTATGCCTACCGACCGCCTGTCCGCGGTCAGCATCATTGTCAGCACGACCAATCCAGCTACGACATCCCGAATTCCTTTAGGACGTAGCCAGGCACGAGTGTCAGCATCGGATGCAGGCGGCTTTAGACCAAATGATCCTGAGATTCGTTCAGGCGATACAAGGTAGAAACAACCGATAACAATGATCCCCACAGCCATGAGAGCAGCTAGAGAAAGCGGCATAGCGTTAAGCATAAAACGATTCATTGAAAGAAAATCTAGCAGCGATATGCAATCTGGCAACGATATTTTTGACGGAAGCATTCGGAAAAGTTTCACCGTCCGCCCTAGCGGTGCTATACTTCCTATCGATGGAAACTAACCGAATTGCGGAACGAAAACTGCGTGACAAGCAGGCCCGCCGGGCACAGATCATCACTGCCGCACGACGAATCGCGGAGCTTGAAGGGTGGTCCAACGTAACCGTTCGGCGGCTATCCGACGAAATTTCATACAGCCAACCCGTCCTGTACGCTCATTTTGGAAGCCGCGAAGGGATTCTCGCCGCTGTTGCTATCGAGGGTTTCCAGGAGATGGGCCTGGCTTTGGAGAAGGCACGGAAACGGGTTCAGCGTGGAAATACGATTCAATCGGTCGCGGCCACATATCTGGAGTTCGCCGCGTCTTCACCCGCACTGTATGAAGTGATGTTTTCGCTCAGCCTGAGCGTACCATTCGATGACGCGGCTACTCCTCCGGAGATGCGATTCGCATTTTCCCAACTCCTGGAGTTGTTTCAGGGGCAGAGCTCGAATTCAGAGGTTATATCGGAACTGTTTTGGGCGAGCCTCCATGGTATCGCCGAGCTAACAAGAACCAAGCGATTTACGCGCAGCCGTCAGAAAGAGCGCGTGAGGGCGCTCGTCGAGCTCTTCACTTTCCCAAGAGATGAAACGGCACAGGTGGTGAAAGCGAGGTAATGCGACCCCTTCGGTATTCCATCAATGTCACATTGGACGGGTGCTGCGATCATCGTGAAATGTTCGCGGACGAAGACTTACATCGTCACGCGGCGGAAAACCTCGACCAGGCCGATGCTCTCCTCTTTGGCCGGGTGACTTACGAAATGATGGAGGCAACGTGGCGGCCGCCGGCGCGGACAGGATCGAGGCCTGATTGGATGGAACCCTTCGCCCGGACGATCGACGTGGCAAAGAAGTACGTCGTGTCGAGCACTCTGGACCGGGTCGATTGGAACGCGGAGCTAGTGCGCGGGGATCTAGGGACGGCAGTTCAGCAGCTCAAGCGGGAGTCGGGTAAGGGACTGTTCGTGGGAGGCGTAAAGCTCCCGCTCGCGTTGGCGGAGCTGGGATTGATCGATGAGTACGAGTTCGTGGTGCACCCCAGGCTAGCGGGCCACGGGCCGACGTTGTTCGCGGGGCTATCGAAGCGTATCGACTTGAGGCTCGTGCGCCGGCTGGAGTTCGGCTCGGGGGCGGTGGCGATGCGGTATGAGCCGAGAAGGTAGCCATTGGGCTTGTCAGCCCGAGTCGGCCGCATCATGGAGCAACTCGGGCAGATCCACCGATCCGACCCGCCGCATTCGCAGTAACGTTGTCTCTGCGACATGCCACTAGTCTGGATTGCTTCTTCTTCGGTGTCCATGGAGTGCCCCTGATGTTTTCTGTGCGCCACCAAGACGGTCCCGATTCCCAAGTGCAAACGGAAAACGCTTCTGACCCTCCTTCAGCACGACACAGCCGGCCGGTGCAATAAGATTCGCGACAGGCTCCGCGAGATGCGCACCGTCAAGTTCTCGTTTAATCATATCAGTTTGTGCACAGATTTATCTCATGAAGCTTGTTGAGATATTCTTTTCGAATTCTGATTCTGAAGACAAATCCGGGCCGCCGGATAGTGTCATTCTTCCCCCAAAAATTATCCCCCAGAGTATGAGAACACTTGTCAGAATGTTGGACGGAGCCGGGCTACGCGCCCTGCTCGCGACAAAAGGAATCAAATTAGGTCTCTTTTTGTCGATGGTTGGCGCCTTCGCGGCGCTTTTTCTTCCGGTCACCGGTACGGCGGCAGACGCCAAAGCGGTTTATTACTGGGTCTCGCACGGATCTCCCACGGATCCGGTCTGGACCTACTTTTTACAGGGTGCCGAACAATGGTCGAAGGACACCGGGAACGAAGTCCGGACCTCATTCCATAGCGGCGATGTTCCTTCGCAACAGGAAGCCGTTCGGGCTGCGATCTCGGCAAAAGCCCGCGGAATTGTCACCAGCACACCCGACCCCGGGAGCCTTACCAAGGTGATCGCGGAAGCGCACGCTGCCGGAATCCCGGTGATCATTATGAACACCGAGGACAAGACCAGTGGCCGCGACGCGTATGTTGGCGGAGACAACGTCGACATCGGCCGTCGCTGGGCGCAGTACCTTGTGGATCATAACTTCGTAAAGAAGGGTGATTTCGTCTGGATGCCTGTCGAAGTGCCGGGTGCAACCTACCAGAAACTCGAGACGCAGGGGATTGACACCGTGTTCAAACCGCTCGGCGTTAGCTATGAAATAACAGAGACAAAGCTGGACCAGGCGGAAATCATCACCCGGATGTCGGATTACCTTACCGCGAATAAAAGCAAAGTGAAAGCGATCATCGGTTTGGGTGACCTGGTCACGGGCAGCATCAAACGCGTGTTCGATCAGGTCGGCATAAAGGCAGGCGAAATTCCGGTGGTCGGCTGGGGCAACTCGACCGATACTGCACAGGAAGTCCTGGACGGATACGTGAATGCCGCGATGTGGCAGGATCCCCAGGCAACGAGCTATCTCGCTCTCTCGCTGGCCGCAATGACTGCCAGCGGAATTCCACCAGGATTCGACATCACTGTGGGCACCCTCTACGGGAAAGATAAAGCTTCGGTCTATCTGAAAATCATGCAGGGTTCACACAAATAAAAAGGTACCGGTTCGTTGTTACAAAAGCTCGTATCCAAACCCGAGTTCGGGCCGCTGGTCCTGCTCGTTCTTGAGATCGCTGTCTTCACCGCCTGGTCACCAGCATTCATCTCTCCTGGGAACATCAGCAACCTGCTCGCGTTCACACCCGAGCTTGGGATGATTACCCTCGGGATGACACTGCTGATGACCGCCGGTGAATTCGATCTTTCGGTCGGGTCGGTTTTTGGGTTCGCCCCAATTATCATGTGGACCTTTTACAACACGCATTTCGCGTCGCTCGAGGTCGGATTCGTGGTCGCGATGGCGCTCTCGGCAATCATCGGATATTTCAATGGCTGGATGGTAACGCAGTTGAAAATCCCATCGTTCCTTGTCACGCTCGGGATGCTGCTGGTTGTTCGCGGGACTGCCTTGTACATCACCGATGGGTTCCCGCAGGGAACCTGGACATCCGATTCGATCCTGATGAAAATAATCGTCGGGGAGTTCCCGGTCGGCGACCTCAAAATCTACGCCTCTCTGCTGTGGTTCATTCTATTTTCGGTAATACTTGGGTACGTCCTAACCGAGTCCAAAGCCGGCAACTGGATCCAGGCCGCGGGTGGAAACGAACAGGCGGCACGCGCACGCGGTGTCCGCGTCCGCCTGACGAAAATCGCGCTGTTTATGTTGACAGCGCTTATTTCAGGTTACGCCGGCATCACCAGTTCCATTCGCGTGTCAGCGGCGAATCCGAACAGCGGCACCGGGTACGAGCTTGAGGTGATTGCCATGGTCGTTATCGGCGGCACGGCGCTGACTGGAGGCCGCGGGACGATTATAGGCACCGTAATCGGTGTTCTTATCTTGCGCCTCATGCGCAACGGCATTGTGCTCGTCGGTGTCCCCGGCCTGGCTTATAACATATTTATCGGCGGAATCATTCTTGGCATGATGGCTCTGCATTCCTGGCTTGAGCGCCGCCATCATTCGGGGGTTTGACGCGTATGCCAGAAGAACTTGTACGAATGGAGCACATCAACAAATTTTTCGGGCGTGTCCAAGCGCTCAATGATGTCTCGTTGTCGGTTTACAAGAATGAAATTGTCGGTTTGCTCGGAGATAACGGTGCCGGCAAATCAACTTTGATCAAGATTCTTTCCGGTGCGCTGAGAGCGAATAGCGGAGAAATCTTCATGCACGGATCGAAAGTGAACATCCGGGATACAACCGATGCCATGAATAACGGCATCGAGACCATCTATCAGGACTCTGCACTTGTGACGCAGCTCTCGATCGCTCGGAATCTTTTTCTCGGACGAGAACCGGTAAGAGGTGCCCGTTTTCTGGATCGGCTGGATCAGTCGACGATGAATGACGTTGCGCGCAAGCTGCTGAAGCAGGTCGGGATCACAAAAGATATACCGCCTACCACACCAGTGAGCGCGTTGTCGGGCGGTGAACGTCAAGCAGTCGCCATAGCTCGCGCGATGTATTTCGAGAGCGAATTAATCATCCTGGATGAACCGACGAACAACCTTGGGGTTCATGAGACGCAGGGGGTCCTGCGCTTTGTGCGCGGCGCGCGGGATTCGGGGCATTCATGTATCTTAATCGCGCACAACATTTATCATGTGTTCCAGGTGGTCGATCGGATCATCGTGATGAGGCGCGGGAGAATTGTCGCGGACGACATCGATCCGAAGAAGACAACGATCGAGTCAGTGGAACGAATTATCACGGGGATGATGACGATCCCGTAAAACGGAGTTTGATCGCTCTACTTCTTCGCCGGCATCATATTTTGCACGCCGCCTTACGCCACGACGGCTGTGGAGGATGCCGAGCGAATAGTATCGCAGACGGGTCGCCGATTCTACTTTACTCTGGCTCCTGCTCGATTGGTTTGCTGGCGTTTCGGGCCAGGACGTGTTTGAGGAAAGGCTTCTTGTAGTTCTCGAAGACAGCAGTAATGATCGCGGCGTCGTCGGCGTAACCGGTGCGCGGGCTCGAGTCGAGAAGAATGTTGGTGGCTTTGCGCAGGTAAAAGAGCGCGAATGCGGATTCGGCTATGGCAGTGAACGGGATCGACCGGTTCAGACCGGCATGGAAATCTTCGATGATCTCTGCCAAAAATTCCACTTGGTCGGGGAGACTCGGGAACTCAGTAACCTGGTTCACCGAGAGCCGAATCTTCGGAAGCATGCGAACGAGCTTGTCCAAATGCGCGGGCGTGATCCGGCGCGCGCCGTCTGAGATGAAATCCTGGAGTTCCCGATTCGCTTGCACGGAGTAAAAGGTACCACAGACGCAGGACGAAAAGAAAGCGTTAGGCGACGGTTCACCTCGGAGGATACACACGAGACGCATCTGCTACGATGCGCCGTACTGTAGCATACGCGTCTCGCGTGTATTGGTTTCGGTTCTGCGCCGCCCTGTGCGCGAATGCCTGTGTCGCGTGGAATCTCGTTCGTGGACGAGGCAGCAAACAGAGTACACGCGGGACGCGTATGCCACAGCGCCCGGTGAGTCGATTTGCCGGAGACCGGCAGACGGTCTGGTTAGAGTCCCGCGGTCAGCTCCGCGGCGCGTTGTTTGGCGGCGCCGAGTTTCGTTTGGTCTTTGCCGACGCCGCGAGCGAGTTCGGGGCGGCCGCCCCCTTTCCCGCCAAGGATGCCGGCGAGTTCCTGCACGATTTTGCCGGCTTGGAATTGTTTGATAAGTGACGGATCAACGCTCACAAGCAGGTTAACCTGGTCAGCAGCTTCGCCGAACAAAACGGCGACTCCGGCAAACCCTTTGGTTTTGAGGAGGTTGCCGATGATCTGGAGCTGGTCGCCGGTTGCGCCTTCGACCACATGAATGATTTTGCGCTGGTCGACCGGCAGGTTGGCTACAATCCCTTCCGCATCCCGTTGCAGGTTCTGTATCCGCTCTTTCTCGAGAGTCTTCTTCAAATCGAGCAGCTCCCGATTGAGCGCATCGATTTTACCGGATCGCTGGTCGAGCTCGGCTTGGAGGTAATGGAACGCCATGAGTCCAGTGAGGGCTTCTATTCGTCGGACCCCCGCTGAGATTGCACCCTCGCTGACGATCTTGAACAAGCCAAGTTGCCCAGTCCGCATTACGTGAGTGCCACCACAGAGTTCCATAGAGTAGCCGTCGAGCCGCCCGGCGTGTCCCCCTATCTGGACAACACGAACGTCCGCACTGTATTTCTCGCCGAAAAATTGCATAATGTCCGGTCGCGATCTGACTTCGGCGTACGGGACTTCGATCCAGCTCACAACATCGTTATCAATGATCCGGCTGTTTACCAATTCCTCGATCACACGGAGTTGTTGCGGTGTCACCGGCTGACTATTGAAATCGAATCGGAGCCGATCCGGACCGACAAACGATCCTTTCTGACCAACCTCCTTGCTAACAACTTCGTGCAACGCCCAGTGCAGCAAGTGAGTCGCCGTGTGATGCGACTCGATCATACGCCTCCGAGGAACGTCGATTTTAAGAAGGACGCCTTCGGGAAGACTAACATCGATTGAGTAAGCCAGTTTCAGGTAGAATGTGCGGCCCTGTTTAGTGACGCCCCGGATTGGGATGGATCTGTTGTCCTGCAAGAGTAGTTCGCCGGTGTCGCTCACCTGGCCGCCCATCTCGGCATAGAGCGGAGACCTGTCGACAATTGCAAATGTCTGGTCTTCCTGACGAACGATGTTCAGCAGGTTTGCATTAGCGGTGTCGTGATAGAACCCGACAAACTCGGTTGGCACTGTCTCTTCAACCGCTGTAACAACATCTTTTTCATGCGCCGCCCGCGAACGTTCCCGCTGTTCTTCCATTCGCTTTTCCACGGCATTCAGATCCAGTGTTAGTCCACGCTCGCGCACTAACACTTCTGTTAGGTCAACCGGGAAGCCGTAGGTATCATAGAGTTTAAATGCTACGTCTGCAGGGAATGCTTTATCGGTTTGCCTGCTATATTCTTCTTCAAATATTCGGAGTCCGCGATCAAGCGTGTGATTGAACAAAACTTCTTCGCCGTCCAGCACTTTGATCACTTCTCCGCGCTGTTTTGCTAACTCGGGAAATACAGAGCCAAAGTTTTCAACTACGGTCGGAACTAATTTGTTAAGAAATCCGTCGGAACCGAATCCGAGATAGCGCCCGAACATTACAGCCCGGCGCAGGATCCGCCTGAGAACATAATTACGATCTGTGTTACTCGGGATGATTCCATCGGCAATTGAAAACGTCAGCGTCCTGATATGATCTGAGATAACACGGAAAGCGACATCGATCTTCTCCTGTTCGGTCAGGTTTTCGCGGGACTCGGGCAAAGTTCCTCCGTACGATTTGCCGCTGAGGGTCGAGATTTTCTCAAAGATCGGACGGAACACCCCGCTCGCGTAGTTCGATATTGGGCCAGTGAAATCTCGAAAGCCGTCCGTGCACTCGATAATGCCGGCAACACGTTCAAATCCCATCCCGGTGTCCACGTGCCGAGCCGGCAACGGCGAAAAGCTGCCGTCCGGATTCGCGTTCAACTGGATGAACACGAGGTTCCAGATTTCGATGCACAATGCGCTTCCCTTGTTCACAAGGTTCCCCTGGGTATCCCCTTTTGGAGTCAGGTCGACGTGAATCTCGGAACAGGGGCCACAGGGACCGGTGTCGCCCATCATCCAAAAATTATCTTTCCGGTCCCCGCATACGACATGGACCTTCGGATCGAGACCGGCTGTCTCGAATGCAGCAACCCAGTAGCGGTAGGCTTCTTCGTCAAAAACGGCCGGATCTCCCGGCGCGGGCTTGTACACCGTGGCATAGAGACGTTGGGGCGGAAAATGCCAGCGTTGAACGAGCAGTTCCCAGGCCCAGTCGATTGCCTCTTTTTTGAAGTAATCGCCAAAGCTCCAGTTGCCGAGCATCTCGAAAAAGGTGTGATGATAGGTGTCAAACCCAACGTCATCGAGGTCGTTGTGTTTGCCGCCGGCCCGGATGCATTTCTGGGTGTCCGCGGCGCGAGGCGGCTTAAACGGTGGTTTTTGCTGACCTAAGAAATAGGGCACGAACTGGTTCATCCCGGCATTGGTGAACAACAAGTTCGGTGCAGTTGGCATCAGACTGGAAGAGGGTACGATCGTGTGCTGTTTTTCGCGGAAAAAGTCCAGGAACGTTTGCCGTATTTCCGATGCCTTCATGATATCGATGGTATAACCGAGCCGCGAAGATGCGCGAAAAATGCCTTCGGCTCAAGTCCGGCATGAGGAGGACGCGAAGAAGTAACGGGAGGACACGGAGAGTGGGATGCACCGCAGAGGCACAGAGAACACAAATTGAGGAGTCAGGAGTCAGAAGTCAGGAGTTGCAGGATGAGACGGCGCTCTTCCGGTGAGCGTGTCGGAAAAATTGTGTGTGGGTCACAACTTGAGATAAAGAGATGGAAGTGACCAAAGCAAAAGAAGAAGGCCAAGGAGCCAAAGAACCGAAGAAGCCAGGGATAGATCCAGCGATCATCGAAGAACTATTGAAGGATTACCAGAAGCCGGAGGACCTGAGCGGCCCTGGAGGGATCATGGAGCAGCTGACCAAGCGGCTCTACGAACGGGTGCTGGGAGCTGAGATGACGCATTATCTTGGCTATGAGAAGGGCCAGGCGCCCAAGCTCGAAGCCGGTCAAGCGAGAGAGAACCACCGCAACGGAACCAGTAAAAAGAGGCTGGTTAGTGAGGATGGGAACTTGGAGATCGAAGTTCCACGAGACCGGCCAGGAGAGTTCTCTCCGCAGTTCATCCGCAAAGGGCAACGCCGCTTCGGAGGCTTTGATTCGAAGATCATCGCCATGTACGGCCAAGGGATGACGGTCAGAGAGATCCAAGCCTTCCTCGAAGAGCAATACAAGGTGGAGGTCTCAGCCGATTTGATCAGCACGGTGACCGATTCGGTGCTCGAAGACGTCGTGGAGTGGCAAAACCGGCCCCTGGAGCGGATGTATCCGGTGGTGTTTTTCGACGCTTTGCGAGTCAAGATCCGCGACGAAGGAACCGTTAAAAACAAGGCGGTCTACCTGGCTTTAGGGATCCAGCGCGATGGCACCAAGGACGTACTGGGGCTCTGGATCCAACAGACTGAAGGAGCCAAGTTCTGGCTGGCGGTGATGAACGAGCTCAGACATCGCGGAGTCGAGGACATCCTGATCGCCGTAATCGACGGGTTGAAAGGATTTCCGGAGGCGATCACGGCGGTTTTTGCCGACACTCGGGTGCAGACTTGCATCGTGCATCTGATCCGCAATTCGCTGTCGTTCTGCAATTGGAAAGAGCGTCAGCCGGTGGCCCGGGAACTCAAACGTATCTATAACGCCGAGACGGCCGAAGCGGCAGCCAAACGGCTGGAGGAATTTGGCGCCGGTCCCTGGGGAAAACGATTGCCAGCCATAGCCCAGAGCTGGCGAAGAGTCTGGGAGCAAGTGATCCCTTTTTTTGATTTTCCGCTGGAGGTCAGAAAAATCATTTACACCACCAACGCCATTGAAAGTCTGCACATGCAGTTGCGCAAAGTGCTCAAAACCAGAGGCCACTTTCCCAGCGACGAAGCGGCCAGCAAGCTCATTTACCTGGTACTGCGCAACATAATCAAAAAGTGGCAAAGGCCGCCTGTGACCTGGACAGCCGCCGCTGCCCAGTTTGCCATCCAGTTCGGGGAACGCTTTTCGGGGGCCGAACTCTGAGAGCGGGAGCAAGAATGAATCTTATACAACATCTTGGGATCGGGAATATCGAGCGGCAAAAAAAAGACAAATCGTGGGCTCCGGCGGGCCTTGGCACCAATGCGCGACTTACCCACAATCGCCTCTTTCCGGGCCGTCGCACTGCTGCGACGTCACGGACCCGTCCCGGGCATTCTCGCAGCACGCCGTCCCGGGGCGATTATGGATAAGTCTGAACGCCCTCGACTAACAACCCTTAACGCGCTAAAACCAACAGTACTTCAGCTTGTAACGAACTAAGAAAAACAGATCCACACACAGAAAAGCTGACACTACCCTTCCGGTCTGTGGATGTGATTAATTCGCCTCCACGCGAAGTAGGTTTCGACTCAGCTAGCAGTCGATTGGATGCCGGTATCCGTTCCCGTCACGGATACTTCCATCCTGCAACTCCTGACTTCTGACTCCTGACTCCTGACTCCTGACTCCTGACTCCTGACTTCTGACTCCTGACTTCTGACTTCTGACTCCTGACTCCTGACTCCTGACTTCTGACTCCTGACTCCTGACTCCTGACTCCTGACTCCTGACTCCTGACTCCTGACTCCTGACTCCTGACTCCTGACTCCTGACTCCTGACTCCTGACTCCTGACTCCTGACTCCTGACTCCTGACTCCTGACTCCTGACTCCTGACTCCTGACTTCCTCCCCTCAATGCAGATCGGGGAATTCTTCGAACGGATTGTAGACCCTGATCTGGTAGAACCAGACTTTGTAGCCGCCGGCGGTACCCTGAATATCAGGACGACCAAAGATTCGGCGGACATCGGCTTGACCAGTTACGCCAAGGGTGACGGCTTGGAGGCGTTGCTTTTGAAAGGAGTCCGGTAGGATCGTGTAAATGTAGACCGGCGCATACGCGACCCGATCGTTCGCATCAAACGGGATGACGATCACGTCATCGCCATACCCGGCGGTGAACCAGGTGGGTTCCACGACCGGAGCTCGGCCAAGGCCCCAGTGCCACCATCTGCCGGAATTGGACGAGACCATGTAATACCCTTGATCTTTCCCGGCAGAGACAAAATCGCGATCGTTTGCGGTCCGCGGAACTAACCCTGCATGACCGGTCGCCGCCACAAGCGCCACCAACGCCACGAACCCGCAAGAACGAAGCGGACCCCGAAGCAGCAGGCTCATCTCGGACTGGAGGCCTCCTGGGCGAATCCTACGGATCCGCTTGAGAACTGTTTTAAAATACCGGATGCCAAAAGAAATCAGTTGTTCTCTTCGCAAATTGATTAGCGTCTTCATCGTTTGTTCCCGTCCCGCTTAAATTAGACGATTTTGCCCACCAATAAATTCCCGATTCAGTGCGCCCTCTACTTTCAGGACAGGAGACTAAGCCAGGCACACTTCCCGACCGGTCAAACTCGAGTGGTAAATCGCATCGAGCATCTCCATGAGATGGACCGCCTGCACCGAACTGTTTATTGCGGCCTCCTCCCCACGAATCGCCTGCAAAAAGTTTTGCATCTGCGGGACAAACAGGTTTGGTACCGGGTCGAACGACAATTCGCTGTCGACCAGTTTCCCATCCTTGTCTTCGAACAACGATAGCGGCGGCCGTTTAACCGTCGAATGAAGCTGAATGGTGTCGACTAATACGGATTGTACCTTTCGGTCCGAAGAGTGTCGTCATGAATAGTTCCCGTTCCCCTTTTTTTCCAATCGGAATCTCGTCCGTCAGGTTTGCCGCCCAGGAGATTTCAAAAAGAACAGAAGCTCCATTTTCGAATCGAATCATCCCGTATGCGCTGTCTTCGACGTCAAAGACCGGGGTCCTAACCAGTTGCGGAAATTTTTGGTAGGTCTGGGCGGAGACCGTTCTCGGTTTCGGGTTACCCATCAGATACCATGCGGAGTCGATTGCATGGACACCTAAATCGATCAGGGCGCCTCCGCCTGAACGCGACCGATCGGTGAACCAACCATCTATTCCGCCTGGAGTACCGCGCGATCGCACCCACATCGTTTTAGCGAAATAAATCTCGCCCAGTCGCCGTTCAGCGATCGCTCTGCGGGCCGCCTGCGTCGGACCGGAAAACCGCATCTGGCGGCCAAAAAAATAGATCAGCCCGCGTCGCTCGGCTTCAGCGTGTAATTGCCGCATCTGTTCTGCGTTCAGAGTCGGCGGTTTTTCGCACAAAACATGCTTGCCGGCCTGCAACGCTTTCAGGGTCGCGGGGAAATGTAGCGCATTCGGCAAACTGACAACCACGGCGTCAACCTTGGGGTCCCCAAGCATTTCGTCGTAATTGCTAAACAGCTTTTCCGGTGAGAATTGCGCTGCAAATTTCTTGCGTCGTTCTTCGCTGAGATCACACGCGGCGTACAACCGGCCAATGCCGGAATCGTGGACACCTTCTGCGTGTCTCTCTCCGGGCCAACCCAAGCCAACAATACCAACATCGTATTTGTCCATGACTCGCCACGAACGAATACCGAAACTTCACTGGACGCAAATTGCAGGAACAGGACAACAGGTCAAGGCTCGATCTTCGACCCGGCGGGAAGCTTTCCGATCGCAACCGTCGCGGTCGCATACGGCGGTTGACCAATAGGACCGACCTCGTAAATCTCCCCTGCAACCGGCTCAGGCCACATTTGGAGATACGTCTCGAGATCTTCGCGGCTCACAGGATCGCCATCCTTGAGATTTTTCTGCTTTGCCACCTGGTCTTTCGCGGCACTCAGGAACGCAAGATTCATTTTGATCTGAGCCAGCTTCGCCCGAGGTCCTCCCAGGAGCCCGCCCTGCAGCGGCTTTGTTTTCTGGGTCATTTGAGGCGGAGTGGCGACGGCCGGATTCGGCTGCGCGGGCACACTCTGCGCGCCGTTATTGTTCTCGTCTGTGCCCTGCGGCGGTGTGGACTGCGGCGCCACCGGTGGTTGTTGCTCCGAGTCGCCCGATGGATTGCCGCGTTTCAGATCCGCGATCGCGGCTTGCGCGACAGCCTCGCTGAATATCGCGCAAAATGCGCCAAGGATATCGTTTGGATCCTTCGTCGTTTTGGTTACGGTGACTAAGCTATCATCGGTCGTACCGGTAACTTTGTAGCTCGCGATCTCTGCACTGATCCTGTATATCGCTTCCAGCATTCTTTTCGTCGGCGGATCGAGGGAAGCCTGCGTTTCGTTGTATTGGGCCTCGATTGCAGCAACCGTCGCTTGAAAGCGTTTGCTTACGTAGACCGCGCTGTTTCCTTTGTCGGGCATCTCCGCTGATAATCCGTTAAATTCCGCCGAAGACCTGATTCCCTGCGATTTGCCGGTGTTCGCATCGACAATCCCCTGAACAAGCGTGTCACTCGAGGAGAGGATCATATAATCCCCGTAACGCGCGAGCGCAGGCGTGAGGTAGGTTACCGGTTCAGGTCCTTTCAGCACGCGCAATTTAAGATCCGGTTGATCCCTTTTTTCGACGCCCGGGTTCGTCGAGAATATTGCGTCTACACGATCAAAGATCTTGTCGTTCTTCAATTTAAGCACCAGCGCCGCAGCCGGCTCCGGTATCACGGCCGGGTTTGGACCCGAAAGCAAGGTGGTCGTTTTCTGCGGGTCGAGCGTAACAATGACGCCGATCTGATCGCCGAGCGATCCAAGCAAATCATCCAAACTCATGCCTGTGCTCGCCTGGACTTGGGTCGGAAGCTGTTGAACGGCGGTCACAATTTCCGGGACACCGGAGGCAGCGAGATCTTTGGAGAGCCCACCCCAGAACGTTCCGAGATCGAAATCGAAAAAGCAAAACGCTTCGGTGTTTTCCGGGATCATCTTGAGAAAGGTCAAATCGTGAGACGGCTTCGCAATAGAACCCCACAAATACCCGGACCGATCCGGGACGTAGAGAGCGCCTTTGCCGACATACATTCCCGAGTCGTCTTTGCGATAGCTCACGCCGAGCGCCCTAATGGCTTCGAGCCCGCTGTTCAGGAGGATATGCCGCACCAAGTCGAAATCAGCCTCGAATTTAGCGAGCTGAGACGCTGTGAGATTTGCGTCGGCCAGTGCCGAGGCCTTCACAGCTTGGAGGCTATTGTCAATTTCACCTAGCAGTGTTTCGGTGTTCCAATAAATATAAATCGACCCGTTCGGGTCGAGCTGCGATGCAACATGCTCGTAAGCCTGATTCGCCGGAGGCGGAGCCCCGGCCGGTGAGGATGGGTTCGCTCCGAGTGATATTCCGATCAGCTCTGTTTCGCACGCAACAACAACGAAACAGCAAGTGAGCAATGTCTTTGTAATTTTCCCAATCATAAAGAACTGGTCTGGAGAGCGACCGTAGAATTTCGCCAGTAGCGTTACGAGCAAATTTTGATTGGACGACCGAAAGTCCGGACAGATTTTGATTGGAAGTCAAAGAAAGCCATTGGATAAAACTGAATGGCTACGGTTCCCGTTGCGATCGACCAATTGAAGCAGGAGACAGGCACTGGTGCATTTGCGTGTGCGGTACATGCCCAGGTCGATGAGGTCGCAACGAAATTGACTCGTGAACAAAAGCGTTACTTGGAAATCACATTGCGCGACTGCACAGCGACTTTTCAATTACGCGTCTGGAACGATCATCCCTCGTTCGGCGTTTTGTTCCGGACTTCGCTCTGGAAATTTCGTGGAGGTTGAAGGCGATTTCTCAACGAGTCCGAATTTCGGCCTCGAAGCCAGGAACTGGAAAATACGTTTCCTGACGACTGAAGAGAAGGCGGATCTGCTGGCCGGGCCGCCCGATGTTCGGGAACGCCAGAACAGGGACTACGCAGCCATCGAATCATTCGCCGGTTCCATCAACGATCCCCGCCTCCGCGAATTGTCTCTTTTGTTCCTTCGCGAGTACGGCGAACGTCTTCGGCGATCGGCTGGTGCAAGAAATTATCATCATGCGCGCAGAGGCGGCCTGGTCGAGCACACTGCGCAAATGATGCGCGCGGGGAATGCGATCGCCGCGGTCTACCCTGCCCTTAACCGCGACCTACTCCTTGCCGGAATCCTGTTCCATGACTCGGGCAAGCTTTGGGAAAATTGCTTCCCGAAAGAGAGTTTTATTATGCCGCACGATTTCAGGGCGGAGCTGATTGGGCACCTATCGATGGGGATCGAGTTAATGAATCGCCTTTGGCAACGGTTGAAAGAGAGCCCGGAGTTCGCTTCCTGGAATATGCTCGCGCCGGACTCGGACCTTGTCCGGCTGCATTTGATTCATCTGATCGTTGCGCATCACGGCGAAAAACAGTTCGGTTCACCGGTCGAACCAAAAACGCCGGAGGCAATGGCGCTACACCTCATCGACAATCTGGACGCGAAACTGGAAATGATGTTCGCTGCGTACCAATTTGGAAAACGTTTGGGGCGGGATGTAATTGAACGAGTACGCCCATTGCCGACAAGTGTTGTGACACCATTGCCGGCTTTTGCCGAGCCGATGTCCCCGGCTGAAACCAGGAGTTCAGGAGTTGCAGGAGTTCAGGGGTTGCAGAACGAGACGGCGGACATCCGGTCCGCGGATGCTAATTAATCGGGGTTCATGCGACATTGGAAATGACCGGACAGTAGGCGTCCAAATGTTTGCCGCTGGAAGGGTCATTACGCATTTATCCCGGAGGGATTAAAACGATGGTAGCCTGGCACGAAGTGCCTGGAAAAAGAAGAAAAACCCGTCCAGTCCCGTAGGGACGGTTGATCAGATTTCTTGCAAATGTGTCGTCTCTCCTTTCCTCGGTCTCAGGCGAAATATCATCGGACGCGAACTTTTCAGGTTTTCGAGGACGAGATTCTGGTGCGTCTGCGAATGCGCCCTTGGGCTATCGGAGCTGAGGCTCTTTCCCAGTTAGCAACGCCGGATCGCGCTGGAGCGCGTCCCTACCGCTCCCAATCAGAAAAGGTAGAACGGCCAAATTGGTTGGATTTGGCCGCCCTTGATTCTGCCGGACCCTCGAAGTCGGCCTAACAAGATTCGCGTCGCTCCATATTGCGACGAGTCTCCTGTTTTTGTCGGCCATCGTTGTCCTTCATAATAATACGATCAATGTTGCCATTAGACCGAGTTCCGACAGCACGAGTCTCTCGACTACGGGGTGAGTTAAAGCGTATCCCACGACTTTACGCAAGCGCAGGGTGCAGTTTTCTTTCTCCGGGCAATTCCGTTAACTCCCCTTCCCGCTGCCGATGTTTGTTATGATTTTTGGCAACGAGCATGTAGACAGCGGGAAGAACAAACAGGGTCAGGAAGGTCCCGACTATCATTCCTGTCACAAGAACCCAGCCGATACTGTTTCGCGCACCGGCGCCGGGACCATGCGCAAGGATCAATGGTGTATGACCGGCGACAGTCGCCACGGATGTCATCAAAATCGGGCGCAACCGCGTCGATGCCGCTTCGATTACCGCGTTAAATTTATCGCGGCCACTCTGCTGGAGCCTGTTGGCGAACTCGACGATCAGAATTCCATTTTTGCAGACCAAGCCAACCAACGTCACGAGACCCACGTAACTGTAAGCGTTAATTGTCGTTGTGCCGAGAAAGGTAACAGCCAGCGCGCCAGTCAACCCGAGTGGGACAGACCCGAGAAGAATAATCAACGGATCGCGGAAGCTCTCAAATTGAGCGGCGAGCACGAGGTAGATCAGAATCCCGGCAAGAGCCAGCGTGGTCAAAAAGGTATCCCCTTCTTTTCGCAACTGCCGGGACTCACCGGTGTAATCAACTGTGTAACCCTTCGGCAGAATCTCCGCCGCTTTCTTCTCCAACACCTTCAAAGCATCGTCCGTTGTCGCCCCGGCGAACTTGTTCGGGAGCCCTCGGATCGTCGCTGAGTTGAGCTGCTGAAAGCGGTTTAGCGAACGCGGCTGAACCGTCGTTTCAATTTTGGCGAAGGTAGAAAGGTGAACTGGTTGCCCGTTCGGGCCGGTCACATAAAGTTTCGTTAGATCATCCGTTGTCAAACGATCAACTCGTTTCACTTGCGGAATTACTTTGTAGCTCCGGCCCTGGATGCTGAAATAATTCGTGTAGCCGCCCCCGAGCAGCGTCGCAAGATCCCCACCCACTTGCCCGAGGTTTAGCCCCATCGCGCCAACTTTGTCGCGATCGAAGACAATATTCGCCTCCGGCAGATCGTACTTTAAATCCGTGTCCGCGAAAACGAACTTGCCGCTTTGAAAAGCCGCCTGCACAAGCTGCTGCGCGAATTCATAAATCTCGCGAGGCTCCGCAGTGGAGGAGATTACCATTTCCACTGGGAAATTCTCACCGCCGGGCAGTGGTGACGGCGTTGTCGCAAAAATCTGGACGCCCGGGATCTGCGAAAGTTTATGGTTCACATCAACCAGGACCTCATCCATGGTCCGCGTCCGTTCACTCCACGGTTTTGCAACCATGCCTGAGAATCCCTGGGTTGCCTCTGTGATCTGGAACGTCTGCGCGCACTCAGGAAAGCTCTTATAGATCGCGTCCATCTGCTGAGTAAAGAGCATGTTCTGCTCAAGAGTCGCATTCGGCGGCGTCTGGACGATTCCAAAAATCACGCCCTGATCCTCGCGCGGAGCCGGTTCCTTCTTCGACATCAAATAGAACGGTACGGCAAGGCAAATGACCAGGACCGCCATGATACAAGTCACCGGCCAGTACCCTAGCAACCAGGTCAATGTCTTTGCATAACCCTTTCGCAAACTGTCGAATCGCCCAGTGACCCAGCCCGCAAATCCCCGTTCCGCCATCCCTTGCTTCAAAAGCTTCGAAGACATCATCGGCGACAGCGTCAGCGCTACGACGCCCGAAATCGCTACCGCCCCGGAAAGCGTGAATGCAAACTCGCGGAACAACGAACCGCTCAGCCCTCCCTGCAACCCGATCGGGGCATAAACTGTGGCCAAGCTGATCGTCATCGCCACAATCGGTCCAAACAACTCGCGCGCCCCTCGAATCGCGGCGTCAAACGGCTTCATCCCTTCCTGGAGATGGCGTTCGACATTCTCCACGACCACAATCGCGTCGTCCACCACCAGACCGACCGCGAGAACGATCGCTAGCAAGGTGAGGAGGTTCAGAGTAAACCCAAACAGAAGCATCAGGAAAAATGCGCCGACCAGCGACAACGGAATCGCGACGATCGGGATTAGCACAGATCGGAACGATCCCATAAACAGGAAGATCACAATAATCACGATCAGAATCGTTTCCGTCAGTGTCCTGATCACGTCGTCAATCGCGCTCTGGATATAAAGCGTCGAATCGTACGGGATCGCCATTTGCATCCCGGTCGGGAGTTCCCGCCCAATATCCGGTAACGCCTCCCGTACGCGTTTTATGACATCCAGCGTGTTGGCCGTCGGCAGCACAAAAACGCCCATGAACGTTGCAACGTTTCCTGAGAACCGGACGTCGGTATCGTAATTCTCCGCGCCAAGATTGATATCCGCGACATCTTTAAGGCGTACGATCGCTCCGTTCTGCTGTTTGATCACGAGCTGCTTGAACTCATCCGCCGTTTCGAGGTTCGTGTTGGTAACTAGATTGATCGCCACCATCGAGCCTTTTGTCTGCCCGACACCGGCAAGGTAGTTGTTATTTTGCAGAGCGTTCTGGATATCCTGCGGAGAGACGTTAAGAGCCGTCATTCGATCGGTCTTCATCCAGATCCGCATCGCGAAAGTCCGCGCACCGAGGATTTGAGCGCTTTGCACACCGCTTATCGCAGACAATTTCGGTTGAACAACACGCGTCAAATAGTCGGTGATCTGGTTCCGATCGAGGTCTTTCGTATAGAAGCTGAGATACATCGACGCGAACTGATTGTCCGTCGATGTGATCTGAAGGATTGGCAACTGGGAAGCCGGTGGCAGCTGGTTTCGAACCTGTTCAACCTTGGTCTGAATTTGTGCCAACGCCGCATTCGGGTCATAGTTCAACTTCAGATGGACTTCGATGGTGCTCGTGCTCTGCGTGCTGAGGGAATCCATGTAGTCGATTCCGTCCGCGCTCGCGATCGATTGCTCCAAAGGCGTTGTCAGAAAGCCGCGCACGAGATCCGCGTCGGCCCCGTAGTAGGTGGTCGTGACCGTTATAACAGATAGATCGCTGCGAGGGTACTGACGGACGTTGATGCTCCGAATCGCCTGGTACCCTGCGATCAAAATGATCAGGTTCACCACGGTCGCAACCACCGGACGTTTAATGAATAGATCCGTAAAATTCATCCTCGCGCCTCGTTTCTGTCTATCAGCTGTCCGCCGGAGTCGGCGCCAGCTCACCCTCAGGTTTGATGTTGTTGTTCACCGAGACATGCAGACCGTTCTTCAGCCGGAACACGCCCGACGTCACTACTTCTTCGCCGGGCTTCAACCCGGAAGTGATCGCCACCAGGTCACCTCGCGATTGACCAAGCTTGATAAACTGTTCTCTGACCCCCTTGTATTGTTTTCCCTGCTCATCCTTCATGTCTGCAACGATGAAAATCGAATCGCCGTACGGCGCATAATGGATAGCGGTCGCCGGTATTGCTACGACGTTTTGCCGGTTGCTCATCAGGACACTTACTTTTGCAAACATTCCTGGACGCAGCTGCCAATCCGGATTCGCTAACGTCGCCTGGATCTGAACGTTCCGAGTCGCTTGATCCACGAGCGGGTTGATCGCTGTGATTTTTCCGCCGAACGTCCGGTCTCCAAACGCATCGACCATCAGCGACACCGGTTCACCAACGGAAAGTTTGCCAAGATCCTGCTGCGGTAACGAAAAATTAACGTAGATCGGGTCGAATGCCTGGAGCGTCACCACAGCATCTCCTTCTTTCAGGTATTGGCCGAGGTTCACCTGCCGGATGCCGGCCACGCCATCGAACGGCGCCCGGAGAGTCTTTCGCGCGATCAGCGCCTTATATTGATCGACCGCGGCCTGATTCCCAAGGTACGCCGACTGCGCGTTGTCGTAGTCGGATTGAGAAATAGTGTGTTTGTCCAACAGATCCTTGTCGCGTCTCAAGTTGATCGACGCCAAATCCCGCTGTGACTCGGCCTGGTGAAGCTGCGCTTCCTCCTGGGCAGTGTCCAGGTGAACGAGCAAATCACCCGCATGCACCTTGCTTCCAGATTCAAAAGCAATTTGGCGCACAATTCCGGCGAGATCGGTGCTCACAGTGACGCCATTCACCGCGGTGACTGTGCCAACACTTTCAAGGGTCGGCTGCCACTCAGATTCTTTTGCCATTTCGGTCGTCACGGCAGTGGGCGGCGGCTCGAATGCGCCCGATTTGGCCAGGGTAACGAAGCCCTGGATTTGAGTGAACTTCACAAATCCAAAGGCAAATACAACGCCGAGGAACAGGATTATGGAAACGACGAAAAAGATGAGGTATTTCCAGAATGGCTTCTTCTTCATAAGCTACTAGCAGGCGCCTCAAGGTTCTGGGTCTCTGTGAGAGTGGTACGTTCACTGATGCGGGTTCGAATTTTTTCCAAAAGCATCACGAGATGGTGTCGTTCTTCCTCGTTCAGAGGTTGAACGATGCTGGACAACCACCGCGTGTACCCCGGTAAAATTCCCTCCACAAAAGTTTTACCTGCAGGTGTGATGTCGACCCGGATCAGCCGGCGGTCGTCGGGATCCGGGCGGCGCTCGATCATCCCCTCTTTTTCCAATCCATCGAGCAATCCGGAAATGGTGGCCCGCGTTACACCGGTTTTTTCCGCCAGACTTGCCGGCGTCGCATCGCCATCATGACATTTCGCAAGCATCATGAGGAGATTAAATCGCCCGTGCCGGGTGCCGTACGAATTCAGGATCTGTTCGTCGAGCGCCAGCAATTCATCACCGGTTCGCAACAACTGCAAGTAGGTATAACAAGCAGCCGCGTCCAGCCCGGGATAACGTTTGGCTTCCTCGAGAAAGACCTCGTATTTTGGCAAGCCGCGTAGAAGTGTAAGAGAACCCGGCATATGGTTAATGTTCCTAATTATTAGGTTCCTAATCATTGTCAAGGGATTCTTGCACAAATACGCAATGAACGGGCAGACCCATAGCGCGAAGCGAATCTCCGACGAACAGCTTCAGTTTCTGTCCCGAACGAGCGGAGCGCTGTTTTAGGGTTTCCCGAGATAAATCGAGAGAAGCGCAATGTCGGCGGGCGTGATGCCGCTGATTCGACCGGCTTGGCCGAGCGTTGCGGGGCGGATTTTGGAAAACTTTTGGCGAGCCTCGGCACGAAGACCGCGGACACTTCCATAATCGAGCAGATGCGGAATGTTTTTGGATTCGGCACGTTCGGCGCGGTGGATGCTCTCTTCCTGCCTTGTTATATAGCCTTCGTATTTGAGGTCGGTTTCGACCTGCTCCCAGACCTGAGATCCAAATTCGTCGAGAAGCTCTTTTGGGAGCTGGTGGAAGTCGTAATCCGGTCGGCGAAGCAACTGGTCAACACGGGTCTGATTGACACGGAGCCGCAGGGCACGTTCCCTGGCTCGAGCGATTGCATCGATCTTCCCAGAGACGGCGGCCCACCGGGCGCTCGAAACAAGACCGAGTTCAAATCCCTTCGAGCTCAAACGGATATCGGCATTATCCTGGCGTAGGAGCAATCTGTATTCGGCTCGGCTCGTGAACATCCGATACGGTTCCTGGGTCCCCCGAGTTACCAAGTCATCAATCAGTACACCGATATACGCTTCGGAACGGCCCAGAACAAAAGCCGATTTTCCCAAGACCTTGAGGCCCGCATTGGCGCCAGCCACAAGTCCTTGAGCAGCAGCCTCCTCATATCCGGAAGTACCATTAATTTGACCTGCGAAATAGAGGCCGTCCACCCGGTGCGTCTCGAGCGTAGGATACAACTGGGTCGGCGGACAATAATCGTACTCCACGGCGTACCCTGGCCGGATGATCTCTGCCTGCTCCAAGCCGGCAATCGAGTGGACAAAATCGTATTGGACCTCGAATGGAAGGCTGGTGGAAAGGCCATTGACATAATATTCGCGAGTGTGCCGCCCTTCCGGTTCGAGAAAGAGCTGATGCTGCTCCTTTTCGGCGAATTTCACCACTTTATCTTCGATAGAGGGACAATAGCGGGGACCAACTCCCTCGATCCGACCCGAATACATCGGGGATTTGTCGAGGTTCGCGCGGATAATATCGTGTGTCCGCGTGTTGGTATGCGTGATCCAGCAGGGAATTTGTTCCACGTGGAACAAATCGTGGCTACACCGGTTGAGGGTAAACAGGTCGTCCGGCCCTTTTCCCAATTCCGTGCTGCAAAACGAAAAGCGCGGCGGCGGTTGGTCCCCATCCTGCCGTTCGCACCGGGCGAAGTCGATCGTACGCCCGTTCAGCCGGCAGGGCGTACCAGTCTTAAACCGGCCAATTTCAAACCCGAGCTCACGCAGACTCTGGCTCAAGGTCGATGCCGCGTCCCCCATCCTTCCCCCACTCTGGTTTTGCAATCCCACATGCAACAGACCTCGCATAAACGTTCCGGTGGTGATGATCACCGTTTCTGCCCGAATCTGCAGGCCAAGATTCGTCTCAATCCCCTGCACCCCCCCACCCCGCACGAGGATACGCACCACATTCCCCTGTAACAGCTCAAGATTTGGCTCCGTCTCGAGTACAGCTTTCATCCGAAATTGGTACGCTTTCTTGTCGCACTGTGCCCGCGGGGCGCGGACGCTCGGGCCCTTGTTCACGTTAAGCATCCGAAACTGGATACCGGTCGCATCGGTATTCAGTCCCATGATCCCGCCCAGCGCATCGATCTCGCGCACCATATGTCCTTTTGCCAGCCCCCCTACCGCCGGGTTGCAGGACATTTGACCGATCGTGTCCAGGTTCTGGGTCAGCATCAATGTAGTGCACCCGAGTCGCGCAGCCGCCATCGCCGCTTCAATCCCGGCGTGACCGCCACCGACCACGAGAACCTGGTACTGTTTTGGGAACACGAACATAGAGAATCAAATCGTTCCTCAAATCCGCGGAAAATCAATAGCAGCGGCGGTCAACGGGCTGCTCGATGGGTACGGTGAAAATCGTGCCTAGCCTGAACTCCTCTCAAGGCGGACCGGAACGCCGCGCGCAATTCTCGCGGGGCCGGCAGAATTGCGGCTCGCGACATTCATCCCATGAATACAACAATCTCTTTGCTCACCCGCTCTTTCCACGATGTTCCACGTGGAACAAACAATCGCGACAGAAGCACTTTCCGAACCATATATATTCCCGCCTAAGGAAGTT
This sequence comes from uncultured Verrucomicrobiae bacterium, assembly GCA_963750185.1. GTDB lineage: Bacteria > Verrucomicrobiota > Verrucomicrobiia > Chthoniobacterales > JAFAMB01 > JAFAMB01. The sequence continues at coordinate 79,730 of CAVVPV010000014.1, forward strand.
TTGCATGCCTGATATTCCGCTCACCCTCGTTCGTTAAATCCTCCCTTCCACCCTGGCTACGAGGTTCTTTCGCGTGACAATTCAACTCCTTTCCGGCAGAGTCTGTCTACCGCTCACCAACATGGCCAAATCCTTAGAAGCTTCACCAATGAAGTCTCTCGCCGAGGAGCTCGATTTCGTGCGGAAATCGTTTCGTGAATCGATCCAGGTCTATTCCGCCCGCATCGAAACTCAGTTGGCCCAGCTCCGGGATACAGTGCTCGAGCAAGTCAAAAACCAAAATGTCCAGGCAGCCCAAATTCGCGACCTGCGCGACATGATCACCCTTTGCCGCACGTTGGATCTGAAGCCGGACAAGGGGCGCCGCAAAGATCTCAAGAAAGTCGAGACCCTCGTTGAAGAGCTCCATCTCATGATCCGTAATTGGTCGTGATCCTCTACCGCTCAATTTCCGGTCCGATTCCGCTCATCACCTCTTTCCCTCTTTGTCCTTGTCAGAGTTCGAATTTCCCACGTTTCGAACGGTCCGATTCAATCCAAGCCTAAAAACCAACGAGTCCAAAGATACCGATGGAACCGTTCTCAGTGCAATTCAATTTTTCATAACATCAAAACAAACTGTTTGTCCCTTTTTTTGACAATACCGGGATTGTTTTTTTATTCCCATTCATTGCGTTCTCACGTTGCCAGACTATTTTTTGCGGTTGTGCTTCCTGCTCTAATACTCGTCTTGGCCGTCACACTTTATCGGGTATGCTACGCTTTTGCGGGTGCACCGGCCGATTGGGCCAATTTCTCGCCACTCGCCGCCCTCCTTCTTTGCAGCGCCGCGTATCTGCCGCGCAAAGCCATACTTCTCGCCGCGCTCGGTCCGCTCGTAGTAGCCGACCTCATCCTTAACGCGCATTACCACGCGCCGCTTATCGATACCGGGATCCTCTCCCGGTATTTTTGTTTCGCGTTGATACTCCTGCTCGGAATCGTTGTACGCAGACAACATAAATATAAAATGTTGCTTCTAATTGCTGTGACTATCCTGGGATCGTGCCTGTTCTTTCTGTTCACCAATACGGAAAGCTGGATTGAACTGCCCGGGTACACGAAAAATCTCCAAGGCTGGTGGCAGGCGATGACCGTTGGGCAACCGGGTTACCCGTCAACGCTTCTCTTTTTCCGCAACACTGTTCTCAGCGATCTACTTTTCACCGCGCTTTTCCTGGGTACCCAGGCGATATCCGCAAAATCTCGCTCCACTGTTCGCGAAGTGGGATCTCCGCAGATTCATCACCGAACGTAGGCCGCCCCAAACTTTACTATGGAAACTCTGGTACATCCTGCAGAGGTCGCGATTAACCGACGGTTAACGAAGGAGGATAAAGTTCGCTTTCTTCGCGAGATGTTCAGAGTCAGGCGATTCGAACAGACCTCGCTGAAATATTATAACCTAGGAAGACTGGGGGGCTTTCTCCATTTGTATTCCGGCCAGGAAGCGGTTGCGGTCGGCACGATGTCGCTTCTTGGAGACAATGACCACGTGATCACAGCCTACAGAGACCACGGCCACGCGCTGGTTGCCGGCATGGAGATGAAAGAGTGCATGGCCGAGCTCTTCGGAAAGGCCACCGGCTGTTCGAAAGGGAAAGGTGGATCGATGCATTTCTTCGCTCCCGATAAAAATTACTGGGGCGGCCATGGGATTGTCGGCGCACAGACACCGCTCGGCCTGGGCATCGCCTTCGCCCTTAAATATAAAGGACTGCGAGGTTGTTGCATCTGCTATCTCGGAGACGGCGCAATCAATCAAGGCCCGTTCCACGAGTCGCTCAACCTCGCAGCCCTGTTCAAATTGCCGGTGATCTACATCATCGAGAACAACGGCTATTCAATGGGCACGAGCCAGAAGCGTTCGTCGTCATACCCGGAAAGTCTCGCAAAGCGCGCGGACGGGTACAACATCGCCTGGGACGTCTTCAAAGGGGAAGACCTGTACGAGGTTCGAGCCAGGACCCAGATCGCGATCGAGCGCGCCCACGACGACTCCGAACCGAGTCTCCTCGAGATTCAGACTTATCGTTACTACGGTCACTCGGTGGCGGACGCCAATGCGAAGAAGTACCGCTCTCCTGAGGAGATCGAAGATTACAAGACGCACCACGACCCACTTCGAATCTGGAGCCAACATATTCTGAATGAGGGGATCCTGACCGAGGCGGAGATCGAAGATATTGACGTCGCCGCAAAAGACGAAACCAACGAAGCAGTTAAGTTCGCCGAGGAAAGCCCTTTCCTGCCTGAGGACGAAATTTTCACCGACGTGTACTGGGAAGTGGACCATCAGACGGACGCAGCGAAACATGGCCGCCATTTCTTCAGCAATTAGTGAGAGCCTATGCCATTACTTACTTATCGCGAAGCGCTGAAAAATGCATTGGCCGAAGAAATTGAGCGCGACGAGAACGTTTTCATTCTTGGGGAGGAAGTTGCCCAGTACAACGGGGCCTACAAGGTCACCGAAGGCCTCTGGAAAAGATACGGAGACAAGCGCCTTGTCGATACACCAATCAGCGAAGCCGGGTTTATCGGCATGGGAATCGGAGCCGCGTTCCTCGGGTTGCGCCCGGTGATTGAACTCATGTTCTGGAGTTTTGCTTATGTTGCGTATGACCAGATCATCAACAACGCAGGCTGCGTACGATACATGTCCGGCGGGCTGATCAATATTCCAATTGTCATTCGCGGCCCGGCTAACGGTGGAACGAACGTCGGAGCCACGCACTCCCATACACCTGAAAATCTTCTCGCGACAACACCCGGGTTGAAAGTAGTCGCACCGGCCACAGCTTACGATGCAAAGGGCCTTATGAAAGCCGCAATCCGGGACAACGATCCGGTCATGGTCATGGAGAGCACCGTCTTATACGGGGAGAAGTGGGAAGTCCCCGAGGGAGAGTACGTCGTCCCGATCGGTCTCGCCGACGTCAAATGCCCAGGTACCGATATCACGCTGGTCGCGCATGGCCGTGCAGTGATTACCTGCCTGCATGCAGCTGAGATTCTTGAATCCGAGCACAACATCCACGCGGAAGTCGTCGATCTCCGGTCGATTCGTCCCCTTGACGAAGAAGCGATCTTCGAATCGGTGCGAAAAACCCATAGAGCTGTCGTGGTGGAAGAGGGTAAACCATTCTGCGGCATCGGTGCTCAAGTTGCGGCGACGATCCAGGAGAAGCTTTTTGACGAGCTGGACGCACCAATAGGGCGCGTGTCGGCCCTTGACGCACCGGCGATCTACAGCCCGCCACTCGAGAAACGACAGTTGCCGGACGCAGGCCGCGTTATCGCAAAAGTTCTACAAATCTGTTAGCTTTTCCTGCCTATGCCCATCGTAATTGAAATGCCAAAGCTGAGTGACACCATGACCGAGGGGACCCTGGTCAAATGGCTGAAGAAAGTGGGAGACACGGTAACCGCGGGTGATATTCTCGCGGAGGTCGAGACGGACAAAGCCACCATGGAAATGGAGGCCTTCGACGATGGGGTATTGACGGAAATTTGCGTCCAGGACGGAAGCAAAGTCGAGGTTGGCCAGAAACTAGCCGTTCTCACGGCGAAGGGGGAAAAACCAACTGCTGCCGGGACTCCTCCGGCTACGGACAACAAAACACAACTGGCAGCAGCTCCCGCAGCAGCAGCGACGGAGGCTAAAACCACAGCGAAGGCACCGGCGCAACAGAATTCAGAATCAGCACCCGCGGAGGAAAGCACCGGAGAAAGAATTAAAGCGTCGCCATTGGCGAAAAAGATAGCAGCCGAAATGCGCATCAACCTCAACGAGCTTCACGGAAGTGGCCCTGGAGGGCGAATTGTGCGCGACGATGTTGTGGCGGCCTCACATTCGGCGGCACCAACGAGAAAGCCCGCCCCTCAGCCAGAGCCTGCGGCTCCGGCTCCGCCAGTTTCGAAAACACCGGCATTCGTTCCTGCGCTCCAAGATAAGAAAATCCCACTTTCCGGAATGCGGAAAACGATTGCGGCGCGGCTGCTCGAAAGCAAGACTACAATTCCGCATTTCTATCTGCAGGCCGAAGTCGACGCAGAACCTATCGTCGCACTCCGCCAGACCCTCAATATCGCCGCAGAAGCCGCCGGTCTCGGCAAATTGACCATAAACGATTTCATATTGAAAGCCACCGTAGTCGCTGCCACTCGGGTACCTCTTGCAAACGCGGCTTTCGCCGGTGATTCGATTATACAATTCGCCGACGTCCATCTCGCGTGCGCCGTCGCAGTGGAAGAGGGACTCGTCACACCGGTAATCCGGCAGGCGCAGAAAAAATCGATCAGCCAGATCAGCGCCGAAGTAAAAGACCTGGCAACGCGTGCCCGCACAAAGAAATTGAAACCGGAGGAATACCAAGGAGGCTCAATCACGGTTTCGAACCTCGGGAGCTACGGTGTCGAACAGTTCTACGCGATCATCAATCCGCCCCAATCTGTCATCGTCTCTGTCGGGACAATCGTAAAGAAACCGGTCATCAATGCGGCTGGTCAGATCGTTCCCGGGCAACGCATCATTCTCGGCATCAGCTGCGACCACCGCGTCGTCGATGGTGCCGTAGGAGCACAGTTCCTGGCGGAATTGAAGCGTTTCCTTGAGAACCCGACGCTGCTTCTTCTATGAAATACGATCTGGTGGTCATCGGCGGCGGTCCAGCCGGCTACGTGGGAGCAATCCGCGCTGCGCAACTTGGTAAAAAAGTCGCCTGCGTAGAAAAGGAACGGGCAGGGGGCACCTGCCTTAATTGGGGATGCATTCCAACCAAATCGCTTTTGCGGAATGCAGAGCTCTACCATGTGCTCAAGAAACGCGCCGCAGATTTCGGTTTCAAATTCGATAATCTATCATACGACTGGAAAAAGATTATCTCCCGAAGCCGCAGCGTTGCCGATAAACTCGCTGGAGGCGTCGAATTCCTTTTCAAAAAGAACAAGATCGACTACCTGCGGGGCGAAGCGTCAATTGCCGGGCCCGGCAAAGTTTCCTATAAGACGAAGGATGGCAACACGGAGATCGTCGACGCGGAGAACATCCTCGTTGCCACCGGCACAGTCTCTCGCGAGCTTCCGGGATTGCCGACCAATGGAAAGACAGTTTTGAATAGCCACGACGCGATGATCGTAGATCCGCAGCCGAAACGGCTTCTGGTCATCGGTGCCGGAGCGATTGGGATCGAATTTGCTTCATTCTTCAACGCGTTCGGAACCGAAGTCACTGTTGTTGAAATGCTGCCGAACGTTCTTCCCGTCGAAGACTCTGAGGTAAGCGTTGCGCTGGAAAAATCCCTCTCAAAACAGGGGATTAAAATCTATACCGGTACAAAAGTCACAAAGACAGAAGTCACAGAAAACGGTGTGGCGGTCGAGATCGAGGGGAAAAAAGAGGCAAAACTGGAAGGGAACGCCATCCTGGTTGCTATCGGAGTCGCACCACTCGTTCCGGAAGGAAATTCCCTTAAGCTCGATGCCAAAGGGTATATCGAGGTGAACGACCGCTACGCGACGAACATCAGCGGCATTTACGCTGCAGGCGACGTGATTGGCCCCCCGTGGCTGGCACACGTAGCGAGCTGGGAAGCAATCCAGGCGGTCGAAGGGATGTTCACCGGGCACAAACCAAAACGCGTTCGCGTCTTCCCAGGCTGCACCTATTGTCAGCCACAGGTTGCAAGCGTAGGTCTGACCGAAAGAGCAGCCACCGAGAAAGGGCTGAAGTTCAAGGTGGGTAAATTTCCGTTCTCCGCAAATGGGAAAGCGCTTGCGATCGGCGAACCGGAAGGCTTTGTCAAACTGATCGTCGGCGAACCGCACGGCGAAATCCTCGGAGCACATATTATTGGTGCGGAAGCGACTGAACTCATTGCCGAGCTCGGATTGGCGATTACTGCCGAATTAACATTCGAGGAGATCGAGGCCACGATTCATGCGCACCCTACCTTGAGCGAGGCTGTACACGAAGCAGACGAAGCAGCATTTGGACTGGCTATCCATATCTGAGCACTGACGGAGCTCTCTACGAAGTTGTTCACACCTCTGAGATTGATTTGGCTTTTGTGACGCACAAAGATTCTTCTTATTAAGTGAGTGAACTACTGGGACCGGAATTCGTAAGGCGTTCGACCTGAAGCTTTAATATGTGCACTCAGCTTGTGAATAACTCTGCGATGCGATTTCGACAACTAGGAACCAAAATCGATTGGTAGAAGTTGTTCACGGTTGCTCGAAGTTATTCACGATTGGGGCACAATAGAATTCACATCGGCAGCAATGAAGCGGCGGCGCCGTTGATAGCCATAGGTAGTATCACCCCAGGTCGAGAATTGAACCGAAATCGGGGTCATATAGCCGCTTGTACGTCCTGATAGCGAAACCATCAGTCATTCCGGCGATGTAGTCGCAGAGAATGCGAGCCCGGGCACGCGGACTCTGCTTGAGGCGAATGATACGATCGAAACTCTCCGGTAACAGCCGGAGACCGTTCTCGGAGAGGTAACTCTCGGAAAAGGCCGCAAACAAGCCTTCTAGAATCACTTTTCCTTTATGCTCCAGTTGATGGAGTTGCGAATGATCGAATACGAGATCCTGGGAGAGTTTCTTGTAAAAATCGGCCTCCGCACGAACTGCTGGATCGACAAACAGGCTGAATCGGTACCGGTTCGAGTTTGCGGCGCCCGGCCCGGATCGCTCGATCAATGAACAGGATCGGATAAACGTCCCGATCTTTTTGCTGAATCGTGATTCGGCTTTTCCGTCTCGAATCGCGGAGAGGATCGTTTCAGCGTGCTGGGCGTGGTCTGCATGAAGATTCTGGTTTTCGGCCCAGCGTTTGACGCGTTCGAACCGGAGGAGGCCGGCATTCATGCTGTCTACCAGATCGTTCAGGCAATAGGCCGTGTCGTCTGACCAATCCATAATCTCGCATTCGAGGCTCCGGTAGTGATTTAAATCGCCGATTTGCGAGAGGTCAGCGTCGCCTAATACGAACGTGCGGAGGTATTCCTGTTCGTCATAAATGAACTGGTTGTATGCCTCGGGTTTTTCTCGGAAAAGCAGCTTATACTTGAGAATTCCGTCCAGGAACGCCCGGCTCGGATTCATCCCACGACGGGAGTCAAGTCCGGGATAGATCGTTTCGGTCACGATTTGCAAGCTCTGCGCATTTCCTTCAAAGCCGCCGAACGGCTTCATAAGCTGATGTAACGTTCGCTCACCGGCATGACCAAACGGCGAGTGTCCAAGGTCGTGGGTAAGACAGACAGCCTCGACCAGATCGAAGTCGACAAAAAAATCTTCGCTCAGGGCAGGGGATGTCTGCTTTAGAAATGATGCGATCGACCGCCCAATCTGAGCGACTTCGAGAGAGTGGGTTAACCGCGTTCGATAGAAATCGAATTCACCGGAGAGGAACACCTGCGTTTTGGCCTGGAGCCTCCGAAACGCGGAACTGTAAATGATCCGGTCCCTGTCCGTCTGGAACGCTGTTCGATAATCGTCCGGCTCACGGTGATGAAGACTTTCGAGATCGAACCGGTCATAGAAACGATTTTCTGTCAGGCGTCTCACGACTCACTAAGTTAACCGGAGAGAGGCTTACGGTGAAGAGGATTTACCACACACGTGACGTCTGAAGCAGTCCAAAGCGTGATCATTCACGATTCCGACTGCCTGCAACCACGCGTAGACAATAACCGGTCCGACAAACTTGAATCCGCGCTGTTTCAGCGCCTTTGATATCTCTTTTGATAGTGGCGTTTGGGTTGGGATAGGGCCGCCACTATTCCGGATTGGTTTTCCACCTGCTATACCCCAAATGAATTTCGAGAAATCCTCGCCGGATTTCTGCATCGCCAGGTAGGCGCGTGCACCGCCGATCGTCGCTTTAATCTTTGCCCGGGACCGAACAATCCCTGGGTCCTGCAGAAGGCGGGTAATGTCGGCTTCCGTGAATTTTGCGACGACTTCCGGATCGAAGTTTCTAAACGCTTTGCGGAACGCGTCACGCTTCTTCAGGATGGTGCTCCAGGAAAGGCCGGCCTGGAATCCGTCAAGCATCAGCTTCTCCCAAAGAGCGCGGCTGTCGTACTCCGGCACTCCCCATTCCGTGTCGTGATACTCCTGCATTAATGGGTCACCTTCCGACCAGGAACAGCGGCGGAATTCTATGTTTGAATCAGCGCCTTTTGTTTTCAATTTTGGGTGAACGGTTCCCGTACGCATAGTCATTTGCCGCGGGACTTACAAGAGAGGAGTGACAACCGTATGTCAGCAGGGTTTTTAACGGTGTTCACATCTCGGGCTGGCGCCGGCAACGTACCATACCCGTCGTGTCTGTATCACGCCTTCACCAAAATGCTGAGGCTACGCTCTGTTCAGACACAGGCTGGAAGCCTATGCTCCTGTGCCCGTCACGACGGGTGTGCGGACATCGTCTTTTGACGCTCGGTCGAAAAGAGATGGAAGTCCGCAGAGTTGTTTTTGAACTGCGCAACGGAGCATAGGCTTCCAGCCTGTGTGGGCTGGATTTAACCGCAAACCGATATTAGACCGGCACAGTATTGGATAGGGATGGCAGCGGCCAGAATCAAGGTGTCGGTGTCGCGCTAGACGATGGCGTTGAACTTGGGCTCGCACTTACGGCCGGAGACGCTTCCGGTTCCGGCGTCAATGTCGGGCCTGGCGACGGAGTGCTGCTAGCGACAGGGCTGGCTGACGGAGTCGGAGAAGGCGGCAAAGAGAGAGAAGGTGACGGAGATGGAGTCGGCGACGGTTTTACGATAATCTCGTCCCGGCGTTTCAGGATCTGTTGCACGGTATAATCCGGCACCAGGTAAACCCATTTCTCGAATGCTTTTTCTTTCTGCAGTTGTTCTTTCAGGCTCGCATTCTTTTTATTGAACGCTTCATCCTTCGTTTTCTTCTCATCAGGCTTTTCACTCGAATCCGGGGTCCGAGTAGTTGGCAGATCAGCATTCACCGTGAACTGAACGTATCTCGTTTTGTCCGGGCCCTGTTTTCCGAGGAGGAAAATGTACGTGAAACCGTCTGCGGTTTTCATCGTAACTTTAAACGGATCTTTCAGACCGGATTCATCCGATGAAACCGCCAACGGCCTGACATCCAAGAACGTTGGGGAAAAACTCGAGAGACCGTCCGCGAAACTCTTTTCCAGAGACTCGCCCGGAAGCAATCCTTCGAGCTGCCAATCTGACTTCGGATCTTTGCGTTCGAGTTTCCAACCCGGGTTATTGCCCGATGCGGTATGATCGACCTCGGTCAATTCACCTGGCGAAATAAAAGATTTATCCAACCATGCTCCCTGCGTCACCGGATCGACGCTATAGAACGACTCCGAAACGAGGTAGACGTGATCTTTGTCTGCCGGGTTGTAGACAAATCGTCCACTGGCGGCCACGCCGGTCGCCGCATCCGGTCGGTCGACAGACTTGCCAATGATCAACGAAGCGATCTCTTTGTCCTTGTCCCCTTTCAGGTCGATCTCAATGCCGGAATCTGTGCCCTGGCCTGGCGGAAGCACTTTCAGGCGGCCAAGTTGTGCCGAACCGATCTGCATCTCCTGGCCGGCCTTAAGCTGCCAAAGCGTCTTCGTGAGATCCTGGATTTTGGAGAAATCAGCCGGGTAGTTATTTCTGTCGGCGACAGTCCATATATTATCCTTTATTTCAAGGGTCACGCTGGCCGGTGTCGACCGGATCACGATTTTTGTGATGTCGTTGACCGCAAGGTTCGAAAGGATGGTATGCGCCGCTTTTGAATCGTCCCATGTGGACGATTGTGACATTTGAAAAAGGACGCCAGCCAAACCGACGACAATTGCGACAACCAGCAGTGTAACGAGATGGCTCTTCTTCATCGCGCTGCGCGGTTACGGCGTTTCACGAAGGCCAATGTCAATCCGACTAACGTAACGACGATCGGCATTCCAGCTATATCAATCCATTTCACGGTGTTTTGGAGCGAATCGATCTCCTCGCGCAGGTTTTTTCGAACCTGTTTAAGTTCTCGATTAATCGTGGCCTCGCTCTCCTGGAACTTCTTTATTTCAGCCTGCTGTTCCGGGGAGAGGAGTGTCTTCTGGTCGGTCTGTTTGCTGGTTTGGAGACCTGCAAGTTTTTGCCGGGTCTCATTCAGATTGTCTTCGAGCTCATCAATCTTGCTCTGATACTTCTGCTGCGCCGCTGCCGCCATTTTGTTTACGACCACAAACGGACGGTTTCCGGACGCTCGACTCCGTATACCGATCAGGTCGGAATCGCCTGCTAACTGTTCCACGCAGCTTTGGATGAAGTTCAGGTTGCCGTTTGATGGGATGAACACGTTCTGGGCCAGAACCTGCTGTGAGCGGCCAGCAATTGAGTCATAGGCGAAATCGGCGTCACCCACAAGGATCACGACTCCTTCGGACTTCGCTTCTTTCAACACCTCCGGCGCCGGAGTCGGCGAACCGGCCGGTGTGGGAGTGGGGGAAGGCTTCTCGGCGCTCTTCTCCTCCGGCTTCCCGTTCGAAAAAGCGGTTTTGAATTTTCCGGTCAACCGAATCGCGATCGGATACTCTATGTTTGCGCTCTTGAGCGCCTTCTGGACGGCATCCGGGCCGGCCTGCAGAAGGGCCGTGTCGACAAGCCCGGCCTCCTTGGTTGAATGCACCAGGACATCCTCTTTCAGACCGTCTACCGGTTTACCGTTAAATGCGCCCGCAAACGGCATCAAAAGATCGCTTAGCGCTGCGCCGAGTACATCTTGCTTGTTGATACCATCGCCCGTAATCGAAAGGATCGTCGGATCCGTCACGACATCGTTCTGCCGCTGGATCTGAGTAGCAAAATTCGGGTCCACGATCAGCTTTTCCGTTGGGAAATCAATTCCCCATGCAGGCAACAGTTTGCTCAACGTCGAACTGAACCCAGCCGCACCGCCATAGGGACCGGCCATCTGCGCTTCGACGAACGAGTAAGGGTCCAACAAAGCCACCATTTTTCCGCCCCGCAGCAGGAACTGATCAATCGCGAATTGGGCTTGATCAGTGATCCCCTGCGGCTGGACGACGACCAGGACGGTGACATCGTTGTCGATTTTGTCTGTCGTCATCGGGACATCGCGGACCGTGTAATTTTCCTTCAGCTCAGTCAGAAAAACCCAGGGCCGGCTCGCGTCCTGCCGCTGCTGCATCATCATCGGTGCAGCTTCGCGTCCAGTTACCGGTAACGCGCTCATCACGCCAATCACCGGTTTCTTCGGATTTGCCACGCTGCTGATTGCCCTGGAAAGGTCGTATTCGAGCAGAGCCTCGCGGTCCGGGCTGAGAAATGGAATCGTTGTTTTTGCGTCGAGACAACTGACTGCTATGCCGAAGTAGATCTTATCGGATTGTTCGGTGTCCTGGCCTTCGATCCCGTCCAGATTTGCCGAATCTTCTGCATCCGAATCCGGTTTTGGATCGAGCTTGATCACTTTGATTTTGCCGTGGCTGTACTGCTGGTACTCGTCGAGAAGATCCTGCACTTCCTGTGCGTAGGTTCGAAGGGGGACCGGCACCGAAGCGTTGTCCTTGCTGAAATAGAATCGCACCAGGACGTTACTATCGAGCTTATCGAGTATCCTTTTCGTGCCGTCCGATAGTGTGTAGAGCTTGTTCTCGGTCAGATCGGATCGGTACTTGACGAGGCCGCCCAGAGCGTTGACGGCGACCAGGATGATCAGTACGGCGATAACGCCGACGATCGAGTAGAGTAGATTTTCGAACTTTCCTTTCATACGACTATGCTCGACGGGCGCGGAGGAGGACGCTGGTGGTGAAAAGAAAGAAGACGATTATGGATAGGAAGAAGATCAGGTCTCGGGTATCGATCACACCGCGCTGAAAACCTTCATAATGTGTCATTACGCCAATCCCGGCGAGGAGATCGACGATCCACGCAGGCGCCCAATTCACCACGAAATCCGTTACAGGCGGCCAACTGCAAAGAATCAGGAAGAGGCAGATCACCACCGAGAGAATGAAGCTGACCACCTGGTTCCGAGTAATGGAAGAAGTCATGCAGGTAATGGCAAGAAACGCGCCGGCCATTAAGAAGCTGCCACCATATCCACTAATGATCCGGCCAAGATCCGGGTGACCCAGGTACTCGACCGTGGCTACCATCGGGAAGGTCAATACCAGGGCGATAAGCAGAAACAACCAGCTCGCGAGGAATTTGCCGAGGATCGCCTGCCAGGTAGTGACAGGCATAGTGAACAGCAGCTCCATCGTACCGAGGCGCAGTTCCTCGGACCAGAGCCGCATCCCGACGGCCGGAACAAGAAATAGATAGAGCCACGGATGCCATACAAAGAATGCGAGAAGATCTGCCGATCCCCGTTCGAAGAATCGTCCTACCATGAAGGTGAAGAACCCGTTCAAAAGCAGAAAAATAACGATGAATACGTATGCGACAGGCGACGAGAAATAGGCGCCCAGTTCTCTGCGGGCGATCGTCCAGATGGTTTTCATTTGTCGGAAGGTCTCTCGGTATCGGGCAACGTGATGGACCTGAATACATCATCGAGCCGGCCTTCATCGACGCTCAGATGCTCGATCTGCCAGTTTTGCCTTTGAGCGAGTGCCAACAGCTCGGGCAGCAAGTTTCCCCTTGGTTGGAGCCGAATGGTCGTTTTGCCATTCGTTTCAGAGATCAGTTCGGCTCTTTCCAAAGAGTGCAGCACTCCCAGTTCCTTCTGGGCAGTGGACCAAGCGGCGCCTTTCAGTCCAAGCACAACGGTGCCTGCGTGCGGCGCCTGCGTTTTGAGTTCGTTCGGCGTCCCGTTCGCAACGATTTTTCCGCGATCGATTATGATCGCCCGGGTGCACGCCGCTTCGACTTCCTCGAGAATGTGTGTTGAAAAAATAATGGCTTTGTCCCGGCCCATTTCGCGGATCAGGGCGCGCACTTCATGTTTTTGATTTGGGTCCAGGCCATCGGTCGGCTCGTCGAGGACCAGGACTTCCGGGTCATGAACGATTGCCTGCGCAAGGCAAGTCCGGTGGCGGTACCCTTTCGATAACGTGTCGACGCTCTGTTGGAGAACCGGCTCCAGAAAACAGCGCTGCACTGCCCGATCGAGCGCCTGGTGTTTTGCAGACCCGGAAAGGCCACGCAAATCCGCGCAAAAATTGAGGAACCCGAATACGGACATGTCGCTGTACATCGGGGCGTTCTCTGGCAAATACCCGATCCGGCTCCTGCTTTTGAGAGGCTGTTCGATGACATCAAAACCGCAGACGGTCACCTTGCCATCGGTCGGTGCGAGAAAGCCGGTAATCATGCGCATGCTGGTGGATTTGCCGGCGCCATTCGGTCCCAGGAAACCAAGAACCTCACCTTTCTCAACCGAGAACGACACATTATCGACTGCGAGCTTCGGACCGAAGCTTTTCGTTAATTTCTCGACGGTGATCATGTGAGGGGTAAGACCGTTGAAGCAAGTGGCTTAATGGTAACTGTAAAGAAAGTGTCTAAAAAAGACGCGGGCCGCGATTTGTCAAGCGTCAGGCAGGCTTACATCGCCATACGATACAAATTGACCCGGTTCCGCACTTTTCGCCAATCATGAACGATTCGACAATCGCCCCTGTGAATGGTTCAACTTTTCTCTCAATTGCGTTTCTTTCCGAAACATCTTAATGTCGTCCGACTAGAAATTTCGATTTTCGAGAACCAGAAATGGAGTCCGTTCCCCACACTGCAGAACCGCTCTGGCGTCCGCATCCCGAGCAAATTGAGAACAGCAACCTTGCACGGTTTCGGGCGTGGCTTCGGGAAAACCGGTCTCTGGATTTCGACGATAGCCAGAGCTTGTATCAATGGTCGGTCGGGGATCTGGAAGCATTCTGGAGCGCGATCAGCGAATACTTTGATGTTCGATTCACGACATCTGCGGAAGCTGTGCTCCTACGCGATCCAGATCCTGTGAACACAAAATGGTTCCCGGGCGGCAGGCTCAACTATGCGGAGCACCTGCTCCGATTCGGATCGAGTAGAATCGGGGCCGAGGACGATCGGCCTGCAATACTTTTTTGCGCTGAACCGGATATTCCTGGGGGGCGAACAGTCCTGACCCGCGCCCAGCTGGTCGACCGTGTTAACCGGGTGGCAACGGCGATGCGACGACTCGGTGTGCAGCAAGGGGATCGTGTGGCTGGTTACCTTCCGAACCGGGTCGAGACAGTGATCGCCTTCCTTGCCGCCGCGAGCATCGGAGCGATCTGGTCCAATTGTCCGCCGGAACTTTCCAGTCGTGGCGTGCTTGATCGGCTCACACAGATCGAACCGAAGATTCTCGTCGCTGTGGCCGCGTATCGGTACGGCGGAAAGGAACACGATCGCAGAGCAGCCCTTGCTGAGATTGCGGCCGGGTTACCCACGCTTCGGCATATGGTACTCCTTGAAGAGTCTGCTTGCGAAATTCTGCCTGGGTTAGGATCTCTCGTTGAGGTGGAGTCCTGGTCCGACCTGATTGCTCGCGGTGCAGCACCCGGGCCGATTCAATTCGCCCCGGTGCCGTTTGAGCATCCTCTCTGGATCCTTTATTCGTCGGGAACGACAGGTGTGCCTAAGCCGATTATGCACGGCCACGGCGGCATGCTTCTCGAACATCTGAAGGCCTTGTCTCTGCACCTTGATCTTCGGGACGGGGATAAATTCTTCTGGTTCACCACGGCCGGGTGGATGATGTGGAATTGGGTAGTCTCCGGTCTCGCGCTCGGGACTGTGTCGGTGCTCTACGATGGCAGCCCGAAGTATCCAGATTTGGGCGTGCTCTGGAAACTCATCGACGACGAGCAGATCCACTATTTTGGGACCAGCGCATCGTTCCTGCTGGCTTGTCAGAAGGAGCGAATCGAACCGCGCGATGAATTCGGGCTCGAATCACTGCGCGCGATCGGGTCAACCGGTTCGCCGTTACCGCGCGACGGTTTTCAATGGGTATACGACCATGTCAAACCGTCGGTGTGGCTCGGGTCGGCGAGTGGCGGGACCGATGTTTGCACAGCGTTTGTTCTGTCCCATCCCTGGCTCCCGGTTTTCGCCGGCAAACTGCAGTGCCGCGCCTTGGGTGCTGCGGTCGAATCGTGGGACGAGAATGGGCGCCCAGTCTGGAACGAGGTCGGAGAACTTGTGGTGACCGCGCCCATGCCTTGCATGCCGGTCGGTTTTTGGAATGATCCCGATCGATCCCGCTTTCGACAGGCGTATTTCCAATATTTTGCTGGAGTGTGGCGGCATGGAGACTGGATTGAAATTGATTCGGACGATGGCCAATGCACAATCTACGGACGTTCGGATTCAACGTTGAATCGAGGCGGCGTCCGGATGGGGACCAGCGAATTTTATCGCATAGTGGAATCGCTACCCGAAATCATCGGGTCGTTGGTGATCGACACGACCGGGCTTGGGCC
The DNA here is from genome assembly GCA_963750185.1 of uncultured Verrucomicrobiae bacterium. Taxonomy (GTDB): domain Bacteria; phylum Verrucomicrobiota; class Verrucomicrobiia; order Chthoniobacterales; family JAFAMB01; genus JAFAMB01. The sequence goes on from CAVVPV010000014.1 coordinate 95,241, forward strand.
CGATGGAAGAGAAACACCGGGAAAGCTTCTTTTGTTTGTGGCGTTGCGCGCGTCCGCGACTTTTGATGACGCGCTTGCGAACCAGATTCGAGAACGACTAAAAATCGAGTTGTCGCCCCGCTATTTACCGGACGCGATTTACGCGGTGCCCGAAATTCCGCAGACGCTGAACGGGAAAAAACTTGAAGTTCCGGTGAAGCGCATCTTTCAAGGATACGAACTCTCGAAATCGGTTAGTCGCGAAGCGATGAGCAATCCGGATTCCCTAAATTCGTTTCTGGAGGTGGCGGAGAGAGTACGGGCTACTGTTTGATCTCGGTGCCATCAACTTCTCTAGCGAGTTGAGTCCGCAATCTTTCGGGATCAATGCTGTGACCTTCTGCATGCAAAACTCCGCGATGAGAGCGTTGCGTTCTTGCATTAGCGACTTGATCAGCTTCAGTTTTGCTCATGCCCAACCATCGCATTCCGCGAATGATCTTTGCGTCCAGCGACACTTCAGCCGACCTCTATTACGCAACGAGATTCCACGTGCCGGACCCGGTGTTGTTTCTAAAGCAGAATGGAAAAACAACACTATTGCTAAGTGATCTCGAAATTGATCGCGGCAAAAAAGAGGCGAAGGTCGACGAAATCGTGGCGTTGTCCAGTCTTGAGCGGCCGTTGGAAAAGGAGTTCAAGGGCAAACCGCCGATTGAAATTACGATAGCCACTTTTTTGCGCCAGCGCCGAGTACGGAAGGCGGCTGTTCCGTACGATTTTCCAATTGGGCTGGCCAACCAGCTTGGCGAGGAAGGGATAACGGTTGCTCCGGTTTCAGGTCACTTTTGGACCGAGCGTGAATTCAAAACGGACGAAGAAGTGAAGCTGATCAGGCGCGCGATCCAGATTACAGAGATCGGTCTGGCTCGCGGGATCGAAGTGCTACGTGCGGCGGAGATTAAGCCAGGAAAAAGATTGCTCTGGGGCGGCAGCGTGCTGACTTCGGAGAAGCTGCGAGCGGAGATTGCGTCGGCGATTTTGCACGCAGGCGGGTCACCGGACGATTCGATCATCGCGGGTGGCGAGCAGGCCTGCGATCCGCACAATCGGGGAAGCGGCCCGCTCAAGGCGGATTCGCTGATCATCCTCGACATTTTTCCGAGTGACGCGCGCTCAGGGTACTTTGGCGATCTCACCCGGACGGTGGTACGCGGCAAAGCGAACGAGACGCAGCGTGCGCTCTGGCATACCGTTCTGGAGGCTCAGCAATCCGCTTTGAAAAAAATCTTCCCTGGAGGTTCCGGCGCGGCTTTGCAGCAGGAGGTCTCCGATTTTTTCCGAGAGAAAGGATACCCGGCAGAAATCCGGGAGAACCGGTGGGTCGGCTTTTTCCATGGGCTCGGCCACGGGTTCGGGCTGGACATTCACGAGCACCCCCGGATTGCAAAGACCGTGTTCAAGACCGGCCAAGTGCTGACGGTCGAACCGGGGCTCTACTATCCCGGAATCGGCGGGGTCCGCATTGAAGATGACGGTGTCGTTACGGAAAAAGGATTCAAGGTATTGTCCAGTTTCCCGAAGGAGCTGGAAGTGTAGCCCAGTAGTCCTTAAGCGGGAGTAGGCGAAGCGTCACCGCTTTGCACCTATTCAAAGGCGCGCAAACCGAGACGGTTCGCCTACATTCTGACGCCTCCGCGAGCTCTGAATCGCTTAAGTAAATGCTTATGGGTCCGGAGCCGACCCTCAGTAGATTGTGATCGCGCAGACAAGCAGCGCCAGGCCATAGACGGCTCCTGCCAGCGCAGCGGCCCGGAACCGGCTGCCGGTACGTGTAACCCAACTGATCTGATCGCGCAAAAGATAAGGCATGCCGACCCAGAAAAGCCCGAGTGTGAGCCACACGTACGCGAACACGACCAGCAGTAGTCGCGCTATCTCCGGCCGAAGAAACGCTGAGGAGAGCATCGGTTCCGCGGCGAGAAGCGCGAACATCCCAAGCGCGCGCACCGCAAGAAACTCGTCGACGAACATAAGCGTGAGAACGAATCCAATCGGCACACCGAACTGCAGATAAGTCCGGACCCAGGCGAATTCGCCGAGATCAGTGACTGTGACGAGCCAGAGCGCCCAGAGAGCATCCACAGCGAGGATAGCAATCCCAAACGGTTTCGATCTCGGAAATTGAACGAGCCAGTCTTTGGATTTTGCCGGCCGGATTAACGCGATCAGATGTATCGCCAGGACGATGATGCCGACAACCAGCCCGATACTCCGGAGACTGAATTCGTAAATGCGAGGAGGATAATCCATGAACGTAGGAGCCTGTTCATTAGCCCAAGATTCGGGTCGCGCAAGCGTTATGAGGACGTTTCGGAGAGGGTCGAAGCATCGACTGGTTCACCGTAGAGGGTGTATCCGGTGGTGCGTTGAACGTAGATCTGTAGCAGTTTACCAATGTGTGCCGGCGATCCTTCAAAAACGACAATCTTGTTCCCCCGGGTTCGGCCGGCGAGACGGTTCGGGTTAGTTTTGCTTGGGCCTTCGCACAAAATCTCTACTTGTTTACCGACAAACGGTTTGTTACGCCGTCTGGCCCAGCTGTCGACTAGTTCGAGCAAATCGTGATTTCGCGATTCCTTGACGGTTTCCGGCAACTGCTCAGGCATCGCTGCTGCCGGAGTATCTTTGCGCTGCGAATATTTGAAGATAAATGCGTTATCGAACCCGACCCGATTCACGACGTCGCGGGTCATTGCGTAGTCCGCGTCGGTTTCGCCCGGGTACCCCACGATGACGTCCGTCGTGATCGCCATGCTGGGCCTGGCTGCACGGATCCGGTCGACCAACGCGAGATATTTTTCGGCGGTGTAGGTCCGATGCATCGCTTTCAGGATCCGGTTCGATCCGGATTGCAACGGCAGGTGGATATGTTCAACGAGCTTTGGCAGTCGGACGAATGCCTCAATCAGATCGGTCCGAAATCCGATCGGGTGGGGGGAGGTAAACCGTATCCGTTCGAGTCCGTCGACTTCCTGGAGCTCATCGAGAAGTCGAACGAACGGGCTTTTCCCGTCCAGTGCGGAAAACTCGTGGCGACCATAGAGATTGACGATTTGGCCAAGAAGAGTCACTTCCTTGACGCCTTTCGCAACGAGTGCCCGGACTTCGTCGACGATTTCAATCAGTGGCCGGCTTCGTTCGTGTCCGCGCGTAGAAGGAACGATGCAAAATGTGCAATGCATGTTGCATCCCTGCATGATGGATACGAAAGCGGTGACCTGTTTTTCCGCCACGATATGGTCCCGGATCGTCCTCTGCGAATCCGGCTCTTCGTCGACATCGACAATTGCAAACCGGACATCATCGCGCCGCGCTGCCCATTTGCGCTCTAGCGCCCGATCGACGTAATCGGCCACGCGATGAAATTTTTGGGTGCCGACCACGAGATCAAGGTGCGGTACATCATCCAGAAGGGCTGACCCACGACTTTGGGCCATGCACCCAAGAAATCCGTAAACGATCGGCCGGTTCATGGACAGTGTCCGGAGCATCCCCATTTTGCCGAGTGCCTTCTGCTCGGCAAGATCGCGCACGCTACAGGTGTTTAGCAGGATGACATCCGCTTCTTCCGCTTCAACAGTGATCGTATGGCCACGGTCCGTGAGCATTTGAGCGACCTGTTCAGAGTCGCGCTCGTTCATCTGGCAACCGTACGTCTTGATATAGATCCTGGCCATTTCTAAGAGCTCTTTTCCGCGAGCGCTTCCGCTTCCTTTTTCCGTTTTCGTTCCATCATCCAGGCTACCAGGATACAGATCTCGTAGAGCAGGTACATCGGCGCTCCCATCATTGCCATCGAGACCGCATCCGGGGTGGGCGCGAGGAAGGCTGCAGCAATGAAGATCAGTAAAAATGCATAGGCCCGTGTCCGGCGAAGAAGGGCGACGGACAAGACACCGAGCCGCACCAGGACCAGGACAATCACCGGAAGCTCGAATGCCGCGCCGAACCCGACGCAAAGCTGGGTGACGAACGAAAAATATTCACGGACCGTCCAGGTGGGACGCCAGTCAAGGGACTGGGCATCCCGGAAGAAGAATCGCAGCGTTGCCGGCAAGACAATATAGTAGCCGAGGACGACCCCGGTGAGGAACAGCCCGAACCCGATACCGACCGCTGGCAGCATCGCTTTCTTTTCCTGAGGCGTGAGCGCCGGCAATATGAATTGGCCGGCAAAATAGATCAGGAACGGAAACGCGATCACGATCCCGGCATAGAACGCAAGCTGAAAGGAAATTGTCATCGAGTCTGCTACGCCGAGCGAGATCAGGGACTGCAACAGCTTCGGATCGATTGCTTTCAGCGGCGCCTGGAGGATATGAACAAGCATGGTCCGGAAACAGAACGCCAACATCATCGCGACGCCGAGCGCGACTGCCATCTTGACGATTACCCATCGCAGGTCTTCGAGATGATCAAGGAACGGTTTGACCGCCTCGCCCTTATCGCCTTCACGAAACTTGAATATCTTCGAAATATTCATGGGATGAATCGTTTCGCTGAGAGCCGAGCGAATACAGCAAGCGTGTTCGCGTCCTGGATCTGGCTGTCTGCGATCATGGAGCGCAGGTTTTCAAAACTGAATTCCCTGCAACCCGTAATCGATTCGCTTTCGTCCGGCTGATGCCCGAGGCCGGTTGCGTGTACCGGTCGCGCCAGGAAGAGATGCGGCGTCTCGTCACTGTAGCCTTGCGACGAATAGTAGTGCCCGAGATAGGTCAGTTCCCCTCCAGGCACCAACATATACCCGGTTTCTTCCGTCAGTTCGCGCAACGCTGTTTCGCGAATCAGGTCCATGTCGGGATTCAGAGAATCATCAATTTGGCCCGCGGGAAATTCCCACAAAACTTTGCGAACTGGGATTCTAGCCTGATGAATCAACAAAAAGTTTCCGTCGCCTGTTATCGGCGCAATCACAACGGCCTGTTTTCGTCGGACAACGGTCCAATTGCGCACGTGCGTTTCGCCTGGAGGTATGACGCGCTCCTGGAACACCTCGATGTGAGGATTTTTGAAAAGCGAGTTCACTTCCAGGATTTGCCAGTCTTCAGAGTTGTTCACGGAGGGTTGCGTTCCACGCTTCCAATTCTGCTTCAACATTTTTTCGCGCCGGGGCGCCGATTGCTGTTCGCTGATCGATCGCGCGATCGAGATTCAGGACGGTGAACAGGTTCGGTCCGAATTTGTCGCTGAACTGCCGATACTCTTCCAGATCCAGGTCCGCAAACCCACGCTTTTGTTCGATGGAGTAAGCCACCAGCTTACCGATGACTTCATGTGCCTGCCGGAACGGAAGTCCCCGGAGGACAAGGTAATCGGCAAGATCGGTGGCCAGCAGGCCGGGGTCGGAGGCGGCCATCCGGGCCTGTTGCGAATCGACTTCGATCTCCGGGATCATTCCTGCATAGACCTCCAGCACCAGTTTAATCTGGTCGACTGAATCGAATACGGCTTCCTTGTCCTCCTGCAGATCGCGATTGTAGGTCATCGGCAACCCTTTGAGGGTTGTCAGCAATGCCACAAGATTGCCGATGAACCGGCCACTCTTGCCTCGGGTCAATTCGCACACGTCCGGGTTCTTTTTCTGGGGCATCAAGCTCGACCCGGTCGAGTAGGCGTCACTGATTCTGATGAACCGGAATTCGGCGGAAGCGAACAGGATCAAATCTTCGCTTAGCCGGGAGAGGTGCACTCCGCCGAGAGCAATCGCGAACACCAACTCAGCCGCAAAATCCCGGTCGCTGACAGCGTCCATGCTATTGTGGGTCACCGTCGGAAACCCGAGCAAGCTCGCGACATACTCGCGGTCAAGCGGGATCGTAGAACCCGCAATTGCGCCGGATCCGAGCGGCATACGATTGATTCGTTTCCGCGCATCCGATAGGCGCTCCCGGTCGCGTTCGAGCATCTCGACGTAAGCCAGCAAATGATGCGCAAAGAGAACCGGTTGCGCACGCTGAAGATGAGTGTAGCCCGGCAGTATTGTTTCCCGGCACTTTCCGGCGAGCGCAACCAGGGCCCGTTGGAGGTCTCTGACGCGTTCGACAATAGCGTCCGTCTCGTGCCGAAGATAGAGTCGCAAATCGAGCGCAATCTGATCGTTCCTGCTGCGAGCGGTGTGTAGTTTCGCCCCGGCGGCTCCGATGCGCGCGGTCAGGGATGCCTCGATGTTCATGTGAATATCTTCCAGATCCGTCCGGAACTGGAACCGGTCTTCGTCGATCTCCTGTTCGATCGCTTTCAGTCCTGACTCGATCTGCTGCCTTTCCTCCGGGGTCAGAAGGCCCGCTTTTTGCAGAGCGCAAGCGTGCGCAATCGATCCCTGGATATCAAATTTGTAGAGCCGCCAATCGAACGAGATTGATTCGCTGAACCGTTGAACGGCGGCCGCAGTTTCTTGCTGAAAGCGTCCTTTCCACATTGCTGGTTGATGACTACGTGAAAAATCCGATTTGGTCCAGAGGGGAGGGGGTGGGAGGGCAAAGATTCGGTGTCGGCGAATCGGCGTGTCGGTGTGTCGGCGAGACCGCGGAGGGAAAACGCCGACACGCCACACGCCGATACGCCGACACGCTCCCCCCTACGGGGCTAGGCCGAAACCGGCGTGGACGAGGTTCGCGCCTTCGTCGACGCGTGCTTCATCGACGATCACCGAAATTTTTATTTCAGAGGTGGCGATCATCTGGATGTTGATGCCCGCCTTGCCGAGCAATTCGAACATTTTGGCGGCGACACCGGAGTGCGATCGCATCCCGATTCCGACGACGCTCAGTTTGGCGATGCCGCCCTGTGCTGCGAACCCTTTCGCGCCGATTTCGGCGACAATCGGCCCGATGTGCTTTTCGACCTTCGGCAGCTCGTCCGCGTGCGTCGTAAACGAAATATCAGTGGTGCCGGCGGCGGAGACGTTCTGAACGATCATGTCGACGTTCACATTGATCGCGGCGATCTCATTGAAAATCCGGGAAGCAATGCCGGGTTTGTCAGGCACGCCTGCGATTGTGACTTTTGCTTGTCGGCGGTCAACGCTGACTCCGCGAATGACCACTTTTTCCATACCGGCTGTTTCTTCTTTCACAATGGTTCCTGGCTGCTCGTTGAAGCTACTCCTCACCTCGAAGACGACGGCGAACTTTTTTGCAAACTCGACCGATCTCGATTGCATCACCTTCGAGCCGAGGCTTGCCATCTCAAGCATTTCGTCGTAGGAGATCTCCGGGATTTTTTGCGCATTTCTGACGATGCGCGGGTCGCAGGTGTACACGCCGTCGACATCAGTATAGATCTGACAAATATCTGCCCCGATCGTGGCGGCAAGGGCAATGGCGGTGAGGTCTGAACCGCCGCGGCCAAGAGTCGTGATCTGGCCTTCGTGCGTGTGACCCTGGAAACCGGCCACGATGACGATATTCCCTGCGGTCAGGAATGTCTGGAGCCGCTTTGGCGTAATATTCGCAATCTTTGCCTTGGTGTGAACGCCGTCGGTGACAATCCCGGCCTGCGAACCGGTCAATGAGACTGCGCGGCCACCCAGACCGTTGATCGCCATCGCTGTCAGCGCAATGGTTGTCTGTTCCCCGGTTGCGAGGAGGACGTCCATTTCGCGGTCGGCCGGGTGAGGCGCGACCTGGCGGGCAAGTTTGATGAGGCTGTCGGTTACCCCGGACATGGCCGATACGACAGCAACTACCTCATTTCCTGCTTCTTGGGTGCGCAATATTCGCCGAGCGACTTCCAGGATCCGATCCGGCGTTCCGAGAGAGGTCCCGCCGTACTTTTGAACAATCAAACTCATTAAACTTTTTCCAGGATCGACAGAATCGAAGATTTGTCGGCCGGCGCGCTGATAGGTTTCAGACGATCATTGAGCACCGCGTTGGTGTCTTTCAATCCATGCCCTGTGAGCGTGCAGACGATCACAGCGTTTTCCGGGAGTTCCGGCAACGTGAAAAATGCGCCGGCGGATTCCGGCCGGCATTTCAACAGCGCCGCAACCGAGATGGCACTCGCCGGCTCCACGAACAGGCCTTCATTGGACGCCAGCCATCGGTGAGCCTCAAAAATTTCGGCGTCGGTGATGATCCCGATGGAACCGCCCGATTCTCTGAATGCAGCGGTCGCCAATTTCCAGCTCGCCGGATTCCCGATCCGAATCGCGGACGCAGCGGTCTGGGGGTCTTCAAAGACTCGATCGTAGTAGATGGGTGCAGCGCCGGACGCTTCAAATCCAAATATTCGCGGAAGCCGGCTCGCGCGGTTCAATCGGCGATACTCAACGTATCCGCGCCAGTACGCGGACGTGTTTCCAGCGTTCCCGACCGGAAGCAAGTGCAGGTCCGGGGCATCCCCCAGTGCATCGATGATTTCGAAGGCCGCAGTCTTTTGTCCCTCGAGTCGATGCGGGTTGGTCGAATTGACGACTGCGATGCCAGGTTCACTGAAAAACTCGCGCACCAGTTTCAGGCACTGATCAAAGTTTCCGTCGAGTGCGATCACTACCGCGCCGTAAATAAACGCCTGCGCGAGTTTACCCATCGAGATTCTGCCCGAAGGCAGCAAGACTGCGCACCGGATTCCGGCCCGTGCCGCGTAGGCGGCTGCCGCGGCCGATGTGTTCCCGGTTGAAGCACAGATCAGGAGGCGCGCCCCCGATTCAACTGCTTTGCTGACGGCCACGGTCATCCCGCGATCTTTGAACGAACCGGTCGGGTTCAGCCCTTCGTGTTTCAGGTAAACCTTGGCACCGCGTCCGATTTTGGCGCTCAGCCGCGGAGAAAAGATCAATGGCGTCGACCCTTCGCTCAAGGAAACTATCGGCGTCGTTTCGGTGACCGGGAGATATTCGCGGTAACGTTCGATCACGCCTTTGGAGGCTCCGGGTACGCCTGGAGATTTATTCATGACAAGACCCACAACAGACTCGGCGGCGCCTTGACGCAAGCTAGCGTTCGAATCCGATTCAAAGCGGTTTGCATTCGTTCAAACGGCGCATCGTGTATGATCAGAACCAGCGGGACAGCATCGCCTTCGTGGCCTTCCGGCTGAATCACGGACGAAATACCGATCTCATGCGAACCGAGCACGCTTGCAACCTGGGCAAGCACGCCCGGCGCGTCGACAACGGATAATCGGAGATAGTACCCACATGAGACCTGTTCGATCGGAAGACACTTCCCGTACAACCCGTGCGGCGTGAATCCGAACGCTTTTCCGCCGGATACATGCCAAATCGCCGCCTGCGCCAGGTCGCTGATTACCGAGCTGGTCGTCGGATCCTGTCCTGCGCCGCGGCCATAAAAGAGGGTGTCACCGACAAGATCGCCGCGCACCATCAACGCGTTAAACACGCCGTTGACCGATGCGAGCACGTGTTGTTTTGGCACCAGGGTTGGATGCACATGGACTTCTACCAGGCTGTTGGTGGTCGTCCGGATGGTTGCAACGAGTTTGATCCGGTATCCAAGTCGATCCGCAAACCGGATATCCGACGCATTCACGGTCTCGATCCCGGCGACATGTACCTGTTGGGTGCCTACCCAGAATCCGTAGGCGAGCGAAGCCAGAATGATCGCTTTGTGCGCGGCGTCCCAGCCGTTGACATCCAACGCCGGATCGGCTTCGGCGTACCCTTGTTCCTGGGCCTCCCGCAAAGCGTCCGGAAAATCCAAGCCTTGTTCGGTCATCCTCGAGAGGATGTAATTGCTCGTCCCGTTCAGGATCCCGTGAATGTTCTCAATATGATTTCCGATAAAACCTTCCCGAATCGATTTGATGATCGGGATTCCACCCGCAACGGCTGCTTCGAAGAAGATCGGGACGCCTTTCTCAGCGCCTTTTTCGAAGATTTCGAAGCCGCGCTCGGCAAGAAGCGCTTTATTGCCGGTAACTACCACTTTACCGGCCTCGAGTGCTCGCATCGTAAATTCGTAAGGAGCATCAATTCCGCCCATCAACTCCACGAGAATGTTGATCTCCGGGTCCTCGATCAGCTCTTCCCAGTGACCGGTGATGATTTCAGCTGGTGGTTGAACCGGACGACTCTTTTTCTGGTCCCGGACTGCAATCCTGCGGACGGCGAGTTCAAGACCGACGCGTTCGGTAATAATTGCCCGATTTCGGATCAGGTGTTTGTAGACACCCGCTCCGACAGTGCCGAGGCCTGCTAGTCCGATGCCGATCTGGTCCATTTTTGAGGAGGCGCACTATCGCGAATGTCCAATGAACAGTAAAGTACTGAGTTTTTGATGCGCGCGAGCTTGTCCAGGTCGAGGCTGCCGCGCCACCAGAACAGAATTGATCCAAACTAGAATCTCGTCCATGCAGGACTCAACCAAGCGGTTTAGTGATCGAGCGGAAAACTACGCGAAATACCGGCCGGGATATCCGGATGAAATGCTCGCGTATCTGGGGACACTTTTTCGGCCAGGTGCGATCGTAGCGGACGTCGGTTCGGGCACTGGCATTTTAACACGGCGGTTGTTGGACCAGGGTTACGTCGTTTATGCCGTGGAACCAAATGACCCGATGCGACGAGAGGCTGAACGAGCGTTGGAGGCGTATCCCTCTTTTCACAGCATGAACGGCCGAGCCGAAGCGACAGGGCTGGACGATCATTCAATCGATATGATCACTTGCGCTCAGGCTTTTCACTGGTTCGACCCGGACGCAACCAGGTTGGAGTTTCGTCGGATTCTGCGCCAGGGCGGAGTGACCGCGCTGATCTGGAACGAGAGGCAAGAGAACACAATCCCTGATTTCGGCCGAGAGTACAACGATCTGCTTGTGCGGATGGTACCGGATTACAAGCGGTTAAATCATCGCCGGATCCGAGCGGAGGAGATCGACCGGTTTTTTACTCCGGGCGACGTAAGGTTGGTCACATTCCAGAATCATCAGCTGCTCGACCGTGAAGGGTTTCACGGCCGCTTGCTGTCCTCCTCGTATGTTCCAAACGTCGGTCAGCCGGGCCACGAAGAGATCGTAGAAGAGGCTGACCAGATTTTTCTGAAGCACGCCATCGATGGGAAGGTCAGGCTCGAGTACCAGACCACGGTGTATCTGGGCCGGTGGCGGTGAATCAGATGATTCGGTGCGGCAAAGGATCCTTGGTCGAAGCCGAGGCGAAGTCTCCAGGGATGTTCCTGGATCTGCTAATGCGATGCTGGATTTCCACTACGACGGAGATACCGTGGACATTGTCGCACACGTTATTGAACTGTTCGGTCGATTCTCCTGGATGCCATGAAAACTCAAGACAGCTCGGATCCACTATCGCCTCAGCAGGATTCGGTGACGGTGAAGCCGAGGCGCAAAGTTCGGCCAGAGCCTGCAGCTAACAAAACGACAATCGAGAAATTACTGAGAGGTTTGTCCGATATGGGGCTAGCCCCAATAAATCACAAATTCTAATCCCAACACGCGAATTGCGTGTTTTGACTCCGCTGGAGGTCGCCTCTTGCTTGGCGCAAAGCTTTTTGGTCGAGCGCCGATAGTTCTGGCGCCGATTCCGGCCCCCGAGATCGGGGGATTTGATCTTTAGCGGACAAGGCTTCCGCTTGCCGGGCGCTTTCGCTCCGGTTCTCAGCGTTTGAACTGGCTCTCGGATAAGCCTTAGGCCGCAGCGACCAAAGCAGCCAGCCGCTTGTGTACCAGGTTGAAAAGGCTCTGCAGCGGATAGGCCGAACACAGCTCGATGTGAATGCGCCTGACGCTGACTTTCAGGCGGGCCGCGATTTTGAAAAGCCGCAAACGCACCTGGCCGATCGAGGCCGTCGCCAGTTCGGTTCCCTTAAAAACTTCGGCCTGCAGTGTGCTCATGATCAAATGGGCAAAAACCGAAAACCACAGCCGCAATTGATTGGAAGCCATCCAGTGGGTACTGGTCCGGTCGGCAAACAGATCCAGTTGTTGCTCCTTGATACGGTTTTCCATGTCACCTCGGGCGCAATAAAACTTCTCATAGAGCGCCGCCGGTTCGAATCGCACTGCCTGGGCCGGATCCCCCCAGCCGTCGGCGGGCAAATTGGTTACGATATAGCGCGGATTGTCCCCTTTGGGTAAAATCTCGGCTTTTCCTATCACCCGGCGCGCTTTGCTCCAGCTAGTCAGAGTGGAATATTCAAACTCGGTAAAACTCCGGCACGGGCTTTGAAGTTTGCCCTCAATAATCTGGGCCTTGAGGCTCTCGAAGTTGCCGTTGAGTACTTCGCTCAGCCGATCGTTGCGCGCCAGACCAAAACAGTACCAAACTCCGTGCTCTTCGCACCAGCTCATGATCGCTTCACGAGCAAAACCGCTATCTGCCCGCACGATGATCCTCACTTTGTTGGCAAAACGCTTGCGAATGGCAGGCACGATCTTTTGAAGGGCCTCAACGGTGCCGTCGCTCGCATCACGTTTGCAATCTCGCAGCTTGGCCAGGAAGGGAATATTACCGCAAAAACAGTACAACGGCAGGTAGCAGTAGTGCCGGTAGTAACCATTAAAGTAGCCTCCTTCCTGGCTGCCGTGGAGCGGATCGTCGGTGGCATCAAAATCGAGCACAATCTCGGCACTCTTGCGCGGAATGGCTTTGACTGCTCGCTGGATAAGTAAGTCTTCAGTCTGGTCGGGCTGTACCTGGATTTTGTTGTAGCGAGGGTCGATACTCTGGGCGCTCAACTCCAAGCGGTTCAGCGTGGAGTGGCCCGCCAAGGCTTTGCCCTTATCGCGCTCCAATACCCGATCCTGCCCCAGTGGATCACGCTTACCGCAGATCAATCCATGGACCGGATCGCGCCGCAAATGGTCGTGGTCATTGAGATCTTCATAGCCAAGTATCAGACCATAAATGCGCTGGCTGAGCAGCTCTTGGACACTGTGCTCTATATAGAGCGGGTTGCGGTAGTCGACGAAACACCCGGCTAAATCCCGCAATAAGCCACTATGGTGCTCAAATTCGCGCAAAATGAGCCCTCCCCCATCACTGGAGAGGTATCCACCCCCGAAATCGGCCTCTACTTTTCGAAATCCTAACTCTTGAAATAACCAACTCTGCTCGTTACACTCTGTCATCGAAGCGGCGTCTTTGTTTGTAAGTTTAACTTGTTGCAAATCAAAAACTTACAACAAATCAACGCCGCTTTGCGAGTTTAAAGGTGAGTTTTTTGGGCTAGGCCCAAGGTAACGCCCAATATGGCGCGACGTCGAAGAATCGCGCCACGCTGTACGCCAGACCGTTTTAGGGCTAGTTATGGATCACAAACGGGCGTGACACCTTGCCGCAACAGAGCTCGCCGAGCGCCAGCTGCGCCGGAAGGTGGAGATCGCACGCAAAATTAGCATAATTCCAGCCGCTATGCTCAAGAGAAACGCGGTTGAGCCAGTGTCGGGCACCGCCGAAACCGGTGTCGTCACTTCCCCCACACCAAGGCGGCTATCGCTCCCGCCAAGGTCGTTAATGATGTCTTGCGCCGTGGCGAATTGATCAGTACCACCATTGAGCGGCAACGGCGAAGCAAAAACCAAGTTCAGACCGTCACCAGTTAAATCCGAAAACGTGTATTCGTCGAGGCTGCTGTTGAACTGCACCGTGTCCCCGGCCGAGGAGTTATAAGTAACTGCGGGGAGGTTATCGGCCGGGAAGCCCGGGACGTTGTCGGCTGATTCCGTGAAGTCAAAGCTGAGGATGTTATCCGACGCATCAACCGTAAACGAACCAGTGATTGTCCCGGTATCGGGAACGGCGGGACCCATACCAATTTCATCGATAAACGCCACGTCCTCAAAGGTCCAAACCTCAACCGCGCGGGCCGCTGGCATACAGGATATTAAAGCGATTACCAATGCCCCAACAAAACGGATCGCCGCACGATTATGGCACGGGCGAGAGCGAGCCCACGTTCCCTGGTTGATGTGATCGGGGCAATTTGCCCCTTGGGTTTGCACGATTTTGAAATTCATTGTGCGTCTATGAGCGAGCACCTGTCGTGCCAATAATTTGTAATATGGTAATAAGAAGTTGTAAGTTGTTTAATATAAATTGGTTATAGATTTAATTTTACGCCGGCTTCATGAAACGGAACGATTTTGTGCCGTTCGCGACTGTTAAGGCTGCCAACACTTCCGAATCCGTTCCACCCTAGGAACGATTCTTATTCCCTGAAATTCAGGGACTTATGCATTTCAACCGTTGTGTAAGGATTCTCGACAGTCACCACCCCGACAACAGTCGTCGAAGCCGCTTGCCCAAATGCCACGCTGTCGAACGGCCCGACGCACGCCACCTGCCACATACCCAGGATACAGCGAAGACCGAAACTTGTTCCACGGAAATACGTTCGGAGCGTTCATACGCCTCCATCCATCGATATATGGTCGCCGGATGCCTGCCCAATGCGTTAGCAACCTTCTGCACTTTTTCAAAGGTTCGTTTAGCGCGATCCATTTCGAGCAAAGGCTTGAGGACCTGGAATCGTGTCACGGCTCTCTTCCAAGCCTCTGCCGGTATGGAGACCAGATCCGGCGTCCACGCCTTCTGGTCGCCAGGGGTCCGATCTGGTTTGGCGTCCCGTACAGGGATGCGCTCAAGTTTACATTTGCCCAGCTCCCTGGCAATAATGGCGTCGATGTCCGCGTAGTCCACAACGATGAATCGCGTAGCGCGCCAGCGGATCGTACTTCCTGGCAGGAACTTCAGCATAGTTGCCATGGACGCTTCTTTGCACCTGACGGTGGCAAGACGCTTCCATCATAGCGAAAGCTCTGGCATTCGCAAATAGCGCCCGATCATTCGCAAATAATTTCCGGTCTTACAACCATATGCGATCCTTTAGCTTGGCAGTTCGCATTCATCGCGCAAATCGGTTTTTCGATGGACCCAGAAATCTTATTATATATCGAGTCCCGTCAGCGAAGATCTTCAATGTCGATCGCCGCACCTTGACTGCGTAACGATGTTCTTACTTCTGCGGCATCGAGTTTGCCGGCGCCCTGCACGAGGTGAGCGGCAGCCACTCCGGCGGCCTGTCCTGTTGCAAACGCCGTTCCCATTACTCTGAGACTTGCGCCAGCCTGCTCATCGCCATCAGCGGTGCGCGCTGCAGCAAACAGATTCGGCGTATCGACGCTCCGTAGGCAGCTCAGGGGTATGCCATAGGCCGTTCCGCCAGGGGGACCTTTGAAGGTACTCTGGAAAGTCTTCCAGTCGTGCCATTCCACGCCCCATGCACCGAGAGCCACGCTGTCGACGGTAGGACGACCCGCCTCCACATCCGCCCACACAAGTTGGCCGGCGGAGTTAATGTGGCGGGACTCACGCGTTCCGAACTCCGGTCCTGTTGACACGAGATAAGCCTTTTCGCAGCCTGGCAGGGTCCGCAGAACCTCGAGATAGCCCCATGCTTGCTTGCGTCCGTCCGCTTCAGCTTTACTGAAGCTCGGAGCGCTGCGCGCGTCGTAATCTGCCGATGCGAGATAGCATGCCAGGTCGCCTGAAATTGGCAGCCTTGCAATGACACTGGCGTCCTTGGTCAACCCCTTGACACCACGGCTCACGGCGGCCCGGATAGCTTCCGCCGCACTAACCGCCGCTGCGACTCCTGCGCTTCCTCCACCGGCCACAACGACGTCATATCCCGTTGACGGACTCCGCATTAACAATCCTTCCGGCCTTCCAATCGCACCTGTTCAAACAGTCATGGGAGTCTGCCACGCCTTCAATTTCTGGGTTCGCGCCGGTACAATAACCAACGCCAAGGTGGTGTGAATCTCGCAAAAGATAGTCCATCCGGTCCACGCCCAGAGAATTACCTGTGATGATTACCGCGAGTAGAAGCTCCCAGTCGCTTAACTCGAGATTTGCAGCATCTTTCGGTCCGAGCGCCACCTTTACGATATCGTCTGGTATAGGTCGTGGTGTCATTTTGCGCCAAATGGCATTCAGCTCGTCGGACTCGACTATAATGCGCGTCATCTTCTCATGAGTGAACTTCTGCGGAAACAATTCTTGCTCCGCTGCATGTGAATAAGGCGGATGCCCGAGATCATGGCAAAGGGCGGCAATTCGGAGCACGTTACGCCAGTAACCAAGGAAGTCAGAAAGGGTGATTTGCGGAAACAGCACTCGCGCCTGCTCGTCGACGTTCTCGCGATCGGTAATGGCATCAAATGCACGGCCTGCCAATTCCATAACTCTCAGCGAGTGCTCAAAGCGTTTGTGTGTCGCGGCAGGATAAACCAGATGCGTCAATGCAAGCTGATGAATGTGGCGCAATCTCTGGAAAGGACGCGAGTCTATAAGCTCCATTTCGTCCCGATCCGCGTGAACGAAATTGTGAATTGGGTCTCGGATTTCTTTCGTGTTGGTCCTCAATCGTCCATCTCCACTTGCGTAGCTGTGTGAGGTGAAAGTTCAGCTGACGCCGCAATCTGAGGCGCTCTACTTCTTTGGCCACTCACTAATACGGTTCCATTTCTTCTCGAGCCAGTTTTTGTACGCGACTTGATTTGGAACGGCTCTCAGCGACGTTTGCGAACCGAGTGCCTTATCCGGCCAGAGGTGCAGCCGCCTCGATAGGCCGTAGTCTTTGGCAAGTGTGTGGACGAGCTTGAGAGCTTCACGGGCATAGGTCTGCCATCGCTCATGCGAAGCGAAGACATCGGTTTTGAGGGTCATGCCCAGCGCGGCTGCTTGCGCTTCGATCCGACGAATGTTTTCGGCACGGATGTTGATTGGCTCCATGAACACGGTGATTGGCTCGAGTTTCGACACCGCCTGGAGCGTCATCGCTAGGTCTTCGCGATCGGAATCGGGGTAAGTCGGTGCCATCGCTACGTAGACGTGGAGGCCTGCATCTTTGGCTGCGAGCAAGGTCGCGAGCCGCTGCGAAGGCGCTGGCGCTTTTGGCTCGTAAACTCGGGCAAGATCGTCGCTCAACGTGGGCAGGCTCATCCCGAACACGAGCCGGCGCCCGAAGCTTTTGAATAGCTCGAAATCGAGTCGAGCCAGCGGGCTGCGGGTTAGGATACGCACATTCAACGTGGAGTTGTCCCGGATCAACTCAAGCGACTGAGTCACCAAATGCCGCGCTGCCTTGGCCAGTTCCTTACGCTTCAGACCGTCCGGGTGATAAATGACTTGGTAAGGATCGGTCGTTGAGCAGTAGATTACCGCCCTGTTGCCGTCCGGCTTCAGTTGCTCCATTGGGGTCTTTTCCGCTGCACTGAGGGAAGCCAGAAACTTCTTTTCGTCCCACTGTCGGAGCAGGACATAACGGCCCCATTGTGCATCAGGGTCGGTGACACCGAACGGGGCGAGCGCCGCGCCCTGCTTTATCGTCGCAACATTCGGCACATAACAAAAAGTGCAGCCGTGGCTACATCCGACTGCGATATTAAAGGACCAGTTAGAGAGGCTCTTGAAGACGAAGTTGTTCGGCGCGATCACTGCGGCGTGCGGCCAAAAATCGACAGGTGCCGCCTGACCGGTATGCTCATTAACTGGACTCGGCCGCGGCTTGGTTGACAAAGGGAAAGTGGTGGCGGGCATCGTAGTTAGGACGTGTGGATTCGCGTGAGAGAGGAGTCTTCCGTCCCCTTCATAGTCAACTTACCGGCCTGTTGCAGCTCGCGGAGAGCGCGCACCCATTCCTTCCGCGTTGTGCGGTATCCGAAACGGTCCACGATGGCAGCGAAGATCTTTCGATTCTCCACTCGGCGGCCGTGCAAATTGTAATCACAGAAGATCTCCGGCAACGTTGAATTGATCCGCTTAACCGCAGCATCTTCCGCTTGGGCAACGAACTCCTTACGGATCTCAAGCAACTCCATTTGCACTGGCTGGTTGCCGAAAAGGTCACCGGTCCTTTTCGAGAGACCCTCCATGGTCCGCTCCGCCTCAGCCATGAAGTTCGCCATATAGCAGTAGCCGTCTTCGTGGTTACTGAAATGTGCAAGGTAGTAGTGATGGCCGCCGGTGGCTGGGTTGCGGACCGGGTAATGGATGCCAAACCCAAAAACCTTCCTGCGCTTCACTTCGTCGATGTAACCCGTGATGAGCGCTTCCCGTGCGGCGGTGTCGTTATTAAGAACTGCTTCAACAGCGGCGTCGGACGTGAGTTTACCGACGCGCGCAAAGAAAGCTTCTGCGGTTTTTCGGTGTCGTTGTTCAAGGCAGCTCCAGTTGTTTCTTGCCCACGCGATCAGACGCTTTACTCGCGTATCGTCGTAACGCACGAGCACCTCGGTTTTGCCTCTTCGGTGGGCAATGGTCTGCAGGGTGGAAATCTCGGCACTTTCTGTTTCGAATGGGTCGATGAAGAAGAAGGTCGGATAGCTTTTCGCCTGCTTCAAAATCGTTGGTAAATGATCTTCGAAAGTGCCGAGAAGATTGATGACGATACCTTGTTCGACATAAGGCCGAGTCGCTTCCAGCAGGTTTGCAAAGGTGTCCGGTTTTTCCTCGACATTGATGCATCGTAGGACGTCGCGGCGGCTCGTCTGAACGGGATTGGCTGCGAGCTTTGCAGCAATTAGCGGTGAACCGTCCTCACCGTTTTCGTACCGGCCTTGGCCAGCGAAGCCGTCGATGTAAAATACATGTTCCCCGGGTCGGCCCAGTTTGCCCAGGAGAAGCGACAAGTAGCGGCCGAGAATGCTGTGTTTAATTCGCGACCAAGTCTTGCGGGCTTGGTGGAAGTCGCCGCTGGATGGCATTCCTCCCTTTATCAAAGCCGTCCCGCGGCCACCAGCATTTTGATCGGGTCGTCTTTGCTTGATTGTCTTCATCGTGATCGCGGCCGGCTGTACTCGCGGACCAAGCCGCGGAATACGCCGGCGATCTTTACATCATCGGCTTTCACTTGCGAATCTGGGTAACGTGGATTGCTCGCGCGCAGGGTGACTTTGCGGGATGTCGCGGTGAAGAAGACACGCTTGAGAGTCGCCTCGTAGTCAGTGCCGATGAGCACTGCGGCGATCTCTCCATTTTCCACTGTCACGTCGGGTCGGAGGAGTACCTTGTCACCTTCAAAGATGCCGTCGCCGACCATCGAGTCGCCTTGACCCGCAGCGCGAAGTCGCCTGGACGGCACGGCAGAAGTTCACGCTCGTCGAGAACGGTATCAGCCTGAGCGATTGCTTCCTCCAAGGGTCCGGCCGGAATCGAACCCAGTTAAGGCACGCCGCCGAGCGCCGCCTCCAGTCGCCCCCGCGACGTCAGGCACACCACTCTCGAACGCCCGCGACCGCCGCCCTTCAGTGTGATGAACCCGTTCCGCTCCATGCGATTCAGTGTGCGCGTGACGCTGCTCTCACCTCTGAGCCGAAGCACCTTCACCACATCCATCACAAACGCAGGGTCGCCGCGTGTTTCGAGACGTCCGACCGCGCGTAGTAATCTGCTCTGAGCATCGGAAAGACGTGTGGAGATCGGCCGAGACATTTCGTCGTTTTATTTCACGACATTATCACCGAAATAGGATAAAGCACAACGGATACCGGAGCCGATGATGAGGTGATCGAACGAAACGGGGAATTTTTGAAGATTGTGGCCTGGATGTTCGTGTGGGGTCTGGTAGGCCGGAGCACCTCTCGGTAAAATGAGAGAGTCTGTAAGAGTGAGCGTAGTGGTGATTGAGCGATTGAGCAGGATGCTGGTTACGGGACGGACCTCGCAGAGATTAAGTATTTGAATTCGTTCCGAGATCCAGGATGGTAAGATAATGGATTCAGCTAGGTCTGTGTACTTCAAATTTTCAAAAGCAATCCCTAAAACTTATGCGGAACTGAGGGATTTCTTCGAAAAAGAGCGTCCAGCATGGCGCAAGGTGATGCAACGGCCCGATTTTCTGCCAATTAGCTTTGAGTAGGTCGTATGCGAGGGTGCTGAGCGTCTAATTAGGCGAGGAAAGATGCAGTGCTCACACGCTTGAGAAACTCTGAGTAAGTGTTTGCGATTTTTTGGTTTCTTTGGTGGTCCTTTGCGTTAATAACGATCAGGTTGTGCTGAGACGGAACGGAAGGGAAAGAGCCAGTGTTTTCGAAATACCATGGAGCCTGGCAGAACAGGTGGACGGCGCTGGCCCTATCTGAGTAATCGCTGATTGTTATTTGAAGGCCGTACCATGCTTTCATTAGTTGGTTTAAAAATGCGTTCTCCATTTCCTTCGGCGAAGTATATCGGGAACCAGTGAAAGCTGGAACGACGATCTGGGTGAGATCGAGCGCGACTATTCCTTTGGTATTTGGATTTGTACTTACTAAGTCCGACGTTTCTATTTGATGTGCGGCCTTGGCATATGCGTCGCGAAGTGTCCTGTTTTTGCGTGGTCGCTTGCACTCGATAACTAAGGGGTTGTGGTGAAGAGAACACACCAGATCATGCTGTGAGTGAAACTGTAGTTTGTTAATTCTTACGCGAAAAAGAAGTGCAGCAATCTGGAGCTCAAATTGAATATCTCTTGAATCGCCAGCCATATCGTCCTGAAGAAGTTCTGGTCCTTTGATTATGCTTTGGAATCTACTTTTTAGTCTCGGGTCTTCGAAATTACCGAGCGATTCATAAAGATAGATGAGTTCAGTTATCTCGAGAGGTATTTGATCCAGATATGCATCTCCTCGGGATTCTATCAAAACGTCAATCTGATCGTGCTCGAAAGCATTTCGATAGGAGCTCAGCAATTCAACATATTTAAGGACGCGAGATCCCTGGAATTTGATTCCTTTGGATTCTCCCCATTCAATGAAGTGCGATAATCTGTTTTGAAGGTTGTCGATGAGATTGAGAGAGAGCGGCATTACAGGGTTTAATATTCAATTTTGATCCTTGGTACAGACCTAAAGCGAGGCACGTCCCAGCGATGCATTTGTATTCGATAGCCCACTTTTCCTTCCAGTTTCACGTATGCCATTTTTCGGGTAGTGTTTCAACTTTGAAATCGAAGGCAGCCGAGTGCGATAATTCGTATGAATTAGACTTCATTCCAAACAAACTAACAATGAAGCGGTGCAGTAGACCGACCTTCGCGTCCGCCGCACTTGCGTACGCCTGTCGATATCAGTTATTTCGTAGACTAAGTCGTTTCCGGCCCAGAGTTTTTTCAATAAAATCGAGACCGGAAAACTTTGACAACTAACAACCGATTAGAACGGGCGCGAAATTATGACAAACCAAACAACTGATAAAGCAATGGAGTCGCGCGCAACTACCCGATAAATTACTTTGTTACGTTCCGGCTGTCACCGCGATTGGCCCGTTCCAGTTGAAGGCGGGCCCCGAATCGCGCCAGAAGAACACAAACTGGTCACCGATGCGTACGATCACCTCGAGGTTTCCCGGATTGCCAAAGTTACTTTGGATGAATGTCAGGGACTCGATCGGTGTCTGCCGCACTGGCTCGCGGCCGAAGACGGTCGATTTGCTCCACGGCAGGGAGGAATCGTCGTTGTTGCGCCAATAGTGGGCTATCCCGGCGTTTGGCGAAAACGGCATTTCTATTGCTAGAATCTCGAAGTTTCCCAGTGCGCCGAAACGGCTCTGAATGAGTACCGGGCTGATCCCGTTGGCTGCGATTGGTGTCGGACCATTGCGGGCGAACGTCGGACCGGAACCGCGCCATAAGAAGTCGATGGTGGTGCCGACGCCGACAACGATTTCCAAGTTGCCTGGATTTCCAAATTTCCTCTCAATAAACGAAACTGATCCGACAATCCCGAGTTCCTGTCCGAAAATCGTGGGCCCGTGCCACGGGAGCGCCGGGTCGTCGTTGTTGCGCCAATAATGCGCCAGGCCTCCCGATGCCATCGGCGTGATGAGCTCAAAGTTTCCTTTGTTACCACAGTGGCTCTGAATCAAGACCGGATTCCCTGTCACGCCCGCTATAGGTACTCCGTCTGCGGTAATCGGGACGGAACCCTTCCAGCTGACCGCCGGACCGGATTCGCGCCAGAAAAAAACGAGCCGGTCTGCGATGCGCCCAACGACCTCTAGGTTTCCCGGATCGCCGAAGTTGCTTTGAATCATCCCGACTGCTTCAAACCGTCCGGCTTCTTGCCCGAAATAGATCGGACCGACCCAAGGCGCAAACGGATCGTCGTTATCGCGCCAATAATGCGCCAGGCCTCCCGATACCATTGGCGTGACGAGCTCAAAGTTCCCTTTTTTGCCACAGCGACTCTGGATCAGGGTCGGCACCCCGCTAACGCCGCCGAGCGGAAGGGGCGACCGGTTGCTTTCAGGCAAGCCCACGAGCGCGGGGATGATTCGCGACACAGGTTCAAGTTCTGGCATAACGGTAGATACTGCCCGCCTTTCGGGGCAGGAAGCTGGACGGGTTTTGCCAATATTAAAACAGCGGAGATGTAATACTGGCAAGCCTTGGTTTTTTGCGCTTAGGGCCAGCTGGTGGATAAGGCAGCTTTACGCCTGCGGATCGACGGCGAAATCGTGGCGCCGGAATAGTATGACGTATCGACACTACTAACAGTTGATGCATTACGTGGCCCGCCGTGTAAAATAGAATGAGACCCAATGGCATTGCCCCGCACTTGCAATATAGTGACAATGGTTAAAGAGCGATACGATGCGGCTTGCTATTAATGCAAGCGGGCGGGTGCCTTACCAGTAATATTAAGAGGCTAGCGAAGCTCAAAATAATCTTTTGCTAAATGGCAAGCCTGCTACGCGCTTCGCCGCCGTGGAGGTGAACCAAGAGAGTTCTAACGACAAAAGTATTGCCGAACAGACGACCAGGGTGGCGAAATTATTTGGCACAAAGTGGATGGAAAGTGGAAATGGCGGCCGCGCGACCCTGCCCACTACAAGGGTCCAGGACCCCACCTCCCCGAGAAGTGAATTCTCTGGTAAGATAGCTGCAGCCATCAAAGCCAGTGGGGAGCGTACATGAATAAAATCCTTGTTTCTGCAACAACGCTGTTCTTTTTCACCGGGTGCGTAGTTCCAAAGGGTGGCTATAAATCCCTCCCAACGTCGCGCACGTTTCATGCAGGATTTGATAGGGTGTGGGGCGTCTTAGTATCAGAGATTTCGACATTCGCAGCAATCAGGACGATTGATAAGGCGAGTGGGTTGATCACAACCGAGTCTAATCGCATTTTCTTTTTTGTTTGCCATGCAACTGACTGCATAAGAAGACCTTAAACAGATTTCAGATTTCAGGAATATGGCTACAAACGCACTTTGAGATAGTCGAGAATTGTTTGCTGGTCGGGTTCAGGCGTGGTGACTTTCTCGAACTCCACAGAGCCCATCGCGATCTTGTCGCGACGGATCGCCACCAGGCGCTCAATCACGTTGCGCACTGTCCATTGTCGATCTTTGTGGGTGCCGTCGGCGGCGAATAAAGGTTCAAGCCGCTGCTTGAGATGCCACTGCAAGTAGTAGGCCAGCGTGCACAGGAAGACGTGACTTCTGATTCGATCATCGGTCTTGTGGTAGACGGGCCGTACTTCGAGTTGCACGGTCTTGAGGCTGCGGAAGGCTTCCTCGACTAAGCCTAGCTTTTTATAGGAGGCGACGACTTCGCTCGCAGCCATCTTCTCTTTGGGCAGCTCACCACTAACAATGTAACAACCGTCGAAGAGTTTTTCGGCGGCGATCTTGTCCTGATCAAAGCTCCATGAGAGCCGTCCATCGATCAGGTCCCAGCGGACAAATTTGCCCATCTTGGAACGCTCCAGTACCCGGCCGACGCGTGCTCCCAGCGTCTTTGCACTCGCTCGACGTTTTGAGCCGGCTATTTTGTCAAGTTCTGCGCGGGTGCGCTCCAGAAGCCGCTCACGCGTCTTGCCTTCGCGCCCGGCCGTCTGCGGATTGCGGCACAGACAGTAGCGCCGCTTGGGCTCTTCGGGATCAAAGACCTCAACGATCTTTTCCTCATCAAAAAGTTCCGCCGTGATAATCTTGCGTTC
The DNA here is from genome assembly GCA_963750185.1 of uncultured Verrucomicrobiae bacterium. Taxonomy (GTDB): domain Bacteria; phylum Verrucomicrobiota; class Verrucomicrobiia; order Chthoniobacterales; family JAFAMB01; genus JAFAMB01. The sequence goes on from CAVVPV010000014.1 coordinate 119,190, forward strand.
CAGCAGTTCGACCATCTGGCGATGGGTTAATGCCGAGATAGTGTGCAGACCTTCGGTCCCCTTGATCTTGTCAGCCACCGCTTTGGTAATCATGCCCCGGTCACCGACAAAGATAATTTCTTTTAATCCGTATTGGCGCTGCAATTGCGCGATCTTCTCAAGCACCGTGGAGGCGTCCTGAGTGTTACCGGCAAAAACTTCGACTCCGACCGGACAACCCTCCGCGCTGCAGAGTAAAGCGATCACCATCTGTTCGTGACCCCGCTTGCCATCGCGATTATAGCCGAAGGTGACGATGTCGCTCTGGGTGTAGGCTCCTTCAAAGTAGCTGCTGGTAATGTCGTAGAGCACCAGGTGACCATCCTGGAGATGACGAGCTGCCAAAGTACGCTGAATGGCGCTCTGGCGCTCCAGGAGCCGATCCATCGGCAGATAACAATGGAGGTCTACATCGACTTTGCCTTTCACGCCGGACAGTTCCCACAGAGCGGTGTTTTTCCACTGGTTGGAGAGTGCCAGTTTGCTGCCGGCGTAGACGATGCGTCCGACGATCATCGCCAGGCAATCCTGGACCCAGGCTTCTTTGCGCGAGTAAAGAGCGCGGTCCAATCCAAGTTCCTTGGCCAACTCCAGAAGCGCATAGCTGGCCCCGTATTCCTTAGAGGCGCGGATCTGGAAATCCTCTGCGGAGCCCTTGGGCACGACATCGCCGCGGAAGGCCGCCTGCAATAAATGGAGTTGCTCTAAGCTCAGGCCGGTGATGCGACCGTGAGTGGAGTGTTTGACTTTGCCGTTCTCGCGATAGGAAGAGCGGATAAGGCCGACCGGATTACCGCGGTGGCGCTGAATTTCAAGATGAAGGGGAAGAGGTTTGCGTTTGATGGCTACCAGAAAAGCAAACTAATCCATTAAAATCAACTAAATAAATACACAATGTATGGCTACAACTGAAATCGGAAATGGCTGCGGATTAAGTACTGAAGCGGTTCTCGCGTCAAATCATAAAAGAAGACGCGTCTAATGCGGGCACAGGCCTCATGTCGGAGATGGTTCTTAAAGTGTATGCGCACCGGCCTCCGAATATTCTGGGAAGGTGGGACGCAGGTCGGGTTCTTCTGTCATTTTTTGCCAACTCGCAAGGCTCTTCCACGACGGTGCGGATAACGGCGCAGTTTGCTGGATTTGAGACTAACGCAATTCACTCATGGATGGAGTGGCCCACCAGGGGCGTCCTGGAAAATTTTTTGCTCGACCGAATCGCACAGGATCTTGGCGTCCCGAGTACAGATAGTCGTTGATCTGTTTTCCCCACTCCGGACCCGACCTGCCGTCTTGATCGGCCAACTGTTGGACATGATCGTTTGCGTCTGTGTTCAAGGCAGTGCGGTTGTACTCAACACTTACATGTGTCCGCTTTTCTTCTGGTGTCATCTTTAGTGTAATCACCGTTACCATAATGTCCGGAATGACGTACGCGTATTGAACGCGGCCGTTAATCGGTTCAAACGACGTATTCATCCAGATTGCGGTCTTGTGTCCGTGGGCCACGGTAAAGACCATACCCTCCTGATCCTTTGCTTCCGCCGGCCACACAAATGCCGGAGCCCATCCTGGCACCCAAACGCGCTCCCTGTCCGCTCCGAAGAGGGGAGCAACGATTTCGATTGGAGCATCCGCAACGAATTCAAATGTTTGCTCGGTGTGCAGTTTCTTGCTCGAGTCGTTTGTTGACGATTCCGCTCGTACTTGTTTGAATGCGGCATTCAAACCAGCGGCAAGTCGAGGCAAGATTACGATGCCAGCTCCCAAGAGCGCACCAAGGCCAATTGTCGATGACAACCTCATCTTAACTTCTCCTTCAGTTTGTGGGCATCGCTGGCCTGCAAAGACATACCGTAGATTTTTTTCAGGTCAGCAATCTGTGCAAGGGTCTCTTTCGAGAACGGTGTTTTCCCCTCGAATGCGTGCAAGACGATGCCTTCCAACAGGTCACCCAACGAGAGGTCCTTCAATTCAGCGAGGCCCTTCAGCACCTTCAGAAGACGCTTCTCTATTCGGACTCCAGTCTGGATTCGTTCGATCTCGTCCATTTTATAATTCGCTTCATATTGTTACATATGTACAATGGTACATGAATGCGAGGCAAACATCAAGGTTTGCCGTCCGCCTTGGCGGTTAAAGAAGACTCGAGAGGGTTTAGGATTCTCGTGGATAAAGATCGCCTGGCGGAACGGCTTACTGACAGTGCTCGCTGGCCTGAAAAAGACGATAAGTTACCGACCGAATCGGCGTGGCGTGAAACGGGGCACGATTTCCTGTACCATGTTCTTTTGGCTGCCAAGAAAGCTCTGCGGGGCGAGTTGTGGGTCGCTACGTCATCGTGCAATGGCTATTTGAAAAACCTGCTCCTTCTCTTAATGGAGTGGCATGCCAAAGCGAAAGGCCATCTCGACAACTGGCATTAGGGCAGATTTCTGGAGCGCTGGGCTGAGAGGGACGTGCTGCAGGCGCTGCCCGATACTTTCGCGCAATATGCGTTAGAGGATGTTCAACGTGCATTGATGGCGAATCTTCATTTCTACGAGAAGTTCGGGCGGGAGGTTGCAAATGCTTTCGGCTACGACTTTCCCGAGGCGGCGTATTCCTTCGCGGTGGAGCAGCTAAAGCAGTTGGTTCGCTAGCAGCATGATTCCTGGACATGGACCACGATTCCGTTCCAGCCGAAAAACGGTCCGCTTCCCAACACTGCATCCCTGGCCCGCTTCGTTCTGGTCGGGATCTTCGCCATGTGTTACAAACTTTTTCGTGAAGACGATCGTCTCGGTTTCGATGATCCTGGTCGCTCTCTTTTCAATTCATTCCATCTGTCAGGCAGCTACTATTCGTGGGAGCGTAAAGGAAATTCATTCCGGTGCGGGGAAGGCTTCCGCAGCGAATGAGGTCACAGTCACACTATATCGAGGAGGCCTCGGCAGTTCCGATCTTCAGAAAGTAGAGACTTTTCGCACTGGTATCGATGGTCTCTACCAATTTGAGAACATTCCAAAGGGCGAATACACAATCCACGTGCAAGACCCCAATGTGAAAGAGCCGAATTGGGGACCAGCCGCCTATCAGCGCGTGAGCGTAGCCGATGATAACGCGGTAATTGAACTGGAGCCGACTGTTATCGATTACAAGTGATGCACTCACTCTTCCGCGTTGCGAGCAAAGAGGCAAGTGGCTGATCACGGGCCGGTGACAATCTGGCGGACTCTGCGAGGTGTTTTGGCTAAAGCCTCACGCAGCCAACACTTTTAGTACATGGTCCACTTCGGCTTCGGTGTTGTAAAAATGCGGGCTGAACCGGATGAAATGCCGGCTTTGGCGATTTTGCCGGGACGAGCAGATGATGCGAGCGGCAGCGAGCCGTTCGAATACCGCTTCCATGTCGGTTTCAGGACGGGAAACGGTGACGATTCCGGCTGCGTTTTTGCCGCTGGTTGGCCCGAGCGTTTGGAACCCGAGTTCAAGCAGACCTTCTATGAGCCGCGCAGTAATTCGCGCAATCCGGTCGGCGACATTCGGAATCCCGAATTCGAGCAGCATATCGATTGCCGCTTTCATTCCAAACACTCCGGCAACATTGAGTACGCCGGGCTCATACCGCTGCGCAGTTGGTTGAAACTCAATTTCCTCCTGCGCAACAAACGCCGGCGCCGATTTGATGTTCCATGACCCGAGAAGCGTTGGCCGGCAGAGGTCGAAACATTCTTTCCGCACATACACAATGCCGATGGCAAGCGGTCCAAGGATCCACTTGTGCGCGTCAGCGCTCAGAAAATCGACGTACTCGACGGTCGTCGGAAACGCCCCGAGCGTTTGAATCGCGTCCACCGAGAATAAGACCCCTCTTTCACGGAGTACTTTGCCAATCGACTCGAGATCGATGCGATAGCCAGAGATAAAATTGCAAGAAGCAAGCGCGACCAACCGAGTTTTGGGCGTAAGCGCTTCTTCTACGAGTTCCGGTGTCAGGGCCCCGGGTTCGGAAGGCTGCAACAAACGAACCGTCACGCCGCGTGACCGGAGATTTAGCCACGGATAAACGTTGGCGGGATAATCATCGAGGTAACAGATCACCTCATCTCCAGGCTGCCAGTCGATGCCGTTCGCGAACAAGCTTAGACCGAGCGAAGTCGGACCGATCAGCGCGATCTCGGCCGCGGTGGCACCAATTAACTTCGCTGCAGATTCGCGCGCTTCCTGGATCCCTTTCAAGAGCGCTGCAAAGTTTTCAAAGTGAGCGGCGCTCTCCTCGGTAAACCGGATGACCGCATCCGCAACTACGCGCGGTAAAGCGGTCACGGCCGCGTGCGCCATAAAAATATTGCGGTTACAAATCGGAAACGCCTCCCGGCGCTTGTTTTCGTTACTGACCAATTCCTGGATGAGATCCATTACTTCTTTTTTTGTTCGCCTTCCTCGATCAGCTTCCAGAAACCGGTATGTTCCTGGAGTTGTTCGTCTTCCGCCATCGGCAATTTCGACCGGAAAAGGAAATCCCGGATCGTGTTCTTGTGCAGCACGCGGTGCACGAGCACGCCTTCCGGGCTGCGCTCGAAATAGATCCGATAATCGTTAGTGCGATACCGATAAAGACGTTTCCCCTCGCGCTCGATGACACCGAACGCTTTGGAATCAAGGCTGTCTAAATCGTCCGGCAAAAACTGAAACTCAGCAAGCAACTCCAGCTGGACCACTTTTGGGATGCGGGCAATTTCTGCTGCACTGATTTCGTTAAACACGATCTGGTACATAGCGTCGGTCCGGCCAAATTAGCACAGGTAGCCCCGAGTGTCCTGTCCCCGAAATAACATGGCTTTCGGCGACAGGAGAGTGTTTCCTACCGTGTGCTTTCAGAAGAGTCGGTTTATGGCGTTTGTATTTTTTTCGATAATACCGGATTTTGCGCAACCAGTTCGAAATGCACCCGTATGAAGTCACTGCTATTTTTACTCTGTTTCGCTACCGGCACAGCCTTCGGGCAACTAACGTGGGAAACAACGCAACAAACTTTCAACTCCAAGCCGAAAGATGAATTCGTCACCGCGAAATACAAATTTACGAATACCGGCACGCAGCCGATCACGATTCAGAATGTCCGAACCTCCTGCGGCTGCACAACGGCGGTCCTGAAGAAAACAGTGTATGCGCCTGGGGAATCCGGCGAGATCGAGTCGCGGTTTACTTTTTCCGGCCGGACCGGCAGACAGGAAAAAGCGATCATGGTTCAGACATCCGACAAACCGAATGCCCCGACGATCCTGCAACTGCACGTCTACATTGAGGATGTCGTCAAAATTGAACCGGAAGTTCTGCTGTGGCGGGTGGGCGACCAGCCTACACCGAAGTCGATCCACATTGAGGTCGCGAACGATGCCACGGTGAAGGTGCTGTCTGTCGCCTCGGATAATGCGGCGTTAAAAGTCACACTGACAGAAGTGGAACCGGGCAAGAAGTACGACGTAGAGGTCACACCCGACAGCGCGGCGCAGCCGGAGGCCGCAATTCTTCAGATCAAAACCGATTACCCGGCAGATAACCCGGGGATCAAATACGCGTACGCTCGGATCCGATAGAGAGAAGGTCGGCTCGATCGTGGGACCGGTTCGCCAAGCGCTCATTCTATCGCTGGCCGCGCTCGTTCCGGCCGGGTTGACCGCGGCTTTTCATCCGCGGCGTCCCTCCTGGTCCGAAGAGACGCTGGCTTCAGGAGAAGAATCGGCCTCGACCGTGTTAACCTGGGGGGAGAACGTTTTATGGGTCGACGCGCGTTCGTCGGACGAATACGAGGCGGATCATGTGCCTGGTGCGATCCTCTTAAATCTGGAAAATTGGGACCGGCTGTTCCCGGAATTTTTGGATCACTGGAACCCGGACAAGAAGATCGTGGTATACTGTAGCGTTGCCAGTTGCGACCTGAGCCGGGAAGTGGCTGAACGATTGCGCAAAAACAATATTCCTTTCGTATTCGTGCTGAAAGGAGGCTGGGAAGCGTGGAAAGCTCGAAAATGAGCGCCGAAGCCGATTCGGGCGGTTGGCCAAGAGTAGTGCGTGCGGTACGCGTGATCGCACGGATTGCGCTGGGTGCGCTTTTCGTTTTTGCCGGAGTGGCAAAAGCCTATGACCCGGGCGAGTTCGCGACGGAGATACAGAAGTACAATCTTCTTCCCTGGGTTCCAGGGGTGCTGGTGGCATTGTACCTGCCTTGGCTTGAAATATTAGCCGGACTATTGCTCGCCCTGAAGATATTTGAAAAAGGCGCTTTGCTTGTGCTCACCGCGCTGTTGGTGATATTCACGCTGGCGCTGGGAAGCGCGATGGTTCGCGGGCTCAACATTGATTGCGGCTGCTTCGGGAAAGCCTTCGCATCAACAGGGACGACAATTCCGTTGGTGCGTAATCTCGCGTTGTTGATCCTGGCTGGATTTATTTGGCGCGATAATAAATGACGACCTCTTACCGTTGCTGGGCTGAAATCAATATCGGAGCGATCCGTTCCAACCTCAGGGAGTTGCGATCAATGGTTGCTTCAGATGCCCGCGTCGCCGCGATCATCAAGGCCGATGCGTACGGCCACGGGCTTCCGGAACTTGCTCGCGGACTGGATCGAGATGCCGACCTGTTTGGTGTGGCATGTCTTGGGGAAGCGCGCGCAATCCGTTCGACCGGATCGCAAACTCCAGTTCTTATTCTTGGGTCTGCGTTGCCCGAAGAAAGGGCGTGCATTGTCGATGAAGGGTTTATTCCGAGCGTTTCGACAATCAACGAAGCCGCCGCATACGCCCGGTGCGCGCCTGCCGGTCAACGAGTGTCGATCCATCTGGTAATTGATACCGGGATGGGTCGAATCGGGGTATCGGAAGAAGAAGCGGGTGACGCAATTCGGGCGATCGGTGAAATGGCGCCTCTGCGACTGGCAGCGGTCTCATCGCATCTTCCGGTCGCGGACGAAGACGAAGAGTATACCGTGCAACAGTTGGATCGGTTTCGCGCGCTTGTGAAGAGCGCCTTTCCCGGCGACGAACCTGTGGCGATCCTGAACAGCGCAGGCGTGATTCGGTTTGGCAATGTCACAAGGCCGGGCGACATCGTCCGCGCCGGCCTCGCGCTGTACGGCATTTCGCCGGTCCCTGAATTCCAGCCGCACTTGCGACAAGCGATGACATTGAAAACAAGGGTCGCGCTGGTCAGATGGCTCGGGCCGGGTCGCAGCATCAGTTACGGCCGGACATTCGTTACTCCAGGCCGGATGAAAGTGGCAACCCTCTGCGCCGGATATGGTGACGGGGTCGACCGCCACTTGTCCGGCCAGGGAGCGGATGTCTTGCTTCACGGGCAACGGTGCCGCCTGCTTGGTAGAGTCACGATGGACCAGATCATGGTGGACGTTTCCCATCTCGAACAGGTTGAGCCTGGCGATGAGGCGGTTCTGGTAGGCCGGCAGGGGGACCAGGAGATTCTAGCCAGTGAACTGGCCACCAAGGCGGGAACAATCGCATGGGAGATTTTCACAGGGATCACGAAACGCGTAGTGCGGATTTACTATTGAACTGTAGCATACGCATCTCCCGTGTATTCTGATTGCCACGTCAATGCCGGCGTGCAGCCAAACAGGAATACACGTGAGACGCGTATGCTGTCGGTTTAGAATCTTGCGAGAAGTTCAGGGTAATCCGTTTCGTCCAGCAGCAAATCATGGTTTGTTGGCAGTATGCTGGCTGCGGGTCGATCCAATCGTCTGATTCACGAGAAATCTCCCTATCTCCTCCAACATGCACACAACCCGGTCGACTGGTATCCCTGGGGCAAGGAGGCATTTCAAAAGGCCGAGACGGAGAATAAACCGATCTTTTTATCGATTGGCTATTCCACCTGTCATTGGTGTCATGTGATGGAGCGGGAATCGTTCGAGAACCCGGCAGTCGCGGAGATTCTCAATCGCAATTACGTCAGTATCAAAGTGGATCGAGAAGAGCGCCCGGATGTGGATCGGGTGTATATGACGTTTGTTCAGAGCACAACCGGCTCCGGCGGCTGGCCAATGAGCGTCTTTCTCACACCGAAACGACGGCCATTTCTTGGCGGGACCTATTTCCCGCCCGACGATCGGTATGGACGCCCCGGGTTTCGGACGCTGCTGACGCATCTTGCAAATATCTGGGAGAAGAACCGGGATACAATTCTTGACCAGGGTGCCCGGCTCACGGAGGCGCTGGATCAACAGCTGCGCAACGCACGGAAATACAGGTCGGGACCGTTGAAACTGAGTTGGTTGGAAAAGGCGTACCGGCAATTTCAATCCGGGTTCGATCCTGAGGAGGGTGGTTTTACAGCCGCCCCGAAATTTCCGAGGCCCTCTGTGTTCAATTTTTTATTTCGGTACTGGCAACGGAGCGAAAACTCGGAAGCGTTCGAGATCGCCATGTTCACCCTGCTGAAGATGGCTAGGGGCGGAATTTACGATCATCTCGGAGGCGGGTTCCATCGATATTCGGTCGATGCCCGGTGGCACGTGCCTCACTTTGAGAAGATGCTTTACGATCAGGCGCAACTTGCGGTGGTGTATGCCGAACTTTTCCAGCTCGCGCCCCGCGCAGAGGTTGAACAGGTGCTGCGTGAGACCTTGGACTACGTTCTGCGTGATCTGACCTCTCCCGAGGGAGGCTTTTACTCGGCGGAAGACGCCGACAGTTTACCCTCGAAGGAAGCGGATGAGAAAAAAGAGGGCGCTTTTTATGTCTGGGCTGAAGAGGAAATTGATAGGGAACTCACTCCGGAGGAATGGATTATCTTTCGTAGGATGTATGGCGTGGAGCCTGCCGGGAACGTCCAAGCATCGAGCGATCCACATGGCGAATTGACCGGGCGGAACGTCTTATACATTTGCAACGACGCCGCCAAGGTCGCGACCTTGACCGGGTACGGCGAGCCGGAAGTCTTGAAATGGATCTCGTCCGCGCGCAACAAGTTGAAGACCGTCCGGGACCGGCGCCCACGCCCGCATCTCGATGACAAGATTGTGACTGCGTGGAACGGGCTTATGATTTCCGGGTTCGCAAAAGGGTTTCAGTCTCTGGGCGAACTGCGTTACCTGGAGTCAGCTCAGCTCGCGGCCCGGTTTCTGTTGGAAAAATTGTACAGCAAAGAAAAGGGCCGGCTTTTGCGGAGTTACCGGGGCGGGGCCGGGGCAGTGAATGGATTTGCCGAGGATTACGCGTTCCTGATCCAGGGCTTGCTGGACCTGTACGAAGCGGATTTTGATGTGCGTTGGCTCCAGTCGGCGGAAGAACTGCAACTGGAGATGAACAAGCTTTTCCAAGACCCAAATGGCGGATATTTCAGCACCGAAGCGGAAGCAACGGATATTCTGTTCAGGATGAAGGAAGATCACGATGGTGCCGAACCATCGGCGAATTCCGTAGCCGCAATGAATCTGGCGAGGCTCAGCCGGATTTTTGATCGCGACGACTTTCAGCACGCGGCTTCCCGCGTGATCGGAGAGTTTCACGAGGCGCTCGAACGGCTGCCGGCTGCATTACCGCAAATGCTTTGTGCTCTGGATGCGATATTAACTGACCCGGTGCAAATCGTAGTCGCCGGAGGAATCGACGAACCGGAAACGGCCGCACTGTTGCGGGTGATTCGGAGACTTTACTTGCCGAACAAAGTCGTACTCCTGGCCGACGCGAGTCAGAATCAGAACTGGCTCGCAGAGCATGTGGCAGGCGTTCGATTCATGGGACCTGTTCATGGGCGATCTGCCGCGTATGTCTGCCGGAATTTTGCGTGCGAATTGCCTGTCACGGACCCAAATTTGTTGATGGAGTTGCTGGAGAAGCTGCAGGGGCGCGGCTAATCGGAGGTGTAAGCATTTGAGAAAACGTCCAAGTCTGCAGGGCTGTTTTTCGCGGCAGGCACAGGAGCATAGACTTCCAGTCTGTGCCTGATCCTGTCCCGGAGGGACCAAATGAAAGTAGCCTGGCACGAAGTGCCTGGAAACAAGATAAAAGTAGACCCGTCCCGCAGGGACGGTTGATCTGCCTCACTACATAAGGCCAGAGGCGCTCTCGGATCTCTGCGTTCAAGATCGGAACCCGTTCCTTGGTGCTAAAGACACAGTGGACGTTTAGACATGAAAAGGTATTGCCAATGGTGGTGATCGTACTCAAACCTCCCGAACAGGAGAAACATTATTATTTGATGTGTTTTTATTTCGCCAAGACCGAGGAAAGAAGAAGACATATTTGCAAGAGACCTGATCAACCGTCCCTACGGGACTGGACGGGTCTTTCTTCTTTTTCCCGGCACTTCGTGCCAGGCTACCTTCGCTTTGATCCCTCCGGGATAAATGCGTAATGGCGCCTTCCCCCTGCTGCAATAAGTTAGCGCTTATGCCGCTGCGCTCCACCCCAGGCTTTTCTCCACTCGCGCCTTCGGCGCTTAAGACCGCTGCCATTTTAAGTTAGCGCTTATGTGGTGTGGATGCATCACGGTGGACTCGTCGACGGTTCTGACACTTCCGGGAAACTCATCAGATTGTTGGTCGGGTTTGCATCGCCGTTCAATACCCGTGAAAGGCTCAGCAGGAGCAGTTCGGCGCGCATGTCCGTGTAATTGTTCATCGCCGATTTCAAGTAGTTCAGGACCCGTTTCCGAAGCATCGGGTCGGTCTCAAGACCGGGTCGGAGTTCGGTCAAGAGATCCAGATGCATCTGGATGACTTCCTGGACGACTGCGCCTTTGCCGTCCGCCTTGATCGTGTTAGTGCTGTGCACGCGGTAATCCAGCAGATCCTGGCGCACCAACCCAAGCGTCGAACGTAAAGCGACGGTTAGCGCGGCGAAATAATCGTGGGCATAACGATAAGGGCGGAACTCGGTAATGGCACCTCGACGGAAGAAAAAGTTGCTTGTCGTTTTTGTGAAGTTGCCGAAGCTCAACGATTCAGCAAGATCCACCGGCTTGCTGAGGTACGACCAGATACGATTCAATCGGCGCTGTCTTCCATCAAATTGTCCAACCGGTACGCTCGATTCGTTGATCAACCGGATCCTTGTACAGACAAGCTCAGTCTCAGGATACCGGTCAAAATGAGCGATGCAGCGAGCGAACCGATCCGGATGATACCGATCATCGGAATTGAGGATAGCGATAAAATCGCAATCTTTCGACAGCTGGAGCCCGCGCGTAAGCGCCACATGCGCACCTTGGTTTTCCTGCGGGACAAGTTGGATCCGTGCGTCTTTAATCGAACGAATAACATCTATGGAATTATCCTTGGACCCATCGTCAATGATCACTAATCGCTCCGGCGGCAACGACTGCTCTAAGACCGACTGGATCGCTTCCGCGATATATTTCGCGTGGTTATAGGAGGGGATAACGCAGACAATTTTTTTGTTCATTCGTTGCTACCGGTCCCGTAATCGAAGTCAATTAAACTCGTTCCAATGGAGACACCAACACTAGAAACGGAAGTGCGCGTCATGTTCTTCGATACCGATGCCGGAGGCGTTGTGCACAATATCGCTTACCTGCGCTTTATCGAAACGAATCGATCGCTTCTCGCCGAAAAACTCGGCTATCCACTTCATGAGATGTTGAATCGAGGCGATTGCCCCGTTGTCGTGCGAACTGAAATTGACTATCGGCGCCCAGCGCGGCTCTGGGACACTTTGGTCGTCCGCGGCGAACTTGAGAAATTCGGGCGGAGCCGGTTCTGGTGCTCGTTCACGATCACCCGGCCGGCCGATGGATTACTCCTTGTCACCTGCCGCCAGATGCTCGCTGTTGTTCAGCTGCCCGAATTGAAAGTTCAACGGTTACCGGCCCATTGGGAAACCGATTTCGGGCATCTGAAGGCGTAGCGCTCGTTGGCTAAACACCGTCGGCTCAGGGCCGATGCCCCTCCGGCTCCGGGGCAACCCAAATGGCATTTTTCTCTGAATAATGCGCCTCAGGCGGAACTCACAATTTGAGATGCACCAATCGGAGTGCGTGATCAGAAAAATCCATCGCGCCTTGGAGCAGTTCCCGGCCAAAGTAAGCGAAAGTTACGTCCCGGCTGGCGACGATGAGCATGATGCTTAGCACAGTGAAATTAACGAGGTAAATAACCATCATTGAAAAGAACGTCCCATGTTCGACCAGGTCGGTCTGTCCCTCCCACAACATCCAGATGGCAAATGTAACATGGAAACTCCAAGTAAAGCCGACCAGGCCAAATAACCAGCGTCGGTACGGTTCCACATCGACAAAGACGCCGATTCCACCGTACAGCAGCAGCGCCAGAATGCTGTAGATCGGGAAAAAATAAGGCGCGAGCGAGATCCAGAAATTGTTGGTGTCAGTCACGACGTATCCACCCGTCCGACTGACACGGAACTGGCTCACTCGGCCACCCATTAACCAAGTCCAGACCGCATGCGTCAGTTCGTGCCCGAATACGTACAACCACATCGGACGCGGCAGCCCGAAAAATGCTATGACCCAGAGAAGCGAGCCCAACGAAAAAAACCAGAACTCCTCCGATGCCCAGAACCGGTGGTGGAGTGCGGCGTGCGAAAAGCTGCTAAAAAATGCGCGTGTTAAGATCCAGGCCGGTGGGACGAGAAAGAGCGCGATGATCTGCTTCAACCAGCGAACAGGAACAACCCATTCTGTCTCCGCAGGTTCGTTATTCGCCGCGGTACCGGTCCTAAGCCGGCGCCGCCGTTTCTTGACTGTCGAATCCAATGCCTTTGCAGATTACCAGCGGGCCGAAAAGAAAGGCGAGCCCCAACACATCAAAACCCAGTATCGTTGGTTCGAAACCGCTCTACGCGCGGCCCATGTACGCCCCGGATCGAGTGTCGACTCGGATGATTTCGCCCTCTTTAATGAAGAGGGGAACCTGAATCGTTTTGCCAGTTTCGAGTTTTGCCGGCTTTTGGACATTGTTCGCGCTATCGCCGCGGATTCCTTCAGCGGATTCAATCACCTTTAACTCCACCGAAGAAGGTAGCTCGATTTCAACGGCTCTGCCTTCCGCGTAGAGGACGTCCACTTTCAGGTTCTCCACCAGATAGAACGCAGAATCGCCGATCAGCTCCGGTGCAAATGTCTCCGTCTCGTAGGTATCAGGATCCATGAAAACAAATCCGTCCTGATCCTTGTAGCTGTACTCCAGTTTACGCCGATTCACATCGACGAGGTCGACGGTCTCCGTCGAGCTGAACCGTACGTTGCTCGACTTGCCGGTCTTGATGCTGCGGAGCGTGGCCTGAACGAACGCCCGGAGATTGCCCGGCGTACGGTGCTGCACATCCAGTACGACGGTGACATCGCCATGGTAACGAATGGCCATCCCTTTTCTGAGATCATTTGCTGCTGCCATAAAACAAGTTTCTACTCATTACAGAAGCTTCAGTTTCGTCAAATCTTGAGAATCCACGATTCCGACCGGTTCGTTCCTCTCGTTCACGACGATCAAATCGTCAATCCGGTGCTGGTCGAGGATATTCAGGACTTCAACTGCCAGTTTTCCAGAACGGATTGTGATTGGATGCCGGGTCATATGCCGATCAACCGGGTCCGAGAACATCTCTGGGTTTTTCTCGACCGCGCGCACAAAATCGCCATGAGTAAAGATGCCTGCCAGCATCCCCGATGGATCGGTGATCAGCGCAAGCCCGGCGCGGTGCTCGTTCATGGAATGCAAAACGGCGAGCACCGGCGTCTCTGGCGCGACAATCGGCATCCGCTCTTTGCCGCGCATAATATCGTCCACCCGCTGAAGCAGAGTTTGTCCGAGTCGGCCGCCAGGGTGATACTTCAGGAAATCGTTTTCATCGAATCCTCGCACTTCGAGCAACACCATCGCCAGCGCATCGCCCAAAGCGAGTGATACAGTCGTACTCGAAGTCGGCGCGAGATTCATGGGACAGGCTTCCTTTTGAACGGAGCAATCGAGTACAACATCACTCTGTCGCGCCAGAGTTGAGCCGGTGTCTCCGGTCAGACAGATCATTTTTACATGAAACCGCTTCAAGGCCGGCAGAATGTTAAGAAGTTCCGCGGTCTCGCCGCTGTAGCTGATAGCAAGCACGACATCTCCGTCCGCGACAATCCCAAGATCGCCGTGCAACGCGTTGACAGGACTGAGCACAAATGCCGGCGAACCGGTACTGGTAAGTGTTGCTGCTATTTTTTCGCCAATTTGCCCGGATTTTCCCACGCCAAGCACGATTATTTTCCGGCCGGCTTCCACCGCTTCAAACAGGATATGGACAGCCGTTTCGAATCGTTGATCCAATCGATCGTTGAGCCGTCGCAATTCCTCGATCTCTATCCCGATGACCCGCTGTGCTTTCTGGAGATAATTCATTCCAAATTAGGAGAGAAGTTTACACTCCGGTGCGCAGAAGTCACCACGGGAGAGGAAGATTCACCAATGGTAGCCCGAAACGCTTTCACCGAGGGAGCCAAGCGCGATATAAAGGTGGTGAATGTACTCTCCGTTCCTCTTCCCCGCTACTCGAGTAGTCCAGTCAGCACTCGCAGGTTCACGACATCTTCCTTCAGATCTTCTTTTTTCGGAGTCTCGAGGACTTTCGGGATGGCGCTGAACTCGGGCGAACACATGATTTCCCGGAACGGCGCGAGCCCGATCTTTCCTTTCCCGATGTGATCGTGACGATCGACATGCGATCCGAGCGGGGTCTTGGAATCGTTTAAGTGCAACGCCGCAAGGCGGTCGCGGCCGACGATCCGATCGAATTCAGCAATGGTTGCCCAGAAACCTTTTGCCGTCGAAATATCGAATCCAGCTTCGAACAGGTGCGCCGTATCCAGACAACTGACCAGTCGATCCTGAAATTTGGAGCGTTCGATGATTTCCGCGAGATGCTCGAACTTATGTCCGAGACAAGTGCCCTGGCCGGCGGTGATCTCCAGCGCGACCTTGGATTTGCCTTTAGGCAGCGTACCGAAGACCGTGTCCAAGGCCGATACAACGCGATCCAAGCCAGTTTCTTCACCGTCACCCATATGCGCTCCGGGATGCAGCACAAGAAAGGGGAGCCCGAGCTGATCCGCTCTGCTCAATTCCTCACTGAGTGCCTGGATCGATTTCTGTCGGAATTCGTCGTTTTTCGCTGCAGGATTAATCAGGTAGCTCGTGTGACCGAATACGACAGCCGGCCGATCGGGAAAATCGTGGTAAGCGGCCAAGTCCATGTCAGCAAACGGCTTCGCAAACCATTGCATATTGTTCTTCACAAAGATCTGGATCGCGGTGCACCCGATCGACCGCCCACGTTCAAGGGCTTTGGACGGGCCGCCTGAAATCGACATATGCGCTCCGAGCAGGAGCGGCGCACTCTTCTTTGTGTGTGCCTTGCGGGGAGATGGAGATCCGACCTTTCGCGGCATGGGAAAATGATTCTCTATTTTTGCAGGTCCGGAATCAATTGCCAGGTTGGATCTTGAATCGTTCCAACGCCCCGGAGACCAATCTTGCCGTTGTCGACCGTTCCACTGAGATCGATCAAACCTCCAGGCAAATAAAACGCTCCTGCGAGAACGGCCTTGTGTAGGCGAGAAGCTAGTTCGAGCGATCTGATTTGAATTGTAGCCGAATCCGATTTGAACCCCACCTTAATGTCCAGCGGCTGCTCGAACCCAAGCCGGCCAAGGTGGTTAAGCAATGGTTCAAAGAATTTTGAGCCGGTTACCGTCGCACCTTCAGTCGTCACAGTCCCATCGAGTGCCGGAAATTTCTGGTCGCCGCCGGTGATCCGGAATTCGCAGGATCCATTGGCTACCGGAATTTCACCGCCCGCGAATTGAACCGTGAACGGTGCTCGCGCGTCGATCGAGATGCGCACGTTATCCGCCGCACCATTAGAGACTTTTCCCCTTGCCCGAACTGCCGGTACGACGGTAAATCGCACCCGCTGTAGAAGCCGTGCGGTGCGCGGATCGATCCAGCTCGCAATCGCGCCCGGAGAAAGATTCGCTTCAAATTTTTCGATCGTGACACAGTCTCGCCCCAGGTCGCAGTCGAACTTCCCAGTCCCGTTCCCTTCGTCACGGGTGACCGTGACCGGGTCGCACCGAACGATGTTGTCTCGGAGCTCAAACGTTGCAGAAGCCGAATTCAGCAGCGTCCCGCGAAAGGTCGTTTTGCCCAGCCATATTTGGCCGGAACCAGAGATCTTTGCCAGAGTGCGCGAAGCTCCTGAGAAAGTTGCCTGAATAACCGGTGGGGTCTGAAACTCACATTCGCGCAATGCGTGTTGGAATTTTGGCGGCCAAAGAGATGTCAGCTCGGTCGGATTCAGCGCTGAATTGATCCGGACTCGAAAATCGCCGGGCCGATTAAGCACGTCCGCTGATAATGTTCCGGAACGATGTGTCACTTGTGCGTTCAACACCATCCAGGAACTACCCGATTTCGAGAATTCCGCCTGCATGCTCTGGAATTTTATATTCCGGAAAGAGAACTCGTCGAAATTGAGTTTCCCCACCAGCTGCACTTGGCCGTCGCGCGGGACTACGCCGCTGACCTCCACTTCGAGCGGCGCGTCAAACGAGAGTTCCTTCGCCCAGGGGAATTGAGCATCGTTCGCTAGCAGTTTCGCCGCGTCAAGTCCGCTCCGGACCTGGAAATTCTTTTCCCCATTCGCCAGGTTCCAGGTGCCGATTGCGACGAGTTCGCCGCGTCCGTCGCTGACAGCAAGCCTTTCGAGATCGACCTTCTGACTCTCAAGCGAAAACCGGCAATCGAGATCGTGAAGCTGATATTTTTCACGCAGGAGGGTGCCCGCAAACAAATGGCCGCCTTGCACCCGCAACGAAGCCGGAGCGGACAAATCGACTTGGAACGTGAAGTCCAACTCGGGTTGCTCACCTGAAAAACGAATCTTTGTAATCTCGGTGGTCAGGAGTCGCAGAAACTGTTGTTGCCCTGTCTCACGCGTCCGCGCGCCGGCTGTGAGTTTTTGCGGCAATGTGAAACTGCCTGGGTTCACCAATGTTCCGGACGCTTGCAACCGGATCCCGAACATGACACCCGATGCCTGCCGAACTTCAATCCGGCCCGGAAAAAAATAGATCCGGGATTGAAGCCGCGAGATCCGAATTCGTCCGGCTTTTGGAACGGATGGATCGACAGGGATCGAAATTCTTGCATTATGGAGATCGACGGCGTTTAACGCTGGTTCCCCTTGAAACAGGTTCGCGTAGTTAATGTCGAGCGACAGATCACTGATTTGAGCAATGATCAGTTGCCGGCGTCCGCTGTCGTAGATTTGCAGATCCTTTGCTACCAGGCCTCGGACTGGATCGAGAGTCAGACGACGAACACGAACTTCGAGTCCGAACACTTCAAACTCCTTGGACAGCATCGCGCGCCAGTGCCGTCCAAATCCCGTATGATAGTAATAATACGCAGCCCAGGAGAGCAGAAGAACCAGGGTTACCAGTGTCACCCACCGGATCAGTTGAAATGGACGGATTCGCATCGAATCGGCTGGAATGATGCGAGGACAAACTCCAATGAGCAATGGGAAATCGCCGATCGTCCCGGATGTGGAGTGGCACAGCTTATGCTGTGCTTAGAGACCCGATGATTCAACCGAACTGTCGGGCAAGATTTACCGGGGACGACTTCGATTTTGTTGTTCGGACGCTCGCAAGAAGTCCCGGAAACAGCGTCAACCTCGTCGAGCTGTTGACTGATAACGAGACGAGGGATCAAATTCTCGATCATGACAGTTTGGTCCGCGCCGTTCTGGAAAGGCCGGGGAACCTCACGATTTCCCCGCAGTTTTACTTCTATATTCTCGCGCGGTTGGTGTTAAGGCGTTCAGGGATTGATGACCGCAATTTATCGGATTATCTCGCCTCGTTATTGGAGAAATTCTCCCGAGTGCGCCAAATGCGCGCGCCGGTGCAGAACTTGGAAACGCCATATCTTTCGGACCTGTTGCTTGCGCTCAAGTCGGCCTCGTCGTTCCAGACGTTTCTGATCCGGGCGCATATCGGCAACTACGCCCTTTTCATCAGTGGCATCTTTTACGAAAGCATTGAGACGCGGCGACAGCGCGGTGCTCCAAGCTTTTCGTTTTACGAGGAGATCGGCCGGACAAGTTTTCACGCGATTGCGACCCATGACGTGGCGCGCAAGTACGAATTAGACGGCCTGTTTGAGAAATTGGCCGCGCATTTTCACGAGTGCCGATTGGCACTGAACCGCTTGACGGACGAATTCGTGAACATCGGGGACAACAAATATCTGCCGAGCTTCGAATGAACAGGACACTCTTCAGCGAAGTGCAACGGCTTTTCGAGCGGACCTACGCTTCAGTCGGGATCAACCTCGAGGAGTGCCTGATCGATCGGGCCCGTTGCTCGCAGCTTTCGAAATTGGCAGGGAAATCGGCTCGGGAGCTGAGTGAACTTGCCAGGACATTCTTGCGCACTTCAGATAACCGATTGTATGTGGGAATCTATTACTCAAGCTGGCTGATCGACCAGTTGGAGAGGCACGATCCGCGGGGGGGGCTCTCTGACACCAATATCCGCTCGTTGATCATGTTCGTGGAAGAAATTAACCACGCCCTGCACGCCGCGCTACAGTTCAAGGCCGGCTTGCGCCGGATCGA
Organism: uncultured Verrucomicrobiae bacterium; assembly: GCA_963750185.1. Classification (GTDB taxonomy): domain Bacteria; phylum Verrucomicrobiota; class Verrucomicrobiia; order Chthoniobacterales; family JAFAMB01; genus JAFAMB01. Next base: position 137,882 of record CAVVPV010000014.1, read on the forward strand.
TAGCGAAGATTTTGCACGGAATCTGGAACTGCAAGCGACGGTGGATACCTATATGGTGCTGTTGATTTTCGTCGCGTTCTTTCGAAAAACGCAGCGGATTTCGAGGATGGATCGGCGATGGCTTCGGTTTCACCTGTTCGAGTCTCGGGCCAAGCATGCGTTCGAGGACGAAAACCTCCGGGCACGCTATCTGGAGACCGGCGAACTCGCGGCTTCGTACACCCACTATCTCGATACGTTGAACGGCGCGCGGCGTCTGGATGAGATCCGTAATTTTCATGCGCTCCCGTATGATGCCAAGAAACGGCATATCGAGGCGCTGATGAACAGGCCCGCGCAAGCCGAGGAAGGGTGAGCCACGGAGAGAAGCGGTGTCGGCGCTTGGGTCGCATCGAGACGCCTCTACCGTCGCGTGTCGGAACTCGCAAGCCGCAAGCAAGACTTGGACCGAAGAAGATTTCCGTAGCCAGGTTGCCGGTTACCGGAAGCGATGTTTTTGGTCGAGAGGAGGATATCGCCTTTCTGGATCGTGCATGGGCAAACAAGGATGTCAACGTCGTCACAATCGTTGCCTGGGCTGGGGTCAGGAAATCCACGCTCGTTAACCATTGGCTTCGACGGATGGCTACTGGCCATTATCGTTCTGCGGAGCTTATTTTTGGGTGGTCCTTCTACAGACAGGGCAGTAGTGGGGAGACTTCGTCCGCAGTTGAATCTCTTGATGCGGCTCTCAACTGGTTTGGAGATCCAGATCCACGGCTCGGAACGGGATGGGAGAAAGGCGAAAGGCTCGCGAAGCTCGTCGCGAATCGTTGAACCTTATTGGTGGTGGATGGCTTGGAGCCGCTCCAAAAGCGGATTTTTACGCTTGATTTTGAGGTATTTACGCGAACAGGTTACCTTCGAGTTACCTTACAACTCGGGTTTTTACCCCATGTCATGACCTTGCCACCCTCAAGAAAATCGACTGTGGCTAAAGGGTGGTTAAGTAAATTCTAATTTCCGCTCCTCCAAGAATCGCTCTGACCGTGTGGTCTAAACAAAGTCCCAAGCCCGGGACCTCTGCCGTGACAGGGCAGGTATTTCTAGAAGAGAGCTCTAGCCAGGTGGAGCAGAAAGTCAGCAGCTTTTGCGAAATTAAGTAAACAACTATTCCTGCTTCAAAAGAATAGTGAATCCAGCCTGCTCGAAGTGGTGATCATTCGTCAGAACCTCGAAGAGCCCGCGGCTGCGCATTACTAAGATCGATGCACAATCAGTCAAGCTCCACTCCTTGTCGATGTGCCGAATGTATTCCGAAAGTGCACGTTGGAAAAGCGAAGTCGTTTGGAGTTCGATCTCGATATTAGGATCGCTTCGAATCTCTTGAATGAAATCGCCAGCGCTTTGCGAAGAAAAGCTCCGCGCCAGCTAAAGAAGTTTGCCAACTCGGTCAAAATCATTTCCGTGGTCACAAGCATGTCACTTGCGTGCTGCCGGGAAACCCCCTTGGCAAGTTCGTGGAGCGAGTCTTTTTGGTGCAATAAGGCGACCCAGTATACCGTGTCTGCGAAGAGTCGCCTCATTCACCTTCTCCTCGGGGCTCCATACAAGTAGTGATCCAAGTTAACAGAAGCATCCTTGGGTAATTTATCCCACTCCTCTTCAGGAACACGGCGCGCGACTTCTTCCGCAATTTCCCAAATGGGTCGTCGCGCTGTCGTCTCAGCGACCGTAGCTACGGATAAGACATTGAATTCACTGACTTTCTCAATCCGCAACAGCTCTCCGGTAGTCCCTCCGAACTCACCGATCCCCCTGATTTCTAAGTGCGACGTCTTATGGTTTCGTAGCGCCTCAGTAATTGTTGATTCTTGGTCTTCAGAGAATTTCCCAGTCACTTTCAATTCATCATCCAATCGGAGGGTGAACGTACGGGAATCTAAATTTGCTGCCCGCAGTTCCCCCCTGAGTGTGATCTCATCTTGAAAGTCTGCCGCTATCCTCTTTTCAAAAAGAAACTTGGTATCACGAGTAAACGTCGCCTTCTTGCCAGATCTTCCAGAGGCAAAACTAATCGCTTCATCCGCGGACAGATACCGGGTGAGCTCCGCGAACATTGGGACCACACGGCGCGAAAGACCCCGAGGAAGCCGTTGTTCATTCTGAACGGCTGTTATTGAATCCGCTATGAGGTCAACCGCTTCGTCGAACTCATCCTCTGGCGGCTCAATTATCAGAGAATCATCCGGCGCACTATAAATGCGCTCCAGCGGCACCGTAGTGCTCCCGCCCTGGATAGAAAACATCTTTACACAGAAGCGATCTTCGAAATTCACCGCTAACCGCTCGCGTTCAGGATTTCTTCTCCTCCAGATATCTTTCGCAACTTCGGCTATTAAGGATTTAAAGGCTACAATCTCGGGCAGTACATCGAGATCGAGTCCGTGGTCTTCAAATCTAGCGCCATGGAAGGTCTGCTTAGCCAGGGTGTAATGTTTAAAGGCGCTCATTATGGTACAATCCCTCCACGCAAAGTTACTTTGGTGCTCTAAAGATGGGAAGAGTCAAGTTCACGCTATTTTCGCACAGTGTTCACTTGAACACAAACGCAACATTTCACTCCGTTTAATCTCATTAATCATCTCGCATTACCGCTTGTGTTGCGGGATGTTACGCAAGACTAAAGGAGGTGTTCCAAGATGCCGACTTCCAAGAAAGATGCGAGCAAAGCCAGCCGGTTCCTCTCGAATCCGAAAAGCCCAAAGAACGTAAAGAGCGTCGCGGGTTCTGATTTGTCTCAAGCAAAGAACCAAAAGAAGAATCAGAAAAAGCGCTAGTAACGATTCTTCGTTGACCTTTGGGTGCGAATGCCGCGCGGCGCGACGCAGAGGGCATATTTCAGCGATTAAACAGATTCGCATATCCGAGTTGCAAAGCATTTCCACCAAGATGCCCTAGGATGTCCACGCGCGGCATCCTTCCATTCTTCCATCTCTCTTCCCCTAACCCCCTTGCTCTATCGCCTTGATACCACGTTTTGCCTCAACGCCCGCGCCTTGCGCTTCAACTTTCGTGTGCCGCGTGGCAATATTGAAGGCATTTTAAATTGCTTAGGGGCGGTTACAGTGCCACAATGGGATTTATGGCTGAGCGCCACCTAACGACACAGGTATTTACGCCTAGCAGCCCAGCGAAACTAACCTTCGTTGAGCGCGAAGCAGTGAACGACCAATTTTTCGGGCAGTTGCATTAGGCATGTTCAACGAGCGTGAGCGCAACCAACGTTCATTTGGCTACTATGTACCGGCGGAGTTCAACTACCAACTGGAGAGCCGAATGCCGGAGATCGGCCTGTTCGGTTCGGGAGGAGGGGCGTCGCTAACCGACGTCCCTACCTCATCACCCGACACTAGTCCGCTTCAGGCGATCCGCACCGAGAGTCAAATCGTCAAGCGCGTTTGTTTGCATCATAGTCTCTTGGTGAAGCAAAAGCACTTTCACTTCGGAAAATCCGAGAGCTTGCGTTTCAGCTCGGCCAGTCCGATGATGCTTACTCCATTCTTGATAAAACTCGCATGATCTGATCTATGTCGCAGGAGGACTCAATCGACCTACTTGTTTGGCGAGCACGCCGGAGGGATGAAGTGATCATTGCAAACCCAGCCACAATCCAGAGAGCGATTGAAAGGGGCGAGCCGATTACTGAGCCTCCACGCCTCTCGGCGGAAGACGCGATCACCAAGCTCTTCGACGAGCGCAAGCAACACGCACTTTCGCTCGCGTCTTCGTTGCTGCCTTGCCCCTTCTCGGATACGGCGATCCTTTATCTCTATGATCAGATTAGACTTTGCATCCTGTTCAACCTCGATGGAGCAGCAATTACTTTTTGCGGGATACTGGTCGAATATGCGCTGAAATACGCGACCTACCGAAAGGAAAATCTCGGCACTACGAGCTTCGACTCATCAGCCTGGGACCAGTTTGAAAACCTTACGCTAGCCCAGGCCATTTCTCGGGCGAAAAAAGCGCGACTGATCGACGAAGCACGCGAAAAGGCCCTTCATTTGTTCAGAGAAAACCTTCGTAACAGGTACAGCCACTTCAATATTCAAAAGATCACAAAAGACGTCTTCTTTTCGGCGGCGAAACAGAAGAACATGGAGACGGGAGAGGAAAAGCCTGTCGAACTGGCTGCGTCCACCCCGACGTTACAGATTCTCGCTAAGAATCGGCTGGATGAAGACAACGTGATGAACGTGTTCAAGTTCGCAGATCGTATTATGCGCGACCTTTCTGGAATATCGTCTTGAGCTTCTCTTCCGGCTCCCCACGACCTGGCGGTGATCTTCTATAGAACTTTGTTTCCGCCCATTCGGTGTATATCGGGAAGGCTGACAGTGCGGATAGAGGGGCCGTGCTTCGGGATTCGTCTCTGATCGATTTCGAAAACGCGGAAGTTCGGTGAGAGTTCACACTGAACGATTTCATTGTAATTCCAGTAGACGAGGAGCACGAGAAGACCAGCGGCTGATTTCAGAACGTTGCCAAGGTTTGCTTCTTTGAAGAATTCGTCTCGATGATGTTTCACCTTTTGGTGGAATTCCCACCAATCGGGACTAGCGTTGCCTTGCGTCTCTTGCCAATTCTTCCACGGTGTTAAAGCGAGAGGGACAGGTAATACGGTGACCTTGAGTTGGGGTAGGAAGTCATGATGCGCTGGAATAATGCGTCTGTAATCTCGAATGTCTCGAATGTTGCCTGGGTCTTCGTCGCCCTTGATGCGTTTGCAGAGTAGTTTGGCCACTACATCGATTTCTGAGCAGATCGAAAGATAAAGCCCTGCCAGATAAACGGAATAGGCGGGAAAATTTGCCTCCGCGAACTCCACCTGCCGAGAGAACGTGTGCAACTCCTCGTCAATCATCTCGAAGAAGGACCAGTGAAGATGAGCCATAGGGCAATCAATTCAATCAAGCTACGCTTGCAAAGAATCTTGTAGTGCTTTTACTTTTGCTTCCAACATTGCATCAGTCGCAATAGTTTTTCCCCTGCACCAATCCTATTTCGTAGTTTTTGATTCCAACGCTTCCCTCTTTGGTCGCATTTCCGATAGGAAATGTTTCTAATGTTATAATATAAAAATGCTAATGTAAATGCATTAGCTCGGTTATTTTTCAGTGTATATTGTTGCACCGCTGACAGCGCTTTTTATTTAGTTTGACATTCTTAAATCGCGGTCGGCCGTTTTCCGCTTGACTAACCACCTATTCCAGTTTATGCCAGTTACATGTCACAATCATTGTTACTTATTATACCACCGGAGATCATCAAATGAGTGTAGGCGACATACGACAACTTTACCCTGAACAGTTCGAGCGAATCATGCAGCTCGGCGAACTCCGCGCCCAAAATCTTGCCAAATGGGCCGAACGAAAAGAGCGAAAAGAGGCTAAACGTCGAGATTCTCGCTGTGGGCTGCTGGACCGCCGAAACAATTCGCGCCTTCGCGGATCGGCTTTGGCCGGACGGATCTTAATTGAGCTGGCTTGATCAATATCGCCCTCGTCCGCGGGCGTACATGGACGATACACGCGAGAGCGCATGCACCGGTGCTCGGTGGGTTCGCGCATTTGTGCGTCGAATCGCTAGGAAACGATCAACCGGCACTTTTTTTCCGATGCGAGTTGACCTGCCGTTCGGCGTTAAATTACAAGGCGGAGAAACATGAAAATCTGGATCAACCGAGCCGGTCAGAATGTTGGGACGTTTACCCAGGAAGAAGTCCAACAAGGGTTGAACGACGGTCGGTTTATCGCGACCGATCTTGCTTGGCAGGATGGCATGGAGACCTGGAAACCGCTTTCGGAATTTCCTGGAGTACAGGTTCCACCTCCGCAGCCGCCGGCAGCTGCATTCACGGAACAGGGCGCACCGTTTGCCCCACCATCGATGAATTCGCAGCAGTTGACGACTGTCACACGGGCGATGGAAGATGGGCCCTCGTGGGAGCATCGAAAAGAGCTAGGCTTTTGGAAAGCGCTCGTTGAGACCTGGAAAGAAGTCTTGTTGCGTCCGGGGACCAGTTTCCCCCTGATGAAGACCAGTGGCGGATTCAGCACGCCGATCGGGTTTAACATCGTCATGTTGGTGGTATTGGCTATCCCGACGTTCGTGTATTCGCTGTTGTGGTCTGGACTTATGGGTATGGCGGCCTCTGGAGCCTCCCCGCAGGACGAGGCTGCGACGAGGGTCGCTTTGGGGCTTGGGCCCGCTTTCACTGCGGTTTTTGTGGTTTTGATGATCCCGATCGGGATCGCGTCAACCTTCGTCAACGCCGGATTGTTTCATCTGTGTCTTTCACTTTTCAAAGGAACCTCGAAAAGCTACGAGGCCACCTATCGCGTATTATCCTATTCTTCCGGTGCCTACGTGTTCGCAGTTGTTCCGTTTGTCGGCGGCAGCGTTGCCGGAATCTGGTACCTCGTATCGACGATCATCGGCTTGTCAAAGGTGCATAAGACTGAACCCTGGCGCGCGATCGTCGGCGTTTTGCTTCCGGTAGTTCTTTGCTGCACCATTTTGTTTGGTGCATACGCCACCTTGATCGCGATCGTGATTGCCTCTCATGCGCACGCGAACACTTAGCCGCCTTCACACCCGGCGCACTGTAGCATACGCGTCCCGCGTGTATTCCGTCCCCCATACCAAACTGCAAAAATAAATACACGCGGGACGCGTATGCTACCGCACAGATGAGAAGGTCACCCGTTGCAAGCAGCTTGGGAAAAATTATGCAGCGGCGAACCGCGAAAGCTTTCGGGGAGTCCCTGTCCGGCGGCCGCCGGATCGACACTCCATACGCCTTCCCCACAGGGTCGTGGGAATCGCGGGTTAGTCGCAGGGTCGGCTTAACGTTCCGACCGCTTGCTCCGAAGGAGACCGACTTTGAGTTTCTCTTTCTGACGGTCTCGTCCGGGTTCGCTGCAAGCTGTTTTGCATGGCTGAGTCTTGGACTGCCATGGCCCGGATGCTTGTTTCGACGTTTGACCGGGGTGCCTTGCCCGACCTGCGGAGCAACACGGTGTGCCATGGCTCTCGCGCATGGGGATCTTCTCGGTGCAATGCGGCACAACCCGTTGATGTTCGTTTGTTACGGGCTGACGGTCGTCGTCAATGTATACGCTGCGGCCGTCTTACTTTTCCGGCTGCCACGGCTTCGGTTACCCAGCCTGCCAGCCAAGGTCAAACGTGCGTTGAGTATACTCGTTGTACTGGGCCTGGGTGCGAACTGGATTTATCTCATCGCGCACCGTTGATGTTGTGCGTGCCACGATGAATCCCGGGCTGATTGTGTGCTGATCGGCGCAATGCAGGTCGATCCCAGTGATGCCGGCGCGTTCCATGGCCTCCAGCGCGAGCTCCGGACGATTGCAATCGCGGCTCAGATGTCCAAGCAGGACGCGCCGCAACCGGTCGCCTGCGATCGAAGCAACCAGTTTAGCAGCCGCTTCGTTCGAGAGATGGCCGTGCCTGGACAATATCCGCTGCTTCACGGACCAGGGGCGCTTGCTGTCCTCCTGTAACATTCGTTCATCGTGGTTGGTCTCCACTACCAGGATGTCGACATCTCGGATCCGCTCCAGAGCCAGCTTCGGCGCGTACCCGAGATCGGTCAGGAACCCGATTGACCCTTCGTTGGCAGTTAACACGAAGGCCACAGGATCAACGGCATCGTGCGGCACATAAAAACTTTGAACCTCAACGTCCTTGATCGAAAAAACCGAGCCCGTTGCAAAAAGGTTCCAACGCGCATAATTCTCAAGAGCACCGTTACGCAGGGTCTCCGCTGTCAACGGGTTAGCAAAGATCGGAATGCTAAACCGTCTGCAAAACGTGTCCAGACCGGCGACGTGATCGTTGTGCTCGTGCGTGATAAGGATTCCGTCCAAACTTTCCGGTCGCACACCGATCAGGTCGAGCCGTTGAGAAATCTGGCGCGCGCTGAAACCGGCATCCACAAGCAGCCGGCAGTGGTCAGTCGCAATCAGCGAACAGTTACCTCTGCTGCCACTTCCGAGAACCGTCAAACTGAACACTGGCTCATTAAAACTCAATCTCGAAGCGATGCCAACGACATTGCGCGCGATTTGCGAATTCAGAGAGCTCAAGCCGGCCGATGGTGCCCGAAAAATCGAGTAGGGATCCGGATGCCCGCTCGCCAAAAAAAATTTCTTGCCTTTCGCACAGTTCCTCGGGAGTCTCGAGGTGTCTAAAACGATCCACAATCGCACTCGGCCTTTCGGACGGAACCAAAACGCCGACACCGTTGAACGCGAACCTCTCTCCTTTCCAACAACACCCCAGCTCCGTATGAACCGCTATATTACGTTTCTTGTCATGGGCGCGCCTGGCAGCGGCAAAGGCACACAGGGCAAAGTCCTTGGAAGCGTGCCGAGGTTTTTTTTCTGTGCCTGCGGCGAAGTCTTTCGTTCGCTCGATCTGCGGACACCGCTGGGGAAGAAATTTGTTGAGTACTCCAGCCAAGGGCTCCTTGTGCCCGACGACCTGACCGTTGAACTCTGGCGAACTAAAATCGAGGCTCAAGTGCTTGAAGGTGAGTATAAGCCGGATATCGATGCGCTGGTGCTGGATGGTATCCCGAGAAATATAAACCAGGCCAAGCTGATGGAATGCTCGATTGACGTGAAACAGGTGTTTCATCTTTCCTGTCCAAAACGCGAGGAACTCGTTCGCCGGCTCCGCAAACGAGCGATCAAAGAGAATCGCCTGGACGACGCCAACGAAGAAGTGATCCGAAAACGTCTGGCAACGTACGACGCGGAAACAAGGCCGGTCCTGGAGTATTACACCGGCCGCGTAACCGTCGTCGACGCGCTCCAACCGCCTGTGAAAGTTCTGCAGGATATCGTCACCGTGGTTTGGGACATGCACGACAGGGTGTTGCCGTTTACCGCTTGATCAGGCGACGGTTTCAGTTGTGGCTGGAGTAGTGTTCGGTGACAGGACACGAGATGAAGATCAAGCCTCGCGTCATATTCATGGGCAGCGGGGAGATCGGGCTGCCGACGTTGCGGTGGCTGGCCGGTTCTTCCAGAGTGGACCTCGTGGCGGTTGTGACGCAACCCGACAAACCCGTGGGCCGTGCACAGGTAGTATCGCCGCCGGCTCCAAAGAAGATTGCTATAGAACTGGGCCTGCCTATCCTGCAACCGACCAGGGTCCGCCGCCCGGAAGAACTGGATCAAATCGCTGAGCTTGCTCCGGACCTCATAGTCGTCATGGCGTACGGGCAGATCCTGCCGAAACGCCTGCTCGACATGCCAACCCTGGCGTGTCTCAACCTGCATGCCTCACTGCTGCCCAGGCATCGGGGCGCTGCCCCAATTCAGGCTTCCATTCTGGCAGGGGATCAGGTGACCGGATTGACGGTGATGCATATGGCCGAGGGGCTAGACACTGGCGACATTCTTCTGACAAAATCGATCCCGATCCGGCACCGCGAGACCGGCGGCTCGTTGCACGATCGATTGGCGCTGCTCGGTCCGCTTGCAGTCAGTACGGCGATTGAACAGATTCTCTCCAACAGCGCGCCCAGAATCCCTCAAGACGAATCCGAAGCGACCTACGCTTCAAAACTCGACCGCGAATCGGGCAGGATTGATTGGACAAAAGACTGCTGGTATTACGACCGGCTCATTCGCGCAATGAACCCGTGGCCCGGCGCATACACGCTGGTCAAAGATTCACATACCGTTGCCAAAAAACTCAAAATCCACCGTGCGGTCCCGGTCCACCGGTTGTCCGGAGAACCCGGGCGAATTACCGCAGTGAGAAACCGCGGAATCGAAGTCGCCTGCGGGCGGGGAGGTCTCTTGCTCCTGGATGTTCAGCTCGAAGGCAAACGCGCGATGTCCGCGGCCGAATTTCAGCGCGGGTTTCATCTTCCGTCAGGGTTTCACTAGGGCTCGATTAGCGTTGTGGTTCAGGCGGATGTTCGGCTTGTTCGATGGCGCGGGTCAGGGAAACGGAGACGGTTTGCCCGATGCGGAGTTCGACCGGCGGAACTCCGACCGGTTCGATGCGGACAGGGAACCGCTGCGGGAGACGAACCCAGTCGACTGTTTGGCTGATCTCGGGTAACAATCCGGTCGAGTCGCTGCCGGACCCGTCTTGAACATAGATACCCCACCCGACGCTTCGAACTATGCCTTGGAATGGTCTATTGTACCCCATCAGATTGAGGTCGGCTTCCTGCCCGATCCGGATATGCGGCAGTTGCGTCTCCTTGAAATACGCGGCGATCCAGAATGAACTGGTGTCCACCAGAGCCAGCAATTGCTTACCGGCAGTCACATACGTGCCGTCGCTCGTGTTCCAGTTGGTCACGTACCCATTCACGGGCGCAAAAACTTTGGTGTAGCCGAGATTCAAACGCGCGAGGTCCAAATTTGCTTTTGCAGAGACCAGCTGCGCCTGAGCGGCGGCAAAATTATCCTGGGCATTCTGAAAATCCTGTTGGGCGACCACGTGAGTCTTATAGAGGGCGGTTTGCCGGTCGAGATCCTGCTGCCGCTGTTTCAGGTTCGCTTCCGCGTCCAGAACCTGCCCTGAGGCGATGTTCAGTTGAGCCGTAAAATCAGTCGGATCGATTTCAAACAATAGATCGCCGATCTTCACTTGCTGGTTATCGATTACGGCAACGCGAACGATCGGACCGGAAACGCGCGGCGCGATCCCGACGATATTGGCGCGGACTTGCGAATCGCGTGTCCAGGGATAGTTCGTGTATCGCTCATAAAGCTGCCAACCGGCCCAGGCGGCCAGACCAACGAGAATAATCGTTACCAGGTAATTGAATATTCGGGCCTTCATGGAAAGAGAATGAAACCGAAGATGCTGGTCAATAAAACCACCAGCGCCACGAAAAAAAGGGGGAGATGCCAGATATGGCGCGACAAACCGGTTCGTTCCAGGATCGTCGTCAACAGCCAGGCCGCAAGAAATCCTGCCAGCGATACGACAAAAATCCAGGGAAAATACAGGCCGAGGAATCGGAATTCCGGTCGGTTTCCCTCTCGGAAAACACTCAATAAGTCGGACACACCCAGGAAACTATCAGAAACAGTTCCGAGCGACAACGGTGAGGTCGGTCGAACATTGACGCTGATTCGCGGCACCCGGTAGTGTCAAGCTGGGTATGATCGCTCCCACCGAAGCAAGCCGGGCCTCGACCAGATTCGAATGGCCGCTCGAAGGCCTGTTCCGCGACCTGAGAGTCCGTTACGGTATCAAAATGGCGCTTGCCGGAATGCTAGGGCTTTTTTGGGCGTTGGTCCTCCGGCTGGAACATCCTAACTGGGCGGTCCTGACGGTGGCGGTGATGATGAACTCCCAGCACGTCGGTGCAATCAGCATCAAGGCGTTCATGCGCGTCGCAGGGACGATCATAGGCGCGACGTTGGGAGTCTGGTTGATCGGCTCTTATGACACGGCGCCGGTCATCGTATTGACGGGCATTTTCGTTGTCGTGGGGATCGCTGCCTACAAATTTGGCCAATATCCGGCAAGTCAGACCCCGTACAGCTATTTCCTCGTCGGATTGACTCTGCTCAGCGTTTCGACCTATGGAGTGCCCGGCCCGGATCAAATCTGGGAAACTGCCCTGAACCGGTCATTGGAAAACATAGTGGGCGCATTCAGTGCCTTGGCCGTCACAACGCTTGTATGGCCGCGATACGCACGGGAAGAATTTTTTGAGGCGGGGCGATCCGCACTCGAGACAGTCGGAAAACTTCTTTCCCTGGAGACGGATGCTTATATCCACCAGCGTGAAGGCCCTGCGGGAGCCGATGAGATTCGCGCAAGGTTCACGTCCCAACTCTCCGCGGTACGGAACCTGTTGCAGGTTGGCGCGCGAGAGAGCACCTATTTTCGGGCGCGCATCGCAAACTACAACGCGTTTGTGGTCTCATTGACGGATCTGTTCCAGTCTGCTTCCGATCTGGAACGGAGGCGTCAGAACGAATTGCCGATCCTTGAGCGTTTGCGAGCCGAAGTAGAAGCATTGAATGCCGCGATTGCAGAAGAATTCGCGATTCTGACACGCGTGCGGTTCGGCCACGAGAAGCTGCCATCCAACCCGGTAAAGGAACGACTCGAGGCGCTGGAGGCAAAAATCATTTTGCTCAGGAGCGGCCCTGAGGAGTTGCTTCGTTCGTTGCCGCTGGAGGTAGGGGGCGCGTTTCTGGCTCACTACGGCGCGATACGCAGAGCGTGCGACAATCTGGCAACTGTTCGCGATGCAATGGCGGGCTTGCCGAGACATACACAGCCTTTGCCGGAGCACAAGGTGATTTGGGATCATCTGCCCACCATTGATTGGTTCTGGGTCAAGAACGGGATCAAAGGGGGCATTGCCACGGTTATCGGCGTGGTACTGATTCAATCGTACAATCCGCCGGGACCCGCGATCATCCCAGTCGCTGCGTGGACATTGACGATTTTCAGCCGCCCATTCTTGCGCGCCGGCGGATTTGGGGATCTGGGAATATTCCAACGCACATTCTGGGCGTCGCTCTGGTGTATCGCGGTTGTGATTCTCCTTCTTTTGGTCGTGCCCTTCTTGGCGGACTACGCCGCCATGAACGCCGCTTTGGCTGCGATCCTGTTTGCGTTGGGTTTTTTCACCGCCAGAATGGCCGGACCGGGATTCTGGTCACAACTGGTGATATTGGGAGTCAGCGTCTTTGTCGGGCTGAACGCTCAAGTACCGGTTGCATCGACCACGATTATCAACTCTTTCCTGGGGTTCGTAACCGGGATGCTCATTTCCGCGGTTGTTGGAAGATTAATTTGGCCGGTCCTCCCGCAAGAGGTGTTCAGAGGAGATCTTTTAAAGTTTTACGAACAGCTAAAGGCATTGCTTAATCGCGATCGGCATCAGGAGAAAATCCGGACGCAGCTGGCCATTCTTCCGGTCGAGACGCAACAGGCATCCCGCCAGATTCGAATCCCGGATTTTTCCAAAGCAGAGAGAATGAAAGTCGACCATCTTATCAAAGTTTCCCAGGCGTCGGTGATGCAGTGTACGGCGCTGATCGCAAACTCTTGCGCGTTGCCGGAATCGATCGAGGCTCGTCTGCGTCCGGATTTGACCCGCCTTGAGACTGGGTTTGGTGACATGTTGGACACGTTTGTGGAGTGCTTTCGGAAAGGCGATTGCCGGCGACCTTTTCCGAGTCTGCGGGAAACCGTGGCCGCGTTGAATGCGACCATGGGGACAGCGCGTGAAAGCGGATTGCTCAATCAACTGAACCTGGATGAAATCAGGCAGCTACTGGAGGTCACAAACCGGTACCAATCGATGGCGGAAGCATTGGAAGAGTGCAGTGGCGTCATGCAGACGCTGAAGCTGCATCGATACACGGGCGACTGCGCGTTGTGAGGAATCCTGGCTACTCCGGTAGATGAAGTTCTTTCAGCCGCCTGTGCAACGTCCGCCGGCTGATTCCGAGCTTTTTTGCGGCTTCTGTGCGGTTTCCGCCGGTTTCTTCCAGCGCACGCATTATCAGACGGATCTCGTTATCGTGGATATTGACCAGATCCTGATCCGCCGATCCGTGAGCAAGGCTCACCCCGGAAACGCCGCGGACGGTCATGGGGAGATCGTGGACGGTAACCTGATTTCCTGTGGCAAGAGTTACGCCTGAATCGATGGCGCCTTTCAGTTCCCGGACATTGCCGGGCCAGTCGTAACGCAGAAGGGCGTCCATTGCATCCGGTGACAATGGACGGAACGCTTTGCCGTCTCGTTCGGAAATTTCTTTCAGAAACGAATTCGCCAGCAGCGGGATATCTTCTTTCCGCTCACGGAGAGGGGGAACGCGGATCTGAACGACGTTCAGACGGTAATAGAGATCTTCGCGGAATTTTCCGTCGCGCACCAGGGAAGCAAGATCCCGATTTGTTGCCGCCACCAAACGGACGTCTGCGTGGATGCTTTGGCTCCCGCCAACCCGCTCGAAAATGCCGGGATCTAGCGCCCGCAGCAGCTTGACCTGAATATTCGAATCGATCTCGCCGATCTCGTCAAGGAACAGCGTGCCGCCAGCGGCTTGCTCAAACCGGCCAATCCGACGTTCCATTGCGCCGGTGAACGAGCCGCGCTCGTGACCGAAGAGCTCGCTTTCAATGAGTTGCGGGGAAAACGCCGCGCAGTTGAACGCAATGAATCGCGTCTTGTTGCGGTTGCTGAGGTTATGAATCGCGTGGGCGATCAATTCTTTGCCGGTGCCGCTTTCGCCCGCAATGAGAACGGTGGCGCGACTCGGTGCAACCTGACGGACGACATCGAAAATTTCGTGCATCGCCCGCGATTCACCGACGAGGCTTTCAAGACCGAACCGTTTGTCGACCTGTACGCGGAGCTGCAGGTTCTCTTGTTCCGTCCTGCGCCCGTTGATCGCGCGCGTAATTTTGAGGCCGAGCTCATCAATGTTCACAGGCTTGGTCACAAAATCGAACGCGCCCCGTTTCATTCCTTCTACGGCAGTCGCGATCGACCCGTACGCAGTCATCAACATGCAGATCGGCGGACGCGGACGCTGCAGGATTTTTTCGATGAGCGCCATCCCGTCATCCGCGCCTAGACGCAAATCGGTCAAGACGAGATCGATTTGGTCCGCAGAAAGGACGTTTAGCGCTTCATCTGCGTTGCCAGCGGTATAGATATCGAAATCGTCTTCGAGCGAATGCCGAAGCCCTTCTCTCGTATGCTTTTCGTCATCGACGATCAGGATCGTGCCTCGCATGCGCTTCAAATTTCTGACTGGTCTTGCAGCAATCGAACGCGCTTGTCGCCTACCGGGAGATGGATAGTCACGCGCACTCCCTTGCCCTCGTTACTCTCGATTTCAATTTCGCCGCCATGTTCCCGTACGATACGCCGAACGATCAGCAGGCCCAGACCTGAGCCGGAAGACTTGGTTGTGACATAGGGCTGAAACAGTTTGCTCATCTGTTCCTGCGAAATTCCGCCACCAGTATCGTTGAACGCGACGGAGACATAGAATTCGTCCTGCCAGGTCCGAACATGTAAAATTCCCCCGGTTTTCATGGCCTGAAACGCGTTCTTGATCACGTTATAAAAGGCCTGCTTTATTTGGTCGCGGTCAAGTTGGAGTTTCGGCAGACTCGGATCGAGGTCCATCTCGACAATAATATCGCGATCGCGAATTTCGGGACGCAAAAACGCGACGGATTCTTCGAGCACTTCGTTCAGGTTGTGCGCCTCGAATTGCGGCGTCGTAGGCCGAATGGCGCGTAAGAACTGGTTGACAATTGAATCGAGGCGCTGGATTTCGCTCTTGGCGATCGAGATCAGTTTGCCAATGTCGCTCCGCAGTTCTGCGGGCGCTTTTCGAAGGCGGCGTTCGACGAGTTGAAGATGAATATTCAGCGAATTAAGCGGGTTTCCGATTTCGTGAGCCACTCCCGCGGCGAGCAGCGTCAGAGCCGAGAGCCGTTCGCTCTCGATTGTCTGCTCAGCCATCCTGCGATCCTCTGTTATGTCACGCAGTATGATTGCGTAGCCGACAAGATCCTGAGGCGCTGCCTTGTTTTCTGCCTCTTCTTCGTGGAGATGCAGCGGCGCGACGTAAAAATTCAGGAACCTGTGTTGCGGATAGAAGACTTCGATATCACGGTTCAACGAGATTTCGTTGGACTGCAGAGCAATCCAATCGAGACCCTGAAGTTTTTCTGTTAGCGGCTGGCCAACGGCTTCATCGATCTCAACGCCAAAAAGATGGGCAGCGGCTGCATTGATAAATTGGATCTTGCCCTGGGTATCCGTGACGATGACCCCTTCCTGCAGCGCATCGAATATTCGCTCCAGAAATCCCTTTTCTCGTGCAAGACGGACGAGGTAGTTCTGAACCTCCTCCGGCTGAACCCGCCGGATTCTTTCGATCAATTTATCGATGAAACCTGATCTCATTTGAGACAAATGGTCTTAGCCATGTCGAATTACCTGTAAGGCGAATCCGAGGAATCTCAAGGATCGTGGAAGGGCCGTTGTCGTCAGAAATTAGGAGTCAGAAATCAGAAATCAGAAATCAGGAGTCAGAAGTCAGGAGTTACAGAATCGATTCGCGGATTTCCACCAGGTCGATGGTTACAAGTTGTCACCATTACCCCTCGACTATAGACGTGAATCCTAATTTTGCCGCGTCCGGCGACTTTCCATTCTGCAACTCCTGACTCCTGACTCCTGATTTCTGATTTCTGGCACGGGCCACGAGTTTGCCTTTGCGGTTTCACGTATTAGACATACTATCCTTTGCTGGTGTTGACATTTCTGCTAGCAGCTCAGTCCGGGGGCTTGGTGTACGCTTTCACGCAAGCGACATTTGAGGGAAAACTGGTCCTCACGACTCTCTTTATCGCGTCGATTTTCAGCTGGTCGGTGATGGTCACCAAAATTCGCGTGGTCCGACTGGCCAGAACCCAAAATGACCGGTTTCTGGAGCTGTTCCGTTCGGATCGGCAACCGCTGAAGATATTCGAATCCCAGCTACGCTTTGACGGTTCGCCGCTGTTCTCGATTTATCGGGCCGGGTGCAATGAACTAGCATTTCACCTGCTCGGGTCGACGGAAGCTGACGACACTTTTTGGGCGCGTTTGGAGATCGCGGAGCGAATCACGCCTTCCCAGATGCGCGTGGTAACCACCGCGATGGAACGAGCGGTCGGCGAATCGGCTTTGCGATTGGAATCCCAGATGATTTTGTTAGCAACCGCTGTCAGTGGCGCTCCGTTTCTTGGGCTGCTCGGAACGGTCTGGGGGGTCATGGACACGTTCTCCGGCGTTGCTCTCGCCGGTTCTGCCAACCTGCAGGCGATGGCTCCCGGTGTTTCGGGCGCTTTGATTAACACGGTGACAGGGTTGTTGGTCGCGATCCCGGCGATGTTCGGATACAATTTCCTTGTTACGAGCATCCGGTCCCTCATCGTTCAGAACGACAATTTCGCCGCAGAACTATCGTCGGAATTCGAACACAAGTACGTTAATCATTCGACTCGTCCCGTTCTCGTGAACAAGTAGCTGAATAATCCGCTCGATTTATGCGTCGTTTCTCAGACCGGCACTCAATGCACACGCTCACGGAGATCAACGTTACTCCGCTGCTCGACCTCGCATTCGTGCTGCTGGTGATATTCATCATCACAACGCCCCTCATGGAGAATAGCGTTAATCTCGTTGTGCCGAGCAGTTCGGAAGCGACACAGGCAGTCGACAAATCCCAGGTGCAGACCATTTCAATCGATAAGGACGACGTTATGAAACTCAACGAGGAGGTCGTCGATGCCGCCGCGCTGGAGTCGCGACTGGTGGCATTGCGCGAGGAAAAGCCGGATGTGGCGATTGTTGTGCGACCGCACAAGGAACTCCCGATCCAGAAGTTTATCGACGTGATGGATATCCTCCAACGCGCCAGAATTTCCAAGGTCGGCGTTTTGACGCGTCCGGACCAGCCGTAGGGAATGGCGGACTATCGTAGTGACGACCCGGACGGAGGTTTTAAAAAGATCTTCGTCGCAATCGCAGCCCTCCATTTGGTCCTGCTCGGAGGATTGTTTCTGCTGGCTCGGTTCCAATCGAAGGACGATAAAGAGACCTTGGTTTGGATGAGCCCGGGATCGTTTGGCGGCGATTCGGGCACCAGTTCGGCCCAGGGAGCCACACCGCAAGATGCGGCGACTCCCCAAACGGAAGAAGCGAAAACGCCCTCTGTGCCGCAAACCGCGCAGGAAGAGCAAACGCCGGAACCGACCCCGGAGCAACAGCCTACGCCTCCTCCGCCAGAGGCGACTCCCGAACTTCCGCAGCCGCCGCCGCCACCATCACCTCCCCTGACGCTTCCACCGGCCGAGGAGAAATCCAATCCGCCGATCTCGACTCCCACCCCGCGCCCGTCGGTTGAACCGACCCCGAGACCGACCCCCAGGCCGACGCCGAGGCCAACTCCGAAGCCAACTCCGAAACCCACACCCAAACCAACGCCGAAGCCCACCCCGAAGCCGACGCCAAAGGAGAAACCGAAGGAGAACGAAAAAGAAAAGCCGAAGGAGCAGGAGAAGGAAAAAGAGAAAGAAACGGGTGAGAAGAGGGAAAAACCAAAGAGCGAATCTTCGCCGACGCCGAAGGCATCACCCGGCAAACCGGAAAAGAAGGAAACACCGAGTCCGTCGCCCCTGGAAGGCGACGAAGAGACCGCCGGTGAAAAGTCCAAAGAGAGGCAAGGGCACCGAGAAGAATCTGATCAGTCTGGATCGGATGCCGGTAGTGGGACGGCGAAAGGGCCCGGGAACGGAAAGGGCATCGGAGACACCAAAGGGAGTGGCTCCGGCGATTCCGGCCTTGAAGGGTACGTTGGGATTCTCACGAATCGGTTCGAGGCGGCCTGGAACCAGCCGACAAGCGAGATGGCGTTAGGGAAGACGCTCTCTGTCACGGTAAAGATTAAAATCGAGGCTGACGGAAAGGTCACGGAATTCGAGATCGTTGACGGCTCAGGGAACTCGGTCGTGGACGACTCGGTTCGGGAGGCTGGGAAGAAACTGATTAAGCTGCCCCCGCCGCCGAACGGTCGTCCGTTTTCGGCTCCCGTGCGGTTCGAGCTTGGGAATTAGCCGCGCTGAAAAACAGCCAGCTGATCCGGCAGTGGCCTATAAGCGTTCACTTATGCGTGAGTAGGCGAAGCGTCCCGCTTTGCAGCTCTTCAAAAGGGGCACAAACTGAGACGCCTCCGCCAGCTCTGAATCGCTCAAGTAAATGTTTATGAGCAATCGCCGGACGAAAGTTCATGTTAATTCGGGGACAGGACACTAGGCAATCCTACAATGCCCCTTTGTTTCGTTGCGTCGCCGATTACCGTCTGCTTTACTTAGAACGCACAAAATGGCGGACGCTGAGCGTTATCAGCATTACGAAGTTCTTAAGCGCGGTGATGGGAGTCTATGGGAATTGGGCAGGGGAGCCATGGGGATCACCTATAAGGCTTTCGACACGAATCTTCGTTGTCCGGTTGCCTTGAAGGTCATCAATAACACCTACCTTAACAGCGACGTCGCCCGTCAGCGGTTCCTGAGAGAGGCGCGTGCCGCTGCGGCGCTTCGGCACCAGAATGTTGCGTCTGTCTTTCATTTGGGGACAGACCACGACAGCTATTTCTACGCGATGGAGTTCATCGACGGCGAGACTGTTGATGCGTACATGAAGCGAGTCGGCGCGCTTAGCCCTCTCGAAGCCCTCGGAATAACGCTCCAGGTCTGCAGGGCGCTCACCGCCGCTGCCAGACAACAGTTGGTCCACAGGGACCTGAAGCCTGCGAACCTGATGCTGGTAGATCAGGAGGGTGAAAAGGTGGTCAAAGTCATCGATTTCGGCCTCGCCAAAAGTGCCAAGAAAGAGGGCGAAGATTCGGGTACCTTGACAGTCGGTGGCGGCTTTGTCGGCACGCCCCATTTTGCGAGTCCCGAACAGCTTGAAGAACGGGACATCGATATCCGTTCGGATATCTACTCCCTCGGGGCGACCCTCTATTACATGATCTCCGGCCGACCGCCCTTTTCTGGATCGGTGGCGCAAATCATGAGCCAGCATCTGTACAAGCCGCTTCCGTTGGAACCTCTGGAGGGTTCCCCGTCTTGTGTGGTGCAGCTGGTTCAGCGAATGATGGAAAAGGATCGGGCGAACCGGCCGCAAACCCCAGGCGATCTGCGCCAGGAAGTCTTGCGTTGCATTGAATCGATTCAGGCAGATGCCACCGCGCTCCAGCGTTCGGTTGGCACCCTTGGAGGGGCTGCGGAATCAACTGAGACCCTCGCGCACAGCAGCGCGACAACCGATAATCGCCTGGAGTCCCAAGGCGCCGGTATGATCGCCATGCGATACAGGATCGCGCGCGATCTGGGCGACATTGCGCAAGGACATCGGTTCCTCGCCCACGACGTTCAAACCGGTCGGCAAGTTTCGATTCTTGTGTTCAATGAAAAGTTTTTATCTGATCGCAAGCGGTACACTGCGCTGGAACAGGAGATTGACCAGCTTCGGCGCACGCCGAGGCCTGAACTCCAGGAAATCTATTCTCTGGAAAGCATCGGGCAGCAAAGCTTTATCGTTCAGGAAGTCGTGACAGGGCCGGCTCTGGTCCAGGTTCTTCGGACCCGAAGCGCTCTCACGTTGCTGGAAGGTCTGCGGTTGTTGCGGTTGCTTGCGCCGGTCGCCGACCATGCGCAATCGAACCGACTACAGCAGGTCGCTTTGACGATTTCGGGCGTGCATCTGACGATGCCCGGATTAACGGCGCAGGGAGTCGACAACGCCCTCCTCCAGAAACCGTTGACGCAATGGAACCAGCTGGGGGTCAAGGTCGAACCGGTCGATTTTTCACTCTCTTCATCCGAGTTCAATTCAGCGACCTGGGCTGGATCAGCGACGCTGGTGCAGGGCTCCTCCGGCGAAGGACCCCGAGGCAGTTATCTTGGGATGCTGAGCCTACTCATTTACGAGATGCTCGGTGGTCCGCGGAACGTCGTCGAATCGACAGGGCGTTACACGCCAATCGCCGTTCTCACGGAAGAAGGGAACGCCATTCTTCGACGGGGACTTACTGACCAGCTGAGTTCGGCCGCCGAAATGAGCCGGTTGCTCGACATCCAATATCCATCACGAGCCACTGATCCGGGATTTGGACAGACCGCACCGCCACCGCCGGTGCCGCGCCCATCATTCGAAGGCGCAGCCCCGCCGTCGATAATTCCTGGCCGCGCCTCGCAGCCCAGCGCTCCACCGCCAGTGCTGCCGACTCCTCCGGTCGTGCCACCGCCGCCGCCTAAGAAGCCCGAAAAACGGAAGATGTCTCTTGCCGGGTTGCTGCTGATGGCGGCGTTAATCGTTTTGCTGATTGGCGGATTGGGCTACGCCATCTATCTCATGTTATCAGGGGCGCAAGTGGTGCAATCGGGAACCGGGCGCCCAACGCCGGTTACCCAGGAGACTCCGCGCCAGCGACCAACGATGTCGCCGACACCTGTCGAGACTCCAACCCCGATCGCTGCCACCCCGATGCCTACGCCGACACCGGTCTCGACTCCCGAAGTGACGCCGTCGGCAGCGGCCACACCTATCCCGACCCCCACTGAGGTACCGTCCCCGCCAGCTACGCCGACTCCGGTGCTGACCCCAACCCCGACCAGCAGCGCACCGCCGGCGGATGACTTTGAAGAAAGACTCGACGAAGCGCAGGCGCTTGGCCGGTCCGGAGACTGGCAGGGCGCCATGAAAGGCTACCTTGCTTTGAGCGATCGATATCCGGAAAGATCACTGGCTCTTACTCGACTCGAGAATCTCCTTGCCGGACTTCACAGCGAAGGAAAATTGGATCCTCAAAGCTTCGCCGAGTCCAAATCCGACTTTGTTCATGCGGCCGAAAAAGGGGTCGTTCCGGCTATGCTGATTGTCGCCAAGTTCACCCGTGAAAGCGATCCGGCGGAAGCGATGAAATGGTTCGAGCTCGCCGCCGCTAAAGGGAGCGCCCCGGCGATGGTGGAGGCCGGTTTGATGTATTCAAATCGGCGGCAACCGGGTGACGACCACAAAGCGCTAGAGTACTTTTTGCAGGCCGCAAATACCGGGGATCGAATCGGGAAATATTTGGCCGGAGAATGCTATTACTACGGCAAAGGCATTCCAGCCGACGTCGATAAGGCGCTTGTTTTCCTTCAGGAAGCCGCCGCACTCCAGGAACCGCGCGCAATGGATCTGCTCGGAACGCATTTTCGGAAGGTCGGACGGTTCGATCAGGCGCGAAAATATTATGAAGAAGCCGCTGGCGAGGGATATGCGCTTTCTCTGTCGAACCTTGGCGTTCTTTACATGAATGGTGAGGGGGTGGCGCGCAGCCCGGAAATTGCGGCAAACCTTTTCAAGCAAGGAGCGGAGAAAGGCGATCCGAACGGAATGTTCTTCTACGCCGGGTGTCTCGAACAAGGCCTCGGTGTCCCAAAAGATTTCAAGATGGCTGTCGAATGGTTCAAACGATCCGCGCGAGCCGGGAACCCGCGAGCCGTCGAGTGGTGCCGCACTCACGGGATTCAGTAGGAATCGATATGCACAGTCCGAACCCTCCTCCCACAACTATGCCAACCTCCGCATCCACGGCGGCTGAAGAAGCCGTTTACCGAAAAATCGCCTCTCGAATTATCCCGGTCTTGTTCATCAGCTACATCGCCGCTTACCTCGACCGCGTTAATGTCGGGTTCGCCAAGCTGCAGATGCAGACCGATCTCCCGCAAATCAACGATGCAGTATTCGGACTCGGAGCGGGAATTTTCTTCCTCGGGTACTTCGTCTTCGAGGTTCCGAGCAACATCCTGCTGGCGAAGATCGGTGCGCGGATCTGGATCGCGCGCATCATGGTCACCTGGGGCATTATCTCCGCCTCGATGGTGTTCGTGAATTCGGCCCTGGTATTTTATGTACTCCGGTTTTTACTCGGGGTCGCAGAGGCCGGGTTTTTTCCAGGAATCATTCTTTATCTTACCTACTGGTTCCCGTCGCGACGTCGCGGGGAGACGGTTGCCCTGTTTATGCTGGCAATCGCGCTGACCGGGGTTATCGGAGCACCACTGTCCGGTTGGATATTGCATCAATTCAGCGGCTCGGGATGGATGAACGGTTGGCGGATGCTTTACCTGTTCGAAGGGCTCCCGTCGATTCTTCTCGGACTCGCGATTCCTTTTCTGCTTTCGAACAGCGTCCGGTCAGCCGGCTGGCTTACAGAGGAGGAGAAAAGACTCGTTGAACGGAATCTCGCAGCCGAGGAGACGCATAAAGAGCACATGACTTTGATCGAGATTCTTTACGAGCCGCGGTTGCTGCTTTACGCAGCGTTGTATTTCTGTTGCGTCTTTGGTCTGTACGGGACCGGATTCTGGATTCCACAATTGATCAAAAACACCGGCGTTGCAGACCCGTGGTACGTCGGTTTGCTGACAGCGATTCCATACGGGTTCGGCGCTGTCGCGATGGTTCTTCTTGGCAAAAATTCGGACCGGACCGGCGAACGCCGTCTACATTTTGCAGCGGCCGGATTTTTGGGAGCTGTGGGGATTGTCATCAGTAATCTGTTCAAGGAGAACACCCTCCTCTCGATGATAGGGCTGACACTTGCCACAATGGGTATTCTGGCCACGTTTCCGCTTTTCTGGCCGATGCCGACCGCGCTCCTCGCAGGAACGGCGGCAGCCGCAGGGATCGCATGGATCAATTCCCTGGGTAATCTGGCTGGTTTCTTTGGACCTTCGATTGTCGGCTGGTTCAATCAAGTCACCAAGCGAAGCGATTATGGTCTCTACGTCGTTGCCGGTTTCCTGGTCGCCGGCGCGAATTTAGCCCTTCTGTTTAGCCCTCGAAAGTTCGACGCGGACGCACCGAAGCGACGTGACGATAGTGCTTGTCTGCCAGCGTTGGACTCGAGTAATGTGACGGTTCGCAAAAAGAATCTATGAACCCGGGACTGATCAAAACTTCATCCGCGATCTTAGTTGCAGGCCTGTTTCTGACGACAGGATGCGAAAATCTTTCGCCGGAAGCGAACGGAGCGTTGTTCGGTGCCGGGGCGGGCGCTCTGGCCGGAGGTTTGGCGAAAGCAGCAGGGGCGAGCACATCGCAGGCAGTGGCGATCGGACTTGCGGCCGGAACGGTCGCCGGCGTGACTGCGTACATCGTCGCCAAACATAAGGCAACGGAGCGTCAGCGGCGCTATGCGGAAGAACGCGCGCGACTAGCCTACGAGAACGCACCTCCTCCTCGCAAAGCGGCTTACAAGAAGACTCGCTATATTGCGGTGGACACCGTGCGTGAAAAAGATTCTACCGGTGCAAAATCGGTGATGATTTATGACACGCAGACGGACCAGGTCGTTGGAAACAACGTCTACGACGTCAAACAATCACCGAAAGAAGGCACAGTATCCAAGTTTGATACGTACTCTGCCGAGTACGTTGGCACCGGGGCATAGCCTCCTCTCCCCGGACGGTTGCGTTGAAAATGGGTCGTGCAGGCCGGATCGAGGATTGATTCGGGTTTGCTCCGCTCATCGCGCCTTGTAATTGGGTATCCGGTTTCATTGCTTGGTCTCACTGCCCGATTATGTCACTGGTAAGACCATGGGCTTCGAACACCGTATATTAGATCAGGACGGCAATCGGTTGCACGAGATGACCGATACCGAAAGCGGCTATCGTCTCCAGGTTAACAACCTCGGGGCGGAGTTAGTTAGCATTGCGCGTCGCGCATCGACCGGTTCATGGGCAGGTTATCTGTACCGGGACGGAGACCTCGCACCCGCGGCAAAAGGCTGGCAATCCCATGCGACGGTCATGGGTTACTTCCTTCACCGGTTAAAAGGAGAGAAAACCTCCTACGAGGGAGCTGAGATTCGCGGTGGAAATCATGGCTTTCTGCGCCACAAGAAATTCACCGACCCACAGGTGCTGGTGAGTGAGTCCGGTACCCTAAGCTATTCGTTCCCGGCAGATCGGCTTGTTCCAATCGAATACCCGCGCAAGGTTTCGTTCCGGATCGATTACACACTCCGGGGGAATATGGTGCACGTGACATTCAATTTTCACAACGAAGAGACCGAACGCGACTCGCACGTGAGTTTCGGTTTGCACCCGGGATTTGCTGTTTCATCCGTCGAACGGGCTCGCGTGATACTGCCAAAAGGAACCTACAGACGCTATCTCGCACCGAATAATTTTTTAAGTGGTGAGACCGTCGAATATGAGTCGGACGGTGCAACGATGCCGATCAAACCGTTCGAATTACCCGATTCATTTCTGCTTGAAGCGGTCGATGTGGAGAGTCACGTGATACGACTTGTAGACGCAGGATTAAACCGGGAGATTGAGCTTGATTTTAATGAGGCTCCGTATTTTACGCTTTGGAGCGATCTGAACCCATTCATTTGTATCGAGCCCTGTTGGGGCTTGCCTGATCATCAGGATCAACGACCTTTCGAGAAGAAACTTGGGATCCAGGCGATCCCGCCGCTCGGGACGCTGACCCGGCGATTCTCGACACGTCTAAATTGAGAATGAACCTTGTTGAAACTCTCAGGCAACGGTCCGAATTGCAGCCTGGTGTGCCGGCACTAGTCGATCCAAGCCTTGCGGGTGACAGAATTCTGACCTACTCCGGTTTGAACCGGCTTGTCGATTTTCTTTCATTCGATCTGCGCGAGAAAAATATCGGGGCTGGCGACCGCGTCCTGATGGGAATCTCGCCGTCGCAGGAGATGTATGGTTACCTGTTGGCGGCGCTCGAGGTTGGGGCGACTCCGATCTTGTGCGACCGGGCATCGCCGCACGACGAGTTCATCGAGTGGATAAGCGCACTGCGACCGAAAGGCTGCATTATCCCGAGAGGCGGATGGGTCGGATCCCACTTCGATGGAGTTCTCAAAAATATCCCCTCCAAGATTTTCGTGGGCCGAGTTCGGTCGCAGGCGAGGTGGTTGCGCCTCGGAAAACTGGGTGCTCTGGAGGAGCGTCCTCCAAATTCGCCGGCGCTGATCTCGCTGGTTCACGAACATTCAAACCACCTCTCGTTTCGAGTCTGGTCGCAGGAACAACTCCAGGAAAGCATTCAGTTCCTGGTCGCCCAGCTAAAGTTGAAGGCGGGGGAAATCGATTTGTGCGCCTCCACTTTGCATCTCCTCGCTAACTTCGCGGCCGGCCTGACCAGCATCATTGCGACTCGGTCCGGCCGGTACCTCGGCCGGCAGCTTGAGAAATTCAAACCGACTCGGATCGCAGCCGGCAGCCCGGTCGTGCGCCGGCTCTTGCGGAATCCAGGGTCGCCGCTTCACAAAGTTTTCATCACCGACGCGCCGATTGAACAAAACGAAGCCGACTATTTTACAGGGCTTATCCAGCGAGCCAATATCGAGCTGGTTTTCTACAGTGATCTGCCTTTGGCATCTCTTGCGCTGAAGGAGTACGAACGAAAGGAGAATGCAAACCTCATCGGCACCTTTTCTCCCTCTGTCGAGACTCGGGTTGCAGTCCGCGATGGGGCGGAGTATCCGTCCGCCGCGACAGCAGGTCCCCCGGAAAGCGCTCCGCTTGGGCAAATCGGAGAACTGTTCGTTCGAGGATCGTTTCTGCCGAATCGCCAAACGCTTGTGAGCCTGGCAGAAGACGGAGTAGCCTGCGAGGGATTGACCGGAGACGAATGGCGCGCGACCGGCGTGTCTGGATATTTCGACGACGAATCTCGGTTCTGGCTGATTGAGGCTGCCGCGGGGTAGGCCGGATGGGGGAAGCGTGTGGGCCTATCGCAACAAAGTAAATGCTATTTCGGGGACAGGGCACTAGTTTCGGTCTGGATGCTGACCAAACGAATTATCCCATGCCTCGACGTCACGGACGGGCGAGTCGTCAAAGGAACGAAATTTTTGCGCCTGCGCGATGCCGGCGACCCGGTCGAGTGTGCGATCGAATATAATCGACAGGGAGCCGATGAATTGGTCTTTCTTGATATCACCGCTTCTTCAGATAATCGCCGAACGATGATCGACGTTGTCCGGCGGACAGCCGAACAATGTTTTATGCCGCTCACGGTCGGGGGTGGCATCCGGACGGTGTCCGATGTCCGGGAAATGCTGCTTGCCGGAGCTGACAAGGTCAGTATGAACACCGCTGCAATCAAGGAACCTGAATTGATTGCGCGCTCGGCCGATGCGTTTGGAGTCCAATGCATCGTGGTTGCGATCGATGCAAAACGCACCGGACCAGGTCACTGGACGGTATTTACGCACGGTGGCCGGAATCCCACGGATCTCGATGCTGTCGAGTGGGCACGCGAAGTGGAGAGGCTCGGCGGCGGGGAAATTCTGCTCACGAGCATGGATGCGGATGGCACAAAGGAAGGTTACGATCTTGAGCTAACCGCCGCAGTCAGTTCGGCCCTCGGTATCCCTGTCATTGCGAGTGGTGGCGCCGGCACCTTGAAACATCTCCTGGATGGGCTGACGCGCGGAAAAGCAGATGCAGTTCTGGCCGCGAGCATCTTCCATTTCGGCGAGTACACCGTCGCTCAGGCAAAGCATTATCTTGCTGAAAACGCCGTCCCGGTGCGCCTTTAGACCGCGTTTGCGCGATCGCATGGTTCAAACGTGGCCTAAGTGCATTCCCGGCATTTGCCGAAATACTCAAGCGAATGCCGGATATCCGAGTAGCCGTATCGCTTCTCGATTTTGCGTTCCACTTTTTCGACCGGACAGGAATCAACGATCAGCGTCACTCGGCCACATTCGGTGCAGATAATGTGGTCGTAGTGACGTTTGGGGTTCACCAGCTCGTAATAGCTGCAGGACCGGTTCAGATTCACCTTTTGTGCGATTTGCAGGTTCTCTAGAACGGTCATAACACGGAAAACGGTTGCATAATCCGGCGCATCGAGCCCGTCACGCGATGTTTCCTGGATTTCTTCCAGCGACAACGGTTTTTCGGCTTTCAGGAGGGTTTCAAGAATCTGAACGCGGTTCCTTGTGATCCGCATTCCATTCGCTCGCAACAAATTCACAATCGCGTCCAGCGAGAGTTCACTTAAGGTTTTTTGGTTCGCGTGTGCTTGCTGAGACATGACGAGAACTTAGTTTACCTGAGCCGAGAGGGTGGTTCAAGCTACACCAGAAGGTACTTGGCGAGAGCCTCGCCGCACTTCGCGAATGAGAGACGGGCCATTGCATTGGTTTCCAGCGCGGTGAGTTGCTCGTTATAGAATTCTGAGTCGTTCAACAGTCGCCGGGCCAACTCGACAAGGTGATCGAATGTGCGGCCGTTTCCGTGCAACGCGGGATAAGCAAGCTGTTCGACAGTGCCATTCCCACCGACTGTCGGGATCCGGCAGAGCAGACTGTCCCCTGCGACCTGGCCGGGAACGGAGCCCTGATCGAACTGAAGCACCAGACGATGGCCTGCGATCAATTGAAGGTATTTCGGGTAAGGCAACGGCGGCGAAATAGTGAGCTGGTCCTCCGGAAACTTCAGGCCACGCAACCGTTCCAGGCCCGATTTCCCGTCCGGATTGATGACGGTAATTGGGACCGAGAGCGTCCGAGCCGCCGAAAGGGCCAGCAAATGGTTCCGTGATGCCACGCGAAATTCGCGGGTACCGATAAACAGGCCCTGCCGCTCCTTTACCGGTCGCGAAAAGTTCCATTCTTTAAATTCGACCGGGTAGGGTGTCGGCACATGAATCGTGCGTCTCGAGACCGATGCAAACAGCGGAACCAAATCGCGCGTGCTCGAAAGGCAGAGATCGGCCTCCGCGCCGATTTCCCTAAACCGGTGCAGCCGTTTCGGGTTCAACAGTTGCCGGGTCACCTGCTGTGTACCGGACTCCTTAAACGAAATGGCGACAAAGCATCCGTGCGCCTTGAGCACTTTTATGGCGCGCTGCGCTTCGGCCAGGTCACCGCGGAGCAGCAGCAGTACACTGCGATGGCGCGCGGCTGCGGCCGTGCTGCGATAAAAGGCGCCCCGGGTCGCGGCGGCATACGCATGATAGTTGACCGGCGGATGCATTGCTGCGTCCGGTCGACCGGGCCCATCCGAAAAGCTCTGATCCGGATCGCGCCCACCCGGGTTTAGCACGGCGAGTCCGGTGAGCGTAGCGAAGTTCACAGGAAGGGGACTCTAGACCGGATCCGTCACCGGCGGCAAGGCGGCGTAGGCGAAGCGTCCCCGCTTTGCTTCTTCCCCAGAGCGCAAAGCGAGGACGCTTCGCCTACAATTACACGGCCGCCGGCCCATTTTCATCGCAACCCTCCGGGCCGGAGCCAGTTGGCTGTTTTTCTGTCTCGCCGCCGCGCCGCCGCCGCGGGACTCTCTCGACCCGTATCATGAAGATATGGGTCTTCGTTCGTGCCTTGAAAAACAGCCAACTGACTCCCGGCAAAGTTCATGTTGTTTCGGGGACAGGACACTAGAAGAAAGCATGCTGCGAATTCGTGTCCGTGAGCGGTACGATCAATACCGGGCATCGCGCCCGCCGCAGCACGCCGTCGGCTACGCTCCCAAGCAACAGATGCGAAATTGGGCTCCGGCTATGGGACCCAAGAACGATTAGATCCGCTCGCGAACCTTCCGCCTGCGACATAATCAGATCGACCGTGAACCCCTCAAGCTCGATGGTGGTCGACGCAAGTCCAACCGAAGCAATCATCTCCTGCAGACGCGCGAGCCTGTCACCGTAATCGGGCGGGCTTGCCGATTCCCGGGCTGGAGCGACAGCGATTGTGTCAGGCCCGCCCCCCATTCCCATCAGAGTAGGCGCAACTTCGGTTGCATGCATCAAGATGATTCTGGCGTGAAACGGCTTCGCCAAATGAACCGCCGCCTTCACAACTTTCATGGTTACATCGGAGAAATCGACCGGTACTAGGATTGTCTTCATGACGCTTGGTTCCAAACGTTCGGGGCACGAACCGGACCCGGTTGCAGAACATTCGTGTCCTGTCCCCGAAACGGCCTACAGGACACTAGAAGCTAAGAATTGCGAATTCAAGCAGCGCCCCGCCGAATACAGTGCAGAGATCAGTCCTACCTGTGTTGAACTTTCTCCGGGTACCGCGGAGACTAGAAAAATGGACGATCTCTTTGGAGCGGCCGAACCGGAGGAGGCTGGCATCGACTTGGGCGCACCCCTCGCTGCACGGATGCGTCCTCGATCTTTGGATGAATACGTTGGCCAACATCATATCCTGGGTGCAGGGAAACTGCTCCGTCGGGCGATCGAATCGGACCGGCTGACGTCGATTATTCTCTACGGCCCGCCCGGCAGCGGAAAGACAAGTCTTGCGCAGATTATCGCGTCAACCACAAAAAGTCATTTTCACCGCTTGAACGGTGTGGAAGCTTCCGTTGCCGATGTACGGCGCGTTGCTGCAGCGGCTGCGCTCCGCCGCCGGTCAAAAGGCGAGCGAACGATCCTTTTCATCGACGAGATCCACCGGTTTAACAAAGCGCAACAGGATGTGCTTCTGCCCGACGTCGAGAACGGAAATTTGAGGCTGGTCGGCGCCACCACACATAACCCCTTTTTTTACGTTAACAGTCCGCTTGTTTCCCGATCACAGGTTTTCCAACTGGAACCGCTTTCCCGGGAAGACCTGATTAGTTTGCTGGATGCCGCTCTGCACGATTCAGAGCGCGGTCTCGGCAACACGAACGTCGATGCGGACCCAATTGCACTTCAGTTCCTGGCGGAAGTCAGTGACGGCGATGCAAGACGCGCGTTAAACGCGTTGGAGATTGCGGTCCTCACGACTGCGCCCGATGCAGACGGCGCAATACATTTGGATCGCTCGGTTGCGGAAGAGAGCATTCAAAAAAAGGCGGTCGCGTACGATGCCGACGAGACCGAGCATTACGATACCATCAGCGCATTCATCAAGAGTATGCGGGGCTCCGATCCCGACGCGACACTCTACTGGCTCGCCAAGATGTTGTACGCCGGGGAAGACATTCGGTTCATTGCGCGGCGCATCGTGATTGCGGCAAGCGAAGATGTGGGGATGGCTGATTCAAACGCTCTGGTAACGGCGGTAGCAGCGCAACAGGCTGTGGAGTTTGTAGGGCTGCCGGAGGCGCGGATCCCGCTGGCGCACGCCGCTGTGTATGTGGCGACGGCACCCAAAAGCAACAGGGCATGGGCGGCGTTTGGCAAAGCGCTGGTTGATGTGCAACAAGGCCGGATCCTGGCTGTCCCGAAGTACCTCCGAGGCGGCGGTTCAAAACTGCTCGGGGAGGGCGACGGTTACAAGTACGCGCACGATTATGAAGGCGGATATGTGCCTCAAGCCTATCTGCCGGAGGGAAGAAAATATTACGAACCGAGCGAGAACGGATCCGAACGAAGAATCAAAGAGCGCCTCGAATATTGGCAGAAGTTGTTCGAAGAAGAGAATCGCGGGCAAATAGGGAACTAGCTCGATTGTAAGCGAAGCGTCCCGCTTTGCCCGGTTCCCAAAAAGCAAAGCGGGACGCTTCGCTTACAATCGAGCTAGTTCCCTATTTGCCCGCGATAGAAGTTAAGGTTTGCGCACTCGAGCAGCACTTTGGCGAATAACTGCGCACCGATCGGGAGCGCGGTTTCATCTATATCGAACGTGGCGGTGTGCAAAGGCGTGGTCTTCCGCCGGGCCCGTTTCACCCCGAGTCCAATCATGCACCCTGGAACGGCCGTTAAATAGTCGGCAAAGTCTTCGGCACCCATGCTGGGTTGCTCGGCACTGAGAACATTTTTTGATCCGAGCATCCGGGTCGCAACCTCGCCGATGAGAGAGGAAAGCCGGCGATCATTGACCATGCCGGGAATCAGTTCTGCAAAGTCCACAGCGATCTTTGCGTGAAACCCCTGCGCAACCGCGTTGCAGAGTCGTTCGAGCGTTTTGTATGTGGTCGTTGCCGTCGCGGAGCTCAATGTGCGGATTGTCCCTTCGAGAAGTGCAGTGTCTGGAATGACATTGGATGCGTGCCCCGCGTGAACGGCTCCAATTGTGACGACCACCGGTTGCCGGGCATCGGTCTGGCGCGGAATCGCCTGATAAATGAAAGTGATCAGGTGCGCCGCGGTCGCGATCGGATCGACTGTCAGATGCGGCCGGGCGCCATGTCCCCCGCGCCCTTCGATTCGGATCGTGAAGTCACGGCAAAAAGCTGTTCTCGGGCCTGGCGTGATCGTGACCTTGCCCACCTCGAAGTTCGGATCAACGTGAAGTGCGACGATCGCGTCCGCACCATCGATCGCACCTGCCTTTACCATTTCCACAGCGCCGCGACCTGCTTCCTCCGAGGGTTGGAAAATGCTTCTCCAACGCACCCGGAACGGACCCCCTCGGTGCAATGCAAGCGTTGTCCCGAGCAGCATCGCAGAATGGGCGTCGTGGCCGCACGCGTGCATCACACCCTTGTTTTTTGACCGGTAGGAAACTTTGTTCTCCTCCTGAATCGGTAGGGCATCGATATCCGCCCTCATTGCGATCACGGGTCCGGCATCGGGAGCCGAAGCCGCCGTTTCGGTGATAATACCACGATTGCCCGGCCCCACCCTATGAGGAACACCGGCGGCTGTAAGCTGCTTGCTCAGATATGCAGTCGTAGCGAGTTCCTGCCCGCTCAGCTCAGGATTTTCATGAATGTGACGGCGGATAACCGCGAGCCGCGGTGCGATCTTTGCAAGCTCTTTCTCGATCCGCTCGGATGCCGGTGATTCATCGGATGGAAGTTGTTCGCGCAATCGTGTTACGCTAGCAGGCAGATCCCGGAGGAACAAGATCCTCTGCCTATTCCTGTCCCCAAGGTTGGAACGGCCGCAGCCGTTCCAACAGGGACCGATTTAAGCAGAGGTGGTTCAGGGGTTTGCGGTGAACTCGGATTTCAGAGTCACCTGCCCTTTAAGCGGCGTATCCTCGGATGAATCTCCGACTACAACATTGTAAACGCCGGAAACAGCATCCCACTTTTCCTTGGTTGTGTTGAAGTAGGCGAACGAACGCTGGTCCAGGCTCAGGGTAACTTTCGTTGATTGTCCCGGTTGCAAATTGACCTTTTGAAAGCCCTTCAATTCTTTGATCGGTCGAACGATCATCGGATTTTGTTGACCAACGTATAACTCCGCGACTTCCGCCCCGACTCGTTTCCCTGTATTTGTGACAGTAAACGATACCCTCACCGGTGCGTGTCCATTGAATACAGCCGGCTCAATTTTCAAGTCTGAGAACGCGAAGCTTGTGTAAGACAAACCGAATCCGAACGGAAACAACGGCTTGATGTGATTCTTTTCGTATCCGCGATATCCGATAAATATCCCTTCCGAATAATTCATCGTGCTATTCATCGTGCTCGGGCGCTGATTAAGAGGCATCAGGATCGTTGCGTATGCCGGGTTGTCTTGTGCGAGTTTTTCCCAGCTGATAGGAAGTTTACCCGACGGGTTTACCGTACCGAACAAGATCTCGGCGAGAGCTTGCCCGCCGTTCTGGCCGGGATAGAACGCCTGAATTAACCCTCGCACCTGATTGATCCACGGCTCGGCATTGAAACTTCCGCCTCCGTGTGTAACGACGATTGTTCGCGGGTTGACGCTCGCCAGATTCTGAATCAACTCCCCCTGAAACTCAGGGAGATCGAATGGGCGATCGTAGCCTTCGCCGTCGTAGTTGTTATTGGTTCCCACGCAAACTACAACCGCGTCATACTTGGCAAAGTTCGGTGGCGCCTGCAGCGATGCCCAGCTCAATTGCACGCCCAGTACACCCCCGTTCCTGCCTCCCGAACTTCGACCCGCATAAGCGTTGCCGAAAAACCCGGGAACACGGTGATAATCCAGTTCGACGTTGCATGCGCTTCCGACCATCGCAGAAAACTTTGCCGAGAGCGCGGGAGTCGGCCCATATCCCAGCGGAGGTGTTGGGGGCGAGTTGAAGTCGTCGATCAAAATCACGCCGTTCACAATCACTCGAACGCCGCCGTCGGCGCATACCTTGATTACTTGGTCGCCCGATATCTGGGGGAAGAATTGGCCGGTCCACTTTGCGTAGAAAGTTCCCTGGTTGCTGGAGACCGGAATTGGGTCCGTCTCCCAGTCAAAGTTTATGTCGTTGTCGACGCGCGTTGTCGCAGGGGTACCGGAGAGATCGGATGTCGTGAAGTATTGCCCCAGAAGCCCGCGCTGGGCCTCGCCACCTACAATGACTTGCCATTCTGTAGTCGTGGGGTCCGGAGTGCACGCCGAAATGAAATCCACTTCCGTTCCTGCCGGCGCTTCACTTTCGATCCCGTCCAGTTCGGGGACGTAACTGATCGGAAAGACGGTCGAGCTTCCAAAACCGGTTGGCGGCGCGCCAAGCGCTGCGGGACCGACAACGGCCACCGATCGAACGCGGCCCTGCTGAAGCGGCAACAAGTTGCCGTCATTCTTCAAGAGCACGATCCCTTCGCGTGCGGTATCCAGCGCCGCCTGTTCACTCTGGGGATCGTCCAGCGGGATCGAACTGTCGAGCTGCTGGCGATCGAGGTATCCAAACGAGATGACATCGCGCAGGATCCGGCGCACCTTGTCATCCAGGATCGGTTCGTACATTTTGAGGTTGCTTGAGATCAATGGTTCCAAAGTGGAGATATTCATAAACTGAGCGTTTGGAAGGTCCAGATCGCACCCGGCGAGAAACGCGTTCACTCCATTGTGAATCGCATCGTAGTCGGACATGACGAATCCGGTGAATCCCCATTCGTTTTTGAGGACCTCCGTGAGAAGAAACGAACTCTCATTGCATTGCGCCGACGGCAAAGCACCGATTTGGAGAAAATTGTAGGCGCCCATGATTGTCGCCGCGTGTCCCTGTTTTACCGCAGCCTCAAAGGGCACCAGGTAAATTTCACGCAACGTCCGTTCATCAATGATCTCATTAATGTTCGTGCGGTTTTCTTCCTGGTCATTGCAGACGTAATGCTTCGCGCAAGCCCAGACCCCTTGGTCCTGAATCGCGTCCACGACCTTCGGTATGAGCTGGCTTCCCAGATAAGGGTCTTCGCCGGTCATATACTCGAAGTTGCGCCCTCCGTACGGCGTGCGGTAAAAATCCATGCCGGGCCCAAGGATCGAAAAAAAGCCTCGCGCACGCGTGTCTCGCCCCAGACCGGCTCCGGCGTCCGTGGCCCGATC
Organism: uncultured Verrucomicrobiae bacterium; assembly: GCA_963750185.1. GTDB lineage: Bacteria > Verrucomicrobiota > Verrucomicrobiia > Chthoniobacterales > JAFAMB01 > JAFAMB01. Next base: position 172,689 of record CAVVPV010000014.1, read on the forward strand.
GCGGTTAAACGTCGCGGCCAACACGAGGCCGGAGGGATAGCGCACGCTCGCGGGACTGTTCCGCACACCTAACCCGGCATCTGTCTGAAAAATCTGCGGGTTGAAATGTGTTTTCAGATTAGCGAGTGGAATCGGTTTGACGTCAAAAAATGGAGTGCCACCGATATAGTTGATTTTGTCATCCAGGGTCATTTGTGAGAGGATGCTATTGACCCTCTGCTCGACGTTAGAGCCCTCTTGGCCGTACACATTCAAAGTGCAGACCAAAATCCCGATTTGAGAGACACGGTACAGGTTTGCTAACTTCATATTGTTAACCGTTTGGCGATTACGATGAGTGCAACCGGAACCCTTGGAACGACTCCACATCGCACACAGATGCCAACTGGCGCCCGAGGCAATGCGCGGGGTCCTGGATCGGAAAAAACCGACGACTGCACTGCGAGTCAGGAGCCCCGGCCTGGTGCTAGCCGGAACGATGTTTCGATGGGGGGAAGAACCTCCTTGTTACAAACAATCCGTTATGGATCAAAACAAATGCAACGCAGCGCCGTCAATAGAAATCTTATCCGCGTTTCTCGCCGGCCCTAAGTAAATGCGGGTCAGTCGCGCTGATACTGGGTACTCGCGTTCACGAGTTTTTCGTCTACCCCGATGATGCGAACGCCTTGCTGGGCGTGCTCGACAACAAAGGTCAGCTCCGACATCCCCGATAGATGTTCGTGTTCGCGCGGGTTATCGAACTTGTATTCGTAGAGAGCTGTGACACGATAGACCGCCCGATACTTTGGGATTTTAAACAGCTCAATTGAATCGGTCGGAATAATTTGTCGCTCCGGCCAGCGACGGTACAGAGACTCGATCTCGCGGATTGCCTGCTCCCGGGTCCGAGCGTGCCCGTAGTAAAACACTTTCGGGGCAAGATACCTTCCGCGGGCACCCGGGTCATTCTTCTCACCGGCAGCGATATACGCTTCGACAACGTTCATCAATTGCGCTGTGATGACTGGCGACTCTTGAGTCTCGCGCGGTTGTTCGGTCTTCGCCGTTTGCTGAGCCGCTTTACCCAATACAGGGTCGACGATGCTGGTGAGAAGGATCACGACCAGCGCCAGGGAAATCGAAGCGCATCCTGAAACCCGTGCAGAATGGTGATTGGCGCGGGCTCGATTTACTGTTCCGTCTCGGGAATGCATGGAAGCACTTGCGTCTGCAGAAAGCCTTGGCGCAAAACTAGCCATTATATCCCGACTCTACAACCCTTGCAGTGGGATGAGGACGCTAGCCGCGAAGGCTGATCGCCCCTGCAAGACTTCGGCGGCCAGGCTGGGAACCAGCCGTATTTGCGAAATGCGGCAGGTTGTTGCAGCGTGCTCTACAACAATGGGAATAGGCATGCTGCGCCGGGCGGCTCAAAGCTATAGACAATGTGAGGCGTCATCGTGCGATGCTCGAACTCTCCAATACCGTTAACGTTTCAATAGATGAAATCATTCATTGGCTCCTTTTTCGGAGCACTCTTCGCCATCATTTTACTGATCGGATTTTGCGTGGTTGGCTTGATCGCGGCAATCGCCCTTTTAGGCGCATCAGAAAAAGGGACCGTGGTCCCGGCAGGCTCGTTGCTGGTTCTCGACCTCGCAGTGCCGATCCGGGATGCGCCGCCTGAATTTGACCCTTCTTATTTGCTTGCCGAATTGAACGACCAACAGCAGGAAGAGCGTGTCAGCTTGCGCGACGTTTTGCTGGCGCTCAACCGCGCCGCGAGCGACTCGAAAATTAAAGGAGTCTTTATCACCGGAAATATTCCGTTGGATCGCGGTTACGCGTCGAGTTTTCCCGCGTTACAAGAGATCCGCGAAGCGCTCATGAAATTCAAGGAATCCCACAAGCCGGTCTATTCCTATCTCCAGTTCCCGTTTACGTCGGGGTATTACGTCGCGTCGGTGGCGGACCAAATATTTGTCGACCCTCAGGCCGAGTTTATTCTGCGCGGCCCATCCTTTACTTCGCTTTATTTCGCGGGCGCATTGAAGAAATTCGGGATCGGCGTGCAAGTATCACGGGTCGGCAAATATAAATCAGCGGTCGAACCGTTCATTCGTGACAATATGAGCCCGGAATCCCGGGAACAAATTGAAAAGCTGTTCGCAGATGTTTGGGGTGCTGTCACGGCAGCGATTGAAAAATCTCGCGGTCTTCAGGCCGGCTCGTTGCAGCAACTCATCGATGCCAACGGCATCATCAACGCGGATGTGGCGGTTAAAAGCAAACTTGGGACAGAGGTCGCCTCGCTGTCGCAGATAATGGACCGGTTCAAAAAGCAATACGGAACAGACACGCAGCACGATACGTTTAACCAGGTCAGCGTTGCCGCCTACGAGGAGGCGGACCGGGACCGGAGCAAGTTGCCTGTTGCAGGGTCAAAGATCGGCATCGTTTATGCCGAGGGTGAAATCGTCGATGGCGAAGGCGCACTGACCAACGTCGGAGGCGACCGCTACGCGCGGGAGATCCGCAAGTTTCGGTTCGATCCGAGCGTCAAAGCGATTGTGCTGCGCGTGAATAGCCCGGGCGGGAGCGCATTCGCGTCCGAACAGATTTACCGGGAATTGAAAGCAGCGGGAGAAACGAAGCCGGTGGTCGTATCGATGGGAGGCTACGCAGCCTCCGGCGGCTATTACATCTCCGCGCCCGCAAACCATATCTTCGCCGAGCCGGTCACTATCACTGGCAGTATCGGAGTCTTCGACCTGTTGGTGAATTTTGAAAAGCTTGCCACCGACAACGGAATTACGACCGATTCTGTGATAACGACTGCGCCGCTGGCGACATTGTTTGACCCTTTCAAACAGAAATCGGACGCAGATCTTGCCATTCTGCAAAGGGAGACCGACCGGTTTTACCAGGGTTTCCTCAGCCGAGTCGCGGATGGACGCCATCTTTCTGTCGATCAAGTGAACGAAATCGCGCAGGGCCGAGTATGGTCCGGAACCGACGCCGTACGACTCAAATTGGCGGATGAGATCGGGGGCCTGGATTCGGCGATCGCGTACGCTGCGAAGACAGCGAATCTCGGCGAACATCCGTCCATCACAGAATATCCGAGCCGGAAAGATTTGAGCGACAAGCTAAAGGCGTTATTCAAATCGACCACTCGGCCGCCCGTGGCTGGTTTTGACCCTGTCGAACTTGGCGTTCAACAATTGGAGCACCAGCTCATCGACTTGCGATCATTGAACGATCCGAACGGTATCTACGCGCGGTTCCCCAGCGATATCCTCTGGAACTGATCGCCTTGGACCGACGGAAGACATTTGACCGACAGGCACTTTGGCGCATGACTATCCCAACTGCCAGACGCGCATGCGTGCGTACCTCCCCTACAAACTCGTGAACGGCCTTCCGCTGTAGTATTGCTGGAGCCGTTGTTCCATGCCGAGAAGTTGCCCCTTGCGATCGTCCGGACTTAGACGAGAGATCGCCAACTGCTGGTACTTCACTGCATCGGAATAATTCCCCGCGGACGCGCAGGCAGCCGCGAGTGTGTCGATCGAGAAAGCATTCTGCCAGTTGCTGAGCATGCACGCCTTCGTCGCGAGCGCGACCGCTCTGCGACTATCGCGCACATGGTCATCCTTTGCAGTTGCGAGAATCCAGGCCAAATCGTTGAGTGTGGAGGGGTTTGTCGGTTCGAGACGAACCGCCTGTTCGTACGATTTTCTCGCCTCGCCGTACCGGCCGTAATCCACGCAACTTCGCGCTTTGCTTTCGTACAGTTCGGCTAATAGACCCGGAGAAACGTTGCTTTTGCGTGCGAGATTGATGCTTGTGTCGATTTCTTTGAGCGCTTCGTTGCCGCGCTTTGCCAGCACCAAGACTGCGGACTTTAGAAAGTAGGACCGCCAGTTGTTCGGGTCGCTCGCAATCACCTGGTCGATTAACGCCAGCGCCTCATTCACTTTGCCGGCTTCTGCCAGTTTGAAAGCACTCTCGAGTTGCGCTTGTCCAATTGTCATGCGCTGCTGCCAGATTTCGCCCCATCCAGGCCGGCTTTGCGCCGAGCACAGATCGGCGCCGCCGAGGTAAATAGCGAAAACGAGAAAAACGGCCGACCAAAACGCCGATGACCGTGTATTATTCATGCCTGCACCATGCAACAATTTTATAAAATCCTGATCTATACCCTGAGCTGCCTATTTTACGCTGCATATGGCGGTTTTCATAGCGCAAAGGCAAACGAGCCGGAAACGGCGGGAACTTCGCTGAGTCGAAGTACCGGAAACCACATGTTTGTTGCGGTCCGTGTAAACAATCGCCCGGCGTGGTTTGCCGTTGATACCGGCGCTGCACTGAGCATCGTCGACGCGAACAAAGCGAAGGCGCTTGGATTGGCGAAGGGTGCCGGCGTCATTCAGGTGCCAAGGCAAATCGAGGTGAACAATCGGACTGTCCCGGTCGCAACGGTGGACAGTCTCTATGTCGGTATTGACAATCTCGGGTCGGGTCCGGTTGCCTTGATAGATCTCCGCGACTTTCGCGCTAAACTCCGAGAGTCGGGCCATGAGGTGACAATGGACGGTATCATCGGTCTGGACATCTTACAGCGCTATAACGCCATCATCGATTGTCGGAGTCAGAGGATCTATCTGCAAACCGGCGGTAGCAACGGACAGGAGATTATCAAACGAGCGAAAACGGGTCGTTACAATGCCGTCCCGATGCGAATCACACATTCCGGGGCACTTGAAGTGATCGGCCGGATCGGGCGTAACCGTTACAGCTTCGTGGTTGACACCGGCGGGTTTGCTACGCTGATCCCCACCGCTGTAGCCCGGCAAAACGGCATTCCGGTAATCCGGACAACCGTTAACGCAAAAGGGATTCACTCGAAGGAGCGTCCGGTCGGCGTGACCATTGCGCCGGAATTCGATTTGGGCAACTACGCTCTCGGCCCGCAAATGATCGGGGTCACGAGTTTACCGGAAGGTCCGGAGGATTTGCAGTACCAATTCGGTGGTTTGGTTGGTGCCGATTTCTTTTTTGACCGCAGCGGCATTATCGATATCGGTCGTAAAACGCTCTACTTTAAATAGAGACCGTCTGGCCCGCAAAAATCACGTCCGGCGACCGCCGGAATTGGAGTTTGGACATTTGGAAAGGGTCACTCCGCCGCGTGACCGTGTAGCGTCATGGTAGGGTCACGCTTCCGCGTGACCGTGTGGCGTCGTGGTAGGGTCACGCTCCCGCGTGACCGTGTGGCGATACCCCAAAAGCAGACTTGATCAACGTTGCCAGTCGATCTTTGGGAACCACGCGTTGACTTAATTGAAAATAATTTATTCATATTTTCAGCCTGTTTTGGGTACAACTCCTTCCCACAGCGAATCCGGGCGGGGTCTTGTAAAAAGGGCGTTCGACTGACCCTACCGAGGCCGGGTGTCCAAATCGGGGTTCTGATGGTAGGCCTTTTGGGGTATCGCAACACGGTCACGCAGGAGCGCGACCCTACCATCGTGGCACACCGCTACGACCAAGACGTGTGCAAACGAAGCGACGAGCTGATTGCCGGCTAGCGCTGCCAACTGAACTTACTGTAGTCAACTCCCAACCGTGGCGTTTACTATAGCCAGACATGGGCGAACTGGACCTCGTTCAAGACTTGGCAGTCGTAACGTTCTCTGCGGGAATTGGCGGTTTTCTGTGCCAGAAAATTGGCCTCTCCAGCATTGTCGGTTTTCTGTTGGCCGGACTTTTGATCGGACCGCATGACCCTCCGTTCTCGCTCGTGGCGCATGAGGATCGCGTCGAAGCTTTGTCCCAGCTCGGTTTGGTCTTTCTCATGTTCTCGATTGGCCTGGAACTCAGCCTCGGGAAACTTCGGAGGATGGGGACCGGCATTGTTCTCGCCGTCGCTCTCGGCGCTACCATTGTTTTTAATGTTGTCCGATCGATCTGCCCGTTCCTCGGAGTAAGCGCTTCGGAAAGTTTGTTCGTAGCTGGGATGCTTGTGGCGTCCAGCTCGGCGATCATCGGCAAGATCCTTCCGGAGACCGGGCTAATCCACCAGCGAGCCGGCAACCTCGCGATGAGTATCACGGTCCTGGAGGACCTTGTCGCGGTGGTGGTCCTGACCTTCATTTCGTCGGTTGCACAGTTGCATAGAGGGGCGGAGGCGAACCTCGGGCGGATCATCGGTATTCTTCTGGTCTTTGTTACGGTTGTCGTGGTTGTCGGACTGTTGTTGCTCCCAAGGTCATTGCAACGATTGAACCGAGCCGGCACGGACCTGCTGACAATCACCGTCGCCGGACTCGTCCTGGGTATCGCTGTCCTAGCGGCGAAGACCGGTTATTCGCTGGCTTTGGGAGCGTTTTTGCTTGGAGCAATCGTGGCCGAAACACCGCAGCGCCCGACGGTTGAACGGTCGATGCAGGGGATGCGCGACGTCTTTATTGCGGTCTTTTTCGTTTCGATCGGAATGCTGTTGAATCCCGCGCTTTTACTGAAGAACTGGTTGCTGATCTTGTCGCTCGGAACACTTGCGATCCTGGTGCGTACGTTTGCGATCAGCGCGTCACTGCTTGTCACCGGGACCTCGGATCGAGATGCTATTCGTGCCGGGCTGATGGTCACTCCGGTTGGTGAATTCGCATTCATTATCGCGCAGCTCGGAGTCTCTGCGGGGATGCTTTCCGCCGATTACTATCCGATCGCAGTTGGAGTTGCGTTGTTCACCGCTTTGGTCTCTCCGGTCATGATCCGGCATTCCGGCCCGATCAGTGATGGATGGCTTAAAATTCAGCCACCGTTTTTCTACAATCTGCTCGGGGCTTATCAGCAGTTCCTGAATTCGATTGGGGAACATCAACGCCGGAGCCGTGTCTCCGCGCTGGCCAAGCAAATCATTGTTCCGCTGGTGATCAGTGTCACGTTCGCCGCAGCAATTCTGATTGTTGCACCGTTTCTCCTGGTGCGCTGGAATCGCCTGTTTCCGGCGGACTCAGGCTGGTGGCCTTTTCATCTCTTTTGGGCACTCATTGGCGTTGGCGCTGCGGCGCCGACCTTGGGGATCTGGCGGCGCGTGGCCGAATTTTTCAAAGGTGCCGTCGAGATTGCGTTCGGATCGCAGCACTCGGCCTTGCTTGTCTGTCTCGATCTGGCGGCGGCAGCGCTGCTCTTTTCGTTCATCTGGCTTTTAACGCCAATCATTGGGGCCTCGGTTTCATTCTTAGGAGCGATCCTCTGCACAGCGGTTGTGTACGCGCTCTTTTTCGGGCGGCGTCTTCAAATAGCGCAGCGCCGGATTGCCGCAGAACTCTCCGAGGCAATCCTTTCGGCGGAAGAGCGACGAAAGCGGACACACGCGGAGTGGTTGAAGGACCATCAGGAATGGGACCTCAGCTTAAGCGAAATTCGTATCCCTGACTCGGAAGCGTGGTTCGGAAAGAGTCTTGGAGACCTCTCGCTTCGCAGCCAGTTCGGTTGCTCCGTGGTCGGCGTCGAGCGCCTTGGGTATCCAGTGCCAAGTTCCGGGCCGGACACGGAACTCTATCCTGGGGACGAAATATTGGTTTTGGGTACTGCGAACCAGATCCATCGGGTCAAAGCCTTCTTTGATTCAAGTCCGCCGCGAACTGAAACCGTTGATCTGCTGGACGAAATCAGGCTTGAATCGCTGGATGTGCCTGAAAACAGCCGTCTTGTCGGGAATGCGCTCGCAGAACTCGAAATTCCCAGGCACACCGGAGTCCAAATCGTTGGTGTTGCTCGAGGCGGCCACAGGATGCTTTTCCCGGGCCCCTTCCAGGTTCTGGATGCCGGCGACTGGCTGCTGGTCGTCGGCACGCGCGATCAGATCCACCGATTCCGAGACTGGATCAAAGAGCGCCCGGGCGCAGCCGAGAGAAAATGGGAGCCCGGCATCTAGATCCAGATTGCGGGTATTGTAGCGCAGGTTCCGTTCTCCCAGCCGACTCCGCCGCTCCTTAATTAAGCTTCGCAACGACGCGGTGCCGACATTCACGCCTGCCGTCGAATACTATTGCGAAGCCTAAGCGAGTTCGCGATCACCGATACGCTGCTTAGCGACATCGCGACGCTCGCGATCATTGGGTTCAGTAGCAGGCCGAACATCGGGTACAAAATTCCGGCTGCAACCGGGACTCCCAGGAAATTGTAAACGAAGGCAAATACCAGGTTTTCACGGATTTTCTTCATTGTCTCACGACTTAGAAGAATCGCGGAAACAAGCAGGTTGAGGTCTCCTTTCACAAGGGTTATACCGGCGCTCTCGATAGCGACTTCCGTTCCGGTTCCCATTGCGATGCCGACATCGGCCGTTGCTAGCGCAGGCGCGTCATTGATGCCGTCTCCCGCCATGGCGACTTTCGCGCCATTGGCTTGCAGTTTGGCGATCTCTTTCTGCTTCTGTTCAGGAGAAACTTCGGCGATGACGTCATCGATCCCCGCAGCTTCTGCGATCGATCGCGCGGTCACTTTGTTGTCTCCCGTCAGCATGACGGAACGAATTTTCAAGTCGTGCAAACGCTTGACGGCATCCGCCGAGTTCCGTTTGAGGGTGTCGGCGATTGCGATTAATCCTGCCGGCTGGTTGTCGATCAGAACCACGACAGCTGTCTTTCCCTCTCGACGCCAGCGATTTGCGGCTGCGCTGGAAACGTTTTCCGGCGCCTCGTCGCTCAACGATTTGCCAACGTAGACTACACGCGAATTAACCTCGGCTCTCACGCCCGAACCGACCGTTGCCTCGAAGGCGGTCGCCTTCGGCAGAGCCTGATTGCCGGCCGCGCGCACGATCGCGCGTCCGAGGGGGTGTTCACTCAACGACTCCACGGCAGCAGCCAGTTGGAGCACCTCAGACTGCGAGAAGGGCTTGAACGCTACTGTCTCGACGACCTTCGGGTTACCCTCGGTCAAGGTGCCGGTTTTATCGAATGCGACGACACTGATTTTTTCCAGTTCCTCCAGTACTGCAGCGTCCCGGACCAGGATACCGAGTTGCGCGCCGCGTCCAACACCGACCATCACCGCCATCGGCGTTGCCAGTCCAAGTGCGCACGGGCACGCGATAATCAGCACCGCAACTGCGGCACTAAACGCGAACGACAACCGTGGTTCAGGACCGAAAAGCAGCCAAGCGGCAAATGTGATGAGAGCGACCAGCAGAACTGCCGGGACGAACCATTCCGAGACTTTGTCCGCGATTCGCTGCACGGGAGCCTGGGACCGCTGGGCCTTTGCCACCAGATCGACAATTTGCGCGAGCAACGTTTCGCCTCCGACGCGTTCTGCGCGGAAGATAAAACTGCCGGAGCCGTTGACTGTACCGCCAATGACAGTGTCGCCTGCTCTCTTTGTGACCGGCATCGGTTCACCGGTGATCATCGCTTCATTCAGGTCCGAATTGCCCTCGAGCAAAATGCCGTCAACCGGCACTCGATCACCGGGCCGCACACGAAGAATGTCGCCGGCATGAACCTGCTCGAGTGGAATCTCTTCTTCTTTGTCCGCGACGACTCGCCGGGCGGTACGCGGTGAGAGTTCCAGCAACGAGCGAATCGCCAAGCCAGTCTTTGATCGAGCGCGCAGCTCCAGGACCTGGCCCAGCAACGCCAAAACCGTGATGACGGCAGCCGCTTCAAAATAGCTGGTTGCTGCGTGAGACGTGTGACCCGTCGCGGGCACAATCAGCTGTAGAACGCTGAACAGATACGCGGCGGTTGTTCCGAGAGAGATCAGCGTAAACATGTTTGGTGTCCGGTTGAGTACTGATTTCCAGGCCCTTTCCAGGAAGGGCCAGCCGGCCCAGAAGTAAACGGGTGTGCTTAATGCGAATTGGATCAGAAGATTGGCTCTTTCCCCGAGGGCGCCAATCAACCGATCGAGACCCGACACCATCTCGCCCATGGCGAGGACGAGAACGGGTAGCGCCAGGATCGCTCCTATCCAGAATCGGCGCGTCATATCTTTGAGCTCGCTCTGGTCATCCGGTCCCGCTGTTGGCGCGATTGGCTCCAGCGCCATCCCGCAGATCGGGCAGCTGCCCGGTTTGTCAGAAATGATTTCCGGATGCATTGGGCAGGTGTATTTACCTGCGCTCGCCCGCTTTGCGGGCGGATCTGCCGGCGTGCGCGCGTGCTCCGTGCAGGAATGATGTTCGCTATTGGCGTGATTTTCTAGATGAGAATGCATGGTAGCCCTCCCTTTATTTCAAGAAACGTGAAAGAACGTTGCGAAGTTCATCTACCAATTCGGCCGGCTGCATCGGTTTGGCTTTGGGATGAGCGGAATCCCGGCCAATGACACAAGTTTGCAGGTGACTCGTGAGAAGTTCGACCCCGAGCGCGTCGAGCGCCGATCGAACAGCGGAAATCTGATTCAGGATATCAACACAGTATCGATCCTCTTCGATCATGCGTTGAATACCGGCGATCTGCCCGGCGACACGATTGGTCCTGCGCCGGATACTATCTTTCGTACTAACAAGCATGGCATATACATATACCCTGTATAGGTATTATGCAAGCGAGAGAATCGAATCCGCCCCGATAAACAGCTTCGCCGTTAATAGACCAATGCCTACCTGCCAGGAGGCGCCAGCATCACGGCAGCCTCCGCCGTCAGCGGCAGGAATGTGAAGCTTTCCTGCAGGTATAATCGGACGGCGGTTTCGGTATGGCTCAGGTAGCCGATGGAGATATCCTGGCCGATGTGCAACTCAAAGTCTCCGCCACGGGTGGTGAGCACCACGCCTCCGGCGATGGCGGGGGCCCAAACGATCTCTTCGTCGACAAGAGCCTGGATGTGCTGCAGGACCGGGTACCCGTCATCGCTGGCTCCGCCGATGGCGGTGTACGACTCCGCGCCCAGCAGGAGAGCGTAGGGGCCGTTGACCCCGGCGAGGCGCAATTGGCTCACGGCTTGCGCCACTGCACCCGGATAGCTTTTCACGTCGGCAGGGAGCGTCAACTCCGGGTTGCTGGTTAATTGACGAATGCCCTGTATCCCCGCGGACGCGTACCCCTCAAACACGGCGCGATCCTCGGCGAAGGCGATTTTGCGCGCCGCGTCTTTCAACGGTGACCAGTCTGAATCGTTCGCACCGCGTGCCACATCGTCAATCGCCTGGCGCGCCAGTTCGAACGGAACTCGCAGTTCGACAAGGCCCTTCACTTCGCGTAGCGCGGCCTGGATCCCATCGCCCGGTGTCTCGATCTGACTCAGATGACCGGTGCCGACCGCCGAAAATTCGAGGCTTTTCGGGCCCTGCACGTCGACAACGCGCCGCGCCGCCAAGTGGCGCTTGAGGGTGCGGGACGCCTCCTCCTCGATCTGGGCCCATGCCATGTCAGAGATCGGCGCGAGTTCCCGATAAAGATTATTCATGTCCAGGCTCTCCTCTTAATGAACCGATGCCGAGCGAACCATCAGGCCGCAGCAGTCGCGACTCGGATGCGGCCTCAGTCCCACATCCGTCCGAGGACGGGCCGGCAGGCGATGGAGCCACGTCCGCGTCCGCAACATTCTCCAGGAACGTCGCTGACGGCACAAAAAACAGCGTGCCGGTGACGGCGCGGCTGTAGTCCAGCAGCCGGTCGTAGTTGCCCGATGGCCGACCGACGAACATGTTCACGAGCATCTGCTCGATCCTGTGCGGGGACCGGGCATAGCCGATAAAATAAGTGCCGAACTCCCCCTTTCCCGCATTGCCGAACGGCATGTTGTCACGCACAATCTCCAGCTGCTTTCCGTCTTCCACGATCGTCGTCAAAGCGTTGTGTGCTGAGGTCGGCTTCACGGCATCGTCCAATTCGACGTCGGAGAGTTTGGTTCGACCGATGATCCGCTCTTGGGCCTCGATGGGCAGCGCGTTCCACTCCTGCAGGTCGTGCAAGTACTTCTGCACGATCACGTAGCTCCCACCGGCAAACGCCGCGTCCTCATCGCCGATGATGGTGGCGTCGATCGCGGCTTGTTCCACGGGGTTCTCCGTCCCGTCGACAAAACCGATTAGGTCGCGGTCATCGAAATAATTGAAGCCGTGCACTTCATCCACCGTGCAGACTGTGCCGCCGAGGCGGGACATGATCTGTGTCGCCAGTTCGAAGCACAGATCCATACGCGTTGCGCGGATATGAAAGAGGATGTCGCCTGGCGTGGAGACGGCATGATGCCGACCGCGGATCTCGCGAAAAGTATGCAATTCTTTCGGCCGCGGCGACCCGAAGAGCCGGTCCCAAGCATCGGAGCCAAACGCCATGACACATGACAGGCAGCCGTCGAGGTCACGGAAGCCTACCGCTCGCAGGAGAGCGGCTAGGTCACCACAAAAGGCCCGCACGACGGCAGGATGTTCCGGTCCGGGCCTCACCGTCACGACAAGAAAGATAGCGGCGCGCGTGAGCTGCGCAACGACCCGCTGTGGAATAACGGATGGCACCCTCTGCTTTTCACTGACTCGGCTCACGCTCCACTCCTCAATAACTCGGTTCTGCCAGCGAACAGTTCACTACATTATACTATGGATTACAAGGACAACATGCGTGCGGCGTCGGCCTGTGAACGAGTTCATCGGCAGCGTAAGAGCCCTAACTCACTGCAAACAGGTGGTTGGCGTGGGACCTCTTTTAATGCTTCGTTGTGACCGGTTCAGTCATGCTGATCTGTTAACGTCAACTATGAGCTAGATTCGGCAGCCTAAGAGGAGATACGTGACCACGCACGACGAACGCGTCCGGCAGAGCTTTTTCAAGCAGGCCTTCATGTCCACCTTGGGGGCCGAACTAACCGCAGTTGGGGAGGGCGTTGTTGAAATTCGGCTGCCATTCTCGCCGAGCCTGACACAGCAGGACGGCTACCTCCACGCCGGCGCAGTTACTGCCGTTCTGGATTCTGCTTGCGGTTACGCAGCCTTGAGTGTTGCTCCCGCCGACCATGAGGTTCTCACGGTGGAGTTCAAGGTAAACCTGCTTGCGCCCGCTGCGGGTAAGGTTTTCATCGCAAAAGCGCAAGTCAAGAGGGCGGGCAGGAAGCTGACGGTCTGCACGGCCGATGTATTTGCACTCAGAGGCGACAAGCAGAAGGTGGTTGCGACGATGCTGGCCACAATCATGTTGGTGCCGACAACACATGCGAAATAACACCAAATTCAACGGGAGCAAACATGTATAGTCATTTGCGCGACGAAACACTACATTGCCGACGCGTATCGGCAGGGTGGTTGAGCTATTCGCTCGAGTGGCGATCTCTTCTGCTTCCTGTTCAGGAGAAACTTCGGCGATGACGTCATCGATCCCCGCAGCTTCTGCGATCGATCGCGCGGTCACTTTGTTGTCTCCCGTCAGCATGACGGAACGGATTTTCAAGTCGTGCAAACGCTTGACGGCATCCGCCGAGTTCCGTTTGAGGGTGTCGGCGATTGCGATTAATCCTGCCGGTTGGTTGTCGATCAGAACCACGACAGCTGTCTTTCCCTCTCGACGCCAGCGATTTGCGGCTGCGCTGGAAACGTTTTCCGGCCCCTCGTCGCTCGACGATTTGCCAACGTAGACTACACGCGAATCAACCTCGGCTCTCACACCCGAACCGACCGTTGCCTCGAAGGCGGTCGCCTTCGGCAGAGCCTGATTGCCGGCCGCGCGCACGATCGCGCGTTCCAGGGGGTATTCACTCAACGACTCCACGGCAGCAGCCAGTTGGAGCACCTCAGACTGCGAGAAGGGCTTGAACGCTACTGTCTCGACGACCGTCGGGTTACCCTCGGTCAAGGTGCCGGTTTTATCGAATGCGACGACACTGATTTTTTCCAGTTCCTCCAGTACTGCAGCGTCCCGGACCAGGATACCGAGTTGTGCGCCGCGTCCAACACCGACCATCACCGCCATCGGCGTTGCCAGTCCAAGTGCGCACGGGCACGCGATAATCAGCACCGCAACTGCGGCACTAAACGCGAACGACAACCGTGGACCATGTTCTTTAGCGGTGCCGTTGAGTGGCAACGAAGGTATATTCGCATCGCGTTTTTCGGATTTTCTATCGCTTTCCGATACAAATAAAAGGGCTAAAGTTTGCACGGTACGCGTCGACAGAGAAAGCAAGCCCGGAGACATGTTGGCGAACGCAGACGCGATCTGAATCAGACTTCCCCCTGGAAATTATACGAGTATTACAGTTCAAAATGCCACTTGAGATCAAAGACCGTCAAGGATGGTCGTTAGCGCAAAAATGCATGGAATGGCGACCTGGAATGCTACAGGAATTACGAAAGCGAATAACACAGGTCCTTCGACCTTATTTGCTCCTGCGGGGAGCGACGCAGACTGAGGCAAACGATATCGTTGCCGACCTCGCATCTGACTGTGTGGCAAATTTACGGGGCGGCGGATCGCTCCTTCGGAAATACGGTGGAAGAGGTACGCTCGACGGATGGCTGCTCAAGACTGCGTTGAATCGTTTCCTTAGCCTGCGACGGACTCAAAAGTTCGAGAATAGTTACCTTGCAAACGGGTCGAAAGGAAACCCTATATCCGAGACGTTCACTCTCGCGGCTAATGAATCGCCGGAGGATGCGGTACTCTCCTTAATTCGGAATTCTCTTTTGAGGGCTTTCAGCAGGTGCTCTACGGAGGAGCGATTAATGCTGCGCTTACTATACTGCGAGGGGGTAACCCAGCGCGAACTCGGCAAGATGTGGCGATGGCCCGAGTGCAAGGTCAGTCGTCGGCTGTCGCGCGCGGTGGATTGGATCAAATCGGAAACGCTTCGCCAGATAGCATTGGAAGATCCGTCCGTCAGCATTATATGGGAAGACTTTCTAGCCTTGGGCGACACTCTACGCCTCGACCTCGTTTGGAAACCGCGAGAATAATCGAACTTACTCTCCAACCGCAATCTCTAATGTTCAGCGCTCTGCATTTGCAAGAGAATGCGTCCTCGTGGGCGCGACCAACCTGCTTAACTACATCAGGATCGGCGCGTTCAGATGTTTCGGCACGCATTTCATCATCTATTACGGTGGTGCGCGATCTCCGCTGGTCATCTACCATCCGATTGTGACAGGCTTTCATCCCTTAGCGCTGATTTTGCTCCGCTTGGTTTACCTGCATGGGGTGAAACAGCGCGAGCTTGCTATTTCATGGCATTTTCACGAGGCGACGGTACGCCGTCTGCTGAGCCACAGTTTACAAGCCATTCGAGAGGAAGCACTTGCATTCCTTCGGAAAAGTGGCTCGTTCGGCGAGTTGGAATGGTCCGACCTCGTGGCTATCTGCGAAGACCACGTGACTTTTTTATATCAGAACCAACCCTGGAAGTGAGTATGGCAGACAAGAACCTCAGCGATGATGGGATCAAGAACCTCAAAGGATATGAAGGTGTCATCGACGGTCTTTACGACGATTCTTCGGGATACTGCACGTTCGGCGTTGGGCATTTGGTCCACCCAGAGGCCAAGTGGAAGTGTTTCCTGCTCGAGGCGGCTAAAACCGATGATACCTGGAAAAAAAAGGTCCAGAACGTAGGTGGAACGTCGCTCAAGTACCTCCCAAAGGGGACGGTGAACGACGATAACTTTACCGATCTCAAGACGAACGCGATCGGCAAGGCGAAGGACACCATAGCGCAAAAGAAGTATACCAAGGCGTTTGATAACCTTAGCAAGGAAGAGAAGGAAAAAGTGACGGCCGCCGCGGAGGACGCAGTGGCGGAGCAGGCTAAAATACTCGCGAAGCAGCCTAACGACGTATTTAAAGAAGACCTGAAGCCATATGAGAAGGCCGTTGGTAGCAACATCAAGACAAATCTTACACAAAACGAATTCGACGCCGCAGTCTCCTTGTGCTTCAACATCGGCGCCTCGGCTTTTTCCACGTCGAGCGTCGTCAAGGAGATCAATAGAGGCAAGTACAAAGAAGGTAATGCGAAAGAGCGCAAGGCAGCAATTCAGGCTATCGAAACTGCCTTCGGTTTGTGGAACAAGTCTAAGGGCTTGGTCAACGATGGACTTACGAAACGCCGCAACGCGGAAGCAGACAGCTTTCTGGCCGAGGCACGGGCTGCACTCGCCGAGCTTGAGACGAAGGATGCCGCACCAGGCGCAAAGAAGCCCGTAGGAAAGCCACCGCCGGTGCCAAAATGAAGGGTGAGCCGCGACGAACGAGCATGCGCCTAAGGGCCTACAGTAGTGTGATGTGAAAAACGACGCATCTAAAATTCGATCAAAGGTCAATGGTTCATCTTTGTCGCCCGACCCCCTCACCGCCTTTTGAGGGGGCGAACGCTAACTGGGGCGCCTGTACGTGCCGCGCAGCTAGCACCTGGTACCCACCGCCCCCACCAGCAACTGTGCCACAGGCTGGAATTCTGTTGAATTTTTTGCAAACATTCACGACGACGAGCTTTGAGATCAGATGCACAGATCGAAAAATAAAAATCAGTCGAGACGAAATTTGCTTTTGCTTGTAACAGCATTTTTGGGTGTGCTGTGGCAGACAGGCGAAGGCCAAGACTTCTCCAATCTGGAAAATCCGCCCAAAATCGTGGGTCCCGGTTCGCAAACTCGTGGAATTAGACTGCCCAATTCGACCGACTCAGGTGTTACTCGTTCTTACGTACCGGAACGCGGAGTGGTGATCGTTGAAGCGGCTGATGGATCCAAGAATGAAGAACCATACGTGGTCTTGCCGATACTCTTCAAGCGGGACAGCGCGGAACTTCTCGATGCGCGATCGAAATCGAACGTGGAAAAGTTGGCGGAGCTGCTGAAGCAACCTTCATTGGGCGATGCTCGGTTTTGCATTGAGGGGCACACGTCGTCGGAAGGTACGCGCCAACATAACATGATCCTTTCTATTCAACGCGCGCATCGGATATTCGTCCTGTTAACTGAGGCATTCAGTGTGAACAAGTTAAGCTTACGAGAGCAAGGATTTGGGCCTGACGCCCCGGAAGTTCGGCCGGAGACAACAGAACAGGACCGCGAGCGCAACCGGCGCGTCTTAGTCGTCAGGGAGCAGTAGGTCGTAGGTCGTGACGGAAAGATAAGAGCGGCGCAACTCCGGAATAATTAATTTGCGCCGCAACTTAAGGGTCAAATCGCCAACCGTCCAAGACGTTGCGCCGGCCAAATTCAATCATTCAATCTATGGCTCGAGCACGTAGCCAACCTGACCTTTCGCGATCTCCGCCTCGATCGGTGGGGACTCAGGCGTCCCAGCTTGGACAAGGATGACTCCGCGTTGTCCTAGCAAAGTGTTCTCGGGGTATTGCCTAAATGGCGTCTCCTGCAATGGAGTTGTTGCGTCGTCGCGAAACTGAGAACGCGACACAAGGATGAGAAGTACTTCCGTACCGGCTGGCGTCGTCGTCGTAAAAGACAACGCCTTTTTGTTATCCGTAGATAGTCCAGGAAACGACCGGCGTTCCCCCGCTCGTAGTTGGTTTACGTTGTTTAGCCCATTGGGAACGAGTTGCGTTTTTATGTGGTCCGCAGACAGTTGAACGATCTTTACGAAGCAATTCGTGTCCGAAGTCAGAGTAAATCCCAGGCTATCGCCCACATGATAGACTAACTTCGTCATCTCGACGGAAAGTGTGCCGCCGCCAGGAATCGGGACAACGGTTCGATCAGGTTGGTTTGCAGAATTATTCGCTGATTCGGACATTGAAGCTTCTTCATATCCCGTCGCAGCAAACGGAAGAAGGTGCAAACCGAGTTCCTGAACCACCTTCCCGAAAGCGGCCAATAATCCCTCGCGTTCTATCGGTAGACCGCTTTTAATTTTAGTTGCTAGGACGTGGAGCGCAGGATCTTCGCTCCTGTCGAGGGTTTCGAGGAGTCTCTTTTCGTCCGTCCAAAACTCGGCGCTCACTTCCTCCTCGGCGATACCGCGGGAATAGCGCTGATACAGTGCGCGGATTGGGTCTTCGCCATGATATCCAGCTTGCGCCTGTTGCATCACTTCGCGGAAACGGTTTGCATCGGTTTCTATCTCTGCCCGGATCACTTCTGCTTTCGGATAAAGCTGCTCGATGATGGCGCGGTCTTGCGTGCCGGCACGATCGAGTACCTTAGGTTTTAGCTGATCCGCGAATTTTGTAAGGCTCATTTCTGATGGCACTTCGAAGCCCTGGGAATGACAAACAATACAAGAAATGCCGCTCACTACTGTGGCGTCGTTTCGCGCGATGTGAGTCTTATCCTGGATTATAATCGTCGGTGCAAAATCAAGACGAGTGCCGTTGGGTCCAGCGAGAAATCCCGCGACCAAGCCATTCGGCAGCTGGAAGAGAACCTCGCTGGCGTCTTGTTTGAAGGCGAGCTTTCGGTTTTGCGTCAGGCGTGCTTCAATCGGGCCGATGGGGGCGAGCGCGGGTCTGCGCCCCAGCCCCGATCCGCCGCTCTCAAAATCGTAGGTCATCCAGAAAACCCCCGGATAAGACCCGATTTGGTGGCGTTCAAGGATCCGATCGTTTCTTGAGACTTCCGACAAAGAAACCCCTGCACGGATAGCGCGACCGGCCCGGAGATTGGCGAACGAGTCCAGGCCTAGTTCGCCTTCGAGCTCTTTCTCGGTCTGCGGAAGATGGAGAATTTCATCGTAAAGCGGGGGCTGCGAAGCAGCGAACAGGAACCAATCCGCTCGTAAATACGCCTGCCTGCTCCCGGTCAAAGTGCGAATACGTTCTTCCAGCGACGGCGATGATCCAGCGATTCCATAAGGGTTATAGTTCACTATCTTTTCCCACACTTCCGGAGTCATCTGATAGTCACGGAGATCAAACCGAAGTAGCGTGCGGGAGGGGTCGATTGTAATAGCTGGTGTGATTCGAGGAGACTGCGAAAGACAATTCAGGAGCTTCGAAATCGCCACTCTGTATTTCTCGATGTTTGCATCACTCTCCGTCGGTTTGCCGTCAATTCCGCTAACATTGTATAAATTTGCGACTGTAAGATAGCGCAAATAGGGACGACTAGTCGGGGGTTGCGATTCCAGGTCGCTTAGAATGAGCTTTAAAGTGCTTTCCAGTCCGATGAATTGCCGCTGCGACTGGCCGCTACCCGTATTCGCGCTCCATTGGTCGATCAAATTCAATTCATCTTGCGAGAACGGTTGCTGGTTCTTATCTGCCCCTGGACTACCCGCGCCCTGCGGCACGCCATCCGAATATTCTGCCGCCGACAAAACGTGGACTGAGGCGAGGGTAAATGCGGATCTCCTTGTACTGCCAGAATTAGACAGTATTATGGGACCGGACAAAACACTCCGCATTTCCGCGCCACTCATTACCCTCGGGCCTCCATCGTAAGCGAGGCAGTGTAGCTGTAATTGCCAAAAAGTAGCAATGTGCATCGCAGTCAACATGATGATTTGCCGGAAATTGCTTCCAGGTTGCATAGGCTTTATGTTTGCTATTTTCCCAGAATTTCTCCTTAACGCCGGAGACGGGCTAACTGACCCGATTGACTAATGTGTTTTGATTCCGATGCATAGTTGAACTGCGACGGCCTCCCGCGTTTCCAGATACATTACCACGCAACTGAGTTGATGCGCGACAGACCAGGCGAACGTTCGGTTAGTCCTTCAAAGAAGTTATAAGGAATGGTCCCGCCAAATGCACGGCAGAAAATACGCCCTGCGCTCTTCGCAAAGTCGTCAATTCATCTCTTTGGACTTCGTACAAAGCTTCGGCCGGACTCTTGCCCGCCAGAAATGAAGCATAGAAACGCTTCATGAACTCGACCGTGTATTCATCTTGAATTTCCCATGTTGTCATCAAGAGATTGCTCGCCCCGGCGAGCGCTACACCACGCCGGAGACCAAGGATGCCTTCCCCGTTGCGGGCTTCTCCTTTCGCGGTGTCGCAGGCACTCAAGACTACCAGCTCCGCAGCCCGGAGATCGAGACCGGTTATTTCAGACGCCATCAAGATACCATCATTCTCCGGAGGGGGCACTTCGCCCTTTGCCCAGTCCCGAAGGGTCGTGTTTGCCCCGGCAAGCGCCAGCCAACTTCTAAACATCGGATTCGAGATTCGAGTGTGGGTCCCAACATTAAACTCCGGAATAAAGAAACCATGCGTGGCAAGATGAATGACGTTTGCTCCCGCAGCTGCTTCACGCAGATTAACCTTCGTTGCGTCACTGCCCGTCAGTAAATGTGTCTGCCAGCCCTGTTTCCGAAATAGCTCTCCAATTATGTCGACTTCTTTGCCGGTGCCTTCAAGAGCAACGAAGGTGATGCCGGAGAGGGAAGCGAGTCCGCGGCTCATCTCGGCCTGCAGCTCCGGCTCTTGCGTTGCCGAGCGGGAGGCGACATGCTGAGTCGTGCGATCGATCAGGTCGTTGAATTCCGGCGCGCCGACAAGAACAATCGACGGCGAAGGCGGTTTTTGGCTTCGAACGCCCTCTAGAAATGCCCGGCCACTATCCACGTAGCTTAATTGGAATCGGGCCCCAAGAAAGTTGTCGTCGTGATCGAGCAGCGTTGCAAAGCTAACAAAACTCAGGCGCCCATCCGGGCAGATAAACAACGGGGCGCCATCCCGAGGTAAGAGATCAGCGACCGGTGCAACAAGCTTATCGAACAGGTCGCGACAGGTTTTCTCAGCCTCCGCGGACTGGGACGTGGAGCCTTCAACGTCCGGGTCCTCCGTCGCGATGTCGAGATAAGCGTCGACTGCTTTTAGTATTTCATCTGAAGGTCCAACTTCTTTAAAGACAGGGTTGTGATCGCGCGCTAGCGCCACGACACCGCACCAGCCGCGCCATCCCCCCGCTGCTCCAAGATGCTTGTTGTAGAAAACGTACTCAAGCAGAACTCCATTTGCAGGGAGGTGCGAAGCAACATCCTGCCACGCTACAGTCTGTAGTGGCCGGTATGACTTATCGTCTCTTAGATGGCGGGAGAGCTCCTTCTCCTCGTCCTCAAGCGACGAGGCAACATTCTTTATGCGATTGCTTTCGCCTGCAAGTTGAGCGTCAAGGTATTGCTGACGGAGTTCGTCGATGTGCGCCACTAGCTTGACGTCTTCTCGGTCGGTCGCCAGCGAAGCTCGCCGCCGATCTCGCGCTACGCTCTCAAGAACCGCCGCCTTGAAAGTCAATACGGCTTCGGCTGTGAGAGGACCGTCGCCTAGAGTGGCTGCAAGATCGTATGGACTAAATCCCATGTTTTGGACGAATCCCAGCCGCCGATTCTCAGGAAAGTATGCCAGCACATTTTCGAGTTCGGACCCAAGCAGAGTCAAAAATGATTGGGTCTCTTGCTGGGCGCGC
The DNA here is from genome assembly GCA_963750185.1 of uncultured Verrucomicrobiae bacterium. GTDB lineage: Bacteria > Verrucomicrobiota > Verrucomicrobiia > Chthoniobacterales > JAFAMB01 > JAFAMB01. The sequence goes on from CAVVPV010000014.1 coordinate 193,987, forward strand.
GCCTTATCGCCGAGAGTGACAAGAGTCATTCCAAGATTGTGGGTTACTGCGATCGTGAGCGGATGATCACTTCCGAGGTTTGCGGCGCATGCTGTCAGGACGCCTTCGAGAATCTGCTCGGCCTTCGAGTAGTCCCCCTGGTATTGAACACAGCTCGCCAAGGTGTTTTGAGTCCGCAAAATTGTTTCATGGCCCGGTGGCAGTTTCTTTTCTTGAATTTCCAAAGCTTTGGTTAGGCATCCTTCGGCTTCCTTAAAGCGCTTTTCAGTTATCTGAATTCCTGCCAAGCCAGTCATCGCTTCTGCAGCCTCGACAGATTCATCGCCAAATTGTTTGCTTGTGTCAGCGAGCGCGCGTTTAAAGAGGTTCTCTGACTCGCTCGTTTTTCCTTCTGCGGCATACACGGAAGCAAGCGTGCGGCGAACATTGGACGCGCCAAGTACGTACGCCGCGCTCCGACCAGCAAGCGTATTCAGAATGTCTAACGACCGGGTCAGAGCCTCTTCGGCCTCTTCGTAAGAGCCCAACCGGAAATAGAGCAGCCCGAGATTACCCAGGCTCGCTGCGAGGTCCGGGTGCGGTTGTGTACCATATAGTTTCTCGCGTATGCTCAACGCTTTCAGCATGAGCGGCTCCGCTTCGTCCAGCGCGTCGCGGTAGAGCAACATTAAAGAGAGCTTGTTCAGGCAAGTCGCTGTGATTGCGGTCTCCGGTCCCGGGGTGACGTCAAAGATATCCAGGGCTTTCCGGAGCGATGCAATCGCTTCGCCGGGTTGTCCCTCGGCTTCCTTTTCGGTGGCAAGCGCGGCGAGAATGATTCCAACTTCTTGCGATTGTGGTCCAGGATCGACTTGAAGTATTGCGAGCGCCTTCTGGAAAGCGTCGATGGCCTTTGCGTGATTCCCGCTCATCGCATAAACCTCTCCGCAATAGCGATAAGCAACGCCGGCTTCTTTGGATCGGGGTCCATAGTGTTCCGTTCTCCAAGCGACCCAGCGGTCCAAGCTACCGAAAGCTTTGGCCCAGTCTTTTTTCTGAACCGCAGCGGTGATCTCTCGGCTCAGAACCCGATCAGCAGAATCTCCCGCGTCAACCGGATACTGAAACAATAGAAGCAATACGCCGAGTAGTGCACTCAGCGCCAAAATCTTAGGGAGATCGCGGTGCATATCGATACAATCGCGCCGCTAGCCTCAAACTTCGTAATTAAAAGCCGGGTCGCGCACCAAAACTCTTCTGCTGAGGCGAGTTACTGATTGTGCCGTAATTCTGCTTATTGTAATTGTGGGTGTTGGCGTAAACAGTCGTGTTCTGACCGGTCGTCACGTGCCCGTTGGCATCCACTTGAACTGTGTTGCCGGCGATGTCAATAGTATTGCCCTTCAGTGTCACGTTACCCACGAATTCGACCGTTCCGTTGGATCCTTCTGCATACAGGCGAAGTAATGATCCTGCATTGAGCGTTGAGTTACTGATCATCAGAACTCCGTTGGGACTGATCACCCGTGCTTTGAGGACTGACGCCATCAGCTGAGAGCTTTCAATAGTGATGGCGCTGAACTGGTCGAGAAGGATCTGGCCAGTTGCGGATTTAATGGTTGATCCCGTAATATTGAGCGTGGCCGTCGACGAACCCTGCATCACAATATCGGTCAACGCCTGTAGCTGGGACGAATCTTCGATAACGATTTGGTTCGCGCCGGTTAAATTGATTCCCTGGCCAGCGTTGAGAGTCGACTGCGTGACCCTGATTTGACCGTTATTCGTGTTGGTTAAGGCTATTCCCTGGCCGGCATTGACTGTTGATTGCGTCAGCACGACTTGGCCGTGAAAAGCCGGGTTTGTGTCGTAGATCGCCGTTCCACTTGGGATTGAATTAATGCTCGAATAGGCGAAGAACGTGGCCGTGCCATTGTTGAGCGATCGAAGGTTCACTCTGCCATATGTTCCGATCCAGTAGTCGAGGCCAACCGTCAGCTTACCACCTTGCTGAGGTGTTACAGGGAGAACTATAGACTGGCCAGCCGTAACCCCCCCTTGTGTAGCGCTATTGACGGCGATGGGTGTCGGCATGCCCGATTGTACGGCGACGTCCTGCTTTGAATCCAGCTCGACGCTTGTCAACGGACTCGTACCAGTATTTGGATCGAACATGGGATCCGAAATGTGCAAGGGGCCGTCCGACTCTATTATGAGGCTCGGACCCGTTGGAGGAGGACCGGTAAGTGGTGGCGCCTGAACACTAAAAACACCTGGGTACTTGTCTGTGCTTTGAAACAGCAGAGCGGTTGTAGCGTTCGCGGCCTGGACGGTGACGCCATTGGGGCTCAGAACGTTTATGTAAGCGGAGCCGAGAATAGTACTCTGTGTCAATCCGACGAGCTGACCGGGCCCTGCGTTCACGTCGTTTGGGCTGTTTGTCGGATTCGTCGGCGCTTGGTTGAGTAAAGCGTTCCACGTGTATTTCAAACCTTGTTGCGGGACCTCGATGTCCATACCGAGCTGTGAATCCGGGTTGTTAATCGGCCCTGACGAAGACAATTGAAAATCTCCAGTGCCTGGGGCGGTCAACGTGTAACCAGCGTACACACCGGTGACGTTGGACGGATCCTTATACGTAAAGGCCTGTAAAAATTCGTTCCTCGTAAGCAAATCTGACGGGATGGCATCCGTCGAGAGTCTGAATTCGATTTGTACGGGACCTTGAGTCGGATTAATTGTGAATGTCGGATCGGCGTTTGTCACTGTAATCTGTTTAAAGACCAAGGCAGTTTCGGCGTTAGCTCCTGCTTCCGCTCCTTGGGTGAGTCCAGCGAGCAAGGGTTCCAAAGTTATATCTTTAATTGTATTAGCATGACCGTTCATCCCCGGGGCAAATTCTTGATTTAACCGATCGTACGTAACCTGTAGGGCGTCGGGGTAATCAGCGGGAAACCAAACTGTTGTCCCTAATGTCCCGTTCCCCGGCGTAATCTTCCCATCGACCAACACATCAAACTCCTCGAATATTCCTTGCGTAGGTCCCAGCGACGCAGCGTTCGTAATTACTGTGCCCGGTAGCGGCGCCCCTGGTAAATCAACAACTGGTGGTGGGTTTGGCGGAGAAGGCGGCCCTGGTGGCGTGTAGGGCGGAGAGGGCGGAGAGGGCGGCCCGGGAGGCTGTTGCGCGGGTCCACCTCCGGTGTAACTCGCTACCGTTGCGACGATCTGTGGAGGTGCGAACTGGCGAGGCAATTGCTCGATTGCCTCGACGGCCACTAACGAAGTGTCAAGCGGCTGGCTCTGGGTACCTGCACTGGATGGGACTTTGCCATTCCCTCCTTGAACAATTGCCACCGTTCCTGCACCATCAAAATGGATGGGCGTGGGCTTCAGATAACGATTCCTGGACTGCTTATCGATCGCCCGGGCGATCAGCGGCGATGTGGCCAGATTGAGACCATCATTCAAAAGCGGCGAGTTTTTGACCAGATCCTTCAGATTAACGTCAACCGTATCGGGGAGCCGGTTCGCTGTCGGTTTGACGAGAAGCATTTTCCCCGCATCGATCGCCACGTTTTCCCCTAGCTTGCCTTCGCGGCTCAGATACGTCCGTCCTTCAACGCCTGTGATCTCGACAAATCCCCCGGGCAGATAGGCTATCAATGCCGTTCCATGTACTTTGGCCACCATCGGCGCACCGCCAAAGTCGACTTTAACCGCGCCTCTGCCTAGTCCTCCCGGGTTTGAGGAAGCCAAGATCATACCTTTGCCAAGGGTCACCTGCGAGTCATTCGAATCGACATTCGCTTGGGTCTTGGTCCCCAGCCGAACAACGCCGTGCTGAGTCTGAATCGGCGCAGTGATTGCATACGCGCTGTGAACTGCGACAAGCGCGACGAGGGCTGAAACCATCGGCACGAAATGCTTCAAGTTGTATTTTTTCATGGTTGCCTGGAATCGTTTGTGTCGGCTGCCTCTGGCAGCTCACCATTGGATGTTAACGGTCGCAGTTGGGCCACCGTTGAACACGTGGTAATCGAACGCCCTGAGGTTTGAATTATTGAGCACGTAGTTGGCGCCTAACTGAAGAAAGATCGCGGGTCTGACCCGCCATACGATCGATAGAGCGAAAGTTTGATTGTTATCCACGCGCGGCCCCTGGGTATAATCGTACAGTGCGTACCGATAGGATAACGTCGTTTGGATTTCAGGAGTCAAGTCGATCGAGTAGCCGGCGTTGAACCCGTACTCGTTCCGTTCGTCCACCACCGGAGCCGTACTGAGCGAGAGATCGGCGAATCCTTGAACGAATGCGACGTGGGTCCGGGAAATGTGAAACGCCTTATTGAGCCCGAAAATAAGATGATCTTCATGAAAAATTTCGTCGCCAAGCGGCAGATCTGCGAGACGCTCGTAAACATAATCGGCCGTAAGTACAATATTCCCCAATTTTTTGAGGACATATGTCAGCCCGAGATCCACGTCCATTGCCGAAAAGTTTTCAATTCCCTCCTGGCCCGTTTTCGTGTATTCGAACCAGGCTTGATAGAGAGAGAAATGAGGGATCAGCGTAGATTGATAAAAGGGCTTGGACCAATTGAACGATAACCCCTGTTGGAAGTACCAATCGTCGATCTCGTGATTCGGAACCAAGGCTGCGTTCGTGGTGTAGTATGCGCCGCTGAACGCCTGCATTGTGAACATCGGCGCGGGACGCGCATTGTAGAGTACCTCAAGTGGGCCATACTCCTCGCGCTGCGGGAGCTGCTCTACCGGTTGGCCAAGCCCGTTCTGAGCGGCACCGGTTTGAAATGGAGTCGGCCTTTGTGTCCGGCTGATTTCCCTGGCGATTTCAGCCTGATTCGCTGTCTGACAGTCTGCGCTCGGCAGCATAGGCGCAATGGCAACAGCCGCGAGAACCAATCGCACTGCTAGCAACGTCGGACCTCCTTTGCATCAACTTTATGCATCTTTCATTGCCATCAAACGCGAGATTGGGGAATCGCTCAAATTCGAATGATTGTTAGTGTTACACAAATCGGGCTAGAATGTTAAGTGAATTATTCAATTTAATGGTAAGAAAATTATTTATGCGCTAACGCGTGCGACGTTACGTTTTAAAATCTGTCCACGCAATCGCTGGCACGAGTCTGGAGCGAAGCAAAGGTTCAATCTAAATTCGCATGCTCACTTACCCGATCAGCAGTGGGTTAGATCCAAGCAGCGCTAGGCTGCTCCGGTCCACTCGCTTGCCTTGGAAGACGTTCATTTTGGAGCCCACAAATTTAAAATGATCGTCTTGCGAGGTGCCCGCGCTCAAGAAGGGTGTGCGTGGTTTAATGCGGGACGCTCCAGCAGCGCCCGCTGGCCGTGGTTTGTCTGCGTTTTCGCCGAATTGCCATCGGGCAGGGCGGTCCCATTCTGTCACGAGCCGCAGGATCCTGTTGCCTGCCTCCCGGGTTCCAGGCGGCGACGCAAAGTCTACTTCTTGCAAGCTGCTTTTTTCGATGCCGGCCGACTGTGTCATGAGTTGGGAGACGAACCGTGTCTCCGTCAGAGCAGACCGGAACGCACCGTTGGTGTCGTACACCGGTTCCGCGAACAGGATTGAGTCGCCGTCGGCGAATAAGGGACGCTTTTCCAGAAGTTTTCGACAGATCGCGATCTGTTGTATTGCCATGCCGTCCCCTGGAGTGGTCCATTGGGCGCAGGTCCCGGGATAAGAGCAACTCAATTGGCCGCTGTGGTGCCCGACTTTCTCTCCGAGCTCTCCGCCCCGTTTGCCGACCCCTGAAAGCTCTTTGATTTCTTGCGTTAAGGGGACCAAAGTCTGCTCGCTGACCGCAAAGGTCACAAACACAACAAGCAACCGTATGACTGAGTACGTGGGCGCTGCGAACGAACGCGCCGCCCCCGCAAATATGTCGAACTGGTGCCAATTGCATCTCGGAAATGCCGAAACAGTCGTGGTGAAAACCGGTCTCCCCATTTACGTGAAGACGCACGACTCATAGAAACTTGCAGATTTCTACGCTTAAAATCGCAATCGATCCGACCACTGCCCTCCATTCGGCCCGCGGTAAACGAGCGGGCCACTAGGCGTGAAAAGGACAGACATTTTGGTGGTGCGTGACCGCTCGGGGAAGTAATCAATCCGAAGCCACTTCCAAAGCGACAGGAGTATTCCCACGCGAACCCTCCGGCGCTCAATGCCTTGAAAATGAGGTGGAGTAACCCGCGCAAGGCAATTCGAGGTGGCGATCTCAAGCGGAACAGCGACAACGGTCAGTTCATCAGGGAAAGATGCGATTTTCATTTTCAGGAATTGAACTGTTAACGCTCAATTCCTCCGATCTTGCGTAGAATTGTCTCGCAGGATGCACTACCCCTGCCAAAGAGCGCGCACAATATAAATCGCAGATGCCACGCCCGTGACGAAGGCAGCCGACCGTCACGTCGTTCATGAGCGATCTGGGTCCTCCAAGAGATGCGCGGTTGCCATACTGCACGCAGATACCCTGCAAGATCTCAATCTAAGTCATACCACCCGCCTGAACCGTCTGCGTCGACGCCGCGCCATTCGAGCTTGATAAAATCAAGTGGGCCAAGTTCGACGATCTGCGGCGCACTGTATTGCGAATCGGGACCTTCGCCACTGGATTGGTCGACGCTTGCTTTTGGTCCTTCTTATTGGGGCAAGGCCAGTAAGAAGGGGAACTGGAAACTTCGCCTACGTTGCTAAAGCTGCCGAACCTCAATATTGGAGCGACTCAGCCCATACGCGAAACGGTTCTTGAATTCGCAAGGGTAATTGAATGAGTCCGGCGGATTATAGGTGCAGAAGGAGCGCCGGAGCTCATCTGAATATTCAAACCTTGTGCAAATTGTCTGGAGTGGACCGTTGCGGCGCCCTACAGCGCCTCAAGCGCCTCAAGCGTCCGATCAACTTCGCTCTCGGTCGTATAGTGAACAAATCCGATGCGGATGACGCCGCCGACGTCCGTGAGACCGAGGCGGTCGATGACCGCTGTCGCGTAAAAGTGGCCGTCCCAGACGAAGATGCCTTGATCGCCAAGTTTTTGCGCAGCGGAATGTGGATCAATCCCATCCAGCCGGATCGCAAATGTGGGAGTTCTTTTGTCTGCGTCTGCGGGGTCTGCAAAACCGTACAGCCTCGCTCGGGGAATCTTTTCGAGACCCGAAAGAAAACGCTCGCTTAGAGTCGTCTCGTACGAACGAACGGCGTCCATAGCGTTGCTCAGAGTGGCAACCCCAGTAGACTGCACAGCGAGGCTTCTCAGATACTCGAGAGCGGCCAATGTCCCGGCGATGCTTTCAAAGCTTTGGGTGCCAGTCTCCCATTTTCCCGGCGGGTGATCGGATGCAGGCCGAACCTTGTAGGTTTCAGATTTGTCCAGCCATTCCCGGTGAGCCCAAAGGATCCCGATATGCGGTCCGAAAAATTTGTACGCTGAGCAGGCGAGGAAATCGCAACCGAGCGATTGTACGTCAATCTTGCCATGCGGAGCGAAGTGAACTGCATCAACGAACACCTTTGCTCCGACTTTTTTCGCGAGTTCCACGACCGGACGGACATCGACCAGGGTGCCGACCGCGTTGGAGGCGAGAGTAACCGCAATTAACGCGGTACGCTCGGTGATCAGCGCCTTCAGATCTTCGATGCAGAGCGAACAGGTATCAGCGCGGAAATCCCAGATCTTTAGGGTCGCGTCCCGGTCCGCTGCAGCGAGACGCCAGGGAGAAATATTTGCGTCGTGATCGAGTGACGTAACGATTATCTCAGCGCCTGTGACCCAGCTTTTTGCCAGGACCCGGCTCAGAGCGAATGTCAAACTGGTCATGTTCTGGCCGAAAAAAATCTCGTCGGGGTGTCGTGCATTAAGAAATTCTGCGAGTGCGCTTCGAGCAGCATCGACGATTTCGCCGGTCGCACGGCTTGTTGGAAAACTGCCGCCGAGATTGCTGTTCGTGTCGCGGTAATAGTGTCCGACCGCTTCGATTACGTGCTCGGGAACCTGCGTCCCGCCAGGTCCATCGAGGAAGAGTGCCGGTAAATCACCGATGGATCGACGCAACGCCGGGAACCGGTCGCGAACCCAATGGATCGGAAATGAGCCGCCCGAAGACTGATCTTGCCCGCCCATCACGCCGTCATCACAAAGACGTCCCGGGTTCCCTCGGTCGCTCCGACCGGTTTTATTCCTGTGGTGAAATGATACAGTTTGCGGTCGTTGACCAGGACGAACTCGCCGGGCTGCAATTCTTTTGCGAAAATCGGAGCCTGGCTTGGATGCTCGTAAAGATGGGTTTCAGCCCCGAAAAGGTGTTCGCGGCTGATACAGAATATCCCGACGAAATCGAATCCGTCCTGGTGAATTCCTTCCGGCGCCGGCTCCCCGACCTGATCGGGAGAAGCGACAATCCGGATCTGGTGGATGCCGATCTCAGTGGTTTCCGGTTCAATTTTAGAAAAATCAACAAATCGCGACACGAGCACCTGAAACTCCGGAAGCCGCACCAGGCCCTCCTCCAGTTCGGCAAAATCCCGCTTAATACCGCCGGCGAGCTTATTAACGCTGCTGCTCTGTTCAAAATATTTGTGCTCGAGCCGCGTAAGATTTTCCAGTTCACCCTGAAAACGGGAAAAGCGGCGTCGGCGAAAAGTACCCTCAATGTACGGATCGAGGGGCAGATTCGCGAAGAAGGGAGAAAACACCTCCGTACGTGCGCTCGAAAGCCGTTGCAACTTATAATCGAAGTCAGCGGTCCAGGCCTGCAGCATACGAGGATGCTAGTCCGTTGGACTCGCGATTCAACGTCAAATTATGCGTTCGACGAACCGATCGCGAAGGGGGCTGAACTCTCGCGAATTCAGTTGCCGCCCAGCAATTCGCGCATTCTTGCGAAGTGCTGGCGCGCGGTCTGTTCGCCGGCCGGTTTGTTGGTTACTTCCTGGAAATCAACAACCTCTGTAAAACGTGTATCCAGATTCTTCAGGAACACGCTTGGATGACAAGGAACCGGGCTCCCGTACTTCAGCCGATTGGAGCAGTGGCTGATCGTGAGGGAGCGTTTCGCGCGCGTTATCCCGACATAAAAGAGACGCCGTTCCTCATCCAGGTTGCCTTCCAGTTTCGATCTGCTGTGCGGCAGGATGCCTTCTTCCAGGCCGACGAGGAAGACGTGATTGAACTCGAGTCCTTTTGCGGCGTGGAAAGTGATCAGCGTCACGCCATCGGTATTTTCGTCCTGCCTGTCATCCCGGTCATTGTCCAGGACCGCTTCCGCTAGAAAACCGCTAAGCCCATCAGATGATCTTCCCTGATAATCGGAGATCGCGCGGACCAGTTCGCGCACGTTTTCCTCGCGGTTGAGCGATTCTTCCGGGGTCTTGGAGGTTCGACGCAAATCCTGGAAATAATCGATCTCAGTCAGCAATTCTTCGACGGTGCGAGCCAAGTCTGTAAGCGGCTGAGCAATCTTTGTTTCATACCCATCGATTAAATCCGTGAATTTCCGAATGCCACCCAGGGTCCGCAGGGAGAGCAGGTTTTGGAAGGTCTCGGATTGCAGAGTTTCAAACACGCTCGTGTTTGCGGCGTTACTTTCCTGAATTGCCAGCTCGATTGTTGAAGCACCGATTCCGCGAGCCGGAGTGTTAATAATCCGGAGCAGACTCACATCGTCTTCCGGGTTCACAATGCAGGCCAGATAAGCAAGGAGATCCTTTACTTCCCGGCGCTCAAAAAAACTACGCCCGCCGACCAGCCGATACGGGATATGCAAACGGCGCAAATTTTCTTCGATCAGCCGGGACTGCGCGTTCATCCGAAAGATCACTGCAAAATCAGTCCAGCGACATTCCTCCGTCAGCTTTTGTTTTTGAATCTCGCCAACCACGTAGCTGGCTTCTTCGCGGTCGTCCGGGATAGACACAATGCGAACCGGCTGCCCCTCTCCATTGTCGGACCAGAGCGCTTTGGGCCGGCGGCGAGGGTTATGAAGGATTACGCTGTTAGCCGTGCCAAGGATCGAATTGGTGCTCCGGTAATTCTGTTCGAGCGTGATTATTGTCGGGCTGGGAAAATGGCGTTCGAACTCGAGGATGTTCGAAATTTCGGCGCCTCGCCAGCTGTAGATGCTCTGGTCATCGTCTCCAACGACGCATACATTTCTGTGCGTTCCAGCCAGCAGCAGAACCAGATCGAGCTGGAGACGGTTCGTGTCCTGGAACTCGTCGACCATTACGAACTCATGCTTTTGCTGCCAATACTCCTGAACATCTCGAAACTCGGTCAACAATCTAACTGCTAGAATTAACAGGTCATCAAAATCAACGGCGTTATAGGTCTTGAGCGCTTCCTGATATCGGTGAAACACGGCTGATTTGAGGTTGGATTCAGAGGGCGCAACAGGATGCCGCAGATTTTTGACTTTGCTGATAAAACTGGACGCTGCGGCCGGATCCAGTTTTTCGTTCTGGCTCGTGAGCCGTGTGATGATCTTGCGAAGCAATCCTAATTGGTCCGACTCGTCGTAGATGGAGAAATTTGACTTGTAACCGAGCTTCTCGATATCGCGGCGAAGGATTCGAAGACACAAAGCATGAAAGGTGCAGAGGGTGACTCCTTTTTTGTTTTCTCGCGCGCCACTGACGCGCGATCGCATCTCGTTTGCGGCCTTGTTAGTAAAGGTGACCGCCAGTATTTTCTCGGAGGCGACACCTTGGCTGAGGAGGTACATGATTCGGGCGATAATCACCCGAGTCTTTCCAGTGCCGGCACCGGCGAGGATCAAAACGGGCCCGTGCGTAGTCCGCACCGCTTCAAGCTGTTGTGGATTGAGATCAAACAGGCGCACGGTATGACAGAAAACAGGGATGCAGGCGCAAAAACAACCTTGGTTTTTGCGCCAGATCTTTTACAAAAATGATGAACGCCGAAGAGCGACCGCCTGATCGCCCTAAGCCGGTTTCACTGCAGCACTGTACCGTTCGGCGACGTAGTCCCAGTTGATTACGTTGAAGAACCCTTTCACATACTCTGCCCGCCGGTTTTGATACTTGAGATAGTAGGCGTGCTCCCAGACGTCGATGCCGAGGAGAGGCGTCAGTTTTCCGGCCGGGTTAGAGATTGTCGCATCCTGGTTTGGAGTGGAAACGATTGAGAGCGTTTTGCCATCCGTCACAAGCCATGCCCAACCGCTTCCGAACACTTTCATAGCGGCTTCGCTGAACTTCGTCTGGAACGCCGGGTACCCGCCAAACGTTGAATCGACTGCTTTGGCAAGGTCGCCGGACGGCTGGCCGTTCTCGTTCTTTTTCAGCATTTTCCAGAACAGGGAATGATTGTACTGGCCACCGCCATTATTCCGAACTGCGGTCCGAATGTTTTCCGGGATCTTGTCGAGATGCATCAACAAATCTTCGAGCGTCAGATTCTGAACCGATTCGGGCGCCTGGGCGAGTGCTTTGTTGAGGTTTTCGACGTACGCACCGTTATGTTTGTCGTGATGAATCTGCATCGTCTGGGCGTCGATGTACGGTTCAAGGGCGTCGTAGGAATAACCGAGCGGCGGCACTTTGAATGGGTAGACAGTATCACCCACAGTTGAATCGGCATCCGCGCCTTGCACGAGCGAGGGAGCTACGGCAAAGGCGCCGGCAGTAAGGGCAACAGCTTTGATTGCTTCACGTCGAGTCATCATAGCACCTACTCTACATTCAACGACTCCGGTCGCTAGCTCGGCGTCGGGGTCCGCCCGGCTTCGGCGTCAGGTCTAGGTCCAAATCTTCTCCCTTTAAACGTCTGCCTCCCAGCTCAAAGATGAGCTCCTAAGCACCGAAGGTTCGAGCGGACAAGCGCCTGGGGTGGAGTCCCATAAGCGCTAACTTAAGGAGAATTTTACAACGAAAGAGTGGATCCTGTCCCGGAGGGACCAAATGAAAGTAGCCTGGCACGAAGTGCCTGGAAACAAGATAAAAGTAGACCCGTCCCGGAGGGACGGTTGATCTGCCTCACTAGTCCCAGAGATATTTTTCTTCGAACCTTACGTCGTGCGCTTTTAGAAACGCCAGATCCCTCCTGGATAAATGCGTAATGGCGCCTTCCCCCTGCTGCAATAAGTTAGCGCTTATGCCGCTGCGCTCCACCCCAGGCTGTACTCCGACGCGCCTTCGGCGCTATCCAAAGACCGGCTCCCCGGCGACGATGGTCCTGCGTACTTGGAACTCATCATCGAAGAGAACAAAGTCGGCGGCCTTGCCTGATTCGAGAGAGCCAAGGTCGTGCGATCGTCTGAGGGCTTCGGCCGGTGTGAGCGACGCCATTCGAACGGCTTCATACAATGGAACACCCACCAAGGTAGTAATGTTTCGAACAAGATCGATCATCCGGGCCATGCTGCCGGCCAGCGCGGATTCATCTTCCAGGAGACCATATCCAGGTCCCACCTTACAGGCGTAGTTTCCGAGACGGAACCGGCTTCCGAAAGGAAGGCCTGCCCCTGCGAGCGCGTCGGTCACAAGAATGATTTTGTCGGGCCCTTTCGCTCTGTAGGCCAGTTTCAAGAGCGTCGGAGAGACGTGGAACCCGTCAGCAACCACCTCGCAATAGAGTTCCGGAGCCCCCAGCGCGAACTCCAGTACCCCGGCTTGCCTGAACAGCCCAATCTTTTTGGCCGACGACATCGCATTAAACAGGTGTGTGACCTTTCCCAACCCGGCATCGGCGGCGGCCTTCATCTCTTCGTCCATCGCCTCAGAGTGTCCTGCACTCATCAAAATCCCGGCGTTCGCGCCGGCCTGGATGAATTGAATCGCGCCGGGAAGTTCCGGTGCAACAGTTATCGTGCCGATCTGCGATGCTCGGTCAACCACCCAGTCGATCTGTTCGCGATCGGGAGGCATGAACAGCGCTTTATCCTGAGCCCCCGCTTTTGTCGCGGAAAGATGCGGTCCCTCAAGATGGACAGGCAGTAGCCGGCCAACCGTTGCGGCCCGCTCTGCAGCGACGAGCAGACGCTCGAACTGACGGTAAGTTGCTGTCGCGGCCGTGGGCGCAAGGGCGGTCGTTCCCCCGGCGGCGTGAAAGCCGGTGATGGTCCGGATCGCCTCCGGAGTTGCATCCAGAAAATCGGCACCGCCACCGCCGTGCACGTGGATATCTATGAAACCCGGTGCCAGGTATAAGCCGCGGGCGTCAAATGATTCGCCACCGGCGCTGGGAACCGCAGACCCTTCTCCGATCCCGGAAATAGTTCCGTTTTCGAACGCGATCCACCCGTTGGGGACGACACGATCTGGAAATACGAGTCTGGCATTCTGAATCGAAGGCATTCGACGTTGATTATTCGCTAAGGTTGTTTCCTGCGCCCGAAATAGCATGACTTTCGTCCGGCGACTGCCCATATGCGATTCAGGGCTGGCGGAGGCATCAAATGTAGGCGAAACGTCTCGGTTTGCGCCCCTTTGTAGAGCTGCAAAGCGGGGACGCTTCGCCTACTCGCGAATCTAAACCGATATGGAATGAGCGAGCAACGCCGAAAAAACAGCCAACTGGCTTTGGCCCGTCGGGGCTCACCGAATCGAATGGCGGCACTCTGTGCGCACTTGTCGCGGATTGTGAGAAATACGGGTTAAACATTGATCCCCGGGCGCTCACCCCGTATAATAGCCGACTCTTTTTATGAAGACTTCTACAGCCAAGGAACCCGCCGTGACACGTCAGGCCTCGAAACGAGGCGAAGCGATGAATGGTGCCGAGATTCTCGTCGCCGCATTGGAGCGTGAGGGTGTAGAGGTAATTTTCGCTTACCCGGGCGGCGCCAGCATGCCAATTCACCAGGCGCTAACGCGGTCAACCAAGATTCGAACGATTCTTCCCCGGCATGAGCAGGGAGGCAGCTTTGCCGCCGAAGGGTATGCCCGAGCCACCGGTAAAGCCGGTGTCTGTATGGCGACCTCCGGCCCTGGCGCAACCAATCTCGTGACTGGGATCGCCGATGCCTACATGGATTCGGCGCCACTCGTCGCGATTACCGGCCAGGTGCCCCAGGAAATGATCGGGCGTGGGGCCTTTCAGGAGACTGATGTGTTCGGGATGACGCTGCCGGTGGTCAAGCACAGTTATCTCGTCATGGATATCCACGAGATCCCGCGCGTGGTCAAAGAAGCATTTCACATCGCGCAGACTGGCCGGCCGGGTCCCGTGCTCATTGATATTCCGAAGAATATCCAGAACCAGATGGCACAGCCAATATTCCCGACCGAGCTGACGTTACGCGGATATCGCGTCGCACCCAAGGCGGACTCGGTGGCTCTCAACGAGATCATCGGGCTGATCAAATCGGCAAAACGGCCGATGATCTATGCGGGCGGTGGCATCATTTCGTCTGAAGCAGCCGGCGAATTGCTCGAGTTTGCCGAGCGAAGCCAGATCCCGGTGGCCACAACCCTCATGGGAATTGGTGGTTTTCCGGAACGGCATCCGCTCTCGCTGAAATGGCTGGGAATGCACGGCACGGTGTACGCCAACTGCGCGGTGAACGAGTCGGATCTGTTGCTGGCGTTCGGAGTGCGATTTGACGACCGGGTCACCGGCAAAGTCGAGAAGTTCGCTGAGCACGGCACGATCGTTCACATCGACATCGATTTTTCGGAGCTGAATAAGAACAAAGTCGTCAAGCTGCCGATTCTCAGCGACATCAAATATGCGCTGGGCGAATTAAACCGGCTACTTGCGGCAGGAGGTTACCAACGGAACTCCAGCGAGTTCACGCTTTTCCCGGAGTGGATGAAGAAAATCCAGCAGTGGAGACAGCGTTACCCGCTCGATTTCAAGGATTCGGATAGCGAAATTTTGCCGCAATCCGTCATTCGGATGCTTAATGAGATGACGAATGGGGAAGCAATACTGACGACAGGTGTCGGCCAGCATCAGATGTGGGCCGGGCAATATTACGATTTCTCGGAACCGCGCCAGTTTTTGACGTCTGCGGGCCTTGGTGCAATGGGTTTTGGGTTTCCGGCCGCACTCGGTGCGAAGGTTGCATTTCCGAACAAGCAAGTCGTTGATATTGACGGCGACGGTTCGTTCCTGATGAATGTCCAGGAACTGGCGTGTGCCCACGTGGAAGGCATCGCAGCGAAGGTCATCATTATCAACAACCAGC
Organism: uncultured Verrucomicrobiae bacterium; assembly: GCA_963750185.1. GTDB lineage: Bacteria > Verrucomicrobiota > Verrucomicrobiia > Chthoniobacterales > JAFAMB01 > JAFAMB01. The sequence continues at coordinate 209,161 of CAVVPV010000014.1, forward strand.
ATCTCGGAATGGTCGTGCAGTGGGAGGACCGGTTCTACAACAGCAACCGCGGCCATACGTTCCTCGGCGACCCGCGGGACAGAGAACGGATTTACCCCGATTACGTCGAGCTCTGCAAAGGGTTTGGCGTCAAGTGCGAGCGCGTGATTGACAAGAAGGATTTGCGGGCTGCTCTGCAACGGATGCTGGACTCAGACGAGTGTTACGTCCTCGATGTGATGACGCCGTTTACCGAACACGTCATGCCGATGATCCCGGCTGGAAAAACCTATCGGGACATCATCATCGACGAGCGACAAGGGAAGTTCGAAGGGTAGAACGCGAAACGGATAGACGCTGATGTCGTTCTGAGGGCGTGGCGTTCGCCCGCACAGCAATCTTAACCTCCCGCTTTGCGAGGTGGTAGCCCTGGCAAAGCGGGTTGCGCATTTTCGGGTTTGATTCAAGTGTCGATGGAAGAAAACGAACTTCTTGCGGTCCGCCGCCAGAAGCTCGAGCAACTGCTTGAGCGGAAGGTGGATCCTTTCGGAGGCCGGTTTGATGTCTCCGGCGATGTAGGCGAAGTCCGAAAAAATTTCGCGGCGGGTAAACGTGTCCGCGTTGCGGGACGAATCACTGCGCATCGCAACATGGGCAAGAGCCAGTTTTTAGACTTGAGCGATATCACCGGGCGTTTTCAGATTTACGTCAATTTGAAAGAGCTGCCGCCCGAAGACGCCGCTGCGTTTCAGCTCCTGGATATCGGTGATTTTCTTGGGATCGAAGGGGAATGCTTTATCACTAAGAGTGGCGAACCGACGGTCCGCGTGGAGAGATTCCAGATTCTGTCGAAGGCATTACGACCGCTGCCCGACAAATGGCACGGCGTAAGTGACATTGAAATCCGAAACCGGCAACGGTACCTCGACCTGATTGCCAATCCGGCGGCGCGCGACGTTTTTCTGGTCCGGAGCCGCATCGTCCGCGAGATTCGCGAATACTTGCAGGCCCGCGGGTTTATAGAAGTTGAGACGCCGATGATGCAACCGATAGCGGGCGGGGCGGCGGCGCAGCCGTTCAAGACCCATCACAACGTGCTGGACATCGATCTTTACTTGCGGATCGCACCGGAACTTTACCTGAAGCGGCTCCTGGTCGGCGGATTCACGAAGATCTTTGAATTGAATCGGAACTTCCGGAACGAAGGAATTTCCAGGCGCCATAACCCGGAGTTTACGATGCTCGAGGTTTACTGGGCGTACGCCGACTTCGAGGTGATGGCCAATCTGGTCGAAGAAATGATTTGCGGGTTAGCTGAACATGTCGCCGGCACCCTGCAGATTGAGCACAAAGATGGCGAAGGAAATGTCCGGCGAACCATCAACCTGTCACGGCCCTGGAAACGGGCCCGGTACACAGACCTGATCCGCGCGGTGGACGCCGGCTGGTACGAACTTAGCCATGAACAGAAACTGCAGCGATGCAAGGAACTCGGAGTCGAAGTGCATTCGGAAATGCAGGACTACGAGGTGACACAGCAGGTCTTCGAAAAGCTTGTGGAAGAACGCACGATCGACCCTCTTTTTGTGACGCATCTACCGGTCGAACTGGTTCCGTTAGCGAAACAGAATTCGGAGGACAAGGCGCTCGTGGACGTTTATGAGCTTGTGATCAATGGCCAGGAAGTCTCGCCGGGATATTCCGAATTGAACGATCCGGTTGTGCAACGACGCAGGCTGCTCGAGCAGGTAGGCGAAGAAACACAAAACCTGGACGAAGATTTTCTTTTGGCGCTCGAGTATGGGATGCCGCCTGCGGGCGGAGTTGGGATCGGCGTTGATCGACTCGTGATGATACTCACCGGCGCCGAGTCTATCCGCGAGGTCATCCTGTTTCCTCATCTCAAGCCGAAGACCCAGGAATGACGACCGGTTCCGCTGAGTCAACGACCACGAAGTTTCCACCGGATGCGAAAAATTCATTTCGGTTCAGTCTGTTTAACGCGCTGAATTTTCAGATTACGCTTGGGGCGCCGATGATCCTCTACACGAAAGCCTTGGGAGGAAGCGCCACGACAATTGGGATTGTGGCATCGCTTGCACCGCTGATGACGGTGCTTCAGCTGCCGACGGCCTACTTTATCCCGAGAGTGGGCTACAAAGGATTCGTTTTGTCTGGGATGTCGGCGCGCGCGGTGCTGTTGTTCGTTTTAGCAGTCCTGCCATTGCTCCATTTTTTGCGGCCCGTGACTCAGGTGGAGCTGATGCTGATCTGCCTGTTCCTGTTCAACGTTGTTCGCGGAATTTCGACTGGGGCGTGGCTCCCATGGCTGACCGCGCTCATCCCGCCCGGCGCGCGCACGAGCTTTCTGCGCTCGGACCAACTCCATATGCAATGTGGCGGCATGCTGGCAATCGCTATTTCAACGATTGTCCTCTGGTCGGGGGGCAGACCCTGGCAGTTCGCACTGCTGTTTGCTATCAGTATGTTTTCCGGGATGTTGAGCCTTCATTTTGTCGGAAAGATTCCGGACATCGAAGTCGGAGACCAGATCAAGTCTTCTGGTCAGCCGGTGCCGTGGCTTGAGATCTTGAAATATCCACCTTTCACCAAACTGTTGGCTTTCAATGTCGTCTACAACTGGGTTGTAGGCGGTCTGGCCGCGTTCGTGATTGCTTTCCTGGAAGGGAAAGCCGGCTATACGGCTGGGCAAGTCCTGGCTGCCAGTCTGGCCGGCGCATTCGGGGCCTTTGCGAGTGTCCCGCTCATCGGACCGGTTCTGGAGCGGACCGGCAGCAAACCGGTCTTGAGATTTTCGCTGGCGCTTTATCTGATCGGGATCCTGTTCTGGGTATTTGTCACTGGCCAACTTGTGCCTGCCCATTATCTCCTTGTTGGAATCGACTATCTGTTGCTTGGAATCGCGGGCGGCTTGTTCTCGATTGCAAACGTGCGAATCGCGATGGACACGATGCCGGAACTGGGGCGGAACCACTTTTTCTCCCTTTTCACCGTCTTCACTTCGCTCAGTCTCGGGCTCGCACCGATCTTTTGGGGTGTTTTTCTGGACGGATTGGCGAAGCACGAATTTGGGCTCGGCATCTTTCATGTGAACCGGTTCAGCTCCTATTTTATTCTTATCGCGTTGTTAGGGATAGTGACGCTTTTCCTCACCAGGCCGTTGGTCGAGAAGAAGGGTAAGCCTTTCGAAACGGCGATTCGCGACGTTGTAATCATGGCGCGGTTGAAGCTTTATGGTCGATTCTTTAACCGATAAGCCCACCGCGGTCCCGCCGGCCTTTGCGATGCCGAAGAAAATCCGGCTACCGTTTACCTGTTTTCTTGCGCTCCGCTATCTGAGACCGAAGCGGACCTTCCTCTCGCTGATCACGTTAATTTCGATCCTCGGTGTTGTGCTCGGGATCAGCGTTCTAATCATCGTCATCTCGGTCATGACCGGTTTCGAACGGGAGCTCCAACGGAAGATCATCGGCTTCGCTGCCGATATCACAATCGCCGGAAACGAGGTGATGACCGACTGGCGGCCAATCCTGGATCGGACGAAGAAAACGGAAGGGGTCGTTGCAGCGGCGCCTTTTGCCCAGGGGCGAGTCGTTGTGCAGTTTCAGAATCATCGGGCGGTTCCCTGGCTTCTCGGAATCGATCCCGACCAGGAACAGTCGGTAACGAATTTGAAGCAGTTTCTTGTCGCCGGAGAATTCGACCTGAGCGGAGATAACGGGATCATTGGGTCGGAACTTGCGACAACGCTTGGTGTGAACGTTGGCGACACAATTGAGGTCTATTCCCCCCATGACATCGGCGAGCTTCAAAAAGCGCTGGATGCCGCTGAAGGAAAGGCGGACAACCATGAAGACCTCAAACGCGTGCGTGAACTCATTCTGCCGATCGAAATCACGATCACAGGCGTATTCAACTCGGGCCGGTACGCCTACGATTCCGATTACATTCTCGTACCGTTGCATATCATGCAGGAGGCCTACAGCCTCGGCGGCGGGGTGCACGGAATCACAGTCCGAACGAAGGACCCATTTACGGCGGATAAAGTGCGCGATCGGCTGAACGGTTTTCTGGAACAGTCGTTTCAAGCTGCCACCTGGATCGACCAGAACCGGGAGTTGTTCGACGCAATTCGGACGGAGCGTACGACCATGTTTTTTGTTTTGATCTTCGTAGTTATTGTTGCCGCCTTTGGGATTATGAGCACGCTGATCACGTCGACGGTGCAAAAGACGCGCGAGATCGGTCTGTTGAAAGCGCTCGGGGCGCGAATGTCGCAAATCATGTGGGTCTTTGTTGCGCAGGGAATGATCGTCGGATTTTTCGGGACATTGATCGGGCTTACCAGCGGGATTACCCTGGTCCAGTACCGGAACGAGGTTCGCGATTTTCTAGCCGCGACGCTCCATGTGGAATTGTTTCCGGCTGCAGTTTATCAGTTCTCCCAAATACCAGCCGAGATTGTGCCGCATGATGTGTTCGTGATTTGTGTCAGCGGGTTTCTTATCTGTTCCATTGCAGCGATCATCCCGGCCTATTTTGCGGCTCGGATGGATCCGGTCAAGGCGTTGAGATTCGAATAGTCCGAAACCATGAAAGACTCGCAACGGCGTTCGTCGCGGCTTGACTTTGGGCCGATTCTTTCTTCATCTAGCCGTCGGATATTGTACGAGTTACCGCGGGGTAGACCAATGAGAGCGGCGATATCAGACTGGGAAGAATTCGCTCATCGCTACGGGGCGTTTGACACGGAGGAATTCTCTCTGAATCACCTCAGTTCCGGCGACCTCCTGCGAGTTGTCACAGAGCACACAAATTACCTGTTCACGGTGATCAATGAGAATGAAGCCTGCCTCCAAAGTTCGAGGTCCGACAGGCCGTCCGGCAGCGTTCGGATAGCTGGCTGCGGATTCGGCTATTCCCACGCGTTCAAGCCGGGCCACCTTTTCTGTGGGGGGCGGATGGAGTTCACATTCATGCGGGACGACAGGCGAGTACGATTCCGGACCACGTCGATCGTTGCCATCGTGCACGAGCAGAGAGGGAGGGCACAGTAGCATACACATCCTGCGTGTATTCTGTGTTTCGAACATCGCTGCCGCCCGCGAAAGATAGAATACACGCGGGATGCGTTACTATCACATCAAGTACGGGAAACGCCGAAATACTTGACAAGGATTTCGCGCTTTTCACAGAAGCTGGTACGGATCCACGTCGACCGCCACACGGACTTCCTCGGGGAACGTGAGTTTGTCGATGATGGCGCGGATGGTGTTGCTCAGCCGGCGAATCGCGTTTGTCCGGAGAAGGATCTGATACCGGTAAAACCCTTTTGACCGTTCGATCGGGGCGGGGACGACAGCGTGCAGCGTTACACCCGCATCGATTTGTTCGCTAATGCGGCGATGAAGTGTTTCAGCAGTGAATTCGGCGAGGCGCTGATGTTCGGACCGTACGTGAATCATCAGGAGGTGGATGAATGGCGGATAATCGCACCGTTCGCGCACCTCGATCTCCTGTTCGAAGAATCCTTCGAAGTTGTGGTGACGTGCGAATTGGATGGATGGACTGAACGGGGTTGAACTCTGGACAAAAACTTCTCCCGCCATGTCGCCTCGACCAGCTCGGCCTGCAACCTGCGTCAATAGTTGAAACGTGCGCTCTCCCGCGCGGAAATCCGGCATGTACAAACCGACATCGGCGTTAATGATTCCGACGAGGGTAACATTTGGAAAATCGAGCCCTTTGGCGATCATTTGTGTTCCGACCAGAATATCGATTTTGCCGGTGCGAAACTCTCGTAACGTCTGACGATACGCGTCCTTCCGTGTCATTGAATCTGCATCCATGCGAGCGACGGTTGCTGACGGAAATAGTTTCCGGACAGTCCCTTCGATTTTCTCCGTCCCGTATCCGGAGTATCGAATCGATGGATCGGCGCACTTAGGACATTTTCGAGGTGCCACGGCGGTATGCCCGCAGAGATGGCATTTCAGCCGATTCTCGCCCTGATGAAACGTGAGAGCGACACTGCAATTTGGACAATCGCAAACAAACCCGCACTGGCTGCAGATGAGCGACGTAGCGAATCCGCGACGGTTCAGAAACAAGATCGTCTGCTCCTTCGCGGCGAGCCGTGCCTCAATCGCCTTGGCAAGGTTGCCCGAGATCAGCGGAATATGCTTCTGCTTCAGGTACTCCTTCCGCATGTCGATCACGCGGATCAACGGAAGTTGCCGGTCGTCCACGCGCGATGTGAGCAGGGCGAGCCGATATTTCCCGGTCCTGGCATTTTGATAACTCTCCAGAGAAGGTGTCGCGCTTCCAAGCAGGATTGCGCACCGATCGATTTGCGCGCGTACCACGGCGAGATCGCGAGCGTGGTAGCGGGGCATCTCTTCCTGCTTGTATGAGTTCTCATGTTCCTCATCGATGACGATAAGGCCCAGCCGCTGCACTGGAGCGAACACCGCGCTTCGAGCGCCAATCGCAACACGCGCTTTCCCAGTATTTAATTTGTGCCATTCGTCGTGACGTTCGCCGGCCGAGAGATGACTGTGGAGCACCGCAATGAGATCGACCTGGAATCGCATTTTGAATCGCTCAACCGTCTGCGGCGTTAGCGAAATCTCCGGAACAAGCACCAGCGCGCCAAATCCTTGTTTCAGGCAATGATCGATGGCCTGCAAATAGATCTCCGTTTTACCGCTCCCGGTGATTCCATGGAGAAGTATCGGGCGGTAATCCCTCGCGTCGGCGGATTGAACGACGAGATCGAGTGCCCGTTTCTGATCCGAATTAAGCGCCATCGGAGTGCTCGGGATGAACGATTCATTTGCGTACGGGTCGCGTTCTGATTTTTCCAAATCGACTCGAAGAAGCCCGCGATCGACCAGCTGCTGGATGGTCCGGTCGGTGGTTCTGGCATTTTGCTGGAGTTCTCTCCAGCGAATTGGGATGCCGACTTCAATTGCCGCGCGCAGCACGTGCGCCTGGCGTGGTGCTTTTTTCTGGAAATCGCCGAGTTCAGTCTCAGAGATTTCTCGGGTCGCCGAAACAACGCGTTCCTGTTTAAATCCGAGCTTGGCGGTGCGAATCACTTCGGGCAGGAGCGATCGAACGGCGGATTCGACCGGGCAGCAATAATAATTGGCCATCCAGCGCGCCAATGTTAAGAGCGAATTGTTCAGGACTGGACTCTCTGAAATTAACGCTGATATATTTTTTGCGTTGGGCACGGACGGCGTGTCGACGAGTGCGACAACCGTTGCTAATATTTCACGTGAACGTAGCGGAACCTTCACCCGAGAACCGATTTGAACTTTGCCAGCCCACGCTGGTGGAATGGAGTAATCTAGCTCTTTGTCCGTGGGGTCATCGGTGATGACTCGCGCGTATTGTTGCATGCTGTTTGTCGTAGTGTAATGGCTTTATATCAAAGTCAAAACCTGAACGGTCGGATTAGAAGTGTGGGTCAATTTTTGCTCAAGGTCGCGCTTCTTCTCTTACTCTCATGTATTACCGCGGTTTCGTTGCTCGTGATCCGTTCGCATGACCCGGTCTATGTCCTCCGCGAACTCAAGGACTGGACCGATTACCGGCGCTACGACACGCTCATCATTAAGGTGGCCGGCGAATTTGATCTCGACCCGCGTCTCGTCAAAGCGCTGGTTTGGCGCGAAAGCCGGTTTCAAGCGGATATGATTGGCCGGAATGGCGAACGCGGTCTTATGCAAGTTTCCGAAATCGCGGCGCGCGACTGGGCAGCTGCCAAAGGTGTAAAGGATCTGCGTCCGGACCAGATCCTGATTCCTGAAATGAACCTGGAGATTGGGACCTGGTATCTCAAGAAGGCAGTCGAGCGATGGAACTACCAGGATGACGCCGTTCCATTTGCGCTTGCAGAGTACAACGCCGGCAAAAGCCGCGTGGACCGCTGGATTCGCACCGCGCTCCGCAAGAAAAACGGTCAGCCGGTAACCGCCGAGACATTCCAGGACAGCATCGATTTTCCTTCGACAGCGCGCTATGTGAAAGCGATTCTTGGCCGGTACGACTTTTATAAACGGCGAGGGCCGCTGTTGGCGGGTTCGTGAGAGTTCAAGGTTCCGGGTTCGAAGTTCCAAGTTCATACTTGCATCGAACTTCGAACTTGGAACTTCGAACCCGGAACCTTGAACTCTGGCCTTTACCCCCCGACCATCGGGTATATAACTCGCAATGCCTGCACAATGGCGCGGACATTATGCACCCGGAATATTGACGCACCTCTCAGTGCACCGGCGACCATGCAGGCAATCGTGCCCGCATCACGCGCTGTCGGCTCGGTAATTCCCAGCACCTCGCCTATCACGGTCTTTCTCGAGACCGGAAGCAGCATCGGGCGTTCGAACCTGCGGAGTTTATCCAATTCACGATAAATCCGCAGATTGTCGGTTCGTTGTTTGGCGAAATCGATCCCTGGATCGAGGATGGTCGATTCGCAAGGGACGCCTGCACGATTTGCCAGGTGCAGTTTCTCTTCAAAAAACTCATCGAGTGTACGCATGACGTCCGCGTACCGAATATCCGTGTGGCGTTGCTTGGGCAGACCGGCGGAGTGCATGATCAGGAGCCCTGCCCCGTAGCGCGCCGCGATCCGCGCATTCTCATCGGTAGGCAAGGCGCTCATATCATTCAAAAGATCTCCGCCGACTTGAAGCGCACGCCCCGCAACGCCCGCACGCCAGGTGTTGATCGATAACAACGGCGGGAAGAGTTGCACCTCGTCGACAGGACCGGCTCTCTCGCAGCACTCCTGAAACCGGTCGAGAAATGGAAGGATTCGCTCTGACTCTTTTTCCTCGGTTATTTCCGGGCGATTGGTACGGGCGCTTTCGCCGCCGACGTCGATAATGTCCGCGCCGGCGGCAATCTGACGCCGCGCCGTTTCGATGACCTTCTCAATCTCTAGTGAACCATCTCCGCAAAACGAATCGTCGTTAATATTGATAATGCCCATGACCAGCGGGCGGCGAGGGAACGCGACCGTGCGACTGCGCATCTTCAGTATCATAGATCAACTTCGGTTCGACGGCGCTTTTCGAAACGACAGACTTTTGTGTACCCGGCCTGCCGGGCCAGATCTCGTGCGAGATCAAATCGGTATCCGACCTCCTCCGGCGCGTGCGCATCCGAGTTGATAACCACTGCCACTCCAGCTTCGTGTGCCAACTGAAGGAACTCCAACGCGGGATAAGCTTCCTTGACCTCCTTGCGTAAGCCGGCCGTGTTGATTTCGAATGCAAGTTTTGCTTTAGCCAATGCGTCGATGACCGGTTCGTAGTAACGCCGCAGATCGCCCGATGGACGGTGCCCGAATTTTTTTGGAAGATCCGGATGCGCAACAAAATCGAACAGGCCGCTTTCAATACAACGAACGTAGTGATTCCAATACAGATCCCAGATTTCATCGACAGGATATTGCTTGAACCGAGACAGGTACTTCGGATTATCGACATCCCATCCAGGCGCGATGTAGTGAACGCTGCCAATCAGATAATCCCAGGAAGCTTTTTCGGATAGCCGTTCGATCCAGGACTCGTATCCTTCGATAAAGTCACATTCGAGACCGAGCCGCACAGGGAAGTCCGGCGAACCAACGGCCGTGACCATCTCAATGTAGCGCGGCAAGTCGTCGGTAGACATCCGCCAGTCGTCGAATATTTCCGGCATCGGGTTATGATCCGCGAAGCCGATTTCCGTCAGGCCGGCATTTCGCGCTGCTCGGACGTACTCAATCGGGTCGCCGACTGCATGGTGACAGAGCGGCGTGTGAATGTGGTAGTCGGTCTTTCCGAGGTTCATTCAAAGATGCCGTGACTCTAACAACAGGGACTTGCTACCCGACTACGATGTTGACCAGTTTGTTCGGCACGACAATTAACTTGCTAACAGGTTTTTCTCGTGTTGCTTCCTTGACCTTCGGAGAAGCGAGCGCGATGCGCTCAAGCTCAGCTTTCTCGGAATCTTTCCTAACGATGATTTTGTCGCGCAGCTTCCCGTTTATCTGGATAATGATTTCCACCTCATCCTCAACAAGATAGGCGTCATTCCACTCCGGCCACTGCTGTTCGCAGGCCAGCCCGTTGAGTCCGGGGAACCGGCTGTCTAAGCGGTTCCAGAGCTCTTCGGCCAAATGGGGTGCAAACGGGCACAAAAGAACCAGCAGCGTCCGCACGGCTGCGACCGGCCGCGGTTCGGCGCTTGTGAGTTCGTTCACGAAAATCATCATCTGCGCAATCGCGGTATTGAACGAAAGGGTCTCAATATCCTCGGAAACTTTTTTGATGGTCGCATGAGCGACTTTCAATTGCCTCGTGGTGAGTTCAATATCCTGCAGCCCGGATGAAAGCTGCCACTGGCCTTCCTGGTCTTCGTCCATCGCAAGGCGCCAGACTCGGGCCAGAAAGCGATAAACCCCTTCGACCCCGCTGATTTTCCAAGGCTTGGTTGCTTCGAGCGGGCCGAGAAACATCTCGTAGAGTCGCAGCGCGTCCGCGCCATACTCACCGACGATGTCTTCCTGATTGACGACGTTGCCCCGGCTCTTCGACATCCGCTGATTGTCCGGCCCGAGAATCATTCCCTGGTTCACGAGGCGGTGAAATGGCTCAACCGTCGAGACGTAACCGAGATCGTATAGCACCTTGTGCCAGAACCGGGCGTATAACAGGTGGAGAACGGCGTGCTCAGTCCCACCAACATAAAGATCGACTCCGCCGCGCTGCGAATTTTTGGTGTCGTTCCCGGTCATCCAGTAGCGTTCAGCCGATTCGTCGACGAACCGGGACTCGGAATCTGGTGACACGAAACGCAGGTAGTACCAGCAGGAACCCGCCCACTGCGGCATCGTATTCAGTTCCCGCGTGGCGCCGTCTGAAAGCTTGATCCACTCCCTGGCCTTCGCCAGCGGCGGCTCGATCGTTCCAGTCGGGCGATAGTCTTCCAGGGGCGGAGGAACGACCGGAAGTTGAGACTCCGGCAGTGCTTCATGTTTTCCGTCCCGCCAGATAATCGGGAACGGTTCGCCCCAGTACCGCTGGCGCGAGAATAACCAGTCCCGTAATTTGTAGGTGATCGCGGCTTTTCCAGTTCCGTGCGCTTCCAGCCAATCGATGATCTTTCGTTTTGCTTCCGAAGTTTTCAGGCCGTCCAACAGACCGGAGTTTTTGGCGGTGCCGTCACCGGTAAAGCAAGCTTCTCCGGGCGTCGGAGGCTCGACGACATACCGGATCTCCAGCCCGAACTTCTGGGCGAACTCGAAGTCCCTCTCATCATGGCCCGGGACCGCCATGATTGCGCCGGTGCCGTAGCTGATGAGGACGTAATCGGCAATCCAGATCGGGACCCTCTCGTTATTCACAGGATTGATGGCGAAGCCACCCGTAAACACTCCGGTCTTCTCTTTTGCGAGATCGGTGCGTTCAAGATCAGACTTCCTCTCTACCGTCGCTCTGTACTCGGTCACGGCGGAGAGCCGGGCCGGCGTCGTCACCTGATCGACCAGCGGATGTTCCGGGGCGAGCACGACGTAGGTCGCCCCGAATAGTGTGTCGGGTCGCGTCGTAAAAACGGTGATCGCCTCTTCTGAACTGTCCAAATGGAATGCGACATGGGCCCCTTCGCTTCGCCCGATCCAGTTCCGCTGCAGAAGCTTGATCGACTCCGGCCAATTCACGAAGTCCAGTTCCTCCAACAAGCGGTCGGCATAAGCGGTGATCCGGAGCATCCATTGCCGCATCGGCCGGCGCACGACCGGGAATCCGCCGACCTCGCTTTTCCCGTCGACGACTTCTTCGTTGGCAAGCACGGTGCCGAGTTCTGGACACCAGTTCACCGGAGCTTCGGAAACGTATGCCAAACGGTGTCCGTTAATGAACTCGCGCCGGCTTTCTTCAGATTCGCCGGGAAATTCAAGGCTGCGTGCCGCTGCGAGTTCTTCGATCGGTCTGGCTGCGTTCTTATCGCGATCGAACCAGGAATTGTACAACTTCAGAAAAATCCATTGGGTCCACCGGAAGTAATTCGGGTCGGTGGTGTTAATCTCGCGCGACCAATCATAGCTAAGCCCGATCTGATTGAGCTGATCTTTGAACCGTAGAATGTTCGCTGCTGTCGCAGTCGATGGATGGTTCCCGGTTCTGATCGCGAACTGTTCTGCGGGCAACCCAAACGCGTCCCAACCCATCGGGTGCAGCACGTTGAAACCTTTCATCCTTTTGTAGCGCGCTATGATGTCGGTCGCTGTGTACCCTTCGAGATGCCCGACATGCAGACCGGCGCCGCTCGGGTACGGAAACATGTCGAGGACATAAAACTTCGGCTTTGCCGGATTGAACCCGGCGTCATGCGGGTCCGCCGCCGCAAATGTCCGCCTTTCCAGCCAGATCCTTTGCCATTTCGGCTCGAATTCCGGAAAGGGAAACTGTTTTCGTCGCTCGCTCATTGGTACATTCGTAGTAAGTAGTGAGGATCCGTGAACTGGTTGCTCGCTCCGGCCTTTTAGGGTGCGCGTCGGGACGAACAACCTCCGCGGAGGAGGCAACTTTGAGGCGGTCACCCAACGATGCAAACACTTTTAATTGCTACGAGGAACAGGCATAAGACCAGGGAAATCGGCCAGATGCTTGGTCCAGGATGGGAGGTTCGCGATCTGTCTTCGCTTCCGCATGCACCGGAAGTGCAGGAAACCGGAGCCAACTTCGAAGAGAACGCGGCACTTAAAGCGTTGGCGATCTCGCGGGTCATTACCGGGCTTGTTGTCGCCGACGATTCCGGTCTCGAAGTTGATGCGTTGGAAGGCGCTCCCGGGGTACGATCCGCCCGGTTTGCCGGACCCGACGCAACCGATGCAGACAACAGGTTTCTGCTTATTCAGAAACTGCGACGCCTTGGCGGGGAGCGGTTTCGAGCACGGTTTCGATGTGTGATGGTGCTGGCCGGCCAAGGGGAAATGCTCGGTTCGTTCAGCGGTGTCGTAAATGGGAACGTGATTCTCGAAGAACGCGGTTCCGGCGGGTTCGGGTACGACTCGCTTTTTATTCCGCAGGGTTACACGGAGACGTTTGCCGAGCTTCAGGCCGAGATAAAGAACAGTCTCAGCCATCGCGGTCGCGCGCTCGCGAAGCTGCTCGAATTTCTCCGGAGTTAGCCTCCTGATTGTTCGAGTTGGTTCCGCCGCAGACGGGGCAGTCAATATTCATCCGCCGCATTGGGCTCAAGCTCTCAGGCGCAGAATTTTTGGGGTGGCCGCGCCTTCCCAGCGATACTCGAAATGCGCCGAAGGCCGCACGTTCGCCACCAGGCGCGGCCGGAAACAGGAAATGCAGTTTCCTCCTGTTTGCCGAACACTTCGGTAGAGAATTCCATTGGATCGTGCGGCAAAAAGCGACTCCGCCAGCTTTTGGGAATCCACGTAACTCTCCGGGTCGTGGTACTTCGTATATTCAGGATCAACCGCTCTGATATCGTGGAATTCGTCGCTGAAGTCGGCCAAGTATAGCCGCATCTCAACCCATGTTTCGTAAACGCCGACTTCAGCAAGTTCTTTTGTCCGATGGTAAACAACCTCGGCGTGCGCTGTCTCGAGTTCGAATCCTGCATACCAAGCGCCCCGTTGGCCTGAATTGAATCGTCCGCCGGACGGTCTTGGATGGCAGAACGACGACATGATTACCGTGGCTTGCGGCACACCGAGGATCCATTCTTCTTTGGGTATTCTTTGAAGGATCCCCAGCTCTGCTGAGCTCCGGTCGTTGGTCCAACCCTCCAGCTCGAAAATCGCATCAAGGTCCTCAGGCGATGCCACGACATCCAAAACACTGACGGGTGGGAACCGTCCTGGAACGAGGCGATGGGTATCGCGGAGCTGGATTCGATTGAGCGAAGGAGGCATAACGTTCGTTAGGGGCGCGAGCGTTTCTACGGCGCAGATTGCACCAGTCGAGGTGATTAATTCCAGCCTCCTCTGCGGCTATCTAGAAGCCGTCGTACTTGGTAAAGCCCGTCTATTCCTGCTTTGGCAAGGAACTCAACCGCTGGCCGACCGCCAAAAAGAATGTTTGAATTCGGTAGTTTAAGCCACCGGTCAGCGAGCTCATTGTCCGGGTAAAGGATATGCAGCGCTTTGTAAATGCCTATCACCAGCGAAATCCGGATCAGTGTGTCGTAGGTGAGCGTGCCAACGTCATCCGCCTTGTACTTGTACAGCGTAGAGGTCGCGGGCCAACCTAGAAGGGCTTTTTCCTCTTCCACTGTCAGTTTCCAGGCTTTGGCAATTTCGAAAAAGGTGCGGATCGCTGGTGCCGAGAGTTTTTTGCGGACTACGGGATTCCGGCGATCGGTAGACGAATCCCAAGGATCGCCTTGGCGATGTTTGGCCTTTTCTATACATAGAAAGCTACTTCCATATATGGAAGAACTCAAGAGAATTCGGGTTGTCGTCAATGTGGCGGTCCAGAACGGTGAATATATTTGGCGTGTCCGGCATCTTCTGTACTCTCTGCTTTGGAAAAAACAGCGCTGCAAATTTTGAGTCCTTCGTAAACGAATAGCAAGTGATGGGGCAATCTGCGAACAGGTGGCAGTTCTGGATTGACCGAGGCGGCACATTCACAGACGTCGTCGGTCGCGCCCCGGAAGGTGCGCTGCATACTGTCAAATTGTTGTCTGAAAATCCTGCGCAGTACCCGGACGCGGCGGTCGAAGGCATCCGGCGCTTGCTTGATTTGGCGCCGGGCGAACCGATACCTTTGGATCGGATCGAGAGTGTCAAAATGGGTACAACCGTTGCGACGAACGCGCTCCTCGAGCGAAAAGGGGTCCGAACGGCGCTCATGATTAATCGCGGATTGGGGGACGTGCTTCGAATCGGCACCCAACAACGGCCCCGCCTTTTTGATCTGCAGATTCTGCTTCCGGAGCAGGTTTACGAAAAAGTGATTGAGTTCGAGGGCCGCTTCTCAGTGGACGGGGAAGAGATCCAGCCGTTGAATCTGGACCGGGCACGGGCCGATCTTGCGAATTTATTCGCGAACGGTTTTCGTTCGGTTGCGATTGTCTCAATACACGGTTACCGCTACCCGCGCCATGAAAAGGCTCTCGCCATGGTTGCGGACGAAGTGGGGTTCGATCAGGTTTCGACCAGTCACGAAACGAGCCGGCTCATCAAGCTGACAAACCGCGGAGACACGACAGTCGTCGACGCGTATCTCTCGCCGGTCCTTCGAAAATATGTTGAGGGCGTCCGAAATGCTCTCCCTGGTCTGAAGCTGCAGTTCATGCAGTCGAACGGTGGACTGGTTGAAGCGACTCGATTCAGAGGGAAGGATGCCATCTTATCAGGGCCGGCCGGAGGGATCGTTGGCGCGGCCCGAGTTGGTATTCAGGCTGGTTTCGATCGACTCATCGCATTCGACATGGGCGGCACGTCCACCGATGTCACGCATTTTGCTGGTGAGTTTGAGCGGCGGTTAGAGACCGAGATTGCCGGAGTCCGGATCTGCGCGCCGATGATGCATATCCACACGGTTGCGGCCGGAGGAGGATCGATCTGCCGATTTGACGGGTCTCGGTTCCGTGTCGGGCCGGAAAGTGCCGGAGCCGATCCTGGGCCGGTTTGTTACCGTAAAAACGGGCCGCTTACCGTTACCGACTGCAATGTCATGCTTGGCAGGCTGCCACCCGATTTCTTCCCGAAGATATTTGGAGCGAACGGTGATCAACCGATCGACGTGGAGCAAGTTCGCCGGCGTTTCGAGCAGGTCGCAACAGAAATTGGGGAGGTTTCTTCGGAACATGTTGCAAATGGGTTCTTGAAAATCGCAGTCGAGAACATTGCAAATGCGATCAAAAAAATTTCTGTGGCGCGAGGGTACGATGTGGGCAGGTATGTCCTGGTCACATTTGGTGGGGCGGGCGGACAGCACGCGTGCGCCGTTGCCGATTCTCTCGGGATGGAGCGAGTGTTTATCCATCGGCTTGCGGGTGTGCTTTCCGCTTACGGAATGGGATTGGCCGAACTCAGGGTTCTGAAGGAGAGCTCCGTCGAGAAAATCCTGGCACCCAGCGGGATTGAAGAAGCGGAACGTCTCCTGGGTGCTTTGGAGAGGGAGGCGCGAGCAGACCTGGTGGCTCAGGGGGGAGCAGTGGAGACGATCTTTCGGAAATTCAATATTCGTTACGATGGAACAAATACGCCGTTGCCGGTGGAGGCCTCGTCGATCGAAGTGATGAAACAGGCATTTCTGGATGCGCACCGGACGCGATTCGGATTCGTGATGGATATGCGCGCTGAACCGCGCCTGGTGATCGACTCTGTCTCGCTCGAGGTGCTTGGCCGGAGCGCGGTCGTAAGAGAAAGTTTTGGCGAACAGATCAATCCGGGACGACCGGAGCCCATCGCTTTCGTGAAGGCGATGTTCGATGCAGAGTGGCATGCGACGCCCGTGTTCGACCGGGTTGCGCTCGTTCCCGGCGCTGGCGTTGACGGGCCTGCGATTATTGTCGATGCCAATACGACAACCGTGGTTGAGTGCGGGTGGCAGGCCGAAATCACACGAAGTCTTGATTTGCTTTTGAAACGGGTAAAACCGCGTCAGGTAAGAGTTGCGATCGGCACATCGGTCGATCCGGTCATGCTGGAACTTTTCAATAACCTGTTCATGTCTGTTGCCGAGCAGATGGGCGCGGTCCTGCAGAACGCTGCGTACTCTGTCAACATCAAGGAACGACTCGACTTTTCCTGTGCGATTTTTGATGTCGAAGGAAGGCTGGTCGCGAACGCACCCCACGTACCTGTTCACCTCGGTTCCATGAGCGACGCCGTGCGCGCGATTATCCGACGCCGTGGATCCGACGCCCATCCGGGCGCAGTTTACGCTCTCAACGACCCATTTGCAGGGGGAACGCACCTGCCGGATGTGACTGTCGTAACGCCGGTGTTCGGCCAGGGTCCAGGGCCGTTGTTCTGGGTCGCCAGTCGTGGCCACCACGCGGATATCGGCGGTTTGACTCCTGGATCGATGCCGCCCGGCAGTCGCACCATTGAAGAAGAAGGCGTTCTTATCACCGATTTTCTCCTCGTCGATCGCGGCGTTTTCCGCGAATCGGAGTTTGTTTCGCTGATTGAAAGCGGACCATATCCGGTTCGAAATCCGGTCCAGAACCTGGGCGATATTCGCGCTCAGGTCGCGGCCAATGAGCGAGGAGTCAGGGAATTGCGGTCGGTGATCGACCAGTTCGGTCTTGAAGTAGTTCAGGCTTATATGGGGCACGTTCGGGCGAATGCGGCAGAGCAGGTGCGCCGTGTCATCGATCGCCTTAAACCAGGACGGTTCATTCAGAAAATGGATTTTGGTGGTGAGATCCATGTCAGAATTCAGGTCGATGCAGTGACGCGAACCGCAACAATTGATTTCACCGGAACATCCGCTCAGAGCCCGGGAAATTTCAACGCCCCGTCGTCCATTGTGCAGGCAGCTGTCCTATACGTATTTCGCACATTGGTGAATGATGATATCCCTTTGAACGACGGTTGCCTGGAAGGGTTGAAAATAATCATCCCGCCGCGGTCCCTCCTCTCACCGGTCTCGCCGGCGGCGGTGGTTGCAGGCAATGTGGAAACCTCGCAGACTGTTACAAACGCGTTGTACGGTGCGCTCGGTGTTCTCGCGGCCTCCCAGGGGACGATGAACAATTTGACATTTGGGAACAGCCGGCACCAGTACTACGAGACGATCTGTGGCGGAGCTGGCGCAGGTCCCGGGTTTGCTGGTGCATCTGCGGTTCATACGCATATGACTAATTCCCGGTTGACGGACCCAGAGGTGCTGGAACTACGGTACCCCGTGTTGATTGACGGCTTTTCGGTCCGCCGCGGCTCCGGCGGTCGCGGCCGCTGGCCGGGTGGCGATGGAGTCGTGCGCCGGATTCGTTTTTGCGAGGCGATGACGATTGCGATTCTGGCAAACAACCGGATTGTTGCACCGTTCGGGTGCGACGGCGGTTTGCCAGGACAGTCCGGGAAAACGTATATCGAGCGTTCCAATGGCCGGTTCGAAGATCTCGGTAGTTGCGGCCAGGCGGAAGTGACCCCGGGCGACGTCGTTGTCGTTGAAACGCCTGGCGGCGGCGGGTTTGGAGCGCCGATATGAGAATATTGTTTACGGCAGATCTGCACCTTTCACCTGAAACCCAGGATCACACCTTATCGAAAATCAGAGAATGGTTGACTGGGTATCGACCCGATGCGCTCGTCGTTGCAGGTGACCTCTCGACTGCTCAGAACGCCGAGGCTACTCTGCGAAATTTGCGCGCATGTTATCCGACCGGCCCAATGGCAGTTTGCCTGGGGAATCACGATTTCTGGGTGGAGAATGCCATCCGGCGGGAGTGTGGCTCGCTTCCGGATGTCATCGACCGGTTCTGGCTCCCGGCGGCTAAGGCCTTCGATGTGACTTTGCTCGATAATGAGAACCTGCCGCTTCCGGATATCACAATCGTTGGAGGGTACGGCCACTACGATCTCGGATTTGCCGTCCCCGATCTCGCGTACGATGGCGTCGCTGTCACCGAAGAGGACTATGTGCGAGCCGGACGGGCTCCGGGACATGCATTGTACTGGCGCGACTTTTCGTACCTGCCAAATGGACGAGATCTGCACCAAGTGGCGGCCGACCAGGTCGCAGGGATTCGCCGGCGACTTGCGGAAGTCTCTAATTCTCAAGTGATTGTGGCGCTCCACACGCCGCCGTTTGAAGCATTGCTGGGGGTGCCTTCGGGCACCCAGACGCTCAACGATGGTAATCCTCACCTCCGCGCATTTTTTCGCGCTTACCTCGGCAACCGAACGATGGGTGACTTGCTGCGAACGGCATTCGACAAGGTGGTTGCTGTCGTCTGCGGGCACACGCATCGTCCAGCAGGCCCTTTGCACTTGGACGGCACGGAGACGCTCGGGATTAACATCGGCGCCGATTACGCCGTCCCAAAGGCTGCGTTGTACAGGACCGACCTTAGGGAGTTTGAGCGGTTGCCCGATTAACATGAACTTGTCACAAGGTTTTGTATCGCGCCGAATCACCATGCATTCCATGGGCCGTGTGCGAATGTTGCAAAAACGTCGGTTGCGATTCCGACTGAGCTCTCGTTGGTTATAGTGAATTGAACGTAAACCTCGTTGACGATCCTGGTGTAGGCGTCCATCTTCCCGATTCTTTTTCGGCTCGTATGGATCGGATACGTAACATTGCAATCATCGCCCATGTTGACCATGGAAAGACCACGCTCGTAGACCAGCTCTTGCGTCAATCCGGGACATTCCGGGCGAATCAGAAGGTTGAAGAGCGGGTGATGGACTCGATGGATCTCGAAAAAGAGAAGGGGATCACTATCAAGGCGAAGAATGCCGCGTTCAAATACAAGGACTACCACGTTAACATCATCGACACTCCCGGGCACGCCGATTTCGGAGGCGAAGTGGAGCGGATCATGAAGATGGTCGATGGGGTGCTGCTCGTAGTCGATTCCCATGACGGGCCGCAGGCTCAGACTAAGTTTGTCTTGCGCAAGGCGTTGCAAAATGGAGCGCAGCCAATTGTAGTGATCAACAAGATCGACCGGGAGAACGCCCGGCCGCACAAAGTGCTGGATATGGTGTTCGACCTCTTTGTTGAGCTCGATGCAACCGATCAACAGCTCGATTTCCCGGTCATCTACGCAAGTGCGAAAGAGGGATACGCAATGCGCGAAATCCACGAGCCGAATACGTCGATGGATCCGCTTTTTGAAGCGATCGTGAAGCATATCCCTCCACCAAAGGTCGCTGCCGAAACCTACTTTCAGATGCTGGTTTCGAATCTCGATTATTCGGATTACCTTGGCCGTCTTGCGTTTGGCCGGATTGTGAGTGGCCGGGTTAAGGTCGGTGATTCGATCGTCTGTATCCACAAAGATGGCCGGCGCGAACGGAGCACCGTGACCGCGCTATATGGGCATCAAGGCCTCGAACGCATAGAGGTTAAGAACGCCGGAGCCGGCGATATCATCGGCCTGGCAGGCTTCGAGGAAATTGCTATTGGCGAAACGTTGACCGACCTGGAAGAAAGGGTAGCTATGTCGTTCGTCGACATCGATCCTCCGACAATCCAGATGAATTTCCTTGTCAACGATTCGCCTCTGGCTGGCCGCGAAGGGAAACTCCTGACGGCACGCCACATCAAGGAACGCCTTGTGCGTGAGACCAGGACGAACGTTTCGCTTCAATTTATTGAGACCGATACGGCGGGCGTTTTTACGCTTAGCGCGCGAGGAGAGATGCAGATTGCGATCCTCGTGGAGCAAATGCGCCGCGAAGGATTCGAACTGCTCGTATCGCGACCCGAAGTCATTTTCCACAAAGACAACATGGGGAATGTGCTCGAGCCATTTGAGACGGTGTACGCCGACGTACCCAACGAAAACCTCGGCGATATCCTCCAATGTCTCGCCAGTCGGAAGGCCGAGGTGGTCAACATGGAACACCAGACTGCGACGGTGTTGGTGGAAGCCGTGATTCCGACCCGAGGATTGATCGGGTTTGAGAGTGATTTGGTGAACCTGACCAGAGGGCTTGGGACGATGAGCCATCTGTTCAAGGAATACGGGGCACTGAAGGGCGAAATTTCGAGCCGTGACAATGGTGTCCTGGTGGCGATGGAAGGGGGCATTTCAACCGCTTACGCCCTGAACAATGTCCAGGAGCGCGGTAAACTTTTCATCGGCCCGCAGGAAGACGTGTATGAAGGGATGATTGTGGGCGAAAATTCGCGACCGGACGACCTGAACGTCAATCCCTGCAAAACAAAGCATCTCACCAACATGCGAAGCCAGGGGGATGGAAAAGGGGTGCAATTGGCGCCGCCAGTGCGCATGAGCCTTGAGCGCGTCCTCGAATATATCGCACCGGATGAGTACGTGGAGGCAACTCCGAAGGCGTTGCGGTTGCGCAAAAAGATCCTGGAGTCGACCGCTCGGAAACGTTCCCTCACCAAAGTCAGTTGACAAACCGGTCTAACTGCGTTTTTCTTGGCGTATCGGCTGTTGATGCGCTAATCGGCGGTTCTCTCTAGGAATTCTTCTGTCTCGCTCATCGCTTGCAGGTGCGTCGCTGGTACATGTTTAAACTCCGTTCCGAATTGATTGTGTTTCACCCGAAGTATGGCGGGGCATAGTAAATGGTCAAAGGTCAAGCGCTTTAAAGGCGCATTGGATGCGAAGCGTGGGAAGATTTTTAGCAGGTTTTCAAAGGAAATCATGGTAGCGGCCCGGATGGGCGGCGGAGACCTTAACCTTAATCCTCGGCTGCGGACTGCGGTGCTTGCGGCCCGGGCGCAAAACATGCCGAATGACACGATTGACCGTGCAATTAAGAAGGGGACCGGCGAGATCGAAGGCGGGATTGTCGATGAGTTAATGTACGAAGGGTACGCCCCGGGAGGCGTCGCAATGATTTTGGAAATTGCAACCGATAACAAAAATCGAACGGCCGCGGATATTCGTAGTATATTTACCAAGAACCACGGTAACTTGGCTGCGTCCGGAGCCGTCTCCTACTTGTTCAAGCGAAGGGGTCAAATCACGGTCGCAAAGGCGGGAGTCGAGGAAGACAAATTGATGGAGATCGCCCTCGAAGCCGGGGCGGAGGATTTAGTAACGGACGAGGACCTTTATATTGTTACAACGCCTCACGACCATTTGTATCAGGTCGGTGAAGCGATGAAAAACGCCGGGATTCACTTTGAATCGCAAAAGCTAACCTTTTTGCCGACGACAACAGTGACGCTCGCGAACGAGGAGTTAGCTTCGCAGGTTCTAAGGCTATGCGATGCCCTCGAGGAAAATGACGATGTTCAGAATGTGTACAGCAATTTCGATATCTCCGACGAGTTGCTAGCGAAGCTCTCGAGCTAATCGTCCGGATCCGCAGGTAATTATCTCTAATTGGAAGTTATGGCAGAAGCACACGAACAACCAGCTTTGCTGCATCAAGACGTAGACGAAGTAAAAAAACCGGGACGGTCGAAATCCTCGGCGCGTCCACGCCGGACGCCAGCAAGCAAAACGGGTTCGAGAAGGGTCGGCAAACAAACAAAGGCCGAAGAAGAGGTGCATCCCATCGGTGCGAACAATGGTGTGACCATTCCGGAGCGCCAGAAGGACGTTCCCGTGAAAGGTGCCGAGGTCGCGCCGGAGATTGACGCCGGGCAGCCTGTCGAAATCGTCGAAGTCGCCGCGGAGCCAGACGATCGATCGAGGACCAATGTCAACGAATCGATTGATGAACCGGTCGTCGCCGAAGCGGCTCCCGTCCGGTCCCGGGAAACTGCTCAAATCGTCGAAGCCCCGAGGTACGACCCTGTCTTCGGTGAAGGATTGATCGAAGTTTCCGGAAAAGGGTTCGGCTTCCTGCGCGATCCAAAACGAAATTATGTTCAATCCCCACAGGATATTTTCGTTACCCCCGAGGTCGTTCGAAAGCATGCATTGCGCGATGGGCTCTGGATCAAAGGCGAGGTCCGTCGAGGCAGTCGCGGACCACAATTGTTCCGGCTCGTCCTGATTAACGGCGAGGATCCCGATAAATATCGGAACCTCCCGGTCTTCGAGGAGCTCACATCGATCAATCCGATCGAACGAATTCGGCTCGAGACCGTTCCGGATCGGTACACGACTCGCGTGATGGATTTGATGACCCCGATCGGGAAAGGGCAGCGCGGCTTAATCGTTGCTCCGCCCCGAACCGGCAAGACCACCCTTCTGCAACACATTGCGGATGCGGTTGTCCGGAATCATCCCGAAGTGAAGCTCATTATTCTGCTCGTCGATGAGCGGCCGGAAGAGGTTACCGAAATTCGGCGGACCGTTCCGAAAGGCGATATCATGGCGAGCTCAAACGACAGCGATATCAAGAGCCATACGCGAATCGCTCAACTTGCGATTGAACGAGCGAAACGATTGGTCGAAGCCGGAAAAGACGTGTTCGTGTTAATGGATTCGTTGACTCGCATCGGACGCGCGTTCAACAACGCGATCTCGGGAAGCGGCCGCACAATGAGTGGCGGCATGGATTCCCGCGCGATGGAGATTCCGCGAAAGCTTTTTGCGGCCGCGCGTAATACCGAAGAAGCTGGTTCGCTCACAATCATGGCAACTGCGCTGATCGAAACCGGATCCAAGATGGATGAACTGATTTTCCAGGAGTTCAAAGGAACGGGCAACATGGAAATGGTGCTCGACCGGCAAATCAGCGATCAACGAATTTATCCGGCAATCGATATATTTAAATCCGGGACGCGGCGGGAAGAGCTTCTGCTCCCTGTACACGATCTCGAAAAGATCAACACGATCCGGCGCGGATTGGCCGGGCATCGGCCACCGGAGGCGATCGAGCGGCTATTGTCTTTTCTGAAAAAGTTCCCTACAAATTCCCAGATGCTTCGAGAAATACCTGGATAGCGAAGATTTCCGGCCTTGCCGGAAGCTTCGCTGTCACAGCCTGTGATGTTTGTCCGCCGTGGCGAATAAGCAATGCAGGTTAGCGGCTCGCTCGTTGAGATTCTCGCGATGGATAGTAAAGCAAACGAGGACCGGGACCGAACGAGCGTCGAATACATCGATGTCGAGGTCCTGCCACCAAAAGGCAAAGTCAGGGAGACGACCGGCGAACTTGATCCGTTCATTAAGCTGGTCAGCTGTTTGCTCGACACGATATTTCGTGTTCCGGGAACTCGGATCCGATTTGGGATCGAACCGATCATCGGGCTGATTCCAATCCTCGGTGACCAGGCGACCGCGCTGATGTCTGCAGCGCTTTTGTATCGAAGCGTTGTTCACCGGATTCCGAAGATTGCCATGATCCGCATGGCTCTGAATATTTTGATCAATGCTGTAATTGGGATGGTACCGGTCGTTGGCGATCTGTTTGTCCTCTGGTACAAACCCAACATCCGAAACTATAAAATCCTGGAACGATACGCCGGTCACGCAAATGCGGTGACGCAGGGAGATTGGTTGTTTGTATCGATCCTGATTGGCTCGACTTTTTTTCTGATTGTCGCAGTGACCGTTCTGCTGGTGTATGTCACCGTCAGCCAGTTTCGCTGGTGGTAGAAACGGTTCTGCAAACGTTTACACTGGACGCTCGCTGGTGAATCGGGCGATTATCACCGTTGCCGTCCACCCAAGGTCGGGCGGGGCACTTCGAAACTGATTTATGAACACAGTCTACCTTGTCGCAAACGGCGACCTCCGGCTATCGGCGAACCAGAAATGCGAACCCGCGCAGGCTGCGATGGAAAAGGCCCTTGTTAGTGCGATTCAACGCGAATGTTTCAATGTTAAAAGAGCGCACCCATTCGATGAAACCAAGGGACACGGATTCATCGATAGCCAAAAAATGGGTCTGCGCGTTTTTAGTTCGATTCCGCAGGACGCTCCCATTGTGGTTGCTGAAGCTGTATGGCAATACAGTCAGCATTTGCTCGGCGGATTGATTTCACACAGCGGTCCGATTCTTACCGTCGCGAATTGGAGCGGAACGTGGCCCGGCCTCGTCGGGTTACTGAATTTGAACGGATCACTGACCAAGGCCGGCGTGAAATACAGCACCCTTTGGAGCGAAGATTTCAGCGACAAATACTTCACGAAAAAACTCCAGACCTGGCTCAGCGAAGGAAAGGTCAAGCACGACAGTTCGCATGTAGTAAAATTCAAGGATGTGGGGGTGCCGGCGCCTTCTCGGAAAACCGGGGAAAAAATTGCGCGCCGTATACTTTCCGGCAAGGCGATTCTTGGCGTGTTCGACGAAGGGTGTATGGGCATGTACAATGCTATCATCCCGGACGAGCTATTGAATCCGACCGGCGTTTATAAGGAGCGGCTGAGCCAGTCGGCATTGTACGCAAAAATGCTCACCATACCGGATGGAGAAGCCCGGCATGTGTACGATTGGCTGCTCGCGCACGGCGTGAAATTCAATTTTGGGCCAAACGAGGAAACGGATCTCACGGAGAACCAGGTTCTTCAGCAATGCAAAATGTATGTTGCCACGGTCCGGATTGCGGAGGAGTTCGGCTGCGCAACGATCGGGATCCAATATCAGCAGGGCTTAAAGGATCTCGCACCCGCTTCCGATCTTGTCGAAGGATTACTCAACAACGTCGAGCGGCCTCCGGTTCATCATGAAGTCACCGGCCAAGAGTTGTACGGCGGGGAAGCCGTTCCGCACTTTAATGAAGTGGACGAATGTGCGGGGCTGGACGCTCTGATTACCAATCGAGTTTGGCTGGAGCTGGGGTATCCGCCCGAAACGACACTGCATGATTTGCGCTGGGGACGCCAGTTCACCAGCGACACGCTCGACGCGTACGTGTGGGTTCTCCTCATCAGCGGCGGAGCGCCGCCGGCCCATTTCATCGGCGGGTATGGAGGAACTTCAAGCGAACGCCAGCCTCCGATGTATTTCCGGCTCGGTGGCGGTACCTGCAAAGGGATTAGCAAACCGGGATGGATTGTCTGGAGCCGTGTCTATATCGCGAACGACGACCTGCAGTTCGATACCGGTTTGGCGGAGGTTGTCGCGTTGCCAGAGGCGGAGACGAACGAGCGCTGGGAACTGACGACACCGCAGTGGCCGATCATGCATGCCGTCCTTCAAGGAATCAGCCGTGATCAGATGATGGGTCGGCACAAATCCAATCATATTCAGGTGGCCTACGCTCCGAGCCGCGCCGGAGCGCAATCGGCGATGTATGCGAAAGCGGCCGCGATGCATGAACTCGGTTTGAAAGTCCATTTCTGCGGGACAATCTGAGCGGTTGCTGCTTCTTATTTGTTCAATCTATGTCGCAACAAGATGCCGCCATGGTTTGCGCGAGGCTTGTCGACCTCTCCCGACAGTTCGGCGAGGCCCAATGGACGATTCTGGGGGAAGGGAATACTTCCGGCCGGATTGACGAAAAAGTGTTTGCCGTTAAATCGAGCGGGAGCAGTCTCGGGTCGCTTACTGAGATTGAACTGACATACTGCTACTTTGAGAAGTTGCTCATGGTTCTCGATCAAAAAAGCGTTTCAGAACAGGAGATCGAAGAGATTCTGCTTAGTTCGCGTGTCCGACCGACCGCGCTGAAACCATCTGTTGAAACGTTCTTTCACGCTCATTTGCTGACGTTGCCTGGGGTGAACTATGTAGGCCATACGCATCCGGTGCCCGTGAACCAGATCATGTGTTCTCCGCAGGCAGAATCGTTTGCGAACGAAAGACGTTTTCCAGATGAAGTCGTTTGCTGTGGACCTGTTTCGTTGCTGATCCCCTACGAAGATCCGGGACTGGCATTGGCGGTGCGGATCCGGAAAGAGGTCGAGCAGTTCCAGCGGAAACAGGGCAAACTTCCGAAAGTTATCCTTCTCGGGAGCCACGGCGTGATCACGATCGGCGCGTCAGCCGATGCTGTGCGTGTGGCCATGGCGATGCTTGTGAAAGCCGCGGAAATTTTCGTCGGAGCCCATTCGCTGGGCGGCAACGTCGCGATGCCGCAAGCGGAAGTGGACCGCATCGAGAATCGCCTCGACGAAGAGTATCGGAGGAAAATGCTCAGGTTGTGAGTGGACAATTGGGAGGTGCTCTTTCAGCGACCGCGCTCCGCGGTGCACAATCATCCCGCTATTAGTTTGCGCGCTCTGCCAGGAATGCCTCTACTTCGGCGCGCGTGGGGTTTGCATCCGCGGCGCCTACCCGGGTCGCAACAATCGCGGCGGCTGCATTCGAAAAACGCATGACGGCTGCCAGTTTTTCTGGTTCGACCTCGGCTAGTTGCGCGACGGAATTGCCGGCCAATTGCGATAGCGTCGCCGCCATAAATGAGTCGCCGCATCCGGTCGTTTCGACGACTTTGACAGGGTATCCAGGAGTTTCCGCCAGCTTGTTGCCGTCCCGATAAACAGAAGATCCGGCTTTTCCAAGGGTCACAAAAACCAGGGCACCCTTCTTCATTGGTAATTTCTTAACCGCGCTGTCGAAGTCGTCTGTACCGGTCATGAATTGCAGCTCTTCGTCGCTGACTTTCAGAATTGAAACTTTGCTGGCGATCCCTCGAAGCAGCGATAGGTAACGGTCGGCGTCGGATATTAGAGATCTTCGCACTGTCGGATCGAGGGAGACGGGGATGTTCTGCGCCGCGAATCGGTCCGCCAGGGCCGCATACGCGGATGCAGAAGGCTCTTCAGCGAGAACAATTCCGCCGCAGTGGAAGATTGAATACAGGTCCGGCTCGACTCTGTTCAGCTCGTCGCTTCGCAGAGAGATGTCAGCCGCGTGATCGCGATAGAATCGAAATTCCGGTTTTGCATCCTTGTCGACCGCAACAAACGCCAACGTGGTTTTCGTTCCTTCTTCCCGGATAACATTCGACAGGTCCACCGATTCACTTTGCAGGAAAGCCGCCAGTGCGTCTCCAAATTGGTCGACGCCGAGCTTGGCGACATAGGAGGTTGGCACACCGAGCCGCCGTATGCCCACTGCAATGTTGAATGGAGACCCCCCAGCTCTTTTGTCGAAACTCGTGCTTCCGCCCAAGCCGGCGCCGACAGTTGTGGAAATAAAATCAAAGAGAGCTTCGCCGCCGACTAATACGTGAGGAGGATTGACCATAGGGGGAAATTAGTTGATTCCACGAGCGGTTATAGGACCGCGGGCGATAATTCAATCTCTATCATTGCTTACGCAGGCCCAAGTAAATGTTTTCAAGTTTATCGATCTGCGTTGCGAGATCGAATTTTTCTTTGATGACTTGCGCTCCCTGTTTCCCGATCAAGCATCGAAGAGGGGCTTCGCTCACCAGCCGCTGAAGCCATCCGGCAATAGCCGCAGGATCAGATTCTTCAACCAGGATTCCGGATTCCAGGTGGGTGATCGCCTCCGGGATGCCACCGTGCCGGGTTGCAATGCAGGGAAGCCCGGTTGCCATCGCCTCAAGCAGACTGTTTGGGATGCCTTCGCGGTTGCCGTCCGCACTTTGTTCGCTTGGATGCAGAAAGATATGGCTCTCGCTGTAAAGAAGTTGCAGATCAGCCTGACGGATGAATCCGGTGAATCGGACCCGGTCCTTTATCCCGAGGTTGCTCGCCAAGTGCTCCAGGTGGCCGCGTAATGGTCCGTCGCCGGCGATAGTTAACCTGGATTTCGGGCGCTGACCTGTGAACGACGCGAACGCTTCGAATGTCGATTCGAGCCCCTTTTTCTCGATCAACCTGCAAGCCTGAACGAGTCGCCAGGCATCGTCCGCCGGTTGTTCCCGCGCGACGAAGTGGAAGGTGTCGAGCGGGATTCCCGCTCGCTGAATTCGAATTTTCCCGGCTGGGCATCCGAGCTCCCGGAGCGAGGAGGAAAGCGATTCGGACCGGGCCAGTACAAGCGCGCTGGAGGCAAACAGACTCAGAAGCATCCGTTTCGCGGCTGCGGAACGAACGTTAACGTGAGCGTCCGCGCCATGAAATGACGCTATAACGGGCAAGTGAGCGTTGCGGATGAATGGAAGCCAAAACAGGCCGTTGTTACCGAAATAGATGTGCAGCAGTTCACACTGCGCCGCGGCAAGGTTCTGCTTCAGAGATCGAACCTCACTGGGGTATGCTTGCTGCGGGACCCTTCGAATCTGCACATCGACGATCCGGCGCAGCCACCGACACAAAGAGCGATCCACCAATTGGACGGGATCAAACGGAAACCGGTCGGTATTCTCTCGTTTAAAGGCCAAAACGACCGGCTCAACGTTCTTGAGCCCAGCAATTTGCCGGTACACATGCAGCATTTCTGGCTTGAGAAATGTCGGACAAAAAATCCCAACCCGCGGCGGATTTATGACCGGCACCGGCCGCACCTCAATCAGACGTTGGCGGGTTCCCGAGTTGCGCCGAATCAATCAAAATCAGCTCAAAACTCGAACGAAATCAGTCGGACGGCGTAAGGTCGTTCCTTCGGATCTTGAGGGTTAGCCACAACAACCTGTTCGCCGCTTCCGTATTGTCGCGGAGCAAACGGGTTCAGCAGCTGTAATTTGTTCGGTGCCGCCACGAACTTTTTGTACCACGAGGAGTTCGAATTCTGTTCGACCGCAGGACGCGACGGCTGGGGCTGCGGGACGACTCGCGGCGTTGTCGTAAACTGCTGCGCAAAAGCGACGCCTGCACTCATCATTAGGCTGGCGCAAGCGTAAATCAGAAATCGTTTCATAAGCTACCTCGGCTGTTACATTAATACCGCATGCCTGGAATTGCACGTGTTTAAAATCTGCCCGATCGGAGTGACACCACCAGTGCGTCGGCATCCAATAACTTATACGATCTGGATCGCACGAAGGTTACAAACCGGATCCCCGTGCACCTGTGAAATAGCATATATGTTTTGTCGCCGTGGCAGGATCACCCCCAGCGTGTGAACCGGCCGTATCGTTCATGGCCTCAAAAGGAATCGTGCCCGGCAACGTTCTCTTCCTACTTCTGCATTCTTACTTTTTCCTTCTTACTTTCCCGTCGGGTGCCAAAGGGGAATGTGATACCCGCGTTGCGCGAGCTCGAATACGGTGAACGATTCGATTTTTGGTGTTCCCGTAATTTTCCGGTTTGGACCGAAGTAATATTCGAATTTGGCTTCCTGGTCCGGATCGTCCCGGTCCAACGCCCCGGTGCCCTGCTGCACAAGCACGCCGTTGTCGATATAATAGAACGACAGGTCGCTGATCATATTCGACTGGTCTCGGTCTTTGTTGGTTAACTCCAGGCTGTACGCCTGCGCCATTCCCTGCCGGCCGACGTCTGGCAGGTAACCGACATAGATTCCATCAAAGTCGATCAAAATATCAGAGTCTGCGGGAGTGATGCGTCTAAATCCACCTTCGATCGGCGCGTAACCTGCCCAGAGCCAGGTGTCCGGCCCTGAGTTGCGGTACCACGTTCCCACGAAAACTTCGTTCTTACCGTTTCCGTCCAAGTCGACCTCGACTTTTTTCAGCACCAGCAGCTTCCCGACGTTCGCAACGCGGTCCGGCACATTCATCGCAAGATAGTCCGCAATCGGGTCACTGATCGGTGACTCCCCGACCGCCGCGGTGATCGTCAGGGATAGTAAAGCGAGGAGGATAAAAGGCTGCTTGTACGACATGAGAAATGCTAACCAGCGAGGTAAAGGGCGACGAAGCTAATTCTCGACAGATGCGATCCTGCGCATAACCAAGATTTCCAAAAAAGGCTGGAAATTGGCGAGCAGAATCTCCGAAATTGAGCAACTGTTGCCTATCCCTTTTGAAGTCGGCCGGGCGCGTTGTGCGAGGTCCGGACATCCCGCGACACAAATACTTAAAGCATCCCCTATGGCCTATCTAGAATTGAATCAAATCGAGAAGCATTACGATTCATTTCACGCTCTCAAGAATATCGACCTTGAGGTTGAGAAAGGCGAGTTTGCTGTCTTTGTCGGACCGTCCGGGTGCGGCAAAAGCACGCTGCTCCGGTCAATCTGCGGTTTGGAAGCAGTTACCAGCGGGCAAATCGTGCTCGATGGCCGGGATATCACCTACATCCACCCTTCGAAGCGAAACGTCGCGATGGTGTTTCAGAACTATGCTCTTTTTCCGCACCTGAACGTGTACGACAATATCGCGTTTGGTTTGAGTCTTCAGGGGCTTTCAAAAAAGGACATTCGTAAGCGGGTTGAGCGTGCTGCGAACCTTCTCCACCTTCATGAACTCCTTGAGCGCAAACCGAAGCAGTTGTCTGGAGGACAGCGCCAGCGCGTCGCAATTGGTCGTTGTATCGTAAAACAGCCGAAACTGTTTCTATTCGATGAACCTCTCTCCAACCTCGATGCGAAGTTGCGGGTCCGGATGCGAGTCGAACTTCTCAACCTGCACTACGACACCCAAAACACGGTGGTCTATGTGACTCACGACCAGGTGGAAGCAATGACAATGGCCGACAAGATCGTTGTTTTGCAGGATGGCCGGATCGAGCAGGTCGGTTCTCCAATGGCCTTATACGAGCGACCAGTGAACATGTTTGTCGCAGGTTTCATCGGCTCACCGCAAATGAATTTCCTGGCTGGCGCCGTCGCCTCTCCAAGTTCGAATGGTACCTCGGTCAAGGTGGAAGGCCTCGGAAAGCTGGAACTACCGGTGGTCGCCGACTCGGTGCAACCGGACCAAACCGTCACTGTCGGCATCCGGCCTGAACATGTGGAGCTGGAGAACCGGCCGCCGAATACCGTGGTACCGGGTGTGGTCAACATTGTCGAAAACCTGGGCGGGGAGACCTATCTCCATGTCGAGGTCGCGCCGCAAATTCCGCTGATCATGGTCAAACTCCATGGTTCCCGCGGACCGACCCGCGGCGAACGCGCGACACTCTATTTTCCCGCCGACAGGATTTATCTGTTTGATGCCGACGGAGCCGCTATTCCGTGCCGTCTGATAGTTTAGCCGGTTACAACAATCAAGCCCCAAACCAATTCAACCTCCAATGAGCGCGCTCGTCGACAAATTACCAAAAACAATGCCCGCCGTGATGGCGCATGGACCGCAAGATTACCGGTTCGAAGAACGGCCGGTGCCGAAGCCTGGCCCTGGCGAAGTTCTGCTCAAGGTGCAATCTACCGGAGTCTGTGCCAGCGATATTAAGTGTTATACCGGTGCAGCTCTTTTCTGGGGTGATGAAAACCGGGTCGGTTATTGCCAGGCTCCGGTGACGCCCGGTCATGAGTTCGTCGGTGAAGTAGTTGGGCTTGGGGATGGTGCAGCGGAATTATACGGCCTGAAAATCGGAGATCACGCCATCAGCGAACAGATCGTGCCTTGCTGGAACTGTCGATACTGCAAGTCTGGCGCCTATTGGATGTGCAGCGTGCATGACATCTATGGCTTCCGTCAGCGGACCTTTGGTTCGTGGGCCAGCTACATGGTTTTTCCGGCCGGTGCTCTCAATTACAAGGTGCCGGACTCAATCCCGTTGCATCATGCGGTTTTCATCGAGCCGTTGGCCTGTTCGATTCACGCAGTTGAACGAGGAGATATAAAGTTCCAGGACACGGTTGTTATTGCCGGATGTGGTCCTCTTGGGCTCGGTATGGTTGCCGCCGCCAAAATGAAAGGTGCTGACCGCATTATCGCACTCGACTTGAGCGACGACCGGCTCGAAGTCGCGCAACGAACCGGTGCCGATCTAGGAATCAATCCAAAGAAAGAAGATGCAATCAAAAAAGTCCTCGAATTAACCGGCGGCTACGGCTGCGATGTCTACATCGAAGCAACCGGGCATCCATCAGCGGTTGAGCAAGGTCTTTTGATGATTCGCAAGCTTGGCACGTTCGTCGAGTTCAGCGTCATGCGCGAGAAAGTCACAGTTGACTGGACAATCATCGGCGATACCAAAGAGCTGAATGTGCACGGGTCGCACCTTGGTCCGCGCTGTTATCCGGTTGCAATCCGAATGATTCAGGATGGTCTGTTGCCGATGGATGAAATTGTGACTCACCGTCTTCCATTGAGTGAGTATCAAAAAGGAATCGAACTGGTGATCTCCGGTCTGACATCGGTGAAAGTCACGCTCGAGCCGTAGCAAGTGCACGAGAGATTGCAAGAAGGCGTTGGGCCTCTGGCCAGCTCTGTCTCGTGCACTACCGCTATCCCGCCTGTTGAACTTTCGGCGCGTCGGGGTTCATAAAATCAATACTGAAATATTTGCTCGAGAAGTCGCCTTTCTTTGTTTTCACCGCTTGCCGAACCCGGATCGTGGTTGGAGAGATCCACCCCGGGTCGACGACGAGACGACCCTCGTCCGCGCCGGCGGGAAGTGGTATCAGCTTCTCCGGGCGAATCTCGGTGACCATTCCGCCGCGGAGAATGAAAAAATAGAGGTTGCCTGCCCGGCGCCGGTTGAGCTCGTCCAGGGCGACGACGGTTCCCTCTTCGTTCCAGAAGACCCCGATCGCTTTCGCGTACTGGAGATCTGAGCTGTTCGCTTCGGGATAATAGGCGTTGACCGACACCAGCTCCTTGCCGGTCTGAACGTTGATTAGCCGGTAACGGATTCGCGCGGTCGAATCGACTTTCCATTCGAGTGTCCCGTCCGGGCTTGTCGGTTTTCCTCTAGGGACGTACGGATCGCCTGCCAGCGGCGGGTTTTGCGCAATCGCGACGTGCGCGATCCAGCACATCAGTAGACCTGCTCCAAATAGTAGGCACTTTAAACTTCCCATCTTAGTTTCCTCCTGTTTTCCAGCCGGGCCCACGGTGGACGATGTAGATTTGTCCGTATTCGTTGCTTCCTACCTGGTTCTGAAAATCCTGTTCGACCTGTCTTGAAGTTCGGTCTCCCGCGAGGTTATAGACGTCCACCCGGCCTGCCCCGTTTGAGTCGTAGTCCATCTGGCCGGCGTCGGAACTAGCCCACGTCCCTGTCGCACCGGTGTCGTTCGCTTCCGCGTACATGTTCAACGCAGGAATGTAGATGAGGGAACCGCGCGGAATCCGGCTGAAGTCCACCGATACCGTAGTTCCTTCAACTGCAAGTGGATCGCCGTTTGTCCAGGTGGTTCCCATCCAGTTTGCCGAGGCGGCGGTGGGATATTGCCAATCCGGGTCCTTGTCCGAATAGGCCGTAAGTCTTGCGTCGTATTCGTTCCATTGCGACAGCTGATCCTGAGTTGGGTCGGTCAAACCATATTTTTCGCGGAACGCTTGCTGGTTCTGATTCGCGTCGCCTCCCAAAACCCCGAGATCATCATTCCCTTGGGCCGCCGTGGCATCGTTGCTTCGAGGAGTGATTGAATTGGCACTGGCGGCATTTGCGATCTGAGCCGCCTGGGCGAGATCTCTCTGACCAGGCCGTGAAGGATTGGACGGAACTCCGGATTCATCATCCGGCTCGTCGTCGCAACCCAAAAAATATAGTGTTATAATCATCGCGGCTAATTGAATTATGCGCCGCAGGCCGCGGCCGTTCATGGAGCGATACGGGTTAATCGAACAGGCGGTCTGGAATTCTGAGCGTCTGCCGTTGGAGGCGCTCGCAGGACAAATGCATAACAGCCGTTCTTCCCAGCGAACCACTTCAGCCACTCGGCAACCGAAAGATTCTTGGTCCACGCACCACCGGACCTTGCGTCCGCACTGTAGATAGAACCGTCTGCCCCAACGATGCCGGCGTGTCCCAGATAAACTGGGCCGGAACGCGAAAAGGTTGTCGGACTGACAACGATCGATCCCGGAGGCGCCGTCTTAAGCGCGACCTCAATCCCGGAGCCGGTTCGAAGACGTTGCAATATCTGGCGTGTCGCGTCCGATTCTAGCCGGAACCCGGTGATCGGATAGACTATTCGGTCGATTGCATCCCCTATGAAGCTGACCTCTGGATACCGGGTCGAGATTGTGATTGGTTCGCCGTTCTTTTTCGAAACGGCCCGTTTCTGCAGCAGGACTTCGATGCCATCCAGGACAACCTTGTCGAGGACAGGTTCTTGACCGTTCCTGACCGGGAAAAAGGAGGTGTCGGCGTCGATTATGATTGGCTCGGATCCCGCTTCTTGCCGGATGAGGACGAGCCCGGAAAGCTCGTTCTGCTCAAGAACGAATAGGCAGTATTCAATGTTCCTATAGACGAGCGATCCGCAATATTCGTCGGTTGCGTACGGAGCCGCCTGTCGCGCGAGATTGCGTGCTGCATCAGAGCAGTCGCCGGGCTGGCCAGTTGCTTCTGTCCTGATGGAAGCCCACAAAATCGCGAGCAGCGCCACACGACAAATAATCATAACATAAATATAATAGCGTCATTTTTAATGATGACAACATTTATCTTATATGTTGTTATTTTTGTTCTGAACGCGTTCCGCGAGAATGTCTTCTGAGGGCGGTCGAGCCTGGCGCACGCCGCTGCCGTAACGAGGCGCGCCTCGGAGGGGTACGGCCCTGAGACCGGGCTGGTGGTAGAGCTTTTTGAGGTATCGCCACACGGTCACGCAGGCGCGTGACTCTATCATCGTGGCACACCGCTACGACCTACTTAAAATGTCCAAACTCCAGTCCTGGGATTGCATCCCGGGCTCAGGAACGTTGCCCCTCCGCGGCAATAGTGGGAGCCCGGCCTTTCGCAGTTACGTCAGCACGCCCTATACGTCGTATAGGTCGTATACGTCCTATACGTCCTATACGCCCCCCCAGCGGCGCCTCTTCACTTCACCGCACCCATCGTGAGACCGCGCACGAGCTGGCGCGAAACGATGATGCTGAAAATGATGACCGGCAGAGCCACCAATGTGCCCGTTGCCATAATCTGGCCCCATGGCGTCTCGTATCCGCTCAGAAAGCTGGTGGCGACGACCGGGGCCGTTTTTGCGTTGGTGCGAGTAAGCACCAGGGCGTAAAGAAGTTCGTTCCAGGAAAATATGAAACTGAAGATTGCCGACACCGCGATTCCGGGGACAGCCAATGGCAAAGCGATGCGCCAAAAGATTCCGAAAGAGTTGTACCCTTCGAGCGTTGCTGCTTCATCAAGTTCCTTCGGGATGTTTCGAAACTGGTCCGTGCAAATCCAGACAACGATCGGAACGTTGAAGGTCAGGTAGATCAGTATCAGGACCAGCTGCGTGTCGAGCAGCTTGAATTGTCTCGCGAGCAGGAAAAAGGGTAGCGCGACCACGATCGGACTGATCATTCGATTGCTGATGAACCAGAACCAGAGATCCTGTTTCGCCCTGAACTCGAATCTCGCGATCGCGTAAGCCGCCGGTGTGCCGAGGATCAGCGAAAGCCCGGTCGTTGAGAGCGCGACAATCAGCGAGTTCAGGAGGCATGCGCCGATATTAAATTTCTGGTCCGCGGTGATGTAATTATCGAGTGTCGGTCGGAAAATAAATTGTGGCGTGGAGGATAGGATAGCCGCCTGCTCTTTGAATGAGGTGGCTACCATCCAGTAAAACGGAAAGACGCAGACAACAATAACGAACAGCAGGAGGATGAAATGTCCCCAACTCGATCGTTGCAGCGCGGCACCTGCTTTTAAATAGGATTTGGCCATACTGATGGTTCTCAAACCTCTTTGTAAACCAGCTTGATGTAGACCCGGGACAGAACCGTTGCGATAATTAGAAGAACGATCGCTTGCGCCGACGCAACCCCCTGATCGAACGCGCGAAAGCCGATTCGCTGTATGAACAGGCTGATAAGCTCCGTTGCAGAGCCAGGGCCCCCTTTGGTCATGATGTACACGACATCAAATAGCTTAAGTATGTCCGCCGTCCGCAGGATCAGGATCGCCGTAATGCCGGGCAGCATAAAAGGGAGCTGGACCCGCCACAGCACCTGCCACCAATGGGCGGTCTCGAGCTTTGCCGCCTCTTCGATCTCGGTTGGCACCATTGTCAGGCTCGAATAAAGGACCAGTGCACAAAATGGGGTCCATTGCCAAACTTCCATCACCGAGATCGCAAAAAAGGCCAGATTCGGGTCGGCCAGCCAATCCGGGCGCGAGTGAAAAATGAGGTTCCAGATATAGTTCAGAACGCCATAGTTCCCGTCGAACAACAACCGCCCTGTCAGTCCGACCACCGCGAAGGTGGTTGCCATCGGGACGACGAGCGCAACGCGGCAGATCTTTCTAAGGAATTCGTTACCCTGCTGATGCAGAAGCAGCGCGATCCCAAGCCCCAGGATTAGTTCCAACGGGAGGTTGATGATCAGAAAAAGAAAGGTCCGGGTAAGTGCATCCCGAAACGAGTCATCTTGAAAAATGGCAATGTAATTGTCAAACCAGGTGATCGGGGCGTCGTAGATCGGCCAGACGCCTAGAAAGTTTCCGCTCCAGTGGACTTTCGGGAGAAGGAATTGATGAAACGAAACGCCGGCTGCGAACAGCAACGGGAAAATGCCGACTGCGAGCAAAACCACGACCGCAGGCGCCAGGAAAAAGAACGCACCGGTCGAATAGATCTTTTTGGGTTTAGTGTTGCTCACAGCAAATTCGTCTTAGCCTGGGAAATTTGTTTGCACAAGCACTGCAGGCCCCGCGGATGCGGGGTCTGAGTAATTTCTCTGCTCAATCGATCATTGAGCCAGCGTCTTTTTGCCGTCGTAATAACCGGCCTTTTGCAGCACATCTTCGACGCGCTTGTCGATTTCGTCGGAAGCCTGCTTAACGGTCGCCTGGCCATCCTGCATCTTTGTACCCCACTCCGCAATGATCTCGGACAGTTGCGGCCATTCCGCGAACCGTGGCCTGAATTCCGGCACACCCTGCTGCCACGATTCGACCATTGGTGGGATGAATGGATATTTCGCCACAAAGTCTTTGTCCTGGTAGGTCGATTGGCGTCCACTGACTCCTCCGTTTTCGACGTATTCTTTCGCTTTCGCCTTCGACGTGATCCATTCAATGAAAAGCCACGCGGCGCCCTGTCTCTTGTCATCTGCCTGCTTTGCTACGCACAGCGAGAAACCACCCAGGGCCGGCTTGCGTCCGGCAGGGCCTTTTGGCTCCGGAGCGATCGCCAGGTCGTTGACGATCTTTGAAGTTTTTGGGTCCGTGAGTGTCGAATAAAACGCCGACCATTCCGTAATCATTGCGACCTGTCCCTGCGCTAGCGCATTCACCGCTTCGTTGTGGTCGAAATCGACAATTCCTGGAGGCATGATTTTCTCGAGTTTCTGCCGGAACTCGAGTCCTTCCTGATCTTTCGGATCGGTCAGGTTAGGTTTGAATTTCGCATCCAGGAGGGAGCCGCCCCAGGGCCAGATGAACCGCATGAAACTGTCGCACGATTGGGTTTCGCCGCGGCGCGATTGCAGAGCGAAGGCGAACTTTCCATTTCCCGTCAATTTCGGCCCGTAAACGTTCAAGAGGTCGTCCCATGTTTCCGGAGGTTTGTCGAATCCGGCTTGGCTGAGCATCGTTTTGTTGTAAAAAAGGAGTCCGGAATAATTGTCGTACGGCAGACCGTATACCGTGTTATTCCACGTGCCGAAGGCGTTCAGCAGGAGTGGGAAAAAGTCGTTCAGATCGAGGTCCGGGTCAGTTAGATTCGGAAACTTCTTTTCGAGTTCGTCGATCGGTACGATCCAACCTGACTCGGCAAATTCGCCGATCCAGACAAGGTCCACAAGCGCGATCGCCAGATCTCCTTGAGCGCTGAAATCGAGCACCTCTTTTTCGCGGGTGCTTTCATACGGGACGATTTCGTAAGAAACTTTGATGCCGGTCTTTTGTTCAAATTCCGGCAACATCTTGATCGTCGCCCTGTAACCGGGGCGATCGAGGAAGATTACCTTAATTTCTGTTCCTTTATAATCTTTGGATGCTTCCTCGAGGGACCAGGCTTTCGCAACGTTTAAGCCCAGGCTCAGGAAAGCAGCTCCAGCACATAATGCGCAAAGGAGTTTTTTCATATTTATTTTGGGTGCCACCGCAGGGTGGCACGGGTGTTTGGATATCGGTTAACGAATGAACTGTGGGGGCAACGGAATGTACGGAATATTAGGGCGATCGAGGCAACGCCGCCGGCATCTGAGCCGCCAAAAACAGAGCGTCTGCAAAGCCCGGTTGCTCGAATCGAGTGAATGAAAGCGAAGTTTTGCTCGGAATCCAAGCATTAACACGACGAATCGATCACGCGCTCGTCTGCTTCGAGCAAACGCATCAATCGCGACAACGCAATCGGCAAACCGATCAGGGAAGTGACGACGGCGTTTGGCTCTGCCAGTTGATTCAGCGTCGGCGCGGGCGGTGCGTCTCCGCGCAGCACCCAGACGGTTCGCATCCCGAGACTTTTGGCTGGCCGGACATCGCTGTCGAGACGATTGCCGACATGAACAGTTCGGCTCGCCGGGACGGCCGCCTTTTCGAGTGCGTATTGAAAGATCCTCGTGTCAGGTTTTTCGACCCCGACGAAGTCTGCCAGCGCGATGACATGGAAGAGATCGTGCAATCCGTCTCGGCGGAGAGCTCGAAGCGCCGGCTCGCCGGAGTTCGCGACGAGGCCGAGTTTGAATTTGGAGGCCAGCACCGTAAGTGTCGG
Source organism: uncultured Verrucomicrobiae bacterium (assembly GCA_963750185.1). Classification (GTDB taxonomy): domain Bacteria; phylum Verrucomicrobiota; class Verrucomicrobiia; order Chthoniobacterales; family JAFAMB01; genus JAFAMB01. The sequence goes on from CAVVPV010000014.1 coordinate 248,291, forward strand.
CTTGACGTCCTGATAAAGCGCTGAGGCTGGGTATTCCCAGTAGCGTTTGGCGAGCGCAACCAGCTTGGGGCGATCCCCTTGAACAAATCGATCGGCAATCGCCGTGCGGAGAGACCCGGAAGAGCGTCCTCGTTCACCGTCATAGACAGCCCAGAAATCTTCCTCTCTTAAGCCGGGGTTGATCTGGCGGACGGCCCGAAGCAGGGCGCGCGTATAGGTTTCGTCGTCGTAAATCGTCCCGCCGAGGTCGAACAGAATGAGCTCGATGTCATTCCGATCGAGGCCCTCGTCAAATGCCGGTGAATGGGCGAGGAGCAGCCCCGAAGCAGCGAGCGCTTCCACGCCGACCGGTTGACCGGCGTGACTTGCTACGATTGCTTCTTCAACTTCCGGCGGCAGCGTCAAAAACAACGCCATAAGTCCGCCGACCGCGTGTAAAATCGCAAAGATCCAGATCACTCCGACGACCCCGAAGGGCCCAATAAAAATCGCAACCGTTGTCGGTCCGAGCCATGCGCTGGCGGCAGCGCCTAAATTAAGCATTGAGATCGCGGCTCCTTTATTTTCGGGAGCCAGGGACGGCATGATCGCCGAGAGCGGCACATTTCCGGCCAGAGTGGCGCCATAGATCACTGCGACGAGAACTGAAAGCCAGTAGTGGCTGCGGAAACTGTTCGGGACATAAAAGAGCAGGAGCGTTGCGGCGGCACAGCCGAGACCGCCGATGTAGGCGACCGTTCGACGCCAGCCAAGTTTGTCGCCGAAGAAACCCATAAACAGGTTCCAAACGATATTGCTGAGGAACATGTAACTGAGTAACCGGAGCCATTCGCTCAGGCTAAACCCTATTGTCCGCGTAAAAAAAGTCGGCAGGAAGACTAGGAACCCAAACTGTGGAGCTGTATTAAGCATCCTGACAATGCATCCGATCGTCGTCTTCGGCTTCTGCCAGGCAATCGCAATGCTCGAAAACGCGGAGCTCACCGTTCTTCTGCCGGCTGGCAAAAGGCGGCGAAGCCCCTTTATTTCAGCGATTCCAAAGAGCGTTACCAAACCGCCCATCAGCACGAACCCGAGCGCGATCCAGAGCGTTTGGTACTGGCCGAACACTGGTATCAGGAAGCTGGCCAGGAACGAGCCGAGTGTCGGCATCCCGCCGGTGAATGCGAACCAGAACCAGCCGACCGCGGACCCCAGATTTTTAAGCGACGTTGTTTGAACGATCCAGACAAGAAATCCGTACGCGAACAGCGGGTAGCCGAACCCGCGCAGGCCGTAAGCGGCAACCATCATAGGAAAATCCGTGCCTGGAATCCCGAACACCAGGAAAAGGACCTGAAACAACCCCCAGAATGCCAATCCTGTCCACATGACGAGCCGCGGGCCCCACATATCCGACAATATTCCAGAAGACCGCGCCGCGATTGCTGCGGCAACCCCGTACACGCCGAACATCGCTCCGACCTGCCCGTGTGTGATGCCGTTTGTCAAAAGAAACGGAGCCAGGTAGCCGGATTCGATCCCGTCCCCGATCATAAAGAGCAGCAGTCCTAGGTATCCCCAGGCCAGGGCTCGCGGAAATGAAAAGCGCTCCTGGAATGAAACCCGCTGCAAAACGCTGCGTGTGGCCTGGAGCGCAGGTGCCATTTCCCGATATAATACGCTGGCGCAACCGAAAAGTCTGCCTTTGTTGCAGGTTGCGCTAGCTGGGCTCCGCTGCGCTCCATAAGCGCTAACTTAAGGAAAATTTTACAACGAAAGAGTGGATCCTGTCCCGGAGGGACCAAATGAAAGTAGCCTGGCACGAAGTGCCTGGAAACAAGATAAAAGTAGACCCGTCCCGGGAGGGACGGTTGATCTGCCTCACTAGTCCCAGAGATATTTTTCTTAGGAAAGGAGAATGACATATTTGCAAGAAACCTGATCAACCGTCCCCACGGGACTGGACGCGCCTTTCTTGTTTTTCCCGGCACTTCGTGCCAGGCTACCTTCGCTTTGATCCCTCCGAGATAAATGCGTAATGGCGCCTTCCCGCTGCTGCAATAAGTTAGCGCTTATGCCGCTGCGCTTCACCCCAGACTTCCCGCTGCTCCCGCCTTCGGCGCTTAGGATCGAGTGAATTCTCAAGAATCGGCTGGCTCTCACGTCTGGGAAGAGCGCGCTTTCCCGGCAAGGTGCAGGATGATGTCGGTCTTCGATATGCTCCCGATTAACCGAGGCGAGGCCAGACTGTCAACGACCGGCAACCGTTCGGAAGTCACCTCGGAGAAACGTTCCAGCGCGTCGGCCATCCCTTGAGCCAACGAAATTCGTGGGAAATTTACGTTCATGATATCCCCCGCGATCATTCTGTTGGCGACTTCCGGTTGGTCGAAGAACTTTTTCAGGTCGTTTACTGAAACAACACCGAGAAACTCCATCGCCGGTCCGACGATGTAGAGGTGCTGGTACCGCTGCTGGAGAAAACTCTTCTCGAGCTCGGCGAACGTTGCGGTTCGAGGCAGCGTGAATGGATCCCGGCGAATCAGATCAGCAATCTTTGCTTCGGCCAGTTGCTGCTTGAAGAACGCAGCCCCCTTCCGCTCAAGCGATTCGCCGTAGATGAACTGCTTTTCGAAGATACTGCTGCAATAATATGCAATAACGCAATTGACCATCAGAAGCGGGGCAATCGTGTAGTCGAGCGTTAATTCGAAACCCATCAGGATTGACGTCAACGGGGCGCCCGTCGTAGCGGCGATGAATGATCCCATGCCCACGATGGCGTACATTGCCGGTTCTGAATGTAATGCGGGAAAGGCGTACAGGATCCCTCTGCCATAGAGCATCCCAATCGCCGCGCCGACGAACAGCGTCGGTGTAAAGACCCCTCCAACTGCGCCAGACCCGAATGTCGCAGCGGTTGCTACGAGTTTCAGGAGAAAAATCGCCAGTATTTCGTCCGAATACCAGTTGCCGTTAAACAGGATCGACAATAATCCCTGACCATTCCCGCAGACGTCCGGACTGATAATTGCAAGGCCCCCCACAATCGCTCCACCAATCGCCAGTTTCACAGGCACCGGAGCCGCGATTTTCGAAAACAGGCGTTGAACCAGCCGCAAAAATCCAAGATACACAGGCGCCACAAGCCCGGAAACCAATCCCACGCACGCCAGCGGTACCAGCTCAAGCGAGGATTCCAAGACGAATCCGGGGGATTTATAGATTGGTCCGCCGCCATGCAATACCTGTGAGATGAAGGTCGCGACGACCGCTGCCAGGATCAATGGACCGAGCGCTTCGACCACAACCGTCCCCAGGATGATCTCCGCGACGAAAAATGAACCAGCGATCGGCGCGTTGTAGGCGCTCGCAATACCTGCGGCGGCTCCACATGCCACTAACTGGCGGCGCTGTGCCACAGGCAAGTCGCGAAGGTGCGCAATCAGGGAGGCCACCAGCGATGAGAGCTGCACGAGAGGACCCTCGCGCCCGATGGACGCACCGGTGCTGATCGAAAACAAGGCCGATAGCGATTTGACGATGCTGGCGGAAACGGAGATTGAGCCGGTTCCCACAACTATCGCTTCCATATAGTCGGTCGTCGATTTTTGTCGCAGACGGCTCGTGAGGCGGTTTCCGATCCAAAGGACCAGTCCTGCCAGCAGGCCGCCCGCGGTCGGGATTGCGACTCTTTGCCAGAGCGACAGATGAGCAAAAGAAGAAATGATTTCCGAGTCGTTGCCGGTCGCCAGGAAGTGCAGCAAATCGGTCGCTCTGCGGAAGAGTTCCGCCGCTAGCGCGCCCAGCACTCCTATGACGCCTGCCCAGACAAGCATGAACTGCCGTTCACCAATCCGAAACCGTTCGACCAGCCAGAGTTTCAGTCGCAGGAGCCGGCGGATAAGTGGGTGGAGGTCTTGTGGCTGTTCTCCGGCCTGTTGCATGGTAATGTCTTGGGGACGGACCGCTGAGTGGACCCGGATTAAAGACTTCTTTTAGCAAACCGGATTTGAGAAATCGACGTTGATTTGCGATTCGTATGAATCAGATCAGACTGCGGTCGCCTACCGGATAAAGACGAACTGATCCTATGATCGAACTGAAGTTCCCCCGATTCTTCGCATGCCGGGCACACCTAAAATCGCCAGGATTGCGACGGCGCCGCTATACGAACAGCTTATTGGGTGCGTTCATACTGTTATTTGTTCCATTCACGTTTTTCGCCCAGAACAGGCCTAGGATTGTGATGGTGACCCACGGTCAGGCAGGTGATCCATTTTGGGCTGTCGTCCGAACCGGGGCCGAGGCAGGATCTCGCGAGACGGAGAGCAATCTCGAATATCAGTCCCCGCCGCACTTCGATCTTGTTGCAATGTCTCATTTAATCGATGAAGCGACGGCATCCAAGCCGGATGCATTAATTGTATCGATCCCTGATGTTGCGATTGTGGGCCAGTCGATCAAAGCGGCGGTCGCCGCGGGGATCCCCGTCATTTCGATCAATTCGGGGTTGGCGGCTTCGAAACAACTTGGTTGTTTAATGCACATCGGGCAGGAGGACGAAGAAGCCGGCAGGAAAGCAGGTCAACGCATGAAAGCGGCAGGCGTCCGCGAGGCCCTTATCCTGAATCAGGAGGTTGGCAACATTGGCCTGGATCTGAGAATTAAAGGGTTCAAGCAAGGATTTGAAGGGCCGTTCCACCATGTCCAGGTGCTGCCTGTGACGATAGATCCTCAAAAATCCCAGGTCGCCATAACCGACTATTTGCAGAGCCATTCCAGCGTAGATGGAATTGTCGGTCTCGGTCCGACCGCAGCCGAGCCCGCGCTGGAAGCGGTGGAGCGTCTCGGAAAGGTGGGACGGATTAAAGTCTGCAGCTTTGATACCTCTCCGGCGATTCTCGAAGCGCTTGCGAATCATCGGTTGGAGTTTTCAGTCGACCAGCAACAATGGCTGCAGGGATATCTGCCGGTCGTTTTTCTGGGGAATTATGTGAGATATGGCGCGATGGTCCGAAACGATCTAATCCTGACCGGACCGAGTTTTGTCACTCCTGGCAATGTGCAGAAAGTGATGACCCTTCTCAACCGCCCAGCGCATCCGGCCCAGTGATTCCGGACGGCCGATTGGCCTCACCCGGGGCGCAATTCGTCTCCATCCTGGTTCTGATCGCCGCATCCAGGTCCTTTGCAGTAAGCCGGTCGAAACTATCGAGGAACTTGACTCGAAACGTGCCGGGTCCGTCTGCCTCAGCCCGTTCGGCGGCCCATTCCCCAGCGATGTCCACGAATGCCATTGCGTGAACGGCGGCGATCAAAGGGACCGGCTGCACGGCCAGAAATGCAGCGACAATCGACGTGGCGACGCATCCCATCCCTGTGACGCGCGTCATGAGAGGATGACCGTTGGCGAGAGAGAAAAGGAGGCTGCCATCTGAGGCGTAGTCGATCTTCCCTGTGCCAACCGCAACACACCCGATCTTGCGCGCCGCCTGGCGCACGATGTCGCCCGGTTCCGTCGGTTCTGTCCCGGAGTCGACCCCTTTGCCGGCCCACTCCATGCCGGCAAAAACGGAAATCTCCGCCAGGTTCCCGCGAATAACCGCCGGAGCGCCTGAACCAAGGATCTCTTCGACCAGAGTGCGTCGCATCTTCGTCGCGCCGACTGCAACAGGGTCGAGCGCGACCGGTTTGCCACGTTTATGCGCCGCGGAGATCGCCTTCCGCATTGCCTCAGCCGATTGGGCATTAGGTGTGCCGATGTTGATGTTCACCGCGCTCGAGACCGCTACCAGTTCTTCGATCTCCTCGGCGCAATCTGACATGATAGGCGAAGCCCCAAGCGCAAGCAGCGCGTTTGCAGTGAAATCCTGGACGACGGAATTAGTGATGTTGTGAATGAGCGGATTAGCCGAACGAATCTTGTCGCGGTCCGCCCAGACGCTGTAGCCCGAGATTTTAATGTCACACGCCATCAGAGGTCAGATTTCACCGCCTTGAGGTGTCTGTTATCGCTTTTGACGCTTTCGAACAAGCGCGCGCCAATCCCGGCTACTTCGCGTGCTCGATCAACTCGACCTCGTACCCTTCCGGAGCGTCAATGAACGCGATGACGCTCCCGCCTCCGGTTTTGGTCGGTCCATCGGAAAGCGGGTAGCCTTTCGATGCGGCGTGTTTTGCGAACTCTTCGATGCTGTCCACTTCAAACGCGAGGTGAGTGATGTCCGAACCGACGTTGACCGGGCCGCTCCCGTCAAACTTGCAGATTTCGATCTCTTCATCGCTCCCGGGAGCCTTGAAGAAAACGAGCTCCGAACCACGCGGCGATTTCGAGCGGTGTGTCTCCTGTAGGCCGAGCACCTCTTTGTAAAAATAAACAGTCTTTTCCAGGTCAGAAACCCGATAGCGGGTGTGAAGAAGCTTGTTAACCATAGGCCAAAAATTGCCACAAATGAATCGCGTCGGCTATCAACTCGTAATAATATTGCTGACCCCCGCATTTTGGGATTTGAGACGCAGCACCGATTTGTGGCAGGCTCGTATTCCGTATGCTTTACATTGGTATCGATAGTGGTACGCAAAGCACGAAATCCATCGTTGTCGAACTCGAAACCGGTGGAATACTGGCTGCCTCGCAACAGAACTACAGTTTGATCCCCGGCTTGCCGGACGGGCATATGGAACAGGATCCCGCGGTCTGGATCGACGCCGTGGACAAGACCATCCAGGATTGTCTGCAACAGACCGGCGACCGAAAGGACCAGATCCGCGCCATCGGTGTCAGTGGGCAGCAACACGGCCTTGTTGTCCTCAACTCATCTGCCAAAGTCATCCGACCGGCGAAGCTCTGGTGCGACACCTCAACCTCGGAACAATGCAGAGAGATTATCGACGAATTCGGCGGCGAATCGGCGCTGATCAAGCTCATCGGAAACACGATGTTGCCGGGGTGGACGGCTCCGAAAATTCTTTGGCTCAAACAGCACGAGCCCGAGAACTTTGCGTCGGTCGACAGCATTCTTTTGCCCCACGATTACATCAACTTTTGGTTGTCCGGCGAACGACGCATGGAATACGGCGACGCATCCGGGACAGGGTTGCTCGATATCCGCACGCGTAAATGGTGCGAACCGATTATCGATTTTATTGATGAACGACTGCCGCAGAAGCTGCCGCCGGTCGGGTCTTCGCGGCAGGCCGTCGGATTGCTCAGGGATAATCTGAGGAAAAAGTGGGGTCTGAAAAGTTCCCCGATCATCTCTGCCGGCGGCGGCGATAACATGATGGGGGCAATCGGGACCGGCAATGTGCGCCCGGGCGTTGTGACAGCCAGCTTGGGAACTTCCGGCACCATCTACGCCTTTTCTACCGCACCGATCGTGGATCCTCAGGGAGAATTGGCTGCGTTCTGCGATAGCACCGACAATTGGCTGCCGCTGATCTGCACGATGAACGTTACGGTCGCGACCGAACAGGTCCGAAAAATGTTCGGGTGGGATATCAAGACATTGGACGCGAGCGTTGCCGGGGTACCTCCCGGCGCGGGACGAATCATCTTTTTGCCTTACCTCGTCGGTGAACGCACACCGAATCTCCCAAACGGAGTCGGGGTCTATCACGGACTTACCCCGGCCAACATGACCCCCGCTAATTTTGCACGAGCGGCGATGGAGGGAGTGACCATGGGATTAGCCTACGGGTTGAATCGTTTTCGCTCCCTCGGGACGAAAGCATCGGAAATCCGTCTCACGGGCGGCGGGAGTAAGAGCCGGACCTGGCGCCAGATCTGCGCCGATCTATTTCGCACGCCGGTTGTCTGTCTTGCCACTGCCGAAGGGGCGGCGCTCGGTGCCGCGATGCATGGTGCCTGGGTCGATCATCTGGTGAACAATAAGCCGGCAAATCTTGTGCAGTTGCTCGACCCGGTCGTGAAGCTCGACGAGTCGTCGCGCGCGGTGCCGGACCCGGACACGGCCGCGCTTTACCAGGAAACATTCAATCGGTTCAAAGGGCTGACCCAGCGGTTGTCGAGTGGCGGGTTTCTCTAGCCCGGAAATCTCGGAAGCGGATTGTTCGTGAAACTCGTTATCGCCAGCACCGGAGCAAGCGGCGCGATTTACCTCCAGAGACTATTGGACCAGATCGATTGCACTGAGCACGAGGTGCATCTCGTTCTCAGCGCTTTCGGGAAACAGGTCATCCACGATGAATTGGGCGAATTGCGGGTGCCCGCTGGGGTCGAAGAACACAACGACCGCACTATGAACGTCCCGTTTGCAAGCGGGTCGACTTATTACGACGCAATGGTCATTGTGCCATGCACGATGGGTACCCTGGGCCGAATCGCGGGCGGAATCAGCGACTCACTGATCAACCGGGCCGCGGATGTCTTCTTGAAAGAGCGCCGCAAGCTGATCCTGGTCCCGCGTGAAACCCCGTGGAACCTCATTCACATCCGGAGCGCCCAGACACTCCTTGAAGCCGGGGCAATCATCATGCCGGCTTCTCCGGCGTTCTACGCCAAGCCGGCTTCTGTGGAAGAGCTTGCCGACACGATCGTTCATCGGATTCTCGATCTCGTGGGACTTCCTGCCCCAAAAGCATTTCGATGGTTCGAGAATCCGGAGTGACAGTAACATACGCGTCCCGCGTGTATTCCTTTCGTTGCGCACGCATTCACGCGCAAAAAGGAGCGAAAACGAAATATTTTAGAGAATCCGGTTGCGTGACCGCAAAAGATCGCTACTCTCTGCGGCCCGACCTAATAAGGTTGGAGGGCTCGGAAGCCCGTGGTGAACGAAATTTGATAAAAATCCGTTTGACCGCGATTGATGAGCAGGTATATGTAAAGTTCGCTGGTGATACTGGCGACACCAACCGAAAGGTTGGAAGGTTCTTGAGAGTTTGGGACTTCAAATTGGCTCAATTTTGTCCCGGTTGAATTGTAAAAAGCAGTCTCAGTTTAGCCGGAATCCAAGTTGAGTTTTTTTGTCGCCTGAAAGGAAAAAGAACCGCGTTCATTGAAAGTTTGGTTCTGAGTTTTTTCGAAAACATCAGAATGGTGATAGTCAGCAAAAATTGTGTTGTGCGTTATTCGTCAGATTCTTTTGAATCTAATTAATATTTTAAATGACCGATAAACGTAGTCTTTCACCGGCTGAGGCCGGAACAGAAGACGAACGACAATAAGGTCAGAATTTTTATCACCAGCTCTCGGTCTGACTGAGAGTTGTGATGAGTAAAAACTTTCTACGGAGAGTTTGATTCTGGCTCAGAACGAACGCTGGCGGCGTGGATAAGACATGCAAGTCGAACGGGCTTAGTTTTGGAGCAATCTGAGATTGGGCCAGTGGCGAACGGGTGCGTAACACGTGAGTCATCTGCCTAGAAGTGGGGGATAGCTCGCCGAAAGGCGAATTAATACCGCATGTGGTTGTAAAACTAAAGCCGGGGCAACCTGGCGCTTTTAGAGGAACTCGCGGCCTATCAGCTTGTTGGTGAGGTAACGGCTTACCAAGGCTACGACGGGTAGCTGGTCTGAGAGGACGACCAGCCACACTGGAACTGAGACACGGTCCAGACACCTACGGGTGGCAGCAGTCGAGAATTTTTCTCAATGGGGGAAACCCTGAAGGAGCGACGCCGCGTGGAGGATGAAGGCTTTCGGGTTGTAAACTCCTGTCATTTGGGAACAAAGTCTTACGTTAACTGCGTGGAGATTTGATAGTACCGAAAGAGGAAGAGACGGCTAACTCTGTGCCAGCAGCCGCGGTAATACAGAGGTCTCAAGCGTTGTTCGGATTCATTGGGCGTAAAGGGCGCGTAGGCGGCGGGGTAAGTCGGGTGTGAAATCTCAGAGCTCAACTCTGAAACTGCACTCGATACTGCTCTGCTTGAGGACTGGAGAGGAGACTGGAATTCACGGTGTAGCAGTGAAATGCGTAGATATCGTGAGGAAGACCAGTGGCGAAGGCGGGTCTCTGGACAGTTCCTGACGCTGAGGCGCGAAGGCCAGGGGAGCAAACGGGATTAGATACCCCGGTAGTCCTGGCAGTAAACGGTGCACGTTTGGTGTGCGCGGATTCGACCCCGTGCGTGCCGGAGCTAACGCGTTAAACGTGCCGCCTGAGGAGTACGGTCGCAAGATTAAAACTCAAAGAAATTGACGGGGGCCCGCACAAGCGGTGGAGTATGTGGCTTAATTCGATGCAACGCGAAGAACCTTACCTGGGCTTGACATGCATCGTGTCGCCGGTGAAAGCCGGCTAGTGTAGCAATACACGCTTTGCACAGGTGCTGCATGGCTGTCGTCAGCTCGTGTCGTGAGATGTTGGGTTAAGTCCCGCAACGAGCGCAACCCCTGTGAACTGTTGCTACCCAGCACCATTTTGTTTCCAAATCCCATTCTGTATTCTTCAGGAATACAACGCTTTGGAGATAAACTGGTGCTGGGGCACTCTGTTCAGACTGCCCTGTGAAACGGGGAGGAAGGTGGGGATGACGTCAAGTCAGGATGGCCCTTACGCCCAGGGCTGCACACGTACTACAATGCTCAGTACAGAACGAACCGAAATCGCGAGGTGGAGGAAATCAATAAAACTGAGCCCAGTTCGGATTGTAGGCTGCAACTCGCCTACATGAAGCCGGAATCGCTAGTAATGGCGTATCAGCTACGACGCCGTGAATACGTTCCCGGGCCTTGTACACACCGCCCGTCACATCATGGGAGTCGCTTGTACCCGAAGTGTCTGTGCCAACCGCAAGGAGGCAGGGCCCTAAGGTATGAGCGGTAACTGGGATGAAGTCGTAACAAGGTAGCCGTAGGGGAACCTGCGGCTGGATCACCTCCTTTCTAAGGAGTACTCTTTCCCTACTTAGATTGGGATTGAGAGGTCGACAGCTAAAACGGTCAGCTTGTCCGTATGAATGTAAACCGTCACGCTGCAAGACCTGGTCGACTGAAAGGTCGCCAGGCTCAAAAGACTGAAACGATAACGCACAACTCAGTTTTTGCTGAACATCGCGAAGAACGTAGGGACGAGCTCCGGCTCGTTCCGAGGCAATCGGACAATTTACCAGGCCCCGGGGGTATAGCTCAGTTGGTAGAGCGGTAGCTTTGCAAGCTATAGGTCAGGGGTTCGAGTCCCCTTACCTCCAGATCCAACATTGAATCAAGGTTGGGCGTCCAACAAAAATCGGGTTTCCAACAAAAGTCGGGCTTGCCCGGCGAAGCCTTGGCGTAGTCGGGCCTGTAGCTCAGTTGGTTAGAGCATGCGCTTGATAAGCGCAGGGTCACTGGTTCGAGCCCAGTCAGGCCCATTCCAGGTGCCGGCTGTGACGAACCATTGATCAACAATCGATCAGAAATGAAATTCGCGGTGCATAGGCAAAACACACCATTTTGGCGTTTGGCGAGAGTGTGACAACTCAGACCAGACCTCTCTCCGTCACAGGCGGAGAAAGTGTTCTTTGACATCTGCATATTGGGTAGAAATACAACTTTGGAGAATCTGAAGTGGAGGAGTGATTGCCCCCACTTCAAAACAGATATCAAAAATAATCAAGCTACTAAGGGCGTATGATGGATGCCTTGGTGCCAATAGGCGATGAAGGACGTGGTAAGCTGCGATAAGCTACGGATAGCGGCAAACACGCTTTGACCCGTAGATGTCCGAATGGGATAACCCGTTTGAGTTAATACTCAATCATTGCTACCTGAATTTATAGGGTAGCAAAGCTACACCCGGTGAAGTGAAACATCTCAGTAACCGGAGGAACAGAAAGAGAGTTCGATTCCGTAAGTAGTGGCGAGCGAAAGCGGAACAGCCCAAACCACCAGCTTGCTGGTGGGGTTGTAGGAGCCCGACATGAGACTTTGAAGGTTAGGTGAAGCGGATGGAAAGTCGCTCCACAGAAGGTGAAAGGCCTGTAACCGAAAACCGGAGAAGCTCTAGGGATTTCCTGAGTAATGCGATGCACGTGAAACTTCGCATGAATCCACGGCGACCACGCCGTAAGGCTAAATACTAATTGGCGACCGATAGTGAACAAGTACCGCGAGGGAAAGGTGAAAAGCACCGCTGTGAGCGGAGTGAAATAGTACCTGAAATCATACGTCTACAAGGTGTCAAACCCCGCACCAGTCTTTACAGGACTGTGTTGTGATAAATCGATCGATCGATCGATTTATGAATCGAATGGGCGAAGCCCGTTCGTTCCAGTAGAAACTGGTGCGGGGGATGGCGTGCCTTTTGCTTAATGAGTCTGCGAGTTATTGTCAGTGGCAAGCTTAAATCCTTCTGGGACGGAGGCGAAGCGAAAGCGAGTCCGAAATGGGCGTTTAGTTGCTGGCAGTAGACCCGAAGCGGAGGTGATCTACCTATGGCCAGGATGAAAGTTGCTTAACCGCAACTGAAGGTCCGAACCGGTGAATGTTGAAAAATTCTCGGATGAGCTGTGGGTAGGAGCGAAAGACTAATCAAACCCCGTGATAGCTGGTTCTCCCCGAAATAGCTTGAGGGCTAGCCTCGTGTGCTGATCGATGGAGGTAGAGCACTGGATGAACTAGGGCCCATACCAGGGTACCGAATTCAATCAAACTCCGAATGCCATCGAATGTAACACGGGAGTCAGTGCGTGAGGGATAAGCTTCACGCGCGAGAGGCAAACATGCCAGACCAACAGCTAAGGTGCCAAAATACCGTTTAGTGAAAAGGATGTGGAGTTACATAAACAGTGAGGATGTTGGCTTAGAGGCAGCCATCATTTAAACAGTGCGTAATAGCTGACTCATCGAGTGATTCTGCGCCGAAAATGATTGGCGATAAGCGGTATACCGAAGCTTTGGATTCGTTGCGATCTCGATCGTGACGAGTGGTAGGGGAGCGTTGTAAATACATTGAAGCCGGAGGGTAACCAACGGTGGAGTGTTTACAAGTGAGGATGCAGACATGAGTAGCGATAAGCCAGGTGAGATTCCTGGCCGCCGTAAACCCAAGGTTTCCTGGGCAAGGTTCGTCCCCCCAGGGTTAGTCGGGACCTAAGTCGAGGCCGGAGGGCGTAGACGATGGACAGCAGGTTTAATATTCCTGCACCGGCTCTGGTTAAGTTACAGAGTGACGTATTTGAAGAGAAGAGCTGCCGGTTGAAAGTGGCAGTGGCGCAAGCTGACGCGGAGACTTCGGTCGAAGTGGATTCTTTAAATCGAATACCGAGAAAAGCTTTGTAATGTTTCCATGGCCGCCCGTACCGTAAACCGACACAGGTGGGTGGGTAGAATATACCAAGGCGCGTGAGTGAAACCTCGTTAAGGAACTCGGCAATCTAGCCCCGTAACTTCGGAAGAAGGGGTTCCCTCACCATTCGGCTGTCGCCGAATGGCAGCAGGTCGTATATGTCCTATAAGTCGTATAGGACTTATATCAAACGAGCGCTATTCGACGAACGTCGAATGGTGAGGGACGCAGTGAAAGGGGTCAACCGACTGTTTAGCAAAAACACAGCACTCTGCTAAGTCGCTAAGACGACGTATAGGGTGTGACACGTGACCAATGCGGTAAGATTACGGTAAGAGGTTAGTCGCAAGGCGAAGCTTCGAACCCAAGTCCCCGTGAATGTCGGCCGTAACTATAACGGTCCTAAGGTAGCGAAATTCCTTGTCGGGTAAGTTCCGACCTGCACGAATCGTGTAACGAGTTGACCGCTGTCTCAACGAGGAGCTCAGCGAAGTTGTAGTGGCGGTGAAGATGCCGCCTACCCGCAGTAGGACGGAAAGACCCTATGCACCTTTACTGTACGCTGTTATTGGTTTTTCGATTTTAATGCTTAGCGTAAGTGGGAGACTGTGAAATCTGGTTTTCGGACCAGACCGAGTCGACAATGAAACACCACCCTTTACAGTTGGAAAATCTAACTCGATCCCATCATCTGGGTTGAGGACATTGGCAGCCGGTCAGTTTTACTGGGGCGGTATCCTCCCAAAGAGTAACGGAGGAGTACGAAGGTTGGCTCAACCTGGTTGGCAATCAGGTGACGAGTACATGGATATAAGCCAGCCTAACTGTGAGACACACACGTCGAGCAGATGCGAAAGCAGGTCCAAGTGATCCGGTGGTTGAAAGTGGAATCGCCATCGCTCAACGGACAAAAGGTACGCTAGGGATAACAGGCTGATCGAGTCCAAGAGCTCATATCGACGACTCGGTTTGGCACCTCGATGTCGGCTCATCACATCCTGGGGCTGGAGAAGGTCCCAAGGGTCCGGCTGTTCGCCGGTTAAAGTGGTACGCGAGCTGGGTTCAGAACGTCGCGAGACAGTTCGGTCCTTATCCACTGTGGGCGCAGGAGAATTGAGGGGTTCAGACCTTAGTACGAGAGGACCGGGTCTGACGAACCTCTGGTGTTCCAGTTGTCGTGTCAACGGCAGTGCTGGGTAGCTATGTTCGGAAAGGATAAGCGCTGAAAGCATCTAAGCGCCAAGCCTCTTCCAAGATGAATTCTCCCCGAAGAGTCGTGGTAGTCCACCACGTTGATAGGCTACGGGTATAAGCACAGTGATGTGTTCAGCTCAGTAGTACTAATTACTCGTTCGGCTTGATTGTTTCTGCTCTTTGATTGCTCGATTTCGCCACCGTGCGATAACTCGACGCCGTCAAGGGCATCAACACAATCAATTTTTGAAGGTTCTTTCCAAAGTTTACTTCCAATATGCAGATTTCAGAGAACACCCTGTTCTTTCACAGAGACGATCGGCAAATGACTTATTGCGGATTCAGAGGTTGACTAACCCTTTCCCCGCGATAGGCTCTTAGCGTCGATAAGTAGATTGTCGTCAGGATTTCTGGTGAAGTTGAGGAGAGACCGCTCCCCTGAATGCTCCCCCCGCGGGCTAGTTTCGGCTTCACCAGCCTTCTGGTGACCATAGCGCAGTGGCTCCACCCGTTCCCATTCCGAACACGGAAGTGAAACGCTGCAGCCCCAATGGTAGTGCATCTTTAGGTTGCGCGAGAGTAGGACATTGCCAGAGTTTATGAACCCCGCCCGGCGAGAGCCGGCCGGGGTTCTCTGCTTTTATCCATTCGTAATCGGCCTCGCCCTCGATCTCGAGTCGGACGCCAGGGAGTCTCCGAGATCGATTTGCAGATCGGAAATCCGATCTCGGGCTCGTAGCGAAATGCCTGCGGATAGCCTGTCCGACCTTGATCTGCTGGTGATTAGTGATTGCGAGAGATCCGCTGATTTATCGGAGAAAATCGATGAGGATTTGACCCAGGAGGCGTGCCAACAGGGCTGTCACCTTGCAAGGGGCATCTCCCCAAGAGGGAGTTTTTCGGCAAAAGACGAGGGTGGCGGAGCTGACCCGGTTTGTGCAGCAGATCAGATCGAATCATTTACATTTAACGAACCGTAACAGTTGAAACCGGTGTTACAGAACCGGTTTCCTTACGAATCTGCCTGGCACCCTTTTTCCGTTTCGTGCACCGACCCCAGTAGGATCGTCTCCCTAATCGAAGTTACCTTGGGGGCGGGTTCTTTTTCTTTTGGTCTTTACTACTGGCCGCTGGGTGCGACTGCGGCTGGGGGTGGGGCGCTTGCGCGACGTGAGGAGGCGGCGGTGGCGGTGGGCGGGACGCTTGCGCCACGTGAGGAGGCGGAGGAGCCGGGTGAACTTCGTGGACCACCTGCTGTTGCACCTTTGGTTTCTGAGCCTGCGGCTGGGCAGGAGGTGTATGTACAACCCGGCGCTCAGGAGCCGGAGTATGCTTGACCTGTGGCGGCGGCGTTTTGATTTCTTGCTTCGCCGGCGGGCTCGCCTTCTTTTCAGGGGTGGGTTTCGGGGCGGCCGCGGGCTCACGATGGGGCGTCGACACTGGCGTCGGCTTGGGCGGGGCGACTTCTAGCGGCGCCGCTTTTACCTCGGGCGTCGGTTTCGGCGTCGTTAGGTTTGCTGGACCGCCATGCGGGGTCGGCGCGGGCGTCGCTTCCTGCTTCTTCTTCTCCTGGCTCGGCGTCGCGGCGGGGGGAGGAGTCGCAGAAACATGCGGTGTAATCTGCCCAGGCGGTACGTTACCTGTTGGCTTTGGAGTCGGACTGACAACCGGCTCGTTCCCAGGTATTGTTGGTTGGCCCGGAGTCGCCGATGACTTTTGAACGTTCAGATTCGGCGGGGTCCCTTTCGGCGCATTTGGCGATTCTCCCGGAACATTTCCGCTTGGCAACCGTTTCAGTTCGGATGCGCCCGGCGTCGGCGGCTTTTCGCCCGGCCCAGTCGGAGAACCGCCGGGCCTCACGGAAGGTTTCACTCCAAGGAGGTTTGGTGGAATGGATCTCCTGCCAGCACCGGCTGCATTTGGCGAAGCGCCCGGAAGAACATTCACGTTTGGCGAACCCACGCCAGGTTTCACCAAATTGGGCGGTAGTTTGTGCCCAATACCCGCGGGCGGAGAGCCGGTGACCTGTCCCTTGTTACCAAACTGCGAATTCACAAAAGGCGTTGGTTTCGGTAGATCTTTCGGAGGAGGGTTTTGTTCAGCGATGGTCTTCTTGAGCAGCTCCGCATCTTGGGGTTTAACGCCTTGCCATCCCTTTTGGACCTGAGGATTTTCAATACGGCTTTGAACAGGCGGTGCATGTGTCGCTTGCGGCTTGAGGGTAGCAGGTGGTGCCACCACGTTGAGCTGGTTGCCCTGAAGAGTTTGACCGTATTTCGCGTTGGGATCGGTCGCCGGATTAACCGCAAGTTTAACCTGCTGGATATTCTGATTGGTCCTTGTCGCTACAGTCTGAACCGGCGGCCCGAAGTTATTGATCACGTTATTGTTGCTGACGATATTCGTGACGTTCTTAGTCTCGTTGATGATCTGAACGTTTCGCTCGGGTGGCTCGATGTACTGCGCGTAGCTCCGTTCGTGCCAATGCGAATAGCTGATAAAAACGTAAGCAGCCGGTCCAATCCCATAGTACGAGTCGGACCAAGACGATATCGATGGATACACGGAGACGTCTGCTTCGGGCGGAAGAGGAGCCCAGCCAACGTCTTCGTCACTTTCCCTCCAAGAGACCCAAGCCGGAGCCCATTGATTTCCGGGGACCCAGCACCATCCGGTCCCACCAATATTGGCCCATCGGCCGTAGTGATAGGTTGCCCAGGCAAAACGCTCGTTTGAGTCCCAGTACCAGCCGCGATCGGTCCAAACCCAGTGTCCGTCTCCGTAAGGTCTCCAATCCTCTGAAACCCGCGGTCGGAAACAGTAACCGTAATCACCGGCTTCCACCCAGCTGCCTTCGTCGGAAGACAACCTGTTATAAAAAACGTCATAGTTCTCCTCATTCGATTCAGAAACAGACTGCCCTTGGCCGAGATGTTGAGACTGGGGTTGCGGCGGAACCGCTCGGCCCCGATTACCGCGGCCTTCAGGCACTGCGACGAAGGCGGCGGTCAGATTGTCGGACGTGGTTCCGTATCCAACTATCCACCCTTTGTCATTGATGCCATAAGCTACATCTAAGGAAATGAATCCAACCTCCGAGAGATTTTGCGCAAGCTTGTCTAGTTCGACTAACTGACCTTTCGTGTAAAGAAAGGCGCGCTTCTGATCGGCACTATCGCTGTCTCCAACAATATCGCCGGAACTGTTGGTCCCCCGGGCGTAACTCGCGTTGTCAAAACCAGGCAACGTTCCTAAATCCTTTAATTGTGAATAATCGAAAACGAATGCATGAGCAGGTCCGTCCGCCGTATCGCTATCACCCACAACCAGGCCACTCTTGTTGATGGCGAGCGCCTCCCCGTTTGCTCCTCCTAAAGTGCTCAAGTCCGTCGTATTACCATTTATAAACACAAATGCGTGGAATGCTTTGTTGCCGACGCTGTGCCTGCCGACGATCTGACCGGCGTCGTTGATTGCAAAAGCAGTCTCAAGGGCATCGTGTTCGTTTGAGCCACCAAGGCCGAGATCTTGCACCGAACCGTTGGAAAACAGCACTGGGCGATGATTCTGATTGCCACTTTGGCTATCGCCGACCACTGCGCCACTATTGCTAATCCCAAATGCTTCGCTGGTTGAGGCGCCGTCGAGCGTACCGAGGGATGCAATCGGCTGTTTTCGTGAAAATACGAACGCCAGCAAATTTCCGTTCCCGTCCTGGCTGTACCCGGTGACTTGGCCGGCGTCGCTGATGGCACACGCGGCATTGATCTTGCCACCAAGTGAGCCCACGTCCGTCAACGATTGATCCGAAGAGGAATAAAGGAATGCTTGATAATCTTCTCCCTGAAAACTGTAACCGACGATCTCGCCCTTATTATTTATTCCGAGCGCCGAGCTGTTGGCGCCTTGGGCAGTAGGAATGCGAGTGATTTGATAACGGTTTTGCGCGAACGCTGCGGAAGCAAAGCAAATCGCGCAGATCAATCCGAGAAATACGAGAAACACTGGCGAGGCTTGGCGTCGCACTTCATCGGCAGGATTCAATCGAATCGCATTTCGGTTTCCATAGGGAAGCAGCGTGCCGTAATCCCACGATCCAAGGAGCCGAACAAGCCCAAAAAGGAGAAAATTAGTATATGTATCGTGAAGGTTCATCGAAACCCATCTTCTGAATGACGGTCTTCGGAGCGCTCCCATTCAAACTTTTTTCTAATCTGTTGGGTTGTGCTTACAGCGAGCTGATCAATCGCGGAGTTGGCGGGCCGAAGCCGAAGCGGTTAGGCGGAGTTGTGAATGGAATCAGGGGCAGAACGGTCCACCAGCGCCGAGAATCAAACCGATCCACTCCCGGGTTTTGACACAAATTGACTTTTCGCGGTTTTAGTCAAAAACACCCTTCATGCTCCTTAGCGAACCGGCTCGCCTCCGTCTTATCTCCGCTCTCATGGGCATGCCTCTGACCGTGACAAAGTTGGTTCGCACAACCGGACTCAAACAGGGTAACGTTTCCAAACATCTCGCCATGCTCTTCGACGCGCGGCTCTTGGTCTGGGAGAAAGAGGGCAACTTCGCCCGTTATTCCATCGCTGACCCTTGCTTGGTCGAATTATGCGACCTCGTCTGTCACCGCATCGCGCAAGAGGCGAAGCGCCGCCTTTCGGCGTTGAGCGCCGGCAGCTGAGTCGCATAGGCCGGCAACCTGTTCAAAGGTTGGCATGAAACCTCAGGCTATCTCGAATCAATTAAAGCATCTTTCCGACCGCGGGATCATCGAGCGCAGGAGAGACGGCAATCAGGTTTATTACCGGATTGTCGACCTCTGTGTAATAGACCTGTTGGAACGCGGCTTATGGCTTACGCAAGACACAGCTTCGCAAGGATACCCGGAAAGGGCGGCGCACTCCTCAGCGTGAGTTGGTCGAGACCCTGTCTTCAGATGCTAGTCAATTTCGAGATCCGAGCAGCAATCCAGGATATCAAATCAACAAGAAAGAGAACAAACCATGAAACGGAAGTAGTTGCCCTTATCGCCATCGGCCTGTTTGGAGCCGGATGCGCCGTTGGCGTTTATTCTTGGGCTGGCTCGTAATGGTCTTGATCAAGTTGTCGGAAGAACTTCCACCGCGCCTTCTCCGCCGATGACGTAAACCAGTCGCCTCGTGCGCTTCGGGTTGTCTTTATCTGGGTGATCTTATGGTCGGCTCCGGTCCTTTTGCTGAGCTTCTGGCTGGGCAGCAATCACACATTGGTTCAAGAAGGGATTTTTTTCAGTAAAGCTGCCTTGGTCACCTTTGGTGGGGCTTACGCAGTGTTGCCTTACGTGGCGCAAATGACCTACTCGGGCTCTAGGTTAGCGGTTCGAGCCGATTATGTTCTTGAGTCAGCAACAATTACCGCGTTCGTTAAAAACACTCTTTTATTGCCGATGGATGGGCCTAGGTGTGGAGCCCGGTTTTGGCGAAAGTCGCGGCGCGCCGATTTGCAAGATTCCGCATTGCAGGAACAATCGGCTGCTAACGTGAATTTTTAATCGTTAGGGGTCGTTTTGGAAATCAAGAATGCAGAATAACGAGATGCCGAGAGGCACCCCTGGCATTTAGCCTGAATTCTAACTTTACTTTTCTATGTTACTTAGGCTGCTTGCCCGAGCTTCTTTTCCCGGATCCTTCGCTGCTCGCGCAGTTTCTCAGCCAGCACCCATAAATCATGGGTGAGCACGCCCCACGCTACTTGTAAGGCGCGGTTCTCAAAGCCTTCCGAGCGCACCACTAGCTTCTTCATTTCCCTGAGCACTCGCTTGCGCTCTTTGTTGCTATTCTTCCTGCGCCGGGTGTGGGTCATTTCCATTGAGAGGCGGTTGATCTTCTTGATCAATTCTTGGGGCTCGCACATGCGTGATTTGAGCCCGTGAGTGCGGATCAATTCCATTGTTTTTTCTGCCGGTGTTCACAAGTTTGCTCGTCAGACAACGACGACTGTGGTGAGATATCTATTTCTTCAACCCACCACTGTTCACCTATCGAATGTGAAGAGCTTATCAATAACTCCGCGAAAGCATCATCCACAATCCGAAGACGAGAAGGGCTGCCGCGCCCGTACTCACAGAGCGTACGCGGGCGAGGGGATGGCGTTGAGTAAACCGCGAGAGGAACTCGAAGCCCGTGTGCGAAAACGCACCGCCGAACTTACCCGAGCAAACGAAGCACTGCGCCAAGACGCCGGGCGGCTCTCGGCGATCATTGCGACGCAACATGACATAGCTACAGCTGGGCACAATTTCATAGATGTAATGACACTGATTGCTGAGCGCACTCAAAATTTGACGCGCGCAGCGGGCGCAGCAATTGAGCTCATCGAACGCGATGAATTGGTTTATCGGATAGGGACCGGCACAGCGTCGAGACATGTCGGACTGCGGCTCGCAATCGCGTCGAGCCTTTCGGGCCAATGTATGCGACTCAACGAGGTTCTGCGCTGTGATGACACCGAGAGGGACCCGCGAGTAAATCGCGAAGCATGTCGCAAAATCGGCTTGCGATCGATGGTCGTTGTCCCGCTGTATCACAATGGCGGCCCTGTCGGTGTGCTGAAAGTGCTTTCGACCAAACCGAACGTTTTTTCCGAGCGCGACGCGCGCGCTCTCCAGCTCATGGCCGGACTAATCGGCGCGGCGTTGAGTAACGCGGCCGAGTTCGAATCCAGACAAGAGCTGCTTGCTGAGCGGACGAGCGCGGTCGCCGCACTGGAAACCCGAGCGCGGCAGCAAAACGCCATTGCCCAGCTCAGCCAGCACGCATTGGAAGGATGCGGTCTTGCGGCGTTGCTGGAAGACACAGTCGCGCAAATTCCGCAGATTCTCGAAGTCGAATACTGCAGCGTACTCGAACTGCGCCCGGACGGGAAAACGCTATTTCTACGCGCGGGCGCAGGTTGGAAAGAGGGATGTGTGGGCCATGCCAAGTTGGTTGCAGGACGAGAATCGCCGGCAGGTTTTACCCTCTCCTCGAGCTCGTCTTTGATTATCGAAGATCTCCGTACCGAGACCCGCTTCCGAAGACCGCGACTCCTTTTGGATCACGGAGTGGTTAGCGCTGTCGCGGTCATCATCCACGGTCGTTCTAAGCCCTATGGTGTGTTGGGGGCATACACGATCAAACGGCGAAAATTCACAAATGACGACGTCCACGTCCTTCAATCGATCGCGAACGTCCTCGCGGCGGTAATCGACCGTCGGCAATTGGAAGAGGAGCTTCTGGCGATCAGTGGGCGCGAGGAGCAGCGCATCGGACAGGATTTGCATGATAGCGTATGCCAGCAGCTCGCCGGGATTGAATTTAGAAATTCGGTACTCGTGCAGCAGCTTGCAAAAAACGAGGAGGCAAGAGCCGAGGCCATTTTAATCGGCGAGCTTATACGAGATGCAAACCGTCAGGCCCGGTTCCTGGCCAAGGGGCTCTCACCGGTGCAGCTCGACGCGAACGGCCTGATGTCCGCATTGGAGGAACTGACGTCGAATGCGTCGAAGCTTTTTAATATTTCCTGCCGGTTCGAATGCCCGCGGCCTGTGCTGGTCGGCGACAATGCTGTTGCGACCCATCTTTACCGGATCGCCCAGGAAGCGATCACCAACGCCGTCAAACACGGCCAGGCAAAATGCGTCGTTGTGAGCCTGAGCGACTCTGTAGGTCAGCTAAGGTTGAGGATCTGGAATGATGGCGCCGAATTCCTTGCGGGTGCGAGCCCGAAGGGCGGGCTGGGCTTGCGAATTATGCAATATCGAGCGGAGATGATCGGAGCGACACTCAAAATCGTCTCGGCGAACGGCAAAGGCACGACGGTTGCGTGCACGTTAAAGATAAATCGATGAGCACGGCGAATTCATCCAAAAGACGGACTCGCGTGCTGATCGTCGATGACCATCCGATGACCCGTGCGGGGCTTGTGCACATAATTGATCATCAGCCGGATATGGTTGTGTGCGGCGAAGCCGAAAATGCTACCGAGGCCCTCGCTGCCTTGGACGCGAGCAAACCAGATCTGGTGCTCGCCGACGTCACGCTTCCAGGCAAGAGCGGGCTGGAGCTTATCAAGGACATTAGAGCGATGCATCCTGGACTTCCTACTCTTGTCATTTCGATGCACGACGAATCGCTTTATGCCGAGCGTGTTCTGCGCGCCGGCGCCCGCGGTTACATCACGAAACATGAGGGCGGGGAAAAACTCATGCAGGCTATTCGCCATGTGTTGAGTGGACAGATCTATGTTAGCGAAAAAATGTCCGCGCACATTCTGGAGATTTTCTCGTGCGGACAGACTGCACCGGCGCGTTCATTGATTGCGCAGCTTAGCGATCGCGAGTTCGAGGTGTTCGAAATGCTCGGTGAAGGCGTTTCCGCTTCTGAGATCGCCAGAAGGCTTCACCTAAGCACGAAAACAGTAGATGCTCACCGGGCGAACATTAAGGCGAAACTTATTATCAAAACGACTTCCCAGCTCATTTCTTATGCCGCACGCTGGATGGCGGATCGCGCAAACAGGGAATAAGGGCGCAGCGTTACAGATAGGGAAATTACCTAGTCACGTCGTCGCGCCGACTAACAATTTTCAGATATCCACCAATTGCCAAACGCACGTCACAAAATCTATTCTGATTTCCTATGGACCTTTGGTTAGAAGCCCAGATCGAACGGACTTTAGAAGATGATGACAAGTCGAAATTCAAGGCGGTGGTCATATACGAGGATGGTCCTACGGGCAGGCGCGCAAAGCATTTCTACGACAAACTCATCCGCGAGTTTGAGGACGAGTGCGCCTTTAGCCTGCAACTTTGGAGCTTCCAGGTTCTCGCGATTCCAGAACTAAGGGAATCGGCGGTAAAATCTGCAGCCCAGGCAGACTTCGTTATCATTTCATTGCACGGCAAAGCCGGGCTTCCTGTCGACATTAGAGAGTGGATTGAAACCTGGTCCAAGTTGATTATCGGTCAAGGTCCCGCACTGATTGCGCTCGTCGACAAATCTACGACGAGGGGTGGCCCGAATGCTCCTGCACTGGCATATCTGCAAAGTGTAGCCAAAAGAACCGAAATTGACTTTTTTGGTCACGCTTTTTATTGACCCGCTAGGAACTGGAAAGGAACTCACTATGAGCATCACATCGATCGCAACCGGAAGGCCGCGAAACGTAGAAAACTGGTCGTCTTTGCCCAACCAAACAAAGGCGATAGGTTCGGAAGAGTCCGACGAGCGCGTTCTCTTAGGTGATCTTATACTGTTCGTTGAAAAATCTGACCAAAGCATCCCTCAAATCGCGGAACTTTTGGGAGTTTCGGATGTAGCCCTGAGTATGTGGATGGCGGGCACGGCTAGGCCAACAGCGATCAAGCTACTCGAGATCAAAAGATTTATTGAAAGCGCCGCCCTGCCGCAAAGTTCAGATTTCCGGCAACGCGTTTAAGCAGTTGCCCCGACGCACGATTGCGAGTTAGGCGTAGGAACAAAACCAGATTTTATTTCCTTCTGAGTCCAGGAACCCACCGACCCAGAACTTCCCTTCGTACAGCTTCACCGGATCAGATATGGTGACTGCTCGTTCTGTTAGTAGTTTTTCTGTCTCTCGAGCGTCTTGGACTTGCAAGGTGATGCGCGGATTTGGATCGTCGGTAGGAGGATGTTGGCGGATAACCAGCACCGCGTTACCGATTCGGTAACCCACGTCGTCGGTTGCCTCGCGATCTTCTTCCAGTTGAAGAGTTTCCGAGTAGAAACGCCTGGCCCGAACGACATCAGTTGCGGCCAGAGCAATCACCTTGACTGATTGGAATCCAAGGGGGGAGCTTTTCATTTTTTGAGCAGAACACTATGCCACCGGGCCGGCCAATAGGCAACTTGGAAGCTTGCGCAGTTTCCGCTTTTGCACACGTTGCGCCTGCTATGAACCCAGAAATACTCTTATCTCGTCTGTCCGGAATTGTTGGTGAAGCTGGTTCGAGACTTAATCGCCTGCAAAAGGCGGCGTCCTTGTTGCGCGAATCCACCGGGTATCGCTGGGTCGGTCTGTACGATGTGGATCTTACCAGGGGTGAAGTGAGAAATCTGGTTTGGGAGGGTCCCACTGCGCCGGAATACCCCACGTTTTCGAGTAGCAAAGGATTAACGCGCAGTGCGATCGCTGAAAAAAGAACGGTGAACGTCGGAGACGTGGCTTCCGATCTTCGTTATCTCACCGCCCTCGCCAGCACGCGTTCAGAGATCATTGTTCCGGTTTTGAATGCGGAAGAAAAGGTCGTTGGTACTATCGATGTCGAGAGCGAACGACCAAACGCTTTCGACAAGGAGACCGAACGGCTGCTCGAGCATTGTGCCATCCTCCTCCAGCCATTATTTGCTCCGGTTCCGTCCGATGCGTAGCTTCGATTATGTCGGATCCGAAATACCCCTACGAAACCCGGCTGAATATCCTTCATCGGCAGCTCGAAGTAATTGATATCCACAAATTCGCGGAAACCATCGAATTTAAATGGTTCAATCAAACCCTGTGCAAAGTAAATGACTCCGTTGTTCGAGTTGGTATCATTGAAGGCGAATACCATTGGCACAAACACGATCGGGATGATGAGTTCTTTTATGTCATGTCCGGCCAATTATTGATCGATCTCGAGGATCGTACAATTGACCTTTCGCCGGGTCAGGCGTTTGTGGTGCCCAGAGGCGTTGTACATAAAACACGCGCTCCAGAACGGACAATAATCCTGATGGTTGAAAATGCGGGAATCGTCCCGACGGGTGACACTTGATGAATCCAAGATGGAGCCACAAATTGTTGCGATTGGCGGCGGAGGTTTTTCAGCTGGACCTGAAAATCTTCTTCTGGAGAACTACGTCCTTAGTCTTGTGGAGAAACCACGCCCCAAGGTCTGTTTTGTTCCAACCGCCAGCGGCGATTCCGAACAATATTTGCTGAAGTTTTATGCTGCCTTTGCGAGGCTCCCGGCGATTGCAAATCACTTACCCCTGTTCCGGTTGGCGGTGAGCGATCTACGCTCTTACATTCTTAGCCAGGACGTTGTTTATGTAGGCGGGGGGAACACGCGGAACATGCTTGTCCTCTGGCGTGAGTTCGGACTGGATGTCATTCTTCGCGAGGCCTGGGAAAAAGGCACGATTCTTTGTGGGACCAGTGCAGGCCTTTTTTGGATGACGGTGATCCCACGATGCCGTAATTTCCCGCCTCCCATGAAGGCCTTTTTTCTCGTCGTTGTTTGCGCGACCCTTCTAGCCTCCCTTCCTGGCCCGGTCCTCGCGCAAATGGCCACCAGCGCCACCGCTGTCACGCCTGCGCCCGCGGACGCCGATGTCGAAACGATTGTCGCCATTAGGCATGGGGAAAAACCGCCAGAAGGACTCGGGAACCTCAGCTGCCGCGGACTTAACCGGGCGCTCGCGCTGCCTAACGTGCTTCTTTCCAAGTACGGAAAACCCGAGTTTATCTTTGCGCCGAATCCCACTGAGAAAGTGGATGGTGGCAAGTTCTACGTCCGTCCGCTTGTCACCATCGAACCCACCGCGATCCGCTGCCACCTCCCGGTTAATACCGCCTACGGCTATTCTCAAATTGACCAACTCGCCGACGAACTGAAAAAGCACGCTTACGGGCACGCCCTCGTCTTCGTCGCGTGGGAACATCTGTTCCTCGACAAGTTCGCCCAGTTGATGGTCAAGTCCTATGGAGGCGATCCGACGCAGGTTCCTTCTTGGCTGGGCGATGATTATGATACGATCTTCGTCCTGAGGATTACGCACCAAAATGGCCACGAAAAACTCGCTTTCAGTGTCGATCACGAAGGGCTCAACGACCTGAGCGATTCCTGTCCATAACCCTGTGGGATGACGGAGCGATTCAAGCCTTTGGTCCACTTGGAGCGTGATCAAAAAATTAACTATCCCTGAAGCAAAATTATGACTCAGAAAATCGTCGCGGAAATTTTCGTTGAGACGTTGATCTCGGCGGGTGTGAAGCGGATTTATGGCGTCGTCGGCGACTCGCTCAACGGGCTGCTGGAGGAAATCCGCAAAAATAAAAGCATCGAGTGGATCGGCGTCCGCCACGAGGAGACGGCCGCGTTTGCCGCCGGCGCGCAAGCACATGTGACCGGCGAACTGGCAGTCTGCGCCGGCAGTTGCGGACCGGGCAACATGCACCTGATCAACGGGCTCTACGACTGCCATCGCAGCCGCGTGCCGGTGCTTGCAATCGCCGCGCAGATCCCGAGCGAGGAAATCGGAACCGGCTATTTTCAGGAGACGCGGCCCGAACAGCTTTTCCGCGATTGCAGCGACTACTGCGAACTGATTTCGCAAACTACGCAGGTGCCGCGCGTGCTGGAGATCGCTATTCAGACCGCCCTCGCGAAGCGTGGTGTTGCCGTTGTCGCCATCCCAGGAGATGTCGCACTCCGGAAGGCGGCTTACCGAAGGCCGAGTGCGACTGTGAAGGCGGCGCGCCCGGTCGTCCAGCCCGCGGACAACGAGATCAAGGAGCTCGCGAAGTTACTAAATCAAGCCAAAAACGTCACGATCCTGGGTGGTGCGGGCTGTGCCGGCGCGCATGCGGAACTGATGGACACGGCGGGGAAGCTCAAGTCACCTATCGTCTCGGCGCTGCGCGGCCGGGAGCACATCCAGTACAGCAATCCTTACGACGTCGGCCTCACTGGCCTGATAGGCTTTTCCTCCGGCTACCACGCCATCAAGGAGGCCGACACGCTGCTGATGCTTGGCACCGATTTTCCGTACCCACAATTCTATCCGGAGGACGCGACTGTCATACAGGTCGATCACCGCGGCGAGCATCTCGGCCGCCGCACGAGACTTGACCTCGGGCTGATCGGTGACGTGAAGGCGACTCTTAATGCTGTGTTGCCGCTGCTCGATGACAAGAATGACGACGCGCACCTGAAGAAGTTCGTGCATCACTACCAGGAGGTGCGCAAGGGCCTCAACGAACTCGCCGTCGGGCAACCGGGCCGCAAGCCAATGCATCCGCAGTACGTCGCGAAGATTGTCGACGAGCTCGCAGCCGATGACGCGATCTTCTCCTGCGACGTAGGCACGCCGACCGTCTGGGCCGCCCGCTATCTGACCATGAACGGCAAGCGGCGGCTGCTCGGCTCGTTCAATCACGGCTCGATGGCCAATGCCATGCCCCAGGCAATCGGCGCCCAGTGCGCGTTCCCCGGGCGCCAGGTAGTTACCTTCTCCGGCGATGGCGGGCTGACGATGCTATTGGGCGATCTGCTCTCGCTACGTCAGCACAAGCTGCCGGTGAAGATCATCGTTTTCAGCAACAGCGTGCTTGCTTTCGTCGAACTGGAAATGAAAGCGGCTGGGATCCTTGGAAGCGGTACGGAGCTGGTGAATCCCGACTTTGCTGCGCTGGCGCAATCGGCGGGCATTTTTGGTGTGCGGGTGGAGGATCCTGGTGAGTTGACGAAAGCGGTTATCGCGGCATTTCAGCACGACGGCCCGGCGCTGGTCGAGGCGGTGGTCAACCGCAGCGAGCTTTCCATGCCTCCAACGATTAAGCTCGACCAGGCGGTCGGCTTCAATCTCTGGGCTCTGAAGGCAGTACTCAGCGGTCGCGGCGACGAGGTGATCGATTTGGCCGTTTCAAACCTGATCCGCTAAGTCAGGCAGGGAGCTCAATTTTTAATCAGAAGCGGGACCTGAATCCGAGTCAGCGCGTTAACGGCGTTCTTGACTCGCCAAAGCAATGTGTACCACTGCGACGGCCGCATTCCTTATTCTTCGTCGTCCATATGCTTCAGAGCATCTGACGCTCTTCTGACGTACACTTTTCCAAAATTCTGTTTCGGCTGCGAAAAGCCTGGCGCGCTCAAGTTGATTTTGAGTCAGAGGAAATGAATAGCCTTCGTTCGCGTAAGTCTGACGCACATTGGCTTCGCTTTTCGGCATGGCGAGTGAACGAGATCTCTCGAGGTTCCATTTCACACGCTGAGCGCCTTGCCTGCTCATAAGGCCGTCACCTCGGAACGCCTACAGTGAAAACCGCCCGCGTGCGGCCTGGAGGTGCGAACATATCAATTGGAAATTCTGTGCTGAATGCCCTCCATCGGGCATCGCTTCCTCCTGCGGCGGCATTGCCAAAGTTAAATAACAACAATTTTTAAGTGCGCAAGATCATGAATGCCTCGTAAATCAAGTAATATGAAAAAATCACTCTTTACTTTAGTCGGCGCGCTAATGACCCTTGCCTTCGCGAACGCCGGCGAGAACAAACAAACGCCGCTAGCATTCGTGATGCCGCATGGTCCAGCGAACTCAGTGGCATTCGTGATGCCGCATGGTCCCGCGAACTCAGTGGCATTCGTAATGCCGCATGGCCCCGCGAACTCAGTGGCATTCGTAATGCCGCATGGACCAGATGGCACTGTGGCATCCGCAATGCCTCAGCATCCAGGAACATTCATCAGTTGACCTACTTGGAGAACTCCGCGGAGCTGGTGTGGCATTCAATTGCTCGCCAGCCCTCAGGGAATTTTTTCCACGATGAACTTGTATTGCCGTGGACGTCAGCGGCTCGGAAGTGGACTGTCCACCACTCGACCGAAACGGCAGTATCGGCGTTGACCATGTTGACCTGTAAACGTTCCAGAATCGGGTTACCTGCATCCTGTCCTGTCGGGAATTCTCTGTGAATCAAACCGTAGGCGCTCTCCCAACCGATCAACACGTCACTGTCTACGACATAGATCAATTGGGGCGACTTCCAGAACGGGGCCATATACCCATCCAGGTCATGAGCGTTCCAGGCCTGATACTGACTTGCGATCTCTTGCGTTATTGCCTGTACCTCGGCGCTGTAACTTGGCGTTGCCGTCTGCGCTGCTCCGGAGCCTTGATCCGACTCCTGCAACGGACTTGCCGAGAGACTGAAAGCTAAGAGCCAGGGCAGCATTGTCGTGGACTTTCAGGTAGCTGATGTTGCATCGAACTGCCAGTACTTTTTTCAAACAAATTTGCGAATCTCGCAAACGTTTGAATGAACAATGGGATTTCAATTGGATAGACGGTAGTCTGCCCACATCCGAAAAACGCGTCTACGGGCATTTTAGAGCGTCGAATTTTTCAAAATAGCCTAAAGCCGACAGACTCCCAGGCTAAATTCTGATCGGCCCTTCGAGCGCTACTGCCGAAACAAATCGCTGTGATTCTTATCTCGGAAAGCTAGCCTGGTGTGAGCTCCAACTCTACTGCCATGTCCCGCATCGAAACCGCTTTTCTATTCGACCTCGATGGTACGCTGGTCGACTCCGTTTATCAGCACGTGCTCGCTTGGAAACACGCCCTGGACAAAGAGGGGATCAACTTGTCCGTCTGGCGCATTCACCGCCGGATCGGAATGAGTGGTGGCCTTTTCACCAACATGCTTTTGAGGGAAACCACTCTCGAGATCAGTCCCGACCGCGTAGAACGGCTTCGCCAACTGCACAGCGAGGCTTATTTGCGGTACTTTGACCAGGTGCGACCCTTGCCGGGAGCGCGTGAAGTTCTTGATTACTTAACGAAAAACGGAAGTCCATGGGCGGTCGCTACCAGCGGTCGGATGGAGACGGCCAAGCTGAATTTGGACGCACTCGGCATCGATCCGAGCGTGGTCCCGGTAGTAACTCGTGATCAGGTAAAGTATGGCAAGCCTGATCCCGACCTTTTTCTGGCGGCCGCTGACAGGCTTGGCGCCAATATCGAGCATTCTGTCGTGATCGGGGATGCGATCTGGGACATGCTTGCCGCACGTCGGGCGCGAGCCCTTGGCGTTGGATTGTTGTCCGGCGGGTACGGTCAGGAGGAACTCGAGCGCGCCGGCGCAGTACGGGTTTACGAAGATCCCGCCGACCTGCTCCGTCATCTCGATGAAATCGGGACCCGTCGCTAAACCTAAACTCCGAAATTGGACCTCGACCTCGGCCGTCCTCGGCGGAACAACCGGGTCGTGTTCTACACCTGTCCGGAAGATCAAAGACCGAGTACGAGAACGAGGACGAGGACGACGACGAAGTACGAGAACGAAGCCAAACGTCGGAATTTGGGTTCAAGGTTCAGGTTCGAGAACGGACCAAACCCGGTAAAGTGCGCTTCCGAAGTCCGCGAGCGGTGGCTCTCCGCACATGTTGCAGGCCCGCGCCGTCCCCTTTGTCACTCCACTGGAGCGGTTAGGACGCTCATCGCCAAACGAGCTGCCGCCATACGCGTCTCGACCCCGAGTTTCGCAAATAGCTTGTTGTTATGCTTCTTGATGGTGTGAAGCGTGGTGTCCAGGATCGCCGAAATCTCCGGGTTGGTTTTTCCTTCGGTTATCCAATAGAGTACCTCCGCTTCGCGGGGCGTCAGTCCCAATGTGCAAAGCGCTTTTGGTCCCCACGAGCTATTGCGTTGTTCCAGGCGTAATAACGCCAGCATTCGAGAATCGGATGATGCGAGGTGATCGATCTGCAAATCGCCTTTCGCTGATCCATGAATTACCAAGGGCTTTTGCCGGTCCGGGGTGGTGAGCCAACGAAAAACGACCTCTGGCAGAGCCGCGATCGACTCGCTGGGAAAAAATGCGTGCATCAAGATGTTCGCCTGCCGTGTCGAGAAAAGGATTCCGCCTTCATGACTGGCGATCAGGAACGCCTGATCAAGCTTCGCCTCGAGCTGCTTCTCGGCATCCAATCTCAGTTCAATCTCGTCGGACAGTGCCTGATTCTTCTTTTCGAGTTCCGTCTGGAGTTCCCGGATCCTCAAATGGGTCCGGACCCGCGCTTCGACTTCCTCCGGGAGAATCGGTTTTGTGACAAAGTCGATTGCGCCCGCCCCGAATGCTGCGAGTTTCTGCGAAAGTTCGTCGGCGCCGGTGATGAATATGATGGGAACATCCTTCCATTCGGCACGGTTCTTGATCGCTCTACATGTCTCGATTCCGTCCATTCCGGGCATTTTGATATCCAGCAGGATGATGTCGGGAACGTGCCGTTCGAGTTGCTTGAGTGCTCGAGCACCGCTTCCGGCGTACAAAACTCGAAACCCGGCCCCTGTCAGGTGGCTAAGGACCACGTCGACGTTTGTCGGCACATCATCGACGACGAGCACTGTGTTCATTTTCCGCGCTTCCGATCGCCTGTTGCAGAATTATTTCAACGTCGTCGACGCGGTACGCAGCCACTAGCAGCGCAAGCCGCTTCGAGAACGCCGCATGCGCAGGATCTGTCTCCACAAGTTGCTGAAGCGCGTGCTGGAGACCTACGACATCCCCTTCGCCGGCTAATGTCAGAAGCTGTCGTAATTGTTCGACTGGTATGCTTTGCTCAGTATCCGAACGCTGCTGGAGAATGTCCGCAGTTGGGTTTGCACCGATTGCGGCAGAGCCGTTGCCTCCCGATTCGCTCGCCAAGAACCACTTCAGCCCCAGGCGCTGCTCCAGGACCCGAATCAGTTCCCCTTCCCGTACAGGTTTTGGCAGGAAATCGTCAAACCCGGCCGACTCGGCGTCATGCCGATCGCCTTCGTAAACGCTCGCCGAAGAAGCGATCATCACGGTCTTCGCCAGCGCCTGATCGGATCGGACTTCCCGGCACAACGCGTTGCCATCCTTGCCGGTCATTCGAATATCACTGATCACCCCATCGAAATGGCCAGACCGCATCAGAACGAGAGCGGCGTTCCCTGAATCCGCCTCCTCTACCGCGAAGCCAAGTTCTGCCAGAAGCAGCGTGATTACCTCCCGGTTCGACCGGTCATCGTCGACGACCAAAATGCTCAGGATCGGACCATCATAGCCGACGACCTTCCCGTCCACCGATGCCCCGGCTGGCGGCGCCGCCAGTTTCACCGGCAGCTCGACCCAGAATCTGCTTCCCTCGCCGACAACGCTGTTCACATGGATCTGCCCGCCCAGGAGCGATACAATCCTTTCTGTAATGTAAAGCCCGAGTCCGACGCCTTCCGTGTTCTGTTCACGGTTTGCAGCCTGGTAGAATGGCTTGAAGAGGTAAGGCAGGTCCGCCGCGGCGATGCCTTTCCCGGTGTCGGCGACTTCCAAAAGCAAGTTCGACCCGGATACGGCGACCTTGAGAAGTACTGAGCCGGAATCCGTAAACTTGAAGGCGTTTCCGACGAGGTTATAGAGGATCTGCCGAAGCCGCAGGGGATCGGTCTCGATATTCTGAGGGACTGAGTCGCCGATTTCATGCTCGAAGCGCAGACCGCTCTTCCGCGCACGAATCTCAAACTCCGCAACCAAAGATCCCAGGAACAATCGCAGGTCGACCGGCTGCGGATTGACGACGAGCTTCCCTGATTCGACGCGGGCAAGGTCAAGCAGTTCGTTCATCATTCCGAGAAGATGTTCACCGCTGTCAATGATCGATTTTAGCTTCGAAGCCGAGTCCCGGACACCGTTGTTGCCGCGGAGAAGAAGCTGCGCGTAACCAAGAATGCTGTTCAGCGGTGTGCGGATCTCATGACTCATATTAGCCAGGAAAGCGGTTTTCGCCCGGTTTGCAGCCTCCGCGCTGTCTTTGGCTTTCCGCAATTGCTCTTCGCTCTGCCGGAGCTCGCGAGTCTTATAGTCGACCATTGACATCAATTCTTTCTCTCGAATCCGCATTTGCCACAAGCGCCAACGCACAAGACCAACGACACCTGAAGCAGTCGCAACCGCATAAATGACGTACATCCAAGGTGCACGATACCACGGGGGAGAAATCGTAATTGCGACACTGAACTCGTTGCTATCCCGGCCGTCGCCATTTCGGGCAACAACCCGTAGACGGTATCGACCTTCGCTTAGAGAGCCGGATTGCCACGTTGATTCGCGGAAGAACGGTGTCCAATCCGTATTCAAACCGTCTAATTTCGTACGGAAACGGACATCGTTCGGATCGTCATAGTCGTCTGTTGCGAATCGAAGCCGAATATTTCGTTTTTTGAAAGGGAGTTTCAGAGTTCCGCCACTTTTTGGGAGCCGAAGCTGTTCGCCCGAGGTAGTCGTTCCTTCCCGCAAATAGAGTTCAAAAGGGCCTCGGATCTGCGGCGAGCGCTCCAACTCAACTCTCGCGATGCCATATTCTCCGGCTATCCAAAGTATAGTTCCGCTTGGTGAGGCGTCTTCATAAAAAGACTTAACTCCATTAAGGAACGACGAAAGAGAACGAGGAAGAGAGCGATAGATTCCGTCAGAGCTCAATCGGCCGATCTCCTCAATCTGGGTCGACCCGGGCTCTCCTATGACCGATTCCAGCCAAAGATGTGGCGGCTCCGATGGGGCTGGTTGGACCACGCGAATTTCCCGTCCTGCGAGCTGCCTTGGGAGAAAGTCTGCTTGATGAAAAGAGCGATCTTGTTCGCGGAACAAATAGATGCCACTGGCGAAACTGCACAGGACCTGGTTGCCCCACGGATGCGCGGCGTGCATTTCGGCCATGCTCTCCTTTGGCGCGCCGGCAAGCGATTCCGCTCGCGCCCCTGCAAATGGGGTTTCCACATTCGGACCAAGCTCTACCAGGAAGAATCCGTCCCCCATCGTCCCGACGAATAATTTTCCTTCGCGCGTTTCCACGATCGAACTGACTTCCCTTTCGAATCCCGGCATCGTTCCTCCTTCAATCCAATGACCGTTGGCAAAACGCAGCGCCCGTAGTCCGTCGCCGCCCACGTAAAAGCGGTTTGGATCCTTTTCTGACCGGGCGATGACGAAGTTCAGAGGTGAGTTCGATATGACTTGGAAGTGGCTACCGTCAAATAGGTAGACCCCATTATCGCCAGGCAAAAGCAAGCCGTGCTCAGGTACCAGCAAGGGGAGATAAAGCCAATCGGTAAGCCCAGGAACTTTCTGAAATTGCGGTGCCTCCACGCCGTTACCTGTTCCCAAGCGATAAAGCCCGTGCCCGGTGACCGCATAGAGCAAACCGCCAAATCGTACCGCGGCAAACGCGTACGACTTGGGCAATCCGTTGTCGTGATCGAAGACCGAAATGCTTCGATTTGGGTCGACCCGAGTCAGGCTTGTGTCGCCGATGACCCAGAGACCGCCCCCACGATCAAGGCGCAGGTCCATCAATGCTCCGTTGGGCAGGCCATCTTCCTCCAGGAATGTTTCCCGAATGTGTCCTGCCGCATCGAGGAACACCAATCCTCGGCGTTGTACTCCGACGACGTAAAGTCCTTGGCTGACCGAAATTGCCATGTCGGTGAAGGACTCCCTGGTAAACAGATCATCCGCGTCGGTTTTAAACGGAAGAACTCGCGATTCTTGAAGTTCAAAAATCCCCTTTTCGCGCGTCACCAGCAGGATCTTGTCTTTCAGCTCGATCGCGGCTACGACAGTCGTTTCTCGCAGCAACGGATCATCGAGCAACGGCACGAGATGATCCCCGACAACTTCGCAATAGGACTTGTGTTTCGCGTGAACAAACAACCGCCCGGAAAAGGAGGAAAACGCCCATAAGCTCCCTGATTCATATGCTAGGGCAATAGCGGAAAAACGCTCACCATCCCAGTGAAGCAACGTTCTCCCGCAAAGAAAATAAACATCGTTGCCATGAGTGGCCACGGCGAAGATTTGTCCAAAATGCCGGTCAGATTCGGCGAGGCGCTGTGTGAAGGATTCGTATCGGTAGGTACCTCCGTCAAAAACCAGCCTGCCAAGCTCACCGGTGCCTCCAACCCAAATCGTCCGCACGGAATCGCTCGCCAATCCGAGGATCCAACCGCTATTTGGAATTGGGACGGAGGTCCACCGTTGCCCATCGTATTCCAGTACGCAGTTCACACTGCCAAAAATCATCAACCCGCGCCAGTCTTGAGCAGCCGAAAGGATCTTATTGACCACCCCCTCTTCCCGGCGCGTAAAACTCCGGTAAATTGGGCGCCCGAACTCACGGGCCTTTTCTGCGGGATTTAGAGTAGGCAAAGCGCCGCTGGCGCCGATCTCCTGATCAACCGCGAGATCGGCTGAAGCGCAGTGCACGATCAGCAGCAATGCTCCCGCAAGAATGCTGTTCCGGCTAATCATCGGGAAAAGAACGGGAACTCGCTCGCAGCGTCATAGTGCCATAGTTCACCTTTCCGTGCGCATTTTAATCCGGGTCACGCGTCAGATATTTCCAGCGCCTGACAGAAAAAGAAGTATCGAGACGAAGCCCGACAGGGCGAGCGTAACCACTAACCCGACTTCGAGCCATTCCCAGATTGCCGAATTCACCGGATCGACTCGGACACGCGCGACAATTGGATGCGCCTGTGCAAAAGCGGCACGAATGATATTTATTTCCTGCTCCGGCAGCTCGTCAGTCGCCGGGTAAGCGGCGACTGACACCGTTTGCTCACTCGAAATGTGCCAACCGGTCCCAAATGCAACTGTAGTGCTCATCTCCATCGAGGATGGCAGGTCTTTGAAGAATCCGCTATTCCACCTTGGTTTACCGGGTTTTCTTACGCGCTTCCACTAGCTCCCACGGTTCGAAAGCAATTGGCCTCACTTCGACGGTTTGGCCATAATCAAGACCCGGACACCCTTTCGCGCTCTCGACGGCTGCCTCAAGGTTTTCAGCCTGAATAATAAAAAATCCTGCAATCGCTTCCTTCGACTCCGCAAACGGACCGTCCACCACTGCGTTCCTGCCGGACACAATTTTACCCGTGTGCACGAGTGGAAGCCCGCTTTTGATTTTTCCCTCGCGCTGAAGTCTCTCGAACCACGCAGTGAATCGCTCCAGGTTCTTCCGGATCTCTTCCGCGGACAGCGATTGATGCCAATTCGTGCCGCGAAAGAGCAGCAGGTATTCTGACATTGTCTCTTTTGTGCTCATGGTTTTGCCACTCTGATGCTTTAACCTAAACTCCGAAATTGACACCTCGTCCTCGTGCTTGTCGTCGTCCTCGTCCTCGAAAACCGGCGACTCATCGACGACGAGTACGAGAACGAGGCCAAACTTCGGAATTTGGCTTTAATTATCCGACGAATCGGATCACGTAATCCGGACATTTCGCCTGGTTTTTCGTAGCGACGAAGCGAATGAACGAGAAACTCGTTCTGGTTGGGCTTCATGGCGTCGCGCTTTCTCTCAATAACACCGCGAAACGGAGTGACATTGTTCTCGATGAACATCTCGCAACCGTTTTCATCCTTCGAGATGGCAAGATCGCTGCGATCAACACCTATTTGTCGGACGTGGAGATGCTCAATTGGTTTTTCGTGTAGCGCAGGCGGGCGGTACCTTCCCGGGGCTCCGCCGATAAGCGCTAGCTTAATTTGGCGGCGGTGTTAAGCGCCGAAGGCGCGACCAGATCAAGAGCCTGGGCAGAAGCGAAGCGGAGGCCCAGGAATCGTTTTTGGACGCGAGCGAGCGCTGAAGGCGCGACCAGAACGATGAACCAGATTCCTGATTGAGGCGGCACGCCCGCGAAGGGCTATTCTGCCGCACTTACAGCGCTTTGCCACTACTTTAATTGATTCCAGGGGCTCCGCTACGCTCGCCGCTTCGCTCCATCCCAGGCTTTTCTCCACTCGCGCCTTCGGCGCTTAAGACCGCTGCCATTTTAAGTTAGCGCTTATGGGCTCTGCCCCAGAAGTCTGCCGGATTTAGGCTATTTTAAAAACTCGACGCTCGAAAATGCCCGTAGACGCGCTTTTCAGATGTGGGCAGACGATTATGATGGTGCAAAAAAAAATGAAAAAATGGCGTCTTATCTCAATCCCAGACATAGCGTTCATCGAATGATATTTCGTAACGTTGCAGGAATTGACGGAATTCATCCTGAAAAGTGACTTTGCGGTGATGATCCGCCTGGTTCTGGACGTAGCGGACGAGGCCTTCCACCTGCGACTGACCCACGGAGAAACAGCCGTAGCCGCGCTGCCAGGCGAATTTTTCAACGCCTTGGGCCTTTACCCAGCGTGAGGAGCGAGCCTTGAGCAACTCGACTAATTTCGCGACCTGTTCTGTGCGCGCGAGGCGGAAAAACGCGTGTACGTGGTCCGCGGTCCCGCCGATGACCAAAGAGGGACAACTCGTCTCACGAAGAATTCCGCCGAGGTAGCTATGCGTGCGGAGCATCAGTTCGTTTTCAGCGAGGAACGGGTAGCGATCCTTTGTTGAAAAGATCAGGTGCACAAGGAGCGATGACAGTGATTGGGCGATAGGCGACAACATAAAATATTTTTGGTTGTATATCACGCCTTTTTTCTATCCGCGCCTTCAGCGCTCACTGCCGTTTATAAATTTGTCCTGGGCCTTCGTCCGGGGGCCGCCCTGGCGGCCCCGGACTCCAGCCCAGGCTTAATTCTTACCGGCCCTTCGGGCCTAAACACCACCCGCGAATGGCGACATGAACCGGGGTCGATCGAGAGCGCCGAAGGCGCGCAAAGATAATAGCCTGGGCTGGAGCGAAGCGGAGGCCCAGGAACGCCGGAATACCTGCGCGCGCACTGGACACCTGCCATCTGCGCCACGACATTCGTGCTGTGTGGACAAATTGACTTTAAGCGTCGTCGGCGGCGGTGCCGGCGGACGGCTGAGCCTGGATGCTGCTGCTCGCTCCAACCATTATGAACTGGCGGCAATTGCAGACCTTCGACCGGAGGTTGGTACGGAGCTGCGCGGTAAATATCCGGGACTCCGAACTTTTACCGATTTCCGGGAAATGTATAGACTTTGTCCAACGGACGTCGTGTGCGTCAGCACGTATCCGCCTTCCCATGAAGAAATTGCGATTGAGGCGCTGAATTTACCACTCAAGGCGATCCTGGTCGAAAAGCCGCTCGGGCATACTGTGGCCTCTGGCCGTCGTATTCTTGAAACGATCAGACAGAAAAATGTCCCAATGGCGACACCGCACGGTCTGATGGTGAAACGTTGCCCGCTGGAAATCATTGAGCGTACACAAAACGGCGAGATCGGGGCGCTAAAACTGGTCGAGATTCAATCTCCGGCTTGGGATATCATCAACGCCGGGATCCATTGGTTGAATTTTGCCGTGAACCTCAACGCCGGCGGCGCGGTCGAGTCTGTCCTGGCGGCCTGCGACAAAACAACGCGGACCTTTCGAGATGGGATGCAAGTTGAAACCGTTGCGGTGACTTATGTCCAGATGGTCAATGGAGTCCGAGTCGTAATGCAGACCGGCGATAGCATCCGCTCGAATGGTCATCGAACTGGTGCGACGTTCCGGATCATCGGTACGGCAGGAGTGATTGAATTCTGGGGTTGGGAACCAGATTACTATCTTATTAATGCTCGGCACCCAGGGGGAATAATAATAACACCCGAGGAACAGGCGAGCTCGCTGCACCAACGGCATTTAGAGAATTTGCTCCCGATGATTGCTTCCGGTGAACCGGACTATTCGGTGCCGGAAAGTTCGCTCGTCGCACTGGAAATCTGCGAAGCCGCCTATCTCTCCGCAAAGCATGGAGTTGAAGTAAAGTTCCCTCTCGAGCGGTTTGATATTCCTGGCCCGAATGACTGGGAACCCGGGATGCCGTATCTTGGCCAGGGTGGCGGACGCGATGGGAGGAAGCTCTAACTTGCTCTACAGCGGCCACGCCGAAAATCTAACCGGCCGTGTAAAGCGACCCGATGCGCCTGACGCGCGCACACTCTGACAGCGGCAAAACAACACACGCGAGACGCGTATGCTAAGTTGGCGGCGAGTTGCCTGCTGAGTATTTTGTCTGAATGGCCGATCCTTCACCCAATTCAATAGTCAGCGCGAGTGAGCTCGTTGTCCGTTACGGCGTGCAAAGGGTGCTCGATCAGGCAACGCTTTCAATTCATGAAGGAGAACGGGTCGGTCTCGTCGGCCGCAACGGTTCCGGGAAATCCACTTTTCTCCAGATTGCCGCCGGAACTCTAAAACCGGATGCCGGTGAATGCATTCGGCGGCGTGACCTCGCCACCGGCTACATGCCGCAGGCGCTGGCACTCGATGAAAATGCCACGGTTTTCATGAACATACGGGCGGGCGCACAGCAAATTCTCGATCTCATCGCTGAATTTGAAACCCTTCGGAACGACAGCTCGCGGAGTGTCACGCTGCTCGATCAGATTAATCATTTCGACGGCTGGCAAATTGAACATCGAATCAAAACGCTGATCAGCAATCTACATGCTCCTGATCCTGTGCGAATCGTTGGAGAATTATCCGGTGGAGAGAGGCGACGCGTTGCGCTCTGCCGGGCTTTGGTGGCTCGTCCGGATTTTTTAATTTTGGATGAGCCAACGAATCATTTGGACACCGAATCGATCGAATGGCTTGAAGATTTCCTGATGCGATATTCGGGCACTTGCCTCTTTGTGACCCATGACCGCTACTTTTTGGATCGCGTTGCGACCGTGATCGTGGAGTTGTCGGGCGGGAAGTTGTGCCGGCATCAGGGAAGTTACACAGACTTTCTGGTGGCGAAAGCATCCCGGAAAGCCGTTGAAGAAATGCAGGAGAACAAACGCCGAAAATTTCTGAAACGTGAGCTGGAATGGGTGCGACGGAGTCCTAGCGCAAGGCGCACGAAGTCCATTGACCGGGTCGAGCGATATTTTGAACTCGCTGCGCAGGATGAGCCGGAACCTGAGATTGATATCGAAATGGTTATTCCCCCTGCGCCGAAGCTGGGGAATAGGGTAATCGAGTTGCGGAAGATTGGCATGCAGTTAGGCGGTCGCCGGCTCTTTGAAAATCTGAGCCTCGATATTGCTCCACGCGAACGGTTAGGCGTCGTCGGTCGCAATGGACTCGGGAAATCGACCCTGCTGAAACTCATGCTCGGACAATTGCAGCCCGTAACCGGTGAAATCGAGATCGGCGCACAAACCGAGATCAACTATGTCGATCAAAGTCGAACGCTTCTGGACGATGAAAAAACGGTTTGGGAAGAAGTTGGTGAGGGGAGTGAGCTGGTTCGACTAGGGAACGAGAGCATCAGCTTGCGAGCGTATTTGCGACGCTTGCTGTTTACCGAGGATAGGATCAACTCGAAAATTGGACTACTCAGCGGCGGGGAACGCAGCCGGGTATTGCTTGCAAGGATACTCAAGCGCGGAGGCAACGTCCTGATGCTCGACGAGCCAACAAACGACCTGGATCTCGGTACGCTTCGGTTGCTGGAGGAGGCCCTTATCGGCTTTAACGGCACCGTCATTGTGGTAAGTCATGATCGCTATTTTCTGAATCGGGTTTGCACATCGATCCTTGCCTTCGAGGGAGAAGGCGTTGTGAGGTATTCTACGGGAAATTACGATTACTACCTGGAGAAACGAGCCGGACTGGCCGCGTCCCTGCCCACGACAGCGTCCCCGGTCGCCGGCTCAGAACGATCGGCAACCCCGCAACGGCCCCGTAAGCTCAAGTGGAGCGAACGCCAGGAATTGGATGGAATGGAAGCCAGGATCCTGGCAGCCGAAGCCGATGTCGGCCAACTTGAAACCCGATTTGCTGAGCCGGGACTCTACAGCGCACGTGACCAGGATTGGCAGACGATCGATGCGCAGCTCCGAGCCGCTCGCGAAAAAGTCTCCGGGCTTTATAGGCGCTGGGAAGAATTAGAACAAATCCAGGCTGAGCTCGATAGCGGGAAATAGGAGCTAAACGAGCTCGAAGTTGAGATTCCAAATGCCGGCGTTTACTTCGCATCTTCACCCCGCGCTTTCGCGAGACGGGATCGGCGCCAAAGAGACGTTTCTGCGGAAATGCACCAAGGCTTGGATAAGGGCGATCGCTTGGGCAATCGCTGCGACGAAGAACGTCGCACCAACCCGCCAATCCGTGCGATTCAGCCCGGCGACCGCTGCGAGGATCGGCGCCCCGACCAATGGTGCGATGACGCTCATAATGCTGCTTATCGAGTTCAATGAGCCTAAAGTGACCCCTTGATGACGGGGGTCTACCGCCTTGGAAGCGATCCCTT
Source organism: uncultured Verrucomicrobiae bacterium (assembly GCA_963750185.1). Lineage (GTDB taxonomy): Bacteria > Verrucomicrobiota > Verrucomicrobiia > Chthoniobacterales > JAFAMB01 > JAFAMB01. The sequence continues at coordinate 289,666 of CAVVPV010000014.1, forward strand.
GCAAAGCGGGGGCGGCTACAAAACCGCAAAGGTTCGCGAGGATAATTGCGTACATCATCCATCCCTGCGTCGCCAAACCATAGAGCACGTAAGCCACAAGAGACGATGCAAGACCGAACAGCACCGTTTTCGTATCGCCTAGCTTCTGGAGCATAAACCGGAGCAGGACGGCTTGTCCCGCTACGGCGGCTATTCCTACGACAAACAATGAGAATCCATTTTCACGCGGGCCCCATCCGAACCGAAATGTCGTGTAGAGAACCCAGGTCGAATTCAGAATGAATTGAGGAAAAGCAGTAAGCACAAAAACCCACACGAGGCTACCGATCCCTTGGACCTTCGTTAGCGCAATCAGGGCGGAAAAAGGGTTCGCCTTTGCAAAATCGATATCGGACCGTCGACTGATTGGTAGAGACTCCGGAAGGACGAAGAAGCCGTAAACCCAGTTCATGAGACAGAATCCGGTAGCTGCAAAATAAGGAATCCGAAGCCCATAGGTACTAAGAAGCCCGCCCAGGACCGGGCCACAGATAAAGCCAAGGCCAAACATTGCGCCAAGGACTCCCAAACTCCGACTTCTTGCTTCCTTTGACGTCACGTCAGCGACATACGCTCCGGCTACTGTAAACGCTGCGCCGGAAGCGCCACCAATCAACCGGGAAACAAGGAGGAGCCAGAGCGACGGCGAAATTGCGGTGATGAAGAAGTTGAGCCCGATCCCAAAAATTGAGACAAGCAGGACAGGGCGACGACCGAAACGGTCACTAATCGTGCCCAAGAATGGCGCCGAGAAGAATTGCGCGAGTCCGAATGAACCAAGCAATAGCCCGTACCAGTGAGCCTGACTCTGCTTATCCGCTGTCATGGTTGCCACGAGCGCGGGAAGAATTGGTATGACAAATCCAAACGAAAGCGTATCAAGAAAAACGGTGACCAGGATGAAGGGTAGGCCGGGTTGACGTTGGACTCGCATGTGGAGTCGGGAATGCTCAGAGAAAAGAAGCGAGTTGTCGACCGTCTTTGCTTGCGTTGATCGCTGGATTCCGGATGAGACGATGCAGGCGATTGCGGCGGAGAACAATCTCTGGGTGCGATCCAAAGTAGCATAGGCGTCTCGCCTGTGTCTTCCTCATCCGAGGAGCTTCGTGACGGAGAACCCGTTAGCTCTCCGGTCAATCGATACCCTTGGTGTCCGACACAGGCGAGACGCCTATGCTACTTTGGACGCCGGCTCACAGCCGCAGCGGGTGCACATCAAGCTCGCACGCCACACTGAGACTGGAAATCTATGCTCCTCCCAAATAACCCGGAACTCCGAACCCCGAACTCGGAACCGCGCCGCGCGCTCCCCTGTCCGCGCGAACTTCGAAAGGGAACTTGCCCCGGTCTGTCTGCGGTATGGAATCGGTGTTCTGCCGTACAGTCCTCTCGCCGGCGGATTTCTGACAGGCAAATACCGGCGAAATCAAGCCCTGCCGGAAAGCGTCCGGGCCGAAGGCAACAAGCAACGGATGACCGAACAGAATTTCGACATTGTCGAGAAGCTGATCGAGGTAGCGCAGCAGCATAATTCGACGGCGACTCGAGTGGCTCTTGCGTGGCAACTTGCCCAGCCGTTTGTCACGGCTCCAATTATTGGCGCAAATAGTGTTGAGCAATTAACTGATTCAATGGGCGCAGCGGATTTGGAATTGACCGAGCAGGAAGTAAACGAAATCTCGACGGCAGCGCATTGGGAAAATCACGCACCGACCGCGAACAGTAGGATCCCTCGCACTCTTTGTTGGATGGCGCGTCCAAATGTCGGACGCGCCTTCAGCGAGAACCTCACAAAAAATAAGTGGCTCAGCAGGTTTGGTTGACCGCTCGAAAAAGTTCGGATCTCCTCGTGAAATCGTCGAGCCAATCGGCTAGCTTTGTCGAGCACCGCTTCTTATGACCACAGAAATTACAGCCCTGGGTGAGCGGGAAATTCTGGCACTGGCCATTTCGCTCGAAGCAGAAGATGTTCGAATCTACCGCGACCTCGCCGAGAAGATGCGCGCCCGATTTTCTGGCATTGCCTCGATCCTGGATTCCATGCAAGGAGAAGAAGCATCGCACCACGATCGTTTGCAGGACTTCTACGTTCGCCGTTTCGGCCAGCACATTCCTTATCTTCGACGGTACGACATCAAGGGATTTGTAAAGCGTCGACCGCTGTGGCTGCAACCACTCGTCACCCCACGCGAGGTTCTAAGTTTCGTACTGGCGATGGAGGCTGAAACCCGGCGCTATTACCAGGATGCCGCGAATCATGCCACTTCGGAAGACGTACGGACGCTGCTTTCCGATCTGGCCGGTGCCGAAGAGGATCACGTTGACCGACTCGCCGCCGAGGTTAAGCAGCTGAGACAATCGTCGAAAGGGGGATCCCTGGAAGCATGATAACGAGGTAAAATCATGGCCCAATTCAGTCAAAACCCGCAACGGTTAGATCCTTATAAGAATTTCAAATTCCGGTTGAAGTGGGATGGTAAGTACGTCGCTGGGATCAACAAACTCACCGTTGGTTTGAAACAAACGACCGAAATCGTCAAATACCGAGAAGGGGGCGACCCCTCCACCAGCCACAAATCACCAGGTAGAAACAAATACGACGCTGTGACATTGGAGCAGGGGGTCACACAAGACACCGAATTTCAGAATTGGGCTAGCAGCGTATGGAATTTTGGTGCAGGGCTCGGGTCAGAGGTATCGCTCAAGAATTTCCACAAGGATATCATTCTTGAGATTTACAACGAGGCTGGGCAACTGGCCATTGCTTACAAGCTTAATCGCTGCTGGGTATCGGGGTATCGCTCGATGCCGGATCTCGACGCAAACGCAAACGCCGTGGCGATCCAACACATCAAGCTCGAAAATGAAGGCTGGGAGAGGGATTTATAGCCGGTACAGGAGATTTCTCATGATTCATGAAAAATCCGGGTTAGCCTCCCCATCCGATATACCTCGCGGTGTAACCATCCCAGCGAGCCACCGATCCGCGTGCAGGAAGATCTACCGAGGCGTATCCGACATTGCTTACAAAACTATTTGTTGCCGTGTTGTAAATCATGATACACGAAGCCTCCAGGCTAGAATCGGTATCAAAGAAGCTGGTGGTAGTCTCAGAGTTAATCAATTTTGAATATAAGTCTTGATTGACGTCTCCCTCGACAACGCTTGTAGTGTTGACCGCAAGATACTGTGTCTCACCTTTAAATCGCTGTGAATTCTTTTGCCAATATCGTTGGGCTCGTTGTTGGGCTAACTGGATTTCGTTTGGCGTCGGATAATAGGTATCAAAAGCGTAGTTTCGATTCTCTACCCTGTCGGTATTGGCGCACCCCAAAAGCGGTAAGAATAGGCACATTAATAAGATTTTAAATGGCTTCACGAATAACCTTTCAGCAATTTGCCATCTACCTCACGTATGAATATCAAAATTATTGAGCCCATCGGGCAATCAGAAGATGCGATTCGATCTCGGCTCGCGGATCTCCTTGACAAGGGTGGTCATCGCCTCCTCGCCTGCGATACACGCGGCATGACCGACGCGGAATTGATCAAAAATGTTTCTGACGCTGACATTCTCTTGCTGAGCAACCGGCCGCTTTCAAGAGTAGTGATCGAAGCCTGCCCGAACCTCAAGCTGATCTGCGTGGCATTTACTGGCATTGATCACGTGGATCAAGAAGCATGCAAGGCTCGCGGTGTCATTGTCCACAATGCGGCAGGTTACGCTGTCCATGCGGTAAGCGAATTGGTGATTGGCCTGGCGATCGCACTGTTGCGGCGGATTGTCTCTGCGGACGCGATCGTTCGCGCCGGCGGCGACAACCGCGAACTGGTCGGTAACGAATTATTCGGCAAGACCCTGGGTGTGATTGGATGTGGTCATATCGGGTTGCAGGTCGCTCGTCTTGGAAACGCCTTTGGCTGCCATGTCCTCGGTTTCGAACATCATGTTTTCCGGAGTGATGATGTTACGATCAAGCAGGTCGAACTCGATGAGCTGTTGAGCCGAAGCGACATTGTCAGTCTGCATCTGCCGCTGACAGCCGAGACGCGCGGCTTTATTGGACGCGAGCAGTTAGCCAGAATGAAACGTTCGGCCTTCCTAATAAATACGGCACGCGGACCGGTCGTTGACCAGTTGGCCCTTGTGGAAGCGTTGAATCAGAACCGGCTCGCCGGCGCAGGCCTCGATGTGTTCGATATAGAGCCCCCGCTGCCGGCTGACCATCCGATTTTGAAGGCGCCGAACACCGTTCTGGTCCCGCACATTGGCTTCGAGACCGCCGAAGCGATGTCGGCTAAGGCGGATATTGCACTTCACCACCTGGAGAATTTCCTGGCTGGCGGCGCGCGTTGATTCCGCTAACAGCGCCAATACGATGGCGCTCCCTTCTGATTATTTGCCTTTCGCCATCACCCGTTGGCGTGCATAGACTCGCCGTCGAATTGCGTTGTTGGTCATAAGTTTACCAAGTTAAAATTTCCTCGATCATTTCCTGAGGCAATTAGTTGTTGTCTATTGTTGCATAGCACATTGCGTGCCAACCCTTCGTGATACGATGCTTGCTGCTGTGCATTAAATGGTTATGCATAGAATGGACTCCAGCGGATACCCGTACGAGATTTTGGACTTACGAATTTCCGTGCCTGCTCGTTATCTGCCATGCTCGCGTGCTCCTGCCACTTCCGTAAGGATGCTCTTTTGAGGGATGAAGCAAAACTGGCAGCACGAACGGAGAACGTTTAGAATTGGCGTCGATGAATCTGGGAAGTATCGAAGCGAGCCTGGGCATTGTGCAGCGCAGGCCCCAATTGCCGAATTCCCTCTCTACGATTGGACGTTATGGCCTTGCGGTGCTTTCCGTATCCGTGGCACTCGGCGGTTCGCTCCTCCTGCAGCGCTTCGGGTTCCGCGATGTGGAGACCCCGCTTTTCCTGTTCGCCATCGCCGTAGCCTCCTGGTATGGGGGGACCGGGGCTGCCGCGCTGGCGCTTCTGCTTTCATGCATAGGCTTCGACTACTTCTTCACAGAGCCTGTTTACTCGCTTGAGATCACACCTTCTGATATCCCTTACTTTGTTGCTTTCGCCTCGTTCGCATCGCTGCTCACCTGGTTCAGCGCCGTTCGACGCCGCGTCGAGAGAGAGCTTCGTCAAGCTCGGGAAAACCTCGAAATCGAAGTGGCGGAACGAACCCAGCAGGCCAGCTTGCTGAATCTCACACACGACACGATTTTCGTCCGAGACATGAGCGACGTTATTACTTACTGGAATCGGGGCGCTCAGGAGTTGTACGGCTGGACGGCGGAGGAAGCGATCGGCAAGCCTGCTCACGAGCTCTTGCAGTCGGTCTTCCCTGCGCCGGTTGAGGAGATTCGGGCGGAGCTTCTGCGCTCTGGGCGTTGGGACGGCGAACTCAAGAAGACCAGGGCTGACGGGACCCAGCTGATAGTAGCCAGCCGATGGTCGTTGAGGCGAAACGAGCAAGGGCGGCCCGCTGCGATCCTGGAAACGAACAACGACATCACCGAGCGTGAGCGGCGGGAGCAGGAAATTCGCGCCCTCAACCAAGAACTTGGAAAACGAACCGCTGAGCTTGAGGCTATCAATAAAGAATTGGAGGCGTTTGCTTATTCCATATCGCATGATCTCCGGGCGCCCCTTCGCCATATGGCCGGATTTACGGAGCTACTGCAAAAAAATACTGCCTCAGTTCTCGATGAGAAAAACCAACGATACGTAAAATTGATCCTGGAATCGGCGAAAAGAATGGGCAACCTGATCGATGACCTTCTAGCCTTTTCCAGAATTGGCCGTGCTGAAACCCATAAGACGATGCTCAGTCTGGAACAGCTCGTGGAGGAAGCTTTGACCGAAGTTCGCCAGGACACTAACGGGCGCAATATTGTTTGGAAGGTTGGCGTATTGCCTGCCTGGTATGGAGACCGCTCCATGCTACGGCTCGCACTTGTTAATCTGATTTCGAACGCGGTTAAATTCACACGCACGCGCTCCCAGGCCGAGATCGAAATAGGATGCATCAACCAAGAACAAGATCAGGTAGTCGTGTTCATTCGAGACAATGGAGTCGGATTTGATATGAAGTATGTAAATAAACTGTTTGGCGTATTCCAACGGCTCCACTCGGTTGAGGCGTTTGAAGGCACCGGCATAGGGTTGGCGACCGTTCAGCGTATTGCACATCGACATGGTGGCAGGGCCTGGGCTGAGGGTCTGGTGGATAAGGGCGCAACCTTTTATTTCTCACTTTCCAAATCGCAGGGAGTCTAACTTATGAGCGTGTTGGGACGTATCCTGTTAGTTGAAGACGACCCAAAAGACGTAGAACTTACGCTGACGGCCTTAGAGGAGTATAATCTTGCCAACGAGGTTGTCGTGACTCGCGACGGCGAAGAGGCCCTCGATTACCTTTATCGTCGGGGTACCTTCACGACGCGCCCGAATGGCAATCCTGCCGTCCTGCTCCTCGATCTGAAATTACCCAAGGTCGACGGATTGGAGGTACTGCAGCAGATCAAATCGGATGCGAATCTCAGGATGGTTCCAGTCGTGGTACTCACCTCGTCCCGGGAAGAAAGAGACATGGTGGCGAGCTATAGGCTGGGCGTGAACGCCTATGTCGTTAAGCCGGTGGATTTTCACGAGTTTGTAAACGCTATTAGGGAACTCGGGGTTTTTTGGGCAATTATTAACGAGCCGCCGCCAGGAAGCATAAAAGGCAACTAGCCTGGAAATGAAATCTCAGCTGCGCATTCTGTATCTTGAAGATGACCCCAGGGACGCAGAACTTGTTCAGGAAACGCTCGCCATCGACGATATTCGATGCCTTGTTACGCGCGTTGAAACTGAGGCTGATTTCATAGGGTCTCTCAGACAGGGTGGCTTTGACTTGATTCTCGCAGACTATACCCTTCCCTCATTTGACGGCCTGTCCGCATTGAAGATCGCCCGGCAAGAGTCTCCACATGTCCCGTTGATCTTTGTTTCCGGGACCTTGGGCGAAGAAGTGGCAATTGAAGCATTGAAGATCGGCGCGACGGATTATGTTTTCAAGACGCGGCTGTCCAGGATCGTGCCCTCGGTGCAACGGGCGTTACGGGAAGCCGAGGAACGAATCGGCCTCGGCCGAGCCGAAGAAGCCTTGCGACGAAGTGAAGCTTACCTGGCCGAGGCGCAGAATTTAAGCCACACAGGCAGTTTCGGCTGGGATGTTTCCAGCGGGAAAATTTACTGGTCCCAGGAAACATTTCGCATCTTTGAATACGACCCACCGACTGAACCTGCGTTGGAACTCGTACTCCAGCGGACTCACCCGGAGGACAGAGCGCTGCATCGACAATTACTTGATCGCGTTTCACGCGAGGGGAAGGATTTTGATTTTGAGCATCGCTTATTGATGCCTAATGGATCCGTCAAATACCTGCGGGTTGTGGGTCGTCCCTCAAAAGACGAGTCGGGTAGTCTTGAATTCGTAGGAGCAGTTACCGACATCACCGAACGCAAGCGGGCCGAAGAAGAGCTGCGTCAAAAGGAGGCTTCTTTGCGCGAAGCGCAAAACGAACTGGCTCATGTCAGCCGGGTAACGACCATGGGAGAATTGGCAGCCTCCATTGCACACGAAGTCAACCAACCGCTAGCGGGCATCGCAACAAACGCCAACGCCTGCTTGCGCTGGCTGGCAGGTGAATCGCCCAATCTCAACGAAGCCCGCGAAGGTATCCGGCGCATTATTCGCGATGGCAATCGAGCCGGCGAAGTGATCTCACGGATGCGGGCCCTCTTTAAGAAGGCCCGCACGGCGAAGGAACGCTTGGACATAAACGAGGCCGTCGAAGAAGTTGTCATTCTGACACAGAGCGAGATGCGGAGAAACAAGGTGGCATTACGGATGGAATTGGCCGCTAATCTCCCTTCAGTGATGGGCGACCGAGTCCAACTACAGCAGGTAGTCGTGAACCTGATCCTAAACGCCATCGAAGCTATGAGCACTCTGGAGGACCGTGAGCGAGATCTGGTAATTACGACCCAACGCGGCGAGGCTGACGAAATCCGTGTTGCAGTGCAAGACTCAGGAATCGGCCTTGATCCCAACAACTCGGAACGAATCTTTGATGCCTTCCATACTACCAAACCCGGCGGCCTGGGCATGGGGCTATCGATCAGTCGCTCCATTGTTGAACGTCACGACGGACGGCTCTGGGCCGTGTCGAACCAGGGGCCCGGCGCGACATTTCAATTTACTCTCCCGAGCCTGAATCGCTCATCCGCCTAACCGGATTTTTCACGGGGCCGTGAGAAATCCGGCTAGGCGGATGAGCGATTCAGGCTGCGTCGTTTTCCCGCCGCTCGCTCAGTCCGAGCAGTTCAGCGAATCGAGCCTCATAGGAATCACAGACAGGCGAGTCTCCATTAGGCGCGACCCAATCCGGGTTTTGGATCCGAAGTGAGACGCGGATCAACTCTCGTAGTTCAGCGTAGCTGCGGATTTTGTCGGGCATCACAAATCGCAAGGGTTTAATTTAAGGCTGGCGCCCAGTGGCGACTTCGACGCGGTCAGCAGAGTGGCGAAGTTCAGGTGTAATGAGCGCTCGCCAAATGCCGGCACATGCGTTACCCGGAGCGGCGCATATGCTTCTCCACATGGCACGGCGCCGGGCTAAGCTAGCCGCTTTGAGATCGTGCCGAGCCAGGAGCGGCCCGAGAAGACCGCTCTGTGTAATTGTCGGAATCGCTGCGGTGTCCGGATAGCGCAAGCGGTATTCATGCAAGGTCGTGATCGTCCGATCCATAGGTGTGTGCTGGTCTTTTTTGCTTTGGTTTGCGTTTTCCCGGTGTTGGATCAGATTTCGTGCCAGAAGTTTTCTAAACACTTAAGTAACTGTAGCTAAACACGTTACGAATTTAATGGTGCAGAATCGATCAGAACGAAATCTCGAATGTGCGAAGATTCGTCCCATCTGCAACCGTTTAAGTAGGCCGCTTCAGACCCATCTTTCCTATTCTGGAGATCAGCGTGGTGGGCTTCACACCCAACAGCTCCGCCGCGCCGTCAAGACCCTTAATCTTCCACCCGGTCTTTTCCAGGACCGCGAAAAGGTTCTCGCGTTCGAGGCGTTGCATTTCTGAATCCGTGAGGTATTCGAGGTCCGTCCTGTCGCCAGGCCGCGCCACAGTCGGAGCTGGACCGGGCGAGGAATGAACCATCGGCAGGTCGAACTCGAGAGCGCCGCCACGAGCAAAGATCACTGCGCGTTCGATAACATTTCGCAGTTCGCGGATGTTACCGGGCCAATCATAGCTTTGGAGAGTCTCTGTGCCTGCTCGCGTGAGTCTGGGTCTCGGACATCCAAGTTCTCTCAGCGACAACTCAACGAAATGTGCCGCGAGAAGCGGGATATCTTCACGTCGCTCTCGCAGGGGAGCAAGTTTCATAGGAAAGACATTCAACCGGTAGTACAGGTCTTCGCGAAAGCGGCCCGCTTCGACCTCTTTTTTGAGATCCCGATTAGTGGCCGCGATAATCCGCACATCCGCGCGCCGTGTCCTCTCCTCGCCCACCCGCTCGTAATATTTCTCCTGCAGAACGCGCAGCAGTTTGCTCTGCAGTTCCAGAGGGATTTCACCGATCTCGTCCAGGAACAGGGTCCCGCCGGCGGCAGCCTCGAACCGCCCGACCCGGTCTTTGATAGCACCGGTAAACGCGCCTCTCGCGTGGCCGAAGAATTCGCTTTCATACAATTCCTTCGGGATGCAGGCGCAATTAACCCGGACCAAAGGCCTATCCTTACGACGGCTGCGCCGATGGAGTTGTTGCGCAATAAGCTCTTTTCCAGTGCCAGTCTCGCCTAGGATCAGGACATTGGCGTCCGTGGGTGCCACTATCTCGATTTGCGCGATGATTTGTCGCACCGCGATGCTTTGACCGATTATTTCGTCGGATCCCCCAGCTGGCTTTCCATTCCCATTGGGGCGCGGGGATAACACAATCTCGGCGTCACGCCGCATCCCTCTTGATGCCAGGTCCATTCCGGTGTCATCCTGAGGACTTTCCGGTGCAATGGCTCTGTGTGACTGCCCCACTTTGCTGTGTCGCGCGATCGCGTTCCGGATCGCCTCCAGCAGATACTCGTCGTCGAAAGGCTTGGTCAAAAACTCCAGCGCCCCGGCTTTAATTGCTCGCACCGACATTGGAATATCGCCATGACCGGTGAGGAAAATAATTGGTATCTGAATGTCTTTCGTCGCGAGTTCCCGCTGCAGTTCAAACCCATTGATGTCCGGAAGCTGGATATCCAACACCAAACAGCTCGGCTGTTCGTTTCGCACACCGGCCATAAACTCGCGTGCCGACCCAAAAGTCCTGACCTTTAGCCCAACCGACCGGATCAGACTTCCGACAGCCTCGCGCACTGATACATCATCATCAAGGACGTAAACCTCAGAATCAGATTCACTCATAGCCACTCCCCTCTCGAGAACCCGAGAGGCTCCGTAAACTTCCTCAACTATTTCCGTTTAACTTGCCTGCTGCTTTTTTTACTTCTTTAGTTACCTTCACCTCATCATGAGCTCGCCAGAGTTCTTGTCATTTGCGTGCTTGTAAAATCATTGCGAGTTCAGCGCCGAATGAATTGCATTCAGTAATGCTTCTTCGCTAAACGGCTTGATCAGGAAGGCTTCCGCGCCGCCCCTTAGCGCTTGCGCCCGCAAGCCCTCGTCTTCATGCGCCGTGATAAAGATCACCGGGACTGCACTGTGCCCGGCCACCAACTGACGCTGAAGCTCAATACCGCTCATGCCCGGCATACAGACATCAAGTATCAGGCAGTCGGCGTTTCCAAGTTCATCCGAACTCACGAACTCTTCTGCTGAAGCGAACGTGCTTACCGCGAACCCGACAGATCTGACGAGCCCCCAAAGTGCTTCACGGACTGACTCGTCGTCATCAACAATCGAAATAAGAGGGGGCTCGGCCACACCCAAAACATAACCTGCGCTGTCACAGCGCTCTATTATACCTTGGTATGAAGACTACCAGTATTTCAACAGAGTAAACTGGAAGGTTGCGCCGGGACCGTCATTCGATACGGCCCAGAGCCGTCCGCCATGACCTTCAACGATGGAACGGCTGATCGACAGGCCCAAGCCCAGGCCGTCGGGTTTCGTACTGTGGAAAGCGTCAAAGAGTCGTTCCCGGCTCTTTGGATCAAGGCCGATTCCTGAATCTTGCACTCCAACACACACTTCATCGTCTCCTTGACCACGTTGCGTTCTGATGACGAGCTCTCGTGGATGGTCCTGTACTGTGCTCATTGCTTCGATGCCATTGAGGATCAAGTTCAGCACCACCTGCTGTAGTTGAACACGATCTCCCACGATGGGAGGGATGTCCGCGGCCAGTAAAATTCGCGATGAGACTCGATTTCTTCGCATCTCGCTCTCCGTGAGGACGACAACTTCTCGAATAGCCTCATTGAGATCCAGCGGTTCTTTCGCGGCGCGAGTTTTCGTGAATAGAGCTCGAATCCGTTTGGTTACATCGCCGGCTCGATTCCCATCGCGGATAATGCGGCGAATCGCTTCGCGGGCTTCGGCGAGATTGGGCGAATCCCCAGCCAGCCAGCGCAAGGAGGCATTCGCGTTGGTCACGATGCCCGCGAGGGGCTGATTGACTTCGTGGGCGATGGACGCAGCCATTTCTCCCATCGTCGTTAACCGGGTCACACGCGCCAACTCGCTTTGCGCTTCGCGTAAAGAAGCCTCGCTTCGCCGCAGTTCCTCCTCTGCCCTCTTGCGTTCGATGTTTTCTAGTTGCAGATCGGCGTAGAGCTGCGCGTGCTCAAGCGAGATGGCCGCTTGCGAAGCCAACAGCTCCAGCACCGCAATTCGATCCGATGTGAAGGCGCCCGCAGTCAGGTTGTTTTCGAGATAGAGTAGGCCGGCGAGTTTTGCCTGCTTTACGATGGGGAGACAGAGAATGGATCGAGTTCGCCTCCGCTTCAGGTAACCGTCCGTCAAAAACAGGTTCGCGGCTGACGCATCGTGAAGGACTACGCTCTCCAGCGTGCGAATCACATAGTGCAGCACGGATTCAGGGAGTTCAGTGAGGGTGGTTGAGGTATGGCGAAGTGCAACTTCGATCACACCGCGGCTGGTCCTGGCTTCCGCCTCAATCTGGAGCTCATTGTTGCGAATAGCGATCAGCACACCGCGCTCCGCCCCGGCATGTTCGACCGCGATCCTCATCAAAGCCTCGATAAGCTTATCAAGGACGATCTCGCTAAACACCGCCTGCGAGGCTTTGACTACCGTGCCGACATCCAGCTGTACGACCGGTGCGCCGATTGTAGTGATGGACGAGAAAGAAGTTCGCTCCTCGTAAAGAGGAGGGTAAGATTGGTCAATTTGCCGCACCTTGCCGAGCGCACCCCAGCGGAGATAGCAGTTGCGGGCATTTCGCAAATAGGCGTGGGCGATCGTTTCGAAGCCGCGCGCGGAGTAGAACCGCGCAGCGGCTTCATACGCGATGGCTTCGTTCTGGACGAAGTCGTGGTCCCTTGCTAAATGAATAGCCTTTTCGTATAGGCTCTCAGCATCCAGGTCGCGGCGTTCGATCTTTGCAATCTCGGCGCCCACCAATGCCGCGCGGTTTCCGAAATTCTCCGGGCAGTTCTCCGCCCAGACAACGATTTGCTGGTGGTGGGCGGCGAGCGCCTCCCGATATCGGACCTTCTCCTCGGCCGATATCGAGTCGTACTGTGCTGCCCGGGCAAGTGCGCAGTAGAAAAGGTATTCCGCCCACTCAAAGTGTCCCGGTCCGGTCTGCAGCAGCGGCTCAGCCTTCGACGCCGCCTCAAGGGCTGAAGCATAGTCGCCCGCGTGATAGAGCGCTTGCAGCTTGCGGATCCAATACCAGCAGGTGGCGAATGGCGGGTGTGGATTGGCCTGCAGGTGCTCCTCGAAGCGGTACTCATCAAAGTCTGAGTCGTTGAACGAGGCCAAGCTCGCCGTCAGCCCCAGGAGAGTCCGGATGAACCCGAGCTGTCCGATGATAATGTCGACGATGTAGCCAAACTTGGCCTTTCGTGCGGACGCGAGTCCGTGCTCGGCCTCCCGCAACACGTCACCAAGGGGATCGCCGGCGGCAAGGAGGACCGTTACCAAACGGTCACAGGAATAGGCCGCGTACTTGAGGTCGCCGGCTTCCTGCGCGGTAGTCAGGGAGGGTCGCAACAATTCGACACTAGTGCGCAAATGTCTTGACCAGGGATTGATAAAATAACCGAAGATCTGGGAGACGCGGGGCCTGAAACGTTCCAGCCCGCGTTTCTCCACTAGATCGAGACCGAGCTTGCCGAAGCGGAACGCAGCCTGGTAGTCGTCGAAACGCGGCCCCACAAGCCAGCCGAGTTGGACGTAGGCGACGCATGATCCGTCGCTATTGCCATATTCCAGGCTGAGGTTCACAATCCGGGCGATAACGAGGCATCGGAGGTTCTGGTCGGTGAAATATGTGGGCTCCTCGACCGCAGTGAGAACGTCCAGAGTTGCCCTGCAGGCCGGGTCCGTCATCGGCGGCAAGTCGACGAGCGCCTCGATAGACCGGGTCCCAAGCCGTCGCCAGATCTGCTCGTATTCCTGCCGTACGTCGTCATTCGTCGGGTGCGGTGACCAGTCGACGCCTACGCGCCGGAGGTATTTGAGGCCCGACTCGACAGCACGCCCGCTCCGATCCAAACTTGTGTAGAGCTCCGTTTGCAGGCGGGCGACGGCGGCGCAGTCGACCAGGTTCCTAGCGCGGCCCGACAGCATCGACAGCCGTTCTTCCGCCGCTGCGAAATCGCCTGTCAAAAATTCGCATTCAGCCCGCTGGAACTCAAGCGCGAAGGTGAGCGCGTACCGCTGTTCCCAGCTCTGCTCTGGCAGTAGCGCGCGGCCGGCAACAAAGTAGGTCAGCGCCGAGGCATAAGCCGTCGAAGTTTTGGCCCGCTTACCAGCAGCGAGGTTGAGTTCGGCAACCCGCTCTCGCTCCTCAGTGGAATCAATTAACACGGTACCGCGATTGAGCTGATTGACGATCTCGAAGATCTTCTCCTCCATCTCCTCTGGCGGCGTCCGTGACACAAACAATCTGCCGATCTTGAGGTGTACCGCTGCTCGCTCCTCTTCAGGGATAAGCGCATAGGCCGCCTCCTGAACGCGGTCGTGGAGGAACGTGTAGGCCCTATCCAGCCGGAAGACGAGTCCTGCCCGAACAGCCTCCCAGAGAGCCGCATGAATCTCCTCCTCTGGTTCCCCTTGAACCAGGGCCAGCGTGGCGATTTCGGCGACGTTCCCAAGACAGGCGAGCTGTCCTAACGCTTCGTGCGTCGTGTGGGGCAAGCGGCTCAACTTCCCGGCCATGAGATCCGCCACGTTGTCGGTGTAGCCCTTGGCGCCGATGCGAGCCAGATCCCAGCTCCAGGTCGCCGCACCTGCGTCGAACACAAGCAATCCCTCCTCGGCCAGGGCCGCCAAGAACTGGATTGCGAAGAACGGATTGCCCCCGGTCTTCTCGTGCACCAATTCTGCCAGGGGCCGGGCGGAATCCCGCTCGCAACGCAGGGAATCGGCTACCAGCCGGCCCACATCGTCGAGCCCAAGAGGCGCAAGCACGATTTGCTGCACACTGGCTCCGGCCTTATGGATTGCATCAAAGGTACGCATCAGTGGATGCGAGGGGCTGACTTCGTTCTCTGCGTAGGCGCCGACCAGCAGGAGGTGCCGAACCTCCCGTTCGGTGATTAAATGCTCGAGCAGTTCAAGGGTTGCCGCGTCCAGCCACTGCAGATCGTCGAGAAACAATGCCAGTGAGTGCCCCGGCCGGGCGAGCGCGCCAACAAACCGCCGAAACACCAGCTGGAAGCGGTTCTGCGCGTCCTGAGGCGCAAGCTCGGGAACGGGCGGTTGTTTCCCGATGACAAACTCGAGCGCAGGAATGAGGTTGACGATGAGCTGACCGTTCGGACCCACAGCCTCCCGCAGCGCGTCCTGCCAATGGCTCACCTCCGCATCACTCTTAGCCAGGATCTGATCAATAAGGGTCTGAAAGGCCTGCGCGAGCGTCGCATAGGGGATGTCCCGTTTGTACTGGTCAAATTTGCCTGATGCGCAGAGACCATGTCGCGGGACGAGATGCTTATACAGCTCATTCAGGACCGAGGACTTTCCGACGCCGGAATAGCCGGACATGAGGACGAATTCCGAGGTGCCGTCCGCCACGACCCGATCGAAGGCCGCGAGCAGGGCCTCG
This sequence comes from uncultured Verrucomicrobiae bacterium, assembly GCA_963750185.1. Taxonomy (GTDB): domain Bacteria; phylum Verrucomicrobiota; class Verrucomicrobiia; order Chthoniobacterales; family JAFAMB01; genus JAFAMB01. The sequence goes on from CAVVPV010000014.1 coordinate 305,018, forward strand.
ATCTCTGGTTCTCGCCCGTACAGCTTCTCCGGGATCAGGAATCGGTCCGACATGTCGTGGAGACCCAATGGAAGGTGATCGATCCCTCCTACGGAGTCCAGGGCGGCGAGGCAGCTCCGAAGATCTGCCTCAACTCCGGCGGCGGTCTGATAACGTTCCTCAGGTGTCTTTGCCAGAAGCTTCATGACAATCGCCGAGATCGGTTCGGGCAGCCCCTTCACTCGTTCACTCGGGAGCATCGGCTGCCTTGCGATGTGGCAGTGGACCCACTCCATGGGATCGGTGGCCGTGAAAGGGAGTACTCCTGTGAGCATTTCGTAGAGGGTTACACCGTAGGCATAGAGGTCACTTCGGGAATCAATCGACCGGTTCATACGGCCGGTCTGTTCGGGCGCCATGTAGGCTAGTGTCCCTGCGATCTCCGCGGGCGGTTCTGGCAACTGTCGTTCACGCGGAAGACGGGAAGCAATGCCAAAACCCGTTAGCCAGACGTGGGCGGTCGCTGAGTCGACGAGGATGTTACCGGGCTTGACGTTTCTGTGGATAATACCGCGGGCATGCAAGCTCCCGAGCGCGATTGCAATGCCAATGCCGATACGGAGGAATTGCGACGGCGCCATCGGTTGGCCGAGGAGCCGTTCCAGCGGATCGCCGCCGGGATCCTCCATCAGAAGCGCTGGTCGCCCTTCGTGATGCACCAGCTCCAGGGGTCGAGCCGCCCACCCGGGATCCAGTTCCCCGGCAAGTGAATACGCGTGCTGAAGTCGCGCAATGGTCTGCGGCACAGGTTGCTCCAGAGCTGGCGTGACAACAAGCACCCGCGTCAGGCCAGGATCTCGCTTGGCACGGAACAGGACCAACTCCCCGTCCTCCGATAGCCTCTCGAGCATGAAGCTTGTAAGCTCGGTCATGGCGCAAACTCCACCTAGGATAACTTTGTGCGCCAGACCCGGAGCTTCTCGCACATTCTTACAAGGTCCGCCAAAGAGCCGGCATGCATTTTGTGCATCACCTGACCGCGCTGAATTTTGACTGTAATCTCGCTCGTGCCTAGTTCGGCAGCGACTTGTTTGTTAAGCAGTCCGGAGACCACCCGTTCCATCACTTCCCGCTCGCGCGGCGTCAGTGATTCATATCGACTCGATAAAACCTTCATCTCCGCTTTATGTTGGTGCGCGGATTGGTCACGCTTCAGAGCTTCCGCTACGGCATCCAATAGATCGCGGTCCTGAAAAGGCTTCAGCAGAAACTCAACGGCTCCCGCTTTCATAGCCCGCACCGAACTCGGCACATCGCCGTGACCGGTGATAAAGACTATCGGAATCTCCCGATCGGCCTTCACCAGTTGCTCCTGCAGGTCGAGCCCGCCGAGGTCAGGTAGCCGCACATCCAACACCAGACAACCAGGCCCTTCCGGCTGAGCACGCGCCAGGAATTCGTGCGCGGAGGCAAATGTTTCCACGTTAAACCCGGCCGAGCGGACGAGGCTGTCAAGGGCTTCCCGGACGGACTGGTCGTCATCCACAATAAAGACGATGCCTTCTGTTTTCGGCATGGATGGTCCTAGGGGCATTTCAAAAGTGTAAAGTGGAAGGTCGCGCCGGGCCCATCGTTCTGCACTGCCCAGAGCCGTCCGCCATGATTTTCCACAATCGAGCGACTTATACAAAGTCCCATGCCCAGGCCGCCGGGTTTGGTGCTATGAAAGGCCTCAAACATTCTTTCCGCGTGCTGCAGATCGATACCTGGTCCCACGTCATGTACGGTGACATGCACCTCATCACCCTCGCCGCGTTCTGTCGTAATGACCAGCTCTCGCGCACGGTCCTCCAGAGTGCCCATGGCTTCGATGCCGTTCAGAATAAGGTTCAGCACCACCTGCTGTAGTTGGACTCGATCACCCGCTACAGGAGGAAGTGCCGCCAGCTCCGTTCGCAACAACACCTTGCTTCTCCGTACTTCGCTCTGTGCAAGGATGACAACTTCTTCAATGGCCTCGTTTATGTCTAGTCGTTCCTTCGCCGTGAGAGCTTTCTTAAATAGTGCCCGCGTCCGTGCGATCACATCGCCGGCCCGTTTCCCGTCACGAATTATACGCCGAATCGCTTCACGAGCTTCGTTAAGTTCGGGCATTTCACCTGCCAGCCAGCGCAAGCTGGCGTTGGCATTAGTAACAATGCCCGCTAGCGGCTGGTTGACTTCGTGGGCAATGGACGCTGCCAATTCTCCCATGGTTGTTACCCGGTTGACTTGCGCCAATTCAATTTGCGCTTCGCGCAAGGCAAGCTCTTTTTGATGCAGCTCTTCTTCCGCCCGCTTGCGCTCAGTGATGTCCACGATGACGGACGCCAAAAACGGCGGTGTGCTTTCAGTGGTACTCGGGACGAAACCAACACTGACGTCCGCCCAGATTACATTGCCGTCCTTGCGCCGGTAACGTTTCTCGACTCGCCCATCTCGCCGCCCCCCTTCCAAGCATTTCGCGATCAATGCTTCGGTCGCGGTGCGGTCCTCTTCATAGGTCACTTCCGCAACGGTGAGACTTTGGAGTTCTTCCTCCGTATAGCCGAGCATTCTCTGCCAAGCTAAGTTTGCAGCTATGAAGTGGCCGTCTAGAGAAGCCAGGTGGATGCCGGCGGATGAGTTCTCGAACAGCTTCCGCCAGCGTTCCTCACTGGCGCGCAAGGCTGCTTCGGCTTTCCTTCGGTCGTTGTTTTCGTGCGTCAGATCGGCATACAATCGTGCATGGTCTAAAGAGATCGAAGCCTGGGAAACCAACAGTCTTAACACCGAAATCCGGTCTGGCGTGAATACATGGGAGGCCAGGTTGTTCTCCAGATACAGCGCGCCTTTCAGTTTGGCCTGCTTGACCAGCGGCAAACAAAGAACAGACCGCACCTGCTTTATTTGGACATATTCGTCCGCGGAGAACTCGTTCGGAGCCGACGCATCGTCTAAGATAATGCTTTCCTGCGTCCGCATGACGTAGCGGAGAATCGACATGGGCAGTTCCCCGGGTGTCGGAAATGCCTGGTGGAAATTGACCGTAACGGCATCGTGGCTAGTGATTGCTTCCGCTTCGATTTGCGGTTCGTCGCCTTGGAGAAGAACCAGGATACCGCGCTGGGCTCCGGCGTTCTCCAGCGCGATTACTAACAGCGTCTTGATGAGTTTACCCAGGTCGAGCTCACTGGAAACGGCTTGCGATGCCCTGGCGAGTGCCACAACGTCGACTTGCTCCAAAGGCGAGCCAGATGGAGTGCCGGCGGGCGAGCGGGCTTCTTCGCGCAAGCCGGAATAACGCTGCTCGAGATGTTTTACTTTGCCAAGTGCGCCCCAGCGCATATACAGATACCGCGCATTTTGAAGATGGGCTCGGGCAATCGTTTCGAGACCGCGCGCCAAGTAAAACCGAGCAGCCACTTCATTGGCGATCGCTTCATTCTGCACAAAGCCATGCTCGCGGGACAATTGAATTGCCCTTTCGTATTGGCGCTCTGCATCCAGCTCGCGACCTTCAACGCGCGAGATCTCGCCGGCAATCAGTGTTGCATAAGTTCCAAAATTCTCCGGGCAATTCTGCGCCCAGACTTCTATTTGCTTATAGTGCTCTTTAACCGCCGCGAGATGCTGGGCTTTCTCATCGGCAGGTGCAGATGTGTGAAAAGCAGCGTGTGCCAGCGCGCTATAAAATGGGTATTCCGCAAACTCGAGGAATGACTGTGACCTCCGTAGATGCAGTTGCGCTTTCGATGCCGCTGCAAGAGCGGACCTGTAGTCATCCGCGTAAAAGCGCGCTTGCAGCTTCCGTATCCAATACTTACAGGCAGCTATTGCTAAGCGGGGATTCCCCTCCAGATGCTGCTCGAACTGGCTCTCATCGAACTCCGCGTCATTGAAGCAGCCGAACCTCGGAGTGAAACCGCGGAGGGTTTTGATCAATCCAAGCTGGCCCCTTATATAATCACTAACAAGTTCGAACCGCATTTTCCGCGCGAACTCGAGCCCGCTGTCAGCTTCTTGCTCGACCTCATCGAGTAGATCCCCGGCCGCGAGAAGGTTCGTAACCATGTTACTCAAGGTGAACGCTGCAAAGTTGAGATCGCCGCTTTCCTTTGCGGCGACGAAAGCGCGCCGGTTCCAAACCCGGCCACCATGTAAGTGCTGAGTCCAGGGAATTATATGATGCCCGAAGCACGAGTAGACGCGGCCTTTGAAACGGTCTAGTCCGCGTTTCTCCACAAGATCGAGACCGAGCTTGCCGAACCGAAAACCGAGTTGGTATTGCCCTAGATTCGATCCCAGAATCGTGCCGAGCACGGCGAAGGCGTAGCACGATCCGTCGCTGTTCCCATGCTGCAGGCTAAGATTCGCCATGCGACCGACGACAAGATCGTGCAGGTTTTCGTCGGTGAACCAGGCCGGCGTCGCAAATACCGAGAGGACGTCGAGCGTTGCTCGGCATTCGGGATGATTCATAAGCGGCAAATCAACAAGCTGCTCAATCGGGCGAGCTCCGACCTGTCGCCAAATCTCTGTGAATTCCCGTCCAACGTCATCCTTCGTCGGGTGCGGCGACCATTCGACGCCGACCTGCCGGAGGTACTCGAGGCAGGCCGTGACGGCGCGATCAAACCGGACCTGGGTCGTGTAAAGAGCCGCGCGAAGACACGTGACGGCAGCGCGGTCAATCTGGTTCGCGGCCCGCTCGGTCAACATCGAAAGCCGTTCACCTGCCTCTGTCAATAATCCGGTCCGAAATTCGCACTCGGCTCTGTTGAGGGCCACATCAAACGCAAGCGCATGGTCCTCATCCCAACAGTTCTCCGCAAGGAATGCTTCGCTCGCGGCAAAATAAATCTGCGCAGAGGTGTATGCCTCTGAGATCTTGGCCCGCTTACCCGCAGCGAGGTTAAGCTTTGCGACTTGCTTGCGCTCATCCAACGCGTTGATCAAAGGCGCAGCGCGGTTAAACTGGCTTACAACCTCAAAGATCTCCTTTTCGATTCCCTCCAAAGTCGCCGATGAAACGAGCGATCTTCCAATCCTAAGATGTGTAGCCGCGCGCTCGGTTTCGGGAATAAGTGAATAAGCCGCTTCTTGGATACGATCATGAAGAAATGTGTAAGCGCCGTCCAAGTTGAAGACGAGCCCTGCGCAAACGGCGTCCCAGAGTTCTGCCTCCAGCGACTCCTCTGATTCGCCGTAAACCAGATTGAGGGACGATATTTTTCCACTGTTCCCCAGGCAAGCCAAGTGCTTCAAAGCTTCTTGCGTTTTTCCGGGTAGCCGTTTCAATTTCTGGGTAATAAGTTCTACAACGTCGTCTGAATAACGTTTCGATTGAATGCTCGACAGATCCCAGCGCCAAACCGCCGCCCCCGGGTCGAAAGCAAGCAGCCCCTCCTCGGCGAGTGCCGTGAAGAACTGAATTGCGAAGAACGGATTGCCACCACTCTTCTCATGCATCAGCTGCGCGAGGCGCCTGGCGCCGTGAGGCTCACAATGAAGGGAGTCCGCGACAAGATGGTCGATGTCGTCAATCGAAAGTGGTGCAAGAACGACTTCCTGCACTGCGCCATCGGCCGTGCGAATCTCCTCCAACGTCCGCAGCAATGGGTGCGAGGGACCAACTTCGTTGTCTCGGTATGCGCCGATCACCAGGAGGTGGCGCACTTCAGGCTCGGTGACCAAACGCTTGAGCAATTCGAGACTCGCCGTCTCCGGCCATTGCAAATCATCGAGGAACAGCGCGAGTGGATGCTCTTCCCGGGCGAAAACGCCCAGGAACCGGATGATTACCATTTGAAAACGGCTCTGTGCGTCTTGCAGCGGCAGATCGGGTACGGGTGGCGGCGTTCCGATGAGGAGCTCTAGTTCAGGAACGAGACCAACCATCAGCTGGCCGTTCGGGCCGAGTGCGTCCAGCAGCGCATCCCGCCACTGGCCCACCTCTGCATCTTTCTTACCCAGGATCTGACGGACCAGGGACTGAAACGCCTTTGCCAGCGTGGCGTAGGGAACGTCGCGCTTATATAGGTCAAACTTGCAGGCTGCGAACAGGCCGCGCGGTGGAACCATCGCTTTATGGACCTCATTCACGACCGAGGACTTGCCAATACCGGGATAGCCCGACACAAGCACCAGCTCCGGTTTACCGGAGGCAACAACTCGATCGAAAGCGTCATGCAGTGCTTTGCACTCCTTGTCACGTCCGTAAAGCTTTTCCGGGATCAGAAGCCGATCCGACATATCATGTTCCCCCAGCGGGAACGGATCGATTCGCCCGAGCCTATCCATGGCCGAAATGCAACTTTGCAGGTCCGCCTCCAACCCTGCGGCGGTTTGATAACGCTTCTCTGCGGTTTTGCTGAGGAGCTTCATGATGATGGCCGAGACCTGTTCCGAGATCCCATTTAGTCGCTCATTGGGCGGCACTGGCTGCCTGGCGACGTGGCAATGGACCCACTCCATGGGATCGTTGCCCGTAAAAGGGAGCATCCCGGTGAGCATTTCGTAGAGGGTCACGCCGAAAGAGTAAAGATCGCTCCGACCATCAACAGAACGATTCATGCGTCCCGTCTGTTCGGGCGCCATGTAAGCCAGTGTTCCGGCGATCTCTTCAAGGAGTGCCGTGCCTTGCCCACGTGGCAGGCGCGACACGAATGAGATGCCGATCAGCCAAGCGCGGCCGGTTGCTGGATCCACCAGTATGTTTGCCGGGTTGACGTCCCGGTGGATCAGGCCCCTGGCATGGATCCGACCGAGTGCAGCAGCAACGCCGATAGCGACGCGCAGGAACTGCGGTAATTCCCACGGGTGCCCGAGAAGCCGTGCCAAGAGCTTCCCGCCGGGGTCCTCCATCAGAAGCGCGGGCAACCCACGGTGCTGGACTACCCTCAGGGGCCGGGCTACCGAGGAGGCGTCCAATTTCTCTCGAAGCGCACAAGCGTGCTCGAGGCGCGCAATGATCCTTGGCGCCGGCCGTTCCGAAGCGGGTGCCAGCACCAGCACGGGTGCCGGCTCACCAGCCAGAGAGCATCGGGACAGGACGAAATCCCCGTTCTCCCAAAGCCTCTCCAGAACGTTTCTTGAAAGCTGCGTCATAGCGAGAACGATTCCCGCTGAGTCGCATCACCCCTTGTGTCTGCGACCCGTTCACCCTCCGTTAGGACTCATTATTCGTCAATTATTCCTCTCCAGATGGACTTGTCCGGCGTAGTTTTAGCAAAGTTGGAAGCTCGGACTCGACAGGGACGGAAATCCGTAAGTCCGAATTCTCGTACGGACAACCGCTCGGCTCCATTTAATGCATAACCAACTGATAGACAGGCACAAGCAGTGGATACTGAAGGGTTGGCACACAATTTGTTCGGGAAGTCCATGGACACAGCGGACGTTTGTTACGCTGAATAGCAAGACCGGTGGTTGATTTTCAACAAAAACTCGGCACCCCAAAAAGGACACCAAGACATGGAAAAGCAAGATGTGATTCATAAGGAAAAACCGAAAACCGACGCTTCGGAAACTATTACTGATCTGGGTAGTAACGCCGCAAAGGATATGCTGACTGAGCTTTGCACCGATAACCGGCAACTCACACTGACCTTGCGTTCAGTCCATGAGGTCTGCGAGCGGCACAACGATGTCGCTACTGCCAGCTTGATCGAGAACTGGATCGACGAAACTGAGCGCCGAACCTGGTTTCTGTCTGAGATTAAGTCCGGCCTTTAGTGAGCCTGATAGTTATGAACTTCGGATAAGGTCAATCCCTTGTCCCGGCATCGGGTAGTAACCCTGGGAAGGGTGACAATCATTTCACGAAAATCGACCGGCTAATTGCGGTCGGCAATGAGGTACATGCGACGGGAAGATGCAGTGATAGTCCCCTGGACGCACATGGGGTTCGTAGAAACAACGAGGGTTACTATTCATGGATTATAGTCCGTGCGGGCGATACTTGGAAGATCCGCAGGAGTACCTTGAGCGATACCAACTGGCCGTCGATTCTTCCGGCCTTTGGCAGTTGAGGGCGCAAGAGATTGCAGATTTTCCACGTCTCATTAACGAACGCGAAAAGCCCAGGCGATAAGTGCTACGCCCTCAATTAGTAGGAGTACCCCAAACACAAATGGTATTGCAAACGCTGCTGCGACTGGTGAACCGAGCAACAGCAGGCCCACAAGCAAGTTTATCACACCCAGCATGAACGACCCGATACCGCCGCCTGTAAATCCGCCCACTATCTCCAACACCCCCATGATCAACCCCTGAACTCCTAGTATGATTATGATCACTGTCGGTACGGTCAGCGCTGCAACCAGGGGATGTCTCAGGACAAAGAGTCCGGCTAGAATTCCGACGATACCGGTGAGGAGCGACCAGATCCACGGAATCGAGCGATCCACAAATACCTGCACCAGCGACAGCACTCCCAGGACGAGCCAGTAAAAGCCAAGCAGAGTCGTAATCGCAATGAGCGTAGCGGCAGGTTCAGTGATGAGCATGAAACCCAGAATGACCCCTGCAAGCCCTTTAAGCAAAAAAACCCACCATATCTGCGAAAGATCCGGATTCAAAGAGCGCAGAGCCATTATGTCAGATTCCTTGGCGAACGGGAGTTTAATGAATAAACTCTAGGTTCTAGCCCGGCCAAAATATTCAGTCAATAAGGTTTGTTGCAGGATTTCAGATTGTGAACCCAACTCGCGCCGCATCGCCCATTTGCTCAGGACGCGAATTATTCGTCAATTCACAAGCAGCGCGCAGATGGCGTGGCGGCGGTTTCGGCCCCCGGGCGGATTTTTCATGAAAAATCCGGGTTGGTTTTTTATTGCGGATCGAGGCGAAGACCAAGGAAAGCGAACTACATTTGAATTCTCGCTCGCGCTTCACCCGTTTGGGGACAGCTTCGCCCAACGTACGGCGGATAGATGTACTGGGCAACAGTGTCACAGATAAGGTTGCAAAAGAGAAAAAGGCAAAGAAGTGATTCACTGAGACGGGCAATCCGATTGAGAACAAAACCTGATATTACAACTTAATAACTTGTAGTTCAGGCTTTTGTAGAGAGTTATAGGCCCAATTTTCGGAGACAGCTTAAAAATCAGTTGACTTGTTCTGTAGACTTTTAATATTGGGAGCAGTGAGTGCTTCTCTGGGCATTCTGGAAGGTAGGTTCGTTTAGGGCTTGCACGACTAGAATGCTGAGAGGAGAAGAGAAGGTGGATCCCGGTCAGGGATTCTCTGGCTCTGACTCTCAAGGTAGAACGAGCAAAACCTGAGACAGAACCAAAAATATGGAAATAAACTTTCTTTTAGAATTCACCGTTGTGGCAGTCGTAGTTTGTGCGATCGGGGCTCTGACACTAACCTCGCAGGTCGCGGGCCGCAAAAAGCCAGACAAGCCTTCGTGGGGGTCGGAATAACTTCTTCCCAGTACTAATCCTTGCGAAGTGTGATCTTGTAGAGGAAACGAAGGGCCGCTACGGCGATGATAATAGAGCTTGAAGCGAGCTTCTTTTCGTTCGTTAGATAGGTAGAACCTAAGCTGCTGGATGGCTAACCAAAGCTTCTCTACAATCGGCGGCATCGATGAGTCTACCGAAGTTTGATGTGCAGCGCTCGCTGTTCGAGAGCCTGGGATCGATCGCTGCTGATCTATTTGACGACAAAGATAAGTACAAACTCTTCGCGAGGAAAGTTTGGCCACTGCTGGCGCGCCAACGGGCAGAACTGGCGGAATGTTACGAACTGGAGAACCGGCGACCCCGCATCGACCCGGTATGGCGAACAATCCACAAAATCAACTTTGGTTCATCCACGGATTAAAGCGCAAAGAAGTTCTTCGAGTTTTACGGAAGCTATCATCGTTAACTTATCGTTAATCGCATAAGGCAAAATCAGTGCCCCCCCTTGGCGGAGTGCACCGCAGGTATAGATCACGTTCGGTACATAACCGTCCCGTTCGTCTTCTCCAGGCGTCAAGAGCGGCTCGCGCAATCGCCCGATTACCTTCGTCGGATCGGTCAGATCGAGTAAGACTGCGCCGACGCAATATTTGCGCATTGGGCCGACGCCGTGAGTGAGCAAAAGCCAGCCAGCCTCCGTCTCAATGGGTGAGCCGCAATTACCGATCTTGGATAATTGCCAGTTTTCGGATGGGCGCAGGAGTATCTGAGGGTCGTCCCAGAAATGCGGATTGTCGGAGAACATGATGAAGAGGTTTTCATCGTCCTGGCGCGAAATCATCGCGTAGAGCCCGTCGATGCGTCGGGGAAAAAGTGCCATCCCCTTATTCTGGACCGCTCGGCCGTTCAGAGTGAGTATACGAAAATCCAGAAAATCCCGCGTTTTCATCAATTGGGGGAGAATAACGCGTCCGTTGTAGGCGGTATAGGTAGCGTAGTAGAGCGCCGTTCCGTCGTCATCGACAAAGCGGACAAAGCGAGGATCTTCAATGCCATTGCTCTCATTAGAAGAAACCGGGAATATAACGCGCTCGCTCACCGCGAGGTTGGGTGAGAAGTGAAGTTCGTAATTGCTCTCGGCCAACCAGTGCACGGCTTCGAGGGTACGCTGTTCTTCGCGCCGGATAATCGCCAAGCGGCGCCGCAATTGGAGTATGCAGCGGTCGAGGTCCCCGAGCGTGAAGGTCTCACCGAGCGATGCAAGTATGCTATCCGCGAAATCGGTCTCGAATCCCATCTCGTGCAACTTCACGAGGAAGCTCGCTTTCTCGTACGTCGGATTTGTCACAATCTCTGGCGGGTTGACAAAGCGCGTTACGTTTTCTGCGGAGATCTCACCAAGTGGACTGAGTACACCCGTGCGGAATTCGATCGACGAAATATGGCCCTCCCCGATAGCGCGTAAGCTCATGATGAAGCGCAATGCGCCCGGTTCGAGACCTGACTGGTCCGGATGAGGCACGATCGAAGGATTCAGGAGCGCTGCAGATTCGAGTGCGTATTCCCCACTGAAAAGCGCGCCGATCAACAGTCGGCGCGCGTTAGATAGCGACCGATCGGTAAAGACATGTAACTCGACCCGCCTGTAAATGCCCAACAGCAGTGAGTCCAGGTCACGGTGACGGGCGCTAAATTCGCGGCGCACAATCTCGAGTTCTCTTTCAGTCTCCTCTTCGCTCAGCGCGAGGGCGCGACCGATAATCTGGGTGAGACGTGAACGGTCCCCGGGAATGAACGGCCGGATCAAGACGCGCGAACAGTCAGGCAAAAACCGCAACTCATGCCGCCGAATTTGAATCGAAGTCATTTGACGATGGGCGTTTGAACTTCCATTAAATTCTGCACGAGAGTCATTTCTGCGTCGGCACTATAGAACGATAGATTGATTTGTCTCGCGAAGTTTGCGCTCATGACCTGCGCCTACGAAATCCTCAACAAAGGAGGCGAGTTCCTGACCGGGCACGATGCGAGGCGGATTCTTCTTACCGCTACGTTTCGTCTTCAGCGGTGATGGACTCGAGGCTCTGATTTCTTTTGGCACCGCAACCAATTCCTCGCGCACAAGACTCTACCATAAGAGAGGCCCGCTCCCGGCAACCGAAGGAGATATTCCGGTTCGACTGCCATATATGAACAAAAAATAATATTTCTAGCCTGGTCGCAGCTTTAGTCCTTCTTGTTGTGCCGCCTGGCGTTGCCGCTCGTCGAAGCTAAATAGTTGGTTTGCACCAATGAGGATGGCTGCAGCCAAGTGCAAAAGATCTAGTGTGCGAGTACCAAGAGTAGTGGTATACTTTTGCGCTAATTGCGCAGCCTGTTCATGTAGGTCTAGCTGGCTGATCGGAGTCTCAACGTAGACGCCATTCTTGATGTCGAGTTCGACTCTCTGCCACGCGGCTGCGCGGGTCTCTTCGCTGATCTGTTTTCTGAAGACTGCTAAATAGTGCGCATTGCGAAGCTCAAGAAACGCTAAAGGAATTAAGGGGAGCGGTTGTCGCACTGTCCGGACAGCTGCACTGGCAGCTGCAGTAGTCGTTTCATTGAGATACAGAGAAACCAAAAAGCCGGTGTCGGCGTAGCTCTTCATCTGTCCCCTCGAAGCTCTCGTCGAAGTTCGACCGATTCTTTTTCCGGAATTTGCCGGTGAGGGTATTCCTCTCGGATTCGAGCTGCAAAATCAGGCATTTTTAAAGTTCGATCTCCAGAGGGTTCCGGTATGATCCGCCCGATTACCTTCTTACGCATGGTGATAACGACCTGCTCGCCGTCCTTTAGCCATTTGGCAATTTGGGCGAAATTATTTCGCAGGTGGCGAACGCTGGCGGTTTTCATCGTGATACAAACTGTATCACAACCGTTCTAGAGTCAAGACTCTGGTCTTCGCCGCGCGTCCGCGTACAGCAAAACCTCCAGCCGCACTGGCAGCCACGGTCGCCGTGCCGAATATCGCTCCAAATCCGGCCGCGATTGCTGGTGCCGCGTACCAGAAGATAATCGCAAGGACCACGGCCACAACCGCGCCAACGATCTCTCCGAACAGTGAATTATTGGCGTTATTTTCCGCATCGGATAAGGAAGAACACAGGCGAGACGCCTATGGCGGATCGATCGCGAAACCGATTTCCGAACGCGGAACTTCGAACGATCATTCAGAAAGACATTGCAAAATGCAGTCACAGTTGCTATGACTTGCCGAGTCTAGAATAGGGTCATTCGTCTTCTCTCGCTCGCCGTGAGGAGAGACCTCCATCTCCCCAGCGAAGGTCGGGGGGCGACATTCAGCATGAAGGTCAGTTCGACTCCAGCGCCAGGGAATTGCGTGTTCCAGTGCGTTCCAGGCGCAGGCGTCCCAATTCACAGTGTTTATGAAAAGGACAATGTAAAAACGAATCAAACGAGGTCATTTATGAGCAAATGGTGGTGGAAAGCTGATTATATTGAAACTTGTAACTGCGCCCACGGATGTTCGTGCAATCTAACGATGATTCCCACGGACGGAACCTGCCAGGCGATTGACGCCTGGAAAATTCGGGAAGGCGCATTCGAGACTACGCGACTCGATGGACTGGGCATCGCACTCATTCTTCGGTGGCCTAACCCGATTCATCGCGGCAACGGCCGTTGTGTCGTTTTTATTGACGAACGCGCGGACGAGACACAGCGGAAGAGCCTGTCTGAAATTGGCATCGGAAAGGCAGGCCAAGGTGGCCCATTCGAGATTTTCGCAACCACTTACACGGAGCCTGCGACCGTGCGCTTCGGGCATTTTCGCTTCGAGCGTGACGGGCGTCGTGGCACCCTGGAACTCGGCGATGCTGCTCGCGTCCGGCTCGGTCCCATCATGAGTGATATGGATAAAAGCGAAGCAGACGCGCATATGGTTCTACCCGGAGGATTTATTTGGCGCGATGGAAGAATGTTGAACACCGACCAATGCGAGGTGACGCTTCCCGGTCTGCAGTTTAAGCACGCTGATTCGAGCGCTTTCTTTTCGGAGGTCGAATACAACCAGCCGGAACGGGTTCAAACTCTTGTCAGATCACCCGGAGCCTAGTCGAAAATAACGCCTCTTTTAAGGATCTCGGATGGCTGGATTTTGTTGATGTGAAGGCAGAAAATCCGTCGACCCGTGTTAAGCTTTTGCTTCGTGAAGCGGCTCCGGCCTGGACCGCGATTGTGGCATTGACAGTGCTAGCCTGGATCGTCACGCTCGATCAGGTGCGAGCGATGGGCAACGGCGCGGGCACGATGGGTATGTCGTTTGTAGCGTTCGTTGCCATGTGGACCGCGATGATGGCCGCGATGATGTTTCCGTCCATGGCTCCGGTGGCGGTCCTCTGGACCCGTTCCATCGTGTGTCGAAGCTCCAGCGCGGTGGCGTCTTACAGGATAGCCCTGTTTGTCACTGGTTACCTTCTGGCATGGGCGTTCGCGGGGGTACTCGCCTTCTTTGGACTCGTGCTATTTGAGCAAGCGCTCGTTTTAGCTGGCAACCATGCCGGTTGGCTCGGTGCGGCCATCTTTGTCACTGCGGGCGTTTACCAACTCACGTCGTTCAAGGACGTCTGTCTGCGGCATTGTCGCTCGCCGATGAGTTTGCTTGTGCATTACACAAGCTTTCGCGGACCGGCGATTGACCTGCGCGTTGGTTTTCATCACGGACTTTACTGCGTCGCCTGCTGCTGGGGCTTGATGCTGATCCTTGTCGCAGTCGGTGTAATGAATATTCCGGCAATGGCAGCGCTAACCATTGTCATTTTTGCCGAAAAACTTTTGCGTCACGGCCTTCTCATAGCGCGGCTCATCGGTATTTCTTTCTTCGGTGTAGCAGTCGTTGCGGTGATTTGTCCCAAGCTCTTCCCAGGCCTGAACCCGTGCTGCCCGCCGTGAGCTCACCTGCAAATCGGGTCAGCCGTTGACTTATGACTTTAGCGTGACCTTAAGGCGACATTTCACCGGTTCAGATCCCGTCCCGCAGAGCAAGGCCACATTTACGTTTGCAGAAAACCACCACACACCTAAGAATTCGCAGAAGAGCTGGTTCTCCCACGGAACATTATCAACGAGCGGTGAACATCGAACATGGGCCGTCCAGATCGAATATTTTCAGTCTGCTGAGGCGGTGAAAGCTGAACGCTCTCAACATGATGGCCTCACCCGCGCGGCCTCCAACCAGCCGCGTCACGGATCAGTGGCTGCCGCCGAAGCCGGCGCGAAACGCGCGACGGGCCTGCTGCCATGAACGGATCGCCACGCAGCGCTCGAGCAGCGGGATGTCGAGGTCCGGAAGCAGCCGGCTCCGCGAGACCGCTTCGTAGCCGGCGCCGTCGTCGCGTAGCGCGAAGATTTCCAGCGCCTGCCGGCGCCAGAACCAGACCTCGGGCACGTTGAATCGACGGTATATCTCGAGCTTGCTGAGGCCGCCGGTGGTGAGCGCGATTTCCAGCGCGAGATCGGGAAACTCTTTTTCCCCGTCAATACACCACGATTCATCCGGCTCCGCGCCAGCCTGCTTGAGCGCTTTGCGCATCGTGGCTTGACCGCGCGGCATGATTTCGATGCTGGCTTCCTCGAAATAGACGGCCATTAAATCCCCAATCCATTTCTTGATCCGTTCGTGTTCGTTGGAAGTCGTCATGATTTCGAGCTCTCCATCCAGGTAGTAAAAGCGCGGGCCGGGCCGATCGTCGCCGAGCGCTTTATCGAGAGCCAGGTATCGCTCCCAGGAGACGCCGCAGATAACCAAGCGCTCCTCTGACTCGAACCCATCTGCGGTCGGCTCTGGACGAAGCAGCTCCGCGAAGGCCCGCATTTCCTCCTCGCCTGTCAAAAACTCAACAACCATGTGCTAATGCTACGCAGGGGCGTCGTGTCCGGCAACGAACTAATGCCCGCCGCGCACCAAACGACGCAAAGCGTGCATTTTGGCGCTGGAGCACTTATACCCTCGCAGGATGTCGAAAAAGAAAAAGCGGCGCCATCAACTTGGCGGCCCGAGTTCGTAGAACGTCGCTGTAGGCCAGCGCAACCGGGCCGACTTCGAGATGCTCATCCGGCGCAAAACGGAACTCTACCCGCGCAACCGGCGACTGTTCATGGGTCTCCAGGCTATTCCGCGCGAATCGGCTCTTATAATTGATTTCTTAGGTTTGTCCCCGCCGAGAATCGAACTCGGATTTAAGGTTTAGGAAACCTTTGGTATCTCCTGGGTAACGATGAATTTTTCTTGAGAATGTGTGCTTTATGTGTGCTTTAGCAACATGGCTCGATCCGAAAAGTGGGTGATCTATAAAATCAAGCACCGGATGACGTCCAGCAGTCCCGTGGTGACACGTTACCAATTCACTGATGGAAGAGGGCGGCGGAGGCACTTCGGCACACAAACGAAAGCAAAGCTCAAAGCCGCCAAAGACAAGGCGCTGTATCAGCAGGAAGGGAAGCTGGCGGCAGGACTAAATGAAGAGCAACGCCGGGACGCCGCCCAAGCCGCAAAGCTATTGCCTGCAGGCTGGACATTAACAGGATGCGTCCAATTTGTTGCTGAACATGTCAAACGGACTACTCAAGTTCTAAGCATTGAGGGAGCCATCGATCGGTTTCTAGCGACCAAAGAAAAGTCTTCGAACTATCATTTCGCCGATCTCTCGCGCAGGCTGAAAAAGTGGGCGGAGACCACCGATCAGGATCAGCCGATCCATAGCATTACAAAGCAGCAAATCGAGGGTTACCTTGGTCAATACTCAGCGCAAAGCTTCATTAACCATCGAGCCGCGCTTTCCAATTTGTTCGGGTACGCTCTGAAGGTGGGAGCGACATTAGAAAACCCTGTTTTCGCGGTCGAAAAACCTCGAATTAAGCGAGTAAGGCCGGCGATCCTAAGTACGAAGGAATTCAATACCCTACTCAACCGTGCACGCAGTCAGAAGAGGTTCGACGTGTTGAGCTGGCTCGCGCTTGGAGCGCTCGTGGGCCTTCGTCCGTACGAAGTCTTGCGACTCGAGTGGACGGGCATTCACTTTCAGACGCGGGAGATCCGGGTCGAGCCAGAGTGGACCAAAACTCATCGAGCCCGAGTCATACCTTTGCAACCAAATGCACTTGAATGGCTTAGGCTCATTGCAACGCATACTGTGGAAAAGGGCGGGAGAGTCATGCCTTCGGAGTCGACCTGGAACAACCGATGGCGCCGCTGGAGGCAAGACGAGGACGCCCCCCTTCCGTTAGCCTAGTGGGATGGCAAAGACGATATCTTACGCCATTCCTACGGTACCTATCGGGACTCGCACAACTTGGCGGAAGAAATGGGTAACTCAGTAACAATCGTCCGCACGTGTCATGATGCTGTGGTTTCGCCTTCGGTGGCCAAGCTCTGGTGGAAGATCCGGCCGGCGAAGCCAAAGAACGTGATCCCGATGAAAGCTGCTGCGTAATGCCAAGTCGATCCAGGACAATCGAAACCTTTCAAATTGTTCTTCTCGTCAAACGAGAACGATGAACACATTCGTGTCCCTCCAAATGCAAACAATTCCCCAGAACAACTTGTCTCCGAACCTAGAAAAGATTTAGAAGTATTTTAGTAATGATATGCCAAGTCTTCCCCCGTGTTGAGGGTGTCGCCCTCGACCGCTTCCGAGCCCTCGCTAAACAACTGATGCAGTACCAGCGTGCGGGTCAGACGGCGAATCTCGAGGAGTTACGGCGCCGAGAGCTAGACTGGGTACAGCATCAAGTCGGTCTTAACGGTGCTCGGGAGGAATATGAGGCTCTAGCCCGGGTTCTAATCGACCTCGCCAAATTGCGTTGGCGCGTCGAAGAAGACCGCTTCGGAATCGAATTACTCGCACCACAAGAGAGTGTGGGGAACTCCGTCAACATTCCTGACTATAAGGAAACCGTCCGCAATGAGTTAGCGCCACATTTGGCGGAGCAGTTTGCAGACCCTTCGGTAAGAAAATTCATCCGCCAGATGGAGTCTCCGCGCGTCGCGACAAAAAAGAAACCCATTGATCTCCTGATCGCCGATGGTGGCGAATTACGAGCCCGCTTGCTTACAGCAAGCGAGAAGCATGGTCCCGAGCGCGCCGATTTACTCAAAAACGTCGTTCAACCTTATCTGCAACTGGTTGAGCCAGATGAGCGAGACCAATTCACTGGACACGCGTTCTCCGACATCTGGCGATATTTTCGATTCACTTGGACGATTCCGGCCACAAATATCCCTGGAAGGAAGCTCTACTACTTAATTCGGGACGCGGCACACGCGAACCATGCTGTTATCGGAATCGCTGCCCTCTGCAACTCACCGCTACAGATGCGCGATCGCGATACGGCATTAGGCTGGACCTTGGAGGCCTTCACCAAGGAAGTCGAGCATACGCTCGCCCAAGAAGCTCCTTCGGAGATGCTTACGGAGCGACTTGCTTTCCTCGACCAATGCATTGAACGCTCGCTTGCTGGGGTCGATTGGACAAACCTGGTTGATGCTCGCGAGGTTCTGAATCCAACTGAAGAGATAGTTGCGCGACTTCGCCGGCGAGCAGAAGAGTTTGCGTCTCGAAGACAGGAAGTTCTAAAAAGCCTGCAGGAGGAAAATCCACTCGCTTTGCAAGAACTGGAAGCTTTGGATCCGGAGCAACCGCCGGTTTCCGACGAGGTGCTGCGCCTAGAACAAAAGGTGTTCAAGGGAAAACTCAATCGAGCTCGTCGCGCGATGGTAGCCAAAAAACGGGCATTTGCCATCGCGCGCGCTCTTCAGGCTCGTCTCATTCTCCGGCGCTATAGCGCTTCCTTTACAGACCCTGCTACCACACGAGACACGCTTTCTCGAGAAGACTTCGCAATAGCCATCAATACGGTGCTTGATGGGATCAAGCATCTGCGGGTCGGCGCCAACATGCTAGAGATCACGACTTGCGGCGCTGTTCCACCTTACAATCACGTTCTAGGTGGCAAGCTTGTCTCGCTTCTGATGCTCAGCCCGCAGGTTGCTGACGACTATCGGCGACGTTACGGAAGTGAGGCGGCAATAATCAGCTCCATGATGAAGAATGAGCGTGTCGTCCCTGACAGTCGCCTTCTCTTCCTTGGTACTACTAGCCTTTATGCCCATGGTGCAAGCCAATACAATCGGCTTCGCCTGCCGCGTGCGACGATTGCTCCGGACCAAGAAGAGATGCGATTCGATTTCATTGGTTATACGGGCGGCTATGGCACTGTGCAGTTTCCCGAAGAAACAACGCGTGCCGTTCAACGCATCGTGGTAAAAGAGGCCGGCTTTCGTGACGTGAATAGTATTTTTGGCGAAGGTCGCAGCCCAAAGTTTCGGATGATGCGGTCGGGCCTTTCGTTGCTCGGATTTGATTCCGATAGTGTAATGCAGCATCACCAGCAGCGCTGCATCATTGCCATCAGCCTTTGTCCACAGGCTCGCGAAATCCTACTTGGAAAGGAAGCGACACTTCCACGGTACATCGAACGTCCATCAGAATATCGAGACGCTACGAGCCGGATAGCTGCGTACTGGCGTACTCGATGGCTCGCTCGACGCCTCGACTATGCGCCTGCACTAGAAGCGCTCCGCAAAACGCCACCATGGAAACTGAGCGAAAAAATACCTGTCCAACGCGAGGTAAACGCGAGGACCAAAGGTACTGCTATGCCGCGCGAGACGGCGGTCGCCAGTGCTGACGAGGCCATTACCTTTTGGCGGACCTTGGCGCGTGCTGGCCATTGTGTTTGTTCTGACGAACTTTCCACGAGTGACCTTGATCGACTGCACGTTCCCACGTCGCTGGAGGACTTCCTTGTCGAGAAGGTGCGAAATGGCTATAGTCTGGTTCTCACAGGCAACGCGGGCGACGGGAAGACGCATCTTCTACGACGCCTTTCTGAGCAACTGCGTAGCTCTGGCGCTGAAGTTAATTCTGATGCCACGGCCACGATGCGTCGAGGCTCCGTTGAGTCTATCATCAACAGCTGGAGGACCGCGCTGGCATCCAGCCGACCTTACTGCTTAGCCGCGAACGAATATCCGCTTCACCTGCTAAGGGCGGAGCTCCGAAGGCAAAACGCGGTCGCACATTTAGGCGAGCCGCTTTACCGAGTTCTTTCCGAAGTAAAGAGACAGTGCACCCACCGGCTTGCTTACGGCAACGAGTCTACTGACGAGGACGCGCGTGAAATGGTTCTAGTGGTGGATTTAAGCCTCAGGAATCCGTTAGCTCCTGAGTTTTCCGGAGCTGCTCTCAGGCGGATGCTAGAGCAGCCTGCCTTGCAGAATCTCTCTGCTTCAGGAATTGACCCGAACTTTACTTCAAACTTTAATCGCCTCTCGCATCCAACCGTTCAGTTACGTCTACTTGCGCTCTTCGGTCGACTACTGAGCCGAGGTTGTCGCTGCACCGTACGAGAGCTTTGGATCCTCTTGGCACGACTCCTTTTTCAACGAGAAGAAACCACGACCTCCACTGTGCTGAGTCCTCAACTGGGTACTCAGAGAAACTATATGAGGCCGATTCGCGCTTTGCATTCTGTCGCAACTGGCCCAGCACGCTGACCCGGCGCGTGTGAGCCACCCGCAGTGGGATTTCCGTCTAGAAGAGACGGACGGCACGAATCCCACGGATTGGCTTGTAGACGGTATTGTTCCTCCTTTGATCGTCGGAACCTTGAGACTGTACGCGGAGCTGCAGCATTCGCTGCACTAAAGCGGCGATTTTACTTCGAGCATCGGGATGGTGAACAAGCCTTCGCCTTGGAGCCAAGCAACGCCCAAGAGTTTGCCGAATTCCTCGCTCAGGCGCGGGAGGTCGACAACGTGCTCCGATAAAAACTTATCCGGGCGCTCAACCGTTGCTTTTGCCCAACCAGTTTTCCAGGCAGTGATGATGCGTTCTGGCTTTGGATTGGCCACCGCTTTCATCGGCAGCCGCGTTGTTTGCTCGCGCAATCGGTCCATCCCGGCGGACGCCCTTGAGCTATTTGTTCCGCGACTCCCCCGTCGCTTTCCCGGTGCCTCGATTACGTCCCAGACCATATCCTAGTTCAATATCAGCCGGTCAGGCGGTAGGATGTGTCGATTAAGTGTTGATTTCGCGCCGTGGACCACGCTGAGCAAGTCGATAATGGCTTCCCTCGCCATCTTGCAGCTGAGCGTAACCTAAATCGAGTCGATGCCTTTCTCGATGAAGTCATGAGACAAATCCTCAGCAGGGACGGGTTTTTATTTTATTCAACAACGAAGACCGCTTAGTAACCCGCGTGACCCTAAGGAATGATTATGGGCAGTACACCGACCTTGAAGTTGTAAGGGCCTATGAGCAGTCCGACAAAACAACTCATTCATGCTCGCCGTTTCGCTAAGATTCGGGTCGCATGAAGCCGATACACTTTGCGACGGGTTATTTCCTAGCGATCACCGGCAATCTTATCGACTCCAGCACTTGAACGAGGCGGCGGTCATCTCCCACAAAGATGGTCTTAAAGAGAACTATTTGCCGGAAAACCTTCTCGAATTGCTACGCAGCGAGCAAAAACTTGGTTCCGGCATTGACCTCCGGAAGCTCGCCGCTCTGTAACAACAATTAAATGCTACGGCGATAATGTCGCAGCTGTTTCGCAGCATTTGCTCCTTACTCTCAGTTCGGTAACGATTATACTCTCACCTCAGCGCGCTTCCTAACCGATCATAAACGACTCGACGGCTTTGCTGGTTATTCGTTGTCCGGGTATTGGAACGCAGTACGGACGGCAGTCGTGCGCGAATTCTCAGAGCGTTCGATTAGCCAAATTCCCGATCCCTTCGAGCATTTCGTGACTCCGCTCTTGGATCCGACCGATACGGCGACCCCTTGGGCAAACAGGTATAGCACGAAGTTTGAACAACTCGACGAGATGCGACTTGAAGAAATTAGTGAATTGATGACCGCTCAAACGAGGGCAGTAGCACAGCTTTGTCGGAACCTCGATACATCTGTTCCTCATCACTTCCAATTGAGGTCTCTGATGCTAGCTTTCTCGAGTTGGCTTATCGCTTATCTCCTTCGGGAATCCGCCCGAATGCTTCGTCGTTCCCGCAATTCTTCAGTGATGGATTTCCTTGGCCACCCCGGAACCCGATTCCGCTCACAAAGCCGCGCCTCGTTCGCGCGCCACCGTGAGATATTGTATCGTAGTTATGCAGCCTTCGATTCAAGGCCGCTTTTCCGCCTACGAGAACCCCCTACGTTGTTTTGCCAAGAACGATTCCAATCCGCCCGATTTTAAGTTTCTTGAACAACACTTTTCCGACCTGACCGTACGAGTCGGATCGGCCGCCACGAGCCGCTCAAGTAAAACAGAAACACTATGAGTGTCAGCCAGACACATTACGCATGCTGGTGACGTCCGTACTTTCCGACAGGAGGTTTTGCCGCTCCCAATGCTAGCCCAACGACTTAAAGAGACCTGGGGAGTCGCGTTCGGCGGGTGCGACAACGACCATGCAGAATTTCAAGAAGCCGGGTATTTGGGGCTTGATGAAGATGATGATTTGCGTGCCAACCGCGCAGCGGTCGTTCGCTTGTTGAAAACAATGGCCTTAGCCGTTGAACCGTCGGACGGGTTAGTGCTGTGCGGCAATGAAGCGAATTTACTGCCATGACACGCCAGGAGCTAGTTGCTCAAGCGCTTGCGGCCTGGCTCGCGCAGACTCTGAATCAGTCAGCTGACGCTGCCCGTGAAGCGCTGCCGCCGATGGATGTGCAGCACTTCTTTCGTGAACTAGCCCAGCTGCGCGATTTCGAGCGGACCAATTTTCGATTGCTCTCGCTGGCTTTGGCTTAGAAAAACAAGATTGCGGAGCTCGCCGAAGCCGCAGGTTTGCGGCTTCGAGCGTTAACCGACGATCTGCACGTAGCTGCGCAGTGGCGAAATCGCGCTCGGATCGCCCACGTATTCTCGCGTTCGGGCGGGGGCTCCATCCCGGCGTCAGTACGCTGCGACACTTCGATGGACCGCGATCCCAAGAGTTTGCGCGCGCATTACTTGATTGGGCGAAAGACGGCTCTAATCTCTGCGCAAATGCGGTGCAGCGTTCTTTGATTGAAGCACTCGAAGCGGAGTCGTTGGCCGACCTTCTGTCGCTTGAATCAGTCACTCGCTTTCTAGCAGCCTGGAGTGAATATCGCATCGAGGACGCCAACGATGCTCCGCGTTGCGCCTTACCTCATCTTGGATTGCTTGCTGACCCGAGCATCTTTGCTCAGGTCGAACGCTATTGAAGCTCGCCTTACGAAAAATCGTGAGATAACGCGCCAAGTAGTTGATGCGTCCGCCCACACGTCCGCTGACTTCATAAAATTCTCGAGAAGCGCCTGGTAAACGATAGCGCTACTCGCGAGCGGCTCCTAGGGGCACTAGACCGGATTGAAGCAATGCGGTTGGAACCGACGTTTGAGGCCCTTTCAAATGTTACCGTCGAGGAGGCGCGAGAGGTATGGCGACCGCCGCCGGATATCCCGCCAGACCCGATTCCTGTCTAAGAAAACCGAAACGGGTCCCGACGCTGACGATGATCAACTCGGTACCGCACAATCTGCGGAATCCGCTGATCTGCGAGATCTTGCAAGATCTGCTGGCAACGAGCTACTGGATGACCATCAAGAGATCCTCAGCCGGATGATCGAAGAGCTTGAAGAAAGCCTCAACGAAGCCCTGCAGTCCTCCGACGGAGAGGCTTCAGGAGAGGTGCATGTCGGTGATCACTCCTTAGATCTGGATTTTAAGGTCGATCGCCAGTTCCTTGACTGGGTTCGCGCTTTTTGCAACAACGCGGCTTGGGGGCTCGATCGAAACCGAACACACGGAACTAGGGAAGGTCTTGTTCATTATGCGAGTTCGACCCACTATTTCACTCAGCCTTCAACCATTGCCGATCTGGATGGCATGGCGCTTTCCCTTGAACGGCTCTTGCAAGACTGGGATGCAGATCTTGCTGAGCGAGGCCAAGCAATCAATCTCGCCGAGATCTGGCACGAATTTGTACAGCTCCGACAGCAAATTCTGCCGCACCTTGAACCTCTAGTTCACTTTCCGATTAACTGGTTTGCTGGTCGCCCTGAGATGGCCAATGTCGTCTCCCAATACCTCGATAAAGCCTCACAGCTCTACAAACAAGTTCAGCAGCAGTATCGCGACATTCTGGATGTGGATCAGGGTTGGGCCCGCGCGGTGCTCGACGGTTTGCTAGCTCTTGACGTTGTCCAGGTACGCACGCGGTTGGACGACGGACTGGTCGTTCAAAGCTCTGCTTTTACGACCATCCGCTGCATTTGTGGCGCTATCAGCGGTTAGTCGGGGTTCTCCGGGATTGGTCCATCACTGGCTGTGGAGGATCGAAAAGCAGTTCTCGATGAATGTCAGCGGCCTGAGCAGTTCCTCAGCGTCCTTTACGCAAGTCCATTTCCAAATGGTCGAGGAGCGAGCCGCCTTCTATCATCTCCAACGATCTGCACGGTTTGGCTACCTTCGGAACCTCCAAAACGCGTATAGCGGTCTTGATGGTGTTAAAGCCATTTGCTATGCTCTCGACCGGTTTGCCGTGATGCACCGCAACCACAGCTTGCCATTGCGTGTTGCTATCGTTAATCCCCCACAAGCAACGGCACTGGTCGCGAGACTAGCAAAACTGCTAGTCGACCGTCGTGCTTCCACCGTGCCGACGCTCGAATCGAGCTGTTCGCAACAGAAGCGCCCTCGGTAAAGGCGCGCGCGGTCAAGGCGCTTGAGTTTTCTAGCAAAGAACAAGAAGTGATCGAAGACCGCTTAACCGGGGGGCGCCTTGAATTACAGGTGCAGTGGAGCCTAAACAGATCACAGAACTCATCACGGAGTTCGCGGCACGTCCATTCCATCTTGTGATCATTTTCGACGAGGCAGGCGTGTCAATTCGCCGACATGGCATGCCCGATCGCCTCCTGCCAATGAGCCCTTTCTGCGTTCGCAAAAATATCCGATACGACCGCCACCGTAACATTCTTGCCTCGAGCCGACCACCGACGACGCGCCCTTCAATGAGTTTATGCAACTGGTAAATGAAGCCGAGTCTGGACAGCGCGATTCGACTCCCCAAACTTGGGTGGATGAGAAAATCTCAGGCACGTCGTTGATGCCGTTTTGCAAGGGGCGGCGCCCGGAGGAGTATGGCTCGCATTAGCGGATCGCTCCCTCCCGAGTGAGTCGGCCTGCGTTCGGTCCGCCTTCTCCTGCGCCGAGAAGGACAACGGGATATATTGATCCTAACACGTGATTATTCCCGACTGGCACACCGCGTTCGCCGCGCGTTCGACTTATGCAACTTACAAGTTGGAGGCCCTCCGCCTGAGCGTCTGCTTGAAGAAGGTGAAATTTCGTTGGCTCTGGTCTCCTCGATCTGATTAAAACCGATGGTTCACCGGACGCTAACCGTGTCCGAGGACTCGCCGGCATGTTGCTTGCGGCTCGTAACTATCGGCAGTGTTACCCAGGAAGTCTTATCGTCTCCGTAGACGATATGATCGCCCGCCTCTGGCTCAGACTCGGAAAGCGAACCGAACGTTGCGACCTTATCTGTCTTCGTCGTCAAGAAAATCGCTTCGTACTCGAGGCGCTTGAAGTAAAAACGACCACCTCCGATGCCAGCGGCAGCGAGGTAGCCCGGATTACTGAAGCGACGTCCCAGCTGGCCGCCACGCTAGAAGCTATCGATCAAGGTCTGCCGGCTGACAACAACGAAGGTCCGCTTTCGGCGCCTCGTTCCGAGATGCTAAAAGAGGTTTTTGTGCGGGGTTGTCTGTCACGCAGTGTATCGCCCGAGTTCCGTGGCCAATGGAGCGAATGGCTCAAGAATCTCCGTCAGGAAGGCGAAATAGTCTCTCATGAGCTCCGCGGCCAAGTCGTCCGCGTTGCCATTGGCAGCACCCAAGCTGTACCTCTGAGGCAACTCGCGTCCGAGCCTTATGCAATCACACTTAGGCAACTTAATGAATCCGATGTACAGCGGCTAATCGAAGGCCGCTCCGAAGATTCGCCTTCGTCAGAAGGGGGTGGACCTCAACAACCATTTGAAACACCGCCGGGACCTGAGACGCAACGCGCGGCGCCTCAACCGGAGCGCACCGAACGAATAGTCGAACAGACCGCGCCGTCTGTTCAGACGTGCCCCCGCAGCTCACCTCCGGGCCCGGACACCACACAGGACACACAACAAGCGGTGTCTGCGTGGCCCCCACCAATCAACGAGTTCGGAATGATTGGTCAGCCCAAGGTGTGCGGCAGTTGCTCAACCAAATTCAGTTTGCCGGCGACTTCGATGAGCGCTTTCCGGACAAACTGTTTGTTGGTTCCGCCGGTGTAGGCAAGAGCAGTCTCGCCCGCGCAATTGCGGACCGCCTTTTCAACGAACTTCCCCTTCAATTCAATGGCGCCGACCTCCAGAGACCAAGAATGCTTGTAGAGCGCCTACAGCAGTCAGAGAAGGTCCCCCGGCAACCACAGGGTCGTGTGCACATCGAGCCCTGTGTCGTGTTTATCGATGAAGTACACGCGCTTCATGGTTCCGTAGTTACGGCGTTGCTAGGTGCACTCGACGACGCGCGCATCACGACCATAGACAATATCGAATATGATTCTGAAGACGTCATTCTACTTATGGCGACGACAGATCCTGGCCGCCTTCCAGAAGCATTTCGCAGCCGGCCAGGTCGAGTCTTGCTTCGGAACTATACGCTTGATGAAATGTCCGGAATTCTATGGAAACATGGGCGTGACGTCCTGGACGGTTATGACCTGCCACGCGACATTTGTATAGAAATCGCGGCACGTCTTCGCGGTCGACCACGAGAGGCGGTGAGAATGCTCTCGGAACATCTTATCCAGCATTTCCATGGTTTGGTCCGTGAAACGGGAAGGCGGGCCAGTCGTCGGCGGATCGGCGAGGCGATGACCAAGGAAAACGTCGATGCCTTCTTTGATGCACAGGGGATCGATCAGAATGGCATTGATCCACTTGGCAAGAACTATTTGCTCTATCTAAACAGAAACGGAGCGACTGCCGAAGAGCGACTGCGTCGAGCCCTTGGAATTCGAAATCGAAACGACTTCATCGAGATCGATGAATATCTGCAACGACTGGCCTCGTAACGATCCAAGGAGGGCGAACTCTCACTTCGCAAGGTCGCCGCTACGTTCAGAACGGCCCGTTTGACCTTCGCGCGAGAATCGCAAGACAAATTTCATAAGCTAATTGATATTGCCTAGTCGCCCTTAGGTCGGCTCGGTGGCCACTGAGCGCGTGACCCAAATAGAGAGGCTTTACGCTGAGAGGTTCGTTGGAGCTCCGGGTTGCAAAATGGTCCGAGACCCAGACCGGATTCGCCGGAGCGTCGCAATGACTGCGCGCTGGTCCCGAATATTTTCTCAGGTTAAATTTCGGCCTTCGAAGGTTGTCAAAGCGACGGGCGTATTTGAGGGAAAAGTGCGCGTGGATTGGCCTGGCGACCCGCTGCGCGGACCTAGTTTAGTTTAGATATGGCGGCAACCTGCCGGTGCTTCGAGGGTGAAAGAAGAAGGGACGTATCTTTTTAAAAAGACACGTCCCTTCGGGTCATGAGTTCAGGCAATCCACCACGACCCTCTTAGCCTGGCACAGCGTGTTGGTTTACCATTCGAGCGTGAGATAACTCTCGCCCCCACGCCAGACCGAGATTGGAACGATCTGCCCCTTTTGGTGCACACGGTGACAGTGCGTTTGATGCGGAATCAGTTGGATCATACTGGCTTCTTTGTCCCCAACTTCGCGACAAGGGCGGCGCCCAATCCGGCAACTAAAGCACCAGCAGCCGCTATTCCTTTTTGCTGTAATGTCGTTTGCAGTATTAGGATCGAAATGACTGAAGGCAGTGCAAGTCGGATCCCAAGCAGTATAATTTCGCCTATAAAGCGAGATCGCGAATACTCAACCTTGAGAGGCAAGTCGATTTCCCAACCTACCTGTGGATCGCCCTGCGCAGCTGTGTTGCAACTTATGAGGGGGCTCGGGTGCTGTCGAAGCTACTCGTGTAGCGGCGACGGCTGGTGTGCCGGGCGTAACGAGCGAAATTGGTAGTGTTGCTTGCGGTGCGATATCGCGTATTCCAATTCGGATCCAAGCTCGTTCGCCAAAATGAATTCCTTCGGGCTTAATCTTGAAGCTCCAACGTCTAAGGTCGTACGGTGAATCAACGATGAGGTCGTGTGAATAACTGCTGGAAAGATCTAAGCTCGAAGTCAACTGCAGTTGGGTCGTTTTTGGTGTCCAGTTGTCCAACAGTGGATGAAAGATATACACTAATAAGGTATAATCTTTGTTAGCTTGGACATGAGCATTCCACTGCTCGAAACGGTCTGTGTCGGTAACTGTATCAGCTGCCCCATCGCGCAGACCAAGAATCGTCCAGAAGAACGGTTCTTCCTTGTACCCTTCCTGCTTGTAGAGAGTGGCTGTGATTTGTTCCCAATTTTTGAGCGTATTTTCTCATCAGCAGATTTCCAATTTCTGAGGACACTTCAAAGAAGAAGAATCCGGTTGAGCCCTGGGCCGCCGTATGTTGATCAAGGTTGACCGGCAGCTGCCCTCCAGACTTTCCATGGACCTCCGCTGTAAAACGATCAATTTCATCCGTGAACGCGAGTTCTTCCACCGTCATTGCGACGCTAAGCGTGCTTCCGTGAACAAAGATGTTCTCGATTTTAACTGTCCGGACAGGGATACACGGACAACTTTTCCCGACGACTGACAAATCTACACTGCACACGAGTCCTATCTTCTCTTTGTAATCGGCGGGTCTCTCCAAAATGTTATGTGCGACGATCCTCGCTCGAAATATTTAAATTGAACTCGTGTGCCTATTGGTGCCGCTAAGCAACGCAAAACGTCATCTCGATAGCGCTTTCTGCGGGTGGATGACAATAGAATCAACGTTCGGCGTTCCGGTCCAGCAGAGTTTCTATTCGGGTTCAGATCACTCCGGAGTCGGCGTGAATCTTCCGATCTTCTCTCGTGTAACAGACCGATTAGAGCGATTTTCTTCTTGCCGGTCAAGGCATTACGAGCGAATGCAGGAAGGTGATTTCGGTGTGCTTGTCGACACTGCACCTTGAGACGATCCGAGCGGGACTCAACGCTGTTTTTAGCGATGACACCGCTCTCGCCGGAAGCGCCCGCTCAACCCCCAGCGCCGGGCACTGCGCCGCCGTAGCGGATATCATTTTCCGGCAATTCGGCGGCGAACTGATGAGCGCAAAGGTCAATGGCGAAAGTCATTGGTTCAATCAGATCCAATTGGATGGGGAAATCGCGGATGTGGACCTGACGGGAAACCGATTCGGGCGCTCATCGGTGCAAGTAGGTCCGGCAAGTAGGATTGTATCTCGGCACGCGCGTGCGGACGGAAGAGGAACTGAATGAGGAGACGCTTCAGCGCGCGGCGATCTTGGAGAATCGTTTGAAGCCGGTGTTGCAAACACCGGCGTTTGCTGCTCTACACAGAATCTACTGATAGCTGCTGATTGCCGGTTTTCTTGCTGTTCAATAGAATAGGGACCGGACATTGCGGATGCATTCGGCAGTCAATGGCAGCGGTATTGTCGCTGGCGGCGAAACCTCCGGGATACGAACAACCAATGGGTCCGAGGGGGGCAGCCGTTGAACGGCTGACCCCACGCTGGTTACACGTAACCATCGTGGCGCTTCTCGGTACCCGCTTCTAATCTTCGCCTTTCAGGCAGAAAACATCGCAAAGAATTGGGTGGCCGAGGTTTTGCTGGCGATTCCCATCTTGATTCAAGTCTATTTCAACTCGGGCTTAGCCTACGGTTTAATGCGGTTGTTCAAAGTCCGGCACAACATCGCGACGCCCGGATCTTTAATTGGCGCCAGCAACTTCTTTGAACTGCAGTCGCGGTCGCCATCGGACTTTTCGGCCCGACTAGTCCCGCTGCCTGGCCACGGTCGTCGGGGTTCTAGTAGAAGTGCCTGTGATGCTCTCTGTCTGCTGTACTGTGCGTGAGTTCGCGTGACTGGTACGAAGGCAGTTTACAAGAAGGTTCGTCGGAGCTCGCTAATGGATAAGCCCTTAATTCTGATTCTCTGCACCGGAAATTCCTGTCGCAGTCAAATGGCGGAAGCCATTCTGCGTCGGGAAGCCCGCCATATCGTCCAGGTTGAAAGCGCCGGTTCAGATCCGGCTAAGCACGTACACCCCAAAGCCATCCAAGTGATGAACGAGGTCGGGATCGATATCTCGCAGAATCGCTCTAAACATCTCAATGAATTCCTGGACCGTTACGTGCACACAGTCATCACGGTCTGCGGAAACGAGGATGAGGCCGTCCGATCTTTCCCGGCACCGTTGCTAGGTATCGCTGGGGTTTTGAAGACCCCGCGAAGGCAGAAGGCACTGAAGACGAGGTTTTAAGCGTTTTTCGGCAAGTTCGCGACAGTTACCGCCGTTTTTGCCGCTTATGGTGCTGGGATCGATTCGGGAGAACAAATCTCGTAACCGGCGAAAAATACTGCGACCTGAAGGACCGCAAACGGTCTTCCTCATTAAAAGGTCAATAAGAGTGAACCTCACGCAGATATCAGAGACGACGTCCGGGAACATTACGCGAAGGTGGCGCAGGGAGAGACAGGCTGCTGTTACAGCGCCAATTCGTGCTGCACTGTTTCGGAGCAGATCGGTTACTCAAAGGAAGACCTGGAGTCATTGCCAAGAGAAGCAGAAATGGGCTTGGGCTGCGGGAACCCGTTATCGTTCGCTGGGTTCAACCTTGGAGAAGGCGTCCTCGATTTAGGCAGCGGCGGGGGAGTTGATTGCTTTCTAGCCTCGAAGATAGTCGGGGCGACCGGAAAAGTGATCGGCGTCGATATGACGCCCTGATCTCGAAAGCCCGGAAAAACGCTGCATCAGGGGACTATCACAACGTGGAGTTCCGCTTGGGTGAAATCGAACATCTGCCGGCTGGTGACAACATGGTTGATGCGGTCATCTCGAACTGTGTCATCAACCTTTCGCCGAGTAAGCTCCAAGTTTACAAGGAGGCAAACCGAGTTTTGAGGCCGGGCGGCCGGCTGCCGTGGCGGACATGGTAGCTCTGCAACCCCTGCCCGCCAATCTCAAGACTGACGTTGCCGCTTACACGGGCTGCCTCGCCGTTGCGGAGCCAATAAGCCGCCGCGAAGCCTGGTTGTCCGAGGCCGGGTTCGAGCGCATTCCAATCAAAGTCCGTCAGAAGAGCAGCCAATTCATTCAGGGCGATGCCGCTGAGGGTAAACTCGATGACTATATTGCTTGGGCCGATGTGACTGCGTACAAAGCGGTGTCGTAACCATAACAGTCAGGCGGGCGAAATATGCCTCCGGATAGTGGGCAGAAAGACCTCGTAAATCGAGCGCGGCCCATGGTGACGAATAGTCACAATGTCCGGCTCTGATTCCGACAACTGATAGAACGCAACGCCGGAGAGGTGGAAACGTGCCGCTTCGAACTCACCGTTCGGGTATCGGGCGACATCGAAGTGCCAGAGTCCGCCGCCGCTCACGCCACCAAAGCTCTCCGGAATCTCGGGCTGCAAGGAGCGCTTGCTGCGCATATCGACGTAGTCGTAGCCTCCCTGTTCGAATGTCCGCGGCGACGCACCGTAGAACAAAAAAGCCTCGAGTGTAATAGTGTCACCCGTGATCCGAGTTTTTTCAGCAACTGCACCGTATAAGGCGATAGGTGTTTTTTCCGTCAGCACCACCGGCCGCTCTGCAACACCCTTCCGGCTCAAATCCCAGAAAGACTTCTTCTGCTTCAGTCCAGATAGAAACGGACTTGGATCTGGTATCCGGACAAATGCCAAATCCGGGCCAAGCGGACCCCAATCTTCCTCGTTTGGCCTCGTCACGTAACATCGGAAATGCGCAGTCGGTTCTCGCAACGGCTTTGAACCGCGGGAGTCCAGAATAGTGCCCAGCATTGTCGAGCTGGCTGTCGCAGCTGGATTTTGCAGCACCTCCGCAACGTGGCCGGGCGTCAAAATCCCATGGATCCCATCAACAACGACCAGGGTCCCAGTTCCGCAAGCTCCTCATTTGCCAGCAATAAAATCGAGTAACGCTCAATGTTCTGATGAATCCGTCGCTTAAGAGCATCCGGAATCAGCATCACATCTATTTTGCTCCTCGACGGCAGCATTCCCATTCGGCAAAGAATCTGATTTCGGGCAAGCACATCAAGCATTGTTGAAAGCGCTGGATCAAGCCAGCTTATTTCTGTAGGGAGGACCAGAAAACGCTAAAGGCTCATGTGGCTGGCTCCAGGAACGTGAAGCAAACGCTGGAGCTTTACCACTCTTACGGCTGTCCAATTCCTTGTGAATTCGGTAATGGCGCGAAATAGGAAAATTCTGCTATTCACTCCTGCGTGGATGTAACGCACGTGTCTTTAATCGAAACTGAAAGCGCAAAGGCGGCAGGCCGGCCTGCGCTCACACCGGAACTTCTCGCCGCAACCGGTGCTCGATACTCTCGCAGCAACGAAGGACTAAGCGCGATTCTGAGTCGGATCGATCAGAAAAACCTCGACCGCTCAGTAGATGCGATCTTTAAGATGGTTGACTACGGGCATCAATCAATCGCGGATATGGCGCCGGTTGCGATGTTTTTAGACGGCCTTTCAATTTGGCTTGCCTACTACGTTTGGTCGCTCTGCCCAACTGCGGGAGGCCAGGAATCGTCGACTCGCTACATTCGGCTTGACGCTGAAGGGGTCATTTCACCCGATGAACTTGGCATCCCCAATGACCGGCGAGCCGAATGGAGCGACTTCGTTCAGCGGGCATTCTCGGCGTATGATCGAGCCCTTGCGCTTTGGGAAAGCGTAGCTCGAACATCTCCCGATATCGTTCGGATGCCCAATGCCCTTCTACGCGATTCATCAGAAAAGGCAAAGCGACAGCGGGCACGCATCTTGCGTAACTACGCCTTCGACCGAGCGCGTTACTTTATACCAAGCGCCGCGGCGACGAACGTCATGTTAGTCATGTCTGCTCGCGGATGGGTGCAACTGTGCCAAAATCTTCTCTCTCACCCGCTTCCTGAACCTAAAAGGTTGGGCGAACTAATTCGTTCAGAACTCGCCTGGCAGCGCCCCGCCTCTTAAAACATGCGCAGCATCAGGAAAGCGTCGCAAAGGGCATTCTCCAAGACTTCACCGTTGCGATTGGAATGGCTTCGCAAAGTGAATCGCCAGAACACGAGCCTACCGGTGCCTTTCTTGACGTGATGTCCCCGCCGGGAGTTTCTAACAATGAAGTCGCTTCTGCGCTTGCGTTTCACGACAATCGATACGCATGGATAGGCCAAAGCCTGCGTCGGACGGCAGTCCGGTTCGGGTGGAACGCAGTGTCGTTCGCCGAAATACGCGACCTAAATCGCCACCGCACGGGATCCAAGTTTTGCCCTTTTGTGCCAAGCGGTTTTTATGCCGCTCTGGATCAGGCAGAAGGTACGGCGGCAAGGCCGATTTTCGCCGAGTTAAAGTCCCTCGCGGCGATTGGTCGCGAAAGTAGCCATGTTGCTCGCCAGAGCCTTGCTCGCGGAGAGTTACACTACGTCTATCTTACGTTACTCGGAACCAAATTCTCTTTCGAGCACACAACGACCGCCGACAAGTTTATCTATGAAGCAGAACTCAGGACGGGAACCGGTGCGCACTTCCGATATGCCCAACATCTTCGGGATGTGCTATCACTCTGGTATGAGCGCTATCCAGAAACCAGAGCTGCTGTATTAGAGGGTAGCGCGGAGCCCGAATAGCTCGACTTAAACCGATGCTTTCTGTACGAGGATCAATAAACATAGGTAATGTCGAGGGATTAGTCCGCTCCCTAACAGACAAGCCTGAAGCAAAAGAATTACAAATCCCTATCCGATTGCGGGAAGAACGGGCGAGTGGAAAGTCAGCACTGATTCAATTTTTGTTCACGTGGCAAACGGAGTTCAACGACCCGACTTTGGTCATTCGTATTCCGCGGCTGTCAGACGCCAACACCCAACTGAAGAACCTTTCTGAAGAAGACCACGGACTCTGTGCGCTCCTGCTTGCCGAACATGTATTTACTGCCAGTGGTGAGACCGTAGATCACGAGGCGTTCGCTATCAGTCGCAAGCGCTATGCGGAGATAGCTAGCCGCATTTGCTTTCGGGGGAAGCAAGCAAGCATCATAGTCGCCGGGCACAGCGGGCCTGCGGCGTTGTCTTCGCCGTTTGAAGGATTAGCTGTTCCTCAGAGTCGAGCCGAACGACGGACCGCGTTCACTCGCGCAATTAAGAATGCGATCGGGAACTGTCTCGCGCCGTCTTCAGCAAAAGCGTTGGTTGAGGAACACCGGGCATCTCTTGCTGATATCCTCTACGAATTGTTTGCAAACGCCGAAGAGTGGGGCAGTCGCGATTTAGATGGAGCACCTCTCGCTCGAGGCATTCGCGGAATCTCGTTGAGAAGCTATGACAAAGAGCAGCTCGCCGGACGGGCATTGGCGGAACAAGCGCAGGGATTTCCAGCACTAGAACGCTATCTGAGAAAGTTAGGAAAAGACGACTCGGATCAGATTCGCCCGTTTTTGGAAGTATGTGTTTTCGATAATGGAATAGGGTTAGCCCAGCAGTTCCTGCGCAAGCCGTATAACAGCGGCATTACCGTTCAGGATGAGTATACCGCGGTTCAGCAGTGCTTGCGGCGGCATGTTAGCTCCAGCCGCAGCCCGGCGAAAGGTATCGGATTGTTTCTCACGATGAAGCTACTTCATAGGGTGCAGGGGTTTTTGCGGATACGAACGGGACATTTGTCTCTCTATCGCGATTTTACCGAAGACCCCTATTTGTTATCTGAGGCAGAGGGATCGATTCAGGGAGCACTTTGGCAACACGCAGAGTATCTTCGCGATTTTCAATCCGGAGAGTCCGCTGATTCGACGGCGTATCCGTTAGTGAGCGGAGCGCTTTTCGCCCTTTGGATCCCCCTGCAGAATCTCGACACTCAACCCGGCCTGTTCGAGCAGCATTAGCAATGAGCGGATACTTTGGATTTCACTTCGCTCGAAAAGAGAGTTCGCCAGAAGCGTCTATTCGTTCAGTAGTTCTATTTTGCAGCTATGCATGTCCGTTATCTGCCGACATAACGGCTCAAGCGCGCGATTTAATCGGGGCATGCCCTACAGCCGACCGAATGATTTTCGTAGGCTTCGATTTTAATGCCGCCGCGTTATCCGAGTGCGCAAAAAGCGAAGATCTGCACGATCAATTGCCGCCAAGCCTAAAAGGCGTCGGCAAGATTCCCGTTCAGTGCGTATATTTTTCCGCCTCAGGAAAGCTAGTTGACGGTGAGACACAGGCTGAGATCGACAAAGAGGCGGGCGAAGAGTTGCGATTGCGAGGATTTGAGACTCTTTGTCAAAAGCGGGAGGGCGTCCTCAAGGCCTCTGACGCGTACCACTACGTAAAACCGTCGGGCAGGCATTGTGATACGTTTGTTCGTACTGCGGAGCTCTTAATTGCGCGAATTCAATTCGCGAGGACAGTGCTGCTTATGTGGAGACTGAAGGGACCACTGTCGTTGTTGCAAGCTGCCTCGTCAGCGGACGAGCTTTAATGGAACTCAGTCAGATCCTTCGGTCCATCCAGACTAATGGATCAATTGTATTCGTGGTCGGTGTGACGCGTGCGTCCAGCGCTCGTGACCTGCGAGAGATAAAAAGCAACATCACCCACACGCCGATATCCGCCCAGCGATTCGGCTTTCACCGCATTGAGGAAATTTTCCCGCCCGACTATTCAAGCCATCGGCGCTCTATTTGGAGCAATGAATCGGATTTTCTAAAGCGGCTTCAGCAGAAATTCTTGGATGCGCCGCAGGCGTTTCACAACATTGTAGCCGCACGTCTAGAGATGTTGCGAGCTGCGGAAGGGAAGTCGGTTGGAGGAATGCGCGACGAATTATTCTGGGGGTCACCCGCCGGCCAAGAGCTCCGATTGCGACCAAATTTCGCGTTCTTCCCGTTTTTTCATGATCCCACTAAGGTCACACAATCTGAGGTGTATTTTACCATCGCTTCTGTCTTACACAGTCTTCGCCACTCGGAGGGAACAAGAACGTTACAGCAGCACGAATATCATCGGATACTGATTCATCCCCACACTTTCTATCGTTTAAACGATGGGGTCGTGCAATCAGCTTTGCTGCGTTCGGGACTCCCCGCGGAATTCAACTATACGATTAGCCCAGAACTCAGTAGCGAAATGGCGGAAGTGCTGCGGTTCATTTTTTCCGAAATTCGCACTGAACGTGGTGAAGCCTGTGTAGAGTTCGCATTAGCGTTAGCAATGGGGCAAATGCGACTTTGCAAAGCTGACCGGGATCGAATTGCAGACTTCCTGATCCATCAGGCGACGCCAAATTCATTCGAATCGTATCTAGGTCAGTTCCTTCAGTCTGAGATTGATACCGTCTAAACGGCAATCCTGAGAAATGTGTATTGCCATCGGGCCTCGACGAAACAGATTCCCGCGCCACTTGAGACTTTCGTTGGGACGTCGGTTCTTTAAATATGTGTGTCTTATGTGCGCTTTGAGGTGCCGGATTGTGACGCCTTATGAGTATCCGTGAGGTTTGCTGATTTGATGTATCATCTTGTTAATCAGCGTCTTGCATCATTGTCCCCGCCGGGAATCGAACCCGGATTTAAGGTTTAGGAAACCTCCGTTCTATCCGTTGAACTACGAGGACGCTTGATTGTGAACAACTTACGTCTAAAAGCACCCGCCTTCCGCGAAGGTTCTGCATTGCCTCTTTGTGTCCAAAGCCGCTCACAGGCGTTCAATTAGTCTAAAACCTCTTTATGTGCAATTCTGATGCGAAGCGATTTTGACATCTCAGGAGCCCGTCGCACGCTGTTACTACCATCTAGCCTGGATCGCTCACAAAATCTTGGACGGCGCCTGTACCTTCCCATACCGCGAACGCCGGGATCGCTAAGGTGGAATAATTGCCTACATTTGCTGCCGCATGAGAATCATCGTTGTGGGTGCAGGAATCGTTGGTGCGAGTGCAGCGTTTCATCTGACGCAACTCGGCGCGGAGGTTTGTTTGATCGACAGCGACGCGCCGGGGCGAGCGACTTTTGCCGGAGCAGGAATCGTTTGTCCTTGGCTCTCTGAAAGTACAGACCCGCGCTACGAAGGGATCGCATTCGCTGCTGCCAGATATTATCGAGACCTGGTAAGAAGGCTCGCTGCTGCCGGTCAGACCGACGTTGATTACCAACTCGTCGGCGGTCTTGTCGTCGGAGAATCCAGTACGCAACTTAATCCGGTCCTGTTACGACTGCAAAATCATCTGGACCACGGAATTAAGGAGGTTGGCCGGATCCAAATGCTCAATCCGGGTGCTCCGAAGGAGCTGTTTCCTTATTTGGATTCGGCTCTGGCCGGCGTTCATCTGAGCGGCGCTGCTCGTGTCTGCGGCGAGAGTTTCCGTCTCGCGTTGGTTAACGCCACACTCAAAGCCGGCGCGCAGCAACTCAGCGGAACAGCTGCTTTGCAACCCTCCGGTGATACGGTGATCGGCGTTCGCGTCGACGGTGAATTGATTAGCGCGGACACGGTGATCGTGGCCGCAGGGGCATGGTCGACCGATCTTTGCCGGCCGCTTAATCTGCACCTCGGAGTTGAACCGCAGCGCGGTCAGATTCTGCATTTAAAGGTTGCGGAGGAGGGGACGCAGGCCTTGCCATTGATTATTCCAGTCCTTACCGATTATTACTTGCTCGGCTTTCCGGATTCTCGCGTCGTCATGGGCGCAACGCGTGAAACTGGTGCAAAATTCGATTTTCGCGTAACCGCCGGTGGCGTCGCCGACATATTACGGGAGGGATTAAGAATCGCACCCGGGCTGAAGCATGCAACGTTGGCGGAGATCAGAGTTGGATTTCGGCCGATGACCGCAGATGGATTGCCATCGCTCGGCCGCCCTTCTGGAATTGACGGCCTGGTGATAGCTACCGGGCTGGGGCGGTACGGGTTGACGGTGGGGCCCTATGCGGGAATGCTGGCCGCGGCTGTGGCAATCGGCCGGGTACCCGAAACCGATCTGGCCTGGTTCGCGCCCGATCGGTTCGAAACTTCGACTGGTAAAAGCAATGCGGCACTGGGGGGAGCGTGAGTGCCAATTCGTCCTCTTACGTGGGATTTGAACACTTATGCGATCACGCTTTCTGAATGCACGGTATTAATAATTAATTATTAGCATATGCCGCAGCAAACGATTATCGAAGAGTCACCATTGTCGAAATTTCTCTTTTCTGATACGCGAGTTGCATGGTTTTGGCTTGTTGTCAGAATTTATGTTGGTTGGGAGTGGCTTGATGCCGGCTGGGAAAAAGTTCAAAATGCTGCATGGACAGGGCAGAACGCCGGTGCAGCATTAAGTGGATTTATTCAAGGGGCACTGCATAAGACTGGCGGTACCCATCCTGATGTTCAGGGGTGGTATGCTAATTTTCTGCAAAACATTGTGTTGACGCATGTTAATATCTGGTCACACCTGGTTGCCTATGGAGAACTACTTGTAGGGTTAACACTAATAATCGGAATTTTCACCGGCATTGCTGCTTATTTTGGCTTATTCATGAATCTCAATTATCTCCTTGCGGGAACTGTTAGTTCGAATCCAATTCTATTTACATTAAGCATAGGCCTGATTCTGGCCTGGAAAATTGGTGGCTACATTGGTGCTGATCGCTATATTCTACCACTACTTGGTACGCCATGGCAGCATGGAAAGGTTTTTAAGTCTAAGTCATCTAAATAATAGAAACCGTCTCAAAATCTCCCATTGCTGTCCAAAATAATCGCTAGTTGGAGAGGTTGGTCTTGTATTCAAGCGCTAGTCCCAGAGATATTTTTCTTCGAACTTTACGTCGTGCGCTTTTAGAAACGCCAGATACTCCTCTTGAAAAGTTCGAGTCCGAATGGCGCCTTTCCGCTGCTGAAATAAGTTAGCGCTTATGCGGCTACGCTCCACCCTGGGCTAGGGTCTATCGCCACTCCGTGGCTCCGATCCATTGCAAAGTCGTGATTGAGACATTCATACCGCGATTCAATTGGGACCGGCTACTCCAGAACCTATTTTGGACACCAATGGGTCAGAGTAGTCCTGGTTTGGAGTCACTACGCGGAAGCGTGACCCTACCATGAGGCCGCGCCGGTCACGCGGAAGCGTGACCCTTTCGAAATGTCCAACCTCCAGATGCAAGCTGCCTTGCAAGCAGGTTGCCGGGGCGAACTGCGAATGCTTTCCGGGAGCCCCGATCCTGCGGCCGCGAGACCATTTTCCACTCGCACCTTCGGTGCTGAAGACCGCCGCCAAGTTATTCTTCGCCGTCGTAGGCATCCAGATCTTCGGAGCGAATTAATCTGTGTTCTGGATACCTAACAAGCCATTTGTTGCTATCCGGATAATAGCAGGTCTCGCCGATCGGATTGTCAGCGACAATCAAAACGATCAGATCCTCTGATTGATTGTTAGCAATCTGGTGCGACTCTCCCGGCGCGAAAAGAAATGCATCGCCCGGTTCGATCGCAGTCGAGCCAGCCTCATGACGGGCAATCCCGGTTCCGGATAATACATGATAAAATTCCCACTGCGCGCTGTGCGCGTGATAGGGGCAAATGCTTTTGCCCGGCAGAATTCGGCAAATTTCGACATCGAACGGATGTCGCTCTTTTAGATCGGTGGATCCAGGGTTGCGGCCGAGCGCAATCGAGATCTCTTTGCTTCCACAGCCGAATTTTCCGCCCGGCGATAGGAAGATTTCTTCTTCGAGGTTGTTCGTGTTGACCTTGCGCATGGGATGTAAAGTAGCATACGCGTCCCGCGTGTATTCTGTTTGGGGGATTGGCTTACTCGCCCGGGGCGACAATTAGTTCCACATCCGCTTCCGCGAGCGCCCGAGCCAGATCGGACGGCGGTTGCTCGTCTGTTACCAGGACCTGAATGCGCCCAAGCGGAGCAATATGTGCAAATGAATTGTGACCGAATTTCGAGGCGTCAGCGACGACGATCGTTCTGCGCGAAGAGCAGATCATTGCCAAAATCATGGCGCATTCTTCGAGCACCGTCGTCGTCAAACCTTCTTTGACGGTCACGCCGCCGACGCCGATCACCGCGGAGTCGACACTGATGCTTCCAGCAGATACGAATCCGACCGGTCCTACCGTGACCTGCGCCTCCCCTTTGTATTCGCCGCCGAGAATATAGACATTATTATAGCAATCGGCCGGGAGAGTTGCCGGGACGCAAAGATTGTTCGTGACAACGGTTAAATTGCGTCGATCGCCAAGTTCAGCCGCAAACAGCTTCGTTGTCGACCCCCCATTGATTAAGAGTGTCTCGCCGTCGCCAATCAGCCGGCTTGCCGCACGGGCGATGCGGCGTTTTGCCGGAACTCGCGTGCCCATTCGTTGGGCGAACGTCGAATCCTGGTGCACCAGACTGTCCATTGCGACCGCGCCCCCGTGCGTCCGCGTCAGGAGACCTTGGTTCGCCAGGAAGTCCAAGTCACGGCGTACAGTGTCGCCCGAAACGCCGAAATGATTTGCAAGATCGTTGACGGTCATCTGACCGCGGGCGCGAATCAGTTCTACTAACTCGAGATGTCTCCTGGCGGGCAGCACTGTCTCGCGGACGGAATCGTAGGAAGTCGGCATACGCTAATCTGCGCCGACAGTTGCATATTTATGCTTGAATTGCACACGAAAATTTCTTGACGCCGCATATATTTGCAAATATGAGGATATGAATATGCATAAAAACGCATCCCCCAGAAACGGATTTCAGCAGGAATTGGATTCTTTGTCCGAGTCGAATCCTGTTCAGGATAAGGAGGTCGCGCTCGCGAGCCGAAAGGGCACGGAAGGGATTGACCGGCGCGATTTCATCAAGCGGACCGGCATGGCCGTTGCCGGATTAACTGCCGCCAGCACTTTTTTGACGTTACCTAGACGCGGATTCGCGGCGGGGTCCAAACCGGTTGAGATAACTTTTTCCAGCGCAAAATTCTTCGGAAAGGAGACGATTGCCGAAGTTGCCGAGGCTTTCAATAGTTCCCAGGACAAGATCCATGTGACCTACAAAGAACTGCCTCCGCCGAGTTCTTCCACGGAAGTGCATCAGGGACTCGTGCAGCAGCTTGCGAGGCGCAACGGCGATCCGGATGTCTTTACACAGGATATCATTTGGATCGCGGAATTTGCCGCCGCGAAGTGGGCGTTACCCTTGGACGAATATTTCAATGCGGACGTCATGAAAGATTATTTTCCGGGCGTTGTTCAGGCGTGTACATGGGACGG
The DNA here is from genome assembly GCA_963750185.1 of uncultured Verrucomicrobiae bacterium. GTDB lineage: Bacteria > Verrucomicrobiota > Verrucomicrobiia > Chthoniobacterales > JAFAMB01 > JAFAMB01. Next base: position 345,935 of record CAVVPV010000014.1, read on the forward strand.
CAAACTGACCGCGCTCCCCTGGTTCATCGACTCCGGGATGCTCTATTACCGGAAAGACCTGCTCGACGAACTGGGAGCGAAAACTCCGGAGACATGGGACGAGTTGATTGACAGTGCCAAAAAACTGACCACATCCGGCAAGGCCAAGTTTGGATTTTTGTGGCAGGCAAAACAGGCGGAAGTGCTCGTGTGCGATCTGGTTTCGTTCATTGGCTCGAATGACGGCGCGATTCTGCAACCGGATGGCAAGACTGTGTCCGTGGCAGACGACGCGGCGGTGGCAGCGGTTCAACTGATGCATGACTTGATTAAGAAGGACCAGGTCACGCCGGAAGATGTGTTGAGCTGGGACGAAGAACCGTCTCGCGGGCCGTTCACGTCTGGGGAGGCCGCATTCCTGCGGAATTGGTCTTACGTTTGGAAGATTTCTCAGAGCAAGGATGCCTCCAGCGTAGTGGACAAGGTTGGCGTTGCACCGTTACCCCATTTCGAGGGGAAGAAAAGTGCGGCGTGCCTTGGTGGATACCAGTACGGTGTAAACGCCTCGAGCAAAAATAAAGATGCAGCAATCGAATTTGTTCGATGGATGTCATCCCCGGAAACGCAGCTCCGTTTCGCGACCCAACTCGGTCTCTGTCCGACCCGGGCGGCTGTTCTGGATGACCCGAAAATTGCTCAAGAGCAACCGTTCATGCAGCCACTGAAATCGGTCTTTATCGGCGCGATTGGTCGTCCGGTGACGCCGAAATATCCACAGGTGACGCTGGTACTGCAGTCAGCCATTTCGACGGCGTTAACCAGTGGCGACGTCAAGACTGTGCTAAAGGGCGCCGCAGAGAAAATACGCGCGATCGTCAAAACATAGGTGATGTCCGAGCCTCGTATAATAGCCGGGGTTGAAAGCCGGGTTCTGGTCAATCGACCCCCCTTCTTCAGGGTTGGCGGGTTACATGTGGGCCCTGTGATGTTGTTGATCCCGGCTGTAGCGTCGATCGGGGCCATCTCCCTTTATCCGGTCATGCTCGGGCTCTGGCTTTCGTTTCGGGACACGTCTCTCGCATCGCCGACGGATAGCTTTATCGGTTTTGCCAATTACATTCAGCTCGTTACGGATAGCCAATTCTGGGGCGCGTGGACTCACACGATGCAGTTTACCTTTGCCTCGACGTTGCTTGAGACAGTCATCGGATTGCTCATCGCATTAGTGCTTTGCGAACAATTCAGAGGAAGAGGATTGGTGCGCGCGGCAATGTTAGTGCCCTGGGCAATCCCGACGGTCGTGACATCAAGGATGTTCGGATGGCTGTTCGACGGACAGAACGGAATTGTAAACTATCTGTTGCGCAGTACCGCGATTATCCGCCAAAACGTGGACTGGTACGGGTCGCCTGATTATGCACTGGCGACTATCATAATTGCTGATGTTTGGAAAACGACGCCGTTCATGGCGTTGTTGCTGCTGGCTGGGCTGCAGACAATTCCTGAATCCCTCTCAGAGGCTTCCATTATCGATGGGGCCAATGCATGGCAGCGATTCTGGCACGTGCGGTTGCCTTTATTAGCGCCGACACTCTTGATCGCGTCGATGTTCCGGGCTCTGGACGCTTTCCGGATCTTTGATCTCGTCTATGTCCTGACGGGAGGAGGCCCGGCTGATTCGACCGAGGTGCTTTCGACGCTCACCTATAAGCACCTTTTCTCTGCTCTTCAGGTCGGGTACGGGTCGAGCCTTTCGACGATGATGTTTATCACGGAAATCGCAATTGCAGCAGGCTTCAGCTGGTTTCTTTTGCGCAAAATGAAGGAGGTCGGACAATGAATGCGCTGGGCGAACATCGCAAGGTGTTAGTTCTCGGGATTAGGCCCTCTTCGGCGCGACGCGTCATGGTTTATGCTGTGGCCGTGTTGATTGTCTGCTGGTCGGTCGGGCCGTTCTTATGGCAGATGTCGACATCATTCCAGCCCGACAGAGTATTGCTGGCAGCTATTCCTCATTTATTTCCATACCCAATCACATTCGAACATTATCTTAGCATATTCACGGAAAAGAGTTTCCACCGTTATATTATCAACTCGGCGATCGTGACGTCTATCACGACGGCACTTTGTCTTGGCTTCGGATCGATTGCGGCTTACGCGCTGGCGCGTCTGGAGATTCGAGGGCGATTTCGGATCCTCTGGTTTTTCCTGGCTGTGTCGATGTTCCCGCAGATCGCCATTGTGGCGCCGTTGTACGTAGTCGCATCGAATATAGGCTGGTTGGATTCTTACCGGATCCTGGTGATCGTCTATCTGGCACTAGGTCTTCCGTTGGTGATCTGGGTCTTGTTTGGTTATTTCCGATCAATCCCTCAGAGTCTCGACGAAGCGGCGCGGATTGACGGGGCGAAACCGATGCGAATCTTTTTTAGGATTATCCTTCCAATCTCGCTGCCGGCAGTTGTGACGACCGGGCTGCTTTGTTTTATCGCGGCCTGGAACGAGTTCATGTTCGCGCTTGCATTTACCTCTGACATCAATCACCAGACGGTGCCAGTTGGCATCGCGAATTTCACCGGGTTGCACTACGTTCCCTGGGGCGATATTGCCGCGGCTTCGGTCGTCGTCACTTTGCCATTGGTGATTCTCGTTCTGATTTTCCAGCAGCAGATCATTAACGGGCTAACAGGAGGGGCGTTAAAGGAGTGAGTCCGCAACATTGGGCGACGACCTACGAACGAGTTGTGCAAGCGATTCCGAAATATGTTCGGAATGCAAGGGTGACATTGTGCGGGTTATCTACATTCGTCGATGCGTATGTTCGCTTGCACGAAGCGACGCCTCTGTTCGACGCTCCGGACGGGTCGCCTGAAGGGAGACTGGGCCGGGAATTGTTTCGGAGAGCCAGTGCCGGGGTAGGTGGAGAGTTTTTTATGGAGTGGCCGGAAGGCGGAGCGTGGATCGAAAAAAATCTTCGGATCTTGCGTTGGGGCGTTGGCGGGACCGGGGCACAGGCGGCGCAAACTCTGGCGGTGATCGGTGCGCCTGCGCTCATGAGTCTGGAAGACCGTGGCCGGCGGCAACTTTCCGTGCTTCATCCCGGGATCGGCGTCGCAGTCAAGCATGGTGTCGCGAAGTCTGGAGACATTCCGGCAATGGAGAGAACGAAGCCTGCCCACTACATTTTTGAATTCACTGCAGGAACCCAACTTGGATCGACGATCCTTAAGCGTTCGAGCCGGACGATTGTGCGGTTCGGTGGCGAGCATCTCGACGCTGATCCTGATTTTGTTCGGGAGAGCATCGCTGCAGCAGGAGAGGCCGGTGCTGGAATCCTCTCCGGCGTGAATGAGATTCAGGAGGATTGCATCGACGAATCGTTGTATCAGGCGGTCGGGCTTGCGCGCGCCTGGAAAGAGCGAGGTCTAAAACTTATTCATCTGGAAGTCGGCGACTATGAAACGGATGATACCCGGAAACGGGTGCTGAATCTGTTAAGCGGAATCATCACCTCTCTTGGGATGAGCTATTCAGAGCTCTCTGGAATTCTGCCCGGAGAAGGGGAGACGATCGAAAAAGCGTGCCTGCTGGCCAGGGAATTGGACCTGCGGCGGTTATGCGTTCATTCAGATACATGGGCCCTGGGCGTGACGAAAGATGACCCGGAACGCGAACTTGACGCCCTGTTGTGCGGCTCGCTACTGGCCTCGGTCCGAGCTGAGAAGGGAATGCCTTCACGGCCTGTTGCTCTGTCGAAAAGTGCAGAGTTTCGCGACCTGGCGTGGAAGAGTTTTTTGAATATCGGCAGCCGCTCCGTTGTCAGCTGTGCGACTCCTTACATTGAACGTCCGGCCGGCACGATCGGTCTTGGCGACACCTTTCTGGCCGGGACCCTACTTGTTCTCGGCGCCGCGAATCGCGCAAATGCAATAGATGAAACAGAAATATCCCTATGAACACAAAAGAAAACATTGATCCCGGCAAACTTCGAAGCCTTCGTCGAGTCACGACAGAAGAAGGTTTCTTCCTGATCTGCGCGCTTGACCATCTGTCAGACTTCCAGGAATTGCTCGACCCTGATCCCAGGACGGTCGACTACCGTCGAACATGTGATGCGAAGGTGGAATTGATTCAATCGTTAGCGGCTGCGTGCAGTGCCTTTTTGCTGGATGCCCGATACGGGTTGGCTCAAGCGATCGCTTCCGGCGCGCTCCCAGGCTCCATCGGATTAATGGCGAGCATCGAGGATGAAGATTATAAACCCTCCACTGTCCATCGGAAGACCAGGTTCCGTGAACATTGGAGTGTTAAACAGATGAAATTGTTGGGGGTCGATGTGTGCAAACTGCTTTGGTTCTACCGGCCTGACAGTTCTGTTGCTCAGCATCAGCGCGAGGTTGTTCGGGCCTTAGTGCAGGAATGCGGCGAGTATTCGATTCCGTTGGTTGTTGAACCGATCTGGTTTCCGCTTGAAGGCGAGGACACGAAGAGCGAGACGTGGAGAGACCGTCGCGTTGCTGGGATTATTGAAAGCGCGCATGAAGCGAATTCTTTTGGAGTCGACATCCTTAAGGTAGAGTTCCCGGGTTATGTGGAGACGGAGGAGGGCAGAGCAAAGGCACAGGAGGCCTGCAAGAAACTGGATGCCGGAGTAAACGTGCCATGGATGTTGTTGTCGGCAGGCGTAGGCTACGAAGCCTTCAAGACTCAGGTGGAAATAGCCTGCCGTGCGGGCGGGTCCGGATTTATGGCGGGCCGCTCCATTTGGCGTGATGCCGCGGCGACGCATGACCCAGAAAAACGAAAATCGGCAACGAAAGACGCACTGCGGCGTCTGTCCGAGCTGGCAGCGGTTACGCGGCAGTTCGGGAAACCATTTGCGCCGCGCCTTGGAAGCAAAGCGCTGGCGGAGGCGTTTCCCGAGTTCTGGTATGCCACGTGGCATCGCTGACCGGAGCACACCGGCATGTGCATCCAGTGCGACTTCTGCTAGGCGCTCCGAAGCGCCGAAGGCGCGACCGGATGCAGCCTGGGGTAGAGTCCGGCGACCGCCGGACGTAGCCCCATAAGCGCTAACTTAAGTAAAATCCTACAACGAAAGAGCGTATGCTGTCCCGGAGGGACCAAATGAATAGCCAGGTATGATCTGCTAAACAACTAGTGTCCTGTCCGCGAAATAAGAGGTACTTTGTTGCGATCAAAATGGGCCGCCGGCAAGGCGGCGTAGGCGAAGATGATATGAGCCGACAGGCAGCAACACCCGTTGTTACACTGTCGGCTCGATGAAAAACAATACCGCTAATGAAGGTAAAGGTGGCGAGGCCAAAGCCAAGCCAGAAGTGATCAAATTAGGTTTGGATCTGCACGGGCGGCAGGTTACTGAATGTCGACAACTAGACGGTTCGACTCCGAAGGCTTCGGTACAGAAGTGGGATCCGTGGAAGTTGCTCAACCAAGTCGAAGACTGGGTCAAAGCAGGGATCAAGGTCTATAGCTGTTATGAGGCAGGAGCCTGTGGGTACTGGTATCACCGGGAACTCATCAAGTGTGGAGCCGTTAACTTCGTCGTAGTGCCCCGGCCATTGGAGCATCAATGCGTCAAGGGCCAAAAGACCGATCGCTTAGATGCCAGGGCATTGTTGGATCGACTGGAGAAATATCTGGCCGGTAACCATCATGCGATGAGCTTGGTGCCGGTACCAAGTCTGGAGCTCGAACAGCAACGCTCGATCGTGCGTCACCGTGAACGACTGGTGCGCAATCGACGCCGAGCCGAGGCACGTGGCCGAGCCCTAGCGCTGAGTCAGGGAATCCTGGCCCCTGCGGGCTGGTGGCGGCCGGCAGCTTGGCAACAGTTTAAAGGCCAGCTGCCCGACTGGCTCACTCAACAGTTAGAATACTGGCAACAGGAGGCCCTGGCCACCGATGCCAAAGAACGCAAGATGCGCTCTGAGCTTGAGCAGATGGTCACCGTAAGCCTTCCGATCGGAGTCGGGGAGCTAAGTTGGATCATCCTCACCCTTGAGCTTAGAGGTTGGGACCGTTTCAACAATCGGCGCCAGATTGCCAGCTACACCGGCCTGTGCCCTGGCATTCACAACAGCAACGGCCATGGTCGAGAAGGCAGTATCAATCGGTGTGGCAACTCGGTGGTACGTTACACCCTCATTGAAATGGCCTGGCGCTTTTTGCGCTGGCAACCCGACTACCCGCCGCTCAAGAAGCTCCGCGAAGCCGCTGTCAGTAAGAGAGCCAGACGACGCTTGATCGTGGCCCTGGCTCGACACTTGGCGATCGATCTGTGGCGCTGGGCTACCGGCAGAGCCAGCGCTCAACAACTAGGTCTTCTACTTCCAATAATCACGCCCCAAAAAACAAGCGTTCAACGCTGAAGAAAACCAATTTGGGAACGGCGCGTGTACGAAGGGGACGCTGGGCTCTGATACCCAAGGCGAAGATTGTACCGCTCGTTCCCGCCTTCATTTGCATAAATCACGATGTTCGGATCTGATGCACTAGATCCAACCGATAGGAGCTTAAACTGAGGGGTAACCTTCAAGTTTCGGGCGGGAAACGTTCCAAAAAGAAGTAGCGTGAAAGATTTACGCCTAGAACGCTGCGTAAATCTGGCCGTAGAATTATTGTCCCAAGACCCCCATGCAAACGCCACAGTCCATTAAACATACTACCCAAGGGCTCTCTACACAGAGCCAGCCACGCAGTGCGCAGCGAAGCTTGGTCAAGGTCGAATCCGGCATAAACGGTTTGCTTCCCACTTCGTGGGCCCCTCCCATTTATTCCGTTTCTCTCTTGACCAAGCTTCGCTGCGCACTGACAGGTCACTGTTTTTTGCCTCTGGCAGCTGTTCGCTCGTTCCTCGCTCGCATCTGCCAAACGCAAAAAACGAATCAAGAGGTCAGAAAAAACCATCGGGGTCTTGACAACGTCGGCTTCATAGGAGCGTCCCCGCTTTGCTTCTTCCCGAGAGTGCAAAGCGAGGACGCTTCGCCTACATCGCATGGCCGTCGGTCCATTTTAATCGCAACCCTCTGGGCCGAACGTAGCCCCGGGGACCATTAAATAAGCCGACCAGCGCTGAATGCGCGTCGGAAAGCCGTCGGCGGACGCGCGAGCTCAATCGCGAAGGGAACGTATTTTTTCTGGCCGCGCCTTATGAGCGCTCACTCGCGTATAAAAAAGCATTCCTGGGCATCCGCTTCGCTATAGCCCAGGCTTAAACGCAAATTCCGACGTTTGGCCTCGTTCTCGTACTTCGTCGTCGTCCTCGTCCTCGATAAGTCGCCGTTTTCTGCAGCGAAAAGAGCCCGGTTGTCCCGCAACTATTTTGTTCCGTTATTCTGATTATTAAACATCAGTTTTTCGAGGACGAGGGCTCAATTTCGGAGTTTAGGTTAAATCTCCGGCCCTTCGGGCCTCTGCTCAGACCGAGCGCATGATCTTTAAATTGTGTTCGTACCGATCCGATTGGATCCGATTGCGCACACATTACGCGAGGTCTAATTTCACTCAATGAAATGTAGACTCCGGACAATCGGCTTGATATCGCTTGTTGTCGTCCCGGCGATTGCGGGCTCTCCTGCAAAGCTTCAGGCGGCGAATGTTGTCTCTCAGGAGCTGACGCAGGGCGGCTCCGAAACAGGGTATTTTCAAGTGCCGCACGATCACGCTGCGATGCACAAGGCTGTAATCGAAGCGCGCGAAACTATCAGGGAGTTTATCAAGGCGCTCAAGCATCCTGCGCCGGGCCAGGAAGACTTTGAGGTGAAAAAAGCGTTCACTGAAGGGAACCAGGTCGAACACATCTGGATCTCAGATGTGCAGATCGTTGGGCACCATCTTTTTCAGGGGCGGGTTGACAACCAACCGCGCAAAATCACCGGAGTGAAGGTGGGTCAGATCGTTACGGTCAATCCCAAGGAGATCTCCGACTGGCTCTACGTCGACAATGGGAATCTGGTCGGCGGTTACACTGTTCGCGTTCACTACAACGAGCTCTCCCCTAAGGAGAAAGCAGAATTTGATCGGGAAGCGAACTTTAAGATGGGAAAAGAATAAGACTGCAGGATTCAGAGAACCGTGAGACGCGAACAATGAAAGCGACACACAAAGTTTTCCTCGCAACAGCGGCGGGATTGACGCTCTTACTCAGTGGATGCGACGGTGATGTCTGGGTATCGGCGCCATACGAAGGCTTTGATTACGGCCCGTACTACGGCTACCATCACTTTTACGGCCGAAGCTTTGGAGCTCGGCATTTTGTTGTTGGGCATGCCGGAGGCGGATACCACGGTGGAGGCGGATACCACGGGGGCGGTGGATACCATGGTGGGGGAGGGCACGGCGGCCATCGCTAGGAACTCGATTGTCTCGGTCTTCGGCGCGTGGTTTCTCCACAGAAGCTGGAACGTCGCCACAGTAGCATACGCGTCCCGCGTGTAGTGTTTTCGTCGCACGCAGGCATTGACTTGGACAGCAGAATACACGCGAGACGCGTATGCTACTGTCAGCAAATTCGCGGTAATTGCTCGCCGGAAAGCATGTCAACGATGCGGGTGCCACCGATGCGTGTTTTCATGAAAACCAGGCCGGGATGCTTGTCGGTAACGGTACCGATGATTGCAGCGTTCCTGCCCAGAGGATGTGCACGCATCGCGGAGAGCACTGGACCTGCTTCATCGCCGGCGACGATCGCCAAAAGTTTGCCCTCGTTGGCTACGTAAAGTGGATCGAGCCCAAGAATCTCGCACGCTCCTTTGACCTCTTCGCTTATTGGAATCCGGGCTTCATCCAGGAAGATGCCAACGCGTGCGGACTGGGCAATTTCGGTGAGAGCGCTCGTGATACCGCCTCGGGTCGGATCCCTGAGCACGTGAATATCGGCTACACCAAGAATTACATTGACGAGTTCGTATAGTGGAGCCGTGTCACTTGCGATTTCAGTTTCAAACTCAAGTCCCTCTCGCACGGACATGATCGCGATTCCATGGACGGCGATGTCGCCGCTAACGATCACCTTATCTCCTGATCGAGCCCGTTCCGGACAGATATTCACGCCATTCGGAACGATACCGATTCCTGATGTATTGATGAAAATCTTATCCGCTTTTCCTCTGTCCACGACTTTCGTATCGCCGGTGACGAGGTCAACGCCTGCCGCGGCTGCTGCTGCGCGCATCGACTGGACGATAGCCCAGAATTCCTGCATCGGCAGGCCTTCTTCCAAAATGAAACCGGTCGAAAGATAGAGCGGCCGCGCGCCGCACATGGCAAGATCGTTTACTGTCCCATGGATCGCCAATTTGCCGATGTCACCGCCTGGAAAAAAAATTGGATTCACGACAAAAGAATCCGTGCTAAAGGCCAGGCGCGTGCCGTTCACTGAAAAGACGGCACCGTCATGTGCGGCATCCAGGAATTTGTTGTGGAACTGGGGAAGCAACATACTCTGAATCAGTTGCTGGCTCAGCTTTCCGCCGCTGCCGTGAGCGAGGACAATCTCCTGGTAATCGGACAAGGGAACCGGACAGGAACCCATCAGAGCGCCGATATCGCCGCCTTTCTGCTGCTCTTCGGGTCTGCCTTCAGCGGTCATTATCTTTTCCCGGCATTTAGTCAGGCATGTTACTCATTTCATGCTGCAGATGTCTTCCGTAAGCGTAGTATGCTGCGCAAGCACCTTCTGCGGATACCATCGTCGCGCCAAGCGGACGGCTGGGCGTGCACTCTTTGCCAAACGCGGGGCAGTCGTGCGGTTTCTTGACCCCTCTCAGCACTAACCCACTGATGCAGACGGAGGGTTCTTCCGTATCGATTTCTTCGACCTCAAAAATTTTTTCGGCATCAAAATCTCGAAATCCGGCCCGCAGTTTATACCCGCTTTTTGGGATAGATCCGACACCCCGCCATTTTCGATCACAGACCTCGAACACAGAATTCACCAGTTCCCGTGCCGAACGATTGCCTTCGCGCCTGACCACGCGCGGATATTCATTCTCGACCACGGCGGTTTTCGCCTCGAGTTGGCGCACCGTCATCAAAACGCCTTCGAGGATATCCAGGGGTTCGAATCCCGTGATGACGATCGGCACATGGTAACGAGAAGCAATTGGCTCGTACTCCTCATAACCCATGACTGTACATACGTGTCCCGGTCCGAGAAATCCCTGGACGCGGTTGAGCGGCGACTGCAGAAGCGAAGCCATCGCCGGAGGGACTAATACATGTGAGACAAGCACCGAAAAATTGGTGATGCCCTGCTTTTGCGCCTGCCAAACCGCCATTGCGTTGCCGGGTGCGGTCGTCTCGAAACCAATCGCAAAGAAGACAACCTTTTTGTCAGGATTTGCGCGAGCAATCTTCAATGCATCAATCGGCGAATAGACTACGCGAACGTCAGCTCCTCTGGATTTCAGCACGAGGAGATCGACTTTTGAACCTGGGACACGAAGCATGTCACCGAAGGAACAAAAAATTACGTCAGACCGTCGCGCGATTGCGTGCGCTTTATCAATCATCTCCAGCGATGTTACGCACACCGGGCATCCGGGGCCATGGACAAGCTCGACTTCGTCCGGAAGAAGGCGATCAATGCCATATTTAACGATCGTATGCGTTTGACCGCCGCAGACCTCCATCAGGACCCACGGCTTGGTGACGGTTCGACGGATTTCTTTAACCAATTTTCCCGCCAACGCTTCGTTCCGATACTCATCAATATATTTCATGGCGTCACGCTCCGTAATATTTCGGGAACAGGGCACTAGGTGTCTGGAATGTCGAGCTCGGCCAGTTGGTCCATCTCTGCCAGCAGCTGATAAGTTCGTTCGGCTTCTTCTTCATTCACTTTGCCCAGAGCGAACCCGACATGGACCAGGATATAATCACCCGGCTCTACTTCTGGGGTGTATTCAAGACAGACCTGTTTAACGATGCCGCCGAAGTCTGCTTTGCCCATCATGACTCCGTGTGGATCGCGGCCAATTTCAATGAGTTTTCCCGGTATCGCCAGGCACATAATTGTTCTCCGTCTGTCGTTCAGCGTCGACCTTGGCAATCGCCACCCCGTCGCAAAGCAGAATCGTCTCCCCGATTTGCGCTGGTGAAACCAGGTCGAGCATCACTGTCTTGATAGCGCCTCCCACGCGGACCTTGCCTGTCTGCATTTCTCGTTCGCATGATAGTGCGACGATTTCACCATATACCAGGTTCATAGGGCCGCGACTCCTACTTTCCTGGTAGTTGTCGCCCCGGAAGCCGCCGCTGCAATAATCTGGCCGAGAGCGATCCCTCCGTCATTGGGCGGAATCCGCTGGTGCCAGTACGGCTTGAACCCGGCTTCCTGTAATCGATCGACCGACCTTTCGACAAGGTACCGATTCTGAAAACATCCGCCGGTCAGGACAACTCGTCGTTCTCCTAGTTTTCTTGCGACTGCGACGATGATTTCCGCCAACGTATTGTGAAACTTCGCAGAAATCTGACCGCACGTCTGACCCTTTTGAAGATCGATCAGGATCTCAGCGATCATCGGTGCCCAATCCACAATTTGCGTAGTCTGTTCGGAGATCTCGAATGAATAGAATTCGTCGACACCGGGCTCGAGTGCGTTCTCCAGTTGCATTGCGGCCTGCCCTTCGAAGGTGCTGCGCTGCCGCAATCCGAGAATTGACGCCACCGCATCGAACAGGCGGCCGGCGCTGGATGTCACGGGGGCATTCAATCCCCGGGAAAGCATTCGCCGAATGATAACCAGTTCGCTCCCGCTGAAGGCGGCCACGGGCGGCAGCCGTCGATCGACCAGTACGCTGTCGCCCCAGATCTCGTAAAGCACACCCAATGCGGCGCGGCGGGGCTCCTTTACAGCGGCGTTGCTACCCGGCAGGCAAAATTGGCGGAAGTGTGCGACTCGCCGGTATGATGTTTCGTCGGAAAGGAGAAATTCGCCGCCCCAGATCGTGCCGTCCGTGCCGTAGCCTGTGCCGTCCCACGCAACACCGAGCACAGTGTCCATCAACTCATTTTCAGCCATGCAAGCCAGGACGTGCGCGTAATGATGCTGGATCTTTTGCACGTGAGATCGGACTCGGGCGGCATGCTTGGTCGACAGATATTCCGGATGCATGTCGCATGCGATGGCGCTCGGTTGTGCTTCGTAGAGGCGCGGCAAATCTTCTATTGTCCTGCGAAAGGCTGAGAAAGCTGCGCTCGTTTCCAGATCACCGATATGCTGGCTGATGAAAATTTCATGGCCGACACTCAGCGCAACGCTGTTCTTCAAATGTGCTCCGACGGCCAAGACACAGGGAAGCGCGTTGGTAACGTGGATTGGTAACGGCGCATAACCTCGAGCGCGTCGCAGTATCATCTCACGCCCACTAACGACACGCGCGACAGAATCGTCGACATGCCTGACGATTGGCCTGTCGTGAATCAGAAAATAATCGGCGATTCCGTGCAAACGTTTTAAGCCTTCGTATTCGTCGATGCAGATCGGTTCGTCGCTCAGATTGGCGCTTGTCGCGACGACCGGAATGCCGAGATCGCGCAGCAAGAGGTGATGGAGCGGCGAGTAAGGTATCATGACCCCGAGATTCGAACTGAACGGTGCGATCTGGGGAGCGAGCACTGAATTACCCGGTTTGCGACTAAGCAAAACGATCGGCGCTTCGGGAGCCGAAAGAAGCCTCTCTTCCAGATCCGAGACGGCGCAATCCTCCTTCGCGTGATCGAGGCTCGGGTACATCAAGGCAAACGGCTTTTCCTCGCGGCACTTTCGCTCCCGGAGACGTTGAATTGCGCACCCATCGCGAGCGTCGACAATGAGCTGGAACCCACCGATTCCTTTCAGTGCAACTATCTTTCCCTTACGCACGAGTTCGACTGTGCGTAGTAACGCTTCCTCTCCGTATGCCAACCCGATCCCATCGGCGTCCCACAGCTGCAGCCGCGGCCCGCAATCCGGGCAGGCATTTGGTTGCGCGTGAAACCGGCGGTCGCCTGGATCCAGATATTCGCGCAGACAGGCTCGACACATCGAGAACCGCTTCATGGAAGTGTTCGGCCGATCGTATGGGAGCGATTCAATGATGCTGAATCGCGGCCCGCAATTTGTGCAGTTGGTGAACGGGTAGCGGTACCGGCGATTCATGGGATCAAAAATTTCCCTCAGACAATCGTCGCACACGGCAACGTCGGGAAGGATCAAAACACTCTTCTGACCCGTTGACTCGCTGTAGCGAATCTCGAAGCGGTCATAACCTACCGGCTCAAGAAATGAGAATTCCAGACTTTGAATCGCGGCGCGCGCCGGCTTCTCTTTTTCCAGACGCACTAAAAAAGACTGAAGCGCGTCACGCGCTCCTTCGACCTCAATGAACACACCTTGTGAGGAGTTCAGGACCCAACCGAATAGATTTAACTGAGCGGCTAATCTGTACACGAAAGGCCGAAACCCGACGCCCTGCACAACGCCGCGAACGGCTACTTTCGCACGTTCGAATATCATATCGACAACGCTACTTTTACAATGCCCTCCTGGATAAGCAGAGGGTAAGGTTCCAAGTGCGCAGTGGGGACATCCGTACAGCGTCCAGCGTGCACAATGTCGTAACGGTGGCCTAGCGGGCAGCCGAGCCACCCCATCTCAAGCGTCCCGGCGTCAAAAGGCGTATTGCAGGCCGGACAATTATTGCGATAAGCGTACAGGCTGCCGTTCACTCTGCATATAACCAGCCGTTTACCGGCAACCCGGACAGGCATCCACGCACCGTCATCGAGCTGTTCCGCGTTCTCCAACGCAATCCAGTTTGGCTTTATTCGCTCCTTGAGCTGATCATTTGTTTCTATTCTCGCCGATTTTTCCGCGACACCCTCCACCGTAAAGCCGGCGAGGTCTGGGCAGGCTTCTTCGATCGCCTGCCGGATTGCGAGTTCTAAGGTCACCGCGGACGATGCGCAACTTTTGCAGGTGCCCTCCAACCTGAGTCTGGCTGCCTGATCTGCCAGGCTTATCAATTCCACGTTGCCGCCATGACTTTTAAGATACGGGCGGACCTCGTCCAGTGCCACACGCAATCGGGTCTCCAAGTCCGCAGGATGCAAATCGTGAATAAGCAACAAACCGCGTATGACCTTGTCATCGATCAGGCGTTGATGAACGATTTCGCCTTCAGATCCGGCTGCGCGGACAACCTGCAGTATTCTAGCAAGCCCCTGGCCGTAGAACCCGAGAGTTGCCTCCATGAATTCGTGAACCAATTCGCGCGTAGATGGATTTGGTAAAGCTTCGAATTGCTCCAGTAGCTGCTGGATTCGCGCTCCCGCCGCGTTCATGGCGTCGAGTTGCTCCTGAGCTTCTTTGGCGCTCAGCAAAGCGGTTCGTCGCGAATATGCTCCGCCCGAAGCAGACAAGTGGTTCGCGGATTCGGCAGCTTTCATTGTAGATTGGTCCCCTCAGGCTATGAATTGGATGGTTCTGATTGCACAGTCATTGCCTTCCACCACTTCCACAGCACCACGGCATTGAGGGCATTCAAGAGTCGGGATCGGCGCGACGGCGAGCGCATCTTCCCAATATTTGGGGCGTCCTTTATACGAGCAGTAGCGACACTGGACAACCGCCGGAATATGTTCAATTTCGAGCATGGAATCCTCCATCGCCGTTTCTCGAGTGATTGCCATGTAACAGAATCGCAATTGATCCGCTTCAATGTGACTCAGTTCTCCAACCCACAGACGCACGGTGAGCACCTTCTGCGCACCGTGCTTATCAAGAAACTCAAGAACGCTATCGACGACCGCCGAAGCTATCGACAGCTCGTGCATCCAGGTCGACCCTCAAACGTCCAAAAGCGCCGTTGTAAGGTCCTCCAGGCCGATACCGCTCTTGCAACTTGTTGGGATCACTTTGATGTCCGGCTTGAGCCTGTGCACATCCGCGGCCAGCCCTTCAACGCTGACCTCCATCGCGGCCGCCAGATCGACCTTATTTACCACGACGAGATCCGCTCCTAAAAACATATGAGGATGTTTCCGGACCATGTACTGACCTTCTGTTACGCTTACGACAACGACGCGCGCTTTGGAACCGAGCGGAAACTCAGCAGGACAGATCAGGTTGCCTATGTTCTCGATGAAAATCATCTTCAGATTTGTCAGATCGATCTTGCGCAGTGCTTTCCCAATGAGGTTCGCGTCCAGATGACAACCGTTTACTGTAGCAATCTGCACAACAGGCACGTTCTGGTCTGCGATCAGATCAGCATCCGTGCTCGTTGTAGCGTCGCCGTTGAAAACCGCAACGCCGAAGCGGTGTTTCAACCTTCCAACCAACCGTCCGATCAAGGTCGTTTTGCCTGAGCCGATCGCGCCCATGACGTCGACGGCCGTGATTCCATGCTCGTCCAGCAGTGACCGGTTCGCTTTCGCGATTTTCGCGTTCGCCTCCAACAGGCTGTGCTCAAGCTCAATGTCGTATATCTCTTCTGGAGATGCTTCAATCGTTTGGATCATTGGCACTTTTCGATGTCGGCCAGAATCTTGAGCGATCAATTGCAGACGCTCGCTCCCCGGAACGCGTGTTTTGCAATTGCAATCGCCCTATTCTGTCAGGTTGTGTTTATTTCGCGTTAGCCAGGCCCGCAAATGCACTCGGCCTGTGCATCTGTTTCAGGACTTTCCCGTCGCCGAGATACATATGTACACCACACGGCAAACAGGGATCAAAGCTCCGCACAGCCCGCATGATATCGATGCCCTTAAAGTTCTCAACGCCATTCTCCTCGAAGATTGGCGTGTTCTGAATCGCATCTTCGTATGGTCCCGGTGTGCCGTAGATATCCCGCGGATTTGCGTTCCATGGGGTCGGCGGATACGGATGGTAGTTGGCTACTTTACCGCCCCGAATGACGAGGTGATGGGAAAGCACTCCCCGTACGGCCTCATGGAAACCGCACCCAATCGCTTCATCAGGCACCTTGAATGGGGTGAACGTATCGGTACGGCCAGCATGCAATTCTTTCATCGCTTTTTCGACGAAGTACATAGCGGCGGCCGCCGAGTACGCTTGGAAATAGGTGCGCGCACGGTCGCGTTCGATCGCGTTGCTCCACTTCGGAATCTTCCACTCCAGCTCGACCTCAGGCTTCATCGAGGTTTTCGGAAGGATCATTTTGACACTGTTTCCGGTCGCTTTGATGTAGCCGATGTCCACCAAACCAGCTAAAGACGTAGCCCAGAGACGTGCCAGCGGACCACCGCCAGTATCGAGCGCAAGATGGTCCCCGGTACGTCTGTCGAGCCATCGGGGCGACATGACCCAAGTGTATTTCCCTTTGAAGTCACGCTTCTGGGGCTGCGGAATCGTGGTTTGGTTCCACGGGTGCCGCTTATCGATCGGATTCCCAAGCGGATCGTGCGTGACAAAAGTTTCGCTCTGTTCCCAATCCTCGTAGTACGAGGAACCCAGCAAAATCCGGAGATCGACATTGATGTCAACGAGGTTGGTAGTGACCAATTTGCCGTCTACCACGACACCCGGAGTGACGAACATCGCCTTCCCCCAGGTATCCATTCTTTTATAGTTGTAGTCGCAAACATCAGGATCCTGGTATGAACCCCAGCAACCCAGAAGAATACGGCGCTGTCCGACCTGCTCATAACCAGGTAAAGCCTCGTAGAAGAAGTCGAACAAATCGTCGTGGAGCGGCACGCACTTCTTCATAAACTCGATGTATCTCATCAGCCTAATGAGGTAGTCGGTGAATAATTGAACTGACGGCACGGTGCCAACGCCTCCTGGATAAAGCGTCGAGGGATGCACGTGTCGCCCTTCCATCAGGCAGAACATTTCGCGGGTCATCCGACTTACCTGCAGCGTCTCACGGTAGAACTCGCCTTCAAAAGGGTTTAGCGCCGTCATGATATCCGCTATCCGACGATACCCGTGGTCCTTGGCGTGTGGCGCCTCAGTCGCTTTGGCTTTCTCCCAAACGCCAGGATTGGTTTCGCGCACCATTTTCTCGCAGAAATCGACACCGACGAGATTGTCCTGGAAAATGTTGTGATCGAACATGTACTCGGCGGCTTCACCCAGATTAATGATCCACTCCGCAATTGCCGGCGGTTTGATTCCGTAGGCCATGTTCTGAGCATACACCGAGCAGGTGGCGTGATTGTCTCCGCAGATCCCACAAATCCGGCTCGTGATGAAATGTGTGTCCCGGGGATCTTTGTTTTTCATAAAAATGCTATAACCCCGGAAGATGGACGAAGTGCTGTGACACTCGACGACTTTCTTGTTGGCAAAGTCAATTTTCGTAAAGATGCCCAAACTTCCAACAATCCGAGTGATGGGATCCCAGGACATCTCTACAATATTTTCTGGGTGGGCTGGGGTTTCCGTTACGGGAAGTGTTGCGGTCGGCATTTAGATCTCCTGTTATTGGATAGAGTTTGCGGGCGGCCGAATTCTGTTTGTCAGGCGTTCGCGTAGTGTTTGGGCTGGTAACCTGTGGTGAGTTCGGCGCGAGGATGACGCCAACTTGGTTCCTTGTTCGATGCGCGTTGCGTAATCTGGCGAAGAGCTTGAATAACTCCTCCCGTAATCCCGGAAACCGCCGAAGAAACCATTGCACCCGGAGGCGGGTTCATGAAGGGCATAAACTTGTCAGGGAAACCGGGCATCGTACATCCGATGCAAATACCGCCGACGTTCGGGCAGCCGCCAATTCCGTCCATCCAACCGCGTTTGGTAACGTTGCAGTTCACCACTGGTCCCCAACATCCCAATTTTACGATGCACTTCGGCGAACCGTAAACCTCAGCAAAATCTCCCTCTTCATAATAACCGCCTCGGTCACATCCTTCGTGCACTGTTCTGCCAAACAACCATTTGGGCCGGAGTTCCTCATCCAGCGGAATCATCGGGGCTAAGCCGGCGACTTGGTAGAGTAGGTAAAGCAGCGTCTCCATCATGTTGTCGGGCTGCACCGGGCAGCCCGGCACATTTACTATTGGAAGTCCCGCCTTTGAGCGCCAATCCCAACCAAGGTAGTCAGCCAGGCCCATTGCTCCCGTCGGATTGCCTTCCATCGCATGGATGCCTCCGTAGGTCGCACAGGTACCGGCACATACGATAGCCAGAGCCTTCGGCGCCAGGCGATCGATCCATTCGTTCGTGGTAATCGGCTGGCCGGTCTTCGAATCGGTCCCCAAGGCGGCCCAATATCCTTCCTTTTTAATCTTTTCATTCGGGATGGAGCCCTCCATCACGAGTACGAACGGATCCAACTTACCTTCTGCCGCCAGATACCAATACTTCATGAAATCGTCGCCGACTTCATATGCAAGAACCGGATTATAAAGATGAACCTTTGGTAGGCCTGGGATTGCTCCCATCACTATGTCTTCGATACTCGGCAAAGAGGCGGCGGTGATCGAAACCGAATCTCCGTCGCATCCTAAGCCAGTGGTCATCCACACAACGTGGATTTCTTTCACGTCCGGAGGACGATGAGCTCCTATCTGGGGGGATGCTGCTGCCATGGTGTAGTAGAATACTTGGATTTGGGTTCAGGAGACCTTCCTGTGGACCGAGGCCTTTGTAGCGGTGGCGGCGGGCAACGTAATTGCAGCCGAGCCGAGCTCGCCTTTGCTAAGATCGCCGCCAAAATGGCGCGCGAATGAAATCAGAAAATTCAGCGATCGCGCGATATCGCGATCTTTGAGCAGGCCAAGAAGACTGAAGATCCCACGCGTATCGCTGGAATGAGCTGTCGGATCGCGTACGGTAGCCGCCATTGCCCTGCCCGTTCGCCCGACTATTTTCACAACTTCGGCATCGAACACACCAGCCTCTTTTAGAGCGTTGAACTCGCTAACGAAGTCACGCAACACCGGTAGCATGCCTTTCAGCTGTCCCGAAGCCGATTTCAGGTCATCCAGATCGATGTTCTCAAAAGTCTTGCCGAGAGCGGTCACGCCCACCCGGCCAAGTTGGCCAACACCCTTGGACATCGAGTTGAGGGCACCCTCGCTTCGTTCAAGAAAGTCTTCGAGGATCTGAACGAAGGACGCTAACTTGTCCGATTTGTCCAGCAATGAAACCAATGCTTCGACGATCCGTGGGTCCTCTAACTTTTCCAGAAGCACATCGGGCGAGCGATCAGCTCCCCTCGGAAGAGATGAAAGTGTAGAGCTCATGGGGGGTATTTCTTTGCAGCCTCCCTTGCGGGAAGCCGCAATTGCATTGTTTTAATGTTCGGAGGCCGATGGGTTGGCGGATCCAATTGCCATAGCAATTTTGCGCTCCTCTGGCCTGGGGGACATACCTACGCAACCCTTATTATCCCCAAACCCGTAACGAAGGCAACATTTAATCCCCTTTGATCTAAAAAACAATAAGAGGCTACGATCAATCCGCGTGTTCAGGTCTCTGGAGCGAGTTCATTTCCGCGTCTGCGCGCGTAGTTCTTTAACTAGCGTTCGAATCATGCCGGCGGCTTGAGGGACCGCAGCTTGTACCGGTTCGCTCAAGCCAATTTGCCCGTCCTCTGTTTCCAATGCGGCCGGCTCGCAGCC
The DNA here is from genome assembly GCA_963750185.1 of uncultured Verrucomicrobiae bacterium. GTDB lineage: Bacteria > Verrucomicrobiota > Verrucomicrobiia > Chthoniobacterales > JAFAMB01 > JAFAMB01. The sequence continues at coordinate 365,513 of CAVVPV010000014.1, forward strand.
GACGAGGTATAAACGCGCGATGTCGCCGCCCAACGATTGGACCAAGCGGAGCACTTGGAGGGGTCCTAAGCCATGCCCATCGGGCACTTCAGCCTCCAACTTAGCGAGCTCCTCCTGATCCGGCTCGATCAGACACAACGTTCCTGGCGGATTTCCTCTCGCCGTTGTATCTACCAGGATAGTTGCTCCATATCCGTCCATGATGGCATAGGCGAGGTCGTAGCCGCGGATTCCGAAATCGACCACATTGACTCCTTCCGGCAATTCAGACTTCGTGAGCTCGCGCACCACCTCGACGCCGAATGCGTCATCGCCGAAAAAGATATTGCCGATACCGGCTACTAAGATCCGATCCGGAGCGCTCATTCCGTCTCCCCGAGCGGTTCGACCTCGTCCGGCCCATAGAAAAATCGATGGCCCGGTTGGCGCATGAGGCCCAGGTCTTTGCCTGGATCGTCGTCCAGTACCAGAGCCAAGTAGATGCGCTCTTCAGCATCCTCTTCGATCGTCTCGATCATCGCTGTCTTTCCCTCCAATGCGATATCCATGATATCAGCCCTCGATTTGGGCCGAATTTTCACCCGGTCCCCGGCCCTCAATTGAACACCGTTTACTTCAACAACTTCCATACGGCGGTCGTTGCAGAAGAAGTCATCGTCAAATGACCGTAACTCCCGCACGACTCCGTGCATTTTCAACAGTTGCTCTTGCGGTAAGGACTCGGTCCGTTCCAAGATGTGACGCGCGCGTTCATCCGATTCGCGCATCTCCTCTTTTTCCGCATCCGACATCGTCAGTACTCGTAGCGTGAGAATTTCGTCGATCTCAGTCCCATCGAAGAGTTCGCCGGGACTTTCAGGTGCAATCTTCGGATAGTCATAGAGAATAATCGGGGAAGAAAGCATGGTACTCCGGTCGCCAGACTTCTCGTCCCCTATGAGCACCGGCCAAGTCCCTTCGTTTTTGCAGGATCGGGCAGATTCATCGAGCGCCGGCGGAGGATCCATTAAAGAAATAAACTCCCCTCCCTCCAAATGGAGTACGGTGTGCGTGGAGGCAAAGGTTCGCATCAATACTGCATCCTGGTTTTCAAGGTCGCAATCCGGGATGGGTGTCTGATTAACGATATTTGCCCTGATCTTAACTACCTGACCATCACGCGGCTCGGTGGTCAGTTCAACCGATCCGATCAGCTCCTCTTGCCGGCGCCGAACCAATGCCACTATTGATCCTTGGCTATTTTTTATCGGTTCTATCTTGTCGGACGATGGAAAATTAAACGGCACATCGCTAGTTGCATCACAAGTCTGGGGCAGAAGTCGCAGAGGCAATTTCACCTCGCGTTCCACCGCCTCCTGCCAAGTTGAATATCGTTTATCTTCTACCTGCAGTTCGGGAATAACATTGAGGGAGGCTGTGTCCAAAGCCTCAGGGATATCAAGAAGCGGTTCTGGCAATGCCAGAATTTCACGGGCCATAACGTGCAGAAAACATGCGCGGACCTCAATACCGGCATGCTTATCCTGTCTGAGCGCCAGACACTCTGTTATGATCGCGCACGGTTCCTTCCCGTTTTGAGCCATACTGTAGGCATGCGGATAAACTCTCCCAAACGTAAAGCGCCGGCGATTCTTCTTTGAGGACGGTCGGTAAGGATAAAGGATATATCCTTCGTACAGCAGCGCATCGACAATTTTGTTCACCAGGGGAAGGTTCATAAGTAATCCGAAGTCCGCTTTATGAATGGTAGGCGAGAATCGTCATTCTTCTGTGTCGTATGCGAGCAAGCGTTCGATGGCTTGCTCCCAGGTTAGCAACCCGAGTTTACGCTTGTAGGCAGATAATCGATCAAATACATCCCGCTGCAGAGTGAGCCACGCACTATTTGGGTAGTAGTGATTCATTAAGTCCGCCCAAGCCTTGACCGGCATGCGGTAGACGCACTCCCTGTCCCAGGAGATTTGCTGTACCTGCAATCCGCCATCCGGCGCTAAGTAAAAAATTGTCCCGCTGAACAAGAACAGGAGGGGGACCTCTCCTTCTTCCAAAGCATAGAAGTACTTCGTCGCGATCACATTGAAGTCGTACGTGCATTGAACCGGAAGGACAGCCTCGGTACATCCAGAAAACGGTCGCACAGTTGCGCTCGCATGCGCCCAGAGCCGGTTGCGAAGGGTTTGGCCCCAGCGATCCGGTGTGCCGAACAGATCGCTAAGTCCGTCCTTTTCCCGATCGTTGTACCTCCGCTGCGCGGCCTGAATCTGGATCTGTGCCTGGACTATTACCGCCTGAATTTGCTCCGAGGATGGCTCGTTCGAAACTTCCAGGTTGAAATGGAGGAGCGGCGTCAGCCCGCGCGCAGACGGCTCTATCCCGGTCACTCGAAAATTTAGATCGGGCATCGATTGGCTACTAGGATGGTGCAGTCGCAGGACGCGCGTCGGCACTTAGTCGAACAAAGAAAGTTTCAACTTGCCGCCAAACAACATCTCCCCCGGATAGTCCCCGCCAATGCACGCGGATCAGACCGACTAGCTCGAAGCAAATATCGATGGGTACGATGTAATACTCCCGTTTGGCTCCAACTCGATTCACCAGGAAAGCCTCCACGTCCGATTGCATTGTGCTCAGCCGAGGATTCCTCTCGGCCAAAGCGTTCCACGCAGCGAGTGGCAATAATGATTCAGTCGCACCCGCCGGACTGGGATACATGGCTCTCATTCTTTTCTCCGGCGTGCTGTGGAAGAAAAACGCAAGATTAATCGGAAGGGCGAAGTTTTCCCACTCGCCATCCGACACACTGAATCGGGAAAAATGCCAGACATCCCGTGGGATCAATTTGAATCGGCCGCCGACGACATCTTGGAACCGAAGGGCGCATGGATCGCACGAACACATCATCCGACTATTGGATATTTCCAGCAGGTGTCGATGATTGGGAGAGAGGACTGCGCCACAAAACTCGCATCTCTCTCTGGCAGTTCTCGGCTCACGAAAACGGCGCAGAGTCTTTATCAGATTCTCTTGCCGCTGATCGCTCATCTTCGCGACAATAAGATTGGGGAACCTGAATCACAATTAGATTGTCTCAAGGAGCCTTCGCCCACGACGCGTGCATTTTTGAACCGATGGCGGCTGAGCGCCAGAACCATCAGCCTGGATTTTCCATGAGAAATCCGCCCAGAGGGGATCAAGGCGCCGCAGGTGTCAAATCGGATGCCGATGCGTTCCTGGCGACAGTTTCGCTTGATTTATCCGATTGAGCGAGGATGATGTAGAGCTGTTTGCACTAGTTCGAAGCTCGGTAGATCGTCAGGTGAGGTTTTCTCGATGGTGATTTGAAATCCGGTCCTCGGGAACGGCTGTGGAGCTGGCAAATCACTGATATTATTTCACGCGATGAAACTTTATGTTGGAAACTTGGCTTTCGACTCGACGGAAGCGGATCTTCAGGAACTATTTGAACAATTTGGTACGGTAAGAGAAACTCACGTTATCACCGATCGGGAGACTGGCCGCTCACGCGGATTCGGATTCGTCACCATGGGGAACAATGCCGAAGGTGAAGCAGCGATTGCTGCGCTGCACGGGAAACAGTTTAGCGGGCGGACCCTGACGGTGAACGAAGCGCGTCCAAAGGAAGATCGGCCGCGGAGACCGGTTTCGCAGTCACGGCGTTAGCGACTTTGCTGTAGTTGTGCCGACGGCTTGCAGGCCGTTTGGGTGACCAATGAAAGGGTTTTGCCGGAGCCTAGACAAAACCGGCAGAAAGCGCGCGTCGAATTAAATTCTTTTGAGTTAATTTTATCTTACTAAGCATGTCCACCGAATCGGCGATCCCAGTTGAAGGAAAAATAGTTTCGATCCTACCGGGAACAATGTTTCGGGTGGAACTTCCCAATAATCAGGTCGTGCTCGCGCACATCTCTGGGAAGATGCGAAAGCGCTTTATACGGCTCAATCTCGGAGATCGTGTTAAGCTTGAGATGTCTCCCTACGATCTCAGCAAAGCGCGGATTGTCTATCGCCTCGGTTAGATCGGTCTCGTGGAACCGAAAGAGATTTTCGATCTAATTAGCTTCCACCAGAAAGGTGATTTGTACAGAGTGTGCGTCCTGTTGGCGGCTTTGTGCACGCGCGGAAACTCAGATATACGGCATGTTTTCTAAAATTCCCTTTGAGAAAGTAAACTGGCAGATCAGCTCGTTTTTGATCGGCACTCTGTTCTTGGCGGTGACTGCGGTCCCCGTTTACGTCTGGTTCTTCGGACTCGACGCATTTCAGGTTGGATTGTTCGTGTTGATGTTCCTTGCAACCGGCTTTTCAATTACGGTCGGCTATCACCGACTCTTTGCCCATCGCACATTCGAGGCGCACTGGTTGGTGAGACTCGCTGTACTGATTTTCGGTGCGGCAGCATTCGAGAACTCCGTCCTGCTCTGGTCGTGCGAACATAGGAGCCATCACAAGCATGTCGACCACGACGACGATCCGTATTGCATCTCCCACGGATTGTTCCATGCCCATATTGGTTGGCTTTTGTTCAAGCTCGATCCATCGCCTCCGTTCGACAACGTTGCGGATTTGAAAAAGGATCCGCTCGTCATGTGGCAACATCACCACATTCACCTGATCGCAGCGGTTGTCTCCTTCGTTCTGCCGGCCGCACTTGGCTATCTTTGGGGCGGCTGGGTTTCTGCGCTCGGCGGCTTTCTGATCGGCGGTATCGCGCGTGTCGTGGCGGTTCAACACTCCACGTTCTGCATCAACTCGCTCTGCCATTATCTTGGTGACCAGCCTTACTCGACCAAATGCAGCGCCCGGGATTCCTGGTTGATGGCGATCGTGACGCTCGGAGAAGGGTACCACAACTACCATCACGAATTTCAGCATGATTATCGGAATGGAGTGAAACCTTGGCACTTTGATCCGACGAAATGGATTATCTGGACGATGTCCAGAATCGGGCTCGCCAAAAAACTTCGACGTGTTCCCGACGAAAAGATTATTCTTGCTGAACTACACGAGGCCCAACAGCGCCTGGCAGCAAACATTTCGGGCGGCAAGGTGAATCAGGCAGCTTCCGCCGTCGTCACGACGGCGTATGAGCGGCTTCTGGACGTCGAAAAGAATTGGTTGGCACAACGGCAGCAGGGTATCGGCGAGGTCGACAGCATGATTCCCGTCGTGCGCCGCGAAATTCGGGCTGCTGTTCGGGTGCTGACCCGCAGAGACTCGCAACGTCCGGGCGTAGCTATTCCCCGCTTTGCAGCTATTCAAAAGGGCGCAAACCGAGACGGTTCACCTACATTTTGACGCCTCCGCGAGCTCTGAATTGCTTAAGTAAATGCTTATGGGCGCGCGCCGGGCGGAGCCCCGCGGCCGCGGACTCTGAAGCCGCTCGCGCCTCACGGCGCATTTAGACTGGCACCGCGCTTATCGGGTGGATGCCCGGACTTGACTTGACGAAATCGTCAAGTACGCTCATGCCTGTGAATCGCGGCGTTTCTACCAGGGCCAGAATTGTTCAGGCTACGTTGGAGCTGATGTGGTTGAACGGATTCGGATCGGTCACCGTCGACGCCATCTGCGCGGCTGCGAAGGTGCAGAAGGGCAGCTTTTATCACTTCTTCAGATCGAAACAGGAAGTGGCTGCCGCAGCTCTCGAGGCACACTGGGAGACGATTCAGCCAGATCTCGATCGGATTTTTTACGATAAGACGGTCGATCCGATTCAGCGGATCGCTCATTTTTTCGACCATGTCTTCCTCCGTCAACTCGAGCGAAGCAAGCGGTGCGGGCAGGTGATGGGATGCCCCTTCGTGACACTTGGAACGGAAGTGATCAAGCACGAGAGCGTATTGAGCGCAAAGGCGAGTGAGTTAATGGATCGTTACTGTCTCTATTTTGAGACCGCGCTGAAAGAAGCGCATTCACAAGTCGGGGACCCGCGCGTGAGCGCCCGCGAACTATATGCCTACCTGGTTGGGGGTCTCGTGCAGGCACGGATACGCAACGACGTGGGGATCCTCAGCCAGTTGTCAGCGAGCATCCGCCAAACTTTGCGGATCAGGACAACCGCGGCGCTAAATTCGAAGGCTGATCTGGCGGTCAATGATTGAGGAGACCTAAGGGGTTCAGTACGCAGATGCAATGAGTACTCACAATTTGAAGCACCCAATTCCTCGGGGACTCCATTACGCCTGGGTTGTCGCGGGAATCACATTTCTGACTTTGATTGTCACGGCGGCCGTCCGAGCGACTCCAAGCATTTTGATTGTTCCGCTCGAGCACGAGTTTGGTTGGTCGCCGGCTACGGTCTCGTTCGCGATTTCAGTCAACCTTCTGCTCTACGGACTGATAGGACCATTTGCGGCGGGTCTGTTGAATCGGTACGGAGCAAGAAGAATCATGCTCACTTCGCTGGCCCTGCTGGCCGGCGGTGTCGCTCTCACGACCGTAATCCGTTTACCGTGGCAACTCGTTCTCCTTTGGGGAGTCCTGGTCGGAATCGGGACCGGGATGACCGCGATCGTTCTTGGCGCGACGGTCGTTCACCAGTGGTTCCGCAGACATCGTGGCTTGATGATCGGAATATTGACAGCAAGCACTGCAACCGGCCAATTGTTGTTTCTGCCGGTTCTGGCGCGCTTTGTTGAAAGTGGGGGATGGAGGTTTGCAGTCGCAGCGGTTGTATGCGCGTTGTTATTCGCTTTGGTCGTCGTCTTCTTTGGGATGCGGAGCGAACCGGAGGAGATAGGCGTAAGACCGTTTGGTGCGCAGGATCACGACTCGGAGTCGGATGAGTTGAACCGGGTCGATCCATTCCGCCAGGCGATCGACGCCCTCCGGCGCGGGGTCAGATCAGTTGATTTTTGGCTTTTGGCCGGCAGCTTTTTTATTTGCGGAGCCAGCACCAACGGGCTGATCGGAACGCACCTGATCCCCGCCTGCATCGATCATGGGATCAGCCAAGCGGATGCGGCCGGGTTGGTAGCGATGATGGGTATATTCGATCTGATCGGTACGACGGCATCTGGCTGGCTCTCTGATCGATTCAGCAATCGGTGGCTGCTATTTATGTATTACGGGTTGCGCGGGGTCTCTCTTCTTTTACTGCCAAAGTCGCTTGACCCGGGCTCTCATTGGCTGTGGGTCTTTACGGTCTTCTACGGGCTCGACTGGATCGCGACCGTCCCTCCGACAATCGCTCTCATAGCGAAGATTTTTGGGACGCGCGACGTCAGTCTGATGTTTGGATGGGTGATCGCCGCGCACCAGATTGGGGCGGGCGTGATTGCTTTCGTGGCGGGATTTATCCGCAGCGTCGACGGCAGCTACAACTTCGCGTTCGAGCTCTCAGGAACGGCTTGTATCGCTACCGCGCTCGGAGTTTTGTGGATCGGACGAAGTCTGAAACCGGTCAGGCCGTTGGCCGAAGCGGTTTAGATTGTGTTTATTGCAAAAGGAGGAGCGCTGATCGACTGGAGAGGTGACGACTTAAGCCAAATCCGAAGTCTGGATTTGAATAATTCGGATCAGGCTCCAGTGCTTTTTTTGACCGATGGAGTTTTGCAGGGTTGAACCTGTTGTCACATGTGAGTAAAGACGAAGAACTCGCCAGAGGCCCGTCAGCAGAGGCGCTCCAATGCGTCATTCATATTCTTACGAGATTCGGAATCAACCGTCTGCGCTGCAAAGCCTGACGAAGGAGCTTGATTCGACGCTGTCCCGCGAAGTGATGGATTCTGACATTCGCACAACGGTCCTGTTGGTCATCGACGAACTAGTATCCAATCTTTTAAAGTACGGATTCCAGGCGGGACCGGATCAACGCTCCTATTTGAAGATCGAGATTGATGACGACTGCCTGAAGATTGAACTGAAAGACAATGGACGACCATTTAATCCGTTGGTTCGGCCGGAACCATATTCGCTTGGGCAAGCATTGCCGGATCGACAAGTTGGCGGATTGGGAGTCTACCTGGTTTTGAAAATGATGGATGAAACGCAGTACGACTGGATCGAGCCTTGGAATTGCTTGAGGTTGAAGAAGAATTTCGGGGCCAGGACATTATCATGACCGCTAAAACTGAATCGTACGCAGGCTGTAAGATTTTGTCCGTTGGCGGCCGGGTCGACTTCGAATCGGCGATGGAGTTCGAGCGTCACGTAAACGCGATGATCATGGAAGCGTCGGACTACTACATCATCGAGTTATCACAAGTCGAATTACTGAGCAGCGCCGGACTTCGTGTGATGCTATCAACGGCGAAACGTGTCGCGCAACGAAATGCGTCTCTGGCTCTGGCTGCACCGAGTTCGGTTGTGCGCCAGGTATTCGAGATTTCCCATTTCAATCTGTTGTTCAAGATCTTCGCTTCGGTTCCAGAAGCAATCGCGGCATTAAAAGGGGCGCCAGCCAGCCCGGAGGCACCGGTCCTCCGCGCTCCGGTTCCAAGCGCTCCGGCGCGCCAGGAACCGATCATCCCGGACTCTGTTTCAAGCCCTCCAAAGACTGACGAACCGCAACCGGCGACTGTTGTTCGGCCACCGGAACCTGTCTCGCGTCCCGCTGTCGAAGTGTCTGCGGCGGAAGCTCCAACGGTGACGCCTCCGCCGGTTACGCCCGGCGAAGGACCCGCCGCTGGCAGCCCGGTGAAGCCACCGGCCGAAGTTCCGACACGAGAGGTGCAGCCGCCGCCGTTACCTCCCAAGCAATCAATTCCTGTGCCGCCTCCGGCGCGGCCCGGTAGCACAGTGACACGAAGGGAGGCGACATACCCTGCTCGACTCGAAGTCCGCGCGGAAGGAACTAGTTATCCCTGCAAAGATGGCGACGTCATTGGAACGGAGGGAAAGTTGGCGCAACCTTTTTTCAGCCAGGTGACAAATCTCGCACCGCGACATCTCTTGATCGGTCAGTTGGAGGGCCGCTGGTTCGTTTTCACGCCGAAAAATGTGCAACTCCCATTTACGCTGGATGGCGTTATGCTGCGCGCCGGCGAGAGGAAGATGCTGCAATACGTCGAGCATCAAGTCGAGTTCAGCGGACATGTGTTCGGTTTCAGACTTGTCCCCGAGCAAGGAAAAGAAGGATTTCTATCCAGGGTCTTTGGAAGTAAGAAGTAAAAAGGCAAAAGGGAAAAGTGCGAAAGTATCGCAATCGTCCTCGGGCACTAGTCGATCTTCACACTCGTGCTCGTAGTCGTTCCCTGGTTTTGCCTTTTGCCTTCTGACTTCTTCCTTTCCCCCTACGGTGCGACGGCCCAGACCTCGACCGCCCGATTCTGGTCGGGGCGCTTCCCGTCCAGGAGATCGGTGCTTCCCATCCCGACGCTGTGGATGATGTTCAGCAGGTTCGTTTTGTCTTTGAGCACCTTCGTCACGTTATCCGCACGTTGCTGAGAAATCGTGAGGTTTGTTTTCGGATCCCCGGCGGCGTCCGCGTAACCCGCAACGACAAAAACGACGGTCGGGTCGCTGAGCTTATCCTGGATATCCTTTGATTTGATGCGCGTTAGGAGGTCTTCCGTTGCGGCACGGCTCAAATTGGTTTGGCCCGTGTCGAAGCGAATTACCAGCAAGCGATCCATCGACCGTGCTGTTTCCATCTTTTCGCTGAGCCGTTTCTTTTCTTCGTCCGTGAACTTCGGCATCGCGTTGATGCGCTTAAGAACGTCCTCTCGCGTTGCATCGACCTCGGGCTTCGTCAGCGTCCCAGGCGATTGGATCTCGCCGCCAGCGTTTGCGGGGTTGTTGGCGGCGGCATCGGAATTGTCGACCGGCGGAGTTTGGTTCGGAGTCGTGTTTGGCGTGGATGCCTGAACTGCGGGGGTTGCAGCCGGTCCTGTAACAGGTTTCGGCGTCTCCTGTTCTGCGGTCGGAGACGGGAGCGGTGGCGGCGTTTCTACCGGAGGAGTGACGTTGATATCGACCGGTGGCTGTGACGGAACGGGCGTAGATTCGGCGCTTGGCGAGCTGGCCGGCGTGGCCGACGGTTCCTGAACAACAGCTGGTCCTGACCCTCCGGTGTTGTCGTCATGCGCTTCAACCACTTTCGGAGTGTTGTCCGTCTTTTGAAACGCCAAGTGGAGGATCTGATCTTTAAACGCGAATAAAACGACCGCACCGCCAACCAGGATCAGAAGCACCAGCAAGCCGACGACAATCAGCAAGACCTTTGCTCCGCCGGCCTTCGCAGATTCGAGAACCAGCGGTTGCCCGCATTCGGGGCATTTCAAGTCGGGTGGAACCTGAATTTTTTCGCCGGTATAAGCAAGACTACAGCCGACCTTGTTTTTGCAGACGCCAAACTGAGGTTTCATAGGATCTTATCCTCTACTTTTAATCACATATCAGAAAAGTTACGTCCGTAACAGACTTCATTCGATTCCCGTCATCATTAACAATTGAGTAGACTGAACCAAATCGGCTACAACAGATTGGAGAGACTGTGAGCAATAGCGCAGACGAAAATGATACGCCTGAAAAACAGACCCTTGGCCGGGATCTGCGCCTCCTCGAGTTAATCGTCGACAATATTGACGATTTGATCGCGGTAATCGACTCACAAGGGAAGCGGGTTTGGAATAACGCTGCTTACGCCCGCGTACTTGGGTATTCCGTCGAGAGTCTTGCCGGTAGCAACTCCCTCATCGAGGTTCATCCCGACGATTTGCCGAAAGTGCAGCAGGCGCTCCGCGATTCCGTGAGAACCGGAAGCGGCCGTCGGATCGAATATCGGCTCCGGCATCGGTCCGGACATTATGTGTATCTTGAGTCTCAAGGATGGGTGTTGCCGGCGAGCGCGGAACGGGATCAATTGCTTGTCGTCATATCGAGGGATATCTCGCAACGGAAGGAGCTTGAGGAACGTCAGGCACTGTTATTTGACCAACAATCTCGTCAGGCTAAGGCGATGGCCGCGATTGTGCACTCTGTCGACTTCCAACGATCAGACGTGGAACATGGATCAGAGATGGTGCTCGCGTTTCTTCGCGAGACCCTTCCAGCGGATTCTGCCGCGCTCTGGAGATTGGATTCTGAGGAGGAATCCCGGTTTCTTTGTGTTCTTGGGGCGGACACTACCGAGGAACGCACGGCATCGAGTTCAGGAGTTTCGCTGCCGGGACTTTCTGCCGTTCTCCGAGAGAATCGAGTGATCGCATTTCGGGACGACATCGCCGGATCACAAAATTTTGGCGTCGGGAGCTCCCTTCTGTCCGGGAAGACCGATCTCCCGAAATTGGAGCAAATCTGCGAGAAGTTGCTGCGGCCAGGCACGAAAGGGTTGCTGGCTGCAGTCTGGATCGGAGGAAAACCGGCGGGGTTCCTTTTCAGCACAACCCGCGACCTGACGCGTTCGTGGACAATCTACGAGCGCAACTTCTGTGTCGCGCTCGCAGACCTGGTGTCGATGCTGATTGAAGGGCGGCAGCGCCTGGACACATTGCAGGCACTCCAGGCCAGCGAAAAGATGATCAGCGGTCAACTTGCAGATGCAGCGAGCTACGTTCGATCCCAGCTGCCGACCAATCTATTTGATTCGGTTCAAACGGATTGGCGGTACATACCGAGTTCGGCGCTCGGTGGCGATGCATTGGACTTCTTTTGGTTGAATGAAGATCATCTGGTGATCTTTCTCCTCGATGTCGTGGGTCACGGCGTTGGTTCTGCATTGCTCGCGACTTCGATTCTGCACCTTCTGCGCCAGCGCGCATTGAAAGATGGAGATCCGCTCGAGCCCGTTTCGGTGCTGGCGGCATTGAACCGGTCATTCCAGATGGATGAGCATGGAGAAAAGGTTTTTTCGATCTGGTACGGCGTGTATGATCGAGTCAGCGGGATCATTCGATTCGCTGCCGCGGGTCATCCCCCTGCATTGCTGATTTCTCCGAGTCGCCAGGGAGCTCCGGAACCGACCTGGCTGAAAGGGAAGGGGCTATGGATTGGCGCGACGGCTGCCGAAACATTTGAAGGAGGAAGCGCCATTGTCGCGCAGGACGCCGAGTTGTTTGTCTTTAGCGATGGCCTTTACGAGTTGTCGGCGAAAGAGGGCCCAATGATTGGACTGGATGGTTTCGGCGACCTTCTGGTGAACCTCTATCGTACCGGCGGCGCCAGCCTTGAGCGCTTGATGAGCGAAGTAAGACGGATTCACGGCTCGGACCAATTCGAAGATGATGCCTCGATCCTGAAAGTCCGATTCAGCTAAGACTGCCGGTTGAGCTCGTTGACGATCGAATTCAGGCGCGGCCCGAGCCTACGGAGCTCTTCCTTGTGGGAGTTGGCCAATTTGTCGAGGACTTCCATACCGCGAGCTGTCAGACAAACGTAGACTTCGCGACGGTCGTGCGCACTTGGTTCGCGGATGACCAGTTTGTGAAGCTCGAGCCGATCGACCAATCCGACCGCGCTGTGGTGCGCGATCTGAAGCTGCTCAGCAAGTTCTCCGATGGTTGCGGCGTCGCGCCCCGGAAATCCCTTGATCGCGAGTAGAGCCTGATATTGGCGCGGAGTCAGACCGGCGGACGCAGCCGCATCCTCACTGAAATGCAGAAACTGTCTTAGACCGTAGCGAAATGCGGCCAGGGCCTCATATTCCGCCTTGGTTACGCGCCCGCTGCCTCTCTTTTTCCCGGCGTTCACTCCTTTCAAATTTGATATAGCGTGCGCGCAAAAATGCAAACTTAGAACTATATCGCGCGACGAACAAATTCGGCAGAACCGACAATCGAGATTTGCAGAGCAAAATGTGGATTGTTCCCGTCGATTTGATCTGGGCCATCCTGTGCACGACATTGCCGGGTGCGCGACACGCGGCAGAGTCACCTCATCGAAACTCTATGCGCCCTGGTGGACAGTGGAGTGCGGTTTGTTGTTGCCGGTGGAACTGCGATGCTGCTCTACGGTATTAAGCGGATGACGCTCGATCTCGATATTGCGGTCGCAGCGGATCAGCCAAACCTGAGACTATTCATTTCGACGCTCCGTGAACTCGGGTTCGTTCCGCGGGCGCCTTTGCCTGCGGAAACGATCTTGAATAGTGCAGTCGTTGAGAGGTTGGTTGAGGAGAAGAACGCGTTAGTATTCAGTTTTTGGTGCGCTGACCGACCGTACACGCAGATCGACATGTTTCTGACGCCTGAGAACGGCTTCGACATTCTGGTGTCGGATGCCCGGCTTGTCAGAGTTTCCGGGCGCACAGTCCTTGTGGCGTCGCGGCCCAAGCTTATTGAAATGAAATGCAGAGTGAAGCCGATCCGCGACAAAGACCTGAGCGACATCAAGGCGTTGGAGCTAATTGAACAGAAAGATCCGAGCGCAGACTCAGAGGTTGAGAGCGTCGTGCCGCTCGCCTAATGTGCGGGTCTCATGCGTTGCCCGAAGTGCGAATCAATATCCGAGCAGCGGTTTTGTCCTCAGTGCGGGCTGGACCTCCAAATATACGACGAGATAGCCTCCGTGAAGAAAGAGGTAGCGGCTCTTCGGGCACTGGTAGCGCCTCGGTCTGAGTTGCCTCGGGAAATGCTGGCGCCTGCTCCGGCCTTGCCAAAGTCCCAGGAGCCGATGCCTGAAAATGCACCTCCAAAACTTCCACCTCCGATTCCACCGGCGCTGCTTCAGGTACAAAAGGATAGCAGCGGATCTGCGGAAAGTTTTCCGGAGTTGGCTCTTGGTCAGAAATGGCTCCTCGGTATCGGTGTGCTGGTCTTGATCATGGGGATCGGGTTTTTCCTGAAATACGCGTTCGACCAGCATTGGATTGGCCCGGCAGCACGCATATCGATAGGATTTATCCTTGGTGTTGTGCTTCTGGTGGCCGCAAACGCGAGCCACCTAAAAACTCTTCGAGGCCTGGATGTTGGAATTGGTGCCGTCGGACTTGGGACGCTTTATCTGACGACCTATGCAGCAGCCCAGGTCTATCAACTCCTGCCGGACGAGCTGGCGCTCCTGGTGATTTTGCTCACGACCGCGACCGGCATAACCCTCGCCCTTCATTGGACCTCCCAGGCGCTTGCTGCTCTCGCATTTCTCGCTGGCTACATCACGCCCCTCATCTTTGGCGTTGGACAATTCGACCACTGGCTGTTTCTCGGGTACGTGATGATTTTGACGACCGGATGCCAGCTTCTGGCGTTCGGAAGAGAATGGAGAAGTCTCAATTTCGTTGGAGCCATTTTGACCTGGGCCTTGCTCACGACTTTTTCGTGGCAGAGCTATCACCCCGGTTGGTGGCAGGAGACCCTTTTCTTCACCCATTTTGTGTTTCTCGCCCACTCCATTTTTCCGTTCGTTGATGCTGGAATACGAAAACGTACAATCCCTAGCTCAATTTTCCTCTTAGCGCTGGTCAACGGCCTGTTCTGCTGCGCCTATTCCGACTACCTCCTCAAATCTGACAAGTGGCCAAGCGCCATGGTCTGCCTCGGTTATGCAATCGTCGCCGCCGCAGTCGGTCTGCTCCTGCTCAGAGCCCGTCTATCGCGGCTTCTGTCCGGCTGGCTGATCGGTCAGGCGCTCGTGTTTCTGCTGATATTTTTCGGGAAAATACTCACGAGTTATTGGGTGCCGGTTTCGTGGTCAGCCGAACTGGTCGTACTCTACTGGGTTGCGGCCAAATGCAACGATCGTACGCTTCTGGCCTGCACCGTGCTGATCGCTCTGATAGTCATCGGCGCCATCGTCAATCTTAATTGGGTCAATGCATATTCCTGGTGGAACCCCGAGTTCAGAGGCACCGGTTATCTGGTCTCCAATCAAGACGCCGTGGCCCGATGGTTTGGCGGGCTTTCGAATATATTCTCGCTGCTACTGATTACCTGGCTTGACCGGACGGGTCGTGTTGGGACTACCCACCCGGCACTGAATCGGTGGTTTGAATTCCTCGGAGTCGCGAGTTTATTTGGATTCGCGAATCAGGAGTTGCATCGATTCGCCTTTCAGTTCATGCGTCAAGGGGGGCTCGCCGGATTCTCGGCTTTATGGTGCGTTTTTGCTGCGGGCCTGATGTTTGTCGGCGTTTGGAGGCGGCGCAAGGTGTATCGAGGTGCGGCGATCGGCCTCTTGTTCGTTACACTCTTTAAGGTGTTGCTAGTCGATACCGCTCAAGTGTCGACCCCTTACCGGATTCTGTCGTGCATTGTTCTGGGCACGGTGATGGTCGCGGTGTCGTTTGTTTATTATCGCTTCAGTGCCCGACTGACGGGAAGGTAGAAACCTGCGAAGACAAAACCACCCTGCCTCACAGCCCGGTAGGATGGCGCATGACGAAGTCGTCAGCAGGCCGGCTGCGAGTGAGCCAGTGTGGGCCGTTTTCTCCAGTTCCGTATCCGGTATCGAATCGCAAGCCCGCCACGACCAGAAACGAATGCCCGGAGCTCGCATAAATCGTAATCCATCTTCCGGGGCCTCCTTCGCCATAACCGCGGAGTTCCTCGGATGGCGTTGGCGTGTTCATCCGGCCAATTGAGTGCAGGACGTAGGAGACCGCACCTGAGCAGTCGTACGCGTCGTCGTAGAACGTATGATGTCCGCCGCCGTATCGATACGGCTTGCCGAGCAATCGGTTTCCGGCATCAATCGCTTCCAGAACGAAAAACGGTGCCAATTTAGGAGCCATCGCGTAGCCGTTCTCGAGAGTAGCGGTTCTGCCGGGTATATAATGATAAACGTACGGTGGCGTGCTGACGCAACCGCTCATGACCAGTGCTAGGCCGACGAGCAACAGAATCCCGGACCGAATCGACCAGGGTCTCTTATTGTCGCTTGTGAACAAACTTACAGGAATCGACATCGCTTTGTTTCGACGCGCGATCGCTCGACTCTATTCTTCGATTTCTTTGCTACGGGTGACTTTCTCATCTGGCCTGAGCCCATGAACATTGAATTGACATGGTGGCGGTCTAAAAGCGCCGAAGGCGCGAGGGGATTAAGTCTGGGCTGAAGCGAAGCGGAGGCCCAGGTAGAACAGTCAAAGCACGGTGCGAAGCTTTTTGAGGGCGGCGTCAACCGACGCGTTGTCCGTGATAGAGATCACTTCGGTCCCTTTGCGGATCCGGCCGACAAGGCCGGCAAGCACCGCGCCGGGACCAAGCTCAAGGAAAAGGTCGCATCCGAGTTTGTCGATCATGTATTCCACGCTCTCTGTCCATCGGACAGTCCCTGTGACCTGTTTTGCAAGGGCTTCGAGGATCTCGGTTCGCCCTGAGACCGGTTCGGCTGTGAAATTGGCGATCACTTTCGCCGCAGGTTGATTCAAGTGGACCAAAGCAAGATCGTTTCTGAGTTTCGATTCCGCGGAGCGCATCAGCCTCGAGTGGAATGCCCCCGCAACATTGAGCGGGACGGCGCGCCGGATCGCGTAGGTCTTGGCGAGATCGACCGCTCTACGGATTTTTTCCACGTCGCCCGAGAGCACGATTTGGCCGGGTGAATTGATGTTGGCGACGTCCACATCCGCTTCCTGAGCGATTATCCGGACTTTTCGTTCGTCGCCGCCGATAAATGCCGCCATCGTGCCCGAGGTCTCTTCGCAGGCTTGTTCCATGTAGCGCCCCCGATTTGCCACCAGTTGAAGGCCTGCAAGAAAATCGAATGTCCCGGCCGCAGCATGCGCTGTAAACTCACCCAGGGACAGACCCGCAACCGCCGTGACAGGTAAATCGCCCAGCTCTTCGCGGAGAACTTCGAGCACCGCGAGTCCGTGTACGTAAAGGGCGACCTGGCAGCATGAGGTCTTTGTGAGTTCCTCGAGTGGACCGTCGAACGCAATTTGGCTGATTGCATACCCTAGCGCTGAGTCGGCCGCCGCGAAGCGATTTGCCGCCACCGCGAACCGCCGAGACAAATCTCTGCCCATGCCGACTTGCTGTGCTCCCTGGCCTGAAAACAGAAGAGCAATCGATTGTGACATCAACCGAGGATGAAGTGCAATTGCAGGATGAAGCAAGTCAAGAAGTCATTAGTGGCTTTGCCTGAACGCATCGGCTTGATACGATGCGAGTTATGCGGTTGATCCAGGTCACATGGATTTTATGTGTCGTTCTCAATATTTGGTTCGGCTTGGTTTCCGGATGGGCCGAGCAAACTCCTTCAGTGGCAGACCAGCTTTTGAAAGCGCAAATCGAGAATCAGCACGCCCAGGCGACATACTATCATAGCCAGGCGGACAAGAGAGGCCTCTGGCGGAACCTCCGCGAATATGGCGGACCGCTTGGGGCCGCTGTCGCCGCAGTTGTGGCAATAATTGCGTTAGGTCAGGCCTACAGCGCCACCCTCGGCAACCGCGCAGATACGAGGTTTTACGAGGCCTTAAATCTTTTCTCGGATGCCAAGAACCCCGGTGTCCGATCGGGCGCTGCAAGTTTACTCGAACAAATGGGATCCACCGGGAAGCGCTACTATCAGACTGCGTTCGACCAACTCGCCATTGGGTTGCTTGGAGAACGGGACGAATTTGCCCGTACGGCAATCCGGGCGGCTCTTGAACGTCTAGTAGCACTGGATCCAGCCGCTGCGCTTCCCAAGTTGCAGTCGATTAATCGTTCTTTGGGGAGCGCGATGGCAGAATCCTTCTGCAGAATCTGCGCAGCTCGCGGGATTGAGTCGATCGAGCAGGTGCACGATGCCATATGGCAAGAAGTAGAAGAGGCAACTGGGTACGATCGCGATGCAATAACCGGGCTATTGCAGATCTTGCCGAGAGATACCGTTATCGCGGGCTTTAGTACGGCAGCCAGAGCTCGGCGCCTGGCCGGCAAAAAGGATTTTGACGCCGACGAATGTCGCACCCGAGCTGAACTGAGTGAAAGCGCGGAGCGATTGCGATCTAATATCAATTCGATCAGTGAGGTGCTTCTTTTGCTTGAGGCCAACCGGACTTCTCGCGACGGCTCTTCCGGTCGGAGTAAGGTGGTGCAGCTTTTCTCATTTGCGTTTCTCGTTGGAATCAAATTTTCTGATCTGATAGATGGTAAGATTCGTTGTTCGATCCTTCGCGAAGGAAAATTTGCTGGCGCGATTCTGACGCGGGCCGTCCTCATTGATACGGATCTGTCGAGTGCAGATCTTGGAAGCGCTAAACTATGCCAGGTTAAATGCAGCGGAACAAAGCTTGTCGGTGCGAACCTCCGGGATGCAGATTTGACTGGGGCAGAATTTAAAAATTGTGACCTGTCCAACGCCGATCTCACGGGAGCAAGATTTCGGAACACTTCCATCGCCCCGGCTGCTCTTGAGCACACCGAATGGTGGAAGGCTGATTTCAAGTATCAACAGGGTCTCTTGAGAGAGGTTCACGCAATGTACAAAGAGAACCTGCCGGACCTGACGAGCTTGTACGTCCACGGTGAAATCCATCAGTCTGTGCTGGATCTGATAGGGAAAATAACCGAAGAACGGCTGTAGTATGGATTTTCTCTTTTGAATCTGTTCGCAAAAGGGCGCATAATAGATAGATCTATGGAAATCGCTGGCTCAGTAAGCGTGATTCTGGCGCAAAAAGGTTCTGCAGTCTGGTCGATTGCTCCTACCTCAACGGTCTATGATGCCATTCATTTGATGGCAGACAAGAATGTCGGTGCCCTTCCTGTCGTGGAGAATGACAGGCTAATCGGAATAATCTCGGAGCGTGACTACACCAGGAAGGTCGTTCTTAAGGGGAAGCTATCGAAAGAGACGATGGTGCAAGATATCATGACGAAGGATCCGCTTACGGCGCATCCGGCCGACAGCATCGTTGAGTGCATGGAGGTGATGACCGAAAACCGGATCCGACATCTTCCGGTGACCGAGGGCGACAAAATAGTCGGCTTCGTTTCGCTTGGGGACCTTGTAAGAAGGATCATCTCGGCCCAATCTGCGGCGATCCATACCCTCCAGAGTTACATTACGGGAAGTTACCCGGTCTGAGAACCGCGTTCAGGAAACGTTGGTAGCAACGCTGCACGGTGAGGGGGGGACTTTTTTTTGTGGGCGATCCGCTGGGCGTGTGGGGTATTTTCGTAGCCTCTCGCTTTACGTATTTTCTGTTTAATTCGGCGCCGATTCTGTTTAACACTGGACGATCAGATGGAAAGTACTTCGAAGAAGACGGCACGTTGGACTCTGAATAAACTGGTTGTCTTCGTACTGTTGGGTGGCTTTTGCGTCCTGTTGGTTCAGGTCCGGTACGATCATCGCTCGGTCATTGGAGAAAACGCAATTGGCTGGATCCCGATCATCTTTTCGATCGTGATCATTCTCATTTCGTTCTTTGGCCTTCTCTTTTGGAGCAGAGGCGGACGACGAGTTCTGCAAGTTTTTTATTGCCTGGCGATTCTGGTTGGGCTTGTGGGTTTCTGGTACCACACGAATGGGAAACCGGGTCGCGCATTGGAGCACGATTTATCCGTTTGGACTCGAAAGATCCCGGATGAGGACAAACCTCCGGCATTTGCGCCCCTGGCCTTCGCTGGTTTTGGAATTTTAGGAATCCTCGTTTGCGCCAAACGCTTCCAACCGCCGACGACCGAACTGTAAAAGGATACGCCTTCCGGGTGAGCTCAGCCTGAACCTCTCAAAAGGCCGTGAGAATTGCGGGTTAGCTGTTTGACTCTGGATTCACCTTGGCTGCAGCCTTCTTCAACAGTTCGGTTCGGTTCTGGCGCAGGTCCAATCCGCTCCGCACAGTTGGATAGGGGAGGTTTTTGCCATGGAGACCTTCCCAGATAATCCGATTGAACTTGTCGGGATCCTTCAGATTGTCTTCTCGAGTGAAGTCAAACTCCTTGGTCATATCTGCCCAATATTTCGCGTCGTGGGTCGATCTCGGGATCGGTCCTGCTTTCGCGGACCGCGGAGGTAACGGCAGTTGCGTATTATAGAGGTAAGCCGAAGGAGCAGCTTGGTAGCTCCACTGGCTTTGGTTAATATCGAAGACATCGGTCATCGGTTTCTCTGAAGCAGTCAAGACATCGACGTGATCGAGACCGAGAACCTCTTCGATTGTTCGTAACATGTTCTGCGTGGTGTATGCCGTGGAGACAATTGCACCATGTTTGACATACGGACCGACGATGTAGGCCGTTGATCGATGCGAATCGACGTGATCCGCGCCATTCTGAGAGTCATCCTCCAAAATGCAGATCAGCGTACTCGAGGCGTACGGACTCTTGGAAACCCTCTCGATCAATTTAGCTACTGCATAGTCATTGTCCGCTTGCTGGGTTTCCGGAGTATTTACTCCTTCGATCGCAGTGCCGAAGCTGCCCATATGATCATGCATCAGGCGCACCATCGACAGCGCGGGCAAGTCCCCCTTTTTCACGTAGCGATCGAACTCAAACTCCCATTCTTTCTCCCGATAATAATCAGGGAAGTTGTTGTCGAAGCTGCGGAAGTAAGGATCGGTGGTGTTTATCAAGGTGGTCCGCGAGGGGAACGCTACTCGGACGTGCTGCGCTCTAGGATTTAGTAACAACGGAGTCGGCGGGGTGGCAAAATATTCTGCCTGATCGCAATGATAGCCATAATTTCGGAAGGTGAAACCTGCTCGCATCACGGCATCCCAGATGTATCCGCGTTGTTGATCACCTTCATCGGGTCCGTCCAAAGCACCGACGTCGTTTGTTCCCGGGAGAATATTAGGATCGGAAGGGCTCGCTGGCAGATACTGTTGCCGCGCCGCCGGAGTACCAAACCCCATGTTGATATCCCGATTTTGGCCCTCTGAATCGTACGGTGCACCTCGGCCGCTATAATTCATCGGAATCGAGATGAAGCTGAGATCGTTCTCGCGCCCAGCTACGCTCCAGATTTGGCCGTCGCCGCTCACATCTCCGGTATTGTAGAAATTATCCAGATCAACAAACTGCTGCGAGATTGCGTGATAATTGGGCGTAATCGCCTGGCCGAAATCAACCAAGCTGGGATCACCGTTACCGATCGGAAGATCTCCAAGGATCTGGTCGTAAGTCCGATTCTCCTTTTCCAGATAAATCACATGTTTGATGTGCTGGCGCAGGAAGGTCATGACCGCTTGTTCGGAGGGCGATAACTGCGAACCGTATTGGTTGTTGGTTACAACATCTGCGGTCAATTTGGCCAGCTCGCTATCCGAAGGAATCCGGAAGCTATGCAGATACGACTTTTGCAGCTGGTAGACGTACTGATTCGGTTGCCCGTTGAAGTAGGTTTCACCCGGGTTTGGACCGGTAACGCCCTTACCGTCCGCCACGTAGGCGTGGGTGCCGTCATTGCTTAAAGTGATCGCGTTCGGCTGGAATCCGGTTGGGATCAAACCGACTACGATCGGGTGAAAAGGTATTCCCCGGATGACGGACACAGCATTGGCGCCGCCCAGTGTAACATAAAGCGTCGTGCCATCGGGCGAAAGTGCGCCACTGTTTGGGGCACTGCCCTTGTACCTGAGAGCGTCCGCGAAGCGCGGTTCATCCGGCCCGGCGACTTGGACGCTCTGGAACAGCGTGTTTGTCGATGTATTGATGATTTCAACCAGGTCGCTATTGTCCTCGGTCACGTACAAATAGCTTTGTGTACTATCAGCACGGTTTTCAGGGGGATCCCGGCGACCGCGATACGGGTGACGAGCGTCGGCTTCGTCGGAGTACTGAAATTGACGACATCGATCTCACGATCACGCGCGCATGAAATGTAAGCGGTATTGTTTCCTTTAATGCTGACCCAGAAAGGATATTCACCGCCGGGAACTCCAGTTTGCGCCGGATTAATAATTCCGGGTCGCAGATCATACGAGGCTAATACCGTGCGATTGGCCAGGCTAATGAATGATATCGAGTCATTGCTGTAGTTAGCGACCGCGAGGATCGTCCCGTCTTGGGTAATGTCCAAACCCCCGGTCATTGGAGGGTAATCACCAGGGTAAAGGCCGTTGGCAGTGGTGTAGCCGAGCGCGATCGGTGTTCCCACTTCAGTCCACAAGCCGCCTTGCTTCTGAAACGAGTGGATCGAGTCGTCTTGGCCGCCGCCGACATAAAGCGTCTGCCCATCCGGCGCAAAAATTATCCCTACGAACGTGTTGGCCAGCTGGACTATTTGGGTTTGGACCGGTACTCCATTGGTAATGTCAAAAATGAAGATGTACTCGTTGTCAACGGATTGATTGTTGGGGAGCGTATCGCTGTTATAGCCGCATGTGAGCACCGCCAACGTCTTTCCATCAGGGCTCTTCGCCGTGCTGACTGCACCCCCCGCAATGAAAGTCGGCAGCTGGCTGATACCAGGGTTGAGTGCTTGATACTTCGAGTTCGGTACCTCGGTTGGAGTGATGTATTGTCCGGTCGGCAAAAATGTGCCCTTCGGACTTCCGCTCGCAATCGTAGCGATCATCGGGATCGATGAAAGCGTCATTGCGCCAATGAAGGCGGCGCGAAATAAAGCGATTCTAATTTTACCAGGCATAAGGCTTCCGAGTAAGGGGATCGAATTGGCGCCGCTCGACAAAAGCATCGACTGCAGCGAGCGACGCGTTAACC
Organism: uncultured Verrucomicrobiae bacterium; assembly: GCA_963750185.1. Taxonomy (GTDB): domain Bacteria; phylum Verrucomicrobiota; class Verrucomicrobiia; order Chthoniobacterales; family JAFAMB01; genus JAFAMB01. Next base: position 388,015 of record CAVVPV010000014.1, read on the forward strand.
AAGAGAACAATCTAAGCCGAACGCCGGTGAGAATACCTGCAGACATTTGTTACTTTTCGGCCACGAACCTGACAAGTTGGTCAGTTTTCTGGAGCTATCACTGACACTTTGGTCCAGCGCTTGATTCCTTACGGTAATTTTGCCATTGCTGGCTTGTCTGCTATCGCCTTGAAAACTTGCGCAGACGTCATGGATGCCCTGATCGTTGAGGATGAACCCAAGGCTGCGACCTTCCTTTGCAACGGATTGTCGGAGAACGGATGGGCTGTGGACGTTGCTGGTAATGGCAGAATGGCGTTGGAGTTTCTACAGGAGAAGACCTACGACGTCGTTCTTCTGGACGTGCTGCTGCCAGGTTGTGATGGCTGGAGCGTGATCCGCCAGATCCGAGCCCGAGGCATTGTCGCACCTGTCATTTTTCTTACCGCCAGGGACAGTCTGGGAGAGCGAATCCGCGGTTTGGACTTAGGAGCAGACGATTACTTGGTAAAGCCTTTCGCGTTTTTGGAATTGATGGCACGCATCCGCACAATCTTGCGGCGCGGCCGAGATAATAATCCGACGATACTGAAAATCTCAGATCTCGAGCTGGACCTCGTCCGCCACAAGGTTATTCGCCAGAACCAACCGATTGAATTGACACCGAAGGAGTTCGCGCTGCTGGCGCTGCTGGCGCGTACACCGGAGGAAGTCGTCGGCCGGCGACTGATCGCCAAGGAGGTTTGGAACGTTGAGATCGGCAGCGACTCCAACGTGGTTGACGTTGCAGTCCGCCGGCTTCGAAGAAAAGTCGATCATCCATTCGACAAACCGTTGATTCACTCAGTTTATGGTGTGGGGTATGTTCTCGGAGAACGCTAGCCAGGCGGGATCGAAACGTTCCTGGTCGATGGTGTTGCGACTGTCCATCTCGTATGCCGTCGTAACGATCGCTCTCTTGTCCCTCTCCGGCGGCATCCTTTACTGGTTCCTACGAGGCAGTTTAGAGGCAGAGGCTCGTAATACGATAACCGACAAGATTTCGGTAATGCGACAGATCCTGCGTGAGCGCCCGAACGATCGGGAGGCTCTCGAAGAAGAAGTGCAATGGGAGAGCACCGCGCGCAGGCAGAGCGTGTATTACAGCCGGCTGATGCAGGACGTCGGCGCTTTGGTTATTCAGTCGCCCGGCGCTGAGACTCTGATTCCTGATTTGGCGCGCTGCCCGCCGCCGGCGACCGAAAATCGGCCGCTCGATGAAACCAGAGAATATCATCCGATCCCAGGACAGACTTTGCTCCTCGGCAGCGCCTGGGTGTCGAGCTCTGCGAGCGCGGGAGAATCGCCAGACGAGCCACATCGGTTTATTTATACCGTCGCCCTCGATATCACACCGGAACAAAATATTCTGCTAGCTTACCGGAATAACCTGCTGCTGGTCCTGATCGCCGGGTCCGTTATCTCTGCTGGCGCCGGGACATACGTCGCGCGCCAGGGTATCCGGCCGATTCAAGAGATTTCGGCAGCTGCGCATCGAATCACTGTAAACGAGCTGGCCGAGAGAGTCGGTGCCACAGCTTGGCCGCATGAGTTGGCCGGCTTAGCGGCCGAATTCGACGGTATGCTGCAACGATTGGAGGATTCGTTCAAACGACTCTCTCAATTTTCGGCCGATATCGCTCATGAATTGCGTACTCCAATCAACAACTTGATGGGCGAAGCTGAGGTCGCCTTGGGGAAAGAGCGGACACCCACCGAATACGCCCGGGTGATCGCTTCCAGCCTGGAAGAATATCATCGACTGGCGGATCTGATCGACAGCTTACTATTTCTGGCTCGAGCAGAAAACGCCGATCTCTCTCTGCAAATGACCTGGTTCCAGGCTGGCGAAGAGCTCGCACAATTATTGTCCTACCACGACCTTCAAGCGAGTGAATTCGAAGTCTGCCTTCGTTGTTCCGGAGACGCTAAACTCTTCGCCGACGTGACGCTTTTTCGGCGGGCCGTGAGCAACGTCGTGTCCAACGCCTTAAAGCACACTCCGCCCGGGGGGAGCGTTACTCTTCGTGTCGAAGTCGCCAAACCGATAGAGTCGAAATTTTGGTAAAGGATACCGGCCACGGAATTCCGACCGAGCATTTGCCAAAGCTGTTGGACCGTTTCTATCGAGTTGACGCTTCCCGGGCGAGTTCCACAGCCGGCACCGGCTTGGGGCTAGCAATTGTCAAAAGCATTATGGACCTGCATGGCGGGTCCGTGACCATTGAAAGCGAATTACATAAGGGAACCTCCGTCCGGCTTGTGTTTCCGGCGACAGGAGTCAGGAGTTGCTAGGCTGAACTTCGATCGAAGTTCGGGCTAGGGACGCGCTCCGGCGCGATCCGTCGGCGCTAGATCGGAAAGAGCCTCAGCTTCGACCTCGGCCAGCAGTTCGGTAATCTTGACGTGCGGCATCAATGCATACGCCTTTTCAGCGAAGGCTTCTGCGGATTCCGGGGTGTTCTTGCGCAAAGGTGTGGCGGCCATTCATTCAGGGCGTCATTCTGTGGCTTCTCATCAGCGTCGTTTCCCTGGCAGTCGTTGTGCGCTTCGTCTAATCAGAACTGCCCCTCACGTGCAACCGATTCCCGCGAGAAACCGGAAAGGTCGCCCGCGGGATGAGATCCGGAGACCCGGATTAGAAGAGCGGCTGTGTGCCCTCGATGCGAACCGCCTCGAGTTCGTCGGGGTCCAGGCCGAGCAACACCAGGATGCTTGGGGCTATCTGCGTGGTCTCGACTGGCGCCGTTACAGCCGTGCCGCCCGGTGCGCCACGCCATGTCACGAGGATGGGAACGTTCCGATCCTCAAGGTGATCACCACCGTGCTCAGCGATCTTGGCCTTTTTGCTGGTATAGACAACTCCGTACTGCGCGATTCCGATAACATCGGGCACCCGGGGATCCTTCGGATCGACGCCAATGAGGCGCGCCGCATCGGCGCCCGTATACACCTGATAAAGACCGGCAGAAGTAACCGGTTTGCCGTCAATGCTTGCCGATGAATCGCTATAGCTCATGAGGAACTGCTTCGCATAACTGGTAGCGGCAGCGGACCGGTCGTTTTAGTCAGGACCAAGCCGGGAGTCGCGCCATCGGCGAGGTAGCCGCCTGCTGCGGTTCCCGAGAGGTCACCCTCCGTCCTGGAAGTCGGCAGCTTCTGGGCTGTCGAGACGGTCTGAAAGTTCATACCAAAGATCGTGGGCGTGCCCGGGTGACCGGAGCCGTCATGGCGGAGGCCATTAATCCAGTTGATGACGGCCTGAACCTTATAGCCGTCGTACTGCTGGGTAAAAAGGTTGTCCGTCGTCCAATCCGGCTGGCTCGGGTCCGTCGGAGCAGCCGGGTTGGCGCTGCTGTTAATCTCAGGAGTAAAGAAATCATCGACCCCTTCCCCATCCTCGGACGGGCCGGAGAGGATCAGGTAGGCTGGGTGCTTGTCGGACCACGCAGTCAGCAGATGGTGCCGATGCGCCACTTGGAAAATCGTGTTCACATGCAGATATTCGTTGGGGTAGATCGGCATGCATGTCGAGGGATCGACGGGCAGTTTTAACGGATCGATCACGTTCACGGGGTTACTGGTCATTTTCAGAATATTCGCCCACGGATCAGGGTTGCCTGCGGCCGGCACAATGCCCTGACCGGCGTCGAGAGCACCTTGGTTCTTGTCGAGCGCCTCGAAATAGGTGACTTCCGTTCCCGGCGCTGCGCCGCCGCAGTTCGTAGTCCCGGGCGGGAACACAGCATGGTTCCAGGTGTCGTCATAGTAAACGCCGGTCGTGGCAGGGTTGCCTCCCGTCACCTGGCCAACCATCCCAGGAAACGAGTCCGACGGGAATGGCGTGCTCGCATTCGAGTAGTCGATGCCGCGTGCCATGAGCATTGCCAATGTCGACCCGGGGTGGGTTTGGACGTACCAAGCCAGGTCCGACTGATGCAACCCGTCGACCGATATTAACAGCACGTGATCGACCTTGCTGTGGTCATCGCGGCCATCGCGATCTCCGGCCGCTGCTGATCCTGCCAGCAGAACGCCGGCAACGGCAGCGCCAAGCATCGCAGTTGTACACAGGATTTTTTTTTGTCGCGGACGGGAGAATCCGAATCCGCTGTGTCTGTTGTTTGACCAATTGATATCTGATTCCACTTTCATTTGATTCTTGCTTTCATTTTTCCTGTCTTCATGTCTCGAACCGACCCGTCAGTGAGTTGTGATCCGCACCTCTCGCTGACGCCTCGTGTTAGCGATTCCATGTGGAGGGAAGTTTCCCGGTGAGCTAATGCAGACCGCGCGCCGGAAGACAACGCGACGATTGTAACAATATCTTGACGAAGTCGTGCGCGGCTCCGCGACCTTGACTTGTCCGGTGAAGATCAGGAATCAATGTGTTTCAACCTGACCTGGCCTTGTTCTCTCAGAGGCGAGAATTCGGCTCGGCTGCCAGCCCATTCACCGGTATTTGGCTCCTGAACTCCGGACTCCCGACTAAAAGTGACACTTTTGTCACATTCTTTGCCTGGAAGATCCAATGCGGGCTGCCACGATCAGCGGGCATGAAGTTCCGGGGCCTTTTGAAGATTTCTAAAAAGTCAGGATGGGTCTCGGATCCGCTCAAGGTCCTTGTCATGCTGTTGCTCTTTTCCGGCGGCAATATGGCCCTAGCTCAGGTCGAGGCCGTTTCGACCGCGCCTTTGAATCAACCCAGCTCCCCGGCCGAGCAAAACGCCGAAACAGAGCTCAAGGGTATCACTGTCACGGGGTACGTGGTGCCGCGAGTGGGTGACGGGCCGCAGCCGGTGACAACGTTGGATCAGAATTTTATCACCAGACAAGGCGATCAGACGGTGGCCGATGTCTTGTTGAGGCTATCGGAAAACTTTGCCGGCTTCACGCCGGCGTTCAATGCTGGACAGAGCACAGCGGAGGGGGGATCGGCGGTGAATCTTCTTGGGCTTGGCGCCAACGCCACCCTCGTATTGATCGATGGTCGTCGACAAGTGACTTACCCTTTCGCGCAGTTTGGGACGGAGGGTTTTGTTGATCTCAATTCGATCCCCCTCGCGGCGGTGGATCGAATTGAATATTTAAAGGACGGAGCGAGCGCGATCTACGGCTCCGACGCCATAGCGGGAGTTGTGAACATCCTCCTGAAAGATGAGTACGAGGGCGCCGACCTGAAGTTTTATTTTGGAAGCAGCAGTCGAGGTGACTACCAAGTCTATCATGTATCGGCTGTGACCGGATTGAGCGAAAAACTCGGCGAGAATTCGAAATTCAGTCTCCTCGCGACTTTCGACTATTACGACCAAAGCCCCGTTCTAAGTCAAGATCGTGTATACAGTACCGATTTGCAGCATTCGCAATTTGGCTCGTATTACGATCAAGCGCAGACCAACAGCACCGCCGGCTATTTTGGGGATGCGGCTGGCAATACCTATACGGTGATTCCAGGAACCCGAGGGCCGCAGATCACGCAGAACGACTTTATTATCAATGGTCCTTCGAACTCGTTGCTTACGGTGAAGAATACTGAGTTGATTCCCCGTGAACAGCGCTACGGTTCTTACTTTAAAGTCAACTACGAACCAACGGATTGGTTAAAGCTGTACGAACAATTTTCGTATCAACGAAACGAAGAAATAAACCAGACTTACGCTTCACAGCCGACTCAAGCAGATCCCATTACGATACCGGCCAACAATCCTTACAATCCCTTTGGCATACCGCTCCAGCCCCTTGGGCAGACCCTTTCCGAGGTCGGCGCGCAAACCCAGGACGCCGTGATTAAAACATATCGGACGGTGACTGGCGCGACTTTGTTTCTGCCAAAGAACTGGTCATTCGATTTCAGTTTTCTTTACGCGGAAAGTGACGGAGACGCAAACTCATACAACGAAGTCTCCGTTTCCAAGCTGAACGCCGCCCTCGCCGGAACCTTGCCGGGGTATGTCGGCCAGTACTACAACCCATTTGTCGACCAAGGCGTAGTGAGCAATCCGAACGGAGGACTGGCGAATGGGATCCGGATTACGCAGTTTCAAGATGTAAGAAGCAGCCTTTTGATTTGGGCGCTTCGCGGCGGTGGCGAAGTTATCGATCTGCCCGGGGGTCCAATTACAATAGGACTGGGTCTGGAATACCAGAGCGACGACTATGTTTCCGAAGTCGATCACTATACTGCGACCTTCGACGTGGTAGGCCTGGGAGCCGCTATCAACGGGGTTGGGAAGCGCTACGAAAAAAGCGCATACTACGAAGTTGGAGTGCCAATTCTAGGAGAAAAGTGGTCATGGCCAGGGGTTCGCGCGTTACAGGTGATTATTTCCGAGCGCGACGACGACTACAGCGACTTCGGTTCGGCGGCGAAACCAAAATTCGCGGTGCTCTACAGGCCATTCAACGATCTGACGTTACGCGCTACATATTCGGAAGGTTATCGTGCTCCTGCGCTCACTGAGTTGTACAGTGGCACTTCCTTTGCGTTTGAGGACCTCGTTGATCCAAAGAATCCCTCTCTCGGAGAACAGAGCTACGAAGTGCGGACTTCAGGCAATGCTCATTTGAAGGCCGAAACGTCTTATGGCTATTACGCCGGCGCTGTCTGGTCGCCTGGATCCAGCGATCCTGAACATAGCTGGTGGGGATGGGCAAACGGCTTTAATGCCTATGTTGACTGGTTCCAGGTACAGAAGGGGAACGATATCAGTGTGCTGAATGCCCAGCAACTGCTGAATCAAGAAAGCGATTTTCCGGAACTGATCGTGCGAGAACCGGACGGCACGATCAAGTATGTCGACGATCCATTCGTTAACCTCGGAGAGGTGTTGGTCGATGGGTTCAGCTTCGGAGGAAGCTACCAGACTAAAGAGTACGGTTGGGGTAAGATCGATCTAGATGTGGATTGCACCTATATTTACAACTATTCGGTGCAAAACATTAACAAGAAGAGCGCCGTCATTTCTGGTTTTGGCACGATCCAGCTCCAGCCTAGTCCGGTGCTGGCCGAGGACGACAGCTTTACGCTGCCGGATTTTAAATCAACTGCCAGCATTTTTTACACGAAGACGCTGTTTAGAACAGATATCTTCAGGACAGGTTTTACGCTGAACTACATCGATTCCGAACACGACGTATTGGACAACTTTAAAGGAACGCTACCGGACGCCGCTGTCCAGCCGAATGGGGCTGTTCATCGGATTGGAAGTTTCACTACGCTCGATTGGCAGATTTCTTACGAGTTGGGTACATCTGCGGAAATCGGCCCGCAGACGCCCTGGCCAGGCTACGGAAAGGACGGGAAAAAGTTAGTAGGCGAAGCCGCTATTTCTCTGAAACCAGAAGTGTCTAATCGCGGCATCAAACAATGGTTGGCGGGATCGAAGGTAACTTTCGGTATCAACAATGTTTTTGACACTCCTCCGCCATTTGCCGATACCTTCGTCGGGTACGATCCACAGACCGCAAACCCGCTCGGAAGATACTTCTACTTCGAACTGGAAAAGAAATTTTAGCCCACTTCATGCGCTTTCGGAGCTGAGGCGCTTTCCGATTTAGTGGCGCCTGCGGATCGCGCTGGGCCGACGGCCATGCGATGTAGGCGAAGCGTCCTCGCTTTGCACTCTCGGGAAGAAGCAAAGCGGGGACGCTTCGCCTACGCCGCCTTGCCGGCGACCCATTTTGATCGCAACAAAGTACCTCTTATTTCGAGGACAGGACACTAGTTGCTCGCGGCGCCGGAATTCTCGGCTGTGGCACGTTCTACTAACTTCGCGTTGAGCAACAGTATTCGCCGATTTCGCCGAAGATTCGCACCCGTCCGCTGGACTGGATAGGGTAGCGCGCCTTTTAGCCCTTCCCAAACGATCCGATTAAACTTGGCGACGTCGCCGAGATGATCCTCAACGCTGAAGTCAAACTCCTTCGTCATTTCCGCCCAATAGGCCGCATCGTGGGTCGAACACGGAACCGATTTGTGAGCAGCGTAGGCTGAGGCTGCAATTGGCAATTGCGTATTGGCAAGATACGCAGAGGCCACCGCCTTGTAGTCCCATTCCCGTTGGTTCAGATCAAAAATGGCCAACATCGGTTGCTGAGTCGCAGTATGGATATCCACATGATCGGTGCCGAGAACATCTTCAATTGTCCGTAAGACGTTCACAGTCGTATACCGGTTGGAAACGACGGCGCCATGTTTGATGTACGGGCCTGCGACAAAAGCGATGGACCGATGAGCATCCACATGGTCTGCTCCATCCTGTGCGTCATCTTCGAGCGCAATGATAAGCGTGTTGTATTTGTACCGGCTGTGAGCGACTCGGTCGACCAGCCGGCCGAGCGCATAATCATTGTCGGCTTGCTGAAGCTCAATCGTATTTACGCCATCGATCGCGGTCGTAAAATTGCCGGTGTGATCGTGCATGATCCGCACGAGCTCCAGGCTGGGGAGCTGGCCGTTCTGGTCGTAGCTATCGAACTCTCGTTCCCATTCGACTTCCCGGTAGTAGTCAGGAAAAGAATTGTCAAAGCCTCGAAAGTATGGATCAAAACGGGTCTGAAGCTCTGGCTCGGTTACATATGCCACTTGGGTGCCAGTTTGATACGGATTAGTGTCTTCCGGAATGCTTAGGGGTGTGTTGGCCGGTGCTGAGTAACGAGTAAGATCACAGAACACGCCGTAATCCCGCACCGATAACCCAGCGCGCAGCGCAGCGTCCCATATGTACCCGTCTTGGGGCGCGGACGTTCCCGGGCCGTCCGGCGCAGCTACGTTGCCGGTGCCCGGCAAAATATCGGGATCAAGCGGTGTGGCGGGGTCGGCAGCCAGCCGCTGGGCCAACGTTGCCAATCCGATATTAATCTCCCGATTGGTACCCTCATATTCGTAGTCGGTACCGCGACCTCCGCTAATAGGGCTCGAACCGTAGTTTAAAGGGACCGACTTTGTTCCAAAATCGCTTTCGCGGCCCGATGTACTCCAAGGCCAGCCGTTCGCACTCACGTCCCCGGAATCATAAAAATTATCCAGGTCAACGAAATAACTGGCCAGCTTGTGCTGGCTTGGTGTGATCGCGGTTCCAAACTCTGTGATGGCCGGATCGCCGTTGCCTCGATCCAAGTCACCCAAAACCTGATCATAGGTTCGGTTTTCTTTGATCACGTAAATGACGTGCTGGATGCGACAGCGCAGCTCATGAATGAGCCAGGTATCCTTGTCTGAACAGATCGATGCAAACCCGTTGTTCGCAGCCACCGTCCGGGTGAGATTTCCGAGCGTTCGATTTTCGGGCGCCGGAAAGCTCAGCAACGATGATTTTTCCAGTTTTTCGATATACTGGTTGCTCGCGTTTTCCGCAGTCGATCCTTTGGGAAAGTAGTCCGGGTCCGGTCCGGTTGGGCTCTTGCCGTTTACAACGTAGAGCATATGGCCATCGTTGCTTATCTCGACAGCATTCGGATAGTAGCCGGTCGGAATCAGATCGGCGACTTTAGCATGTTCCCGTCCCAGGCGAACGATAGCGACCGAGTTTGTGCCGCCGTTGGTTACATATAAATATTGGCCGTCCGGGGAGAGAGCTAAACTATTCGGGATCACGCCGTGATAGATGTTCAGATCACGGATCACCCCTCTGGGACCGGCGGTTTGAATGGAGTCGATGATCTGATTGGCACCGGTATCGATCACGTCGACCTGATCGCTATTATCTTCGGCCACGAACAGCCTGTCTTGCTGCGGATCCAAGATCATTTTGTTCGGATTGCCATTAACCTTAATCCGACTCAGAAGCACTAGTTGGCCGCCATCGATGCGCACGACATCAACTTCCCGATCTCGAATGGAAGAGATGTATGCGAGATCGCTCCCCTTGATTACGACCCAGAAAGGGTACTCTCCTCCGGGGACACCGGTTTGGGCCGGGTTGATTTTTCCAGGTCGCAGATCCAATTCCGCCTGCACCTTGCCGGTGAGCAGATTGACGAGCGAAACCGAGTCATTGTAGAAGTTCGTCACGAGCAGTTCCGTTCCATCAGGCGTTACAGCGATCCCGCCTGTCACCGGTGGATCCTGGCCGGCGGTAGCCGCAAGTCCATCTGAAACCAGGCCTACGCCATGACTATGGCCGAGCGATATCGGTGTTCCGGTTTCTGCCCATTGGCCGTTGGTCTGGATCGCGAAAATATGAATATTGTCGTTCACTCCTCCGCCCACGTAAAAGGATTGGCCGTTCGGACTGAATGCGATCCCAACATAGGTGTTGGGCAGCGTGAGCACTTGCTTCTCCGCTGGCGTGCCGCCGCTGATATCGTAGACAAATACATACTGCTGCGATGCGGCCGCAACCAGAGTTCCCGTACTGTCGTCGAGATTATTGTACCCGGCGGTCAAGACGAGTAAAGTCTTGCCATCGGGACTTTTGGCTAAGCCGATTCCGCCGCTGGCGACATAGTTCGGAAACTGTGAGAGGTGCGGGTTCAAGTACTGCAAAATCGAGCCCGGTGCCGCTGTGGGTGTGATCGTTTGCCCACTTGTCACGAATTCGGACGGGGCGCTATTAGTTTCAGGATCCTCCCCAGCAACGGCGTTTCCGCCGAGAAGAACCAGCATGGCGGTCGAAGTAAGCAGACTAATCAAGAACAGACGTGATGGGGGCAGCATATATCCTTCGTCCTTTCGTTAATTGACTTGTCGCCCACAGAGCAGCTTCTTGTCTGTCTTGAATATGTAAAAATTCTGTGACAATAGCCCGGAGATTGCATGACGCCGAAACGTCATGCGATCTCCGGGCTAATCAGAACGGCGACGCCGTCAAGAAAACGGATCGCGAAGACTTGATCTTCATCCAAAAAATCCTCGCCCACGACCCGCTTTTCTAGGGCCGTTACGAGGAATCAGAATGGCGCGAACTTAAGCCGCAGTGATTAAGGTCCTGCAGCGCGCCTCCTTGAAACTCACCCAGCCGCGACCGCCTGGAGCGTAAGCGCGATGCTCACCAAGATTGTTAACAAACTGGGAGTTTTCATTTTCTTTCCAGCGTTCTACTGCCAGTCGTTGAATTTCCCTGCTTCGACTTCCCTCAGAAAACGATTCATTGCCATCCTCATTGCGGTCCTGACTTTTTCCTCGTCGTTACTGTCTTGCGGAGACAGTTGTTCAAACGCTTTGGACAATATCTTTGGCGCATACCTGCGGGCGATGTTGTTCAGTTTTCGTCTTTCCTCCTGAAGAATCGCCTCCGGGAAATCTGCGTCGACGTCGCCTTCAGCATTGCTTGTCGCGACTCGACCGACTTCGTCCGTCCGCCGCCATAAGGAAGTTTCCGGGATTGGGAATTCTGCTCGTGTCCGGGGCATACACCCAGTTACGGATTTCTAGCGCGAAAATTTAGCCAGGAAACCTACCGACACGGGAAAACCAAAAATACGCCTGTGTCGGACACCAAGGGTATCAATTGACCGGAGAGGTAGGGTTCTCCGTCACGAAGCTCCTCGGATGAGGAAGACACAGGCGAGACGCCTATGCTACTTTGGACGCCGGGAACGTTCACCCTTCTCCTTTAGTTTTAGACGCTTGGATGAAGAGCCCTTAAATGATCAGGAGGGGTTAACTCCTTTATCGCCCACTCGGCCGCCCTCGGCAATTACCTGCTAGCGGCTCCTCTGTGGATCCGTGTTGAGCTCTTTGTCTCCATACATTGCCCAGGGACCTGGCGGTACTTCGCGGACTTCGACAAACTTCCAGTCGCAGACATCAATGTCGGAAAGACCAAGGTAATCCCGAACCGCCGGGGAGACATCAAGCCCGGCGTCCTGGTTAAGATTTGGCTTTGGACGTTCATTGCCAAACACATATTGCCAGTGATCCGTGCAGAAAGGGCCGCAATCTTCCCACTGCGCATAACAAACTCTGCTGCCGCGACGGATCGCGAGCCAGTGTCCTTTGAGAACGGATTGACCGTCACGCTCAAAAGCATCCTTAAACCAAGGAATCACATCTTTAGCTTCCTGTTTGGTATGTCCGCCCTCGACATCGTTGTAAGGGAGAGCGACGTAAAACGGATTCTGCCGCGGCAGAAAACTCATGGGGATAAAATCCTTGCGAGATTTGGAATTTGGGTCGTCGTAACCGCCGTAATTAGAGAACCAGTTCGGATCCCAGGAACTACTATCGTTCGACACCGGATTATTAGTGGTCGGACGCTCTCCGATCCAAAAGATCGTGGTCACGATGCCTATTTTCCATGGGCCCCTCCCTAGCCCGCCGCTGAACGCCAAACCTCGACTGGCCATAGTAAATCCGACCGTGTTCCCTGATTTTGACTCAAAGGTGAGAAGTCCGCTTTCGCGTAGCTTTACGGCAAACTTAGCAAAGTCAGTACTACTTTGGTATTGGGATTGCCCGGAGGCTTTCCAGTGGCCCGTCAAAAGGCAAACCGAGAAGATAAACCAGAGCCAGCGGATATTGCCTCTTGCCTTTCCAAGGGTGAGTTCCCGAAAGGGGATTTTATTCAGTTGCAGGTCAGGAGATCCGTCCTCCATATACTTCGACAACTTATGCACATTCTGGTGCGATAGAAAAGGAAGTTGCAGACTTTCTCGGGGTGATTTCGTGCGACTGGGCCGCCGTTCATGCCGAAGCAGAACGGCTATCTTTGGCAAGGCAACGGCAGAAACAATAGGACCGAACCACTAGGTTGCCGGCGCAGGTAGGGACGCGCTTCTGCGCGTCCGGCGCTGCATGTCTAGAGGCCTCTTTTTTGCTGCTTCTTCTGCATAAGCGTGGTTGTGGTTTCAGATCCGAAGTCTTTAGGGTCACATCTCAACCTTAACCCTAAACATTCCTGTGGTTTGTTTTATTCGTGAAGGAACACCCCTGTCCAAGAAGAGTTCCGAGAAAGGGCTAACAGAAAAACCGTTGCTTATGGTTAGGGTTAAATCGTTGGCGAGGCAACGGCAGAAATAATAGGACCGAACCACCGGGCTGCCGGCGCAGGTAGGGACGCGCTTCTGCGCGTCCGGCGCTGCATGTCTAGAGGCTTCTTTTTTACTGCTTCTTCTGCGTAAGCGTGGTGTCCTTAATTCGATTACTGGCGCGCCATAGCGATGCGGATAGCTTCCTCCTTCGAGACGAGGTGATCGAAGCTCTCGGCCGCTTCGCCTATGGCGAGCTGCACCCCCTTGACTTTTCCGTTGAATGCATTCCCTCGCGAGCCGTAGTCAGGGGAGACCGGGGCGCCGCTGTCCTCCCCGACATCGCAGCCGTCGTCGGCGGAGAAGATCATCGCCTGCGTCATGGGAACGGACCCCTCGCCGATCTTCTTGCCATCAACATAGAGCGTCACCGCGCCGCCCTTGCCAAGACCGCCGCCAGCATAGGCGAACTCCATTCGCACCTGGTGCTCGCCTGCCGGCAGCACCTCCGTCGCTTCGACGAAGAAGTGGTGCACTCCCGCCACATTATAGCAGTATTTGAGCTTGCCGTTTTTCGCGTAAAGGCTCCAGCCGCCGATGTTCGCGCCCTGGGCGACGATCACCCCCTCGGCGCCTGACTCTGGGACCTCGATCTCGGCGGTGACGGAGTGGGATTTGTTTTTGATGTTCAGTACGCAGTTCTCGGACAGGCGTCCCATGCCGCCGAACAGCAGTTGCGTCTTCCCTCTAATCAGGACGGGCCGGCCGGCGGTGTCCGGATTCATCTTCTCGATAACCCGGTCGTCGATGGGCAACACATTGTAGCGCGTTGCCTCGATCAACCAGAGTCGCTGCAACTCGCGGAGCTTTTCAGGCATTTGCTTGGCCAGGTTGTTAGCCTGGCTCCAGTCCTTGCTGGTGTCGTAGAGTTCCCAGACGTCTTCGTCTAGGGGTACCGTCTTCCGGCCGACAAGCACCCAGGGCGTACCGTGCTTCGTCACCGCAGTCCAACCCTTGTGGTATATACCGCGGTTGCCGAACATTTCGAAGTACTGCGTCTCGTGCCGCTCCGCAGCATTTGCGTCGTTGAACGAGTAGAGCATGCTCACCCCCTCGATGGGCCGCTGGTGTACGCCGTTGACCGAGATCGGCTCGGGCAGTCCCGCCGCCTCAAGGATCGTCGGTGCCACGTCGATAACGTGGTGGAACTGCGAACGGACCTCGCCTTTTGCCTTAATGCGGTTGGGCCAGTGTACGATGCTGCCATTGCGGGTTCCGCCCCAGTGGGAGGCGACCTGCTTGGTCCACTGATAAGGGGTGTTCATGGCATGCGCCCAGCCCACGGCGTAGTGGTTGTACGACTCCGGCCCGCCGAGCTTTTCGTATCGCTCCATAAGGAATTCCGGGGTCTCCAGGGCGGCTAGGCCGTTGAAGTTGGCCATTTCGTTGTACGCGCCGTTCAACGTACCCTCGGCCGAGGCGCCGTTGTCGCCGATGATGTAGTAAATAAGGGTATCGTCGAGGATATTGAGGTTCTTCAAGATATCGATCAGCCGTCCGACGTGATGGTCGGTGTATTCCAGGAACCCTGCGTAAACCTCCATCTGGCGGCGCAGAATGGGCTTCAACGCCTCCGGCATGTCCTCCCACGCCGGAATTTCCTCGTGGCGGGCGGTGAGCTGGCAGTCCGCCGGGATCACACCCAGCGTCTTCTGCCGGGCGATCGTCTCTTCGCGCAGCTTGTCCCAGCCCTGGTCAAATTTGCCCTTGTATTTATCGGCCCAGTCCTTGGGCACATGGTGAGGCGCGTGGGTCGCGCCGGGTGCGAAGTACGCGAAGAATGGTTTGTCGGGTGCCAGTGCCTTCTGCTGCGCGATCCAGGCTATCGCCTTATCGGTCATGTCCTCCATGAAGTGATAGCCCTCTTCTGGCGTCTTTTTCGGTTCGACCGGCGTGGTGCCCTCGTAGAGCGTCGGGTACCATTGGTTTGCCTCACCGCCGATGAAGCCGTAGAAATACTCGAAACCACCGCCACCCGTGGGCCATGCGTCGAATGGTCCGACCGGGCTCGTCTCCCATACCGGCACTTCGTGACATTTGCCGAACTGTGCGGTCGAATAGCCGTTGAGCTTCAGGGTCCGGGCGAGCGGTGAGATGGTATTGGGCAATACGGAGCTGTAGCCCGGCGCGCCGGTGGCAATCTCAGTGATGCCGCCCATGCCCGCGGAGTGGTGGTTGCGCCCTGTCAGCAGCGCCTGCCGCGTCGGCGAGCAGAGGGCGGTATCGTGGAAGCGGCTGTACCTCAGTCCCCCCGCCGCCAGCCTTTCAGCGTTCGGCGTCTGGCACGGGCCGCCAAAGGCGCTCGAGGAGCCAAAGCCGGCGTCATCGAGGAGGATAACCACCACGTTGGGCGCGCCCTTGGGCGGGCGCAACTGCTCGATCGGCGGGAATTTGGTGTCCGGATCCTTCGCGTCATACGTTACCAGCCCGGTTCGCTCGCGACTGGCAATTGGGAGATGCGAACGATGTTTCTTATCTTCGCTGTCCATCGTTTGATTATGCTTTCGTGTTGGGGGTACGGGTTGTATCAATCGGCTCGCCCGGCAGGGAAGTGATCAATCGGCCAGACTATGCAACGAAATCCTATATGGCAGGTGCAGGTGTCGATTGTCTGCGGATGCTGGACGGTCAGACATAGGGGGAGTAATGCTAGCAGCGAAGAAGGATGAGTCAAGCCATTACGCTAGCTTAATTGAAAAACGGCTTTCTCTTTCAGTGTGGGTTTGTGCTCGTTCGGGCTATCTTCTTGATTTGGGTTAGGGATTCCTTCTGTCTTCATAGTAAGCCTTTCTTTCCGGTTGCATTTACCGGGGGTCTCGGCTACCAGCTTGCCCATCTTCGTCTGTCGGTTGCTCATAGTGAGTGTGGCGATTGCGCCTAAAAAGCTGCGCTAAAGCGTCTCCTTTTTACCAGTCATAAAAGGTGTGGGCTAAGGTCGCATAGATGGCCCTTTGACGACGACAGTCTAATGCTCTATTCCCATGTCGCGAACTATTTTCGCTTGGCACGCGCCCACAGATGCGGCTGCACTTCAGCTGCAATCCGCGATTTGGATCTTTGCAAAGCTTGAACAAGCTCCCACGCTGACAAAACGCACCGCTTTGATCGTCTATCTGTCAATAAGCTGTCAACGGATTGTCGGCGCGAAAGAGATAAAAAACCCAGCCGGAGACAGGTCGCACGCTCTCTTGACCAAATGGTTGTCAATTTTCGGGGAACTGACTCAGGGTACCACCCGGCAAAAGCCCGTTCATCCGCATTACGTCGCCAAACTGGTCGACCAGCTTGCCACTAGCGATAGCGTTTTTCCTTGTGGGGCTGGCACCCCGACGATCCGGCGGCGCGGTATTTGAATAACTCGGGCAAGTTTTCTCAACTTGTTCGCGCGGGATGGGATGCTGGTCGCCCGAAAGCCAGGATTACGCCTTTGAGGGTTTCGATCCATCTGACCTTGAAAACGCCTCCAAAAGCTTATCGATCGCCGAGAACAATAATTCGACGCTGTAGCCGGCTAAAAAGGCCAAAGCGAGGGGCGACAATACTCTCAAGACGTCCGGACCTGGCAGCGCTGTCGAACTGAAAAACCAGCCTACCGCCAAGCCAGCTAGAATTCCCAAGTAGATGCGCATAGTGTAGGAAATATTATTGTCCTCGTCGTATGTTCGCGCAGCAATTTCGGAAATAAGGCGCCGCAAGACGTAAGCGATCGCGCCCAACCATCCGTACAAGGGCGGCAAAACATATGTCTGTAGGACGTTTAGTACCTCCTTTGCGACGGCGCCAGATGTCCATGACTGAGCCTCGCGCTCATTCTCAGGGATCTTGACTCGAAAATTCCTCTCAAAGAATCTAGCGATCTTGACAGATGGCGCGGCCCATATATCTACGAGGCGAACGATACTATTATTTTTCGCTCTAATTATATCCTGCCGTTCAAGACGGACTCGTTCGGCAACGGAAATTTCGGTTTCGTTGCTCGAATTCTCAGGGGCTTTCCGCTCAGAACTGCTTCCCTGATCAGATTTGCTAGCAAAAAGCCGCCGACTACCCAATAAGACTGGATCGCCACAAGGATAAAAAGAGCAAGAAAACCATAAAAGCGGTAGGTTTTAAGAGTTCGATCAGCCGCTGTCTGCACACGCGTCTGCAGCAAAAAGTTCTGAGATTTCTCTTCGAAGATGCAAGATTTAACGCTACGTGCGGTCACCGGATATACGGCCTTGGCCAAAGCCGTGTAATCTACAATGAATCTTGCCTCATCTTCGCCGGACAATTTACCGGTTCTGAAGAGTTCGCAAGCGTGCGCTACTCCGCTCAGGATCTTCGAGTCGACGTCGACGCCGTGGGCACCTGCGTAATGCATCAAGAGCTGAGCATCATGGAAAGATTGGGACTTATTGAAAGATTTTTCCTCGTCTGATTGGGTAAGCTTCTGTTTGTGCTGGAGATTGTCCAGAGATGCCCGCCGAATTCCTCGAAATTTTGGCCTGCGCTTCGCCTTCGGCATTACTCTTGCATACGATCCTCAACTCGAAGTTTAAAGCATTATTCGGGATCTATCCCTAAATTCGGAGCCCTATGCGGCGAGCGCCGATTGCAACGGGTGCAAGCGATTCATCTTTCTTAGCATCTTCAGCTTTGGATGTCGACCTCAGCGGCGCGGACCTCGGGAGGGTATGGGAGTTCCTCAGCAAATGATCGCAAGCTCTAACCGATCGCTCTACGCGCCGCCTCGTTAGTTGAGAGTTGAGCGGGCCTCGGGCAGACTTCGCTGGCCTCCGCCGCTTGATTCGTTCTGGGCGGACCACCCCGGACAAAGTCCGGGGATCGTTGAGCGTTTGATCCAAGTTCGATCGCTGGTTGTCAATCAAGGCGAACGAGGCTTTCTCGGAAGTTTTTTACCTTCGGTACTTTCCCTTTCCTATCCAGCGTGAAGCCCTCTTTTCTTAGGCGTTCCGCTTGATCCTCTGCGCCGCCGGGAAACCGAGTGAGGAGTCCTCCGTTCGCTTTGATAACCCGCCAATAAGCAACTTCGTTGCTGGGGTCATGGGCAACCGCCTGAAGGGCTTTTTGGGTCGTAACGGGGCACGTCCCCCGGACTTCGAATTGCTGGGTAAGTTTCTGGCAAAGGAGATTGGTCGTGATGAGTTTGCGCGCCGGGACTTTCTCTATCAGGGCTGCTACGGTGGCTGGACCAGGCAACAGCATTTTGCCTGCGCCGCCAAAAAATCTCATGCGGTCCTTGGGAATGTCGACGATGGCATCTTCTTTGGGTTCCATATTGTTCTTCTTTTTGTCGCTTCTTTTTGCTTTGGCAGGATGCCTTGTCAACCGAGGTTACCGGGTTCTTTTCGACGAGCTCGCGTTCGCGGACTTTGGGTCTCTGAAAAAGAGTCGTTGCCTCTTCCCATTGACTTTCAGCCCATCGATATAATACTGGTAGGCCCGTTCGCCGGTGTACGGAAGAATGCGCAATTGAGGTGTTCCCATGCAGTCATGGTTCGCATTCTAGTCCAAAACTGGCAACGTTTGGCAACACTGAAAGTGTTGCCGAGCGTTGCCAGGATGAAACCGGAAGAGAATCAAGTCCAGTAAAGGATTGGAGGGATGGTAGAGCGGTTTATTGCACCGGTCTTGAAAACCGGAGATCCGCAAGGATCCGTGGGTTCGAATCCCACTCCCTCCGCCAGCTTCGCATATGATGTTCACATAAACTCTGTTGCGTTATTAGATTTCGGCCAACCGTCATGAGTGCTGGTACAAATTGCCTGGCTGGTGGTAACAGCTGTCCATAGATATTCGACAGTTGGTGTTCCGTATTCAAGCGCTTTGGCGTTGAAACGCTTTCCAAGATGGAAGTTGGGGTTTTCCGCGAAACTCCAGGAGCGGTTGAAGGAACCAGAAGTTTCCGGTAGCTTAGTCGGGCCGAATGCGCTTGGCGCTAGCTTCCGTGGCTACCTTGCTGTTCCTGGTTTGTCCCGCTTTCGGTGCGGCCGATTTTAGCGGGAAGTGGGTGCTCGATCTTCGCGCCTCCAGCTCTCCGCATGCAATCCTGAAACGTTTGAGGGCTTCCTGGGTCGAATGCCGTTTCGGGCCTCGGTACAAATGAAAGCGACTTACACGCAGACTCCGCAGTTGCTAACCGTCGACCGTCAGAGTTTTGGTTTTCGAAAGACGGAACGAATTGCGGCCGCTGTGCGCTAGAAGCTCCGGGCCGAGAGGCTCATCGGCGAGACCGAGCACTTCTTTACTCGGCTCCAGAAAGTCAACCTGATAGGTCGTATATAAAACATATATTTCTGTAATTTATCGACCAACGAAGCTTTGGAGCATGACTAAAAATAATTCCCTCTCTTTACTCCTTCGCTCCGGCGAGATGCTGGCTCGTGGATCTTGCGTTAACTATATTCCGACGAGATTCATAGAACCATTGGCCCTCGCTTAAAAATTCTTATTTCGCTGTAAGCAGCTCGAGAACGCTAACCTCTTCGCCATACTCAAAACGAACGATTGCTTTCGTTAAAAAGTATGGGATATGAAGATAAACTGCGGCGAGATTGGATCGCTCGTTTGAGAAGTTACCCGCGTTCGCTTTGGTTGCGACCACGCGCTCAGCACAAAAGTGAACCAAGGCGAAGCAAGTTCAGGCGCAGGCGGCGCAATGTGTAGTTCTCAGGTGTTCAGATATATCTGTATGAAATGTTTCGGGTGGGTACATGTGATGACGCGATTCGATCGATTGCCGTTTCTTGGATTCTTTCTGAGTCTCCTTTTCGTAAGCAATCTGCAAGCAAACGAATGGCAAGAAGTCAGCAAGAATTTCCGGCTCGCGATTTATATTCGTCATAGGCCCGACTCATCGATCGAAGAGGTACGGGGAGTTGGGGAGTTCAACGCGCCGATTTCGGTGCTCAAAGCAATATTGGCTGATGTCGGCAAATATTCGGAATTCATGCCTTACACAAGAGAATCGCGTTTGTTGCCGCAGGACGCTGAACTCTGCTACATGGTGCTGAAACCGCCTCTGGTTGGATCGCTTGATTATACGATTCGGGTGCATGAGGAGTTACTGAAAGGCGCCGATGGCGGCACGATTTATCATTCGAGTTGGGATCTTGCCAATTCCGATGGACCTCCGCCGCGACCCGGTGTTACTCGAGTGACGATTAACGAAGGATCGTGGGTGCTTGAGTCGATTGGAAAACAGACAAGAGCGACCTATACGCTTTTCACCGACGGCGGCGGCAATATTCCTGCGATACTTATGAATTTTGCCAATAAGCAGAGCATTTCCAGCCTCTTCGAAGCGCTGCGTGAACGCATGCACGATGGGAAGTAGCGCATAGATCAGGAAGGCAATAATGTCCGCTCTCACAATTCTTATCATACGGCACGCAGAGAAGCCGGGGGAGTCCTGGCCGGGCCCGGGCCTGACGGCCGACGGATCTCCGGACAAGAAATCTCTGGTCATCCGCGGTTGGCAACGGGCTGGCAGCTGGTCCGCCCTGTTTGGTGCGAGCGTTGGCAGCCTGGACTATCCGGCGCCATCCGTCATCTACGCTGCAGACCCGAGTGCGACGACCGGCGACGAGCCGAGCCAGCGGCCGTTCGAGACGGTCACTCCACTTGCCGCCCGTTTGGGGCTGACGCCGAACACTACCTACGCAGTCGGGCAGGAGGCCCAACTCGCCGCCGCGGTTCTCGGTCAAACCGGCGTGGTACTTGTCGGTTGGGAGCACAAGGCGATAGTTCGTGCCCTCCTACCGGCTATCGCCAATGGTCAGGGCATACAGGGTATGCCGACGAAGTGGGATGGCGCGCGGTTTGACGTCGTGCTCCGCTTCGATCGGGCATCTCCTGGAGCTCCCTGGTCCTTCCGCCAGCTCTGCCCCTGCCTGCTTTCTGGTGACTCAGCCGCCCCGTTGAGTTAACGCAAGTGTATGATGTTATTTCTCATATGGGGCAATCCCTCTCTCATCTCCTGATTCATTTAAGGGCTCTTCATCCAAGCGTCCAAAGTAGCATAGGCGTCTCGCCTGTGTCTTCCTCATCCGAGGAGCTTCGTGACGGAGAACCCGTTAGCTCTCCGGTCAATCGATACCCTTGGTGTCCGACACAGGCGAGACGCCTATGCTACTTTGGACACAGGCGAGACGCCTATGCTACTTTGGACGCCGGCTCAGAGCCACAGCGGGTGCACATCAAGCTCGCACGCCACACTGAGACTGGAAATATATGCTCCTCCCAAACAACCCGGAACTCCGAACCCCGAACTCGGAACCGCGCCGCGCGCTCAGTGCTTACTCAGCGGCTAAATTTTCGAGCTCTCCGCGGCTGGAGCAGCCAGCCATCCTTGCACGTTTCGGCCACAGCGGCGCAGTTGGCGCTCCAATTGCCGATAGTCGGGAAGATACGACTCGACCAATTGCCAATATCTACGTGAATGATTCAGCTGTTTGGTGTGACACAGCTCGTGCACCAGAACGTAGGTTACCAATCCGGGCGGCAGAAATAGCAGTCGCGCATTGAGGCTGATTGAACCTCGCGGCGAACAACTGCCCCAGCGCGTCTTTTGCTGCCTGATCGAAACCGACGAGTAACTGAGTCCGGTTCTTTCGCTTACCTGTTTGAGCCAGGGGATCAGATGATCCTTCCCCTTTTGCGTCAACCAGCCTTTTAAGGCTATCTTGCAAGAAGCGGCATCTTCCGTTGCCCCCTGCAATGTAAGAGTTGTCTCTGACGTTTCGCGCACAACGACCCTTGTTCTCTGATCATCCCGCTGGCGGACAACGCTCCATGTCCTGTCGATTGCCGGCAACGAAATTTCTTCTGGCATCTTCCAGATCGGCTTCGGGCCGATCGCACCTTGGAAAGCCTTCGCCTTTTGGAGAGCCCGTTCGATCCAAAGGCTGTTTTTCGCGACGAGCGCCGGCACGCGTGACGCTCTAAACCAGGTTGGCACCACAATTTCCAATCCCGTTTCCAATGTCACTTGAAAGCGGACACGGTTTGCCTTGGCGCTGATGCGGAGAATGTAAGGGATTTCTGGTTTCATCAACTTTGGTTACCGCACTTTGAAACAGGAACTCGCCTGCTTTACGAGGTCCTTTTGTCAAAGTGTGAAAGAGATGCATGAACAGAACACAGGCGGGACACCTTTCAGTGTTAACTCAACATGGCGGCGGTCTAAAAGCGCCGAAGGCCCGAGCAGATTAAGAGCCTGGCTGAAGCGAAGCGGAGGCCCCGGAATCGTTTTTGGATGCGAGCGAGCGCTGAATGCCCGACCAGAACGGTGAGTGAGAAATCTGTTGGAGGTGGCAGGCCGACGAGGGATGTCCTGAATCATCCTCCTGCGGGTTTCGTCACTGCGAGTTGTCGGCGGGACCCGTTTGCGGGTGATCTTTATCGTTGGGCACAATATGGCCATTCCCCTGTATTCCTTCTTCGAATTTCTGCCCAACGTCGGCGGGCGTTTGCTCCGTGACACTGCACGCTGCAAAACAGAGGGGGATCAGCAATGCCAAACAGCTCGTGCGAACATAAGTCATCCCCGCCAGACTAATGAGTCGGACATTTTTCTGCAATTCCCGAAAGAGTTTGATTAACCGGTCAATCGATATAGCCTTTTGCTTTGGCGCAGCGGTCGCAGGTACAAGCGCAGGTCGATGCGGCTTTCCCCCAGAAGTTCAGGTTTTAGTTAGCACTATCAACGCCGGAAGGCGGTGTCTGTTTTTGCACCGTCCGGGCGGGGAAGAGCCTCGTTGTGCGCTTCTGCCCAAGGCTGTTACGCCGGTGAATAACAGCTCAACCATCGATCGGAGATAAGGCATGAAGAGAACGAACTACCTCACCGCTCTGCTCCCCGTACTGGCGGGCATTGCATTGACCGGAGTGGCCCACGCGGACACCAAGAACATGCGCATAGCGTTTTCGAACAACTATGCGGGCAATTCCTGGCGCCAAGCCATGTTGAAGAGTTACGATATCGTGACCAAGAAAGCGGTTGCGGACGGGATTGTTGCTGCGGCGGATGTTTTCACAACCGCCGACAAAGAGGTCCCGACGCAGGCGGCCCAGATTCAGAATCTGATCCTTCAGGGGTATAATGCGATTGTCATCAATGCCTCGTCTCCAGACGCGCTGAATGGAGCCATCAAACAGGCCACAGATGCCGGAATCGTCGTGGTGTCGTTCGACGGCATTGTGACCGAACCGTCCGCCTACCGGGTCGTGGTGGACTTTAAAGACTACGGCGACCAGGAGGTTGAGCATCTGGCTACCTGGTTGCCCAAAGGAGGAAACCTGCTGGAGATCCGCGGGCTTGCAGGAACCTCGATCGACGATGCGATTCATTCAGGGATTGTGCAGGGAGTCGGCAAACATCCGGATTTCAAAATCGTAAATAGCGTGGAAGGGGATTGGGACCAGACGACTGCGCAAAAGGCTGTCGCCACTGTTCTTCCATCGCTCAAGGACATCGTCGGCGTGGTTGATCAAGGGGGCGACGGGTATGGCGCGGCGCAAGCCTTCGCGGCGGCGGGTCTGAAGGAGCCGATTATCATCATGGGAAATCGTCAGGACGAACTCTCCTGGTGGAAGGAACAGAAGGCCAAGAACGGTTATACGACCTGGTCTGCGTCGATTGCGCCCGGTGTGTCAACGCTCGCGTTCTGGGTTGCACAGCAAATCCTGGATGGCCGTAAGGATATACCTCATGATCTGCTTGTCCCGTACCTTGCGTTCACGCAGGACGATTTCGAAGCTGCGCTCCCCAGCATCCCGGTCGGCGGCGTGGCAAGCCACGAATACACCCAGGACGACGCGATAAAAGCGATCGACGCCAATTTGCACAAGTGACGATGGCCGGCGGCATTTCAGCGTTGAACACGATCGCTTCGGTTCTTCGATTGATTCTTCGCACGTTGTGTCTGAGATGGCCGTAAACATCGTCAGTCTGACCGGCGTCGAAAAGAGTTTCGGCGCCGTTCGCGCGCTCACTGGGGTAGATTTTGCCGTCGATTCCGGAGAGTGCGTCGGACTCGTCGGGCATAACGGCGCCGGCAAATCCACGCTGATGCATGTGCTTGCCGGTACGCTGAGTGCGGACAAAGGGCGGATCACGGTAGACGGCACTCTGCGGCCAAGTTTTTCGGTGCATCTCGCACAGAAACTCGGTATCCGGTGCGTGTTCCAGGAACTGTCTCTCTGCCCGAATCTCACCGTCGCAGAAAATGCGCGTGTCCTCCATCCTTCCATCGCCGGATGGGGATGGCGTGCAAGAGCTGCAGAATTGATCGGCAGAAAGCTCGACGATATTTTTCCCGGGCACGGCATCCCTCCGGATGCGGTCGTTGGCGACCTTCCGATCGGAAAACGGCAGATGACAGAAGTGGCGCGCGCCTTCACTGTGACGAAGGCCCCGCTTCATCTCGTCATTCTGGACGAGCCGACATCCTCTCTCGACAGTCATACCGCCGCCCAATTGTTGACACATGTGAGGCGAGTCGTTGCCACTGGCACGAGCTGCGTGCTGATTTCTCACCTCCTCGGCGAAATCCTGGAGTACGCAGACCGTATCGTCGTGATGCGGGATGGAGCGGTCGCAGCAACAGATCGCGCCTCCAGATTTGACCGGGACAAACTCGTGACCACAATGGGAGGTTCGGCAGCAACCAAGATACGAGAGCTGCAGAAGCGTTCCTCTCCGCGCGGAAGCACTCCGGTGCGCGTTCGTGCCCGATCTGTGACGCAAAGCGGGGGGATTGAGTTGATTGCGCACCAGGGAGAAATTGTTGGGTTGGCAGGGCTTTCCGGTCACGGACAGACAGAGCTGTTGCTGTCGCTTTTTCGTGGTGCAACGCGCCGCCGCCCTGGCATTCAGGTAACTGCCCCGGTTGCATTGATTGCGGGAGATCGGCAGGCAGACGGGATTTTTCCCCTTTGGACGATCGCAGAGAACATCGGCGTTTGTTCCATTCGCTCTCTTCGGAAGGGGGCACTCATCTCAACGGAGCTGGAAGAAAAGTTTGCTGAGCGGTGGCAGCGGCGTGTCAATATCCTCACGCCGGACATGCGCAACAATATTTTGTCGCTCTCCGGAGGGAATCAGCAGAAGGCCTTGTTTGCGCGCGCACTCGGTTCCGAAGCGAAAATCGTTCTAATGGATGACCCGATGCGCGGCGTTGACGTAGGGACCAAGCTTGAGGTCTATGATCTGATTCGGGCCGAGGCGGATACCGGACGAACGTTTGTTTGGTATACGACTGAAATGGAGGAACTCAAGAATTGCGATCACGTTTACGTGTTTCGCAATCATACGATCGTTGCTGATCTGACCCGCGGCGAGCTCAGTGAAGAGCGCGTCATACAATCTTCCTTTCAGGAGGCCGGGTGAGCGGAACGTACATCTCCGCTGCAAACGTTGTAAGAAAATCAGGAAACGGCCCTTCCCTCCGTTTTCTTCGTGCCGCTCTGCCGGGATTGTCCTTAGCCTTAGTCATCATCGGGATCGCCTCGTTGAATCCGCGGGCGATCAGTTATCTGGGCCTGAACTTGATGTTGAACCTCGGAATTCCGGTTGCGCTCGCGACTGTGGCTCAAATGTTTGTGATCACTGTAAACGACCTCGATTTGTCGATCGGCACATTCGTCAGCTTCGTCGGCTGTGTGGCGGCAACCTGGTTGCGCGATGCACCGCTAATCGGCGTTGCGGTCCTTATTGGCAGCGTCCTCCTTTACGGTGTGATCGGCGCGGTCATTTATCTGCGCAACGTTCCATCGATTGTCGTGACACTTGGCATGCTGTTCGTCTGGCAGGGTTTGGCCATCCTCGTGCTTCCGAAGCCGGGAGGAAGACCGCCTGCCTGGCTTCATGATCTGATGAATTTGCGGACGCCGTACGCCCCTTTTCCGATCGTCGCCGCAATCGTAATCGCAGCGGTTGTGGAGGTGGGCCTAATGCGGACTTCGTACGGAGCAATCCTGCGTGGTTCAGGCGGCAATCCGAATGCGATCGGGCGCGCCGGATGGTCGCTGCTCAAAACGAAGGTCGTCATGTTTGCGCTGGCCGGTCTTTTTGGTGTCTTCTCCGGGTTGGCGTTAATCGGGTTGACGACCTCCGCGGATGCCAACATCGGGAAGGGTTACACTCTGCTGTCGATCGCCGGCGTCATCCTTGGGGGAGGCGAATTTGTTGGCGGCCGCGTCTCGCCAGTCGGGGCCGTCATTGGGGCGCTAACGCTGACGCTTGCCGGTTCGTTGCTGAATTTTATGAGGATCTCGCCCGACTGGCAGGTTGGCGCGCAGGGAGGGATTCTCATCATTGTTCTGGCGGCCCGTTCACTAATTAACCAGGCCGGCAGGGGCAAGTCGTGAAGTTCAACGGTCCAGCCGGAATTCTTGCCAAGCCATGGATCTGGTCCTATCTCGGGGCGTTTTTGGTTTGGCTCGCAGCGATTGTATTCACCCACGGCTACGGCGCCGGTGGAATGATCAGCGCCGCCCTCGCGCTTGCTGTCTTTTCGGTGATCGCAGGCGTTGCGCAAATGTTTGTTATCACGCTCGGCCCCGGCAACATCGACCTGTCGCTTCCGGCCAACATCGGGTTGGCAAGTGCGGTCGCGATGAAAATGATGAACGGCTCCGACTCGTTGATAGTGATCGGATTCCTAGCCGCGCTCGCGTCCGGCGTCTGTATCGGGCTATTCAATTATCTGTTGATCTGGCTGCTGCGCATTCCACCAATCATTGCGACTCTTTCGGCCAGCTTCATCGTCCAATCTGCGGGAATCAGCTACGGCCGCGGCCTGCAGATTAAGCCTCCGCCCGGGTACGCTGATTTCACGAGTGCTGAAATATTCGGGATCCCGTTTCTGGCAATCGGAACGGCGATTTTCACCGCGGTGGTCGCAGTCATCTTGCACCGGACAATTTATGGGCGCTCGGTGCTTGCGATCGGTCAGAACAGTCGCGCCGCCTGGCTGGCAGGAATCCGCGTCGAACGAGTGCGGTGCGCGACCTATGTTTTGAGCGGCGCGCTCGGGGGAATCTGCGGATCGCTTTTGGCCGGCTATTTCCGGGGCTCGTCGCTCGAGATTGGGGACGAATATCTCCTGGCGTCGATCGCGGTCGTTGTCATTGGCGGCACCTCCGTCCTTGGGGGCAGGGCCAATGTGGCGGGATTATGGGGTGGCGCGCTCTTCCTTGTTCTTCTGTTGACGATGCTGAACACGTTTGGGGTGAGCGCCGGTGTCCGATTTGTCGTGACCGGGCTTGTGATCATCGGGGTGATTGTTGCAGCCGGAGGCCAGAAAGCCGGGCGTTGATCGGTTCGCGAGGGCAGTTCGTTCCTAACCCCTTTGCACGCCCACGCTGAACCGTGCCGGCACAGTAGCATACGCGTCCCGCGTGTATTCTGTTTTCCACGTCAATGCTTGCATGCAAAGAAAGGAATACACGCGAGACGCGTATGCTACTGTTGCGGCTACGTCGCGAAATCGCATAAATATACGCTCTTGATTAAAAAACATTTTTCTCTTGATTCTCTTTTTTTCCCATTCATTGTTGGCCCTGTTCTCCGGTCGAGTCTCTAACAAGACTCTGCCGGGTCTTGCCCGACCTAGTGTCCTGTCCCCGAAATAGGAGGTACTTTGCCGAAAGTCAGTTGGCTGTTTTTTCAAGGCGCGAACGAAGACCGAAGGATTTGTCTGCTGGTAACTGCGCTTTGATTATTCTGGGCACCGTTCGTATGAAATAAGTCTGCGCCTCGCTTCAGTTTTCCCCCCAATGAATTCTGTGACCAACGATTTACAACCGCGTGCAGCGGCTAAAATGCAAAACAAAAATCGCCGGCTTATCACGGTTCTGGGAGCCGTCGTTCTGCTCTGCATTCTGTTTCTGCTTAAACCCCCGTTCGTTGTCCGGCCGATCCCAGGTCTGAAAGGAGCCGGTTCGGCGTCGCAGCCTGTTGAAAATGCGGCCTCGAAGTTTGTTGACCCGCTCTGGACGAGCAAGTTGCTCCCGGTCTTCGATGAGAAAGCCCAGGACATAGCCAAGGTGCTTCCGGAGATTCGAGCCGATCCGAACGCAGCCGGTGAAAAGTACGGCAGACGCGAGGCGACCAATCCCTACAACTATATGGTCAAAGGGACCGGTAAAGTGACTGAGATCAATACGGCGTCGCAGGCCGGAACCGCGACGATTGAAATCCCGGGATTGACTGAAAAAGTTGCGTTGCAAATCGGACCAGTTGTTCGCGGCACCGCGCTCCGCGACTCCACCGGGCTCGTTTCGTTCAACCAGTTTTCGAACCAGCTCGACTATGCGGATGTTTCGAAGGAGATGAACAGCCGGGCGCTGAAAACCGCATTTGCCGGTGCACCTGCCGCATCGCTGGCCGGCAAAACGGTGACATTTTACGGGGCATTCACCTTCGATCCCCACTCGAAATCACCCATCTTGATTACCCCGGTAAAAATCGCCCTGTAGATGACCTTTTGATGAAAACGACGAACCAGCGGGATTCAAGCGCTCGCGGGCCATCTCAGGGTGGCGCGCCGATCCTCGTCGCCGAGAAAATCACGAAGCGATTCCCCGGAACGGTGGCGCTGGACGCAGTCGACTTCACTGTGTACGCCGGTGCCGTGAACGTCCTGATCGGAGAGAACGGAGCGGGCAAATCGACATTGATGAAAATTCTGGCCGGCGTAGACAGGCCGACATCGGGGCGGTTGCTGTTGGATGGATCGCCGGTGGAATTCAAGTCAACCCGTGAAGCAGCGCAGGCTGGCATCGGGATCATTTTTCAGGAACTGAATCTCTATCCGAATCTGAGCATTTCGGAAAACATCTTCGTTGCCCGCGAGTTAACACGGAGCGGCGTCGTGCTGCACCGGACCCAGGAACAAGTGACTGCCGAGCTGTTGAAGCGGCTCGAACAGCCGTTAAGGCCGGGGATGCTGGTCAGAGATTTGCGGATGGGCCAGCAGCAGATCGTCGAAATTGCGAAGGCACTTTCCCAGAACGTCCGAATCCTGATCATGGACGAGCCGACCTCCGCTCTGACGGGTGCCGAAACAGAAGCGCTGTTTCGAATTATTTCGGATCTCAAAGCGCACGGCGTCGCGATCATCTACATTTCGCACAAACTGGAGGAAATCCTTCGAATCGGAGACTACTTGACGATATTGCGTGACGGCAAGCTCGCGGCGACTGCGCCCGCGCGGTCGGTGGACTTGCCCTGGATCATTGAGAAAATGGTCGGACGCGATGTAAACGCGCCCAGACATCGGACTCGCGTATATGCGAAGGAAGCGGACCGGCCGGTGCTGGAAGTGAACAATCTGCAGCTGCCGCGAGTGGGCGGCGGATATACATTGGAGAACGTTTCCTTTACGCTTCGACGCGGTGAGATTCTGGCAATTTTCGGACTGATGGGGGCCGGCCGGACGGAGTTGTTCGAATGCCTGATGGGCCAGCATCCCGAATCGAGTGGAGAGGTCCGTCTCAATGGGCGCAAGCTGCGGAACGAAACGATCCGCGGACGAATCGACCTGGGGATGATGTTAGTGCCGGAGGATCGGCAGCGCCTGGGCCTGATTCAGAAGCTATCGGTTGCGCACAATATTACTCTCGCAAATCTTAGCCGATTCATAACTGCGTTCTGGCTCTCGGACCGGCGTGAGATGGAGGAGATCAATGCGATGATTCGTAGCCTTTCCATCAAGACGCAGAGCCCAACACAACCGATCACCTCCTTGAGTGGCGGCAATCAGCAGAAAGTGGTAATTGCCAAGGGACTTCTGACGGAGCCCCAAGTGCTGATGCTGGATGAACCGACACGCGGAATCGATGTCGGCGCGAAAGCCGAGATATTCGAAATAATGAATCAGCTCGCCGGGAAAGGGCTGGCGGTCTTGTTTGTATCATCCGAGCTGCCCGAGATGTTCACGATCCCGGATCGAGTGATCGTGCTCTCAAAAGGAAAAATAACCGGCGAATTTCTTCACGACGCCTTTAGCGAAGAGGCCTTGGTCCTGGCCGCGGGCGCGCGTCGACAAACCGAACACCCTGTCACTGCCGGTCAATCGGTCTAAGACAAGAATCACCCAATGTCCACCGCTGTTGCTTCTCCCGCTTCTCCAGTTAGACCCAAAACGTCCGGGCTTTCTTTTGGCGTGCTCCTATTCCGATTGCGAGCCTTGATTGCGTTGTTTGTTTTGATCGCTGTCTTCTCTGTTCTAACACCGTCATTTTTTACGGCGCAGAACCTGATTATATTGGTCGGCCAGACCGCTATTAATGCGATTATGGCCCTGGGGATGACATTTGTGATCCTCACAGGAGGCATCGATCTGTCGGTCGGTTCCACGGTTGGACTCGCGGCGATGATCTCCGGGCTGTTAATCGATCGCGGCGTTCAGATCCCGCCACTGGGGGTCGTGCTCTATTTTAATGTCCCGATGGTCATTCTCCTCTGCCTTTGCCTGGGATTGTTAGTCGGGGCATTTAACGGGATCCTGATTACCCGGTTCAACGTCGCTCCATTCATTGCGACACTCGGAACACTCTACATTGCGCGCGGTGCCGCCCAATTAAGTAACGATGGAGCAACTTTTCCAAACCTTGTTGGCAATCCGGAGCTCGGGAACACTGGGTTTCCGATACTGGGTGCCGGAAGCGTGCTTGGAATCCCGATCGTGATCTGGATTATGATGTTATTCGCTGCGGTCGCGGCGTTCGTTGCGGGTAAGACACCGTTTGGACGTCAGGTTTACGCTGTCGGCGGCAACGAACGCGCTGCCGAACTCTCCGGTATCTACGTCAACCGCATTAAAATGAGCGTTTATATGATTTGCGGCCTGTGCGCGGCGATGACCGGGCTGATCACGGCCTCGCAGCTCGTCGCGGCACACCCGGCTGTTGGCGAAAGCTACGAGTTGAACGCAATTGCTGCTGTTGTCCTTGGCGGCACCTCGCTCTCCGGAGGACGCGGCGCAATCTGGGGAACAATCGTCGGCGCGCTCGTTATCGGCGTGCTCACGAATGGCCTGGTCCTGCTCGGAGTCCAGGAGTTCTGGAAGAAAGTAATTACCGGACTGGTAATCATTCTCGCCGTCGTGCTGGATCAACTCCAGGAACGCTTCCAGCAGCGTCTGGCTCTCAAACGCGCGTGAGTTCGAATCGCTCGGAATATATCAAATAGACCACAGCTTTAAATTTCCCAGTAAGACCGGGAACAACGTTCCCCCAATCAACCCCAACCCCCAGCAATAGAATCAACAACTCCCATGTCTACACATAATCCGACGAACTGGAAATCTATCGTCAGGTTCCTGACGATTCCCGCACTCCTGCTGACCGCAGGAGCGATGGTTCAACCTGCCGTCGCACAGCAAAAAAAGCTGATAGCGATTATCGTTCCGTCCCCGGAGAATCCATTCTTCAAAGCCGAAGCCGATGCCGCGGATGCAAAGGCGAAAGCGATGGGATATGACACGCTTGTTCTGGTGCATAATGATGATCCTGTAAAACAGGATCAACTCTTCGACACGGCAATCGCCCGAAAGGCGGCCGCAATCATTCTCGATAATGCGGGAGCCGACGCGTCGATTGCCGCGGTGAAGAAGGCCAAGGATGCCGGCATTCCGTCATTCCTCGTCGATCGTGAAATCAATGCGAACGGCGCCGCTGTCGCGCAATTGGTTTCTAACAACTATCAGGGTGCGACGCTCGGAGCGGAAGAGTTTGCCAAGGTGATGGGGGAGGAAGGGGATTACGTTGAGCTGATTGGGAAGGAAACGGACACCAACGCCGGAATTCGATCGAAAGGCTACAACGACACGTTGAGCCAATACCCCAAGCTTAAAAAGGTTGCTGCTCAGAGTGCCAACTGGAACCAGGCTGAAGCGTTCCAGAAAATGCAGACCATTATTCAGCAGTTCCCGAATATTAAGGGCGTCATTTCCGGTAACGATACGATGGCACTCGGCGCGTATGCCGCGCTGAAGGCGGCAGGTAAAGGGAATGTGATCGTCGTCGGATTTGACGGAAGTCCCGACGTAGCGGAATCGATTAAGGCAGGTGAGATCCGTGCGACGGTGCTTCAACCGGTCGTGCACCTCTCGGAACTAGCGGTCGAAGAGGCCGACCAATATATTAAAACTGGGAAGACCGGAAAAGAGGAAAAACAGACAATCGACTGCGTTCTGGTCAATCCCGATAACGTAAAGAACTATTCTGCGTTCAACCTGGCGGAATAGCGGTAGCCCGACGCGACTTGACCTCTGCAAGGCTAGGCGAACCGACCGCCGCCTTTTGGTAGGCGATGCCGTTGCGATGGTAGGGACGCGCTCCCGCGCGATCCCGGGTCGCACGTCTAAAGAAGGTGCCGACTTGGAAAAAGGTGGAAGCTAATTGAAAGGAGCCTCATCTCTGAGAGCACGACAGCGCGTGTGCAGAAGAAGCAGTGAAAAGAAGCGTCGAGACATGAAGCGCAGGACGCGCGGGAGCGCGTCCCTGCGCCGGCAGCCGACGCGAGGAGGTT
The DNA here is from genome assembly GCA_963750185.1 of uncultured Verrucomicrobiae bacterium. Taxonomy (GTDB): domain Bacteria; phylum Verrucomicrobiota; class Verrucomicrobiia; order Chthoniobacterales; family JAFAMB01; genus JAFAMB01. The sequence goes on from CAVVPV010000014.1 coordinate 420,545, forward strand.
ACCTTACGAATGAAAACAATTCTCGCGCTCGACGCCGGGACTACCAACGTCAAAGCGATCCTCGTTGATCAGCAGGCGGCCGTGCTGGCTCGAAGTTCCATTGCGTTGGCAATCCAGTTCCCACAGGACGGCTGGGTCGAACAGTCGGCCGCTGAGATTTTGGACGCCGCCCGCAAAGCGCTGGAGAGTTGCTTGGCACAGGGAAGCGACCATGAGGTTGTGGCGCTCGGAATCTCCAACCAAAGGGAAACGGTTGTGGTGTGGAACCGAACAACAGGCGAGGCGGTGCATCCCTGCATCGTCTGGCAATGCCGTCGAAGCACATCAGTATGCCGGGCCTTGCGCCGGCAAGGGGCAGAGGAGATGATTCGTGCCAAGACCGGTCTGCAAGTCGATCCGCTCTTCCCGTCCACGAAAATCCAATGGTTGCTCGAGAACCACCCTGAACTCAGAAGTTTGGCGGACGACGGAAATCTCTGCCTGGGCACTGTGGATTCCTGGCTCGTCTGGAACTTGACCGGCGGTAAAGAGTTTCGAACCGATTTCAGCAATGCGTCGCGGACCCAGCTGTTGAACCTCCGCGAAGGGTGTTGGGATCCGGAGCTTCTCGGCCTTTTCGGAATTCCAGCTTCTGCACTTCCAGAGCTCACTGGATCCAGCGACCTGTTTGGCGACATGACTCTAGTCGGCGCAATGCCGATCCCGATATACGGAGTCCTGGGCGATTCCCATGCCGCATTGCTTGGTCATGGCGTTCTTGAGACCGGGAAGGTGAAGGCGACCTATGGAACAGGTTCTTCGCTCATGACGCTTTGCGATGCGCCGGAAACCGGTGACATGCGCGTATCCACAACGATCGCGTGGAAGCTGGATCGAATCCAGTATGCGTACGAGGGGAATATCACGGTCACCGGTTCCGGGCTCTCCTGGGCTCTCGGTTTTACCGGGCTGGATGACCTCGACGCTGCGGTTCGATCGGCGACAGAATTGGCCGACAACGGAAACGTCTACTTCGTGCCGGCATTAGCCGGTTTGGGTGCACCATATTGGGATGAAAACGCCCGCGGATCGATCGTGGGATTGTCATTTGGCACTCGCAGAGAGCATCTGGTGCGGGCCGCCATCGAAGCGATTGCATATCAAATCAAAGATGTCTTCGATGCGATGCAGGAAGCTGTTGGAACAAGGCTCGAGAGTCTTTTGACTGATGGCGGCGCCAGCAGGAATAATTGGCTGATGCAATTTCAAGCTGATCTGGTCGATCGTCCGGTGCATCGCAGCCAAACGGCCGAACTGTCGGGGCTTGGAGCGGCATTTGCCGCCGGGCTCGGCGCCGGCTTCTGGTCATCGACGGAAGAGCTTGCCGGAGTGGTCGCGCCCCATGACCGATTTCAACCAGAAATGGACAATGAGCAGCGAACGCGTCTCGTGCGCCGTTGGAAAAACGCAGTGGCGTCCACCCGGGCGCTGGCTGCAGGATCGTGAGAGTTGCTCCTTAGCCCGCACTTCTCACCGTCGCTTAGGATCGCGCCTCGAACGCTATATGTTAAAGCTTGATTCTCCAGTTGCCGAAAGGAAATTAGGAGCTTTTGAAATGTTACGCAATCTCCCAGACCTTAGACTTATGACCCGGGTGGCCCGGTTATATCACGAAGAACGACTGATTCAGAGCGAGATTGCGAGCAAGTTAGGTATTACACAGGTTGCCGTTTCCCGTCTGCTGAAGAAAGCCGAAGAAAATGGCATCATTCGAACGACGGTCGTTACACCTCCCGGTGCATTTGCCGAACTTGAGGAGACGCTTGAACAGAGATTCGGGCTTTCGCAGGTAATCATCGGGGAGGCAACGAGCGATTCGGAAGAAGCGGTGCTTGCTGCGATTGGATCCGCCGCCGCCGAATATCTCGAGTCGACAGTCCGTTCCGGAGAGGTGATCGGGATATCATCCTGGAGTTCGTCACTGCTTGCGACCGTTGAACAGATGCATCCAATCCGGAAGCTGGAAAACTGTATCGTCGTCCAACTCCTTGGAGGGATCGGGAGCCCGTCAGCCGAACAGCACGCGAACCATCTTGCGGTTCGGTTGGCGAGACTCGTCCGGGGCGAAGCTCGGTTTTTGCCTGTCCCCGGGGTTGTTGGTTCCCCTGGCGCGGCGAAGGTCCTGCTGAAGGAACCGAACGTTAGCAGCACAATTGCGCTGTTTGAAAAGGTGAGCCTGGCGCTGGTTGGGGTCGGCTGCGTTGAGCCCTCGGCATTGGTCGCGAGCAGCGGAAACATCTTTTCAAAAGCAGAGCTGGAGATGCTCCAAAAGCAAGGCGCTGTCGGAGACATCTGCCTCCGGTTTATCGACGCCAAGGGCCGGCCGGTCAAAGGGGCGCACGATGAACGAGTGATTGGGATGGGTCTTGAACGGTTGCGCCGGGTCCAAAGATCAGTCGCAGTTTGCGGTGGAAAAAGAAAGTTCGCGGCGATACTCGGAGCCGCCCGCGGGAGATGGATTAACACGCTCGTGACCGACCAGCACACCGCGGCTCGCCTCATGAACGCGCAGCCCGGCAAAGCCACGGGAGGATAAGTTGCGCTTCAGACTTATACGCTTGACTTAGCGAAGAAAACCGTCTTTACTGTGATTATATAGCGTATAGTGAATATTTATTCTCTCTTATGAGGTTTCTTTGAGTCGTTTCCCCTTGATTCGTTTCGAAGTGCTATGCTGACTGAACACGAACTTCGGCGAAAGTCCGTCCAATACCGCAAATCTTTGTTGCGACTGATCAGGGCGTGCAAGGCCGGGCATACGGGCGGCGACCTCTCCTGCCTCGATATACTCAACGTTCTCTACAACCGTGTCATGCGAGTCAACCCGGCGAATATCAAAAGTCCGGATCGCGATTACTACATCCAGAGCAAAGGGCACTGTGCCGAGGCGCTCTTTGTTGTTCTTGCGGACAGCGGATTTTTTCCAGAAACCGATCTGCAGACACTCAATCGGTATGGCTCGCACTATATCGGACATCCGACGCGCGATGTGAACGGTGTGGAACAGAATACCGGCGCGCTCGGTCACGGTCTTGCGGTGGCGGTTGGAATAGCTCTGGCCGGCAAGATGGACCGCCGGGATTATCGTGTCTTCACGTTGCTAGGTGACGGCGAATTAGCCGAAGGTTCGAATTGGGAGGCGGCGATGACGGCGGCACACTACCGCCTGGACAACCTTATCGCCATCGTCGACCGCAATGGGTTGCAGATTACCGGCTCGACCGAAGATGTCTGCCAACTGGCGCCGCTCGACGAGAAGTTTGAAGCGTTCGGATTCGCGGTGCGCCGATGCGACGGTAACGATATCGGGGATTTGCTGCGGACTCTCGAGAAAGTTCCTTTCCGACCGGGCAAACCAAGTCTGGTGCTAGCGAGAACAAAAAAGGGGAAAGGCGTCAGCTTTATGGAGAACGTGGCGAAGTGGCACCACAGGGTCCCCACTGACGAAGAGTATAGCCTGGCAATGGCTGAACTGGAGGCGGCGGAAGCCGCGATTGACTAATGGAACAAGCATTAGCAAATCTAGAGGTATTCGCCGCGACGCTTCTCGAGCTGGCGCGTGAAGATTCTGATCTTCTGGTAGTGACAAGCGATTCGCGCGGCTCGGCCAAGCTCGCTACTTTTGCGAAAGCTGCTCCGGGCCAGATCGTCGAGGTTGGCATTGCGGAACAGAATCTTGTTGGAGTTGCCGCCGGGTTATCCGCGGCTGGAAAAAATGTGTTTGCCGTCTCGCCGGCCTGTTTCCTGACGGCTCGATCGCTTGAGCAGATTAAAAACGATCTCTGCTATTCGAATCGCCCGGTCAGTGCGATTGGGATCAGCGCAGGTGTCAGTTACGGGGCTCTGGGAACGACGCATCATTCGCTGCACGATTTTGCGGCCTTGCGTGCTATCCACAACATTACGATTATCGCGCCGGCGGACAACTATGAAACCCGCGAGGCCGTGCGGGCAGCTGCTCAGTTGCAGACGCCGGCGTACCTCCGATTCGGAAAGAAACAGATGCCATATCTGCCGCGCGTGGCACCGGGGTTCGAACTCGGCAAAGCTTCAATAATCCGCGACGGGAACGACCTCAGTTTTGTGGCTTGCGGAGAGGCTGTCTCCCCTGCGCTCGCCGCGGCGGAATTGTTAACCGACGACGGGATTCAATGCCGGGTGCTGAGCATGCACACCGTTAAACCCCTGGATGAGTCGGCGGTGCGTAAGGCGGCGTCGGAAACACGTGGCGTAATCACTGTGGAAGAGCACAGCGTGAACGGAGGATTGGGCGAGGCATGTGCCGGCCTGTTGTTGCAAGCAGGAATACATCCTCGCTTCAAGATTGTTGGATTCCCCGATGACCACACGGTGACCGGAAACCAGCAGGAAATATTTCAGCACTACGGGATCGACGGTCCCGGCCTGGCGGCAACCGCTCGAAAGCTCCTATCGAACTAGCCCGAACATCTCATCCGCCGAGGCGGATGAGATGTCCGCAATAGCGTCCACTCTCTAAATCACAATGAACCCCTGAACGGATAATACCAGTTCCCTCCCGGATGCAGACTCCGTCCGGCCCATCTGACAGGAAAGCAAAAGTCCCCCAAACCATGAAATCCCGCATACAGCAACTTCTGCTATTCGCAGCAGCATTTACAGGCTTCGCCTGCTCCGTTTCGCCGGCTTCGGCACAAGACGCCACCAAACCGCCGGTTCCATCCGGAAATGTCACTGTTTCGTTGTGGGGAATCGCGACGCAACCGTGGCAGATCATGATCGATGACTTCCAAAAGACTTATCCGAACATTAAAATCAAATGGACCAAGTATAGTACCGACGAAATAAAACAAGCGGTCCGCGTCGCATCGGCGGCCGGAAAAATGTCCGATACATGGTTTAACTGGGGAGGCAGTCTTGCATCTCCGTATGACGAAGGTGGACACGCGCTTGAACTTACCCCCGAATTGATGGCGCAGTACGGCGTCGATAAGAACATTCTCCCGCCGGCGCTCGACCTGGCGCGCTATAACGGCAAGCTCTACGGGATTCCGGTCTGGGTGCGTCCAATGACGATCTTTTACAAAAAGAGTCTGTTAGACAAATTCGGCATCCCGGAGCCCAAAACGTTCGACGATTTGGAGCAAGCCTGTGCCAAACTGAAAGCGAACGGAATCATTCCATTCGCCTGTGGCGGCAAATTCAGTTGGATGACGATGCGGACGACTGATTTCCTGATCGAACATTTTGCCGGACCGGCCATGCACGACAAACTGTTCGCGATGGAACAATCGTACAATTCGCCTGCGGTAATCCAGGCCTTCACCAAGCTGAAGGATTGGGTAACGAAAGGCTATTTCAACGACGGTTTCATTTCGCTCGACCCAAATGAATCGCTGCCACTCCTCTTCCAGGATCGTGCTGCGATGACGTTCCAGGGCCCATGGATCGAAGATCAAAACATCATCCCCGCGCATCAGGATCCTAACAATTACATTCCAATTGTCGCACCGGCCGATCAGAAGCCGGTCAGGGTGTCCGGATTTCAGGAACAATTACAATTCTGGTCAAAATCAAAGCCGGATCAGCAAAAGGCAGCGCTTCTGTTCGCCTCGTTCGTGACAACGCCGGAAGTGGCGAAACGACACATCTCGCAGTTTGGTTCCCCAAGCGCGGTCATCGGCGTATTTCCTTCGGCGGACCATCCGATTACCACAAAAATGGTAAATTGGCTGCAGTCCGGAGTTCAACTCTACCTGCCGACCGATCAGGCGCTTCCGCAGGAGATTGTGAACGCGTTTTTCGAGGCACAGGATTCGATGGTGCTTGGGACACTGACGCCGGAAGCTGCGTGTGCGCAGATCCAAAAAGCGGTCGACGATTACAAGGCAGCCCATAAGTGAGTGGTACGGCCAACTTCAATCATTTGCGGGGATCGGCTTTTCCGGCTGGTCCCTGGCAATGGAGGCTTTAAAGAGTCGAACGCAGACCTGATCGTTTCATAAAATGGCCACGCTATCGCCACCCGCCAAAACGGCATCTCGGGCATCGCAGCGTTCGAGATCGACGAAGCGAAGCGACGATCGGATGCGATTTCTCCCCTGGCTCTTTCTGGGTCCGGCGCTCGCAATCTATACCGTCGTCGTCGTTTACCCAATGCTTTACTCGGCGTACCTGAGTCTCTTCCGCTGGGATGGGATCTCGCCGAAGAAAGCATTCGTCGGCATTCAGAACTACGTGATTCTGCTAACTCAGAACGAAGTATTTTGGATCGCCCTCAAGAATAACGCGATCTGGCTGGTCGCTGCGCTGCTTCTGCCGACAAGTATCGGGCTTGGGCTTGCGTTGTTGTTGAATTCCAGATTTCGCGGAAGTCACATCTTTCGCAGCATCTTTTATTTTCCTGCGGTCCTGTCTCTCGCGGTGGTTGGATTGATCTGGACGTGGATTTATCATCCGGAACTCGGGCTGGTGAACGAGGCTCTGGATGCGCTTGGTTTAAAGGCATTGAAACGGAATTGGTTGTCTGATCCGCAGATCGCGATTTACCCGGTGATTGTCGCAGCAACCTGGAACGCGGTAGGTCTGCCGATGCTACTTTTTCTGGCCGGCCTTCAGACGATTCCGGAAGAATTGCATGAAGCCGCCAAAGTCGAAGGCGCCAGTAAGGTTCAGCGGTTTCTGTACGTCACGTTTCCGTTGCTGCGCGAGACCACATTGATCGTACTCGCCATCACTTCGATCAATGCGCTCAAAGCGTATGACATCATCTATGCAATGACGAACGGCGGACCAGCCAACAGAACGCAACTGCTAAGCACCTGGATGTATTTTCTAACTTACAATTACAATGAGGTGGGGCTTGGCACGGCGATTGCCGTAGTGCTCTTTTCTCTGACACTGATTTTTGCAATTCCTTACATCCGCTTAATGACACGAAAGATATGAACAAAACTCTCCAAAATATTGTTCTGGAGAGGCGGGAATCCGGCAGGGTTGCTTTGTTCTATGTCGCGCTGGTGCTGGCGGCTCTGATCTGGTTCACACCGGTCATCACTCTCGTCCTGACCGCACTGAAAGATGCAGGCGATTTTGCTGTCAACGGGGCTTTTTCGTTCCCGAAATCGATCCGATGGGAAAACTTTTCAGAAGCCTGGGAGACTGGAGTTGGAAATTATTTCTGGAATAGTGTGATCGTCACGGGTGTCAAAGTTCCGATCGGGATTCTGATCGAATCGCTGGCGGCTTTTGCATTGACCCACATGCACTTCAAGTGGGCAGACCGGATCTTCACCTTCATCCTGATTGGTCTGGTTGTGCCGATGCAGATGACGCTTGTCCCGCTGACATTGCTGATGAACGCACTAAATCTCATCGATACGCTTACCGGCTTGATCATTCTGTATATCGGATTTGGCGTGCCGTTCGGCGTGCTTGTAATGAGAGGTTTTTTCCGGACACTGCCAGCGGCAGTCATCGAAGCGGCGCGTATTGACGGGTGTTCCTGGTTCCGGATTTTCTATCGTATCGCTTTGCCTTTGGCGCTGCCTGCGGTTGTATCCCTCTGCATCCTCGACGGCGTCGCGACATGGAACGAGTTTATCCTTGCGCAAATTTTCATCCGATCGGATGAGCTGCGAACGCTACCGCTCGGGCTGGTGCAGTTCAGTACCCAGTTTTCCACGCAGTACGATCAGCTTGCCGCTGCCGTTCTGATCTCTGTGGTGCCGGTCGTATTGGTATTCCTTTTCTTCCAGCGCTATTTCGTCGCGGGAATGGGAGGGGCGGTGAAATAAGCCAACACATCACATGAACCCACTATTTATTCCGGACCCTTCCAGAAGAGTCCGGGTCATTCTGAATACAGACGCCAAGAACGAAGCCGACGACCAGTACGCAATCGTTCACACGATTTTGACGCCGCTCTTTGATCTGCATGGGATTATTCCCGCCCATTTCGGGGACCGGCGCGGGCCAGGCAGCCTGCAAGCAAGCCACGACGAGGTTCTGAAGCTGCTCGACCTGATGGAGCTCCAGGGGCGTGTACCGATATTCCCCGGCGCGACAAAGGCGCTTCCCGATGAGAAAACAGCAATGCCTTCCGCCGGTTCTGCATTGATCATTCGAGAGGCTTTGAAAGAGGATCCGCGACCGTTGCACGTCGCTTTTCTCGGGCCGCTGACCGATATGGGTTCTGCTTTGCTGGAAGAACCTGCTATCGCAGAACGCAACGTCAGAGTCGTCTGGATCGGTGGCCAGGATTGGCCGGTGGGCGGATGGGAGTTCAATTTATCGAACGATGTGGCTGCCGCCAACGTGGTATTCCGTTCGAAAGTCGAAGTCTGGCAGATTCCAAGCACGATCTACAAGAGGATGGCGGTAAGCTACGCAGAGTTGGTCGAGAAAGTGTACGACAAGGGACCGCTTGGGAAATACCTGGTCGAGCAGCTTGTTGAGTGGAACAATAAATACCATCAACAGGGCCCGATTGAACATCGCTCGCTCGGTGATTCGCCGGCAGTCGGGGTGATGATGTACGAGGAGTGTGGGTGGTACGATTGGGTCGCAGCGCCCGAGTTTAACAGTGAGATGAATTATGTTCATACCGGGAAGAATCGTCCGATCCGGTTCTACCGCGCTGTCGATCAACGGTTCATCCTGGAGGATTTCTTTGCGAAGCTGGCGAGGTTTAGCCGGCGAGCGTGACGTCGCGCGAATTCGGTTGAGGCGGAATCCTGCGTGATAGGTTAACAAAAATGTCAGACTGCTAATAGGTAGAAAAATGACCATGAAAAGCCAGCAAAGAATAGTGCTAGGCGTGATCGTTGGTAATCGGAATTTTTTCCCGGACAGCCTCATCACGCAGGGGCGCCAGGATATTCTTGGTGTCCTGAACGAACAGAACCTCGATGCAGTGATTCTCGATGAACAGGCCACCAAAATGGGTGCGGTCGAGACCTGGGAGCACGCACAAAAATGTGCCGCCCTTTTCGATGAGAACCGTCACCGGATCGATGGTATTCTTGTCACGTTGCCGAATTTCGGAGACGAAAAGGGTATTGCTGAGACTATCAAACTATCCGGGCTTCACGTTCCCATCCTTGTTCATGCTTACCCTGATGATTTAACCAGATTTAGCGTGGAACGACGACGAGACGCGTTCTGCGGGAAGATCTCCGTTTGCAACAATCTATATCAATTCGGATTTCCGTTTAGCCTTACGGAACTCCACACGGTCAATCCTCTAACGGACTCGTTCCGGGCGGACTTGAAGCGTTTCGCGGCTGTTTGCAGGGTCGTTAGACGCCTGAAGAATGTGCGTCTCGGCGCGATCGGCGCACGACCGAATGCTTTTAACACGACACGCTACAGCGAGAAGTTGCTTCAGGCATTTGGGATCAGTGTCTGCACGGCCGATCTCTCGGAGATATTCGGGAGCGCGCAAAAAATCGGTGACCACGACACGCGGGTAACTGAACGGCTGGAAGCCATTGGCTCCTATGTTTCCACCGGCGGAATACCGGCGCCGTCGCTGGTTAAAATGTCAAAACTGGGGATCGTTATTGACGACTGGATGGCGCGCTACGGCATCGATGCGACTGCCATTCAGTGCTGGGATTCGCTGCAGAATAACTACGGCGTGAATGTCTGCACGTTAATGAGCATGATGAGCGAGAGCCTTTTGCCGAGCGCCTGCGAAGTCGATATCACCGGCGTGGCATCGATGTACGCGCTGCAACTGGCCTCCGGCAAACCGAGCGCTTTGGTCGATTGGAATAACAATTACGGGAATGATCCAGACAAATGTGTGCTGTTCCACTGTGGCAATTGGGCAAAAAGCTTTTTCTCTGACGTAAAGATGGCCAACGCGGAGATCCTCGCGACGACGCTAGGGACGGAGAATACTTACGGCACTGTCGCGGGCCGCACGCCGGCTGGCCCGTTCAGTTATGCCCGGATCACCACGGATGATCGCAACGGAGTGATCCGAGCGTACACAGGAGACGGTCAATTTGTGGACGACCCTTTGGACACCTTTGGCAGCCGCGCTGTTGTCGAAGTGCCCCGGCTTCAGCAGCTGATGAAGCATGTCTGTAAAAACGGATTCGAACACCATGCTGCCATGAACGCGTCACATACCGCGAAAATTTTGAATGAGGCGTTCTCAACCTATTTTGGATGGGATACATACCTGCACGGGGAAGGATGAAGTAGGAAGCGTTGGACTCGCTTACGGAGAATGCGCCGTAGCCGTTTTGCCACGCGAAACCGTCCTCGCGCGGCGCGGTTCCGAGTTCGGGGTTCGGAGTTCCGGGCTGTTTGTGAGGAGCATAGATTTCCAGTCTCAGTATGTCGTGCGAGCTTGATGTGCACCCGCTGTGGCTCTGAGCCGGCGTCCAAAGTAGCATAGGCGTCTCGCCTGTGTCTTCCTCATCCGAGGAGCTTCGTGACGGAGAACCCGTTAGCTCTCGCGGTCAATCGATACCCTTGGTGTTCGACACAGGCGAGACGCCTATGCTACTTTGGACGCCGGCAACGTTCACGCTTCTGTCTACACGCCCGCCGAACGACTCCAATTCACGACTACCCTGTCCAACTAACGACTATTTTGGTCAGCAGTGGTCGGATTTAGGCTATTTTGAAAAAACGCGACCCTCACGAAATTCAAAATGAGCGAACGACAATTGTATCGAAGGGGTTTCCTCGCTATGCATCTGTTCTGTTTAGTGGCTCTTTGCATGAATTGCCCATCAGAAAGAACTTTTCAGGCCCTGTTGCATTTGCAAACGATCTCGATTGCTTTCCCGTACCGTAAAGTTGTCGTTGCCATCACTGCTGTCCAAGATAATTTGTAGCTGGAGATAGGAGTGCTGATTTTAGGCGGTTTGGCGTGCGTTGGAGGTTGTTGCTCGAGAAGAACCCCGCTCAGGCTCTTGTTGGCATCCGGCTCGATGGGCAACGAAAAGCGAATTGCACAAAAGACCGCAAAGATCACAAAGAGTTTAGGGATAAACCGTGCGCGGAGCCGGTGTGGAACCCAGCTACCTCAAGCTCAATAACTTTTGCTGGCGTCGCCATGGGTTATAATTCGAGTCGATGAATGTTGAGCATTGATTCTGTCCAGAATCGAATCTTTGCGGTCTTTGCGGTCTTCTGTGTAAATTCTTCTCTAGTAGTTTTTTAGAATCTGTCTTGGACAGGAGTGCGTTGCCATGAGAACTGCGGACTAGTATCGGCGAGAGTCAAATCGCGAAACTGCATGTACACACATTCCGCAACGTTGTACGATCTGATCTACTCGTGGAAAGACTATGGGTGGGAAGTAGACTACCTGCTGGGGATTATCCAGTCTCGGGTGCCCCATGCGCGAACTCTTCTCGATGTCGCATGCGGCACGGGAGAGCATTTGCGGTATTTGACAGATTTCGATCGGACCGGGCTTGATATTGATCCTGAGTTGCTTCGAGTGGCCGGCGCGAAATTACCCGACGTGCGTCTGGTTCACTCTGATATGGCGGATTTTGACCTGGGTTCGCAATTCGATGTTGTGCTATGCCTGTTCAGCGCCATCGGGTACGTTGTCACCGTACCGAAACTCAACGCCGCCATTTCATGCATGGCAAGACACTTGAACCCTAGCGGGGTACTCTGTGTTGAACCGTGGTTCACGCCGGAGCAATGGCTCGATCCAAAGGCCTCGATGAGAACGGCCGAAAAAGGCGATCTAAAAGTTTGCCGGATATTTGAGGGTGGACAACGCGGCAAGACATCGACGAACACGCTACATTACCTGGTCGCCAATGGTGGTAAGGTTGAGTATTTCACCGAATCACACAACCTGGGTTTGTTCACCCAAGATGAGATGCGACACGCGTTTGAAATCGCAGGGCTCACTGTCGAATTTGACCCGGTCGGCGTCGAAAACCGGGGTCTGTATATCGGTACAAACGGTCGCAATTGAAAATCTCGATCTGATTTCGAACGAGTTGGTCTTTGACGGCTATGGTGTCCAGCGGGTGTGGTAACACTGAGGATTGGCCGAGTCGGCGAGATTTGGCATAGTCAAATATTAGTGCACTCAATCGATCTCGTCGTCTGTTTGCTCATCGTGATGGTGATTCTTGTGACCGTCGCGCGGCGGCTCAAAGTTTCGCAGCCGATTGTGCTCGTTCTAGGCGGCCTGCTTCTTGCACTGTTCCCGCGTTTGCCCGAGGTGAGGCTGGATCCGGAGATCGTTTTCCTAGTATTTCTTCCACCGCTGCTTTACTGGGACGCCCTCCACTGTTCGTGGCGCGATTTTCGCGACTACCGGCGCCCGATCTTGCTTTTGGCAATCGGGCTGGTCTTTACGACCACGATGGCCGTAATGATTGTTGCGCATTTTTTGCTGGGATTGCCGTGGGGTCCAGCTTTCGTTCTGGGAGCGGTGCTCGGGCCGACCGACACCGTCGCAGCCGGAGCTATCTTGGAACGCTTTAATCTTCCTCGGAAACTTTTGGCTGTGCTTCGTGGTGAGAGCCTGCTCAACGATGCGTTAGCGCTCGTGTTGTATGAAACCGCGGTGCATGTGACCCAGACGAAAGTCTATGTGTGGGGATCAATTGGCGGTGGATTTTGCCTGGCAGCGAGTGGCGGAATTCTTATCGGCTTGGCGGTTGGCTGGGTGATGCTTCGAATTCGGCGATCCACATCGGATCCTTTAACCGGGAATACGATGTCGTTGCTAACTGGATTTGCCGCGTATTTGCCGGCCGACGCCCTGCATCTGTCCGGTGTCCTCGCCGTGGTCGCTGCGGGCCTCTACGTCGGCTGGAAGAATCCGCGAGTTGTCGCTGCAAGAGCGCGGCTGCAATCCGTCGCCATGTGGGAGGTTATCACATTTTTGTTGAACGGCGTGCTGTTCATTCTCATCGGCCTTCAGTTGAGGCGAATTGTCGAGTCGCTTCCGGGAGGAACCGTGCGATCGATTCTGAGAGGGTGCGTGCTGGTGAGCGTTACGGTAATACTCGTTCGTATTCTTTGGGTGTTTGTTTCAGCTTACCTTCCGAGTGCACTCATCGGTAGGGGGCGTTCCCGCTTTCCGTATCCGCCGTGGCAAGAGCCGGCTTTGGTTTCCTGGGTTGGGATACGAGGCGGCATCTCTCTGGCGGCCGCCTTGGCGATCCCGAGCGCGTTGCCTGACGGCTCGCCGTTCACTGGCCGTGACGAAATCCTGCTTCTGACGTTTGCCGTCATTCTTGCGACTCTGGTCGTTCAAGGATTGAGCCTGCCCGGCTTGCTTCGACGCTTGAATTTCTCCGATGGTGGCGCGGAACGAGCCGAGGAACATCGCGCGAGAGACGCCATTACCGGCGCCGCCCTCCATTATCTGGAATCGGTTACTGACGGAGACGAGATCCAGCGGCGTGCGGTCAGGCAGCTTCAGAACGCGTACCGGAACCGAGCGGAAGGACTTGCGATTGCTCACGAAGCGCGCCTGGAAAACCCTGAGGCAGAGTATATGAGCCGGCTTATCGCACTGGAATGCAAATTGGTTGTGGCCGAGCGGAGCTCGCTGATCGATTTACGCGATTGTGGGGCTATAAGCGATGACGTTATGCGACGATTTGAGGTCATGCTCGATCTCAAGGAATCTGAGCTCGAGGAGGAAGAAACGCGCTGGAGGGTGTAGAAGTTCCGGGTTCACAGTTCGATGTTCCGAGTTCGATTGGTGGGCCCTCTTGGTGTCTAGACACAGGCGAGACGCCTATGATACTTTGGGCTCGGCGACGTGCGACGAGCCGTGGGTAAAATTGCTGGAAGGATCTTCACGCAAGGTCGCAATGATCGCAATTGGTTGGTATTGGAGTAGGTATCGTCGTCTTGAGGTGGCCTGGCAATGGACCGCAAAGTATCATAGGCGTCTCGCCTGTGTTTGGGCACCAATCGGCTTCCTTCGAAGAGGAAAGCCTAGCCGCAAAGGGTCTCGCCCTGGTGCTGGGTCAAGCTGGGTAGTAGGCGCGATCGAGTAATTCTGCAACCTGGACATTTAATTAAGTAGAAGTTTCGGGTTCAGAGTTCGAAATTCCGAGTTCTGTGGGTGGGCCCTTTTGGTGTCCGGACACAGGCGAGACGCCTATGATACTTTGGGCTCGGCGACGTGCGACGAGCCGTGGGCAAAATTGCTGGAAGGATCTTCACACAAGGTCGTAAAGATCTTAATTGGTTGGTATCGGAGTAGGTATCGTCGTCCTGAGGTGGCCTGGCAATGGACCGTAAAGTATCATAGGCGTCTCGCCTGTGTTTGGGCACCAATCGGCTTCCTTCGAAGAGGAAAGCCTAGCCGCAAAGGGTCTCGCCCTGGCGCTGGGTCAAGCTGGGAGTAGGCGCGATCGAGTAATTCTCCAGCCGGGGCAGTTAATTAAGTAGAAGTTCCGGGTTCAGAGTTAGAAATTCCGAGTTCTGTGGGTGGGTCCTCTTGGTGTCCGGACACAGGCGAGACGCCTATGATACTTTGGGCTCGGCGACGTGCGACGAGCCGTGGGCAAAATTGCTGGAAGGATATTCACACAAGGTCGTAAAGATCTTAATTGGTTAGTATCGGAGTAGGTATCGTCGTCCTGAAGGTGGCCTGGCAATAGACCGCAAAGTATCATAGGCGTCTCGCCTGTGTTTGGGCACCAATCGGCTTCCTTCGAAGAGGAAAGCGTGGCCGCAAAGGGTTTCGCCCTGGTGCCGGATCAAGCTGGGTAGGAGCGATCGAGCAATTCTGCAACCTGGACATTTAATTAAGTAGAAGTTCCGGGTTCAGAGTTCGAAATTCCGAGTTCGATTGGTGGGCCCTCTTGGTGTCCGGACACAGGCGAGACGCCTATGATACTTTGGGCTCGGCGACGTGCGACGAGCCGTGGGCAAAATTGCTGGAAGGATCTTCACACAAGGTCGTAATGATCTTAGTGGGTTTTGGATAGGAGTAGGTATCGTTGTCCTGAAGGTGGCCTGGCAGTGGACCGCAAAGTATCATAGGCGTCTCGCCTGTGTTTGGGCACCAATCGGCTTCCTTCGAAGAGGAAAGCCTAGCCGCAAAGGGTTACGCCCTGGCGCCGGATCAAGCTGGGTAGTAGGAGCGATCGAGCAATTCTCCAGCAGTGACAGTTAATTAAGTAGAAGTTCCGGGTTCAGAGTTCGAAATTCCGAGTTCGATTGGTGGGCCCTCTTGGTGTCCGGACACAGGCGAGACGCCTATGATACTTTGGGCTCGGCGACGTGCGACGAGCCGTGGGCAAAATTGCTGGAAGGATCTTCAAACAAGGTCGTAATGATCTTAGTGGGTTTGGATAGGAGTAGGTATCGTTGTCCTGAAGGTGGCCTGGCAGTGGACCGCAAAGTATCATAGGCGTCTCGCCTGTGTTTGGGCACCAATCGGCTTCCTTCGAAGAGGAAATCTACCTACGTGTCTTCTCCGCAAACGGGACGACATAGGGGCCCTCCGGTATCACTGCCACAGCCGGGTCACCGCTTTCTGCGACGCTCTCGAGGACAGCGGAGCGGACGGAATCAATCGAAGCGATACCGGTCAACGCCTGCTGCGCAGGGGTCAGTCCGGTGCTGTAAAGCTGCACCTTCCCGATCGCCATCGGCTTAAGCTGCATCTGCGTCTGCCACTCATCGATGGCAGCATGCGATTGACCCAAAATCTGATGCAAAAATTCGTTGGGACCCAATTTGATCATTCGGCGTTGGGACTCGATGAACTCCTGCGAACCGAGACCTTGCGAGCATTCGGAGGCGACAATGAGCCGTCCGCCCGGCTCCAGGATGTCGATCGGCCCAACCATGCCTTTGACGGTCTGGTAATATGTACTGTCCAATGGGTACCCCGCTGCGCTGGTTACCACCGTTTTGAATCGCCTGGCGACCGGTACCTCGGCGTATTTGCGAACAAACGTGACTGCATCAAGGTGGCTCGCAATGATTTCGCCGAAATTCACAAACGACAGCCTCCGCTCTTCATCCACTACACAGTTCAGGGCAAGCGCGCCACCCAACATCCGTACGATCTCGAGCTGTTCTTCGTGGAGTGGGTTGCCTTCGAAATTGCAGTTAATGGCATTGGGGTCGGCCATAAAGCGTGCGCTATGAAATGTCGTGATTGTCTCTGCATGCGCCAGGCCCGGGGCGATAACTTTGCGACCTCCGGAGTAGCCCGCCATGAAATGCGGTTCGACCAGACCCGTTGCGATTTTCAGATCGGCTTCGACAAAGCGTTTGTCGAGGCGCACCACGGTGCCGCGCGTTGCGGTGGTGCCGAGCATGACATGGTCGGTGCCTTTGGTCGCGTAATGGTTCTCGATCTTCACCGTTTGGAGCACCCAGGGGTCACCGACCAGCTCGTCGAGCTCCGCTCCAAGGTTCGGCCGATGCAGGCCGGTGGCGACCAGCACGCGAATGGCTTCTGCTGGAATGCCGGCCTCGAGCAGGGTCTCGATCAATGGACGAAGGAAGAGGCTATTTGGTACCGGCCGCGTAATGTCGCAGATGGCGATGGCAGCGCTTCGTGCGTCCCGGGCCAATTGCTTGAGAGGCGCCACGCCGACAGGATCCTGAATCGCCTTTCGAACGGCGGCACCAGGGTCTGCCAAGGCCGGCATAGCCGGCTTACGGATCACCGTTACGTCGATATCGTCCGGCAATTCGAGCGGCAGTTTTTGGTGGCCGTAGATAAGTTCCGTCAGCATTGGTTGGACTCGGCAATCCCTGAGATTTCAAAAGGTCGGAGTGTATCGTCGTGCGGTTGTTCTAAGGATTCAAGACCAGAAGGCTCTCCGGGACCTCAGTGTGGGAAAATTGGTTCAGGGCCCGGATCCCTGGGGCTCCGTTGCGCTTCATCCGGCGGCGGCCGGACTGTTATCCGGTCGCACCTTCGGTGCCTGAGACACCACGCCTTACCCGGTCATTCAGTCGCCGCGCTGACAATTCTTACCCTATAAACTTTTTCGAAAGCGTGATATCAGCCTTCAGGACGCGCGAAACAGGACAACCGGCTTTTGCTTTATCCGCGATTTCGCTGAATTTCGCTTCATCAATCCCGGGGACTTTGCCGGTCAAATCGAGGTGAACTTTCGTGATCGTCCAGTTTCCGTCGACTTGTTCAAGCGTGAGCGTCGCTTCGGTCGAAAGTTCATCCGGTGTAATGCCTTCGGCGCCCATGATTGCCGAGGTAGCCATCGTAAAACAGCCCGCATGCGCTGCGGCAATGAGTTCCTCCGGATTCGTGCCGATGCCGTTCTCGAAGCGGGTAGTAAACGAGTACTGCGTTTGATTCAATACGCCACTCTGAGTGGAGATTGTACCTTTGCCCTGTTTGAGGTCGCCGTGCCAAATGGCGCTTGCGGTGCGTTTCATAGTTTGGGGTGTGTGAGGAAGCGTTACAATTGGGGAGGACATTTATTGAAATGTCCAGAAGCTCAAAATGCCGTTCGAATGCTTACAATCAAGTCATTTGAGTCGCACAGAGCCTCGAAGGATTGCCGAGATAACGGTCCGGCAGCCGCCCTTAAGCATTTACTCAAGCGATTCAGAGCTCGCGGAGGTGTCAAAATATAGGCGAACCGTCTCGGTTTGCGCCCCTGAAGCTGAAGAGCTGCAAAGCGCGGACGCTTCGACTACTCACGCGTAATTGAACGCTCATGCGCAGCCGCCGGCCTCTAATTATCCGAGAAAGCAAAGTCCGGCATCGGGAACTTCGCATTGATCAGCTTAAGCACCTCGCTGCAAACCTCATCCATTGAAATTTCGAAAACTTCACTGATCGCTCGCAGCTCTGCAAGTTGGTCGGGTGTCGCGGCCAGGATTACCTCGTTCAATTGTTGCGGAGAAAATTTCATCGACCCTCTATACTTAAAAGGGTCTATCGGCTCCGCCGATTTAAACTTAAGATCGATTTTCACGTTCCAATTGCGGCATAACCTTCGTCAGAAGAGGTGCCTGGGCGCGCGCACTAGTCCGGCCTCACCGGCACTTTTCCTTGTTGCCAGAATGCGATCAGCGATCTCGTGGACCATCTCCTCGATGAGGAGACGCAGGTGACTTCCCCGGCGATAGTCGGAGGGCGCAATCTGGCGGACGCGATCTGCGTGCGCGAAAAGATTGTAGCACTTCTTAAAGCTCGCTCGACTTGGATCATCGGGGTTGTAGACGGCAATCGCATAACCGCCGTGTTTCCGCATGATCGTGAAGCAGGGGACATCGGTCGGACCGTCCCCGATGTAGATCATATTTGTGAAAGGGACCGGCCGAATTTCATCCGGCATGTGGTCATTCACATCTTGCGACATGTCCAGGAGCCCTTTGTTGATTCGGAACAGGTATTGAGTTTTTTGGGTGTGACTGATCACCCGTTTTGGGAACGTGATTCTTCCCTCGGCATCTTCGGCGTATTCGCATCCAAAAACTTCCCGCAAATAGGGGCGCAGCCTACTGCCTTCGATGAGAATTTTAAGTCCGGACGAGACGACGTAGTGTTCAACGTGGATGCCGACGGCCAGATGCCGGTCGTCGAGGAGATCCCGTTCGAACTCTTCGAACATTTCCGGTAGTCCCTTATAGAGCTGCATTTTTGCGCCGAGCTGCCTGAGCTGGTCATTTGTCGGCCGATCCATCGAGAGGTAGTCGAGCAAACATTTCAGGTACGCGAGCTCGTGGTCGTATCCTTCTGTCTGGACGAGATCTGCGCACCGCTTCCAGAATTTCTCGGCGTTGATCCCGAACGCGGGAAAAATCACGTCATCCTGCATGTACGCTGGACTTAGCGTTTGGTCGTAGTCGTAGACCAGTGCGATCGTGTTCTGTAGCGAGATGGAAACCGGAGGCAAGAAAGGAGGCACAGGAAAAAGGATTCACCACGAGGCGAACGACGGCACGAATTATTTGCTGGATCAGGTCAAAGCGTCTGCAAGCGCGCCTCGCAAGTCGGGATAACGGAATTGGAAACCGGTTCGAAGAGCGACGGCCGGAACGATGCGCTGACTATTCAGAACCAGCGAGCCCTGTTGACCGGGTAGCAGTCGCAGTGCCATTTCGGGCACAGTGAAGATCGTCGGGCGCCGGAGGAGTTCGCCCATCGCCCTCGTGAACTCATCGTTACGAACCGGATTGGGCGCGACACCGTTTATCGGTCCCCGGATCGACCCGGTTTCTGCAGCGTGAAGAAACAGGGCTGAGGCGTCCGCGATATGGATCCAGGGCATCCATTGTCTTCCGGAGCCGATTCTGCCTCCGAGACCGAATTGAAAAGCCGTTTTCATCACCTGAAGTGCTCCGCCGTTCCGGCCGAGCACCATAGCGAGTCGGACTGGAACAAAGCGGAGGCCGGCGTTTTCCGCAGCGGCGCCTTCTTTCTCGAGAGCACCGGCGACCTGGGCGAGGAAAGAGGTGGCATCGATCGGACTCATCTCCGTCAGAGATTCTTCTGAGCGATCCCCATAAATATCGACTCCCGAGGCGGCGATGAGAACGGACGGTTTGCGGGCCGACTGTTCGACGGCTACGAGGAGTCGATGAATTCCGTCCACGCGACTCTGCAAGATCCTGTGCCGTTTTTGTTTCGTCCAGAGTCCGATGATTGGTTCGCCTGCAAGATGGATAACCGCATCGAGTTCATTGACATCCATGTTCCGGCCAAAGAGCCGCGTCGGTTCACAACTCGGAAGTTTCGTCGTCGCCTGTCTCGAGAACGGCGTGACGCGATATCCTCGCGCAAGAGCGTCCCGAACAAGTTGCCGCCCGATGAAACCAGAAGCCCCGGTTATACCGATGTGCATTCTTACTTTTGCCTTTTTCCTTCTGCCTTTTTACTTTTGCCTTTAGTCCGGGAACGAGCGGTGGAGCCAGGTCAGCGGGAAGCGATTTCCGGGGCAGTCGGTGGGACGGGGATTGATCTCTTTGTGTCCCCGAACAATTGAATATCGGCCGTCAACCTTCCCGACGCGGCGCCGGAGATAACGGATCAGTTCGTCGAGCGCTTCATATTCTGCTTTTGTGGGCAAATCCCTGTTAAAATCGCCGACAAGGCAGATACCGATCGAGATATAGTTCAGGTAGTCACTGTGAACGTGCCCGCCATTGAGCTGGCGGACCCATCGATTTCCGATCTCGATCTGGCCGTTTCCGGAGGAGGTGCCGTTTCCGATGACAAAGTGGTAGGCCAGGCCGTTTGGCATTTTGCGGACGTACCGATGGTAGTAATCGAAAATGCGAGCATTGCCCTGACGGGTGCCGCTATTGTGAACGATGATGTATTTCCAACGGTTCCGCCCGACGCGCGCGTCGTCGATCGCCTTGCGGACGGCGGGTGTCAGATAATGCCACTCGACGCCCCAGCCGCCAGGAGCAGGAACCAGGTTTCGTGTATCTTCAGCCCCGGATTTTTGGACAACGATCGAATCATTGTCGTCATGGCTGCCGAAAAAGAACCAGTGGTGTTTGCGCTTTGGAGTTGGGGTCGGGATTGGAGTCGCTGATGCGCGTTCGACCACCGGTGTTGATACGACCTGGGGTCTGGTCGGTGCCTGTCGCGGCAGAGGAGCCGGTGTTGGGGTTGATTCGCCTTCTTCATCGCCCGATACCGAGGAGGGCGCGCTGGAGCCGGACTGGGTCGGTCTTGTAGTGGTAGGTTCCGGTGTCGCCGTATGGAACGGATGCCGCACCGGAGAGGACGCCGGCGTAGGCGTCGGTCTTGGCGAAGGAGTCGGGCTCGCGACGATCTCCATTTTCTGCCGGCTCTTCAGGAAAAGTTCGCGGAGATGTTCCTGGTCGTCGTCGGTCTGTTGGGAGACCCCGAGTTTGGAAGTGAGAGTGAGGAAGAAAAACCCGACGAAGAGGGGAACCTTCAGCCTTCGCACATGAGAACGGGTTGTACGGAGATTATAAAATTCCAATCTACGCTCCTTCAATTTGCCCAATCACCAAAAACAGGGCTCTTCTCGGTGCGTCGGCGGAGTTTCCATGCACCCACTCTCTCCAAAATTTCTGGCGGGGTTGGTTTGTATCGTTTAACCTCGACGCGTTTTAATGTATCTATGCAAACGCAGGCGCGGGAAAGTAAACGGCTCCGCCAATTTTTTCCAGATCGATGAAGAAAATCCTGATCTTTACCGCCGGTTTTGGCGAGGGGCACAACACCGCGGCACGGAATATTCGAGACGCGATTGAGCATATTGCGCCCGATGAGGCAAAAGTGGAGGTGCTCGATCTTTTCGATAGGTGCTACGGTAAACTGAACGATTGGGTTAGAAAAGCGTACATTGCCGCGATCAACCGTACGCCGAGGGTTTGGGGGAAGATCTACGACGTCATCGACGGCACGCAGTTCGTGGAATCGAATATGGCGATGCTTGCCAAGATGAAGCGTGTGATGAGCGATCTGCTCACGCAATTGGAACCGGACGCTGTCGTTTCGACCTACCCGATTTACAACTACGTGATCGACGCGATCTACGCGGATGCGCGGTCCAAAACTTTTTCTCAAATCACCGTCGTCACCGATTCGATCACGATCAACTCAATCTGGTACCGCTGCGCGAGTGATTATTTCCTGGTTTCGAACGACGATACCGCGAACGTCCTACGAAATGCGGGTGTTCCAGAGCATCAGATCCGTATTTTTGGGTTTCCCGTCACTCACCGTTTTGCCGATTTAGAGGACACTCGTTATGTCAGCGGCGAAAAAGAACCGCGGCGAATCCTATATCTGATAAATTCCGGCAAGAAGGAGGCACCCGCATTGGTGCGGCGCCTGTGCGAGCGTACGGATATCCGATTGACGGTTACCGTTGGCCGGGACCGAGCGCTCCGCAAGGAGATCGAAGACGAAGTCAAAGTGCCGGCACACCCAGTCGAAATTCTCGGTTGGAGCAACCGGATGCCTGAGCTATTAACGAGCCACCATCTGGTCATCACGAAGGCGGGTGGCGCAACGGTGCAGGAAGCAATTGCCGGGAGGACACCGGTGATCATCAGTCAGGTCGTTCCTGGACAGGAGGAAGGAAATGCCCGGCTGATCGTCGAGAACGACTGCGGCTGCCTCGCGCCTGATCCCGACGCAATTCTGGACGCGCTCGACACCGCTTTCAGCCGCGGTGAAAAAGTATTGAAGGAATGGGTGGCGAGTATTTCGAGACTCAGCAAACCGGACGCGTCCCTGCAGATCGCCAGCTTTATTCTTGAACTTGCTTCGCCTGAAAATGCGCCTCCGAAGAAGCTTCAAAGTTTTCTCCGGGCGGATGCTAAGGGGAAAGATGGCCGCTCCATTGTCCTCTGCGATCTCCATACGCACACTAATTTCTCGGACGGTAAGCTGACGGTTCGGGAGCTTGTCGATTTTTATGGGCAACGGAGTTTCGACGCGCTGTGTATCACAGACCATATCTGCGACCACACGAGCCTGATCGGTAAGATGACAAATTTGACCGGGATGGTGCTCACGCTCGATGAAGTCGACGAATATTTCGAAACAATTGAATGCGAAAAGAAACGGGCGCGCGAAAAGTACGATATGATTTTGATGACCGGCCTTGAGTTCAACAAGGACGGGTTGACGAAACGAAGTTCCGCGCATCTGCTTGCTGTCGACCTGAAGCGGCCGATCGATCCAGGATTAAGCATTACGCAAACGATTGCGGAAATTCATGGCCAGGGCGCTCTGGCGATCGCTTCGCATCCACACGAGGTGACAACGCACTGGGGTAAGAACACGCTTTATTTCTGGGAGAACATCGATCGCTACGCGCCGCTCCTGGATGCGTGGGAGGTCGCGAATCGCGATGATCTCTTTAACCCAATCGGTCTAAAAAGATTGCCGTTTGTAGCCAACAGCGACTTCCACAAGCCAAAGCACATCTTTTCCTGGAAGACGGTCCTTTTCTGCGAGAAAGATCCGGAAGCAATCAAACAGTGTATCCGGGTGAATCGGGATGTTTCCATCACACTTTATCGAGATCACCGCATCGGATTCGGTTACGGTGACATTGAGCGATCCGCTCGATTCGAGTTCGCTGCTGAACCGCCATTAAAGGAGATCATTCAAATTCCAACCTTCGGAATGAAGCGCGCCTGATGAGTATCGAGGCGTTGATTTTCGATATCGGGAACGTGCTTGTTTCTTTCGATTGGGGCCCCGCCGAAAGCCGCCTCGAGAGCCGGTGTACCAATTTTTCCGGTGAGGCATTGGCCGAATTTAAAGAGCTAATCAGGCGGCTTGATTTGGGCGAATTGACCGGGAAAGAGTTTTCATCCCTGACAAAACCGCTGATCGGGTTTCAGGGCGATCACACCGAGTTTGCGGCGATCTGGAACAGCATCTTCAGTGCAAACCCGGCGATGGAACGAACGATTGCCACTTTGAAGGAACGGTATCCCCTCTTTCTGATTTCGAACACCTCGGATCTTCATCTTGACTATTTAACGCAAAATTATGGTGTGTTTCGGCACTTTGCAGATGGTGTCTACTCATTCCGGGCCAAGTGCGCAAAACCTGATCCTAAGATTTTTGAAATTGCCGTGAGACAATTCGGTGTCAATCCAGCGGCGACCGCCTTTGTTGATGATCTCGCCGTGAACGTGGCGTCAGCGTCGGCAGCAGGCCTGAATGCGATCCAGTACGACCTGAATAACCATAGCTCATTTGACAAAGCATTCTCGGACTTGGGAATTTAGCTGGGTCAGTAGCATAGCATACGCGTCTCGCGTGTATTCCGTTTTGCGCGTCACGCGGAGGCAAAGAATACACGCGAGACGCGTATGCTACCGGTTTTCGCTGGCGAATTCGGCGAGCTCGTTCTCTTTCTTTTGGAGGTAATTGGCGAAGCGTTTTTCTTCTTCGGGATTGAGCTCGCCGCCAAGTTTTTCGCTCTTTGTCTGGAGCTCGAGCGCGCTTCGAATGACGGACTTATATTTGCTGACATCACCCTGTTTCATTGCCTTATAAGCCGACTTGAAGTCGCGAATATAGGCGTCATAGCTCTGCAGATAATCGTTCGCAGACTGGCTGCTCAACGTTGGGCGGCCGTCCGGTTCTGTGGAGGCTGAACCTGGAGAAGCCGTGGGAGAAGAGGCTGGGGGTGGCGTGCTCAGTTCTGGCGTGGACGCGGGAGCGGGCGAGGGCGCCTGGGCAGCCGGTGTCGCCTCGGGAGTTGCCGTTTGTGTTGCTGACGGAGATTCGGCGGCACTGCCGGTCGGAGTCGGCGAGTTCACGGCGGTCGCACTTGATTCGGGCGTCGAAGCGGGTGTCTCTGGCGTTGGAGCCGAGTGCCTCTCACAGCCCGCTGCTAGGAGACTAACCGCAGCGACCGAAACAGCGAAACGTCTCTTCATGTTATTTCGGGGACAGGACCATAGTAATCGACGCAGGACGCAAGGAGATATTCAACGCAAGCGATAAACGGGGAGAAGTCAGGAGTCAGAAGTCAGAAGTCAGGAGTTGCAGGAGTTCAGGATGGAAGTATCCGTGACGGGAACGGATACCGGCATCCAATCGACTGCTAGCTGAGTCGAAATCTACTTCGCATGGAGGCGAATTAATCACATCCACAGACCGGAAGAGCGCCGTCTAATTCTGCAACTGCCGAACTCCTGCAACTCCTGACTCCTGACTCCTGACTTCTGACTTCTGACTTCTGACTTCTCATTTTAACGAGAAAGATCGGCCTGGTTAAGAATTTTAAACCCTTCGCCGGCCAGAACCGAGCAACTACAGTCCTGGTCGTCGACGTGAAGCGCCATGGCGGCTCGCCCGTACGGGCGGATAAGGATCGGATAACAGACGTGGATGTTCACTTCCGCCATCAGAAGGCTTTGCAGTACCCGCTTGAGGTCCGTTGCGACTTCTTTCATTTCAACAACGAGAACCTCCGAGATGCTGTAGGCGATCTCGTTGAGGTCGAAAAGGTCTTCAACGCTTTCCGGATCGCTCGCAATAATCCTCACAATGGCGGAATCGGTTGAATCCTGCGAATTCAGCGCGATCACCTGGATATTGTTCGCGTTCAGCAGTTTCACTATCTCGAGCAATGCTCCGACCCTGTTTTGGAGGAAGACAGAGAACTGTTTGACCGTTGGACCTGAGGTCCGCTCGGTCACCCTAGGTAAATCCGTTGACATGAGGTTGGCCAGAAGATTTCATTTGTAACAGTAAATCAAGCAAAAGGTGGAGTTCTGGCCCTCCTCCAAGGCAACTTTCACGTAATACAAGCCGCTTGCATCCGGGCTGAATCCGGCTGCAGCACGGGGTCCGCTTTGATACGGGAGATAACTCACCGGCTTTCCGGAGTCATCGAAAATCGATACTTTGAGTTTGTCCGTATTCTGGGCTGTCGACGCTGTGAACCAGTAGGCATTCCCGCTGTAGAGATTGACCGTGACAATCTGGGATTGCCCCTTTGTGAGTTGGCCAAAATAATCCCCATCCCGGATTTTGAAGCCGTCGTTCTGGAATGCTCCTGCCAGGTCGATCGCATCACTGCGCGCGGCGACCTGCGCGTCTGTGTCCGCAAAGCTGAGCGGCGTCGCGATGAGGAAGGCGGCGAGGATTATTGGAATGAAACGCGTCATTCCGGAGCTCCGATTTCTTTGGTTAGTTTTGCCGCGGCAACATTAAGGCTCTTGACCTCGTCGGTCGTTGGAACGTGATCCGGAGAGAATGACACCATCGTTTGAATTCCGTCGAGCTCGCGGCTCAGGGTCTGGACTAGCGGATCTCTTTGGAGCTTGTCGGGTAGCGCCGCAAGTTTGCTTTTCAGAAAGCCCACCAAGGCCGGTTGCCGCAGCAATTTAGCGTCTTCCGCGTTGTAGTTTTGAAGTAGAAGCCCGGTAACGACCTCCGTCCCGCGGATCCAGCCTCCGACACTGACGAGCGTGATCAAATCGGTATCTCGATTCTCATCGAGTGCTTTTTTGACCTCGTTCTGGGTCGCCTCCAATTCTTCGTTCAATTGGTCCCATTGATCGTTCTCGGCGAATTGGGTAATGCTCGCGCTACGGGCAAGCACGCTCTGGGAGACGCTTAGCTTTTTGGCGAGCGCGAGAACGTCTTTGCCGACATTTTTGACCTGTTGCCCGTCGTGTGCCTCGACAGCGATGTAACCGTCAGCAATCAGGGTTCCAAGATTCAACGCAATCTGCGCGCGATCGGTTGAATTGATTGAAACAGGCGGCCGATATTCGGAGGACCAATTCGGTTTCCCCTGTTTCTCGATCGCTTTGAAAAACTCGCCCGGAGTCGGGACAGTCAAGGCATCCACGGAAGCCGCGTTCTTCATATCATCGGCCGAGAGCGGAGTGGATTCCGCTACCTCGGCGTTGGCGGCAGGTTGATCTTCCGCAAATGCTGAGAGGGCTGAAGCCAACGCGATTACGCTCAATGCGAGCCAGTTCCGCAAGGGTGGCATATGTTCGAAGTTTACCAGCTGGGATTCCCGTGTCCAGCCTGCTGCGAGGCATGACCCTCGATAAAAATCGCTCGTCCTCGAAATCGTCCTCAATTTGTGCATTGCACAGCGAGAGAGTTTCATCACAAAGACACAGCGCGCCGTAGCCGCGGTGTCGCGTGTGGAGCGTATCGGCGATGGTAGGGTCACCACAGGCTGGAAGCCTATGCTCCTTTGTCTGTTGCGCGGACTATGTCCTTTGGACTTCGTTGCGGCTGGTTTCATTTTCTCCAATCGTCGTCGCCGATCCGCCGACACGATCCCTACCCCCGTTTGGCTTGGTTTGTTGCGATCCGGGCGCTGGCACCCGGCTCAAATTTTCGCTTGTGGAATTGAGGTTGTTTCTGGATTGTGAATGCTCTCATGAAGGTGCAGGTCGTCGTGATGCCTAAGCAAACCGTTTTGGATCCTCAAGGGGTTGCCGTGAGGAACGCGCTGAAGGATGCTGGTTTGGACACGGTCGAAGCTGTGCGTGTGGGAAAATTTCTCGAGCTCGAGTTCAAGGCTCCTCCCACCGACGCGAAACTGGAACAAGTCTGTGCTGATCTGCTCTCGAATCCTGTCATCGAAGAGTACACCATTCATCGTGTCTGAATGAGGAAGTTATGAAGATCGCGGTTGTTCAGTTTCCAGGGTCAAACTGCGACCAGGATTGCTTGCGCGCGTTGACCGATGGTCTGCAGGTTCCAGCCGAGTATCTCTGGCACAAAGAGACGTCGCTCGCCGGCTTTGACGCGGTCGTGTTGCCAGGCGGATTTTCCTACGGCGACTATCTCCGTTGCGGCGCAATCGCCCGGTTTTCGCCGATTATGAAAGCAGTTGTCGCTGCGGCGTCCGAAGGGATGCCGGTAATCGGAGTATGCAACGGGTTCCAGATTCTTTGTGAAGCTGCGTTATTGCCGGGCGCGTTGATTCGAAACAATTCGTTGCGGTTCGTCTGTGGGCCGGTCTGGTTGCGAGTCGAGACCGACGACACTCCGTTCACAGCGAAAATCAAGCAGGGAACGGTGCTGCGGATGCCGATTGCCCACGGGGAAGGCTCCTACTTCGCCGATGCCGGAACAATCGCGGAGCTGGAATCAAAAAACCGGGTCGTCTTTCGATATGTCGACCGGTCGGGAAATGAGACCCCGGAATCGAATCCAAACGGGTCATTGCACAATATCGCAGGCATCTGTAACGAAGCGCGAAACGTGGTTGGAATGATGCCGCATCCGGACCGGGCATGGGATCCGAAGCTGGGGAGCGAAGATGGGAAACTGATTTTTGGTTCGTTAGTCGAGGCGTTGGAATCACTCGTCGCCCAATAAATGGTTACCGAGATCACTCCAGCGCTGGTTCGCAATCATGGCTTAACTGAAGAGGAGTACGATCGTATCAAGGCGATCCTCGGCCGGGAACCGAATTTCACTGAACTGGGAGTCTTCTCGGTGATGTGGAGCGAGCACTGTTCGTACAAAAATACCCGGCTCGAACTAAGAAAATTTCCGACAACCGGTTCGCGTGTCCTGGTAAAGGCCGGCGAAGAGAATGCCGGTGTGATCGATATCGGGGATGGATGGGCTATCGCCTTCAAGATGGAGAGTCACAACCATCCCAGCGCCGTCGAACCTTTCCAGGGCGCAGCCACTGGAGTCGGTGGGATCATCCGGGATATTTTTACGATGGGCGCACGCCCGGTGTTTCTGCTCGATTCGCTCCGGTTCGGGCCAATCCAGGGAACGACACCGGCTGCCCGCAATAACAGACGACTGTTTTCAGGCGTTGTGTCGGGAATCTCCCATTACGGGAATTGCGTCGGAATACCGACAATCGGGGGCGAAGTTTACTTTGATGAATCGTACGAGGGAAACCCGCTCGTAAATGTTTTCTGCCTCGGAATTCTTCGGCATTCACAGATTGCGCGAGGAGCCGCAAAAGGCGTTGGGAACCCTGTGTTCTATGTCGGATCAGAGACCGGCCGTGACGGGTTGGCCGGGGCCGCATTTGCGTCGCGCGATTTGACAGAGGAATCAAAACAGGATCGGCCAGCGGTGCAGGTTGGCGACCCATTCAAAGGGAAGCTGCTGTTGGAAGCGTGCCTTGAACTTCTGGCAAGCGGATGCGTCGCCGGGATCCAGGATATGGGCGCCGCGGGCCTGACCTGTTCAACGTGCGAGACGGCGAGCCGCGGCGGCACCGGGGTGCAAATCGATCTCGCGCTCGTTCCGCAACGGGAACCGGGGATGACCCCCTACGAGATTCTACTCAGCGAATCGCAGGAACGGATGTTGATCATTGTCGAACGCGGTCGCGAGAAGACCGTGAAACAAATTTTCGACAAGTGGGATCTTCCGTATGCCCTCGTCGGAGAAGTGACCGACGACGGCTTCATGCGAATATTGGATCATGGAAACGTTGAAGTCGAGATTCGCGCAGACAAACTCGCGGCCGACGCACCGGTTTACGCAAGAGAAGCCGTGCCAGGTCCGGCTGTCCCTGAACTCCGTATTGACGAGATTCCGCCGGCCAATGTTCATGAGAGCCTGATTCAGCTTCTTGGGCATCCGACGATCGCGTCGAAGAACTGGGTCTATCGCCAGTATGATCACACGGTACGGGCAGGAACGATCGTCCCACCGGGTTCCGACGCTGCGGTGTTTTATGTCCGGGAAGCGGACAAATATCTTGCTGCGACATCCGACTGCAACGGCCTTTACTGCAAGCTCAACGCGCGCGAAGGGGCGCGGATTGCGGTCGCGGAAGCGGCTCGCAATCTGACTTGTTCGGGCGCGACGCCGCTTGCGGTCACTGACAACCTGAATTTCGGAAATCCGTATCAACCGGAAAATTTCTGGCAGTTGCGCGAAGCCGTCGAAGGGCTGGCGGAAGCGTGTCGCAAATTCGATACGCCGGTAACCGGTGGGAACGTGAGTTTGTACAATCAGAACCCGGGCGGCGCAATTGACCCGACGCCGACTGTCGGGATGGTCGGTCTGATTGCAGATGAGCGTTGGATTACGCGACAATATTTCCGGGATGCGTCCGATGTTATTTACCTGATCGGCCCGATCGGGGATGAATTGGGCGCAAGTCAGTACCTGGCCGTTGTGCATGGTCGAAAAGAATTTCAGCCTCCGAGATTGAATTACGACCTGGAACTAACTCTCCATGCGACTCTGCACGGGTTGATCCGGCGCGGTCTTGTCAAGAGCGCCCACGACTGTTCGGAGGGTGGGCTCGGCGTAGCCTTGGCAGAGTGTTGCATTAGCGGCGAACATCGAATGGGCGCCTCTGTGACATTCAACGATCGGGCGGAACGAATCGACCAGCTCTTATTTAACGAATCGCAGTCGAGAGTCATCCTTTCTGTCGGGCCGGAGAATGCAGAGGCGACTGAAGCGGCGTGTGCTGCGGTGAATTTACCCTTTCGTCGGATTGGGACAGTGATGGGATCCGAATTAATCGTCACGACGCAAACTGAATCGCTGCGTTGGGACATAGCCGAACTGTTTCAAGCGTGGTACTTTGCGATTGAGCGCGCGATGAACACTTAGTGAAATGTGAATACCTCGCATAAGCCAAAAGATGAGTGCGGCGTTTTTGCCGTGTACGGGCATCCGGAAGCGGCGCTGCTTACTTATTACGGACTGTTCGCATTGCAGCATCGAGGGCAGGAGAGTGCCGGAATGGTCACCGCCGCAGGCTCACATCAGCCGTTTAATATTCACCGCGGGATGGGGCTGGTCTCGCAGGTATTCCAGGCAAAGGACCTCCAGCAGCTGAGCGTGGGCACCAGAGCGATGGGTCACGTCCGATATTCGACGAGTGGGTCGAGCACGCTGAAGAACGCCCAACCGTTGGTGGTCGATTGTGCAAGAGGTCAACTGGCGATCGCGCACAACGGAAACCTGGTGAACGCTGCGGTGTTACGCGAAGAACTTGAGTCGCACGGGTCGATTTTTCAAACAACCGTTGACAGCGAAATCATTTTGCATCTGCTGGCCCGGCGGCCCGGCCCGAAAAACGTCCTGAGCGCATTGCGCCAGGTGCACGGTGCGTTTTCACTGGTTCTGATGGGAGAACAGGAAATAATCGGGGTGCGCGATCCGTTCGGATTTCGTCCTCTAGTGTTGGGCAAACTGGATGATGCATTCATCCTGGCCTCTGAAACCTGTGCTCTGGATCTTATTCACGCCGACTACATTCGCGAAATAGAGCCTGGCGAAGTTGTCATCATCAACGACGACGGAATCCGGTCGGAATGGCCGTTCAAAGAAGAAAGAAAGGCGTTTTGCATTTTCGAGTTCGTCTATTTCGCGCGTCCGGACAGCCTCATCACTGACCGCAATGTCAGCAAGGTCCGCGTCGCAATGGGCGCTGAGCTTGCCCGGTTGCACCCGGTGGACGCGGATATCGTCGTGCCGGTCCCCGATTCGGGGAACTACGCAGCACTGGGCTTCAGTCACGAGCTGGATATCCCGTACGAACCCGCGTTTGTCCGAAACCACTACATCGGGCGGACATTTTTGCAGCCGACACAGTTAATTCGCGACTTCAACGTCCGGGTGAAGCTGAACCTGATCAAAGAGCTGGTAAAAGGGAAGCGCGTCGTTGTTGTGGATGACTCGATCGTGCGCGGTACGACGGCCCGGGCCCGCGTGGTGAACTTGCGCGAAGCCGGCGCCAAGGAAGTGCATTTGCGAATCAGCTGTCCGCCGCACAAATATGCCTGCTACTACGGCATTGATTTTCCAGACCCAAAGAACCTTCTGGCAAACCAGTTCAAAGCCGAGGAGATGGCCGAATACCTGGAGGTCGATTCAATCGGTTACCTGGACATTGAAGGGATGGTCCGGGCGACCGGATTGCCAGAGAGTGAATTTTGTCTCGCCTGCTTCAACGGTCGGTATCCCGTCGCGATCGATCCGGAACTCGACAAATTCATCATCGAGCGACGCAGCGCGCGCTCCCGGGCGTTGAGTGAACCCGTCGTGCATCCTGAGCTTTTCGCCGGCTTAAAATGAACAAAGTTGCGAAGCGAAAGGCGTACGCCGCAGCCGGCGTCGACATCGACCTGGGGAATCGCGTTAAGGAAGGGCTTCAGGCAAAGGTCCGCACAACGTTCGGTCCGGAGGTTCTAGGCAGGATTGGTGGGTTCGGCGGGCTGTTCAAAGCGAACTTTAAAGGGTTGAAAGAGCCGGTGCTCGTGTCGAGCATCGACGGGGTTGGGACGAAGCTGAAGGTCGCAATTGCACTCGGAAGGCATTCGACGATTGCCCAGGACCTTGTCAATCATTGCATTAACGACATCGCAGTCACCGGCGCGCGGCCGCTGTTTTTCCTCGATTACATCGGTGCGGAACGGCTGGATCCGCCCGTGTTCGATCAGTTGATTTCCGGTTTTACGAAGGCGTGCAGAGAGGGTGGCTGCGCCTTGATCGGCGGTGAGACGGCACAATTGCCGGGGCTGTATCATACCGGCGAATACGATCTCGCAGGCTGTATCGTCGGCCTCGTCGACCGTACGCAGATCCTGGATGGCAGCCGAATCGTACCATCCGATCTATTGATCGGTTTGGCCTCAAGCGGCTTGCACACGAACGGATATTCGCTCGCGAGGAAGGTGTTGCTGGGCAAGATGCGGCTCGATCTCCTTAAAAAGTTGGACGGATTTACGCGACCGCTTGGTGAAGAACTACTCCGATTGCACAAAAATTATCAGCCTCTCATCGCCGCGGTGGCGCCCGGGCGAATCAAAGGTGCCGCGCACATTACTGGAGGCGGTTTGATCGACAATTTGCCCCGGGTTCTTCCGCCGATTTACGATGCTTTGATCGATACCGCTTCGTGGAAGGTTCCCCCGATATTCCGCTTGATTCAACGCGGCGGAGATATCTCGAAGGAAGAGATGTATCAGGTCTTTAACATGGGTATTGGAATGGTACTGGTCGTTTCGAAATTGCATGCTCCTGAGGTTCTGGCCCAAACGAAAGGAAAGGTGATTGGACAAATCACCCCAGGTTCTGGCAAGGTGCTGCTTGCCTGATGTGGAAAATGCTACTGGCTCGGGCGCGTCAGTTCTGGAGGGTGAGCCTCGGTGCCGGAATTTTGGGAGCGCTCATCCTATCGCTGCGATACGCGTTTAGACCGAGCGCGAAACCGAAGCTCCCAGATGCGATCTCCCCAGCGATTTTTGCTACGCGGTTGATCTACACAAGTCGCGGTCAGGTGGTGTATCACGAATCCGGCCAAGGTTCTCCGCTGCTCTTTCTGCACGGATTGTATGTCGGGGCATCTTCTTACGAGTGGGCGAAAGTCTATCCTCACTTCGCCGCATCGCATCAGGTATTGGCGGTTGATCTTCTTGGTTTTGGCGAATCTGAGCGCCCCGACGTTTCATTGTCGGCACCGGATCACGTCCAGGTTTTGTCCGAATTGATGCGGGCAAAATTCGGCGGTGAACGCGCGTCGATCGTTGCGAGCGGCATGAGCGCCGGGTTCGCTGCGGCTGTGGCGGTACAGCACCCGGAACTGATCCAGCGACTGATCCTGTTCATGCCCGCTGGGCGTGCCGGGTTCGGATGGCAGCGGTTGCCGGCACGGACCCGGATCCTGTCAAGAATCCCGTTTGTTAACCGGACGTTTTATCGCCGCTGCCTCTCTACACGGATTTACATCCGTTCATGGCTGCGAACCGTCGGATTTGCAGATCCGGAGAAAGTGACGGACGAAACAATCGAGGTGCTGACAAATTGCGCGCAGCAATTCGGCGCGGACCGGGCTGTGCTGCAGTGGATCTTCGGGCGGTTCGATTTCGATTTTGAAAAGAGCATGGCGGAACTCACGCAGCCGGTGACATTGTTTTGGGGAGACAAAAGCCCCAACCTCGAGGCTGCTTACCGTTTACGTCCCATCGCCAGGCAATGTTCTCTGGTCGTTCTCCCGAACTCGAGATTGCTCCCGTCGCTTGAGTTACCAGCAGAAACCACCAATGCGCTCAAACATGAGCTCGATCCGACAATCAGGGTGTTTAAGGCAAGCTAGGAAAAGTAAGAAGGCAAAAGGCAAAAGGCAAAAGTATCAAACCATCGTCCTCGAACTCGTGCTCGTCCTCGGCCATTAATCGCTCGTCATACTCGTGCTCGTAATCGTCCTCGACTGGGGCTATGGGATTACGCACAGGACGCAGATGCTGCTATCCCACAGCGGGCTTCCCACCCGGTGCCGACATCACACTCGAAGAACGAGCACGAGCACGATTAAGTGGATCGATTTATGCCCGAGGACGAGTTGGACGACGAAGGACGAGGACGATGGTTTGATACTTCTGCCTTTTGCCTTTTTACTTCTTACTTTTCCTGGTTTCGTCGCTTCAACTCCCGCGCAAAACTTGTTCGGGTATCGGTGATGAGGTCTCGAAGGCCGTCTGCACTGATACAATTTCCCCCGAATGCAACCGCTGTCTGTTGTTCGAGCATGTCGCACGTGGCAACCGTGATGGGATAGAGCTTCCCATATTTCGCGACGAGCCGCTCGATGATGTCATCGGCCGTATGCCCTGAATTCGAATAGAAAACCTGGATCCCGCCCGGTTCGCCTTCCTGGGTGATTACTGGGCCTCGTCCGTCGAAAACCACGACGACGTTAATCCCGCTTTGATCCTGATATTCCGTTAATATCTTGACGAGCCGATCCCGTGCAGTCGCGGTTTTTCGTTGGTGGAGAACGCGAAGTTCCGGCCATGCGAAGATGACGCTGTGGCCGTCTACAATCAGGAACTCGGCGCTCATTCGAACGAAAAATACGCCTCGATCGGCGGTTGAGCTAGACGCATATTTCCCAAACGGAGTGGAAACTAATCGATGAAACGAAGGCCTTGGCCAATTGACTGCTTGCTTTTCAGGAAAATGCGCGTCACCGGTCTCTGCTTGAGAAGTCGATATGAACCTTGAACATCTTCAAATATCTCATCTCAACGATATGGACCGAGCCGAATTTGTCTCTCATGTCGGCTGGATTTACGAGCATTCGCCTTGGGTGGCGGAGCGCGCCTGGGAATACCGGCCATTTACGACCGTCGACAGTTTACACGCGGCGATGGATAATGTGGTCGGTTCTGCGAGCCCCGAAGAAAAGATGTCTCTGATTGAGGCGCATCCGGATCTTGGAGGGCGGCTGGCTCAAGAGCGCAATTTGACAGCTGCTTCGACCAGAGAGCAGGCCATAGCGGGTATGAATGCGCTGATTCCTGCGGAGGCGCAGGAGATGACAACTAACAACGCTCTTTACCGGGAAAAGTTTGGGTTTCCGTTTATCGTTTGCGTGCGCTTGAATAATATTGGTTTGATTCGCGAAGCCTTTGCAGACCGGCTTCAAAACGGTCGCGCACAGGAAATCAATGTCGCTCTGGGAGAAATTTCTAAAATCGCGCGCCTGCGCCTCGCGGATTTCGTCGTATGAAAGGTCACTTATCAACGCACGTACTGGATATCGAAAACGGAAAGCCGGCAGCTGGGGTGTCGCTTGAGCTTTGGCGCCTATCCAAGGGCGAACGCACATTGATAAAGAACGTTGTCACAAATGCCGAAGGCAGAACAGACAGCTTACTTCTCGATACTACGGAGATGCGCCCAGGAGAATACGAAATCGTCTTCCAGGTAGGCGCCTACTTCGGAGTAAAGCCCGAGAATGCCTTCCTGAATGAAGTCCCCGTCCGATTCAACATTGGCGACCCGACAGAAGGGTATCATGTGCCCCTGGTAGTCACACGATGGGCATACAACACCTATCGCGGGAGGTAGCCGTGCTCGATATTCGTTTCGACAGGCACGCGTCGCGAATCCAACGCCGGATCGATCACCTCGCCACCGTCACCGATGAAAAAGGCAAGATTTCCCGCACGTTTCTCTCCTCCGCAATGGAGCACGCGAACCATCTCGTGGCGGGATGGATGCAAGACGCCGGATTGGATACGAGCGAAGACAGCATCGGAAATCTGTTCGGACAGAGCCGGTCTTCCGATGCGCCAATTTTTCTGCTTGGATCGCACCTGGACACCGTGAGAAATGCCGGCCGGTTCGACGGGCCGCTTGGTGTTATCCTCGGGATCGAAGCGGTTGAAATCGTCCATGCGGCGGACATCAAGCTCCCGTTTTCACTGGCGGTCGCCGGGTTCACCGATGAGGAAGGGGTCCGTTTTCAGAGCGCCTATACAGGGAGCAAAGCTTTCTGCGGCCTGCTTACGCCACAGGAACTGGTGAAGGTGGACCGGGAAGGACGGACGATGATCGAGGTGATCGAACAGTGGTGCGGTCATAAGTTCTCTCTCCCAGGCCCGAAATTTACGCGGAACCAACTGGCCGGTTACCTCGAAGTGCACATGGAACAGGGGCCGGTGCTCGAGAATGAAGGTCTGGCGCTTGGAGTCGTTTCGGCCATTGCCGGTCAATTGCGCTGCGAACTCACGTGGACGGGAAGAGCTTCCCACGCGGGCACAACGCCAGCCGGATTGCGCCGGGATGCGCTGGCCGGTGCAGCCGAGTTTATCCGGTCACTTGACAATGCTTCAGACCAATTTCCCGGTCTGATGGCGACCGTTGGACGGCTCACCGTCGAGCCGAACGTCAGCAACGTCGTTCCTGCGAAGGTGATCCATACTTTGGATGCGCGTCACCAATCGGACTCGGTTCTGACTGACGCTAGCGCGTGGATCGAGAATCGAGCACACGAAATCGCGAAATCGCTCCGATTGGATTTCAAGTGGGAGGTGCTTCAGGCGGCGCCGGCACGAAAATGCGACGAGCTGTTATCGCGAAGATTGGTCGGTGCCGTGAAGGAGGTCACCGGGACTACGCGTGTCCTGCCGAGCGGCGCCGGCCACGATGCCGCGATCCTTTCTCAGCTCTACCCCGCGGCGGTGTTGTTCGTTCGTTGCCGGGAAGGATTGAGCCATCATCCGGATGAATTTGTTTCGGAGGAAGATATCATGCTGGCTCTTCAGGCTACGATCGGGTTTTTTCGGTCCTGGGAGTCGCCGTGAGCTCTTTTGATCTCCTATTCCGAGGTGGCACGTTGGTGACGGCGGAAGCCGTTGCTTCGGCCGATGTTGCAGTTGTCGAAGGGCGCGTCGTCGCGATTGGACCGGAGTTGGAGGGGCAGGCGACCGAAATTGTCAACGCGACTGGGATGCATCTCTTTGCCGGGTTCATCGATGCCCACGTACATTTCAACGAACCCGGCCGTGAACACTGGGAAGGGCTTGAGTCGGGATCGCGGTCACTCGC
Organism: uncultured Verrucomicrobiae bacterium; assembly: GCA_963750185.1. Taxonomy (GTDB): domain Bacteria; phylum Verrucomicrobiota; class Verrucomicrobiia; order Chthoniobacterales; family JAFAMB01; genus JAFAMB01. The sequence continues at coordinate 457,290 of CAVVPV010000014.1, forward strand.
AGCGGGCGGGGGAACACTCTTTTTTGAAATGCCGCTCAACGCGCATCCGCCCACTTTGAACCGTGAGTTATTTGAACGGAAGCGAGCTCGCGCAGAGGCAAAATCGGTTCTCGACTTCGCTCTCTGGGGTGGCCTGACCCCGATCAATCTCGATTTCATGGAAGAGCTGGCCGATGCCGGAGTCATCGGGTTCAAGGCATTCATGAGCCGAAGTGGGACGACCGATTTTCCGCACTCGGACGCGAAGGTGCTCAAAACCGGGATGAAGATTGCCGCCGTGCGCTCCCTGCCGGTCGCGGTTCATGCCGAAGACGATGCGATGACGCACGACCTTGCTGAATTGAGCCGGAACCAGGGAAAAACCGGCTGGCGGGACTACATCGCGTCCCGACCAATCGAAGCGGAACTGCGCGCAATCTCAGTGGTGCTGGAGCTCGCCGGAGAAACGGGATGCGACGTGCATATCGTTCATGTCAGTTCGCCGGAAGGAATTGACCTGATTCGTAGGGGGAAAGAAGCGGGTATTCGCGTTACGGCCGAGACCTGTCCGCATTTTTTGTTGCTCACTGACGAGTCTGTCGGCCGGCTTGGCGCGGTCGCTAAATGCGCTCCAGCGCTGAGGGACGAGGCGCATCGTCAGGAATTGTGGAAACGCATCGAGGCTGGTGCGATCGATACGCTCGGCTCCGACCATTCGCCTTCCCCTCCGGAGCTGAAAGATTCAGAAGATTTTTTCAAGGTGTGGGGCGGAATTGCCGGCTGCCAGCATGCGTTTCCACTGGCTCTGGCGGAATGGCTAGCCCGTTTTGGGCCGGATGAACTTCCGAGATTTTCCGCGATGAGCGCCGCCAACGTCGCGCATCGTTTCGGTGTTGGCCGGTCGAAAGGATGCCTGGCGGAAGGATTCGACGCTGACATCACAATGATCGATCTGCAGGATTCTGTGACGATCACCTCTGAACAATTGCTTTACCGGCACCGGATCAGTGCGTACGTCGGTTCCGTTCTGCGGGCGGTCGTCAAAGGAACCTGGATCCGTGGCCGCACGGTCTATCGAAACGGCAAAATTTCGGACTCTGTGCGAGGCAAACTCCTCACACCGCAGTGAGTATTTTTTATGAGCACAAATCCATTGGTCTACGGAGATACTCGCACCCATGTTGCGGCGCGACATGCGTTGATCGCGCCCGATGGCCATGTCTCAAGTTCGCTGCCAGGCGTCGACAAAGCGACGGCGATCGTCCTGATATCCAAAGCGATGGGGGCCAATCTCACCCAATTGTTGTTAACCTTTCAGACTGGTGGCAGCGCCGCCTTTGACGCTAGCGAAATCGAAGGATTTGCGTATGTCCTTCAAGGTTCTGTAAACGTCGAGATAGCCGGCAAAACTCATTCTCTTGAAGCGGGCGGTTTCGTGTTCGCGCCGGCCGGCGCCGGATGGAAGCTTGCTCAACCATCCGAAGGAAGCAGGCTGAATCTATTTTTCAAGCGGTTCATTCCCCTTGAAGGAAAAGCTGCGCCCGATGCAATCGTTGGGCACGAGAGTCAATTCACTGGCCAACCGTATTTGGGCGACGAAGATGCCACGCTTCAAATCCTGTTGCCGGAACGGCCGGAGTTCGACATGGCGGTCAACATCTTCAACTACAATCCGGGCGCCTGCCTTCCATTCGTAGAAACACACATCATGGAACACGGTCTTCTTATGTTATCGGGGAAAGGAGTCTATCGATTGGAAGATCGCTGGTATCCCGTAGAAGGCGGAGACTGTATCTGGATGGCGCCATACTGCCCGCAATGGTTTACCGCCATGGGCAAGGTGCCCGCGAGATACCTCTATTATAAGGATGTGAATCGCTCGGTTCTTCCGTGATGGTGAGGTATGGGGCGCGGTTCCGAGTTCGGGGTTCGGAGTTGTAGCATAGGCGTCTCGCCTGTGTCTTCCTCATCCGAGGAGCTTCGTGACGGAGAACCCGTTACCTCTCCGGTCAATCGATACCCTTGGTGTCCGACACAGGCGAGACGCCTATGCTACTTTGGACGCCGGCAACGTTCACCCTTCTACCTACCTAATGTCTCCCGGCCCACAGCAGGTAGGCAAAAAACAGGATGATCGCGAACGCGCAGCCGGTTTTGAATTGTTTGAAGAAGCGGGAAAGCAGGTAACCGAAAACGAAGAATTCAAACCCGGTTCCGAGCGTCGATTCTGCAAACCGCAATATGCCTGGATCTTTTGAATCCGGACCGACCGGAGGGCGCAGCACATAAACCGTAATGGCCGCGACCCAGGCGAAGAGGAATAGTATCCAGGCTTCCAATAACATCCGCCTTCGCCCGATTCTGGTGTCGAATTTGTTTTTGTTGTTTTCGGTCACGGCGTCTTGCTGCGTCGCCGGGTACAGTAGCATAGCATACGCGTCCCGCGGTATTCTGTTTCGTGCCGCGGGGAGGTCTTAATTCAAACAGAATTCACGCAGGACGCGTATGCTATGCTACTGTGCGACAAGCGCTTTAGTCTGAGTCCGTACCAACTCCAGCAGTGCGTTTCCTCGCAATCGGGCCAGGTCGGCGAGAGAATGATCGGTTGCGGCCCTTTTGACGATTTCGTATCCGATCAGATAGCCCATCCGCGATGGCGTCGCCCCTACGCGTCGATAGGCAAGATAGCGCCCGGCAGTTAAATCGTCCGTTGTGGTAAGATCGCGCAGCAAACTTGTGGCCATAGCCGGAATGAATCCCGGGCCCTCATTCGCCAGACGAGGATCGAGTAGCACATCAGAGAGCGATGCATCCGGATTGAGCACATGACTCACGTAGGTAGCAAGGCCTTCCTGCCAGACCAGGCGATAGAGCGGGATGTCATCGGTGTCGTGCGGCAGCGGATTAACCTGGAAATGGTAAAGGTGAAACAGTTCGTGTGAAAGAATCACGGAGAGCTGTGCGTTGGCTCCGTGAAATTTTGCAAGTCCGTCCAGGCCCAGCAAAAGGATGCGCGGGTTGTCGTGTGGTATTTTTCCATCAAACCGAAAGAGCGAAAGCATCAGATAGATCCTGGCTTTCGACGGATTGAAGTCCGGAAAAGCATTGACAAACTTTGTCTCGATCGAGGTCCGTTCTTCCTCAAAGCGCCGGTGAATATCGTTAATCGCCGCAAGATAGGAGTTAAGTCCTTCCAGGTATAATTCGAGCGTCGCTAGATCTGTCTTGAATATATCCGGCCGTCCGTAGATCTCCGGGTGCGGTTGAATGATGAGCTGAGCAAAGAGTTTTGCGCGCTCCTCTTTTGCCTGTGGCGCGTTGCGTAGGAAATTGAGAAGGTCCGGAATGAGGTCAGAAACGGCCACATCCTCCGCGGCCCCCCCGACTTTCGCCGAGCAAACGGCAGCAAGAATCAAACTGCAAATCAACCGCCGGCTGCTTTTGAAGTGTCGCTGTTGTCCCATCGTTCCGTACTAACTTTTACAAACGCGTTGGACGCTGCATTGTAAACCCACATCTCCAGTTCGGTATTGCGATCCGGCAAAATAAATGGAGAGAGGAACAATTGCCATTCATAGGCGTGTCCTGCGTTGCTGCGCGGATTTGCCGGGTGCAACGCCGTTGCAGCAATAAAAGTATCGTATCCTGCAGGCCGGAAAAAGATCAGTTTTGGGGCGAGCTCGGTTGTCACGGTTCCGGATAATTGCCAGCCTTGCTCGATGATGCCAAGGTATCGTTGTTCGACAACAGTACTGCTCACATTGTAATTACCGGAGACATCGGAGCTGTTGGTCACGTATTGGACATCATCCAGCCGGCTGAAATAGCCCGCATTCGTTAGCTCTTTGATTCCGCGGTCGAAGATCGTCATGCAGTTCAGCGGACAAAGTGGATAGAGTGGTCCGGTCATCACGCCGTCCACTCCAGGATCGAAATAGGAAGAAAATGGAATTAGCGCTTTCGCCAGCAGCCTGTCATTTCGCTCGATTGCGCCGGATCTGAAAACGAGAACGTCGCCGGTGAAGATCAACGTTGCGATTGCCGCTATTGCGACCACTGCACCCGGTTTCCTCAGCCGCATTACCCAAGATTTGGTTCGCTCCACCTCAGCATCCGTAGAATCGATTGCGATCAGAAGTAGCGCGAGGATCGCAATCGGTAAGAGTGCGACGTGCGTCGTGTAGCGACTTGCGAGAAATCCGCCTGTATAGCCCATTCCGAGTCTGCCATACGTTGTCACAAGGCAAAAGAGGGACGCATAGAGACCCAATCCAATCCATGGCGCGGCCGCCGGCAACCGTTGTTGTTTCGCTGCAACGTAAACCAGAAACAGAAAAAGTATGCCGGCCGATAATCCAATAAACCAGGCGCGATGTGGCAAATGTTCATATGATATCCAGTGGACAAGCGGGTTGCCAAGGAGCCCCAGGAATCCAAACAATGGAAGCTGCAATTTTCCAAAGATCTGCTCTTTGGTCAGGTGGAGTTCCGTTGTGTGTGGCATCCCGGAGAAATAGATCGCAAACGTTACGACGGCCGAGAGAACAAGAAAGAAGAGGCCGGCAATTTTTTGTCTCAGAGAATCGTTGGTTAGTGCGAAGGAGACCACGAGGGCCGGCCAGACCAGGAGCCCTTGAGCCGATGAGAAGCTTGCTGCAATGGCCAGAGCGCACCCGATCACCAAACGAATCCATAGCGCGATCCCGGAACGACAGACAACGACCAGGGCCGCAACGACGGCGAACTGTATGAAGAAAAAGGTGAACTGAAATGCCCAGAGCCAGTTCTCGGTTTGTACCAGCGAAAAAAGCGACGCCGCGCTCGTGCCGGCCGCTGCCACCCAAAGCCATGGATGACGCCGCGGGTAGATTCTTTTGAATTGAGAAAAGATGACGAGCGCAGCCGCAACGGCTGCCACCCAGCCCGCAATCATCATTACCTTTGAATTCCAGCCGGTAATCACAGCGAGCACTGAAAACTCGATTCTCGGGATCAGCATCCGATGTTCGTTATTTGGCGACCAGAAACTGTTGAATGTGGCATGTCCCGAAGCGACCGATCGAACGAGGGGCGCGTACCACCATTCGTCGGCGAACGGAACGTTCACGCCGTTCAGCTCGATAAACGCGAGCGTCACAAGCGCTGCGATCGCGCAAAGTGACGCAGCAGCCAGCAAATGTTTTCCCGGAGGTTGATTTTCCCGAGCAGGCATGTGCCGAAAAGTAAGAAGCAAGAAGGCAGAATGAAGAAGTAAAAACGGCACGAGTAGGATAGGCGTCTCGCCTGTCCAAGGATTCGCGCGCGCGAGTGTGTCTGTCCACTCGTGGACGATCGACCTCATCAAACGAAACGCGCCATCCGTGGAATGGACAGGCGAGACGCCTATTCTACTTTAGACTCAGTAAAGTTCACGCTTACGCGGAGGGAGTGCCTTCGAACTTCGAACTTCGAACTTTGAACGCCAAACGCCAAACGCCAAACGCCAAACGCAACCCCTCCTCACGGACTTGGGCGTGGCGAAAATCCGCAGAATGTGGAAGTTGATGGAAATGCGAACCTTAGCGTTGCCATCGGGAAAGATTGTTCCGATCCTGGGCCAGGGGACCTGGAAGATGGGAGAGAGTTCGGCTAAACGGTCCGCGGAGATCGCGGCTCTCAGACTCGGTCTCGATCTGGGAATGACGCTCATTGATACCGCGGAGATGTATGGGCAGGGAGGGTCTGAACAAATCGTTGGCGAAGCGATCGGAAAGCGGCGCGATGAGGTGTTTCTTGTCAGCAAAGTTTATCCTCAAAACGCTGATCGAAAGGGGGTTGCCGCAGCCTGTGAACGGAGTCTGCGGCGTCTTAAGATGGATTATCTCGATCTCTACCTTCTGCACTGGCGGGGTTCCGTGCCGCTGTCAGAGACACTGGAAGGGTTCCAGGCGCTGAAAGAGACGGGGAAAATCCGGGATTACGGTGTCAGTAACTTCGATCGGGATGACATGGAAGAAGCGGCCGATCTTCCTGGGGGCAAAGGAATCGCGACAAATCAGGTTTTGTACAATTTGATGCGGCGTGGAATCGAATGGGATCTTCTCCCGTGGTGTGTGGAGCGATCGATCCCGATTATAGCTTACTCGCCGATCGACCAGGGAAGGTTGCCCGGCAAACTCGAGCCGCTTGCAATGCATCGCGGAGTGTCGCCGGCACAGATCGCGCTAGCCTGGCTCTTGCGTCAGGAGGGGCTGATCGTGATTCCGAAGGCGACCAATCTCACCCATGTCCGTGAAAATCGTGCCGCATTAGATCTGACGCTCACAGTCGACGAGCTGGCTGAAATCGATCGGTTGTTTCCACCTCCGCGTCGCAAGCGAGGCTTGGAAATCCTTTGACGGCCACCCTCCGTAAATGCCGATACGACTTATACGCCGTATACGACGTATACAACCACACGCCCACCTGCGGAACTTCCCCTCACTGAGCACACGAAATTGTCCGCGGCATATAATCCTGTTTGCCGCGCAGTCGTTTGACCACGTCTCGAAGGCGATCTGTGAGAGAGGAATAGCCGATATCGCTTCGCACGACCAGCACGGGGCGATCGGTTTGATTCACTATTTCGCGCGCGATGTTGCCGATTGCGTAGCTGCGCCAGGCGTCGCGCACAGGCCATGAGCCGGTAACAACCAGATCGCAATCGTTTTGCTCGACCTCCTCGATGATCTGATCAATCACGATTCCGCGCCGGATCCGGACAACTGCAGGGATACCGGCCTGCTCGATAATCTGTTTCTGGCTGCGCAGATTCCGAGCCAGGGCGGAATTTGAGTTTAACAGTGCTTTTACATCTTCCTGTAGGCGGAATATTGTGCCGTGCATCGCGGCCGGTTGCGTTGTGACAGTCAGCAGCGTCACCTCAGCCTCGAGGGTCTTCGCGAGCTTGCTTGTGAATCGCACGGCGTTGGTGATGTAGGTTCCCCCCCCGGTGCAAATCAAGATCCGTTTGATCGTCGGCCGGACTACCGGCACCACGAGGACTGGCGGTGCAATCGCTTCGGCGATCGAATACGCCTTCGCATACGGGAGGAAAAAACCCTCTGCGCCTTTTCTCTCGGCTCCGATGACCACAAGATCGTAACCTGTTTCTTCCGTGTGCCGAATGATTTCCGCGACCGGATCGCCATATTTTGTGAGAATCTGCAGTTTGAGTTCCGGTCGCTGAAATATCTTTGATTCCTCGCGTAGCGTTTCCAGCAGCTTGCCTTCCTCTCGCTGCGTCTCGCTGATTCCGAGGATGGTTGTCTCGGCTTTCGTTGCTTCCGCGATAATTGCCGCAGAAGCGACCGCCCTGGCTGCTCGCTCAGACCCGTCACTGCACACAAGCATCTTCATAGAAAACTAAGCTGCATCGCTCACAAACGGAGGAATAAGTTATACAGGCTCTTCCGCTCGTTTTAAAATTCATTTTCATTCCGAGCCGCTTCCCAAGCGGCTCAACAGCATGGAGATCTCACGAGCCAAACGATTCGTAAGATCTCCATGCTAACTGGTCATGAATGATGGCTGGTGAGGAGTTTCTGAGCAATCACGATCGCTCCCAGTAACGGCAGCGGAGCAAACACCAGCCGGATCCGCGGTCCGCTGAAATATTGCGTGAGATTCGCTCCGATCCGTGCACCTAGCGCCGCCCCGGTCTGCATGATCAACGCGATCACTATATCGACATTTCCGTTCATCGCGTGGCGGATCGTTCCGTAACTGGCTGAAATGATAATTTCGAACAGGTCTGTACCAACAGCGATATGTGTTGGGATTCCGAGCAGATAAACCATCGACGGCATCCGGATGTAACCTGCGCCGCCTCCTAAAAAACCGCTGAAGACTCCGCCAATATAAGAGACCAGAAGAATCGTCCAGAGCGAAATCGTTTCGATACCCGAATAAGGCAGGCTCACCATTGGCGGAATCTTGATTCGCTGAATCGCTTTCGAAAAGCTGTCGATTGCCGTGACATCCTGTTTAGGGTCGTCCGCACCCTCGCGAACCTGGCGACTTTTCAGCCGGACAGCCATCCAGCCTTCCCACGCGCAGAAAAGTGCGATGCCGGTGAAGACGATGATTGAAACGATTCCAACCACCTGTTCAACGTGCGCCCCTTTTTTTAAATATTCGATCGCTTGAACGCCGGTTTCCGAGCCGGCAATAGTTCCAATGACCATGATACCCGCAAGCTTCAGATCGATGTTACCCAAAGCGCGGTGAGTCCTCGCCGCAACGACCGATTTTCCTACGATGTGTGCGAGGTCGGTTCCAACAACAAAGTTCATCGGCAGCCCGACAGCGAACAAAGCTGGCGCTGTCAGGAAACTCCCTCCGACGCCAAAAAACCCTCCGAGGACTCCAACCACAAACCCGACTAGAATCAGGTAGACTGGATCGAGGTGGACACCGGAAATCGGGAAATACATTGACCGTGTTATTTTGGGAAGCGGACCCGACGGTGCCAGCGGGGATTGACCAGCACAGCGGCGACTCGTTCGAAAATGATTGCCTGCGCAATCATGAGAAGAATTGTCAGGAACGCATAAAGCGCGCGCTGTTTCGCAAACAGCTCCTGCAGCCAGCCAACGAAGAAATTCAGGACAATTGCCAGGTAAATAGAAACCAATATGGCGTAGATCAGGACCTCGATTGCCACTCGAACGACTGTCTGTCTCGTACCACTCATGAATCGAGTTTTGTCATCCGAAAATTTGCTGACTCGGATTACGCATGAAATCGATTGGTGGACACTAGTGTCCTGTCCCCGAAATAGCATGTACTTTGTTGCGATCAAAATGGGCCGCCGGCAAGGCGCGTAGGCGAAGCGTCCCCGCTTTGCTTCTTCCCGAGAGTGCAAAGCGAGGACGCTTCGCCTACATCGCACGGCCGCCGGCCCATTTTCATCGCAACCCTCCGGCCGGAGCCAGTTGGCTGTTTTTCTGCGTTGCTCTCTCGACCCGTATCATCAAGATATGGGTCTTCGTTCGCGCCTTGAAAAAACAGCCAACTGACTCCCGGCAAAGTTCATGTTATTTCGGGGACAGGACACTAGAGAATGAATGGTCATCTTGCCAACCAAAATGCCTTTTGCCCCGGAAGGGCAAAAGGCAATGAACCCAGATGTCAATCATGCCTGATAAAATAATTCTTTCGACCGTTAGCGCCTGGGAGCTGGGCGAAAAGTTTGAAGAGGTCCGTTCTCAGAAGAATGACGCGTTGCGCGAGGCCAAGATTGCCAAGCAGGATGGGGATCTCAGTGAGAACGCGCCTTATCAAGCGGCTAAGGAAAAATTCCGCACCATGGGCCGTATTCAACGCCGGCTCACCGGTGAGATGAACCATCTTATCGTCCAGGGTCATACCGTCGTGGATCCCCTGTCGTGGGTGACACTCGACGCCGTCGTTACTGTGGAGCTTGGCGCGATCGTCGAGATTATTCTGTCAGGTGAACAACAGATCGTTCTGATTGCCGGTGCGCGAGATCATCACTTTCCCGAACAAGGGGATGTAATCCCGATTCCCTACAATTCGCCCCTTGGACTTGCCTTGATGGATCACCGGGCCGGCGATCAGTTTACCGCGTTGATCAACCGGAACGAGCAAACGATTCGCATCACGGCTGTCCGCCGCCCGACACTTCCCGAAATTCTGAACGTGTTCCCTAAGTTGCGCGAGGAGTAGGTGTCGCGAGACGCGACGCGGTTGGGCGTGTCGGCGTAACGGCGTGTCGGCGTTCGAGGTTGATGTTCTGGGCGCTGGGTGGTTTCGCCATAAAGGCCCGAACGTTGCCGGGAACTGTAGCATACGCGTCCCGCGTGTATTCCTTTCTCTGGACCCAGGCATTGACGTTGAATACAGAATACACGCGGGACGCGTATGCTACGTCGAACTTAGAACGCCCTACTACGCCGACACGCCCTCTACGCCGACACGCCGAACCGCGTCTCGCCGCGCCCCGCCTCTTCTTCCGGCTCGGTTTCCGGGCCAAAATTGCGAGTGTACCGAATATTGTAAATCGTTTTGCCCTGCGACTCGTAGAACGTTCGGGTGATCATTTCCGCCAGAAGCCCGAGCAGGATGCACATCATCGCAATCATGAAGGTCATCACGACGATCAATGGCAACGGAGTTTCGATGAATGAGGGGCCGCCGGTGAACTTCAGTACGAGCATCCAGACGAACGTGAACACGCTCAATGCGAGACTGAAAATTGCACAGCCGCCAAAGACATACATCGGTTTCGCGGCCGCTCGGTCCAGGAATTTCACGACCACCAGGTCCAGCAGGACTTTCACGACCCGTTCCAGGCCATACTTGGAGCTCCCGGTCTTGCGCGGGTGATGATTGACGACAACTTCGCTGATTTTCGCTCCGTGCCAGGACGCATAGATCGGAAGGAACCGGTGCATTTCACCGTAAAGCCGGATGCCCTTCACCACATGGCGCTTATATGCCTTGAGCGAGCATCCGAAATCATGAAGCTGGACCCCGGAAACGAACGAAATCAGTTTGTTTGCGAAAATGCTAGGGACATTGCGGTGGATATAGTTGTCCTGCCGATCTTTCCGCCAACCGGAAACGACATCCACCCCGTGGTCAAGTGCGTCGAGCATGTTCGCGATATCTGCCGGATCATTTTGCCCATCGCCGTCCAGCGGAATAATTACTTCACCGCATGCGTAATCAAATCCGGCCATCATCGCTGCCGTTTGACCCATGTTCCGCTTGAAATGGATCACGCGGATCCGCTGATCTTCTTCGGCGAGGCGATCCAGAATCTCAGCGGTTCCATCCGTACTCCCGTCATCGATAAAAATTGCTTCCCACGTTTTGCCGATCGTGATCAGCTCTCGACGGATCCCCTGGCAGAGTTCAACTAGTGCTTCCGCCTCGTTAAACACAGGGACGATGATCGAGATTTGAGTTCGTTTTTCCAATTCCAAGAGCCGGCCGTATAGATCGATCAATAAATCGAACAAAGATCCTCTGCTCGGAAATACGCAATTGTCAACGCGGAAGGAGGAGTAAGCGAAGCGTCCCCGCTTTGCACCTCTTCAAAAGCGCGCAAACCGAGAGTTCGCTTACTTAACCTCGTTTACAGAAATCGCAGCCTGAAAATTCAGAAAGAGAGCCCCGCAGCGAACGCTGCGAGGCTCCGAAGCATTGATCTGACGGCTGGTCGAGTGCCGTTAGATCAATGCGTGTCTTTGGGGGGAAGTGTTCCCGACTTCTTTGGTTTACTATACGGCCAGCTTGTGCCGACCTTTAACCGGATAGTGCGTGACGGGCGACTATTGCAATATCCGCCGCATCTGGATCAGCTTGGAGAGCTTATCCCAGCACGGCCAAGTCGTCGCCGACACGCCGATACGCCCACGCGCCGACACGGCTTCCTGTCCCGGGTCTACTGCAATGCCAACGGATGGTTCCTATTTACCAAGAAACGCTCGCATGAATCCACAATGTCTCTATAATATATTGCAATGACCAAGGTTTTGGCCGTTGTAATAGTGGCAATGGTCTTCGGCGCCGCATCGTTGTCTGGCCGGTTGAATGCGGAGGACCTTTACAAAAATCTGCGGCCTGCGGTTTGTTTGATTCAAGGTGCTGACGAGAATGGACAAGAGGTAACGGAAGGCACCGGTTTCTTCGTCAAAAATGATTTGGTCGTTACGAACCGGCACTTTGTGGAAACCGGAGGGACCATAGCGGTCAAGACTTACGATAACCACATCCTCGTGCCCGTAAAAATCTGGATACAACAAGTCAAAGAAGACTTGGCTATCTTAGAGATGGATACTTGTGGGCCTGCTCAACTTGAGCTTGCTGGCGACGAAGATCCACTTGCCCTGGAAGGCTCGCGTGTGACCGTATTTTCTAATCGAATAGGCCTCGAAGAGACTGTCTCGGACGGAATTATTTCAGGCTTTCACAATGATCCAGATGTGATTGAGATCACGGCCCCTGTTTCGCCGGCCTCTAATGGATCGCCAGTTTTCGATGAGTCAGGTAAAGTGATCGGAATCGTGACATCAGGTGCGACCGACGGACATGGTTTGAACTTCGCTGCTGCATCTGCAGATATTCGGAGCGAGGTCGACATGGTAAACATGAGCAAGCAAGCAGCTTCGCTTTGCTCGGCGAACCGTAACTTACCCGAGCCGCCGTTTACGTTTCCTTTTGGGGGATCGCCTGAAGATGTCGTCAAGACCTGGGGCCCGCCAAATCAATCATTTTCTCAGGGAGAGACCGCTGACGACGGACGAATGCGGTTTGCGAAAGGGCCCTTCTCGCTCACCACAAGTTTTTGGCATCATAGATGTGTGTTAGCGACCGTCGAGTGGGGAGACCCGCGAGCGCTTAGCAGAACTCAGATTTTCGACGCCTTGGTCAGTTCTACCGGGCGATGCGATTGGAAGCTACAGAACACCTGGTTGCGTGCTTCTGATTTTTGTGACCTCATTTCGGAAGACGGACAGGTCTGGGCGAGGATAGATCCGTTCAATTGCCAGCTCTTCCTGGTGACAACGAAATACGAACGGCTTACACAAAAGAATTGATTTTCGCGCGAAAACTCGGATCCATAGGGCAGTCACTCCGCGGCCTCAGGATTTCTTTTGCGCAAGCGCCAAGTCTGTTTCGACCATGATCCGGACGAGGTCTTCGAACCGGACCTTGGGCTCCCAGCCGAGATTCTTTTTGGCTTTTGCAGGATTCCCAATCAACAGATCGACTTCTGCGGGGCGCTCATAACGGTCGTCGTGCCGTACAAACTCTTTCCAATCGAGATCGACATGCGCGAATGCCTTCTCGGCGAATTCCTGGACGCTGTGCGTCTCGTTCGTCGCGAGAACGTAGTCATCCGGACTATCAGTCTGCAGCATTCTCCACATCCCTTCGACGTACTCGGGCGCGTAACCCCAGTCGCGGCGGGCATCGAGATTACCGAGGTAAAGTTGTTTATCCAACCCTAGTTTTATCCGTGCTACAGCCCGCGTAATTTTCCGCGTCACAAACGTTTCACCGCGCCGGGGGCTCTCATGATTGAACAGGATCCCGTTCGTCGCGTGCAGTCCGTAACTTTCGCGGTAATTAACCGTGGCCCAATACGAGAACACTTTTGCGACTCCATATGGACTTCTTGGCCAGAACGGAGTGGTTTCTGTTTGGGGCACCTCCTGGACTTTACCGAACATTTCGCTGCTGGACGCCTGGTAAAATCGCGTCCTGACGCCGGCCTCGCGAATCGCCTCCAGGATCCGAATCGTTCCGATGCCTGTTACATCGGCGGTGTACTCCGGGATATCGAAACTCACGCGGACATGGCTTTGGGCACCGAGATGATAGACTTCATCCGGCTCCAGTTGATAGAGCAGTTTTACCAGATTTACCGAGTCTGCCAGATCTCCGTAGTGCAAGAAGAGCCGGACCCCATGAACGTGCGGATCCTGGTAGAGGTGATCAATACGGGCGGTGTTAAATGTGCTGGCCCGCCGGACGATTCCATGCACCTCATATCCTTTTCCCAACAGCAAGTCCGCCAAGTACGATCCATCCTGGCCGGTGATCCCAGTAATAAAAGCCTTCTTCATCTAGATTTCGCCATACAGGGGTCGGAGCGCTGTTTAGTCAAATAAATATCGCCTATCGCCCATTCGCTTACGGGTCGTAGCATACGCGTCCCGCGTGTATTCTGTCGGAGGCACAATGAAACACGTGCAAAACGGAATACACGCGAGACGCGTATGCTACAGTACCCGCCCCGACTGGCGTGTGGCGAGGTCCAACGAGACACAGACACAGGCGAGACGCCTATGCTACTTTTGGCTCGGAGTCGTTCAAGCC
>CAVVPV010000015.1:0-89701 GCA_963750185.1 uncultured Verrucomicrobiae bacterium
TGTTGCGAAATAGCTGCAAGCCGCGTCCCGTAGGGACACACCGATCGTAGCCCGACTCCGCAAGGCCTACGTCGCGATCGCAGCCGTTTGGTCGCGCAAGTGCAAGGCTTCGGGTGCGCCGTAGGACTTCGGCGAGCTCAGTCGAGTCGCTGCGAAGGCGACCTGGCACGCAGTGCCTAGGAAAGCGTGTCAAGAAAGAAGCCGTCCCGTAGGGTACGGAATGATCGGGCGCACCTAATCCCAGAGGTATTTTTCGTCGAAATGTGCGCCGTGTTTCTTGAGGCCCAAAGGCGTTTTCGAATATCAGGATTCAGGACCGGAACACGTTCCTTTGTGCTGAAAACGCAATGAATATTCAGGCACGAGAAGGTGTTCGCCATGGAGCGAATTGTATCCTAGATAAAAATTGCACAACATAGATTTGCAACGTTCTTCTGCTCCGCGATCACATCGGGCCAGTCATCGAATCGGTCCGCACACCCGCACCGATCACACCGTACCCTACGGGACGGCTCGTTTGGGGCGCGCTGTCCCAGGCACTTCGTGCCAGGCTACGATCATGCAGTCCCTCCGGGACATTTTGCCGGCAGCTCTCACGCCGCCACATGCCCACGCCCATTTTGATCGCAACAAAGTACCTCTTATTTCGGGGAAAGGACACTAGGGATTGAAACTCCTCTCGATCGCAAGGACGCGGGCGCGCTTAGCTTCGTTCTGTCGATTCAGATCCGCCATGATACTCTGGAATTCGTTGTCAGGCTTGAAGAGATCCAGTCCGGGATCTTTAAGTCCTAACACCGGATCCGGGAAACCTCCGTTGGCTAGCAGGTCGTGAAGCTCGCGATAGGAATCCTCCAAATGGCTCAGCAAGCGCAAACCGACAGCCAAGTCAAAGTGCATCCAGAGAGGCGACTTCGCCGTCGGTAATTTCTGACGAGCGAAGGTTACAACGCGCTCGGCTGCCTCGCGCGCGTCCGCCTCGTGACCGAGCCAGTGCAGTGCCAAAGCAAGGCGAAGCAATGCCGTCGGATTCTGACCATCCGCGTTGAGTTTTACAGTCATAGTGCGAATAACAGCCGGCCAATCCCCTACTTGCATGGAACAGAAAAGAGCCAAATCGGCGGCACTACTGTATTGCGTCTTGAGATCCGGAGCCAACCGGTCCAACTCCGGTAGAGCAGTCGCATAGTCTTCGCTGTACACAAGCCGCTCACACTGGATCAAATGACGTCTCTGCGGATCGGGCTCCAGATTGATGGCTCGCTGCATCCATTTTTCGGCCAACTCCTTCTCTCCGACACTCCAGCAGATCAAGGCAAGCTGATAAGGCGCCCATGAATCATAGGGGTTCGTCACGAAGCACTTTCGAATCGACGCGTACATATCCTCTTCACGTCTGGCCGCAGTAAATTCGGCTGCCGCCACGCGGTTCGCATCCCAATCGTTGGGGGCAAGCTCCAGCGCTGTACGCACAGGTCCACTCATTTGGTCGAACCAGCCTTTGAGGTTGAAGGCGCTGGCAAGCTCTGTGTATGCGCGCAATTGCTTAGCGTCGAGCGCTATCGCCTCCTGGCAAAGGCTGATTGCGGAATCCAACCAGAAACTTTCCCCGTGGAATCGCTTCACTCGCTCGATATAGGCGTCTGCCAAGCCAACGTACGCGAGCACAAACTTCGGGTCTAGTTGCAGCGCGTTCTTGAAGAGCTCAATCGCTTGATCGTTATCCTCCTGGCGATGAACTTCCCACAATGCCTTTCCCTGGAGATAATAGTCGTACGCGGTCAGATTTTCTGTCGGTTTGCGCTGGATATTTGTCCGTTCATCCGGCGATAGACTTGCCTGGAGTGCTGCGGCGATCTGCTCCGCGACATCACTTTGGATAGCAAACACATCCTTCATTTCCCGGTCGTATGATGCGCCCCAGAGGCGCCGGTTCGTGCGCGCATCGTAGAGAATCGTAACGATCTTCACACGATCTGCGACCCGTTCCACGCTGCTGTCCAAAATTGCGCCAACCCCCAGTTCCGCCCCAATTTCGTTCAGAGGCTTGCGGTGCGCAGTTGGCGCATCCTTATAGCGAAGGATCGAACTGCGCGCAATGACTCGTAAATCTGCCACTTTCGATAATTCGTAAATCACCTCCGACGTCAGTCCGTCGCTGAAATATTCGTTTTCCTTATTGTCGCTCAGATTGTCGAATGGGAGTACGGCGATGGATTTGGATATGATGCCAGATCCGGGAGGCATCGGACCAAAGAAATGGAGACCGACCACCAAGGCGGATGCCAGAAAGACCACGCCAATGACCGTCAAGACCGACCACTTGCCGCGCCACCACGGCGGTTGCCGAGATTGGGCTAGCTTTCGAGCTAAATCGGAATTTGGCACGTTGCCAGACTCCAACGTCTTCTTCGCGGATCTTATCGCCGCTTGAAGCGAAGCCGGATCACGCGGTCGGCGAGCAGGATCTTTTTCCAACATGCACTGAAGCAAGATGACAACGGGCTCAGGAATATTCGCCAGTTGGTTGAGCGGGAGCGGGGCGGACAGATGGAAGCGAATTACCTCGTTTGTGGTGCCGTTGAAGGGCACCTTGCCCACGAGCATCTCCCAGAGAGTCACGCCCAAAGAATAAATATCCGAACGAATGTCTACCTCGCCGCCCGAACACTGCTCGGGACTCGCGAAAAGCGCAGTCCCAGTGAAGGTGCCCGGCATCGAAAGAGCCGGTTCAGATTGCGAACCGGATACCGCTCTCGCCAAACCGAAGTCGATCACTTTGACCCTGGCGCTACCGTCTTCGCCAAAGCTGAGCATAAGATTGGCCGGCTTGATATCTCGATGAACGATTTGTTCTTTATGCGCCGCTCCCAAGGCAGCCGCAACCTGATCGGCAATATCGAGGGCCAATCCCACGTCCAGCGAGCCTTCCCGTCTAATCAGGTGGTCCAGGCTTTCACCTTCCACGAATTCCATCGCGTAGAAATAGTTGTCATCCTTCGTCCCAAGGTGAAAAACCGAGGCAACATTTGGATGTCGAATTCGAGCCGCGGCGCGGGCTTCGCGCACAAATCGGCTGCGCGCTGATTCATTCTCAAGGTTGTGCGCATTGATGACCTTTAGCGCCACGAGGCAACGAAGATTCGTGTCGAGGGCTTTGTAGGTAACTCCCATCCCACCTCGACCCAACTCGATCGGAGCCCCATTTTCGTTAGTTAAAAGTTCGTAATGACCAAATCCGCGTGCTGAAAGTCCAGTTGCTTGTTCGTCTGGAGCCCTGCTGATTGAGTCGCCGGTGCCCGCTCTTAGCTCGGACGCCAATTCTGGATCGAGCGCGGCGCGTAACTGGCAAACTGGACATCGGTCGACGGATCGGGAAGCGGGCATTTTCGTGCCGCACTTCGGACAGGTGGAAATGGCCTCCGACTCACTCGATACCGTCCTTTCGGTTCCAGGGTTAACCGTTCGCTCACCGCAACCGTCGTTCATATCCGGCCTTCTGCAGCGACGAGCGCGTCGCACAGCGCATGGATTTCCTGTTCGATGTCTGCCGGGTCAGTAACCGTGCGGCCGATCTCCTCGCGCAAGATCGCAGCGTATCGCCTGCGAAACCGATGTATTAACGTCTTGGCCGCGCCGACGCCGACTCGGAGCGATTTGGCGACTTCTTCGTATGAAGGCAGGGTCTTGGCTTCCGCAACGCCGACGAAGACCCGTAACACATCGAACCGGGACATCTCGTCGCGCGCAGAGTATTCCCAACGCAAACGCTCAACCGCATGTCCGAGCAAAGTCATTGCCCACCGCGCATCGTAAATCTTCTCCGCCGTCAAGACATCAGCCGGTTCGAGCTGGTAGCGGCTTTCGGCGTCTTCCGCATCGAGGAAGACAAATTCACGATTGCCGCCCCGTTTGAGACAACGCGCCTTGCTTGTCTCGTCCAGGATGAAATTCTGAAATGAAGCGAGCAGAAAAGATCGAAACTTTCCTTTCAGAGGTTGCGCCTGTTTCAATGCCCGATGTTCCAGTAGGTGGAGAAAGAATCCCTGGGTCATGTCTTGAGCATCGAGTGGTCCCTGCCCGCGTCGACGAGCGAATGCGTACAATGGGTACCAATATAGCCGGCAGAGTTCGCTGAGGGCCGCTTGACTACCCGGTAATTGACTCTGTGCGGCAACAAGAATTGCACTCCATCGGGTCGTGTGAAACCGCGCTGGATCGTCCGCCATCGAACCATGTTCCGGATCCACCTGAAGCTCCAAGACTATCTAATCATCAGATCAGCGGACAACTTTGGCGGCCATTTGGAAGTAGGTCAAACCACAAAATGTCAGCCGTTTGGGGATTCATGCGATAGGCTTCGGCTGACTGGTGGGATCGGTCTGTCCGGACATCTCACTGCGCATTTTCATCGTGCGAAGTAGAGCAGCCGATTCACGCGTGTTCAATGGCCCGATCGGGTGATATATCGACAAGCATGGTCGCCGCTAAAGAAGGTCGTCCGACACAACGCTTCGCTGCTCGCGTGACCCGAGGATCTTGGCTTGGGCAATGACCGATTCCGGCTCCTCAACAAACCGGTACCCATGGCAGCTCGGGCAGGTGGCCACCCGCTTTGTGACGATAGAATCGCACCCTTCACACACTTTATAGAGTTCCGGTTCCGCAGCTATCTTTGCCGCTTTGGCTGCGCGTTCGCTGAGAGACATAACCCATTTTCGTCTTTTTTTGGCCGGCTTGCACGGCGATTTTTGCAGCCTTCGAAGAAATGCGGATTACGGTTCCATGTGCCGGTGTGGGATGAGATAGTTCTGCACATAATCAGCGACCGCTTGTTCGAGTGTGAATTTGGGTCCCTTGTATCCGGTCCTCTCGAGTTTCGCGATGTTCGCTAGTGTGAAATACTGGTATTTATCCCGGATCACGTCCGGCATTTCGACAAAATCGATCTGAGACGGGAGGGAAAGCGCTGCGAACACGGCATTCGCCAGGTCGATCCAGGTGCGCGCTTTGCCGGAGCCGAGGTTGAAAATGCCGTTTGCTGTTCGTGTCACCGCGAGATGGATGGTCATGTCGACCGCGTCTTTTACGTAAAGAAAGTCGCGCTTCTGCTCGCCATCTTTGAACTCCGGTTTGTAGCTCTTGAAAAGGCTTATATGGCCGGTGTCGACGGCCTGGGTGTATGCTTTGTTGACAAGGCTCCGCATATCCCCTTTGTGCCACTCGTTTGGTCCGTAGACGTTAAAATATTTCAGGCCGACAATATCGGAAAGCAGCCCACGCTGTTTCGCCCAAAAGTCGAATAACTGTTTTGAGTAGCCGTAAGCATTAAGCGGACGCAACGATTCGATGATGGCTTCGTCATCATTCATTCCTTTCGCCCCATCCCCGTATGTCGCTGCGGAGGATGCGTAAACGAAGCGGGCGCCGTGCGCAAGGGCCCAATCGCAAAGAACCTTCGTGTAGCGATAATTGTTTTCCATCAGATACCCTGCGTCCAGTTCAGTCGTGGCAGAACATGCGCCCAGATGAAAAACCCACCGGATCTCGTTCAGCCAAGGTTTGTCAGATTCAACGGCGGCAAGAAGTTGCGCCGCCGAGAGGTAATCGTCGAAACGCAATGGCGCAAGATTCCGCCATTTGTCGTTTTTCCCGAGTTTGTCGCAGACCAGGATATTTTGAAGACCGAGTCGGTTGAGGCCCCAGATCAGCGCACTTCCAATGAAGCCGGCACCGCCAGTGACCAGGATCCGACCTTGCTCAAGTTCATTCACAATTTGAAATCTCCAACTGATCGACGTTGATTCCGCAATAAAAAAGAATCCGAATGCTCGCACGTCGGCGAAATATTTTGTTGGTCGTGGGGATATTTTTTCTCGGTTTAGTTGCCGGGATCGGCCTGGTCATTTTCCTGCAGGCAAAGCCGCAGCCGGAACCGGACACATCCAGGCTGAAGGACTTGCTCCATAACACGGCCCAAAGTGAGATTGGTCTGCCGCCCCTCGCGGATGCCGAAGTTGAGCTGACAATTGAGCGAGGAAAACTGGACGAAGAGATTGAAAGAATTAAAACTTTGGCGGCAAAGTTTGGCGGGACCGCGGTCAAGGGAACAGGGGACGATGCCGGTATCGATGTGCTAGCGGAGATTTCGCCCCAGTTTAAGGACCAATTCCTCGACGCGTTGAAGCACCCTGAAAAAGAGCCTGCTACCGAAATGAAAGGAGGGAACGGTCAAACCGCTCTGGTCCAGGTGCGACTGAAATTTCAGAGTTAACGCCTCCGGGATTGTGACTAAAATTCTTGTTACATTCGCGCTCCGGCAAGAGGGAGTGTCGTTTGAACGGCGTCTCACCCAACGGACGTCCGGCGGCGGGATAGTCGTGGGTCGGCTCAACTCGCGCGAGGTCGGAGTTACCTGGCTCGGCATGCGCCTGCGCGACGATAAACAATTCGAAGGGATCATGGCAAATTTTCGGCCAGCGATCGTAATCAACTCCGGATTTGCCGGTGCGGTTCGGACGCTATTGGAGCCGGGCGACTTTCTGCTCGCAGAAAACTTCAGTTCGCCGGAAATCGTGAACCGGCTGGAAGCAGCGCCCGTTTTTGATGCGCGCGGTGTATTCGAGTCTGTTGCTGAGGTCGCAGAGCCGGCGGATAAATTTCGGATCAATGCGGCGGGCGCTATTCTTGCTGTAGATATGGAGTCAGCGAGATTTACGGCGATATGCCTGGAGCGCGCCGTTCCGTTCATTACGGCAAGGATGGTCTCCGATCGGGCTGATGAAGCGATCCCAAGAGTCTTTCTCGGCAAAGGGTTGGCGCGGATGAAGGATATTTCCGACGCGATCGGGTTCGCGGGCCGAATGATTCAATTGCGTCCGCGATTAGCCGACCGATTGACGCGGTTGATTGGGGAGGTTTGCGGTTAGCCTGACCTTCTCCCAAGTATATATCTAGATTCCGAAAATGAGGACTCGTCCTCGAATTGCGGTGCAAAAACGTTACGGTCTAGCAGTTTTCATTTTCAGCTCCGGAAATTCACTTTAAGAAATTGTAATCGTTTGCGATGATGAAAAGTTGCATGCATGAAATGACGCGTATCGAGCCGGCAACCATCGAGGATCTCCCATCGCTTGCGGAATTGCTCATGGACCTCTTTGCGCAAGAGGGCGACTTCAGGCCGGATTACAACAACCAGATGCGAGGGCTGCGCCTGATTCTGGAACAACCGAGCCGAGGACGGATCTTCGTGCTTCGCAGCGCCAACCGGATCATTGGGATGATCAATCTCCTGTTTACGATCAGCACCGCTGAAGGCGGGTTCGTCATTCTTCTAGAGGATCTCATTATTGCCAAAAGCTTTCGAGGGCATGGGATGGGGAGCAAACTGTTGAGGTATGCGATCGATTATGTCAGGCAGAAAGGCTTTTTGCGGATTACTCTCCTGACTGATCGGATCAGCGCCGGATCGCTGTCGTTTTTCGAAAACCATGGGTTCCATAGATCGGATATGCTTCCGATGCGACTTTACCTTGGGACGGCTGCCGATCTTCGTTTGCCGCATGCGTAACATAGTGGCCTGTCCCTGCAGTAATAGTGTCCCTGCAGTAATATGGGTTTCGTGGCGATCAACGTGGGCCGTCGGACCGCCTTGAAAAATAGCCGGCTGATCCGGCAGTCGCCGGACGAGAGGCATGCTATTTTGGGGGCGTGGCACTAGTTTTATGGCTGGCTTTGTCGACTTGGATTTCGCGAAAGTTGATGTGGATCGGCTGCAGCGTAGAGGTTTCCCGGAAGCCGTATACGCCGAGGGAAAAACTGCGGAGCATCTAAGTCAGATTCTGACGGCGCTTGCGGAGAGGAACGGTGTCGCATTGGCAACTCGAGCCGGGCGCGAGCAATTTGACAAAGTCGTCGAAGCGAACCCGGATGCCCGATTCGAGGCGATCGGCCGCTGCATTGTGATCGAGCGAAAGCCTCTGAGGCGGTTGCCCGGAAAAGTCGGGGTCGTGAGCGCAGGAACAACGGATCGGCCGGTCGTCGAGGAAGCTCGTGTGACGCTCGAGCTATTTGGAAACGACGTCGATGTGATCCATGACGTGGGGGTTGCGGGTTTACACCGCACGCTTGCGGCTCGGGAACGGCTCGATCAATGCTCGGTCGTGATCGTCGTTGCCGGAATGGAAGGCGCTTTGCCAAGCGTAATCGGAGGCTTGGTCAGAGTCCCGGTGATCGCCGTCCCGACAAGTGTAGGGTACGGCGCAAGCTTCGGAGGGATTGCAGCCCTGCTGGGGATGCTGAACAGCTGCTCGAGCGGTGTTACCGTCGTCAATATCGACAACGGCTTCGGCGCAGCCTACGCCGCGTCCCTCATCCAGGCCAGGGCGTTAGCGGCACCCCCAATTTCGTAAGAATGAACAAACACACGAGGACTGAGCGCAGGCCAGAGGACGAACGGCAAGCACCGCATGTTATGTTCGGCACGGAGACCAAAGTAGAATAGAATAGGCGTCACGCCTGTTCAATCCCCGGACGGCGCGTTCAATACGACTTCCTCCGCGATCTCCGTCCGTCCCGCCGTGGCGTGGTCGTGGAACACCTGCCGGATGATATCTTCGATCGGTTCCTCTTCGACGCTGAAATCGTGGACTTCGCAATTGGAAAGAATCGCCCGACAGACTTCAGTAACCTTGTTTCGTGGCACCTTCAGCTTTATGGAAGTTGCTGTCCGTTCGATCACTTCGCCCAGGTCGAATGTACAGATCGGGGTCTGTTCGAAAGTAAATCGTAGCAGTTTGTACCCGCCAAAATTCGCGATGATCTCCGCGAGTTCACCGTCGAAGAAGACCTGCCCGTGGTCGATAATGATGACCCGGTCACAGAGCTCTTCGATGTCCTGCATGTAGTGGCTCGTCAGAACAGTCGAGATCCGGTTTTCCTCGCTATAGTGTCGCAAAAAATCACGCACCTTTTTCTGACTCACGACGTCAAGTCCGATAGTCGGTTCATCTAGAAACAGAATTTTCGGGCTGTGAATGAGCGCAGCGATCAACTCCATTTTCATCCGTTCGCCTAGACTTAGCTCCCGCACCATGACGTTGAGTTTGTCCCGAACATCGAGAAGATCGACGAGTTCGTCGACGATCCGCCGGAATTTGGACTCTTCAATCTCGTAGATGGCGCGGTTGAGCTCCAACGACTCCCGTGCCGGCAAATCCCACCAAAGCGCATTCTTCTGGCCAAGGACGAGGCTGAATTGGCGCTTAAAGTTTGCTTTTCGTTCCCACGGAACATAATCCAGAACGCGTGCTGTCCCCGAAGTCGGAACCAGGAGACCGGAAAGCATCTTCAGGACAGTGGTTTTTCCGGCGCCATTCGGTCCCAGGAAACCGACGAATTCTCCTTCCTCGATTTTGAAGGAAACGTTTTTTGCGGCGTGCGTTTCGTCGTATGTCCGTGCGAACAAACCTTTCAGCGCGCCAGCAAGACCCTCCTGTTTCTTGTAGGTTCGATACGTCTTCGACAGCGCATCGGCGACGATTGCAAGTCCCATGGTGCGAACAATCGGTTGGAAGCCCTCCGGATGCAACGCAATCGGGCTCGGTGACAATCGGGTGGGTCCTCCCGACTGTCACCGAGCCCGATTGAAATCCGTCCCACTAAGCGGGGCGGACGAGACCGCCGCTACGCGGCGGTCTTCGGGCGCGCCTTGCGAGTGCTCTTGAGATACGGCCGCAGTTTTTCGACGGCCGCCTCTGCCGTCAATCCATGTTTCTTCCGCAAAACCGCAGGTGGGCCGTGTTCAACGAATTGATCCGGCCAGCCGATTCGTACAACCGGCGTAGTGACCCGCACCTCCGCCAAATGTTCCATGACTGCGCACCCAAATCCGTTGTGGAGAACGTGATCTTCGAATGTGCAGATCGCGTCAACGCTACGAGCAAAGAATTCGAGAGTGCCTGCATCGATCGGTTTGATCCAGCGCGGGTTAATTAACGCCACCGATACACCCTCGGCTTCAAGTAGCGCGGCCGTCTGTCTGGCTAATTCGAACATGTTGCCGAGTCCGAAAAGGGCGACCTCTCGTCCATGCTGGACAACTTCCGCCTTTCCGATCTCCAGCAATTTTGGCTGTGCTTTGGGTTTCGCCCCGGTGCCGGCGCCGCGCGGGTACCGAATGGCAATCGGACCTTGATGATAATTCGTCATCGTCCAGAGCATATCGACGAATTCTTCTTCGTCCTTGGCCTGCATGTGCACCATGTTGGGGATATGCCGCAGGTATCCGATATCGAACAGTCCATGATGAGTTGGGCCGTCGTCGCCCGATAGCCCCGCTCTGTCCATACAAAGCGCGACGTTCAGATTCTGCAACGCGATGTCATGTATTAACATGTCGTAGGCGCGTTGCAAGAACGTCGAATAAATCGCGAGAAACGGCTTGAAACCTTGAGTCGCGAGACCGCTTGCAAACAGGGCCGCGTGTTCTTCCGCGATTCCGACATCGAAATACTGACTCGGATGTTTCGCTGCGAAGTGAAACAATCCCGTGCCGGAGGGCATTGCTGCGGTAATCGCCATGAGCTTGTTGTTCTGATCGGCGAATTTCGCGAGTGTCTGCCCGAAAAGTTCTGAGTAAGTCGGGGTCGGCGCCGCAGTCGTTTCCCCGGTCTCCAGCTTGAACTTGCCAAGACCGTGGAACTTGTCCGGCTTGGCTAGCGCGGGAGCGTAGCCTTTCCCTTTTTGCGTGATGATGTGCAGAAGAACCGGTTCGTTCTGCTTCTTGAGAAATTCAAATGTCTGGATCAGCAGTGGGATGTCATGGCCGTCGATTGGACCGTAGTAACGGAGACCCAGGTCTTCGAAAATCACGCTCGGTAAAACTAGATGTTTGACGCCTTCTTCGACCTTGTGGACGAACTGCTGCGCGAACCGGCCGGCGATCATTTCGACAAACTTTGCGGCTTTTTCGTGCAGATGACTGTAGGCGTCGTTGGTGACCAATTTGTTGAGGTAATTGGCGATGGCACCGACATTTTTGGCGATCGACCATTCGTTGTCGTTCAGCACAACGATGAATCGTTTTGTATTGTCAGCGACATTGTTCAGCGCTTCGTAGCTTATGCCACAGGTGAATGCAGCGTCGCCGGCAACAACGACAACATTCTCGCGTCCGCCTCGCCGATCCCGGGCGACCGCCATTCCTAGTGCGGCGGAGAGTGCCGTGCCCGCGTGACCGGCGCCATAGCAGTCGTGGTCACTTTCGCTGCGAAGCAAAAATCCGTTCAAACCTTGGTATTGGCGAATCGTGTTGAACCGATCGCGCCGTCCGGTCAACAATTTGTGAACATAGCCCTGGTGACTGACATCAAATACCAGTTTGTCCGCAGGGGTATTGAAGACCCGGTGAAGCGCTATCGTCAGTTCGACGACGCCGAGATTTGGTCCGAGATGTCCTCCGACCTGCGAAAGAACGGTAATAAGTTCGTTCCGAATCTCCTGCGCGAGTTGCGGAAGCTTTGCTTCGTCGAGCCGTTTTAGATCGGACGGCGAATTGATGCAGTCCAATAACGGCGATTCCGTCCCGCCATCAAAAGAGTCTGATTTCTTCATTCTTAGTCTTGTTTGAGTCCTTGAGCGAGTCCTGCGCGGTGACGACCCCCGATGGGTCCTCTTTCCCGTTTGCAGTTCGGCTTAGCGTTTCGATCCGGTTCTCGGCGCCTGCAAGTTGCTTGTTGCAGATGCTCACAAGCCGGATTCCTTCCTCGTACCGCACCAACAGTTCTTCCAGAGGTAGCTTGGAAGACTCCATTTCTCCGACGATCTTTTCCAATCGTTCCATCGCTGCCTCAAAGGAGACTTCGCTTACAGTTGGCTCGGTTTTCGGCATCACTAGGCTTCGGACAGTACCCAGGGCTAAAAATAAAGCCAACAACATTCGTATTGGCCCCCCGGCCGCCGGAATCGACGACATATACGTCGAATTTGAAGGCCGGTGCGAGCGGCTTAGTCGCTGTCCTTAAACCGTTGCTGCAAGTTTTCGCGGTTTGCAGGAGCGAACAGCGGAAGTTTCTGCTGTAGGAAAGCAGGGTGCTCCGATGCAGTGACGGTGACGGTGATTTCTTTTCCGTCTCGCAGAACGACAATTGGGACGTCCTCGTCGGCAGTCAAAAAGAACGACGCATTCAAGACGTCTGGCGGGGAATGGATCGCCATCGAACCAATTTTCAGCAGGACGTCACCTGGTTGCAATCCGGATTCGGCGCCCGGAGATCCGTCGGCAAAGCTCTGAATGACAGCGTTCGAATCGCGCACCGGTTCATCCGATTCGACAACATTGACTCCAACCCATCCCGGTCTGACTTCGCCGAACCGGACATAGTCGGTCCGCACTTTTTCAGCGGCTTTAATCGGTAGTGCGTAGCACGCAGTGCGGTTGTCGATTGGACAAATTAAGACCCCAATGACTTCCCCATTCAGATCGAGAACCGGAGCGCCGGCTTCGCCGCGTTGCACAACAATGTTTGCACGAATTAATGTCGTAGTGAAGAACTGATTCGCATATCGAAGGTCGAAGCCTCCAATCATCCCGAATGTCGGCGTTTCCGAAAGATCCATCGGATACCCCACGGCCACGACAGGCGAGGCAATCTTCAGTGCGTCCGAATTGCCGATCGGCAGCCAGGGAGTCGTCGCATCGACTCTGAGAATCGCGATACCACTTCGTGGGTCCGCGACAAGGCGTTGGGCCGGATAACGCCCGGCACCATATTCAACGATGATATCCCTCGATTCGCCCCCGACCGCGTAAGCGGTCATAATTGTTCCGCTTGGATCGATAAAAAAACCGGTCCCGGCCAGCTTGCCATCTTCATCCTCCGCCTGGATGCGGACGACGGCGCTCTTAGCGCCATCGAAAACTTTCTCGACTTCGGCAGAAATAGAGCTCAGGGCCTGCTGTCCGAATAGCCGGGTCGTTCCAAGCAGTAACACCGCCAAACCGGCGTTCAGAACCGTTGCGCGGCGCGTAGTCTGAAGCTGCCTGCTACCGAAGAGTGACAACATCAAAGTTTAAAAGCTGAACGAAGCTTGGTAGCTGACTGGCTTGCCGTCCAATACGTACCGGGGAAGGGCGGTCTGCGATGGACGAAGAACAGGGACAACCCGAGGCGACACCCTGGCGCGATCGAATTTTGACCAGTCTAGGTTTCCGTTCAAAGCCAATTTGTTAGAATAGACTTCGAGTGCGGCCGGCGAAGAAGCCACGGAGGCCAAGCCTTCATTTGTATCCTCTCCGTCTCTGTAGGGTGCCCATACACCCGATCCAACAATCGTCGCAGCCACCAGGAAAGCACCAAAGGCCGCGCCATAGGCGTACCGAGGCACTCGAAAACTCCAGAGACCCGAAATAAAACGCTCGGACCAGATCTGAATTGCCGAGCGTCGCAATAGCTCCTCGCGCTGGCGCCTGTGGAATTCGGCCAATGTACGGTCAAAATATCCTGGAGGTGGCTGCTCGAATCGTTTGAGTCGAAGCAATTTCTGTAACTGCTGTTCGTCGAGCATCATTTCTTTCTAAACTCCTCGAGATAATTCTGCAACTGCCGATGTGCATAGAATAACCGAGAGCGCACTGTGGCCTCGGGGATCCCGAGAATCTTAGCGATTTCCGCATGCGCCATGCCCTGAATGTCAAACATCGTGACCACAGCTCTATGTTCAAGAGACAGCTTCATCATAGCTTCGTTCAATCTCTGCTGCAGTTCTGACAGATCGACTTCGCGAACCGGGGTGTTCGTTGCAGTCAAATCAATAAATTCCTTGTCATACTGCACATTGGCGTCGATGTCGTCCAGACTCATTTGGAAACGTCTTCCGCGCTTCTTAACGAAGTTAATCGTCATGTTGACTGCGATTGCGTGGATCCAGGTGTAGAAGCTTGATTTCCCGCGAAAGCCGTTGATTGAACGATAGGCTTTGGCAAACACCTCCAGGAGCAGATCATTGGCGTCCTCGTGGTTGGATGTCATGTTGTAGATCAGCGAATAGATGCGAGGGCTGTATTTCTGCCAAAGCACGTCGAAGGCCCGAGTGTCGCCGCTCTGCGTTAATCGAACCAACGTTTCATCGTCGGGCAAGTTCTGGTCGTCCATTCAACCTTTACTCTGCAATAGCGGATCAAACTCCAGGCAGGCAGAGAATAAAAGGCAAATGGACGATCCGCCAGTCGGTACTCGTTTCAACGGACAACGCCAGTTTCGGCCCGACGATTCTTTGCCCATGCGGATTCGTCGTGTCCTGGATCGGCAGGCATCTCTTGTCCAAAGCTGACCGTTTGTATTCGGCTTGGTGAGACGCCCAATGAAATCAGGTAATTGCGCGTCGCCTGTGCCCTGCGCTCGCCAAGGCCTCGGTTGTACTCCGGCGTACCGCGGTCGTCGGTGAACCCGGCAAGAATGATATTGTTGTTCGCGCCCTTCATGAAATCCGCGATGCTTCGCAATTTGCCCCCTTCGTCTGGAGCAATCTCAAAGCTGTCAAAAGCGAAGTAGACGGGCTGAAATTGCCCTTTGGTCACGTTATTGCTGAAATACGAAACCCCCTCCTGGCGGGGTGGGAGCGGCGTGCCGTTGACATAGTCACCCTCGACTCCTGCGTACTCCTGTTTTTGTTCTTTTTGGCAAGCAACGAGGCTCAGGGCCAGCAAACAGCAGAGAACACCGATATTTTTCATTGTGGGTATGCAAGTTGATTTCAACGGGACCAAGTCGGCTCAGAGATTTGCCCGAGATCACCTATCAGCCGTGTCTCGCGACCGCTAACTGTGTCAAACAAAAACAGCCCGGTGCCTCTCGAAAAAATGATGTGACGCGAGTCAGGACCCCAGACGGGGTTTTCACCGTCCGAGATGGCGATCCGAGTTGAGCCCGAATCGAGATCGAGAATCGCAATTTGAAACCCGCCGCTCCGGATATTGAATGTCACTCTCTTGCCGTCGGGCGACCAGTTCGGCTGGGTATTGTATCCAAACCCGGTCTGCAATAAACGTCCAGCCCCCCCTGAGACCGGGATCCGGAACAGTTGCGGACCTCCGCGCTCGTCGGAAGAATAAATTATTTCCGATCCGCTCGGGGACCACGTCGGCGAGGATTCCACACCGCGACCGCGTGTCAGTCGTCGCGGCGAGTCGCCGTTAAGTCCGGTGACGTAGATTTCCGGGTTTCCGTCCTTGCTCAGCGTGCACGCAATCAGATTACCATCCGGCGAAAATGCTGCGCCCGAATTAGTTCCCGGATATTTGATAATGCGATTGCGAGCACCGCTTGCCAGGTCGACGAGGTAAATGTCCGCGTAACCGCTTTGGTAGCCAGTGTAAGCGAGCCGGTGTCCATCAGGCGATAGAGCCGGACTCACGCTGATCGCTCCGTCGTGTGTGAGCTGTAACATTCGCGCCCCGTCGTAATCACACGTGTAAATTTCCTTGTGTCCGGTTCGGTTGGCAACAAATGCAACCTTCGATAAGGCAATCCCTTTTTGACCGGTCAGCGTCTCCACCAGGTCATTGGCAAATTCGTGAACGGCTCTCCGTGTGTCGCCGTCGTACGTCTTCTGCAACACGACGCCGCCGGTCTTCTCCGTCGCAATTCCGTTGAAAGAACCTCCTGTTGCTGTGCCGCTGAGAGAGACAGTTGCCGAGGCGCCGTCACTGAGTGACAGCGACCCCGAAAGCTGAATGTCATTTTTCAGAACGCTCGTTGCCGCGCTTCCAGCCGGGCCGCCGATGTCCCGGACTTCGACTTGCTGCGAGGTCCCTTTCCGGACCGTGATCACCGGTCCCGCGGAATCCTGAGCAAACAGAGCAATTGCCAAAGAGAGAAAGCAAACAACAGAGGGCAAAACGTTCATCGTGATTCTTTCGCGTTTGTGCCCTCTTACCTGCTCAAGGTCCGAAGTCAATTGGAACGGCGTCTCGAAAATGTGGAGAATCAAGACGATGCGCGGTACCGTCCAGACCTCACCCGTATTTTTCGTGAAAAATCCGCTCGGCGGGACGAAATCGCCGCTCCGGCCACGAAAGTCTCGGTCTTTGATCGTTGCTAATTCTCATCCTTTCGGGGTTAGCCCCTGAGGTATTCGGCCTAATTTCTTTACACTCGGCGCGTCCCGCAGCTACTCTCCTCTCCCCGAGATAATATGACTTTCGGTGCGATTAAAATGGGCAACTTGAAACAGAGTCAGCAGCCCGGCGGCAAAAGGCGTAGTAAATCGGGGCCAGGATACGCGTGTCGTGCATGACACTACCTGTTCGGAAGGCATTTGTGCTCGGCGCCGGATTCGGAACTCGTTTGCGACCACTTACGAATCTGTTGCCCAAACCGCTGCTTCCTATCTTCGGGAAGCCGCTTATCACGTTTGCGTTAGATCATCTCTGTTACGCAGGCGTTGAAGCGTTCGTGGTAAATACTCACCATTTGCCGGAAAAATTTGTTGAGGAATTCCCCGATGCCGAGTACAGGGCCGTACCACTCTCGCTGATAAATGAGCCGGAACTTCTTGAAACGGGGGGCGGCATTAAGAATATCGAGAGCAAAATCGGGAACGAACTTTTTGTTGTCTATAGCGGCGATATTCTCACGGATCTGCCAATAGAGCGTCTCATTGAAGAACATTGGTCCAGGCAAAATGATGTGACACTCGCTCTTCGCACTACAAAGTTTTCGACTAGTGTCCACTGGTCCAGTGAAAGCGGTCGCGTTCTCGATATCCAAGGCGCGCTCGGAACCGGTGCAAAAGGCGAATATGACTTCGCCGGCATTTCAATCTGGAATCCCTCTGTATTCTCCCGGATACCGCCGAGAACGAAAATCTCCTTCATCCCAATTTTGACCGAGTGGATTAAGGAAGGTGGCAAGGTGGGCGGAGTCGCATTGGAAGAAGGCCGTTGGTTTAACATCGGATCCAGCAAGGATTACATCGCTGCCCACAAGATTATCGCTGAGCAACAATGGGTTCCCTACTACCTGCGCTCCGAGTCCTGGCCGCTCCGGATTGATCCCTCTGCACAGATCTCGCCGCGCGCCAGGATCGAGGGCGGCTCCTGTGTCGGGGCACGCTGCCAGGTAGCAGATAGAGTGCTGATGCGAGATTCGATTTTATTGCCCGGCTCGTCTGTTCCCGACGATACGACGCTCCAATCGTGCATCGTGGCCGGGGTAAACCTTAACCCCGGCACTTATTTGGAATCCGTTTTTCTATGAGCCTTGAGCGACTAATTGATCAAACGCGTGAGCGTTTTCCGAGGTATACCGAGTCCCACGTTGAAATTCTGCCGCTCGAAAAAGGAGGATCCGATCGGCAGTACTATCGCATCCGTTTCAGCGCAGATCATTCGCTGATTCTCGTGAAGTACGATCACGAGAGGCCGGAAAATGCACGGTTTGTTCCAATCGCGATTTTTCTAAACGGGATCGGCGTCAACGCGCCTTCGATTTACTATCACGACCACGAACAGGCTCTCATTTGGATGGAGGATCTGGGTGAGGATGATCTCTGGAATCAACGCAACGAATCGTGGAGTCTGCGCAGGCCGCTCTACGAATCCACCCTCAATCAGGTTGCATCACTTCATCGGGCCGATCCGATGCTCGGTGAAACCTTGCCTCTGCAACACGGATTCGATGCGGCGCTCTATCGTTGGGAGCAGAACTATTGCCTCGAAAATTGCCTCGAACGCTATTTTGAGGTTCCTGCGTCTGAGGTTGATCTGCTGCGCAAAAATCCGGCGTTCAATGAACTGGCGGAACAGCTTGCGTCCTACCCCAGAGTGCTGATCCATCGCGATTGTCAGTCGCAAAATATTATCATTCGAAACGATGACGTCTACCTGATTGATTTTCAGGGACTGCGCCTCGGCTTGCCCCAGTACGATCTCGCTTCGTTGCTATTCGACCCGTACGTGACGCTCTCGCAAGATGAGCGCGATCATTTGCTCTGCTATTATTTTGAGCGGAATGGCAACGGGTGGAATTACGCTGACTTTGAACGTGTCTGCCGCCAGTGCGCCATCCAACGACTGATGCAGGCACTCGGCGCGTACGGGGTTATCGGGTTGGTTCGCGGAAAAACCGAATACTTGCGTTACGTTCATCCTGCCATAAAAACGTTGATCGAGGTTGCTTACCTCGAAGACGAATTTAATTTCTTTGGAGAATTCTTAAGCCGTCTTCCGGATAGACCAAAACCAAGGATCCGATTCCCGTGACCACAAAAAAGAACGACTTGGAACGGTTGCCAACCGTTGTCATTGAGAACGTTGAGCCCTGTCTCGACGGAGGCCGTTATCCGATTAAGAGGGTAATCGGACAGGCGCTGAATGTTTCGGCGGACATATTCAAAGATGGGCACGACCAGCTTTGCGCCATTTTGAAGTGGCGGAAAGTTGGCGACCCGGAGTGGAACAGTACGCAAATGCGCCCGCTCGAGAACGACCGATGGGAGGGCATATGTCATTTCATTGAGAACGCACTCCATGAGTACACAATTGAAGCGTGGGAGGATCGTTTCAAATCATGGCAGGTGGAGTACGGAAAAAAGTACGGCGCGGGCAACTTCGAGCTCAGAACCGAAGTGGAAGAAGGGTCAATCCTAATCCAGCAGGCGGCTGGTCGTGCAGTACGCGTACAGGACAAGGACAGGTTGACTGTGTTTGCCAAGCAGTTGCACGGCGCCGATGCACATTTGGGGGCGCAACTGGCCAAAAATCCCGAACTAACCGGGTTGATGGCGGCATGGCCGGACCGTGGTCTCAGCACCGAATTCCAGCCTTACCTCAATGCGAGGGTGGACCGTATAAGGGCCCTGTTTGCGGCATGGTACGAATTTTTCCCTCGCTCTGCTGAAGGGAAAGCGGACTCGGGCTCGAAATTTCGCGATTGCCTCCCGCGGATCGACGACGCGAAGGCGATGGGTTTTGATGTGATCTATTTTCCTCCGATCCATCCAATCGGATTCACCAACCGCAAAGGGAGAAATAATTCTGTGACGTGCGAACCTGGCGAGCCGGGTGTCCCGTACGCTATCGGCAGCAAGTTCGGCGGCCACAAAGCGGTCGAACCGGAACTCGGAACGCTGGACGATTTCGACTGGCTCGTAAACGAAGTGCACGCAAGAGGCCTGGAGATCGCTCTTGATTTTGCGATCAACTGTTCGCCTGACCATCCTTACGTGACTGATCATCCAGATTGGTTTTTTCATAGACCGGACGGCACGATCAAGTACGCGGAAAATCCTCCCAAAAAGTACGAAGATGTCTATCCCTTGAATTTTTACAATGCGGACTGGCGGAACCTTTGGGAGGAAATGAAGGATATCATCCTGTTCTGGGTGCGGCACGGCGTTCGCATCTTCCGCGTGGACAATCCGCACACGAAACCGAACGCTTTTTGGGAGTGGTTGATCTTTGGGATTCAGGAAGAGTACCCGGATGTCATTTTTCTCTCGGAAGCTTTTACCCGCCCCAAGATGATGAAGGCACTGGCCAAGGGAGGGTTCACCCAGTCCTATACCTACTTTACCTGGCGAACCAGCAAGTGGGAACTGACGGAGTATCTGATGGAGCTCACGCAGACCGAGACGAAATATTATTTCCGTGCAAATTTCTTTACGAACACGCCCGACATTCTCCCGTACCACTTGCAGACCGGAGGACGTCCTGCGTTTTTGGTCCGGGCGGTTCTTGCGACCACTTTGACGACCGTCTACGGGATCTATAGCGGGTTTGAACTTTGTGAAAATCTAGCGGTTCCGGGTAAAGAGGAGTATCTGAACTCGGAAAAGTATCAGTTCAAAGAGCGCGATTGGAACGCACCGGGCAACATCAAGGATTACATCACGACCTTGAACCGGATTCGGCAGAATAACCGGGCTTTGCGTGAGTACGAGAATCTTCGGTTCCACACAATCGAGAATGAACAGATATTGTTCTATTCGAAGGCGACAGACGCTCTGGATAATATCATTTTGGTGCTGGTCAATCTCGATCCGCACAACACCCAGACCGGATTTGCATACGTGCCGATCGAGAACTTTCAGATTGAGGCTGCTGACCCTTACCAGGTCGAGGACTTGATCACTGGTGAGAAGTTTACTTGGCGCGGTGTTCGCAACTTTGTGATGCTCGATCCTTATAGCCGGCCTGCGCACATCTTTCGCGTTCGCCGACTGATTGGAACGGATGGAACGCAGATGATCTTCGCATGACTAATGTTGTCTGGCTCGGACTCATTGCACTTTTCACGCTATTGCTGTTTGGTTGCGGCCAGTCTAAAGATCAGGCAACCCAGGAACTGGAGAAGCTGAACGTAAAATTTACGCCGGACGACTTTGTTCGGTCGGCCGATAAAGGGGATTTGAAGGCCGTGCAACTTTTCCTGGAGGCAGGCATGGACTGCAATGCCCAGGACACAACCGGTTCGACAGCTTTAATGGCAGCGTCGAAAAATGGACGCATCGAAGTGGTAAGCAAGTTGCTGGAACAAAAGCTGAATCTCAATCTCCAGGATAAGCAGGGTGAGACGGCGCTTGAGCTGGCGGCTGCGAATAATCAGGCTGATATCGTTAAACTGTTGCTCAAGAAAAATGCCGATCCGAACATTCAGGATCAGAGCGGTTGGTCGGCTCTAATGAAAGCCGTTTACCAGGGTAACACAGCATGCGTCGAAACCTTGGCAGTTCAATCGCATCAGGAGGTCAATCGTGCGCTTCTTGTGGCCGCACTAACCGGTCACAAAGACGTTGTGAAAGTCCTGCTCGATAATGGGGCCGAGGTCGACACACGAGCCGATGATGGGCGCACGCCGTTGATGCTCGCCGCAGCCAAAGGGGATGCCGATATGGTGGCGGCGCTGTTGGCAGTCGGCGCCGAGCCAACGCTGGTCGACAAGTCGGGTGCCACAGCCGCTGCGTTGGCAGCGGCAAAGGGTTATAACGACTTGGCGAACCGTTTGCAACAATCTCCAGCGCCGGCTCCAGCCCCAAATACGGCTTCGACTCCCGATTCTCATCAACCCGCAATCGGCGGTTCTACGGCTCGCCAGACTGGCCAGAACACAACGAAATCAATTTCTGTTGTCGAGATCCAGGAGGAGTTTCTTCCAGTGATGCTGACAGAAGTGAATGGAAAAAAGGCAAAGATTCAGGCCGGCGGCGGAGAGGAATACAATGTCTCTGTTGGAGATGATTTGAAGGGCCTTGATTACAAGGTCACCCAGGTTGAAGTGCGCCACACTGAAGACAAAGATGGCAATCCAGTGGATGACTCCGTCGTCAAGCTCCGGGACACAAAGTCTGGCCATGAGGTCGAACTCATCAAAGGCGTGCCGGCGCAGGATCGGCCACCATACGCCATTCTCGGTTTACCGGACTCCGACCAAACGTTGAAGGTTGAAGTGGGCCAGAGTTTTTCGATTCCGAGTGACCCGGGCCACACTTACATCGTATTGGATATTCGTCCGGCGCAGGTGATCGTCAGGCGAATCGAAGACAATCGCGTCATAACTCTGCAAAAGAAAACTAGCAACTGAGGGCTGCATATGAAAATTCCTCTTGAAGACTTATTCGAAGACATCGTCGGCAAAGCACAGCGCGGCCTGCAGGTGAGCGACCAGGACATCTGCCGGCGGGCTCAATTTAGTGTTGAGGAACTCCGTTCTCTTAAAAAAGAATCAGGGAATCCGGAGTTTATACCCGGCGTCGCCAACGCGTTAAATTTAGGCCCAAAGGCTCTGGCTGAAAGCTATGCCAGAAGTTGGTACCCGAGCGGCGTACCGGAGACCGAAGGGGCGAAGCAATTCAACAGCGCGCTGCTTGATATGACCGTGAACGCTTACCTTGTTTGGAATCCGGAAACAAAGGACGCAGCGATCTTCGATACCGGTTCGGATGCGGGCGAACTCCTGGCGTTTGTCGCTTCGGCGAGACTCACTCCGAAGTACCTGTTTTTGACTCACACGCACCAGGATCATATCGCGGATCTGGCGGCGATCGTGAAGAAGACGCATGTTGAAATTTTTTCGCCGGATCTCGAGCGGTTGCCGGAGACGAAGATTGTGCGCGAAGGTGATCAGTTGCGCCTCGGGAAACTTCGCATCGAAGCACGTCTCACGAATGGGCATTCTCCCGGCGGCACCTCCTACATCGTGCACGGACTGCGAAATGTCGTCGCAGTGGTCGGGGACTCGCTGTTCGCGGGATCGATGGGTAGCGCCCCGAATGACTATCAAAAGGCTCTTCGAAACAATATCGAAAAGCTGCTCACGTTGCCGGGCGACACCCTGATTTGTCCCGGCCATGGACCATTGACGACTGTTGCAAACGAACGGGAGCACAATCCATTCTTTGCACGGTAGAAATGGAAGTTGTTCCGGACAGTATTCTAGAGCCACTCTCTCCACGGGAGATATTCGGCACCGATCAGTTGATCGAGGTTGATCTCGGTTCTGGCCCCGGAAAGTTTCTTGTCGAATCTGCCCGACGGTTCCCGGAGCGAAATTTTCTGGGGATTGAGCGTCTGCTTGGGCGAGTCCGCAAATCATGCCGGACCGCGGCGACGATCGGGTTGACGAATGTCCGGGTGTTGCGATTGGAATTGGATTACGCGGTTCGCTATCTTCTCCCGGAAAATTCGATCTGGCGGTTTCATCTGAACTTTCCGGATCCGTGGCCGAAACGGAGGCATCACGCGCGCCGCATCGTGGATGATGAGTTTTTACACGCAATTCATAGGAGCCTCGTGGAGTGCGGAGAACTTTGGATAAAGACCGATCACGAGTCCTATTTTCAAAATATCAAACAGGTCGCAGCGCGATCTGAACTCTGGAATCCCCTCGAATGGTCAGAAGAAGGGTACCCGCGCACAGATTTTGAGGAGCAGTTTCTTGCGGAGGAACTGCCGATTTATCGACTCCGGCTCGGTAAACGAAGCTCCGATCCGCAATAGTTTCGAACTCTTAGCTTCCCGCCAGATAGCATTGTTGTTACCGCCCCGACTTGCTTGAGAAAAAAGCATTCCGGAGAATTCCCGTGCGGGTTTGCAATCAGTTCCGTTTTTGTTCCATTCAGTACGAGAACCGCGGGAGATAGCTTGCTGACCAGCAGATCGCGAGGAAAACGACGGTCGCGAAGACGTCCACAATAGACGACGTCAGCATGATCCAGTTTTAGCGCGTTCAGAATTGCTTCCGTTACCGTCGGTAGGATTAGCACGCGGAAGCCTCCCAGGTGAACAAGAACCGAGGTCACCGTCGGCCAATGTGCGCCGAAATTTCGCCGATTCTCCTGGTCCGATAACGATAGCTCGATGAGACCATCGCTGATCGGCGCACTGCGCAAACGCGTTGGCGGACCATGACCTGCCGGCTCCGGTTCAACCTGCGCGTCGACCGACGGAGTGACATCGCGGAGCGAGAAGTCGGCTCTTATCTCTTCCAGGAATCGCCCTGCGTGCGAGGGTGGCTCCGGCAAAATCAGTCTATCGAGGCGGTTAACCCCCTGGAATTGCAGGTACGGACCGGTGATCTCTCGCCATTCGGACAGTTTTCCAGTGGTGATCACCCATTCGTGGCTGCCCGCGTGGATGTGAACGACATGATCGTTGCCGGCAGCAAGCGCAGTGACCTGATCCGGAGCGAACAGGGAACCCGTGGAAACGTTGAGAGAGTGTCCCGGGATCAGGGTGAGCGTGTGGAGGATTGCAAGAATGCCTTTCGTGATCAGCCAGCCGCTATTGTTGAAACAGGCAGCGATGTTGTTCGAGATGGTTCCGGCTGCAAGACTGGCGACTCCGAGGAGCATGACCAATGTAGCCATTGGTACCACGAGCACGTTCGCGATAACCGAAACCAGCGATAGACGATGGTCCTGCAAAATCAGGATCGGTGCGGTTGCAACCCAGCAAACGGCCGAAAGACTGAACAATTCACAGATCCGGAGCATCACGTTGTGCCAGGCC
This sequence comes from uncultured Verrucomicrobiae bacterium, assembly GCA_963750185.1. Classification (GTDB taxonomy): domain Bacteria; phylum Verrucomicrobiota; class Verrucomicrobiia; order Chthoniobacterales; family JAFAMB01; genus JAFAMB01. The sequence goes on from CAVVPV010000015.1 coordinate 24,008, forward strand.
CGTTGCCAGGGAGCCAAGAGACGCCGTGGCAAAAAGGGATCGACCTGTAATGGCCGATAAAGCAGCTCTGCGAACGGCTTCGCCGCAGTCAAAATCGTGAACACTGCAACGAACGAAAGCTGAAACCCAACTTGATACAGTTGTTGCGTATCGTGAATCAGTATTAAGATTCCCGATCCGCAAAGTGAATTGATTTTCGCGACCGGACGTTCAACAGATGCGCCGGCCGCTATAAATACTGCCATCACCATGGCGCGGACGGTTGCGGGATGGAACTCGGTCAGCGCGCAGTAGGCAATTGCGACCAAAATAATAGCCAGGCTGAAAGACTGGCGCGGCAACCGGACATAACGCAAAACGCTCCATGCGACCCCGGTGAAAAAGCCAAGCTGCAAGCCGCTCGCAGCAAAGAGATGGATCGTCCCGGTGTCTCGAAACAGCCGTTTAAGGTTGTCGTTGGTTTCTCCTCGTGCGCCTAGGAACATCCCCTGCATCGTCTGGACGACTTCAACGTCTTCCTCCACGCCATCCTCTAGCGTGTCGAGGATTTTGCGTCGAGAGGCGAGGGCGAACGCTGACAGCGGATTGCCCTGATTTCGCGCGATGACGGTCACGCCTGCTTTGCGTTCGGCCCGGAAATTCAGGTAGATCGATTCCCGCCGGAGGTAGGTCCCGAAATCGAACTGCCCCGGGTTCATTGGCTTGTTGGGAACCTGGAATTTTCCCTGTGCTCTGATGCAGTCGCCATAGGAGAGGGGTTCTCCGGAACACTCGGCGGAGACCTGAAAATGGGCCGGGCGATTATCGACAGACCGGACCAGGGCAGCGAAGCGCTGGAAGGATTGGATCTCGCCGATCTTTGGTTCGGAGAGGATCACCAAAATCACGGCGTGTTCTTTTCCGTCGAATGGGTTCTCGCGACTTCGCTGATAGCCCTGGTCCGTTGCGACTTGGTTACCGTGCCAGAATCCAAAGATCGCGAACGCCAGGATCAAGGCGAGCCAAGTCGAATCTTTTCTGCATACGGCAGGCATCGTCAACAAAAACCCTGCTGCCCAATAAGGCCACCATTCCGGGTTTCGGTCTGAAACGAGAATCCCAAGACACGCCGCGACGAACGTGCCTGCAAACGGGGCCCGCTGTCGAAAAGGCAGGAACGTGTCGCTGGATACTCGCGGCATAAAGTTGAAATAACATTTCTATAAACTGTAGCTTTAATCAATCCTAATTTAATTACTCATAATAATTATGTTGTTTCTTTCGCGGGTTAAATCGTTGCGGATGCAACCGCAGAAATGATAGGACCGGGCCGCTCCGCCGCCGGCGTAGGTACCCGGAGGAGAAGCACAGAACAGCCCAAGGCTTTACCCCCATAAGCGCTAACTTAAGGAAAATTTTACAACGAAAGAGTGGATCCTGTCCCGGAGGGACCAAATGAAAGTAGCCTGGCACGAAGTGCCTGGAAACAAGATACAAGTAGACCCGTCCCGTATCGTTCATCGAACGGAATGCGATGCCGCTTCAGCAGCTCACGAACCTCGTCCTGAAAGGAGTATTTTCGATGATGTTCGGCTTGGTTGGTGATGTAGGCGAGAAGAGCCTCAGCGTTGGACTCGCTTACGGAGAATGCGCCGTAGCCGTTTTGCCACGCGAGACCGTGAGCGCACGGCGCGGTTCCGAGTTCGGGGTTCGGAGTTCCGGGTTGTTTGGGAGGAGCATAGATTTCCAGTCTCAGTGTGGCGTGCGAGCTTGATGTGCACCCGCTGTGGCTGTGAGCCGGCGTCCAAAGTAGCATAGGCGTCTCGCCTGTGTCTTCCTCATCCGAGGAGCTTCGTGACGGAGAACCCGTTAGCTCTCCGGTCAATCGATACCCTTGGTGTCCGACACAGGCGAGACGCCTATGCTACTTTGGACGCCGGCAACGTTCACCCTTCTGCTTTAGACGCTTGGACGAAGAGCCTGAAATGAATCAGGAGACGAGAGAGGGATTGCCCCATAGTGATAATAACATCATACACTTGTGTAGTCGTCAACAAACTCGGCCGCCCATTCAGGGCGGGGCTTTCGCTTGCGGATCGGACCCAGGGCTAAAGCACCGCGACCCTCAACCCATCTTCCGCTACAAGGATACTCTCCACTGCCGGGAGTGCTTTCCGCGCCTCCTCCAATACAGCCTCCTCTTTCCCGTACAGATCCAGCGCCAGATGCGTGAGCAAAAGCTTTCGCACCTGTTTGTCGCCGAGAAATCGCCACAACTCGTTTGTTGCAAAGTGGGCGAGTTCACAAACCAACAAGTCAACCGGACCGCCAAGCTGCGTTTCCAGATCGATCGGTCTCCCCAAATCGCCGGAAAACAGAATTCGAAACTCAGGACTCTCAATGAAAAGACTGTATGCCTTGAATCGTCCCGGCCCGAATTTTTGCACCAGAGACTCGAGGTGAGTAGTTTCGCGTGCACGAACTTTGAGACCGCACACGTCGAAGACCAGCGCCAGATCCCACGCGACGAACTCCATCTGAAACGGGATAAATTGCGGACCGAGATAGACGGCGTTCAGCCACTCTCTAAGTGGGTTGGATAGTTCGTTCGGCAGAAATATTGAAAGTGGTTTCAGACGATCTAGAATCCACATTGCCTGGATCAGCATCGGCAGTCCGCCGATGTGATCCGAGTGGCCGTGCGTCAACAATATCGCGTCGATGGTGTCAACCGGGATTCCCGCCTCGGTAAGTGATCGGCTGCAGGGCTCGCCCGCATCGACAAGAATCAATTTGTGGTTCGCCGAGAGCAGCACGCTCGAATGCCCGTGACCAGGAACGGGAAATCCACACGCGGACCCCATGACAATAATCTCTGCCATCCAGAACTTGACGGTAACGCGAAACCTCGAGTTCAACAACCTTCGGGTAGAATGTTTTCGCGCAAGAATTCTGAATTCGAAATTCCGGTTGTGAACATGTTTTCAACAGAATCGCAGGCCGATTGCCAGATTTTTTTCAATAGACAATTTTTTGTATTTTTTCATTCGAAAAGCTTGTCAGATGTCCATTTCCCGCATAAAAGCATCGTCCATGCGCAAAAAGCTGTTCGCCGCGATCGGGTTAGCAATCCTAGCGGCGCTTGCAAATGCCGACCCCAATGCGGCGCTGACTCGACTCGCTGACGGTTTCGATTTTCCGGTAGGAAAGCCGGCCGCGGAGGGTTATAAAATTTCGCGAGGATTCACGCCAAACGGCCATCTGGGAGAAGATTGGGTCGGGCAGGGAGGCAGCGGCACGGATTTTCGCGATCCGGTGTACTCGATTGGAAACGGCGTAGTGACTCTTGCGCGTGATTTCCGCCGGTCTTGGGGGAATGTGATTGTGATTCGTCACGCGTACATGGAAGAGGGCCAGGTTAAATATGCCGACTCACTGTATGGACATCTTGACCGGATTCTCGTGCGTGAAGGCCAGCAGATTGCGCGTGGTCAGCAGATCGGCACCATAGGAAATGCGCATGGATTGTACGCGCCCCATTTGCATTTTGAGATCCACAAAAACCTCGCAATCGGCGTCGTCCACACAATGTTCTCCGGCGATCTGACAAATTATTACATCCCGTCAGACTTCATCAATTCGCATCGGTCGCTTCAGTCCGGAAACCGTGTTACCACGGTTGCAATGAATAATTTCGTGATGCCCTCGTTCGCCGGTATTCCTGCATTTCCACCTGCTAACTCCGCAACCGATTCGAATTCATTGTCGAACGAGATGAATCATCGCGACGGCCTCTTCCATTGGGGTCGCTCGGTTGACGTTACATCCGGCCAGAAGTGATATCGCTTCCTCGCTCGCTTGTGTGGCAGCCAAGGCTCCCGCTACGACCGCCGGAGCGTGTACTCGTAGCTGTCCACCAGACTCAGCCAGCTGGCTTCGATGATGTTGTCCGAAACACCGACGGTACACCAGTTGTCATGACGATCGGTTGAATCGATCAACACACGAGTTCGAGCCCCTGTACCATGGCGGCTGCCGATGATACGTACCTTGTAATCGTCCAGGGTAACCGATTCAATTCTTGGATAGACCGGTATCAGGGCTTTGCGTAGTGCTGCATCGAGCGCATTCACCGGGCCGTCGCCCTCCGCGACCGTGTGGATCTCCTCGTTCTTGATGCGAAGTTTCACGGTTGCCTCGCAGGTCCCGTAGTTGTTCTGGACCGAGCGGATATAGGTGCAGTGATATTCCAGCAGTTCCCAGAAGGGTTCGACCGGGCCCAGAATCCGGCGGATCAACAGCTCGAACGACGCTTCCGCGGCTTCGAATTCGTATCCAATGTGTTCGAGGCGCTTGACCTCCTGAAGAATTGCAGCGACCTGCTGGGATCCCTTTTCGAGAGTGAACCCCAACTCGCGCGTTTTTGCGAGAACATTGCTCTGGCCGGATAACTCCGAAACAACGATGTGTTGATGATTTCCGACTGCCTCCGGTTCGATATGCTCGTAGCTGCTTGCCAGCTTCTGGACGGCATGCGCGTGCAACCCACCTTTGTGGGTGAACGCGGTCGTGCCGACATACGGCGCACGGATGTTGTGCTGGCAGTTGGCCAATTCGTCGACGAACATCGACAACTCTCTGAGCCGGGGTAAATCCGGCACAACGTTGTTGTGGAACTTCAGCTGGAGATTCGGGATCACACTTGTCAAATTGCAGTTCCCGGTTCGCTCCCCGTATCCATTGATCGTGCCTTGCACTTGTGTTGCGCCCGCGCGGATCGCAGTAAGCGCGTTCGCAACGCCAAGTTCGCAATCGTTGTGAGTGTGAATGCCGATCGGAATAGAGAATGTCTGCACGACGCTCGCTGTGATTTCCGAGACCTCGTGGACCATTGTCCCGCCGTTCGTATCGCACAGGACGAGCACATCCGCGCCACCCTCCACCGCTGCTTGAAGCGCGCCCAGCGAGTGTTCGGGATTATCCCTATAACCGTCGAAAAAGTGTTCCGCGTCAAAAATGACCTCGCGTCCGTGCGACTTGAGGTACGCCACGGACTCGCGGATCATGCGACGGTTTTCATCGATCGAAACCCCGAGGATCTTTTCAATATGGAGGCGCCAACTCTTTCCGACGATTGTCACGACCGGTGCTTCTGCAGACAAAAGCAAAGCAATCTGAGAATCCTCCGAGGGGTCCGTATTCGCTCTGCACGTGCTTCCGAACGCGCAAATTTTTGCGTTTTTCCATTTCAGGCGCTTTGCTTCATTGAAAAACGCGATGTCTTTCGGGTTCGAGCCCGGCCAGCCTCCCTCGATGTAGTGGACTCCGAAGGCATCGAGCTTTTCAGCGATCCGAATCTTGTCGTGGACGCTGAACGAAATGCCCTCCGCCTGCGTACCGTCCCGCAGGGTGGTGTCATAGATCATGATCTGCTTCGGATTCATATAATTCGGACAGATTGGGTATCCCAGTGCTGCGTAGTTTGCAAGAGGTTCATTTTGACGTTCGATCGGAACCAGGCGCCCACGCGCCGACACCACGTCCTTTGCGGTTGCGGCTTCGCCGTGCTGGGTCACCTCAGGGAAATATAGATTCAATCCATATCACAACAAATCGTTTGACATGTTATGATAATATTCGATAGAAGTGCGAATATCTTTTAAATTATGTCTCGCAAACCTGGAGCCCACGTTTCGAAAATCGCTAAAGGGAACGCGCACCTGCCCGGTTTTGCCGCCGATCTTACAGTCGCTTCCGGTGAATTCAACGACCAACTCGTCATACTCAGGAGAGAAGATATCTATGCTGACGCGCCTGCAGCGCCAACCCTCGATTGGTCTAAGATCGAAAAATGCGAGATCGCTGTCCAGATGAAAGATTTGGATGGCTTGGCAGAGGGAAACGTGACGATTAACGCCTCGACGCTGCAACGGTTGCATCCGTTGCTGGTGCCGGAACGATTTGATGCGGATTATCCGTTTCACGTTTCGCTAAGATCGGTTGTGATGCAGGTCCATGGGAGCCTGCGGCGGAGCCCGGAAGATGGACCTGTTCGGAGCCGCTTCGAATTCGACACGCCGATTGCGCAGATCGCCAGGGAAGATGAGGGCTGCTTCAAGCTCGAAAAGTTTCATGAGTCACAGGAACCGGCGGCGGATAGAGCGGCTCAGGCGAAACCGAAATCGCCAGAACCGGTCCTTACGCCCGCTGACAGGCCCGCGGCGCACCTGCTGCGACAGGCGAGAATCGCTCCGGAACCGGGAGAACCGCCGACATTGAAGGAGGCGCCACGGCTCGTCACTGCTCGAGTCCGGACGATTGCCCAGAGGCTCGAACGGACTTCGGCAGAAACCAGCCAACCAGGGAACGAACTCCGGGCAAAAAGTCATCGTGAGCGGATTGGTCATCAACAGCTTCGTGAGATCTTCATGACGGAAGAGTATTTGGGCGTGGAAACCGTCGCGGACAGGATCGCTCAACTCCCAAAGATTTGCAGCGCATTGGTGATGCTGGCGGACGGCACTGTTCTTGGCGGGACTTTGCCTGAGGGGTACCAATTAGAAACAGCAATACTGGCACCCGCCCTGATGCGGAACGTACAGGAGTTCGGGCGTGGATTGCGATTCGGTGAGCCGACCGCATTCACGATCCTCGGAGAAAGACCGATCAGCCTTTTTGCAGAAGGGAATATTCATATCCTTGTCTGCCACGAAGGTCGCGGTCTGGTGCCCGGCATGCGCAAGAGGATTGGGGAAATTGCAGCCGCTTTAGACGCAATTTGTAGCGCGCTGCCAGAAGCCGGGCTCGGTGATTCGGCTCAAACAGCGCGACGCGCGGTAAAATGTTAGCAGATAAAACCTATGTCTTTCCGAAAGGATGTCTGGCGCGGTGTGGCGAATCTCTTCCCTTGCATGCTCGATTGGCAATGTGCGGTTTTCGTGCTGGCCACCATCTCCGTGCCGCACCAATCTCAGGCACAGTGGGTTCCTCCCGCAACGCTCAGGGACGTCCCGGTTTACGATGATTGCAACAAGACACGGCGTGGCGTTGGACTTAGCGTCCAACCGACTCTCGTCTTTCCGCGTGGCGCGATTTTCATGTGTCCCGAGCGCGAACGCGCGATTGACGCCCGGCATCCAGGGGCATCTCGATTTTTTCTTGTGCACGAGTATGGCCACCTTGCGATGAAGAGCCGCGCAGAAGCTGTTGCCGATGAATGGGCGGCAAAGCAGCTTGCGGCTGTCCCTGGAGAAAAGGCAACATTGCGTGCGGTTGTTTCTCACTTTGTTGATCAGGGAACGCTGTTCGATCCTCTCTATGGGAGTGGATTCGATCGGGCCTTGCGGGTTGCGCGCGCAGGCGGCATCCCAAAGAACGAGTGGCCGCGACTCCTCGTTGATTATGCGGTTGCAGAAGAAAAAGCGGAGTCACAGGGAGTCGCACTTGCTCTTCGCGTCGCGGACGGAGACGCGAATGGCGCGCAAATGGTGATCTTTCTCGATCAGAGACCGATCGGGGTCCTTAGCAATCTGGACGGCATGAAACCTCTGATCTTGCCGCAACTATCTCCGGGGCATCATCTGATTCAAGCCTCTGATGTCTGGCTCTACCGTGTAGACCCGTCCGGCGAAAAATCGGAGATCGCGCGCCGTCTGGGGGCCGAATGCATCTTCGAATCAACTGGGCAAAAGGCGATTGCCCTCGAGCTCCAATTCCACGGCGACGCAGTATCGATCCAGGCAGTCGAACTGCGGTAGGGTTCGGACACTAGGCGATCCTCAGGCAGCCAGTACACCGCGAGTCAACGATCGAAGCCGTTCGATCGCGGTGGGAATGATCTGCAAGCTAAGATCGACCTCTGCCTCAGTATTGAATCGGCTGAACGAAAAACGGAGGCTTCCGCGCGCGCGGTCGTTGGAATACCCCATTGCCTTTAGGACGTGTGACGGTTCCAATGCGCCGGCGGTGCATGCCGATCCTGCCGAACAGCAGATTCCTCTCTGGTCCAATAGCAGCAGCATTCCTTCTGAATCGAGGCCTTCGATTGCGAGGTTTGATGTATTCGGAAGCCGATACTCCCGATGGCCATTCACCTGAGCGCATGAGACAGAGTCCACAAGACCCTGTTCGAAGCGGTCGCGGAGCGCTTTGACGCGGCTGTTCTCTTCCCGCAGCGCCGCACCGGCGAGTTCAGCCGCTTTGCCTAAGGCAACAATTGAAGCGGTGTTTTCGGTTCCGCCACGTCGCTTGCTTTCCTGCCCGCCGCCAATGAGGTATGGATTGAATCTGGTCTTGCGATTCACGTACAGCGCGGCAACACCTTTGGGCGCATGGAGTTTGTGCCCTGAAAGTGAAAGAAAATTGATCGGCAGCTTGCTAAGGTTAATGTCGATCTTCCCGACGGCTTGAACCGCGTCGGTGTGAAAGAGGGTACCCTTGGAGCGACAAATCGCTGCTGCTTCTTCAATTGGGAAAAGTGCTCCCGTCTCATTATTGGCCCACATCAGAGAGACGACGGCCGTCTCCTCTCGAATCGCCCGCTCGAGCGCGTCGAGGTCAAGCATTCCGTCCGAATCGACGTCGAGCCAAGTCACTTCGTAACCACGCCTCGCGAGCGCTTCAGCATGCTTGATGATCGCACTGTGCTCAACCTTGCTGGTAACGAGATGCTTCCGATCTGGATCGAGGAGTAAAGCGGATTGGATTGCGGTGTTGTCCGACTCCGTGCCGCAGCTGGTAAAAATGATTTCGGCAGGGTCGCACCTTAACAGTGCAGCGACCTGTTCCCGCGCGGTGTTCACGGCCTTCGCAGTCCGCTTGCCAAATGAATACGCGCTTGAGGGATTCCCATACTGCTCCCGCAGAAAAGGCAGCATCACCTCCAGCACCGCAGGATCGACCTGGGTGGTCGCGTTATTATCGAAGTAAATCATCCTTTTTGAGTCGCTATCACCTCGGGCGTGGATTCGGGCTGCTTCACCGTTCTCTTCTCAATCAGTACCTCTCGCCATTTAAGATAGAGGTTTCGGACATACAACGGAAGCGGCGCGAGTGTCATGATCACTCCCACCGAATCATGCCGGTAAAAGATAAAGTAGCTCAACGCCAGCGCGCTGCCAACAAGGCTGCACTCCCAGAATCCAATCGGGATAATGCTCTTTTTGGCGCGCTCCGACGCGATCCACTGAAGGAAGAAGCGGACAGAGAAAACACCGCTCCCAGCCCACCCGATGATTTTCCAGGGCGTTATCACGATGAATGCCAATAAGGCTGAATGGATCAGCAACTCCATTCGGCCATATCGCATCGATTCCCGGGCTTGACAAGGATCGGGCTCTCGGAAGCCAGGAGTTGCAGAATGAGACGGCAGCTTCCCGGACTGTGGATGGTGATATAAGTCCTATAAGTTGTATAGGTCCTATAACTCCTGAGCTCTTGCCTCAATGCCTGGAGACCGGCTCGAGACCGGGTCGCTTTGGGGCCGTCGGCAAATCGGACCTTCGGTCGCCGCCGCCGTCGTCACCATGGTGGGGATCAAAAAAGAGGTCGAATGCGAGAAATATTGCCTTTGCATGGCGAGCAAACCAAATATTGAAAAAGGGGATTGGAGTGATCGTCACGGTCAGGACAAGCCAAATTGGTAGATGAAATGCGAAATCCAGTACCAGATAGATGACCAGTCCGAGGAACGCTCCGACTCCGTAGTTCACCGCGAAAATCGGCATGAGAAAATAACCGGGCTCACGCTCGAACGGGTAGCCGCAACGCGGACAGCCATCGAGAGGCATGAACCAGTCCCGTAATCTTCGCACCTGATGCCACGGGATGAACATTGGGCGTTCGCCGCAGGTTGGGCACTTTAACGCGAGTGCATTGGACATCATCCACCGGAAGCGCTTGAACGAGAAGTCGGTTGGCTGGCTATGATCCGGGGTGGAACCCATTGAGGCAGCCTAGTCCCGAAGACGTTTGGTGCAAGGCGGTAGTGAAGAGAATCGATGGACTGCACGTCTCTTTTTTCATTGGGGTTTTCGGGGACCGGACACCAGGTGAGAGAAGGTGTATATGTGCACTATGCAGGAAGTCGTGCGATCGGAACGCGTGCTTGTGACGGGCGTGGGCGTAATTTCGCCGCTCGGCCCAAATGCAGAATCCAACGTGCGATCGCTGATTGAAGCCAAAGACTGCGTGACGCCGGTCGACCGATTCGATGTTTCCCAAACCCGGTGCAAGACGGCCGGACAAATCCCCGATGCCTGGCTGGAGACTGCATTCCCGCCGGGGCGCACCTCGCAGCGCCTGCATCGCGGAGCCAGGATGGCGGCCCTCGCCCTGCGCGAGGCTTGCGCGTCTGCGAAGGCGCCTTCGCCCGAGCTCATGATTGTCGGGACGACCTGCGGAGGCATGAGTTACGGCGAAATCTACTACAGAGGCTTGCTCGCTTCGAAATCACGCCGCGGTGCTGCGCGGCTCGTCGGAAACTACACTCCTCAGAAACCGGTCCAGGATGCCCTGGAAGCGAACCGCCTCCGCATTCCGACCCAAGTACTGGCCAACGCCTGCTCTTCGGGTTCCGACGCGATCGGGCACGCTTTTGAACTTGTGAGGCGTGGCCTGCACGAGTGTGTCGTTTGCGGAGGGTACGAACCGATCAGTGAGCTTGTTTTTGTCGGATTCGATTCGCTCCAGGCGGCTACCGCAGAAAAGATTCGACCGTTCGACAAAAATCGTACCGGGATGGTATTGGGTGAAGGCGCCGCATTTTTGATTCTGGAGTCGGAGCAGAGTGCTGCGAAAAGGGGCGCTGCGGCGATCGCAGAGATGATTGGTTACGGAGTAGCAACGGATACTTACCATCTCACACAGCCGAACCCCTCCGGAATCGGCCCCAGGCTGGCCATGGAGAGAGCGCTCGAGTCGGCCAGGTTAGAGGCTGGAGAGGTTGACTACGTGAACGCACACGGCACGGCCACCATTTTTAACGATGCGACTGAAGGAGCCGCGATTTCAGAGTTGTGCGGTGCTGTGCCGGTAAGCTCGACCAAATCAATGATGGGGCATGCTTTGGGTGCTGCCGGAGCAATCGAAGCGGCGTTCTGTGTTTTCGCGCTCCGCGAACAGTTTCTACCGCCGAACCTCAATTTTTCTGAACCCGAACCGTTATGGAGTTTTAGAGTGGTCGCTAATCAGTCCAGAACTGCACGATTGCGACATGTGCTATCGAACTCGATCGGGTTTGGAGGCACAAACGCGACGTTGATTCTGAAGCAGATATGAATTTCTTCGTCCAGGGAATCGGGGCCGTTACGCCTTTGGGACCCACTGCTCTGGAGACATGGGCCGCGATCTGCCGCGGCGAACAGGCTCCGAGGGAGCTATTCGCGAACGAACTGGCTGGGCGCAGTTACTTTTCCTGCCCTGTACCTGGAAAATTCGTGGCGGATGCATCGCGACAGCCGAGGCTGCGACGATCGGGCAAAATCTCTCTCCTTGGCGCGGCAGCAGGATTCGACGCGTTTGCTGACGCCGGGCTGAAACCGGATGCCGGCGTTAGCGGCCGAATCGCGGTGGTCTTCGCGATTTGTTCAGGCGGAATCAAATATACCCGACGTTTCTATAACGAGATCGTAACCCAGGGGGCGAACAGTGCCAGCCCGCTTCTGTTTCCGGAAACCGTCTACAATGCCGCTGCGAGTCATCTGGCAGCGTTGCTCGGTGTAAATCGACAGAGTTACACCCTTGTCGGAGATTCGTCAGTTGGACTTGGTGCAATTCATTTCGCGATTCAGTTGCTGGCGATGCAACCTGAACTGGACCGTTGCCTGGTCGTTGGCACCGAGGAGGCAGATTGGCTGCTTGCGGACGCGTTCGCCAGTTGGCGCATGGCGGCCAAGACGGATCAATTCGAAGTCTACGGCCGACCAACCGGGGCGATTTTTGGAGAAGGCGCCGCCGCGGTTCTCATTGGGCGGACTGGCCAACTTGCAATTACGGAGTCGTCGCCCGGTGTTCCTTTCTGGTCAATTCGTGAGAGCGAGTCGGCGGCCCGTGCGGTTTTTGGAGAGCCGGATCCCGATTCGTTGCCTGAGTTGATCGTCAGCAGTGCGAATGCCACGTTTGTTGATGAAGCGGAGCGAAGAGTGTTTAACGAAGTGTACGAGTCGGTTCCGGTGTATGCGCCGAAACCGGCTATTGGGGATGCGCTTGGCGCCAGCGGGTTGCTTCAGGTTGTGCTTGCCGTGTTTGCGCTCAGGTACCAGGAGTTGCCGGGTACCGTGGCAGCCGGATCAAAGCTGCCCAGCATAAACCGGCAGACACGAGCCTGCGCCGCATCACAGGCTTTAGTAACTTGTGTCGGGTTCAACCACCAGGTGAACGCGTTGAAAATGCGCGTTTTATGACTCGCAAACCCTGCATTGATCCTCGGCTGCGTTTACGCAATAATGCCATTTATGCCAAGTAAGCCGGCGCCGCCCAGCCGTTCAACCGCCGTAGAAGATTACCTCGAACAGATTCTCGACCTGATCAATACAAAAGGCTACGCGCGAGTAGCGGATATCGCTCAGGGCTTAAGAATCTCCCAGGCCAGTGTGACCAACATGGTCCAGCGGCTCGATGCTGAGGGCTTGTTGAAGTACGAGAAGTATCGCGGCCTCGTCCTGACCACAGCCGGCGAGACTTTGGCGCGCAACATCATGCGGCGCCACCAACTCTTGACAGACTTCCTCCGAATGCTGGGTGTGAACGAGGAGGTGATTTATCACGACGTTGAAGGGATGGAGCACCATATCAGCCCTCAGACATTGCACTCGATTGAGGCGTTGCTGTCTGAACTGCGACAGAATCCGGCGATGGTTGCGCGAATCAAGTTGCACACGAACGGCGGCTGACCGACTCCCTCGTCGGACAAGCTGTTTAAATCTTTTATGAAGCAGATTCTAGCTCTTACGATCGGGTGCGCAGCACTTTTGCTTGGAGGATGTCAGACGACGGAAGATCGATTTACTGAATCACAAGCGGTTATAAACCAGGCGATCGCAAATGAACCACAGGGAAATTATTTCATCGGGAGACGGTTTTATCGGAGGAATTTTTTCTTCTGGGGATACATCCGGCAGCCACGCCAGCCGTGGAGCACTTCAAAGCTTGTCATGCTTAACGAGCAAAAAACGCTCGCCCCAGATCGGCAGGCTAATACCCCTGGATCCGACAACAACTACGAGTACCGTCTACAGGGCTATTTTTCGGGTCAAACTGTCTACGAGCCGGCATCGAACAGCTTTTACCCTGAATTTGTTCTCACCGGGTATAAGTTGATTTCCGATCATCCTCCGGAGATTTTTCGGGATCCGAGGGCTCACGACGTGCAGAGCCTCACGATCGACAAACCTCAGTAAACAAGACCACACTTATTCGGGCAGCTGTTTTCGGGTATGGGCGAGACCGATACTTTCGAGCATTTTGTGATTGCGCGACGCAGCGACGGTTCCTTGTGGGAACTCGGTCGCGGCGCGATGGGAGTCACCTATAAGGCGTTCGACACAAATTTGCGGGCGGATGTCGCGCTCAAGGTCATTAATTCGCATTTTCTGAATAGCGAAACGGCGCGCCAGCGCTTCCTTCGGGAGGCAAGGGCGGCAGCGAGCCTCCGGCATCCGAATGTTGCGACCGTCTTCCACCTTGGCAATGCGGAGGGTGGTTTCTACTACGCGATGGAGTACGTGGAAGGGGAAACTGTGGAGCGCCGAATCGAAAGAGACGGCGCGCTTTCGGCCGACCTCGCTCTCCGTATTACCCGCCAAGTCTCCCGCGCGTTGATTGCCGCTGATCGTCAGAAACTGGTGCACCGGGATATCAAGCCGTCCAATCTGATGCTCGTGGTCGATGACGACGACGATCATCTGCTAGTGAAGGTTATCGATTTCGGTCTCGCGAAATCGCTGGTTGCTGCGGTCGATCAATCGCTGACAATTTCGATGGGCGGATTTGTCGGGACGCCTCATTTCGCAAGTCCGGAGCAGCTCGAGGAGAAGGAGATCGATATTCGGTCCGATATCTATTCGCTCGGCGCGACGCTTTGGTTCATGCTCACCGGACGACCTCCGTTTCAGGGCTCGCTGATTAGCGTAATCAATCAGCATTTGAGCCAGTCTCTTTCCGTCGAAGTACTTGGGCAACTGCATCCGAAAATCGCGGCTCTTCTCGAACGAATGCTTGCAAAGCGCCCGGAGGACCGGCTCCAGTCTCCAACAGAACTCAAACGTGGAATCGACGAGATTCTCGTTGCTTTGCGAGGCGATCCGGGAACTGGCCCTACTCGTCCTGGATCTTCCGACGCTGACAAAACACTCCAAATGCCAATCGGCGGGACGAGCAGTTTCGGATTTGCAACCGGTGAACTAATCCGTGAGCGGTACGAAATTCTCGGACGCTCGCCCTTCGATCACAGTCACTTCAAGGCCAAAGATCTGCAGGCAAACCGCGTGGTTGCCCTCAGGCAGTTGCCGCTTTCCCTCAGGAATGACCCCGACCAACTCGAGTCGCTCCGGCGCGAGATCGAAAGGATTAAGGCGGCGCACCACCCGAATCTTCTCGAGTTGTTCGGTCTTGAATCGTACGAGCGCGGGTTGTTTATCGTAAGTGAATGGATCAGGGGATTCTCGCTCCAGGATCTGTTGCGCGTGCGCCGGGTGCTGAGTTGGGAGGAGGCCCTCCGCGTGGCGAAGCCGCTGGCCAAAGTCCTCGATTTTGCAGCAGGAAAAGACCTTCTGGGTGCCCATTTGTCATTGCGGGATGTCTCCATCGAGACAACGCGGCGAGCGGAAGATCCCAGCCAGCTTCAGAGAACGCCGATCACGGCCTGGCCGCCGTTTATCGTGAAGGTCGACGCGTTGAGCCTTCGCGGGAGTTTGCCACGGGCATCAGCGGAGCCTGCCCAGACGCTGATTGATTCTGACAGATTTGATTCCGGCGCGACCCATGTCCAGCAGCTGGCCAGCATCATTCATGAGCTGCTTGGCGGAGTGCGCTCTGGGTCTGGCTCGGGATCGCATTCGCCCAGATTGAATCCTGTTGCGAACCTTTCTGAATCCGGGAATGCGGTCCTGCGGGCGGGTGCAACAGAACCAAATCGCTTTCGCTCCGCAGCTGATTTTCTGGCGGAACTTGAGGCTGCTGAATTTGCGAACCCACCGCTCACCGGTCCACCTCCTGTGCCACCGGAGCAGTACCCTGCATTCGCGCCAACTCCGCCGGCTCCATTGCCTTCCAAGGGTCCCGAAGTCTGGGAAGACAGTCAGCCGAAGACTTCTCCAATTCTTCTTCGGATTCTTCTGGCCGCTGTCGGATTGTTTCTGTTGTGCGCAGTTGGATTGGTGGTCGGAACCATTATTTTTGTCCATAAACCGTTGCCACCTCCTCCAGTTGTCAGAACGGGAAGTGTGACGCTGACCAGCAATCCGGAAGGCGCAACCGTGAAATTCGACGGGACAGAGATCGGGAAGACTCCGCTCGCCTCGCACTCGTTACCGGTGGGAAAATACACGCTGCAGCTTAGTCTGCCTGGGTATCAGTCGCGATCAGTTGACCTTGAAATCACCCAAGGGAGCCTCAACAACCTTGGGCTAATCCCTCTGGTGCGCGAAGTCGGACAGCTTTTGCTCAAGTCTGATCCGCCGAATCTTTTGGTGGAAGTTGTCGACCCGTTGCAAAAATCAAGTCTCGGCAATACCCCGATGACGCTCGACAACCTGCCAGTGGGCAATTACACAGTCCGGATCAAGCGGGCCAGCTGGCCGGACTATGTGCAGCAGGTTTCAGTTCAGGCGAATGCCGTGGCGACAGTTGAACACGTGTTCAAAGGGGTGAAAGTTTCCCTGCAAAGTGATCCTTCGGGAGCGACGATTTATTTGGGCCAAACCAAACTCGGCACTGCGCCACTCACGATTGAACTACCACCTCAGCCTGTTCAGCTCGTCTCGCGCATTGGTGCGTTGGCGCCTGTCATCCGACAGATTGCACCGGATCCGGGAGGGTCGATGGTGGTTGAATTCAAGCATGAGTACGGCACGATTTCTTTCACGAGCGATCGGTCCGACGCCGAAGTCATCGTAGGAGGAGTTAGTCTTGGGACCGCACCGATCGAAGGGATTTTGCCGCCGGGGCAGCACAAGATCGTGGTGCGTGCCCGTGGAGCCCCCGATGAAACCCGGACAGCCAATGTTGTCGCCGGACAACGACTGGCGATGGAGATCAATTTCAAAATCGCATCTCGGACCGGAACGGATTTGAGTGCCAGGCCGGCCCGCTCGCCAGTAAATTCCGATGTAGGGGGAGCAACACCGGATGAGCGTTCACCGCGGCGGTATCGGTCAAAAGACGATTTCGAACATGCAAGGGATGCCGCTTACGATCGCTTCGACGCTGAATGGGAGGCTCGAAAGGATGCCATAAAACGCGCCAAAGACTATTACGATTATCAGGCCGATCATTCCGACGGCGATGCGAAGGACCGCTGGCAGCGGAAGAAAGACGACGCGGACCATCAGTTGGATCAGCTTGACGATCAGAAGGACGCGGCGAAAAAAGCGCTTAAGCACCAGTGGAACGACGATTGAGCACAGAGGCGGCGTAGTCGCAACCAGACAGGACGCGTCTCGGCGTTTGGGCGTATCGGCGTGTCGGCGAGGCTGCAGCAGATTTTAGGGCTCTCCCAGAGAAAGAAGGGTTACCCCCTGTTCTGATGCAACACTTTGAACGCGGCACCCATGCCGGATTGATCCGCGACAAACTGGTCCCCTAGTTTTTCTGTTCGCGATTTTGGGTTCGACCATCGGTGGATGAACTTGGCCTGAGTAATAAGCTCAATTGTTGCGAGCCCAATCTTTTCGCCCCAGATCTTCAAGTCGCTAAAATTGACATCGGCTGTCAGATCCTGTCTCCCGGGGCGCAGGTAGATTCCCATGCCATTGATGCGTTGGTGGTGGAAGAAAGCCCGCATTGTGCCCTCCGGTCGGCGATGATACACCTCGTCGGGTAAACCGCCGTAGTCGATTGTCAGGATGGAGCCCTTGCGAAAGTGCTGGTCGACTCTTGTCAGCCATTGTCGGTACGAATCAAATATCTCGACCCGTTGTCCGGTGATGAACTTCAAATCAAACGTCGAACTGGGTGGAAGGGTAGCCGCTTCGACGCCCTCTTCTGTCCAGAGCTCGTCGTGAAGCCTAAGGCAAATTTCCTTCCATCCGTTCGGCCCAAGCTCAAATCTGCGGCATGGGAACGCATCCACGAACTCGTTCGAAATCAGGATCGCGGCCCCGGACACATTTGTCAGAGCCGTTTGGACCGATTCCGTCCAACGAACCGGCCTGCCGCGTAGCTTTTTTTCCTGCAATCGCTGCAATGACTTTGAAATCTCGACGATCTGGTATCGCACCGGTTCCCATGACCTGAACGATTTGATAATCCCGGAAGCCAGTTGCCCGGTTCCCCCGCCAAGTTCAATCACTTCAGCGATGCGCATCGAAAGCCGTCTAGCTTCGGCCTTTACCCACGAGGCGATGCTCCGGACAAGCGAATCGCTGATCGTCACTGCAGTCGAGAAGTCACCATTTGCCCCAATGTTCGAAACCTGTCCCGCATAATACCCATGGAGCGGATGATACAAAGCCAGCTCCATGAAGCGCTCGAAACTGACGCGCCCACCTTCGGACCGAACAACCTCAGCCAACCAACTCGACACGTTTTTTTAAAGGAACTTCGGGATAAACTCCTCCTTGCTCGTGACCGATTGGACGAATTGAGTCAGGAGTTGGATGCAACGTTCCACGTCGACCAGGTCGACCATCTCGACGGTCGAATGCATATAGCGCATTGGGACTGAGACCAGCGCGCTCGGGATGCCGCCTTTCGTCTGGTAGACACGGTCCGTATCCGTACCCGTTGTGCCGGAGGAAGCCTCGTGCTGGATCGGGACGTGAAGTTCGTTTGCCAACGAAATCAATCGTTTCACAACCATCGGATGATTCGCTGATCCGTGCGTGACTGTCGGTCCGTTCCCGAGAGTAATCGAACCATGTTTGTTCCGATCTATTCCCGGTGAATCGGTTGCGTGCGTGACATCCAGTACAATCGCAACGCTCGGTTCAAGCCGGTATGAAATCATCCGCATTCCAGGCCCGCCGATCTCCTCCTGGACCGCATTCACCGCGAACAGAGTCGCTTTCGGGCGCGCGTCCTTCCCGGACAGATTTGCCAGCACTTCGGACAGAATGAACCCGCCAATCCGGTTGTCGATTGCCCGCCCGATCAGTCGCCCCGGAAACAGTTCTTCTGCAGTATCCGCATAAACCGCGGGATGCCCAACACGGATGCCTCTTTCCTCGACTTCTTCCCGCGAACTGGCTCCAATATCGAGATAGAGCTCGTGAACCTCCGGGATTTTTTCGTTCTCTTTGTCACGAATATGGATCGCGGTATTCCCAATGACCGCCGATACAGGTCCCTTGTCGCCGAGGATGGTTAGTCTCTTGCTGCGCGCGATTGCGCGATCACTGCCACCGATTCGGATGATGTACAGAAAGCCGCTTTCGGTGACGTTTTGAATCATGAAACCGATTTCGTCCGCGTGTGCTTCCAACATAATGCGAGCAGCCGACGCGCCTCCGTTCAGCGTCGCCCAGGCATTGCCGTAAGCGTCGTTCTCCACCGAATCTGCGAACGGCTGAACATGGGTCATCCAAATTCGTTGTTCTGCCGACTCGAAGCCGGTGGGACTTGGCGTGTTCAGAAGGTTGAACAGGAACTCTTTCGCTTTTCTATCCATAAGCAATTCTCGACGCTCGGCATACAACTGAAACCAGCGCTTACTCTGGCAAACCAGACGGACCGGATCGAGCCGGCGCTGACAAAAACAACTTGCCGCTTCGTCGCCGGCAGAAGAAACCTCGAGGTAGATTGACCTTGGCAATTGCGACCTGGTTGAGAAGAGAGCGGACCGCTTCAATCTCGTCGAAACCGTAGTCTTTGATTCCCTGATGCCGCAGCCAGGCGTAAATGGTTCTGCGTTGAATCGGGAGGGGAAGATTTTTTAATTCCCGAGTTGCAAGTGAAGGCTGTTTTGCTGTTTCCGGAATGAGCGACTTTAAGTATTCACCCTCGTTTGCCGCAATCTCTATCGTGCGAACGAGAGTGCGTTTCAGCGGTCTACCCATTATTTTTTCGATCTCCGGGATCAGTTCGAGTCGGACACGGTTGCGAACCATTTGAAGGCTTACGTTCGTAGAGTCTTCGCGATATTTGAGACGCAGGCTAGCTGCAAACTCATAGATTTCATCTTTCCAGACGTCGATTAATGGGCGGTGAATGAGCAAGGAACTTTCTCCGACATGGAGGTGCGATTCCGGCTTGATTGCCGCGTTTTCGAATGAGCCTGCGCCACGGAACAAGTTGATCAAAAACGTTTCCACACGGTCATCCGCGTGATGAGCCAGAAACAGGGATTCGGTCGAGAAGCGCTCAGCGGCTTCGGCGAAAAAACGCAGGCGCGCTTCGCGCGCTGCCGTTTCGATCGGTCCGACGCCAGGCAATCCGGTTACCGTTCCAATATAGCAAGCGAATCCGAGCCGGTGCGCCAGCCTGTTCACAAATTTGCGATCTTCGACGCTTTCGGCACCGCGCAGACCGTGATCGAGATGGCAGACCACCAGATTTCGAAACCCGACAATCGGGAGGATGTGAAGGAGAACGCGAGAGTCTACGCCTCCTGAAACTCCGACCAGATGCAGTGCATCTTTGGATACCCCTTGAGTCGCTGCTTTTACCCGCGTTAACCAGGGGAAGCGAGTTTCAAGGCCTCTTTTCTGTTCCCGCTTCACGCTCCGGACAGATTGTGAAATACGGCGAATGGAAACGAATTGAGATCCTTCAGTGACAGTGTGTCTGAACCGGATTTAAATGTCCGTCCGGTTAGCACATCCGTCATGGCTGGAAAGTTCTTGTCGAACAGGAGTTCGGTCTCCTTCCAATCCACTCCAGAACCGGCGGTGCAGAGGCGGGTCGTAAAACGGGGCACGATCACCAGGATGATCTGTGAATCGAGCTCGCGCGAAAATGCAACACAGCAGTCCGAGAGGTCGGCGCTGGCATAATATGAATTGTAGCTCCCTTCTCGGAATAATGCGGGCGCAATCTGACGCAGGCGGAGCAGGCTTGAAGTGACCAGCATCTTGATGCGGCCGTCCTGCCACGAACCAAACAGGGTCTCCGACTTCTCCTGCTGCACTTGCTCAAGAATCTGACGCCGAACCGCGAAATCGACCGGACCGCGGTTGTCAGGGTCAACCAATCGAAAGTCCCATAATTCTGTTCCCTGGAAAAAATCGGGAATGCCGGGAACAGTCAGTTTCAGGATCGTCTGAGTGAGCGAATTCAGCATCCCATGCCAGGCGATTTTCGCGGCGGCTGGATCGATTTTCGATCGGAACGCGTGTTTCTCGTCGAGAATGCCTGCAATGAAACTTCTAACCGCCTCTTCCCATTCTTCATTCGGTTGAACCCAGCTGCTATTCACCTTCGCTTCTTTTATGGCTTTGAGCATGTACCGTTGAATGCGGGCGATATATTCTTCATTGAGTTGATCGCCGGCAAACGGCCAAGTTCCCAGCAGGGTCTGATAAAGAAGATATTCTTCGTTGGCGCTTGGTGCGACGTCGCCTTCTACGCCTTTCTTGAAGATCGAGTTCAAATACCGCCATTCGTAAATCCAGGTCTGCCACTCCTCCGGGATCTCGCTAAGCACTGCAATTCTGGCCCGCAAATCTTCGCTCCGTTTTGTGTCGTGCGTTGTGGAGGCGAGGAGGGTATGCGGTTTGTCCGACAGGCGCGCCCGGTTTTTTTCGTGGAACCTTTCCAGGCTGATTCCGAACTGCTGCGGATTGCCTCCAACTTCGTTGAGCGCGCAAAGCCTGTTGAAAATATAGAATGCCGTGTCTTCCAGGCCTTTAGCCATCATCGGGCTTGTGCACTGCTGAAACTTCAAAACAAATTCCAATCGCAGACGGTCTGTTTTTTCATCCGAATTGCCGGTTTTTTCGAGCAATAAAATATCTCGTAGGAAATCGAAGATGGAGGTGTCCATCGCGGCGTTTCGCCGCTTGGCGGCCCGGAGCGCGCGCAGTACTACTTGCCGGTCTGCTTCCGAAACGCCTGATTCGGCCGTGATATACGTTCGATAGACGGGGAAACAGGCGATCAGCTCGCGAATGACCGTTCGAAGGGAGTCGAGCGTGAAATCACGATGAAGCCTGTCTCTTTCGGAGAGCTCGCTTAGCATGTGTCCGAGCGATTCAATGTCGCTGGCGAGCGCGACATCCATCACAAGCTTTTTCTTTTCGTAAATCAGCGATTCGAAATGGACGTATCGCTCGATAAAATCTCGATAAATCTTTGAGAATGCTTCCGCGTTATTCGAATCCACCAGCAGCGAGGTCAGCTCCGCGGTGAACTCGTATCCCGTCGTGCCAAAAACGGGCCAGTCGCGCCGGAGTTTCTCATTCTCCGACAAGATTTTTTCAACGATCAAATACAGATTTGTACCGGTGTCCGACCCCTCCCCATCGACAACTTCGGCAAACCGTCGTTGCAACGCGGTCAGGTATTGTTTCGGGTCGCGGAGACCGTCGACATGATCGATTCTCAGACCCGTAACGCTTCGATTGGCGAGCAACTCAAAAAGTAACTGATGGATCGTGTCGAAGACGACAGGGTTCTCGACTCGAATCGCCGCAAGCTCGTTGACGTCGAAAAATCGGCGGTAGTTGATCTCTTCAGCGGCGACCTTCCAAAAGCTCAGACGGTATGCTTGCGCATCCAGCAACCTGTCGAGTTCATCGAAAGAACGCGCATTGCCGGGTTGCCCTTCGAGATGCCGGATTGCCTGCTCGATTGCTTCCTCGACCTGCGGGCACTCGCGGCATAGACGCGCAATTCTTCGTTTGATGACCTCCTTTTCTCTGGCACGCTCCCTGATTTTTTCATCATCAGTGTGGGCCTTCCGCGGTAGATATTCGAGCGCGGTTAGAATGCTCTCGAGATCGAGATACATGTCTTCATCCGAGTATTGGCTGAGCTTCTGCAGGGCAATCCGAAGAATGAAATGGTATGTCCGCGGGTTGAGCGGGAAAACCCAGGCGTAATAAGTCAGATAAAACGCGCCCTCTTTGAACTCAATCCCGAATTCGCCTCGCTCCAGGACCACACCATACTGACTCCCCAACACCGGCAGCAGAACTTTGTTCTGGAGCGCGGCTTTGAGCGGATCCCAGTCAATGTCGAAAAATTGAGCAAACCGGGAACTTGGGCCATTTTCCAGGACATCCATCCACCACTCATTCTGCGGATCTGTTATCCCCATGTGGTTGGGCACGAAATCGACGATGTGACCCATGCCTCGCTCTTTCAAAGTCGTGACCATGGCGTCGAAATCCTTGCGCGTCCCGAGCACTGGATTTAATTCGTTGTGATTCGTGACGTCGTAACCGTGATCTTTTTCAGGGCTTGAGCGAAAGAACGGCGAACTGTAAATGTCGCTAATTCCGAGATCGTGAAGGTAGGGGATTATTTCAGTCGCATCTCTGAACCCGAAATGTCGGCTGAACTGCAATCGATAGGTCGAAATCGGTACGCGCGGTGCAGATGCCATATCCTGTCTCTCCTGTTACTGGTCGCATTATCAATACGCTCGCATTTATCCAATTTACTCCGCTTCTTCGCGAAGCACGATCAACTCAGGCAGGGTCAGCGCGAGCTTCGCGCCCGCCCTGTCCAGTTCCGCCGCTCCATTGCCGCCGTAATTCACGTGGTTTGTCGATGCCACGAGATCCCATGCCCTACCCTTGCCTGGTTTCAACAGCTCTTGATCGAAATCAATCGTGACCTTGTCGGGCACGAGTTGAAACACAACCAGAATGTCTCCGGCCCGGCTGCGCTGATAGCGAATTGCGATTGCATGATTCGAAATCTGACCTACCTCCCAACGATCGCGACTTCGGCTTTTCAGGTCCGTTTTCCGGAACTCAACGAAACTTCTGTATAGATCGAGCGTCGCGTGATGCGGTGACTTTTTGAGTTCCGCCCACTTGAGTTTTGAGCGTTTGAAAGTGGAAACTGCCTGCGGATCGGGGATCTTTGAGCGTTTGGCAGTATTTTTGAATTCTGAGAACTGCGCAAATTCTTTCCTGCGCCCCTCCGTCACACCTTTTCCCAGCTCGTCATGGTGATCGGTGAAGTAAAGGAATGGCGATGAACTCGCCCATTCCTGTCCCATGAAAAACATCGGCGTGTAGGGGCAAATGAGAAGAAGTGCCGATGCAGCACGGTAGGCTTCCGACGAGACCGACTGACTCAGTCTTTCGCCGTAGGCGCGGTTTCCGACCTGGTCGTGATTGGAGATGCAATAGACAAAATGTTCGGGCTCGATATCGGCGCCCGCGGTGCCGCGAGGGATGCCGTCCTTTTGCACTTCGCCGGTAAATAACCAACCTTCGCGCAATGTTTTCAGCATTTCTTCCATGGTTCCTTTGAAGAATCCCATGTACCCCTCATTCTCTCCGGTCATTTGAACGCGAACGACGTGATGAAAGTCGTCAGCCCAAACTGCATCGCATCCGTAACCCCCTTTTTGCCGTGGGAGAATCAGTTTTCGCTCGTTTCTGGGATCTTCGCAGATCACGAATCCACCCATGGCCTGAACCGCTTCGGTGATCTCCTGAATGAGATGGTTTGGGGAAGAATCCGGAATTGCGTGGGTTGCATCAAGACGAAAGCCGTCGACATGAAATTCTCGCGCCCAATATGGTGCGTTCTCGGCAAAGTGGAGTCGGACGGGGAGCGTGTCAGGTGTATCCAACGAGAATGCTGCGCCCCATGGTGTCTGATGCGCTTTATTGAAATAATGCTCGGAATAAACGCCCATAAAGTTTCCGTCCGGTCCGAGATGGTTGTAGACGACGTCGAGTATCACGGCGAACCCAGCCTCGTGTGCGGCGTTCACAAACGCGCGCAGCTCGTCGGGCGTTCCATACGCGCGGGAAGGGGCATATAGCGAGACACAGTCGTAACCCCAATTTCTGTCTCCGGCGAAATCGGCAATCGGCATCAGCTCAATGGCATTGACGCCGATGCTTTTTAAATGCCCGAACCGCGCGGGGATCGCGGCGAACGTTCCTTTATTCGTGAACGTGCCGACATGCAATTCGTATATAACAAGGTCACGCAAACCCGGCGGTTTCCACCCGGCGTCGGTCCATTGAAATGAATGCCCGTCCACCACTTGCGACGGCCCGTGAACTCCCTTTGGCTGGAACCTCGATGCAATATCCGGGACGAGTTTTCCATCGACTCGATACTTATAAAGGGTTCCGCCAGCCGATTCCGGGTCAACGGCGCAGTAATACCCACTTCCATCGAGTACCATCGGAATTTCTCTTACGATTTGTTCGTCATTGCCGAAAATCACAACTGAAACCGTTTTCTTTTCTGTTGCCCATGTCCGAAAAGAAACGTGGTCTCCGTGTGTCTCTGCGCCCTGCGAAACAATTCTATTTTCCATCGATTAATGGTTCCGTGGCTTGTGTTGGAATTTTTGAGGGGGATTTTCCTTCTCTGGTGGCCCATGAAGGCTCACGCGCAAAACGGTCTTCGCCTTCGCAAAGTTTCAACAAACAGAGACTCCGATCAATCAGTTCAACTTCGTCTCCGGCCGGCATGATCTTTTGAGGCCTGACGAATCCACGTTCGCTTTTCGTATCGAGAACCATCTCCCATCGGATTTCTTCCCGTCCGGGGAGAATAAACGTTAGCGGCTCGTAGTGAGCATTGCACAGAAGCAAAAACGTGTCGTCCCTGACCACCTCTCCTTTTGGGTCCCGAACGTCGTTCGTTAATCCGCTGATCAACATCCCAAGGCACTTTGCAAATCCATTTGTCCAATCCTGTTCGTTTAGTTCCGCGCCGTTGGGCTTGAACCACATGATATCTTTGACGTCTGAATCGAAGATTCGTCTTCCTTTGAAATATTTAGGCCGGCGGAATACCGGATGGTCTTTCCTGAATCGGATCAGTTTTCTCGTGAACTCAAAGAGGCTCTTGCCGTCGTCGTCCCAGTTCCAGTTAAACCAGTTGAGCTCGTTGTCCTGGCAATAGGTATTGTTGTTGCCTTGTTGCGTCCTGCGGAATTCGTCTCCGCCCAGAATCATCGGCACGCCCTGCGAAAGAAGAACAGTGGTCATCAGGTTGCGACGCTGACGCCTGCGAAGCCGGTTCACCGCCGGGTCGTCCGTCGGCCCTTCCTCGCCGCAATTCCACGAGTTGTTGTGGTTGTCCCCGTCCCGATTTTCTTCGCCGTTTGCTTCGTTGTGCTTTTCGTTGTACGAGACCAGGTCATTCAGAGTGAATCCGTCGTGTGCGGTGACAAAGTTGATGCTTGCGAACGGTTTTTTGCCCTGGTGCTCGTAGAGGTCGGGGCTCCCAGTCAGCCGATAGGCGAACTCCGCCATCGTGTCGTTGTCTCCCTTCCAGTAACGTCGAACGCAATCCCGGTATTTCCCGTTCCACTCCGACCATGGTGCGGGAAAGTTCCCGACCATGTAGCCTCCCTCGCCGACGTCCCAGGGTTCAGCAATCAGCTTTACCTGCGAGAGGACCGGATCCTGCAACAGCAGGTCGAAAAATGTAGAGCTCCGCTCGACCAGGTGCTCCTCGCGTCCAAGCGTTGAAGCCAGATCGAACCGAAACCCGTCGACGTGCATCTCTGTGACCCAGTAGCGGAGACTATCGGTAATGAGCTGCAGAATTCTCGGATTTAACGTATTAGGCGTATTGCCGCACCCGGTGTAATCCATGTAAAAACGGCGGTCGTTCCCGACGAGACGGTAATAAGCCGCGTTATCGACACCTTTGAAGGACAGGGTTGGACCGAGATGGTTCCCCTCTGCCGTGTGGTTGTAAACGACGTCGATGATTACTTCCAGCCCGCCCCGGTGCAACTCCCTCACCATCTCTTTAAAGTCTGTGACCTGGCCTCCGAGCGTGCCCTTGCTTGAATAGCTGCTCTCCGGTGCAAAGTACCCGATCGTACTGTAGCCCCAATAATTTGTGACTCCTCTGTCTAAAAGGAACCCGTCATCCACATGCTCATGAATCGGGAGGAGCTCCACAGTAGTGACACCCAGATCTCTGAAATATTTTATCGCCGCATGTGACGCCACCCCGGCATAGGTCCCTCGAAGTTCTGTCGGGACTTTTTCCCAGAGCTTGCTGAACCCGACGACGTGCGTTTCGTAAATAATCGACTCGTGCAACGGGATGTTCGGACGTTGCTCGCGGCCCCAGGCAAATGATGAGTCGACGACGATCGATTTCGGGACTTTTCGGGCATTGTCACCGTAGTCCCGCCTCAGATCCTCCTTCGGATCGCCCAATGGGTAACCAAACATTTCGGGACCCCATTCGACCTTTCCCGAAATCGCCTTCGCGTAGGGGTCAATGAGAACTTTGGAGGCGTTGAACCTGTGTCCATTCTCCGGTTCGTACGGGCCATAAACCCGGTACCCGTACAACTGGCCGGGGCGAATATCAGGCAGGAACAAATGCCAGACGTTGTCTGTCGATTCCGTCATTCGCACCCTGACCGCTTCATGATCGGCATCTGGGCGCTCGAACAGGCAGAGGTCGACGCCCGTACAATTCTCTGAGTAGATGGCGAAGTTTACGCCCTCAGCGGTCGATGTGGCACCCAAAGGATAAGGTGCACCTGTCCAAACCCGCACTTTGTTCATACCGTAGGTTATCCCTACCGCGTACCGGTGTTTTGTCGAATGCGAACTGCTCGGGCTATCTCGATTGCGGGATTTACCGAGTAACCGCCCGCGGTGATAAATTATGGAAATTTAGTAAAATTGAACAACTCGTGTCGCCCGTCTATCTATGTGGATGCGAGACAGGCGATTTTCGGTTTTACCTGTATTTCCTACGTTCGCCAGCCGGATTGTACGATGAAGAAACGAGTTTTGATCATGTCAACCAGCGCGGGGACAGGCCACGTCCGGGCTGGGGAGGCATTAACCAAGGTGTTCGAAGAGCACCCCGACGTGGGCGAAGTCGTCCACAGCGACGCACTCCGATTTACCAACAAACTGTTCAGGGACTTCTATTCGAAGCTTTACACTCGCCTGGTCAAGGATGCGCCGGATTTCCTTGGTTGGTGGTACAAACAAAGTGACGAACCATGGAAAACGGACGGGATGCGTCTCATGCTTGACCGACTCAATACCGGGCCGCTAGTCAAATTTATCCGCCAGTTCAACCCGCATATTACGGTCTGCACGCACTTCATGCCGGCCGGAATCATTTCGCATCTGATTGCAAAGAATCTACTCGATGCCCATCTCTCAATCGTTGTGACCGATCTGGATTTTCATGCAATGTGGCTATCCCGGGTCTTCCATCGCTACTTCGTCGCCATCGAAGAGACAAAAGTTCATCTCGGAGAGCTCGGTTTGCCCAAAGAACGGGTCACAGTTTCCGGTATCCCAATTGATCCCGAATACATCACCCCGATCGACCGGGTGGCGACGCGGTTTCATTATGGATTGCACCCGACGCGCCCGACGCTTCTTCTGTCGGCGGGTGCGCTCGGTGGCGGTCGGATCGATTTTGTGGTTGATCGACTTAAAAATCTTCGTGCGAAGGCCCAGACCATTGTCATTTGCGGACGGAATCCGGAAACTCGGGAGCGAGTCCTCAATGCAGTGGGGAATGATTCAGAAAACTTTAAGGTATTCGGGTACACAGGCCGGATGCCGGATCTGATGAAGATCGCGGATTTATTTATCGGTAAACCGGGAGGGTTGACGACGGCGGAGGCGCTGGCCTGCGGCCTTCCGATGGTGATCGTCAGCCCGATTCCAGGACAGGAGGAGCGCAATAGCGACCACCTTCTCGAGGATGGTGTTGCAGTCAAATGCAACGAAATGACTACGATCCCTTATAAGATTGATTCCCTTCTCGATGACCCGCTCCGCCTCGAGGAAATGCGAAGAAAGGCGTTCGCATTGAGCCGACCGGAAGCGGCGAAGACAATTGTCGAAACTCTCGTGGCAGATGAGGTGTCCGCTCTGGAGGTTTCAGACGATGAGGCTGAAGCGATCACGATGGCGGCGGCGCGGGAGCGAGATTCTAAGGGGCGGTAGCAAATGAGCGAATTTCTGTGGGGAGTGGCGACGTCCGCTTATCAGTCCGAGGGTGGGTACAACGGAGCTGATCAGCCACAGACGAATTGGGCCGCCGGAGAACGAAAGGGAGACGTCGCTAAATCGGGGGTTGGACCCGACTTCTGGCATCGATATCCGGAAGATTTCGCTCGCTGCCGCGAATTGGGCCTCAACGCATTCCGCCTCGGGATGGAATGGAGCCGCGTGCAGCCAACCTACGTCGACCGAAAGGCGCCGCCCCCGCCGTTTGACTACCAGGCATTGGATCATTACGTCGAAATGCTTGTGGACTGTCGCCAAAACGGCCTCGAACCACTCGTTACTCTTCATCATTTCGTGCATCCCTCCTGGCTCGGTCCGGATCCATGGCTCGAGCCGGATATCACCGAATTGTTTTGCCGCTACGTCCGGGAAACGGTCCTCTATGTGAACCGTGCTCTAACCGACCGCCACGGGTTGCCGCCGATCCGGTACTACATCTCGATTAACGAGCCAAACATGTTTGTTCTGAATACCTATTTCGGCACCCAATTCCCGGGTCGCTCGAAAAGAATGCAGGGCATGCGCACGTTGTTGACGGCCTATCGCAGCATCCTGATCGCGCATGTCAGCGCCTATAATCTTGTCCATCATGTTTACGCGGATCAAGGGTGGCCGGAGCCGTCGATTACGCTCAACAATTACTGCAGCGACCTCTACTGGTCGGATAAAATACTGCTCGATTTATTGTCTGTCCGGGAGCGTGGTGTTCGCGTCAGCAATCTTCGTGACTATATCATCGGCAAGATTTCCGAATTTGAACAGGCTTTCGAAGCGGCTGCGATCCCACTGAAAAAGGATCTCCCTTGTTTTGTCGGAGCAGCCGTGAAAAGAGTTAGCAATTGGCTTGGGCACAAGATTTTTATGCCGGAGTTCTTTGCTCCGTTGATCGACCACCTTTATGCGGCCGACAAAGAAATTTCATTCGATTACCTAGGGCTGGATTACTACGATCCGTTCGCCGCGCACATGTTCCGTCATCCAGTTTGGTGGGATCACGAATTCAAGGATAAATCCCTGCGCAGCTGGTTGATGAACAGTGTCACCAGCAAGTGGTGGGACTGGCGTGTGTTACCGAGCGGAATGCATTTCTTTTGCGACTATTACAGCAGGGACTTTGGCAATCGACCGGTGCTGATCGCTGAGAATGGAATGGCGGTCCGGCGTCGCGTCGACAACAGGAATACCTTGCGGCGAGATCGGATGACCCGCAGCGATTTCCTGCGCGTCCATGTAAATGAAATCGTCAATATTGCCCGGTCCGATATCCCTCTCATCGGCTACTTGCACTGGTCCTTATTCGATAACTACGAGTGGGGAACATTCACGCCGCGATTTGGTCTCTACTCGATTAATTATGCCGAAGGCAATAACCGACTTGTGGAAGACCAGACCGGCGACCGGCCGTCGGAAACCTACGCCAGTCTGATTGAGGACGCCCGCGAGCAATTTCGCCTCGCCACCGATGCTGCGGAAAACTCCTGATCGCGAGACGCCTACGCCTACCTTCGAATCCTCACGGAAGAAAGATTCCAAGCGTCTTCAAAAAAGCCTCAAATTTCTGTCGGCGTTGGCCTTGATTCGACGCCGAAGCTTCCGCGCAGCTTGCCGAGTGCGAATTGTCCGTTGCGCTGGTTGACCTCCCGGACCTCCAAACGCCCGGATTCGATGATTACCGCCAGCGCTCCAAAATAGGCGACAAAGCCGCCGGTATTAATTACGACGCGGTGCTTCAGTTGCCAGACCCCCGGGTAATGAGTGTGCCCGACAATGGTATACGTGGAGTTCGGCCGGAAGGCACGCGCCAGGTCGACTGCCAGATGCGGCAACTCATACCACGCCTTGGCAATCATCAGAGGGCGCCAGGGAGGCCAGAGCTGTCTTACAAAATGACGAAATCCAGGCAGACGACCGCGTGTCAGCGGTCGCTCGATCATTTGCAGCTCAATCGAAGTTCGTCTCGTCGCCAAAAGCCGCTTTTCAAAATCGCTATAAGCGTCGGGGCCTAGTCTATCAAGGATCTGGCGATGCTTTTTCAGGTAGTGATGCGCGTCATGACTCCATGGCGCGACGCCTAGAAAGAGAATGTCGCCGTGAGTTACCAGCACCGATCCGCCAAGCAGATCGAGGTGGTCTGTGCCGGACACCGTCGGGTCGTGGTTCCCGTTAACGAAAAATGCCTTCCGTCCTGCATGGTGACAGACTCGGGCGAGGTCTGCCGCAAGCTTGCGGCCAACCGTCCGATCCTCGGGCGTCCGCATCTCGGCCGTGTCACCATTAAATACGACAGAGCCCGGTCCCCGCAAGAGCTCGGTCAGTTGTTCAGGGTTTTTGATGACCGACGCCCGGTGGCCAAGATGCAGGTCCGAGAGAATCAGTATCGGCTCCGTCGGTGTCAGACTCATTGGATTACGCCGGACTGTTCATAGAGGCTTGCCACAAGTCGAAGAGACTTGGCGTTTGGAAAGAGGCCCGGCTCCATTTGGTTCATGACATATGCAAACGCGAGCCCGTTCTTCGGATCGCAAAATCCTAGGCTGCCGCCGGATCCAGGCTGTCCAAATGCGGTCAGTTCCGGGCCGAAGTTCGTTCGGATCTTCGTGCTCCCGTGCACCGGATCCTTCATGAACCCAACACCATATGCCGTTTCGACCTGAAGGACTTGATCCTTGCCCGAACACGCTGTTTCAGAGATCCGGCGAATCGTTTCCACCGGAAATATTTCATCTTCGCAAAGCGTTTCGTAGAATCGAGCTAGCGCGCTGGCTGTCCCAATTCCGCCCAGAGAAGGGATTGAATGCTGCCGGATTTTCGGATTGTTCATCCGCGACGGAGCATGGAGTCCGGAGGGAGTCGAAAATGCATTGCGAGTCAACGAAGCGGGATCCGAAAGGGCCTTGTAAAATGCTTTTTCCGAGTCCGGCACCCATAACGTCCGCGGGGGAAAGATCGGAGCGACATCATTTACGATCGATTCCGGAACGCCGATCCAGAGTTTCAAATCCAGGGGATCTCCGAAGATCGTTCGAAAATAGCTTCCCAAAACGGTGCCGCCCGTTATCCGGCGGACGAGCTCGTCCGCCAGGAATCCGAAGGTCCGTGCATGGTACCCGTGCGCATCGCCTGGTTTCCAGAAAGGCGCCTGTTGGGCTAGTTGAGCGGCAACGGCGTCGTGGTCGAGAATCGATGGCGAATGGTCCCGTAGCGCCGGCTGGCCGGCTTGGTGCGTTAGAACATGCAGAAGTGTGGTACCGCTCTTCCCGTTCTCACCGTACTCCGGCCAGAATTCGACTACCCTCCGATCCAGTTCTACTTTATTTGCGGTTGCGGCGTGAATCAGGCACGCCGAGGCGAGCGCTTTCGTCGCGGACCAGATTAGGACCGGTGTCTCAATTGTCCACGGAGCTGTTTTCTCCCGATCGACATAACCGCCGGCCAGACTCAGAAACTCTTCGCCTTTATGCCACACACTGACCGACGCCCCAAGTTCGCCCAATTGTTCAAAATTTTCAGAGAAGAGGTCGGTCAGGCCTTGAAGTTCCATATTCTCTGGACGATTTGGACGCTAAAATTCCTCCCGGATTTGCCTCAGATCCGGGTCGCTCTTTGCCAAATCCCGGAATGTTTTGTCCAGGCGGAAGCTGGCGTGCAGGTAGACTCTCGCTTGCTCCAGATCGCCAAGGATCGTTTCATAACATGCAAGGTTGTAATAGTATACCGCCTCATCCAGGAGGCACGCGGGTCCGTCGAGAAGGGTTTGTTTAGCTTCCGCCGTTCTCCCGAGCTCGTGCAGGCAGAATGCCACGTGAACGTAACCGTACGGTTCGTCGGGATGCATCGAACAAATCCGCTGGGCAAGCCGGAGCGCATCTTTCCAGTCTCGCTTGCGAAGGAGAATGTCGACTCGCATCCGCAGGACGGCGAATTGGTCCTGGAACTCCATGTCGAGCTGGTCCAGATGCTCGAGCGCTTCGTCCAGCATTCCTAGCTCCGAGTACCCCTCCGCCATGCGGACTATTTGATCGAACGTCATCGCCCGTAAGAAATCACTGTTTCGTGCGGAATGATCAAACGAAATCATGTCGGCTGACTGGAGTCGTTCATTCCTATGGGCCGGCTCCCTTCGCTACGGCTCCGCGCCGGGCGCGAAAACGTGCGGTTGAACGACTGGTTACTGCCGCGGCAGCTCCATAGGAACGACGCTGAGCTCAATCATCTCGACACCTCGAATGACGTGCAGCGCGGATCTGACTCCGATTTCTTTGCCAACGAGCACCCGGTGAAGATCGTCAATCGTCGATATGACCGCGTCTCTGAATCCGATGATGATATCTCTCTCCTCAAGGCCGCTCTGTCGCGCCGGACCGTCCGGTTCGATGCCGGCGACCAGGACTCCCTGGTTGTTCGCCAGTTTATGATGCCTGACCAATCTCGGATGAATCGTGGTGTTCTGGCCGGCCAGGCCGAGATAACTCCTCCGGATTTTCCCGTCCCGTATCAGCCACCCTGCGACGAGCTGCGCGGTATTGGCAGCAATTGCAAAACAGAGTCCTTGCGCAGGCAGAATCACCGCGGTGTTAACTCCGATCACTTTGCCGGAAGAATTCACGAGAGGTCCCCCGGAGTTGCCGGGATTTAGTGCAGTATCGGTCTGAATGATATCGTCCATCAGTCGGCCGGATTGTCCTCTCATCGATCGACCCAGGGCGCTGACAACACCCGCCGTGACCGTTTGCTGAAATCCGTACGGACTCCCGATCGCGATCGCAATCTGGCCGACGCGCAGGTTCTTCGAATCGGCAAACGGCAGAAACGGCAACTGGGATGCATTGATGCGAACGACCGCCAGATCGGTGTCCGGATCGTCGCCGACGAGTTTTGCGCTGAACGTTCTTGCATCGTTCAAAGTAACATCGATCGACTGCGCACCGTGAACCACGTGGCTGTTTGTGAGAACGAAACCGTCCGGTGCAATAAAAAACCCGCTTCCACCCCCTTCGCCTCGTCTTCCGAGTGACGGGTTCTTGACCTGGATGTTGACCACCGCTGGAGCAACGTTCGCCGCGGCTCCGCTGACCGTCTCCGAATAGGCATCCAGCAACTGATCGTCGCCAAGTGCGGTTTGGTCAGGAGCAGCGGCGGACTCGGGATTCTCGAGCAGAACCGGGGTCCAGGAAGGTTGAAATTCAGAAAGCATGATGAGCTCCTTTCGAGCAGATTAAAACAAAGCTAAATGTAACAATATCTATTACAAATCAAGGCCTCATTTTTGTCCGCGCTTCAGATCGCGCAGGACGTCCGCAAGCGTCGTCTTTTCCAGTTCGCGTGCCAAGGCGCGGTTCGCACGGTCCTGGATTCGCTCCATCACTTTGCTGATATTCTTTCCAACCGGACAATCCAAAGAAGGTTCGTTCGGGTGGGTTGCAATTGTGTTCCACTGGTCCACTGCATTATGAATGTCGCGTAAAGTCACTTTCTCCGCCTTGCGCTTCAGAGCCGCCCCGCCGCGCGGACCGCGTATCGTTGAGATCAGGCCCGCTTCTTGAAGGTCAATCAAGAGCCGGCGGATCACGACTGGATTGGTGTTTACCGTCTGCGCCAGGCGTGAAGATGGGCAGCACGCAGACTTATCCCAAGCGAGCACCGCCATCACGTGAACCGCAAACGCAAACCGGCAGTTCTGCATGCCCTTAATGTAACAAACCTGATTACTTTATTCAATCAATCGCGTTTTCCAGTCCGGCCGGCAAACGCAATTGCAACACCGTTTACGACAGATTTGCGATGCGGGCTAGTGTCCTGTCCCCGAAATAACATGAACTTTGCCGGAAGTCAGTTGGCTGTTTATTCAAGGCGCGGACGAAGACCCATATCTTGATGATACGGGTCGAGAGAGCAACGCAGAAAAACAGCCAACTGGCTCCGGCCCGGAGGGTTGCGATGAAAATGGGCCGGCGGCCATGCGATGTAGGCGAAGCGTCCTCGCTTTGCACTCTCGGGAAGAAGCAAAGCGGGGACGCTTCGCCTACGCCGCCTTGCCAGCGGCCCATTTTCATCGCAACAAAGTACATGCTATTTCGGGGACAGGACACTAGGGCGTCATGGAAGGTTTCGGTGTCGTGGAAGGTTTCGATGGCGTGCCGCTTTGCGCTGTCGCAGAGGGAGCCGCCGTTCCAGAAGGTGATGGGGAGGCCGATGCGGACACCGAAACCGAGGGGCTGGGCGAGGGTTTGGCTAAAATGTCTTCCCATAAAAACAGCTCGCCGTTGTAGCCGCCAATCTCGTTCAGCAGAGCGGAACAGCGATCACGCAGTTTCCGTAGATCCGGAGGTCCGGGTGGTTCTTCCGCAGACCCCGGAAAGACGACGTATGTAATATCGAGATCGCTCGACGGCCGGTTGTAAGCATTCGATCGCGGGTCGAGCTGTCTGCAGATCCTGAGCGACGCTTCGCCTACTTTGTAGGACGGCCCGGCATCCCCGACGAGCGCCGGGTAGAGTTTCCCCTGGAAAATGACGACTGCAAGATCTCCGAGTTTCGGCTCAAATGGATGGGTCGGCTGCCGGAACATGAAACCAGGCAACACGATGAAGGGATCCGCTTTCGAGATAAGGAAACTATACTTCTTCAAATCGTTTAGTTCCCGTTGAACCTCTTCGATCTCGTCCTTCAGGAGGCGCTTTCTTTCTGGAGCCGTTGCTTTGGCGTCGCACTCGGTTTGAAGCTGCTTCAAACGGTCTTCCCGTTCCGGAATAAACTGGCTCGCGTTGGTCGTCTTCTTTGGCCACCGGTAGCTGGTATACGGTTGAAAGTTTGCAGCTGTGCCGTCGACATCCGACGACCGATCGGCATCGGAGCCGTCACCGTTCACATCCATGTCGCTTTGGATCAGGAGCGCTTTGCGATTTGTCTTCTGGTCCTGAAGCTCAAGGATTGTGTTGCAGTCAAAAAAATTATGGCGGGAAACGATCTGCTCGAGCCGGACGAGGTTGCGATTCAGCGAGTCTAATTTCAGCTGGTAGAGCCCATGATAAAAGTTGGACACCTTTGCTCTCAAAAGTTCATCCTTCAAGCCCGGTAACACGGATCCGATCATCGGGTCGGCCGTAGCCAGCTCGTCCAGAGTCTGAGCGGCTTGCGGAACGCGCACGTCCACATTCAGTTCAAGCCCATATGATTCCGGTATGCGCCGCTCGAGGACAGCCAGGGTCCCTTCGCTCGTTTGCACTCTTGAATGGATCTCGAGGCCGTTGAATAGCTTTGCAGTCTCCATTTTGGAGTAGGGGACAAAAGTCTCCGGTAATGGCGTGGGTGTTGGAGTGGGAGAGGGAGTTGGCGTCGGTTCCGGCACCGGCGGTTTGGGTCCTGGGCATGCCGTGAACAAGAGCGCCAGCACCGCGGCAGACCCAGCTCGAATCGCAGAATGCCGAGGCGAGTCGATGCGCATGAACGTCGCTAGGAGGCGCGCCAGGAGATCGCGGTCAACACAATACAGATCCCGCTCAAAACGATCATCGGGATCGCTGGCATCGGTTTTTTCTTTGCAGCGTAAGAGCGCCCGAAATACGCCAGTAAGAGGATGGAGACAACGAGGGCAAGAATGAGGCCGGGCAGACTCGGATATAGCAGACCGGCAACGATCAGCAGGCCTCCGCTGATTCCGCCGGCGACAAGCGATGCTTTGCTTTTGGCACGCGCATAACCCAGTGCGCCACCGAGTACCGCGAATAATCCGAAAAGGAAATAATAGATATGGGTGACCATTCGCTAGACTCTGCCTGAAACCTCGTAATCAGGATGCGGCGAGGATTTTGATGACTCAGTTTGCCGAACCGCGTAGGCGTTTAGGAGGATCCGCTTGATAAACATCGGAACGAATGCGAAAGCCGCTATTGCGAGTTGTAATGAGACCCCCGGAATCACTCGTGCCCTGTCTCGTGAAACCGCCTCCAACCCCTTTCGCACGACCTCCTGGACCGGTACCGTGAAGAACCCGTGTGTCTGAGGCGTTGGAGAGTTTTGCCCGGTTCGGCCGGCGACATATTCAAACTCAGTCACAACCGGGCCCGGGCAAATCGCTGTCACGGAAATATTCATGGCACGAAGCTCAGCTCTCAGCGATTCACTAAAGCTTGTCACGTAGGCTTTTGTCGCTGCATAAACCGCCATGTGAGGCACGGGCATCAGGCTTGCGACCGAACTGACATTGAGGATCGCGCCGCAATCCGATTTACGCATACTAGGGAGAATCCGGTAGGTCAGATAGGTCATAGATTCGATATTCACCTGGAGCATCGAGCTGACGCGCTCCCAGTCGCTGTCGATGAATTCTCCGCGATCGCCCAACCCTGCGTTGTTCACGAGAAGATCGACGGTGAGACCGCTTTCCCCCAGCCAGTCGCATAAATTTTCGAGCTCCGCGTGATCGCGAAGATCCAGTTGCCGAGAGAAGACATCCAGCGCGGGGTTAATGATCTTTAACTCCAATTCCAGTGCTTCGAGACGATCGCTCCGGCGCGCCACTAGAATCATCGTGCTTACCGCTGGAGCAAGTTGCCGGGCAAACTCGCGTCCGATCCCGGCCGATGCGCCTGTGATCAGGACTGTGCAGTCGGCAAAAAAGCTGATACTCATTCCTATACCTCCTAAGCTTTCTCGATAGGAGAGTCAATGAACTGCCGGTTCGAGATCTGTCATACCAACTTGTTTCCGGAATAAACCGCCGTTAGTTTAGCCTCGATGCAGCTCAGCTTGGCAGACATGGCCGTTATTGGGAGCGAGCTAGCTCTGCGCTGGTCGGACGGGGCAGAGACCTATATCCCTCTCGAACTTTTCCGGAGACGGTGTCCGTGTGCGCAATGTGCAGGAGAAACGGACGTCCTGGGCAATGTTTACAAGGGGGGCGATGAGGGCTTTACCCCGGCCAGTTTCCAGTTAAAGCGGTGTGCTGTTGTCGGAGGATATGGGATTCAGCCGGAATGGATGGATGGTCACGGATACGGGATTTACTCATTTACTTATTTGAGATCGATGGGCTCCGGCACCGCATGAAACCGCGGGTTAAATCATTTCTATTGACCGTTTTTTTTGTCGTCGGCGCGATCGCCGCGGTTGCGACACACGTCTGGCGCGAGCGCGTGGAAGCGGAGTTTGATCCAAAGCCGCTCTACCGAGTGATTTCCGCGCAGTTCGAGGCATGCCGATCCGATGACTTTGGCAAGGCGTACGATCAGGCTTCCAGCGATGTTCAGGAACGGTTCACACTGATTCAATACGTCTCGAAAATCCGGACAGAGTACAGGCGAATCTCCCAACTGCAGACGCTTCAGTTCGGGTCAACCTCTATCGACTACCATCGCGTAATCGTCGAGGTCTATTTCCTGGGCATCGAAGGCCAGGTCACGCCGGCCCTCTTTACGATGATCCAGGAAAACGGCATCTGGCGGATCGAAAACTTCGAGGTTTTCGAGACATGGCCCGTCGATCGCCACTTGGC
The DNA here is from genome assembly GCA_963750185.1 of uncultured Verrucomicrobiae bacterium. GTDB lineage: Bacteria > Verrucomicrobiota > Verrucomicrobiia > Chthoniobacterales > JAFAMB01 > JAFAMB01. The sequence goes on from CAVVPV010000015.1 coordinate 61,790, forward strand.
GGGCTATACGGTGTAGGGCAAAGACCCATGAAATACAAAACTCTCGGCGATACCGGACTTCTCGTTTCAACTCTCTGCTTTGGCACCATGACCTTTCACGGCGGCCAGGGCTTCTGGAAGGCCATTGGCAATGTCGATCAGGCGGGCGCCGACGATCTCATCAAGGCCAGCATCGATACCGGCATCAACTTCTTCGACACGGCCGACGTCTATTCCGAAGGTGAAAGCGAAAAGAGCCTCGGCCAATCCCTCAAGAATCTCAACGTCGCCCGCAAGGATGTTGTTCTCGCGACCAAGGTCTTCGGCCGCGTCGGTCCCGGCCGCAACGATGTAGGCGCCTCGCGCGGACACATCATGGACGCCGTCGAAGCCAGTCTTCGCCGCCTCCAGACCGACTATATCGACCTCTACCAGGTCCACGGCAACGATCCCGTCACCCCGCTGGAAGAGACTCTCCGCACCCTCGATAACCTCGTCACTCAGGGCAAAGTCCGCTACATCGGCTGCTCCAACTGGCAGGCCTGGAAGATTGCCAAAGCGCTGGGCATCTCCGAATTCAAGAATCTCGCCCGTTTCGACACCTTGCAGGCCTACTATTCCATTGCGGGCCGCGACCTCGAACGCGAAATTATTCCGCTCCTTGAAGCCGAAAAAACCGGCCTGCTTGTGTGGAGTCCGCTGGCCGGCGGCCTGCTCTCCGGTAAGTTCAGCCGTGAGAACCAGAAGCCGGAAGGCTCCCGCCGTTCCGAGTTCGATTTTCCCCTCGTAGACAAGGAACGCACGTGGAAGATCCTCGACGTCATCACTCCTATCGCGAAGGCCCACAGCTGCAGCGTGGCCCGCATCTCCCTCGCCTGGCTGCTGGCGAAGCCGGTCGTGACCTCGGTAATCATCGGGGCCAAGCGCCTCGACCAGCTTCAGGACAATTTTGCCTCCTTGGAAATCAAGCTCACCGAAGAAGAGATTAAGCAGCTCGACGAGGTCAGCGCCCTCCCGCCCGAATACCCGGGTTGGATGCTGCCTCGCCAGAGCGCTAACCGCCTGGAACCGGTTGCTCCAATCGCGCCTAAGGAAAAGTAAGACAGTTTTGCAGCAAGCAACCCCTCAAACCATCCCAAGCGACTCGTCGATCACCGTCGCAGTTCTGTCCAGATCCTCTTCCGAGTGTTGGAGACACAGGAATCCCGTTTCAAATTGGGAAGGCGCGAAGTAAACACCCCGCTTAAGGCAGGAATGAAAGAATTTTCGAAATGCGTCCAGATCCGATTCCATTGCCTCTGCAAAGCTCCAGACAGGCTCCTCGGTGAAAAACAAGCAAAACATCGAACCGATCCGGTGAAATTGATACCTCTTGCCCCGTTTATCTAAAATCTCACGGACTGCATTCTCCATCTGTCCGCCCAGCCGCTCAAGTTGCGCCCAGCCGTCCAACTTTTCCAGTTCGCGCAGTTGACTGAGCCCGGCGGCCATTGCCAGAGGGTTCCCGGAGAGAGTCCCGGCCTGATAAACAGGCCCTTCTGGTGACAAAAACGCCATGATGTCGGCTCGACCGCCAAATGCGCCGATCGGCAATCCGCCGCCGATCACTTTGCCCATCGCCGTCAGGTCAGGTTTGATTCCGGCCAATTCCTGGTACCCACCTTTCGCGACACGGAATCCCGTCATCACTTCATCAAAAATAAGGAGCGCTCCATGATGGGTGCAAAGGCTCCGTAACGCCTCGTAAAATCCGGGCTTTGGTAAATAGAGTCCCGCATTGGCAGGCACAGCCTCTACAATCACCGTGGCAATCTGTTCCCCGAATTTTTGAAACGTCTCATTGAGAATCTCTTCATTGTTAAATGGGATTGTGAGGGTCAATGCCGCAAACTCCGGGGGTATGCCGGCACTGTCCGGGCTCCCGTGTGTGAGCGCGCCACTGCCGGCTTTGACAAGTAACGAATCGACGTGGCCGTGGTAACACCCTTCAAATTTGACGATCAGTTTGCGGTTTGTATACCCGCGTGCGAGCCGGATGCATGACATCGTCGCTTCCGTGCCGCTGTTGACCATGCGTACTTTTTCGACGGAAGGCACCCAGGTGCAGATCAACCGGGCCATATCGACCTCCAGCGGGTTCGGGATCCCGAAGCTCAGCCCGTTTTTTGCCGTTTCGCGAACCGCTTCAACCACCACCTCAGGTGCATGCCCGAGGATTGCCGGTCCCCAGGTTCCCACGTAATCGATGTATTCGCGCCCTTCGACGTCCCAGATGTGCGATCCCTTCGCCGTTGAAATAAAGAATGGTTCTCCGCCGACATTCCTAAACGCGCGAACCGGAGAATTGACGCCACCCGGGATGAACCGTTTGGCCTCGGCAAACAGCGAGGAATTGGTCATGCGCCAAACTTAACCGACGAGGTCATTGCGGGCTAGCCCTGCAGTAGCCCTTCGCGTTCGATGAATCGGACGACCTCGGCTACGCCCGTTTGACCTTTGAGATTGCACATTACAAATGGCCGGTCAGCGCGCATTTTCTTCGCGTCGCTTGCCATGACTTCCAGTGACGCGCCGACATAGGGCGCGAGGTCGATCTTGTTAATGATTAACAGATCAGATTTTGTGATGCCGGGGCCCCCTTTCCGCGGAATCTTTTCACCGCCGGCGACGTCGATTACGTAAATCGTGAAATCGGAAAGCTCGGGGCTGAACGTGGCAGCAAGATTGTCTCCTCCAGATTCAATGAAGATGATGTCGGCATCCGGGTACCGTTCCAGCATCCGGTCAACGGCTTCGAGATTGATTGATGCGTCTTCGCGAATCGCTGTGTGCGGGCATCCCCCGGTTTCGACTCCCAGAATGCGTTCGGCGGGCAACGCGTCGGCGACGATCAGCAACCGCTGATCTTCCTTCGTATAGATGTCGTTTGTGATGACGACGAGGTCATATCGATCCCGCATCGATTTGCAGAGCATTTCAACGAGCGTCGTTTTACCTGAACCGACAGGCCCGCCGATTCCGACGCGAAGCGGAGGATTCTGTTTGGTGCGTTTCACTCTCTTGTATCCGGTTCGACAGAAACTCTTATGATCGGAACAAACGCGAATATTGTGTGGTATGACGCGATGAAATAATCGCAAGCTGCGGCGCGAATGTCGAGACCTGGTCGGGGCCTGTATTGATCGCACGCAACACGACGTTCGGGACAATCGAGTGCATGCCAAATAGGATCCTTTGCCCGGCAACCTGGCCTAGTGGGATGGCTTTGATAGCTGCGGCAACCTGGTTTTCAATCCAACTGAAACAATAAGCGGTGACACACGACTCGACGTCGATTCCGAGGGCGCCGGCCGCAAAGGCAAATGCCGCCGGTAAACCGATCGGTTTCATCTCCTGGAGCGCCGTACGCCGGTTCTCGTCGTGCCATTCCAGGCTCATAGCGAGTTGCGCGAGCGACCACCCCATTTGTTCGGTCTCCAGGCGCAGCTCGAGTGATTCACGGCTGGCGAGAAACCACGCATTGTGGAGGTAAATCTCGGCGTAGTTCTGCCGTTCCCACGCGCGATGCAGAATCGCAACGACCGGAAATTCGTTTGCGGCGAGGATATTTTCGAGTCCGTTTCGGATCCATTCCCGGGCGGTTTCGCGATCATGCACAAGCCGGCACTCGACTGCCCCTTCCAATCCCTGGGAATAGCTGAACCCGCCGATCGGAAGTGCTGGCGAAGCCAGGTGAAGAAGCCCGACGAGTTTACGAATGCCCGTGGCTGTCGAAATCATCTGGGGAATGCTTGTCCGGGTCGTGGGCATGGTCCGAATGGTCGTAGCCGTGATGCTCGTGAAAGAGCTGATTCGCGAGCGCATGGTCCTCCGCGAATGTTTCGTCATACCCATGCTTGTGTCCACCTCCGTACGCTCCGCGCTCAGGCTGGAATGGCGCGAATTCCTCTTTCACTGAGACTCCGAGCTGGACCAGCATCTGTTTTAGAACCTGATCGGATTCAATTTTCAGATACCCTTCACCGAATTCCACCGGCGTATGGCGGTTCCCCAGGTGGTAAGCCGCCTTGATCAGTTCGAACGGTGTTGAGGCGGTGACAACCAGGACCTTCTCCGGGGAGGATTCCACTCGGACGAGCGTCCCATCCTCTGCCTGCAAAATATCGCCGTCACTCAAAACCGTCCCGCGCGGCATATACAATGTCGCTTCTGTTCCGTCGGACAGCGTCGCTCGCAGCCGGCTCTTCTGTCGCAGATCAAAGGGCAACACCAGCTTCGGCAGCGGCCCCGTTTGCGCTCCAGGTTCCGTGGCGTGATGATTCGCTAACCGTTCAATCCGCAACATTCGTGACATTTCGCCGAAGCATGTCCCTCAAGTTCAAAACAGGAAATATCTTTGTGCCATCGGCAGAACAGCCGCGGGCTCACATGTCAGGAGAGCTCCGTCTGCGACGACCTCATACGTCTCGGGATCAACCGTGATCTTCGGCAGATAGTTGTTGTGGATCATATTCGATTTTCGCAGACTTCGAATCCCGTGGACCGGCACAACCGTTTTCCGCAATCCGAATCGTTCGCCAATCCCGGCAGTTGAAGCCTCCTGGGAAATAAATGTTAGGGAAGTTGCGGCGAGCGCCCCCCCTCGAGTCGCGAACATTTCCCGGTAATGGACCGGCTGAGGCGTAGGAATGGAAGCGTTCGGATCGCCCATGAGCGATAGGTTAATCATTCCGCCTTTCAGGATGAGTGCCGGCTTGGCTCCAAAAAATGCCGGTTCCCAAAGAACCAGATCGGCCCATTTGCCCACCTCAACCGAACCGATTTCGTGTGCAATTCCGTGAGCAATCGCCGGATTGATCGTGTATTTCGCGACGTAGCGTTTAACCCGGAGGTTGTCGTTTCGCGTTGGGTCTCCTGGCAGCGGACCGCGCTGTACCTTCATTTTGTGCGCCGTTTGCCAGGTTCGAGTGATTACTTCGCCAATTCGCCCCATTGCCTGTGAGTCGCTCGACATGATCGAGATGGCACCGAGGTCGTGCAGGATATCTTCCGCCGCAATCGTTTCCCTCCGGATCCGTGATTCTGCGAAAGCGAGGTCTTCCGCAATCGCTGGATCAAGATGGTGACAGACCATGAGCATATCGAGATGCTCGTCCAGTGTGTTCACCGTGTAAGGACGAGTTGGGTTTGTCGACGAAGGCAGCACGTTGGCTTCACCGCAAACCCGAATAATATCCGGGGCGTGCCCGCCTCCTGCGCCTTCGGTGTGCAGCGTGTGAATCGTCCGGCCTTTGAACGCGGCGATGCTTGCTTCAACAAAGCCTGCTTCGTTCAGCGTGTCGGTGTGGATCGAGACCTGGGTGTCAGTCTCTTCCGCGACTGCAAGGCAGTGATCAATTGCCGCGGGTGTCGTGCCCCAGTCTTCGTGCAACTTCAATCCAATCGCGCCTGCTGCAATCTGCTCGCGCAACGGTTCCGGTTGACTTGCGTTCCCTTTGCCGAGGAAGCCAAGGTTGATCGGGTAACCATCCGCCGCCTGAAGCATCCGCTCGATATGCCATGGTCCGGGTGTACAGGTCGTCGCGAATGTGCCGTGTGACGGACCGGTTCCACCTCCGATCATCGTAGTAATCCCGCCCGCAAGCGCATCATCGATCTGTTGCGGACAGATAAAGTGGATATGTGTGTCGATGCCGCCCGCTGTGACAATTCTGCCTTCACCGGCAATCACATCGGTTCCAGGGCCAATCACTATCGTAATTCCCGGCTGGATATCCGGGTTTCCAGCTTTCCCGATTGCCGCGATACGGCCGTTTTTGATACCGATGTCCGCCTTAAATATTCCGGTGTGATCGACAATCACGGCATTGGTGATGACGGTATCGACGGCTTCTTTCGAGGTGCGCTGGGATTGGCCCATCCCGTCTCGAATCACTTTGCCGCCGCCGAATTTTACTTCTTCTCCGTAGATCGTGTGGTCGCGTTCGATTTCGATGAAGAGTTCCGAATCGGCGAGCCGGACCCGGTCACCGGTGGTTGGCCCGAACATTTCCGCATACGCCTGGCGAGAGATTTTCATGGAGTCAGTCTGTCAAGGTGAGTGCCGGCGTTCAGAGCTTGCCCATAACCCGCCCGTTGAAGCCGTAGACAATTCTGTCCCCCGCAAGCTCAACAAGTTCGACTGTCCTTTGTTGCCCTGGCTCAAACCGGACGGCGGTGCCCGAGGTTATATTCAGTCGGAATCCGCGTGCCTCTTCGCGGTTGAAATCGAGTGCCGGATTGACCTCATAAAAGTGAAAATGCGATCCTACTTGAATCGGTCGGTCTCCACGATTAGCCACGGTGAGCGTGACCGTCTTCCGACCGACATTCAATTCGATGTCGCCGGCTTCTGTAATAGTTTCACCCGGAATCATGATTTATTTCTGGTTCTGAATTAATTAAACGATCGGATCGTGGACTGTGACGAGCTTTGTGCCGTCCGGGAAAGTGGCTTCGACCTGAATTTCGTGGATCATTTCCGGGATCCCGTCCATAACCTGATCCGATTTCAACAGTGTCGTACCGTAATGCATCAGCTCCGCGACGCTCTTGCCGTCTCGAGCGCCCTCTAACAGCGCAGCGGTCAGATACGCAACCGCCTCGGGATGGTTCAACTTGAGGCCTCGAGCCAGACGCCTCTCCGCGAGCAGCGCTGCAGTGAAAATTAACAGCTTATCCTTTTCTCTCGGGGTTAGATTCATGGGACGGAGGAAAGTTTAGTGTTCTGTGCCCGAAATAGCATGCACTTTGTTGCGATTAAAATGGGCGGCGTAGGCGAAGCGTCCCCGCTTTGCTTCTTCCCGAGAGTGCAAAGCGAGGACGCTTCGCCTACAGCGCACGGCCGCCGGCCCATTTTCATCGCAACAGAGTGCATGTTAATTCGGGGACAGGAGACGAAATTCAAAAAGCGGCCCTTGTCGATGAATTCACGTCGCCCAGAGCCGAAGGGGCTGCGCCCGCAATCTGTGGAGAGAGGGACGCAACCGCGTCCAACAAGCGATCATTGTGTGCCGCAGACTTTCTACGTCGTGGGCAACTGCGCGGACCAGCAAAATCCCTTCAGGCGTAGTCGTCACGCCGGCGCGTAACTCGGTTCCGAATGGCAACTGCGAGGCCAATACATCTGCGAGTGCGGCCGCGTTGCTCGACCCGACTGCCCAGAGGGTCCCGAAAACGTTATACCCGGATAATCCTTGCGGGGCTTGGCGTAGTTGACTCGACGCATCCAGAATCATTCGCTCGACCCAGAGCTGCCTTCGGTTCTCATCCATAATGGATGCCTCTGAACGGATCGAACCCTCAAGCCATTTCTCCGCCGACGCCTGGCGGCCGAGTAGTCCAATCTCCCAGCCGATTGCCGTGGCGCCCGGGTCGATTTGCACAGTTAACCCGGATTCTACCTGCGTCGCGTTGAAATAAATGTTCTCTTGAGGAAGCCAGTCGAGCGCACAGCCTTTCGCCACACGGATATGAACCTGCTGCCGTGATCGGCGGCCGACCGCCTTGTACCATTTCGTGGCGGCCGGTGTTGTCAGGACCGCGCTGGTATCTGGTTCCAGATCGACCTGGATAGCCAAATCGTCGCCTCCGGCGATGCCGCCCGGCGGGTGAACAATCACCACGTGACAGACTTCTCTGCCCTCAGGATAAAGAGCCTTCTGAACGAGCAATGGTCCCGTATGCCGTTTCTCAATCAATACGGTTCTCTCGTTGCGGCGGGTGAACCGGACATGAAGTTCGGCAGCCCATCTGTCGCGGGCGGTTGGGGGAGGATCGAGCATAAAATTGAACCGGGATGACCGTCTAATTTAGAACAAGGCTACCCAGGAAGAATCTGCACAGAAGACCGCGAAGATCACAAAGATGGTTCCGTTACGAATCGCCTGTCACCAAAAATTCCTGTCGAAACCATATCTTCGTAATCTTTGATGTCTTTTGTGCAACCCCCTCGCTGAGGAATGCTGTACTGCATTTAGCCTGGGGTGGAGCGGCATAAGCGCTAAGTTATTGCAGCAGGGGGAAGGCGCCATTACGCATTTATCCCGGAGGGATTCAAAGCGAAGGGAGCCTGGCACGAAGTGCCGGGAAAAAGAAGAAAGGCGCGTCCAGTCCCGTAGGGACGGTTGATCAGGTTTCTTGCAAAGTTCGAAGAAAAATATCTCTGGGAATAGTGAGGCAGATCAACCGTCCCTCTGGGACGGCTCTACTTTTAGGCACTTCGTGCCAGGCTACTTTCATTTGGTCCCTCCGGGACAGGATCCACTCTTTCGTTGTAAAATTTTCCTTAAGTTAGCGCTTATGCTTATGGGGTGGAGCGGAATCCCAGGAATCCGCCACACCATTTGAGTGTGCTCTGTAGAGCGCCGGACCTGGTGCTGCGTATGCAGACCTCGTGGAAATCATTCAAACCGCGATCATCTCCCGGATTCCATCCTGCTCCATCGTTGCACTGGCTCCGCTTGCGACCATTTCTCCGCGGTTCATGACCATGTACCGATCTGCGAGCTGGTGTGCGAAATCGTAATACTGTTCGACCAGCAGGATTGTGAGGCCCATTTCGGAAACGATCTTGCGGAGGGTCCGACCGATCTCTTGGATAATGGAATCGGTCGAAGCCGCGATTCGCGACGTCCCTACGGCCAAGCGGCCGCGACCTTCAGGCGGGAACAACCGGCGTTACTGCCCCGCGGTCTTCTTCTCAAGCTGTTCATCGAGACTCTTCAATAGGAAGGGCTCGGCCTTAACCTGCGCGTCGGTGCTCAGGATCTTGAATTGTCCGTTCGCAGTCGTTTCGCCGATATAGACGTTCTTCGTGGCATGATGGTTTTTCTGCATGGTTATCTTGCCACCCGGACCATCAAAGCTGATCGCATCGTTCTCAAGGACGTCTCGAACCTTATCCACATCGAACGTGCCCGCCTTTTCGACGGCCTTTTTCCATAGATAAACGCCATCGTAGGAAAGCACCATCGGGCTGTCGACCGCACGCTTTTGCTTGACTACGCCCTGATAACTCTCGGTTTGGAGCCATGCGTTCCAGCGCTCCAGGAAATCCCTGTTCTCAGGCGTTTTCAACGACATGAAATAAGTCCAGCATCCCAGTTCCCCGACAAGATCTTTTGTCGGTAAACTACGCAGTTCGTCTTCCGCCAGACTGAAGGAAACAATCGGGCAGTCCGCCGGACTAAGCCCGGCGGAGGCAATCTCCTTAAAGAACGGCACGTTGGAATCCCCATTGATCGTATTGATGACGCAAGCGTCGCCGCCAGCGGCGAATTGTTTGATTTCAGAGACGATCTGCTGAAAATCCGTGTAGCCGAACGGCACGTATTTACCGGCCGAGATGACTTTCCCGGAGCTGTCCTTGCGCAGCCCGCCCCCGATATTTTCGACCGGAACGCCTTTGGTCAGGAGATATTTGAAGAGGATGAGGTTCGTGGTCTGCGGATAAACGTAATCGCTTCCAACCAGATAAAACTTCTTTTTACCCTGAGCCAGCAGGTAGTCGACCGCAGGCGTAGCTTGCTGATTGACTGCTTCAGCGGTGTAAAAGATGTTTTTCGACAGCTCTTCGCCTTCGTATTGAACCGGATAAAACAGCATACCGTCTTCCTGCTCGAAAACAGGAAGAACCGACTTGCGGCTCACCGAGGTCCAACACCCGAACACCACGGCTACTTTGTCCTGCTCCAACAACTGCTTTGCTTTTTCTGCGAACAATGGCCAGTTGGAGGCGCCGTCGACAACCACCGGGTCAATCTGTTTCCCAAGGACGCCGCCACTCTTGTTTATTTCGTCGAAAGCGAACAACAGCATATCGCGCAACGATGTTTCGCTGATCGCCATTGTACCCGACAAAGAGTGCAAGACACCGACTTTAACCTTGCCGCTGCTGAGATCGACTTCGTTGGCTCGTAAAGGAGCCGTCCAGGCAAGGGACATTGTTATCACCGCCACCCAAGCGGAAATACAAAGCATCTCGCTTCCTGGAATGAGGGCCGCGAGAGCATTTCTGGTTTTGCGGGTATAATTCATCTTCTTTTTATTCATTTGCTTTTTTGATCTTGGCGCTGTGGGGGAGGTTCGAGGCGGGCTTCAGCGTGAAAATCGGACAGCGAGCATCGAGACCGAAAAAAAAGGGAGCAGGACTCGTGCCTGAAAAAGGCGGTTCCCAAGTAGACGCTGTAACTTGCTGGAAACAAGTTAGATATGGAGTGCCGGCTTTTGTACCCGCAGCACCGTAAAAACTTAGCGCGGCTGAGCCGGAACCAAAAAAAATCTCACGCCGAGCAGACTTCGCCGATGCGCTTCCGACTCCGCGCTTAACTAACGGACATCATTTCGGGAGAGCTTCGTCGGACGAGTTCATCGGCCACCGACGCGAAGACGCAAGGAGATAAAGATTCAGATCTGCGAAAATTTGAACGATTCCCAGATGTGGTACCGCCGTGTCTGCCGAAAACCAGCCAGACTGTAGAATTTTTGGCAAGGATACTGCTTATGGACACCTTTACTCAATGCACCGATTCAAGCTTCTTTGCCTAGCAGCTATGCTGGCGCCTCTCCTCCTCGATGCGGAAACTAATCCCGAGGCGTCCATCCGGCAGTCGATCGCGGGGGCCGTTACCAGCTCGGCAGCCGATCAGGACTTGATCCTCAATGATATAGCCACTTCAGGAGTGGTCTCAAAAGCGGAGCGCGATCTGCTCACTTCGTGGAACGATGGGGAAATCTACCTATACGACGATCCTGCCGGCAAAACCGTCCCCGTAATTCTCGAGCAGCCGGATACGACCGACAAAACCCGTGCGTTCAGGGTGGATACCGGCGAATTACTGCAGGATTCGAACGGCGCCGCGGTCATGATTGACCCAACCACTGCAACTGCGGCGGAAATAAACGCCGTACTGCGAAAAAAAATACAGCGAACGCTGGATCTTTTAAGCCTATCGGATCCGAATCCAGATATCCGGGCGGCGGCGGCGTTCAAGCTCGGGTCCTCGCAAAAAGCCGAAAATTTGGCGATCCTGGAGACTCGGCAGAAACTGGAAACGGACCCCGGCGTGAAGAAAATGCTGCTTGAAGCGACGGCTCTCATAGAACTCGCGGACACGGCGCACCCTGATCGGCAGGTCGCTGCCGCGGAGGCGCTCGCGAAGTCGAACTGTATCGCCGCGCTTGACGACCTTGCAGGCTTGATGGAAAGCAATAGCGCGCCAGCCGAGGTCAAGCAGGCCGCGGCAAAGGCGACCCAATCCATCCGGAATTATCTCTCGGTCGTGAATTTCTTCGGAACAATTTTTCACGGCTTTAGCCTGGGATCGATTCTCTTGGTTTCCGCACTTGGCTTGGCCATCACATTCGGCCTGATGGGAGTGATCAACATGGCCCATGGCGAAATGATCGCCATTGGCGCCTACACGACGTATGTCGTGGAGAACGTTTTCCGGGACGGTCTCCCGCTCTCTCCTCTGGGCGTCCGGATCATGCTGCCGGGGCTCCATCTCAGCGGATGGCTATTCCAGACGTATTTCATTTTCGCTATCCCCCTGTCATTTCTGGCGGCTGCCCTTGCGGGGCTCGCTCTCGAGCGCCTGGTGATCCGGTTTCTTTACCGCCGTGTTTTGGAATCGCTGCTTGCGACGTGGGGTGTTTCGCTCGTAATGCAACAGTTGTTCCGTCTGGTTTTCGGGGCGAACAATGTCCAGGTGAACTCTCCTTCGTGGCTCCTGGGCAATTTCACCGTCAGCGACGTCATTCTGGGGTATAACCGAATCTTCGTGATCGCGTTCGCTATCCTGATCGTTGTCGGAACATGGCTGCTGCTAACCAAAACGCCGCTTGGCCTGTTCATCCGGGCTGTGATTCAGGACCGGGACATGGCTGCTTGCATGGGTGTGCCCACTGAGCGGGTCAACATGCTGACCTTCGCTTTCGGGTCCGGCCTGGCGGGATTGGCGGGAGCGTTCCTCTCCCAGATCGGGAATGTCGGCCCCAGCCTGGGGCAGAGCTATATTATCGACAGCTTCATGACGGTCGTCGTTGGCGGAGTCGGGAGCATCGCCGGCACAGTGGTTTCGGCGTTTGGAATCGGCTGTTCTGACCAGGTTCTTCAACAGGTGCTGGGCTCGCCTGTGCTTGGCAAAATCCTGGTCCTGGCGGTAATCATTCTCTTTTTGCAATGGAAACCAGGAGGGTTATTCCCAACCCGAAGCCGTAGCTTGGACGGTTAGCACCCTCTTGCCCGCCGCATGAATAAGAGCTTTCATAAGGCCGAACTGTGGGGCATCGGAATCGGGGCGATTATCATTCTCGGCATTTTGCCGGCGCTCAACGTTTTTGTGCCCGAGAGCAGTGTTTTCCATCTCAGTGATTTTACGATCAATCTCTACGGCAAATACCTTTGCTACGCCGTACTTGCGATTAGTGTGGATCTGCTCTGGGGTTACACCGGGTTGTTAAGTCTGGGGCAATGTCTGTTCTTTGCCCTGGGCGGTTACGCCTTCGGCATGCACCTCATGCTGTTGATCGGAAAGCTCGGACAGTACCACAGCGATCTTCCGGACTTCATGGTGTTCCTCGGCTACCCAAGGCTGCCGGCTCATTGGGAGCCGTTCCGGAGTTTCTGGTTCGCCGTAGCCGCTGTTGTTCTGGTGCCAGGCCTCTTAGCCCTGGTGTTCGGTTTTCTTGCGTTTCGTTCCCGGATCCGGGGCGTCTACTTTTCAATTCTGACCCAGGCGCTGACCTATGGTGCTTGTCTGATGTTTTTCCGCAATGATTTCACCTTCGGCGGCAATAACGGACTGACGGATTTCAAGTTTATTCTAGGTTACGACGTCCGGAGCGCCGCGACCCAGCGATGCCTGTTCATGGCCACTGGCGTTCTTCTCATCTTAACCTATGCATTCTGCCGGTGGCTGACGCTTACGAAATTCGGAAAAATCCAGAGGGCCGTGCGCGACAGTGAGAATCGGGTCTTATTTTCGGGCTACGCGGCGGCTAACTTCAAATTGTTTGTCTTCGTCGTGAGCGCCATTATCGCGGGCTTGGCGGGCGCGCTCTACGTGCCCCAGGTCGGGATCATCAACCCGAGTGAGATGGCGCCCGATAAGTCTTTGGAAGCCGTGGTATGGGTTGCCGTTGGGGGACGAGGAACGCTGATCGGCCCGGTCATCGGCGCGATCGCTGTCAATGCGCTGAAGAGCTGGGCCACGCGCGCTTTTCCTGATCTCTGGCTCATTATTCTCGGGGCAATGTTCGTGATCGTGGTGCTCTTTCTGCCAAAGGGGATCATTGGTTTGCCAGCGCAGCTTTTGTCTCTGTTCAAGCGGAGCTCCACCTTATTCAAAAAGATGCAGGCGCCGCGCGGCACCGTCCCGGAATTGCCCCTGAAAGCTTCGGATACCCGACATGAAAAAGAAATTCATCCTCACCGCTGAGGGGGTGTCGAAAAGCTTCGACGGCTTCAAGGCGATCAACGATTTGAATTTTTACCTCGATGAGGGCGAGCTTCGCACGATGATTGGACCGAACGGGGCCGGCAAGAGCACTTTTCTCGATTTGATCACCGGCAGGACCCGGCCCGACGCTGGACAAATTGAATTCAAGGATACGCCGGTCACCACAAAGACCGAGTATCAGATTTATCGTATGGGGATCGGGCGCAAGTTTCAGACGCCGAGCGTGTACTCGGATCACACCGTGTACGAGAACATTCTTTTAGGAATCAAGGGCAGCCGGGGGGTCTGGGGCTCGATTTTCGGAAGGGTCACCCGCGCACAGAACGACCAGATCTACCACGTGCTTGAGATAATCAACCTCAAGGAGAAGGCCCACATCCGGGCGGGCGCTCTTGCACATGGTCAAAAGCAATGGCTTGAAATCGGGATGCTGATCGCCCAGGATCCGGAACTGTTACTTGTGGATGAACCGGCAGCCGGTATGACGGATGAAGAAACTGCGCGGACCGGTGAACTGCTCCTAAGCCTGGCCGGCAAACACACGATTATCGTCATCGAGCACGACATGGTTTTTGTGCGCCAGCTCGCTAGCAAGGTCACCGTGCTTCATCAGGGCAGCGTTTTGTGCGAGGGATCGCTGGACGATATTCAGAATAACGAGCGTGTGATCGAGGTGTATCTGGGAAAGAAGAAAAAAAATGACGCAATCCATCCTAAGCATTGACAAGCTCAGCATCTCGATCGGCGGCTCTCGGATTCTGCGCGAGGTGAGTCTGGATCTCTGCGCCAATCATGTATTTTGTTTGATGGGGCGCAACGGTGTCGGGAAAACCACAACGTTAAAGAGCGTGGTCGGCCTTTACAAACCGAACAGCGGTCGAATCGTTTTTGAAGGCCGCGACATTTCCCGGATACCTCCTGAGGAGCGGGCTCGAGCCGGCATTGGCTATGTTCCCCAGGGTCGAGGAATCTTCCCGCATTTGACGGTCGCAGAAAATCTCTTAATTGGCGCTGTCGCGAAACGGAAGAAAACGAAAGATGCGGTGGAACGCGTCTACTCACTGTTCCCGGTCCTGAAGGACTTTTTGACGCGCAAGGGTGGGATGCTCTCCGGTGGCCAGCAACAGCAGCTCGCGATCGGGCGCGCGTTACTCACCGAACCGAAGCTGCTGATCCTTGACGAACCAACCGAGGGAATCCAGCCCAACATCATCGACGAGATTGGCGAGGCCATTAAGCTGCTGAGAAAGGCGTCCATGACGATCCTTCTGGTGGAGCAATATCTGGAATTCTGCAAGGAGCTGGCCGACAATTTCGCGATCCTGGATCGGGGCAGCGTTGTCGCGCAGGGCCCCGTCGGGGAGCTGAGCGACACAGTCGTGAAGCAGCATCTAACGGTGTGATCCCAGCGGCGCAACTAGTGCTAGTGCACTGGCGCTCGCGATCGTTACGGTGGAGTTGGCGCCGATTACGGTTAGTGAATTCTCCGTGCGTCCAGCGTGCCCGCCTCTTTTTCTGATGCCGAGGTGTTGACTCCGTTTAAAAACAGTGTTGCTCACGCACTTAGATCGATCTAAGATGCGTCCGTTCTTCCGAAGAGCACCAATGTTCCTGACCCCCGGTTCAAACGTATCAGGTCCTGCCGCAGCTCACGGCGATATTGCCTTGCCAGCTCCGCGCACTCTTTGCCGGCGAGTCAGTCCGCCTCTGCGGACGCCTGGTCAGGATCGTCCTCTTCGCGTTTAACAGAGACCTCTCTCAAATGTCAGATAACAGAAAACTGGGCTGGGGATTGATAGGTGCAAGCGACATCGCCAAGACGAGGATGATCGAGGCGATCAATGGTCAGCCTGACAGTTCGGTCGTGGCGGTGATGAGCTCGAGCGACGAACGCGCAAAACGCTACGCAGCAGAAAACGGAGTCCCTGCGGCCTACTCTTCGGTTGAAGCATTGGTTGCGGATCCAGCAGTCAATGTAGTGTACGTCAGCACAACGAACGAGCGGCATAAATCGGAAGTTCTCCAGGCAGCGGCTCACGGCAAACACGTGCTCTGCGAAAAACCGCTGGCGCTAACGATCTCGGACGCTCGCGAAATGGTCGAGACGTGCCGTCAGCACAAGGTCGTGCTGGGGACGAATCATCATCTCCGCAACGCGGTGACTCATCGCGCGATCCGTGGATTGATCAAGGAAGGGACGATCGGCAAGCCGCTCGCAGCTCGCGTCTTTCACGCAGTCTATCTTCCCCCAAGATTGCAGGGGTGGCGGCTCGACAAGCCGGACGCCGGGGGCGGAGTCATTTTCGATATTACGGTGCATGACGCAGACACTCTCCATTTCGCGTTGGATGACGACGCGGTAGAAGTAGTTGCGTTGTCCGGCCGCCAGGGCCTCGCACAGGCCGGCCTCGAGGATGCAGTGATGGGTGTGATTCGCTTCAAGAGTGGAGTCCTCGCTCAATTTCACGATGCGTTCACCATTAAGCACACGCGGACGGGGTTCGAGGTTCATGGGACGGAAGGATCGCTCATCGGCGAAGATGTGATGACGCAGGAGCCACGTGGACACGTTTTTCTCCAACGGGAGGATAGACGGGAAGAGGTTAATCTCGGCTCACACGAAAATCTTTATGTTCACCAGGTCCGCCATTTTAACGATGCTGTGCACGGGAGAGGGGTCCCATTTGCCACCGCAGAAGATGGGATCCGATCGTTGGCTGTCGCAACGGCCGTGGTCGAGTCCGCGCGGTCAGGCCAACGTGTCCCGGTCAGCTATTAAATCGGTAACGAAAACCGCGCGCCTTTCCCAAACGCTTTCGCGCGCTGGATCACTTTTGCGCAGAGAGTTTTCAAGTTGCCTTCGTGCAATCTGGAGTTACAGCACTTTCTTGCTGCGTGAGATGCAATCTTCCGGTAGAAAATTGCCCCAGCTTCGAAGGAGGTGGTCCTCAGACCGAACTATTAATCCCCCAATCCCCCGATAATAAATCGCAGTCGTTGTTCCGCCGGCGAAAAAAACACGTGGACAGATTTTTCAAGGAGCGATAGAACGCCCGGCTTGCAGCTTTTAACCGATTTTATTCGAAAGTTGTAAAGTCTCCCCCAAAAACAAACGGTCAGTCAGTTCAACAACAAAGATAAAGAAAGTCATGCATCTCAATATGCGTTTTTGTTCCCCTATAGCTGCCCTCGCGACGGTGTTCGCGCTGGTGCAGGCGCCTCTCTCGTCCCAGGCGGCAGGCGAAAAGAAACTCGAAGTATTTTCCTGGTGGACATCCGGTGGTGAAGCCGCGGCGCTCGATGCGCTGTTCAAGGTCTATAAAAAGCAGTACCCGGGTGTTGAAATCATTAATGCGACAGTTGCCGGCGGCGGTGGTTCGGCCGCACGCCCGGTGCTGCAGACCCGTCTGGCAGGCGGCAATCCTCCGGATACCTGGCAGAGCCATCCCGGTTGGGAAATGCTCGGCCAATATGTGGATCCCGGTTATTGCGAACCAATCACCGAACTCTACGCGACCGGCGCCTGGGCAAAGGCCTTTCCGAAAGCTCTTGTCGACTTGATGACAAAAGACGGAAAGACTTACGGCGTTCTCGCCGGAATTCACCGTGGGAACGGGCTTTGGTTTAATAAGCCGCTCCTTGAAAAGAACGGCATCACTGTCGGCGACAAGTTGAGTTTCGATGAGTTTTTCGCAGCTTGCGACAAACTCAAAGCAGCCGGCATCCCCGCGCTCGGCGTTGGAGACTCTGGTATCTGGGCCTCCGCGCAACTGTTTGAAAATACCTTGCTCGGCGTCATCGGCGGCCAGGGATGGAAAGACCTCTTCAGCGGCAAGATGCAATGGGACGATCCAAAAGTGAAGCAGGCGATGACCTACTTCGGGAAAATGCAGGACTATGTGAACCCGGATCACTCCGCTCTGAGCTGGGACCAGGCGATCGGCGCGCTGATCGAAGGCAAAGTCGCGTTCAGTTCGATGGGAGACTGGGCCGTTGGCGAGTTCCTCAAGGCGAACAAGAAGGAGGGCGTCGACTTCGGCTGGGTCAGTCACCCGGGAACCGATGACTCGTTCGTTATCGTTGCGGATGGATTCACGCTCGCAAAAAACGCTCCTCATCACGACGCAACCGTTGCGTGGCTAAAGAGCATCGGCAGCAAGGAAGCCCAGGAGGCGTTTAATCCATTGAAAGGCTCGATCCCTGCCCGCACGGACGTTGACAAATCGAAGTTCGACAAATACCACCAGTGGTCGATGAATTCGTTTGCTACTGCCACGCTGGTTCCAAGCTGCGTCCACGGCGAAGCTGCTCCAGCAGCGTTCCAACAGGCTCTCAATGATGCGGTCACATCATTCATTGTAGACAAGAACGTCGACAACTTCTCGAATGCCATGGTGCAGGCTGCGAAAGAGTCGGCAACCACCAAATAGTGTAGTTTCTAAGGAGGCAGGCGGACGCTGTGGCTCCGCCTGCCGCACCCTTTCAGCATTCCGCCACAAATTATTTACCGGTCGGCAAAATCGCGAATTTTCATGCCCACGGCCACCGCAACAGTTGATCGGTCCAGACAGATACCGGCTCAGTCGAGAAAACAACGGTTCTCCAGTGATCGATTTCTTCCGCCGCTGATTGTGCTCCCTTCGATGGCGGCAATTTTCACGTTCGTTTATGTCTTCATCTTGATCACGATCTGGGTTTCCCTTTCGCGATGGGGCACCCTCCGGATCGATATGAACCTCCGCGAACCGTTGTTCTTTACCTACCAGCAGATGTTCGCAATGCCACGCTGGCACGCCGATCTGAGGAACGTCTTTGTCTTCACTATCCTCTTTCTATCCGCTTCGATCGGGTTCGGTCTCTTGCTGGCGCTGTTTCTGGATCGCCGCTTGCTCGGCCACACCATCCTTCGAAATATTTTCCTCTTCCCATACGCGTTGTCTTTCATCGTAACCGGTATTGCCTGGCGATGGATATTCAACCCGGAGACCGGGATCAACCTCCTGTTCGATGGGTTGGGAATTAACAAATGGCTGGTCTCGATCGGCGCAGCCCCGTTTAAGCCAGGATGGACTACCGACCCGGCGGTGCTTTTTTCGATCAACGACGCGCTCGGACATGTTTTCCCGGAGGCCCAAAAAATAAGCGTTCACCTTGGGATTCCGATCGCACTGATTCCGGTCGTGGTAGCCGCGTGCTGGCAGCTGACCGGTTTTGCGATGGCGATGTATATCGCCGGTCTCGCCACTGTTCCGCACGATCTCCGTGAAGCTGCACGCATCGACGGTGCGAGCGAATTTCAGGTTTACACGCAGGTAATTATGCCGCTCTTGCGCCCAGTAACAGTTAGTACAGCGATCATCCTCGGGCATGTCTCTTTGAAGATCTTTGATCTGATTTTTGCGATGACCGGCACCGGTCCCGGATTTGCCACCGATGTGCCCGGTATCTTCGTGTTCGACATGACCTTCAAAGCCACCCGGTACAATCTGGGCGCCGCGGCTTCGATCGTGATGCTGTTGCTCGTTGCGCTCGTGATCGTTCCCTACCTCTGGCGAAGTATGAGAAAGACCTGATTAACCATGCGAATTGGCTCCATAAACCTTCGCGAGTCATTGCCCAGAACAATCTGGGATTGGCTCATTGTGATTTTTCTTTTGCTGGTCGCCGCATTTTTTCTGATGCCGATCTACGTGATGGTTGTGACCGGGCTCAAACAGGCGCAGAACGTTAGTCTTTCAACGATGTGGCAGCTTCCGACCCAAATTTCGGGAGGCGGTTTTGCCGAAGCTTGGCGGCGCCTCGTTCCGAACCTCGGGAACAGCCTGCAACTGACGATTCCGGCCACCGTGATCTCTTCGATCATTGGGGCGATCAACGGGTATATTTTCTCGAAATGGAAGTTTCGTGGTTCAAACACGCTCTTTGCTCTTCTCGTTTTCGGTATGTTTATCCCGTACCAGAGCATCCTGATTCCACTGATCCAGTTTCTCGAGCAGATCAAATTGTACGGGACAATTTGGGGTTTGATCTTTGTTCACGTCGTTTATGGTTTGCCGATTTGCTCTCTCATATTTCGGAATTTCTTTACGAATATTCCCAATGAGCTTCTTGAAGCGGCCCGCATCGACGGAGCGGGCGTGGTTCGAATCTTTTTGCTCGTAATGTTGCCACTGGCGCTGCCGGCATTCGTCGTTGTGGGTATTTTCCAGTTCACCAACGTCTGGAACGACTTCCTGTTCGGCGTAACCATCCTGCCAACCCCCAGCGCACAGCCAGTGACGGTCGCTTTAAATAACCTTTCCGGCTCGTTCTCAGTCGACTGGAACGTCGTCATGGCCGGTGCGGTCATTGTCGCGATGCCGACCGCTCTTATTTACATTCTCTTAGGCCGCTTCTTCGTCCGCGGATTGCTGGCAGGCTCGGTGAAAGGGTAGGGTCACGCTTCCGCGTGACCGCTCGGTGAAAGGGTAGGGTCACGCTTCCGCGTGACCGCCGCCTCCTAACGCGATTCAATCAGCAAGCTCGGCCCTCAGCAAGTCGAGCTAGCGCGATCCGTCCACCCTGCAGGAAAACAGGCGGGGAGGCCTGTTCTGATACCTTCGCTCTTCCAGTCAAGGTAAGCGCCTGGTCGTCCCCAACGCCGATACGCCGATACGCCCACACGCCGACCCTTTCCTATTCCACGGGTCGCAAATCGAGATTACTCTGCAACTCTTTCAGGATATCCGCGAGGTCAAGCCGGGTCTGCAGCCAGCCGATGATCGGTAGCACCACGAAAATTGCGGGCACGACGGTTAGCATCACAATCGCCGTGAGAAAATTTTCTGCACTGCGCGCCGGATCGTGGTTGATGTCGTAAGGGAATTTGAAGATCGCTACGAGGGCGATCAATCCTGTAGCGCCTAGAAAAACCAGCACCCAAAAAATCTTGACCAGGACCGGCGTCCCACCCGTGAGCTCAATTCTGCTTCCTGACTCTTTTTCGGCCGTTACCGTCCCGTTTACGTGCGGCTTGAACCATTGCCCTGGCGTAAGCCACCAGAAATACCAGGGGATAGCGACTCTGCGCTGCAGCGTGAAGTGACCCGGATCAATTCGCCCAACCACTGGCCGGTCTCCATTAAAATGCGTTGGACTGCCGGGATCGATCTCCTCTTCATCCACGAAAGTCTTTAGTTTCGTTACCAGTTCGTCCGGGGGCAGCGGGCTTTGGAAGAATTTCAACATACTCAGCAATTAAGTTTCTCGCTCTATATCGATCTCCCGGAATCGTCCCGAGTGTCAAGGCCGTTCTGCGCGGGCAAAATTGCGTTCTGCGCGGCCGTGATTGTATCCCGACAATCACTCAAATAAGGCAATAGCTCGTCGGTGCGCCTTCTTTCCTGGACAACGGCACGCCGACTCACTCTGTGGCAACTCGGTGCCCATATCCTCAATCCCTGATACTCGGCCGCCAGCGTCGCAGTCACCAGATTTGAAGCAAGGCGAACGACCGATCGCTCCGACCCAAATGCAAATGGGCTAAAACAGATTGCTAAATTGTTGAATGTTGAGATGCGACCCTGCGAAGCGACTGCTATTCCGCTCTGGACGAAAAAGGCAAGTTTGCAGACCGGCTCTATTACGACCGCAAAACGAAGCTGATGAGCTGGATTCCATGAAGGCCCGGACGTTTTCAGAAATCGTCCGTCCGTCCGGATATATAGATAATATCCGGACTCGGACGTTTTTTCCGATGTTTGTCCGGACTCGGACGTTTTTCGGACGAATTTCGGACAGTGCCAAAACCTAAAAGAGGATGACGGCCAGAAAAGGAAGCAAAAGTTGCCGCAACCGGGTTGCCAGTAGCCAGCCCCTACGGTAACTTGGTACATTAGTTGCGACCAATTTGCAATAAGTCGTGATGTAAGTTGCATCTTTTTGGCGTGTTGTGTGCCGATGCTTGTAGTGAACGCGCTTCGTTTAAGCCTGGAAAGTTGTTGTTTTGCGAGGGGAGCCGATCGATTCTGAATGGATCTAGTCGATCGATCTCCGCTGAAACAGCTCTTGTGATCCTCTATTGAAGCGGGTTTGCGGGTGGTTGTTCGCGCAATCGGTTTAAGAATTTATCGGTTCAAGCATGAAGATTTTCCGCGAAAATCGCTCCGTCTTGACTTCCCGGGCCGGATTCATGGCCAGGATCCCTTTTTCGGTCAGCGAGGAAAACAGCATTCGATTCGAAACAATCTTCAGCCAACCAAAGTAATTTGCGTGGTCAGCGGCCAACCTGCCTGCTAAACTTTTCTATCTGTCATGTACGACGACAAGCAAACGCTCTTTCGTCTCGCAATGAGTTCGCAACTGGGCGCCTCACTCTCGGGTAATGTCGAGGACCTTGAGAGTCAAACCGCAGTTGCATTGAAAGCTGAGCTCGATCGCGCAGCGCCCGACATAGGCGATTGGAAGGTTGTTTGGGGCCCGGCTGTTTACTCGGCGCCTGGTTCGAGACTAGCCGACAATGCAATGTTCGCAGCCGAGCAGAGCCCGAGGTCCGGATCGCGGCCACGGATTGTTGTTTCGATCGCAGGGACCAATCCTGCGTCCATATTTGATCAGCTTTTTGAAAATGTTTGTATCCTTCCGCTTCACTCCTGGCCTTGCAGCAACCCCGCGTTGAAACCGAAGGTTGCCAACGGCTCTTTTGCAGGGTTTAACATTCTCAAGGAAATGATTTCCGGGTCTCAAAACGCGGGTGCCGGTCTTAGCTTTAGGGAATTTATTACCCGGAACACGCGGGGGCCCGCCCGGCTAACCATTACTGCTCACAGTCTTGGGTCTGCCTTAGCACCTCTGCTGGCCCTTTGGCTTTTTGAAACGCAACGCGATTGGGATCCCCGAGGGCACATAACGATCGATTGCTTTCCATTTGCTGCGCCAACTTCGGGCGACAGAGATTTTTCTGACTACTACACAAACTCCGGCCTCGGCATGCGATCTGACCGGTACGACAATCCGCTCGATGCCGTGCCGCATGTCTGGAAAGCGGAAGATCTGAAGCAGATCCCTGGCTTGTACGGCCAGCACATTGATGTCGGGTTTCTCACGCCACTGGTTTATGGGATTTCAATACTAACCGACGTAGCTGGTTTTGAGCATATCCATCCTCAAGCCAAGCCACTTCCGGGTAGCGGGTTCAACCCCGATTGAGTCGCTTCGCAGGGTCGCATCTCAACATTCAACAAATGAAGAATATGTTTTAACCTAATCTGGTCGGAGCGATCAGCCTTTCACCGTGCCTCAAATCTGGCGAAAGCGACGCTGGCGGCCGGGTATCCGATTTCGCGCAAATGGGCACAGAGTGAGTCCGGCGCGCCGTCGTTGCGGCCAAAATCCAGACCGACGACGCCATAGCTTCGTTTTGCGATTTCGTCGGGAAACAACTGCCGGCCGTGGATTCCGCGGACTGTGATCTTGTAGTGGCGGTTTTCTAGGAATGCGAGCGCTTCGCGGGGTCGCGTCGCAACAATCGATTCTGCTGAAAAACCATAATTGTTAAATGTTGGTCTGGATGTCCAGCTTAGTGCATTTCCGGCAACGCTTAGTGGAAGCTGGAAAAAGCGACCTGGCCCTGCGCGCGGTCTAATGCAAATGGGCTAAAACAGATTGCCAAAGTATTGAATGTTGAGATGCGACCCTGCGAAGCGACTTCTTTCTCAGGGTTGTCGTACGAAATAATCGGAGATGTTCTGCAAAGAGAGTCATTTAACATTCCTCGGAAGATTCGAACGAAAGGCAGGACACTCCAAGAACTTATCAAAGTAATAGTCGGAATCCACGTCCTCCTGACACGCTCGCTCTTTGCTTGCGATATTCCCTGTAGGTTGCTTCGGCGCGTTTCTCTAACGAAACCGACTTCTGCTCCTTTGCGATTCTGATAGCTTCGCAAAATGAAGCCTCAATTTTGCTCTCGTCAGCGCCCAAAGCCGTGAGAAAGACAGCACGGAGCCTGTGCAGTTCGGCACTCCACCAACGTTCTTCCGACCTTTCAGCCAATACTTCTGCCTCCTTTACCGCCTCAAAGGCTTCGGGGACACGATCCGCAACGTACAAAGCTTCAGCTTTTAGTGCTAGCAAACAGGGCTGGTACAGCATCCAACCCGTTGCCCGCAGGTCCTCGATCCCGCGCTCGATCCACGCGAGACCTTCCGCAGTTGCCCCAGAAACGCTGCGCGCCCAACCGCTCAGTGCCTCGCCTGTATGCTGCCACATCGCAAAATTCAGGCGCGTCGACAACTCAATCGCCTCCGCAGCCAAGCGCTCCACTTCTGTAGGGTCACGCTCAAAGTGCTTGAGGTGCGCGGCACTTACCAGTGCCATGGCTAAGGCGTGCGTGTCCTGAAGCTCCTTTGCTAGCGCGATCGCTTGCGCCATGCTCTGGTGACAAGAGGCAATTTCTCCCAGGTGCCAGTCGGACAGGGCTTCCCAGCACAGGCAGAGCACCTCGGGCGCGTGAACTTCTTCGACGGAGAAGGGGTGACGCCCGAGCGCCAGAGCTCAAGGCCTAGCCGCGCGTGCTGGCGTGCAGACCCAAACTTGCCCATGGCGTGGAGTGTGGTCGCCAATGCGCGGTAGGCGCCGACAATGAGCGCGGCATGGTTTTGCTCCTGCGCCAGGGAGGAAATCCGCTGGGCAAGCTGCATCGCGGTCGTCAACCGGCCCGTGGCGAGGGAGTAGCGCCACTGACTCATCAACGCGGCATACAGAGGCAGCGGGCGATGAAGCGAATGGCACAAGGACTCCACGCCCTCGGAGCAAACGCGCGCCTCCGGCGCGGTAAACCCTCGCGTGGCGGTTAAATACGTTGCCGCCTGCATCAGATACAGAGCTGATCTTCCTCTAGAGGTTTTGGCCCTCAACGGCCGTCCGCACAGGTGAGCCCCAGCGCCCGCCTTCGAAAAAATGCGCTAGTATCGAAACCAAAGCGCCTCGAGCGCCCAGGAGCTTCGCCGCGAAGGAGGCATTGCCTCGCTGGATCCGCGGCAGGTAGACTTCGTGCAGCGCGTCGCGCAGCAACCCGGCTTGGCAGCCGCAAGCGACGGCCAAAAACAGCGGCTCCATGGCCCTGACTGTCTCGGGCAGTGGAGGCGCCATCTCTCGATAGTGATGGTAGAGGCGCCGGTTGGCTTCCTGCCAAGCCTGCGTGCGTTGACCCCGCAACTGGTCACCGAAGTATTCACGCACCAGCGGGTGCGCGTCCAGTTGTCCCGGATCGTGAGGGTCTTCCCCTGCCAGGAGCCTTGCCCGTCGCAACTTGGCCAGGATAGTGCGCCACTCGCTCGGACTCAGGCCGATCAACGATTCGGTCAGGCCCGCAATCGCGGGTGGCTTCAGCAGGGCCCCAGGGCGTGTTCGCCCGCGGGCCGATCAAATAGACCTAGCATGCGTAGAACCGACACCTCAGGACCTTCACCAAGCCAAGTCTGGTAAGATTCCATGACCTTTCGGGCATGGACTCCCTGGCGCACGTCGTGAGCAAGATGTCCTGACACTTCGCTACGGCAGCGAGTGTCTCCACTGTACGCATCGGTAAATAGCTGCCCAACAGCGTCAGCGCCAGACAATGGCCGCTGAACTCGTCACTGGCACTTCGCAGCTCTGCCTCATCTCCCTTAACGCCCAGTGCGCGGAGCAGCTTGGCACCAGCGTCACTGGATAGTTGTTCCAGGTCACGACGGAGAGCTGAGCTGCCCTCATGATCCGACAGATCAGCGACCGGCATCCGCGTGGTAATCAAGCAAAGCCCCGGATTGAAGGCAGCCAGCTCGCGCAGAAGTGCCTGGAGGGCAGGGTCGCGCACCCGGCCTTCTTGTGGTCCAGGCGGGTTTTGAAGCGGCTCCAAGCCATCCAGAACAAGCAAGGTTCGACGATGCGCGACGAGCTTGGCCAATCTTTCGCCCTTCTCCCACGCCGTTCCGAGCCGTGGATCTGGATCTCCGAACCAGGTGAGAGCAGCGTCAAGAAACTCATCTGCGGACGCAGTGCCTCCAGTTGTGCCCTGCCGGTAGAAGGACCAGCCAAAGACGAGCTCTGCGGAACGATAGTGTTTGGCCGCCATCCCTCGAAGCCAACGGTTGACGAGTGTGGACTTTCCGACCCCAGCCCAGGCAACGATGGTAACGACGTTGACTTCCTTCTTTGCCCACGCACGATCCAG
Source organism: uncultured Verrucomicrobiae bacterium (assembly GCA_963750185.1). Classification (GTDB taxonomy): domain Bacteria; phylum Verrucomicrobiota; class Verrucomicrobiia; order Chthoniobacterales; family JAFAMB01; genus JAFAMB01. The sequence continues at coordinate 87,464 of CAVVPV010000015.1, forward strand.
AAAAGCGAGATCCTCCTCCCGGCCAAAAATTTCGCTTCCTGTAACGGGCAATCTCGCTACTGAAATTTTCTCCGGTCCCAGTTGTCTTGGCGGTTCGCCAGTTCCGGCTTGCGAAGCGATTGAGGGCGTCTTCTGCAAGCTCTGACGAGTGATTTTACGCCGTGCGTCGATAGCGCCTGTTATCGTCGGTATCGCTTTCAGCACCTCGTTCGGAGTCTGGAAACGCTGTGCCGGATCTTTCTCAAGGAGTTTCTCAAGGAGAACTACGACCGGCTGAGGAACATCTTTTAGTCGTTCACACGGTAAGGGCGCGTGTTGATGCTTATACATTACCTCAGCGGAAGAACCTCGGAATGGTGTTTGGCCAGTGACCATCGCCCAGAGCGTTATGCCAAGCGAGTACAGATCCGACCGGATGTCCACGCCAACGCCCGCAAATTGCTCGGGACTCGCAAACTCGGGTGTCCCGACAAATGTCCCGGGCGATGAAATCCCCGCTTCAGAAGCCGATTCGTCTAGTGTCTTCGTCAGACCGAGGTCGATAATCTTCGCCGTTACACCTGGTTCCTCCTTCAACCTCACCATGATGTTTGTTGGCTTGATATCTCGGTGGACAAGGTTCTGTTCGTGAACTGCGGCCAATCCGGCAGCCACCTGCGTTGCAATTTCCAGCGCCAGTTTTACGTTCAGCCGACCTGAGCGTTTGATGAGTTTTCGAGCGTTTCTCCCTCTACGAACTCCATCGCGTAGAAGTAATTGCTCCCAGTTCGGCCCAGGTGCAACACAGAGGCAACGTTTGAATGCCGAAGCCTCGCAGCTGCGCGGGCTTCGCGCAGAAAACGAAGCCGCGCCGATTCATCTCCGAGGTATCTTTCGTTGATGACCTTCAGTGTCACCGGGCAGTGCAGATCGATGTCGAACGCCTTGTAAGTGACCCCCATTGCACCGCGACCCAACTCGACCGGTTTCCCGTCGTCGCCCAGCACCAGCTCATAGTGCTCAAATCGTTGCACCGCCTGATCCGGTGTCGGCGTGACAGCTTCCTCAGACGAAGACTCGCCGGACTCAACTCCGCCAGCAAGACCCTTGCGCAGCAAGCAGACCGGACAGAATTCCATGGCTTCGGAAAGCTCGTTACCGCGGGTCGGGCAGATGCGTTGGGGCACCGTCATCATGGCTCTAGCCGCCCTCCAGCCGCAACCTCAGCCGAAAGCAACTCCACGCTCGCACCGAGTGGTGCGAAATCGGCCAGCACGGCGCATGGCATACTGTTGTTCTCCGTTGCACGAGCAATCGTGTGTTCCGTTGCAGTAGCGCGTTAAATCGCGTTTCGGAACAAAATTCCTGCCGCTCGCGTCCTGAGGTGTCTCGTGTTGATAACGACTTTCGGTGATGGGCATGGCTAGCTTTCGAGAGCACTTCGCCGAGAGTAATTTTGAGATTTGCTTTCATTCTTCCAGCAAAGCTATCTGATTTTTTTCCAGGATCCGCATGGCCGCCGCCTGCCCATAAAAGCTAATAAGACCGCTTACTGTAAGCTTTCGATTTTCAAACTGTTGATCCATTCTTCTTCTTTTGACAGGACGCAGCTCGCCGGGATCACTGCCTTAAAGTCTGCTTGTGCGGATCCGAAGCGAAGGATCACATCACCTCGACGATTCGCTCCGATTTCGCTCACTGTTCCTCTGACCCGGAGATGTTTCCTTAGATGGTTACAGGCTTCCGATGCCTCGATCAGCGGCGGAGGAGGCGTTGGGCCAGCCATGATCAAACCCAAGACGTTTCCGAAAGTCGGCCGATTCGTTATTGCGCAGTTCTTCAGTCTCGGGTGATCCAAGAGCTTGATCTCGCGTCGGCCTCGCTCGTCATTGATAACGATCGACTCCTGCTCAATCGGCGTTACCTCGCCATTCTGGCGGATGTGCCTTACAAAATTTCCAAGAATGTCGATCGACGAATGGGAAAAGGAACCAGCGAATTCGGCCACCCTGTAGGTCCCGAAGATGGCACCCGGTCTGAGAAAACTATAAACTCTCGAAACGATTTCATCCGAGTCTTCCAGGTCGCCGACATATACCGAGTCAACCTCGGAGCCTTGATCTGAGAACAGAGATACAGTTTCCGTTTGGGTCTCGGTTTTCAAGATGTAGGGCCGATTGTAACCTCTCATAAAATCATGCAAGGCATCGCTAGATCCAAACTGGATGAACCCGTTGTCGACGATTCGTCTCCCTTTGT
>CAVVPV010000016.1:0-29670 GCA_963750185.1 uncultured Verrucomicrobiae bacterium
ACCACATTGAACTCTATTGTGCGCAAAAGCCTGCCGTCTGCGAGGGGCAGTGGCTGATGATCCGGATCTCTCGACCCTTACGGCGAGTAGAGCTCCAAGTCGCTCGGCCAAACGTGACGTCGAAAAGCTAAAAACTTCCCCGATTGTGCGACCGCTGAAGGTCGGTGCCGCGAACTGTCGTCAGTAAGAAGAGCTCGGGTCCCTGCGGTAGCCGGATGCACGAAGCTCGCTAGCGGTGTGAGGAGAAAGTTATGTTATATTATGCTTTAGTGTTTTTTGTCATCGCAATCATTGCTGGGATTTTCGGTTTCACCGGTATAGCTGGCACATCTGCTTGGATAGCTCATGTGCTATTTGTGATTTTCTTGGTGCTTTTCATCATGTCACTTATATTCAGGGGAAGACCCTCGGTGTAACGCCAAGTACGACCAGAGTCGATTTCGTCCAGAAATATTTGTGCCGGCGATCGACGCTGTGTCAGACGCTCGAAAAATTTATGCCACGCGGTGCCAGCCCTAAGAGAGAACGTGAATATAAAAACATTGAGCGCAAATTCGAAAAAGAAGGACGCTATAAGGGACGCGAGAAGGAAGTCGCCGCCCGGATAGTCAATAAGCAACGGGCGAAAGCCGGCGAAACAAAGAAGGAATCCTCCAGCTAGCGGAAAACAACAGAGCGAAGCCGATACGCGTCCCGCGTGTATTCTGTTTGAAACGTCCATACTCGTCTCCACAAGACAGAATACACGCGGGACGCGTATGCTACAGTGCTCGACCGAAATAGGCGGTTTCTATTTCACTGCGTCAGACGTTGTCGATTGTCGTTTGTACAAGATCGCCGGTGCGCACTCAAAAATAGAGGACGGCCCAAATCGCGAGAAATACAAAAGGAATCAGCACAGGAGCACTAACACCAAGATACTGTGTTGTCGGCTTACAGATGAGAAACAGTTCCTCTCTCGGGAGCTTAGTAGCAGCAAATCTCCGAAGTTCGGCCATTGCCAGTAGTCCGCCGATCAACGCAACCACGACCAGGAGTACGCATACCATGCCGACTACAGGCAACATATTCAGGAGTTTGCGTTGCAAATGCACCAGAGGCCTCTTCTCGTCGCCAGCCAAACCGTTTACCGTGATCGCATAGGCCGTGAGCAAGAACGACTGCGAATTGACGAGCCAGGAGACACGCTGATTTATAAGATCGTCTTCGTGGCTCAGCCGCGTTTGGATGAAACTCAGGGCTTGATCCGGAGTAATTTCGCTCATGCAGCTCGAAGGCGCCGGGATGTCTATGAAGGTCTTCAAACGACACCGCCGGCGCCCAATTAAATCACCTTATGTTGCTCAGCTTTCCGAGTAATCCTGCTGCTTGGTCTCGCCAGAGTAGATATCAGTAATCTGTTCGAGCAGTTTCAAACCGGTTCCGCGCGGACGCTGAAACGAATTGCGCCCGATGATCGCTTTCTGTCAGTGTTTCTCCGGGTACCACCATTGATGATGGTCTCTTTCCAGCAACTGCGTCGCAGCTTCCGGCCCCCAACTCCCTGCCGGATAGTTTGCAAAATCGGTCGGTGGATTGTTATTCCACGCCTCAAGGATCGGTGTCGCCGCTTCCCATGCTGCTTCAACCATGTCGGTACGATGGAATAAACTGGCATCGCCGACCATGCAGTCGTAGAGGAGTTTTTCGTACCCTGTCGTTGGCTGGACATCTCCGAATTGGTCGTAATCGAATTCCAGCCGAACCGACCGGGTACAGATTGTCGGGCCCGGGATTTTCGCGCGCACCTGAACCGTGATCCCCTCGTCCGGCTGGATGTTGAAGATCAAATAGTTCGGCGCGATCGGATCTGCCTCGTTGGTCGCGAACAACGACAATGGCGGCGTCTTGAAGCGGAACACGATTTTCGTTGTTCGCAGTGGCAATCGTTTCCCGGAACGGAGATAGAACGGGACGCCGGCCCAACGCCAGTTCTCAATCATGAGCTTCACCGCTGCGAACGTTTCCACCGTGGAGTTTGGATTTACGTTCGGTTCCTGGCGGTATCCCGGCACCTTCTTACCGCCAACCATACCTTCACCGTATTGGCCGCGAACCGTGTTTCCAAGAGCTTCTTCAGGTGTCGTCCGGCGAATTGACCGCAGAAGTTTGACTTTTTCGTTCCGGATTGCTTCACCTTCGAGCGAAGTAGGCGGCTCCATTGCGACAAGTGCTAGAAGCATGAACATGTGATTCTGCATTACGTCGCGGAACGCACCCGCGCTCTCATAAAACGCACCCCTTCCCTCCACGCCGATCGACTCCGCGACAGTGAGCTGGACATGGTCAATGTAGCGCCGATTCCACACCGGTTCGAAAATTGCATTCCCGAGCCGGAATACGAGCAGGTTTTGCGCTGTCTCTTTGCCGAGATAGTGGTCGATTCTATAAATCTGATTTTCCTGCAGGACCGATGTCAGTTGCAAGTTCAACGCACGCGCCGAAGCCAGGTCATGCCCAAACGGCTTTTCGATGATCACCCGCCGCCATCTCCCGTCCCCTTCCTCCAACAGTCCGGCTTCCGACAATCTCTTTGCGATTATCGCGAAGTAGTCCGGTTGTACCGAGAGATAATAAACGACGTTGCCTCCGGTATTGAGCCTTTTTTCGGAGTTGGCCAGCGCTATTTTCAATTTCTCGTAGGTCTCGGGATCGTCGAACTGTCCGGCACAATACGAGATCCGATCGCGGAACCTGCTCCAGAGATTCGGATCGACCGGCTGTGTTCCGAGTTCCGCCAGATCTTTACCGAGCTGGTCCTGAAACACCTCATCCGAAAGCGGCCTGCGCGCCACGCCGATAATACTGAAATCGGCAGGCATGAGGTGGTACGACGCGAGGTTGTAAAGCGAAGGAAGAAGCTTGCGCTTCGTTAAATCCCCGGACGCGCCGAAGATAACGAGCGCGCAGGGCTCAGCAGCTTGAGGAATTGCACATGCGTCCATAGTTCGATCAGTTAGTTCCGTTAGTTCCCAGGGTAGATTTCGACGTGACCGCCAAATTTGTTCCGCATCGCGGATAACACTTTTTCCGCAAACGTATGTTCATGCCGGGATCGAAATCGTACAAAGAGTGCGGCAGTCAACACCTCGGCGGAGACAGCTTCTTCAATCGCGGCCTGGACTGTCCAGCGGCCTTCGCCGGAATCCTGAACGAAGCCGGTAAATTGGGTTAAATCCTTATCCTCGGCGAGCGCCATCGCGGTGAGATCCAACAGCCATGAACCAACGACACTTCCGCGCCGCCAGAGCTCAGCAATGTCGGCAGCATTGAAGTTGTATCGATACCCGTCCGAAAGCGATTCCGACGCTGCACCTCGCAAAATGTCGAACCCTTCGGCATAAGCCTGCATGACCCCGTACTCGATCCCGTTGTGGATCATTTTGACAAAATGTCCTGCGCCGGAAGGGCCGCAGTATAGAAATCCTTTTTCAGCGGTGCTCTTGAATTTCTCGCGCCCTGGCGATGGTGGGATGTCTCCCTGGCCGGGAGCCAGCGTTTCAAATATCGGCTCCAGCCTTTTTACAGCCGCCTCGTCGCCGCCGATCATAAGACAGTAGCCACGATCGATACCCCAGACGCCTCCACTTGTGCCCGCGTCCAGGTAATCAACGCCCTCTTTCTTGAGGGAAGTGCTCCGCCGAACGTCATCCTTATAAAACGAATTGCCACCATCGATGATGGTATCTCCGCTTTCGAGGTGAGGTCGAAGCTTTTCGATGGTTTGCTCCGTGGGTTCACCAGCTGGAACCATCAGCCAAATAGCCCGGGGTTTTGAAAGTTTGGCGGCCAAATCTGCAAAATCTGCCGCGCCGACTGCGCCCTCTTTTGCCAGCGCCGTCACCGAATCCGTTTTCAGATCGTAAACGAAAACCTCATGTTTGTTGCGCATCAAGCGCCGCGCCATGTTTGCGCCCATCCGCCCCAAACCAACAATCCCGAGTTGCATAGGCTCCTTATTGTTCGCTGTAGTTCCAGGTTAATCCGCCATCGACGACGATCGTCGTGCCGGTGATATAATCTGCGTCCGATGACGCTAGAAATGCTGCAACCCCGGAAACGTCGGAAGTTTTACCAAGCCGAGCCAGCGGGATATTGTCGAGAAGGGATTTCAGCTCTGCGGGATCGTTTAACAGGGCGGTGTTGATTGGGGTCTCGATCGCACCAGGCGCAATATTGTTGATGGTAATGCCGTAAGGTGCCAACTCGATCGAGAGATTTCGCATCATCATTTTTACCCCTCCTTTACTGGCACAATAAGAGGTAAAGTGGGGAAATGGTAATTCTTCGTGCACCGAGCTCACATTAATGATCTTTCCAGGCTGTTTCACAGCCAAACGATGCTGAACAAACGCTTGGGTAGTAAAAAAGGCGCCTTTTAAATTAACGTCAAGCACGAGGTCATAATCGGCCTCTGTAACCTCCCAGAATGGCGCCCTTCTTTCGACACCGGCGTTGTTGACGAGAATATCCAATCCGCCGAGCGCTTCGATCGAATCTTTTACCATCCGCTGCGTATCGGCTATCTTGCTGATGTTCGCCTGTATCGCGATCGCGCGATGCCCGAACTTCAGCGCCTGTTTCACTGTTTCGTTGGCGGTTTCCGGATGCGTGACATAGTCGATCACAACGTCCGCACCTTCTTCAGCGAGCCTTAACGCGATTGCCTGTCCGATCCCTTGACTGCTCCCTGTGATTAACGCCCTCTTCCCGATGAGTTTCATGGTGGGCTTACACATCGCAGAAATCGGGTTAACCGACAAGAAGTACGCTGCAGCAGCACTTGTAGGCGAAGCGTCCCGCTTTGCTTCTTACGGACCCGGCAAAGCGTCCCGCTTTGCTTACATCGGCCAGAAAATGCCATCGCAGGCTACTGGCTGGATTTTAAAAACGCGTCCGAATAGTCTGTCTTCCATGCTGAATGCGATCTGGCTCGGTCTCCTGGTAGTCGGCGTTTTGGTGGCTGCCATAACCGGTCAGCTCCCAGCGATTAACCAGGCCGCGCTGAATGCGGCTAAGTCCGCGGTGATGGATGTTGCGCTACCTCTCTGCGGCGCCATGACGTTGTGGCTTGGAATGGTCCGCCTCGCCGAGAAAGCAGGATTGATTCAGCAGTTTGCAAAGCTCATCCGACCTGTTCTTGTTCGCCTCTTTTCCGATGTGCCACCGGATCATCCGGCGATGGGATCGATTGTTATGAATATGGCCGCGAATATGCTCGGGGTCAGCAACGCGGCAACCCCGCTGGGCCTGCGGGCGATGAGTCAATTGAACGAGCTAAATACGAAACAAGGAGTCGCAACCAATGCGATGTGCACGTTCCTCGCCATTAACACAAGCTCGATCCAGCTCGTGCCGGCAACGGCCGTCAATATTCTCGCAATCAATGGTTCGAAGAATCCAACCGGAATTGTCGGATCGACCTTGATCGCAACATTTTTCGCAACCCTCTCTGCGATTGTTGCAGTCAAACTGCTCCAGCGCGCCGGACCGTTTCGCTGGGAGAGACAGATCGGAATTGCAGCATCGGCACCGGCTTCCGCTTCATCAACGCAACCGGCCGAACCGGGTACCGTGAGTCTGCCGGTCGCTCCTTGGGCTCCATGGGTCGAGGGAACGATTTGCCTCTTTTTTGTGATCATCTTTGTTCCAAATGCGTTCCCGTATTGGTTTCGAGGTGCTACCTGGCTCGGATTTTCAGGGGCAATCGCCACTTTTTTTAACGCGCTCTCTCCTCTTGCGATTCCGTTTTTGCTGATCTTTTTCCCTGTTTACGCCGCAGGACGCCGAATCCCGGTGTACTCGGAGTTCATTGAGGGAGCCAAGGAAGGATTCGGAATCACAGTTCGCCTGATCCCCTATCTCGTTGGAATGCTTGTCGCTATCGCCGTATTCAGGGATTCTGGGGCGTTGAATGTTGTGAAGCAGATTCTGTCACCGGTGCTAAATGCGATTCAGTTCCCGTCGGATCTTGTTCCGATGGTCCTGGTTCGGCCGCTCAGCGGCAGCGGGTCAACCGCAGTTCTGACCGATCTGGTTAAGCAGTTCGGGCCGGATAATATTCTGAGCTACATGGCCGCGACGATCTACGGCAGCGCCGAAACGACATTCTACGTAGTCGCGGTCTATTTTGGCTCCGTGGGGATTACGAAGACACGTCACGCAATTCCGGCCGGACTGTGCGCCGACCTCGTCGGCGTGATCGCTTCGGTGCTCGCCTGCCGCTTGCTTTTTCGGTGAGCGACGGAGTCAGGAGTTCAGGATGCGCCCGACCGTGAAATCTGCATCGCATGGAAGCGGATTAATCTCCGTCCACAGACCGGAAGGCCCCTTCTCGTTCTGCAACTCCTGAACTCTCCGGGTGGAGCCAGCCGGTATGGCTGGCTCCACCCACAGTCCCGTTGCGGTAATATGAGGGTGCTAACCTGAACTTTCGGGCTAAGAGTTCCGGCTGCTCGTCCCCTCGCTGAGGCTCAATCACACGGCTTTAGCTCCCGCTCCAAACGCTTCGTGCCGCCATCGCTGACGACTACGCAATGTTCGCTTCCGACTGGTGGCCAGCCTTTGCCGGGTGGGATTCTTTATCCGCTGGGTCCCTGCATTGTGTTTCCGAGTCTTGCCTTCTATTCGATTACATGCTCTTCCTAACATTCTGGGTTTGCTTGACGCGACTGAACTCCTGCCTCCTGACTGCTGCCTCCTGACTCCTGACTTCCTATCGTAGCAAATTGGAAATTATGCTTCCGGCAAGGATGATGCCCTTCTCAAGCCGGGTCAGGCGGTACTGTTTTTTGAACATCCGGAATCGATCCTTCTCGATGCGCAGCAGCAACGCGTAGTAGATCGCTCGCATCCCTTCAGCGGCGACCATGGAACGTCGATCTTCCGGTGGAAGGAGGCGCTGCGCCTCTCTGAAGAACGAGTGGGCGCGTTCAGCCTGAAATTGCATCAGGTAGAGAAAAGCACCGTTGTAGACCCGATCCAGCAATGCCCGATCGGAATACCCGAACATCCTTAGCTCACCTAGCGGCAGATATATTCGTTCGCCGTTCCGCAAATCGCGATCGACGTCGCGAATAATATTCGTGAGCTGAAGCGCAAGCCCTAATTTTCGTGCGTACTCTTTGCACTGCGGATTTTTGTACCCGAAAATCTCGATGCTCACCAATCCAACCGCGCTCGCCACCCGGTAGCAATATCGGTAAAGCGCCTCGAAATTTTCGAACCGGACCGGTTCGAGATCCATCTCAACGCCAAGCAGGATCTCTTCAAGAAGTTGGGGATCAATCTTGTATCGAGCAATGAGCGCCCGCACGTCCGCGGCGAATCCAGGCTCATCATCCGCAGTTCCGACCAGCCACCGCCGCCAACCTTGCAGCCAGCGCCGGCGATCCTGCAGCGGGACGTTCGGATCGTCGGCGGCATCATCCACTTGGCGGCAAAATGCGTAAAACGTGGTGATATCCTCTCGCGTTCGCTTAGGCAGCGAAGCAAACGCGAATGCCAGGTTTGAATGGCTCTTCTTCGTAATCTCGTCCGCTTCACTCATCGGTGAAGATCTCCTCTCTCAAATTCTTCGACGCCCTCTTCCCCTATTTCGAGGCGAATATCCGCCTGCCCCCAGGAAACATGGGGCGCGAACGTGGCAATCACGGTCAAACCAAGCCTCTGGGAACTCACGCGAAGGGTATCCAGAAACGTTTCGGCCTCAGCTGCCTTCATATTCGTTCCGACCAATTCAGCGATCAAGATGCGCGGATGATGGACCAGCGCCCTGGCCAACGCCGTCAGCATCTCGTGAAACAAGTCCAGATATTCAACAGAAGTTCCGCCAATTCCAGAGACACCGACGATTTCAAGTATCTCATCCGTAATGAATTTCGCCTCCGCAGCTTTAACCTGGGTGATCTTGAAGAGAGGCATCGCCACATTCTCGAGCACGGTGAAAGCCGGAAGCAAAAGCGGCGACGAAAAGAGAAATCCGTATTTCCGATTTCGAATATCGGCCAAGTGATCGATGTCGAGATCGGTAACGAGCGATCCGTCGACGAAGATCTCTCCGGATTCAGGCGGGAGCATTAGCCCTAGCATCTGTAGCAACAGACGCTTGCCGCCGAACTCCGGTCCCGATAGACGGTAAAACGAGCCGGGGCGAAACTGATAAGTAAAATCGCGAATTCTCTCCGAAACGCCATTCGGTCCGGCAAATTCACCGCAAAGGTTCCATGTCCTGAGAGCGTCGATCGCCATGATGTCTGAGGATGAATCTATTCTCGCGTCCAGGCGCGCACGGTTCTGCGTGCGTCATATTTCTGGGGTTTAATCCAGGAGATCATTACCGCCCCACCTTCAACTTTCAAGAACCTCGTTCTGAAGAATGTCCAAAGAGTCTGGCTGGATCTTTTCATGAAGAATCGCCACCAAGCGCTCAATGGCGTTGCGCACTGTCCATTGTCGATCTTTGTGGGTGCCGTCGGCGGCGAATAAAGGTTCAAGCCGCTGCTTGAGATGCCACTGCAAGTAGTAGGCCAGCGTGCACAGGAAGTCGTGACTTCTGATTCGATCATCGGTCTTGTGGTAGACCGGCCGTACTTCGAGTTGCAGGGTCATGAGGCTGCGGAAGGCTTCCTCGACTAAGCCTAGCTTTTTATAGGAGTCGAGGAGTTAGCTCGCAGTCATCTTCTCTTTGGGCAGCTCAGCAGTAGCAATGTAACAGCAGTCGAAGCAGTTTTTCAGCGGCGAGCTTGTCCTGATCAAAGCTCCATGAGAGCCGTCCATCAATCAGGTCCAGCGGACGAATTTGCCCATCTTGGAACGCTCCAGTACCCGGCCGACGCGTGCTCCCAGCGTCTTAGCACTCGCTCGACGTTTTGAGCCGGCTATTTTGTCAAGTTCTGCGCGGGTGCGCTCCAGAAGCCGCTCACGCGTCTGCCGTCGCACTCGGCCGTCAGCGGAGTCGGCATCAGCAGTAGCGTCAGCTTGAGCTCAGCAGGATCAAGGAGTCAACGATCTTTTCGTCATCAAGAAGTTCAGCCGTGAGAAGTCAGCGTTCCAGCAGTTCGGCAATCTGGCGATGGGTCAATGCCGAGATAGTGAGCAGACCTTCGGTCCCCTTGATCTTGTCAGCCACTGCTTTGGTAATCATGCCTCGGTCACCGACAAAGATAATTTCTTTTAATCCGTATTGGCGCTGCAATTGCGCGATCTTATCAAGCACCGTGGAGGAGTCATCAGTGTTACCAGCAAAAACTTCGAGTCCGAGCGGTCAGCCCTCAGCGGTGCAGAGTAAAGCGATCACCATTTGTTCGTGACCCGGCTTGCCATCGCGATTATAGCGATGGTGACGATGTCACTCTGGGTGTAGGCTCCTTCAAAGTACGATGCAGAATTTCATTGTAGAGGAAGTGACATCCTGGCCTGACCACGGATGCCAAGGTGCTAATGGAGCTTCATTCCAGGAGCCGATCCATCGGCAGATAACAATGGAGGTCTACATCGACTTTGCCTTTCACGCCGGACAGTTCCCACAGAGCGGTGTTTTTCCACTGGTTGATCGTGCCAGTTGTTGCCGTAGAAGATCTTCCGCTCATCTGCCGGAATTCTGAATCCAGGGTTCTTCGCGCGAGTAAAGAGCGCGGTCCAGTCCAAGTTCCTGGCCAACTCCTGCAACTCTACTGGCTCCTTATTCCTAGAGGCTCGGATCTGGAAATCCTCTGCGGAGCCCTTGGGCACGACATCGCCGCGGAAGGCCGCCTGCAATAATTGGAGTTGCTCTAAGCTCAGGCCGGTGATGCGACCGTGAGTGGAGTGTTTGACTTTGCCGTTCTCGCGATAGGAAGAGCGGATAAGGCCGACCGGATTAGCGCGGTGGCGCTGAATTTGAAGATGAAGGGGAAGAGGTTTGCGTTTGATGGCTACCATGAAAGCAAACTAATCTATTAGAATCAACTAAATAAATACAAAATGTATGACTCCAATGACTCCTGACTCCTGATTCCTGATTCCTGATTCCTGACTCCTGACTAAAATCGAACCGCTCTCGGCGCTCGTTCTGAGGCCCGGTACAGGCAAACCCAGGTTGCAAGAAACCACGCCGCAAGGTATGCCCTGCCGAGCGTGAAGAACGCTGCAAACAGCAGATTGGGCACTGAATATTTCGGAAAGCCGCCCGCCACAAGGTCAGTCAGCGAACTTATCGCGAACAGCTGAAACCCGGCCAGCAATAGAAACGAGACTATTCGAGCCCAGAAGTAACGCACGAACTGAGCGTGCTCCTGCACTGCATCGCGCAGAGTTTCGTTATGCAGAATCAACGTGACCTGGATTGAACAGAAGAAAATCAAGGCCACCGCGATCAGTGGGCGAGCGGTTTGGTCGACATACTGGACCGCCGCGTTCGTGTAGTCGGTTTGCTGCGTAATCCAGAAATAACTGATGAGCAATGGCAAGTGGATCAGGAGGAGAGTCAAAAGCAACACCACGCCGGCCCACTTCGCGGCATAGACCGCGCGTTGAAGTGCAAATTCAAAGATTCGTCCCGGTTCGGAGCTCAATCCGCGGATCCAGACAAAGGTCAGCAACACCAAATAAATCTGGATTAAAAGCCCGAACAGGTACTCGAACTGGAACGAAAGCCAATCGATGATTGCGCCGGCGTGAAGCAATAAAATGCCGTCGAAATATTTGTTGAGCACATAAATCGACAGCGAAAAGATCGGCTTACAGAGCGCTGTAACCGCACAAACAAGCAGGCCGGGGTAAACCGCCACCCACCATTTGCCCATTCGGCGCTTTGCGGCGCGGAGAAACTGCATCTGGTAGCCACGCCAATTCAAGAGGAATAGAAGCGCTGCAACCGCTGACACGGGATAACTCACCACCGCTTGATTGAATAATCCGGCGAGCATCTCGAGGGCCGGCAACCACGCCCGACCCGCCGACATTCCCCAGTCTGGAGGCTCGAATGCCGGCCAATAAAGAATGCTCGTAAGCGTATACCATCTTCCGCTGAACTCTAGATCTTCGACGACCTGAAACGTCATGTACGCCACCCCAAGACCGGACAACCAGACCCACATCTGCGGATGACGCTGCACGCACCGGAATCCGTCCCGGAAATACTTCGCAGCGGGATTTGCATAAAACAGCACCAGATAGCCCACGAGAATAGCGGCGATCGGGTAACCGACGGCCTGCCACGGGAAAGAACCGAATTCAACATTCGCCATGTGCACAGGAGATTAGCCCGGAGATTGCATGACCCTTCGACGTCATGCAATCTCCGCCGCGTCTGAATCAATTCAGTAGCATACGCGTCCCGCGTGTAGCTCAGTAGCATACGCGTCCCGCGTGTAGCTCAGTAGCATACGCGTCCCGCGTGTAGCTCAGTAGCATACGCGTCCCGCGTGTACCTCTTTCGTTGGACGCAGGCATTGACGTCGAACACAGAATACACGCGGGACGCCTATGCTACTCGGCTGATTCTGCGCGGCCGAACATGTCTCGCATCAAGCCCGAAAGCGTTCGGGGTCGGCGCCCGATTTGGAAGCCCTACTGGACGAATCCCCAATGACTCGTGAACGGCCAGTAAACGAATAGTCCCTTTCCAACAACATTTCGCCAAGGAACAAAACCCCAGTATCGGCTATCGAGACTGTTGGCGCTGTTGTCGCCTAAAGCGAAATACGAACCCGCAGGAACTGTAACAGTTGACTGCGGATCTCCAAGGTAGCCCGTATCCGTGGGATTATTTCGATAGCCGGTGTACCCGTTTTGTTCCGATTGGACTCTGCGAAATCCGATTTCTTCGGCTTGCTTGCCGTTAATAAACAACTTCGGCTGGTCGATCCTTAATGTGTCTCCCGGCATTCCCGCGAGCCGCTTGATAAAATGCTGTCCCTCGGAATCGGGTTCAGATTCGATTCCGGCAATCCCATTGGTAAGAAAGACAAATACGTCTCCTCTGTGCGGTCCAACGAAATTATAACTGCACCGATCTACAAAGAGCTGGTCCCCTAGATCCGCGAAACCACGGACAATCGGTTCACCCTTTTTGAAGCTCTGGCCTGGCATTACTCCCATCTGCTCTTGAAGCGCTCGCGGATCGATACCAACTCTGTAAACTCTTCCGGACGCCATCTGGATTGCGGACCCATCCCAGTATGGATACGGTTTCGCCGGCGAAATGGATTCGATTCGATCTGTCGGTTCCTCACAAATGACATCGGCGTACGTGCGTCCCAGTCTAAGAAAATCGAACACACGGATGGCAAGATTTGGAGCCGGAGTCGTCGTCCGGTAAGCGATAACCCCGTTTAGCGTCGGCTGCATTGAACCGGTCGGAATCTTGAACGGCTCCAGGTAATAGGTCCGAATCCCGATCGCCAAAACAATTGCGATGATGATGAGCTCCACGTTTTCGCGAATAGAGCTCATCCCCCGGATCGGCTGAACTTTGTTCAGCGCCGGCAACAGCTTCTTTTCGGCCTTTTGGACTGCTTCCGCCGATCGTTTTTTGAGCGCTTCTGTCAGCGCCTGCAGTTGCTCGTGGACCCGTTCCAGATCGTCCTGCTGCGCAACGTCTTTCCGGTAGTTGATAATTTTGCGCGCGGCCTTTTCCAGGGCCCGCCCCTCTTCGATAAACTTGGGCGTAAACATCAGTTGGTTTTGAGGACTTCGATGAATGCTTCTTGGGGAATATTGACTCTCCCGATCGACTTCATCCGTTTCTTGCCCTCTTTCTGTTTCTCCAGCAGCTTCCGTTTGCGCGTTATATCGCCGCCGTAACATTTTGCGGTCACGTTCTTTCGGAGAGCGGAAACGTTCTCGCGCGCGATCACTTTGCCGCCGATTGCGGCCTGGATCGCTACCTGAAACAATTGTTGCGGAATGACCTCCTTCAGCTTGCCAGCGAGAAGGCGGCCCCGTGTCTCAGCTTTGGCCCTGTGCACAATGCTTGAAAAAGCGTCCACCGGTTCGCCGTTGACTAACAGGTCGAGTTTGACGAGATCCGCCGCGCGATACCCACTGTGCTCATAGTCCATGGACCCGTAGCCGTGGGTCAGCGATTTAATCTTATCGTTGAAATCGACCAGGATCTCGTTCAATGGGAGGACCGCCGTCAGCATCACCCGGCGTGTATCGAGCGATTCGGTATGCTCGACGTCACCGCGCTTCTCCATGATGAGCTGCATCATATCGCCGATATTTTCGTTTGGGCACATAACGAAGCATTTTACGATCGGCTCCCGAATTTCTTCAATCACGCTGGGATCAGGCAAGAACGATGGGTTGTCGACCTGCACAAGCTCCCCGTTCGTCTTCAGGATATGGTAGACCACGCTTGGATAGGTCGCGATGATGTCCATGTCGAACTCGCGCCGCAACCGCTCCTGCACTATCTCCATGTGCAATAGGCCCAGAAAACCGCATCGGAAACCGTAGCCAAGCGCAACCGAACTCTCTGCCTGATATCCAAACGCCGAGTCGTTGATCTGGAGCTTGCCCATCGCGGTCTTCAGATGTTCGAAGTCCGCGGTGTTAATCGGATAAATCCCGCTGAACACCATTGGGTGAAGCTCCTGGAAACCTGGAAGCGGCTCAGGCGCAGGATTTCTCTGGTCGGTTAGTGTATCCCCAATTTTGATGTCGGCAGTCGTCTTGATGTTGGCAATGAAGTATCCGACGTGCCCGGCCTCGAGTTTCGGTTGGGGAAACTGTTTCGGGATAAATATGCCCACTTCCTTGATCTCATACTGATTGGAGGTGCTCATCAATTGCACTGCCTGGCCCGCGACCAGGCTTCCGGAGAAAACTCGAGCGTAAGCAACGACTCCTCGATAAATATCGAATACAGAATCGAAGACCAGCGCTCGCAGCTTTCCATCCTCTATCGGTTTTGGCGCAGGAATGCGCTGCACAATGGCTTCGAGGACTTCCGGGACTCCCAGTCCGGTTTTGGCACTGGCTAGCACAGCCTCATCGGCGGGAATTGCCAAAATGTCTTCGAGCTGCTTTTTGACCGTTGGAACGTCGGCGTTCGGGAGGTCGACCTTATTGATCACTGGAACGATCGTCAGCTTCTGTTTCAATGCGAGATGCACGTTCGCGACTGTCTGCGCCTCGACTCCCTGTGCGGCGTCAACGACCAGGACAGCCCCTTCACACGCGGCGAGACTCCGCGAGACTTCGTACGCAAAATCGACGTGCCCAGGAGTGTCGAGAAGGTTCAGCCGGTAGGTATTCCCATCCTGGGCGACGTACTTCATCGTCACTGGGTGGGCTTTGATCGTGATCCCTCGCTCACGTTCCAGGTCCATCGAGTCGAGCAGCTGATCCTGTTTGTCCCTCTCTTCGATGGTTCCAGTCATCTCAAGCATTCGATCCGACAAAGTCGTTTTGCCGTGGTCGATGTGCGCGATAATACAAAAGTTGCGAGTGAGCCCGGCTCCCATCTGGAAGCGCAGTATGATTCAGCCGGGACCCGTCGTCAACGCAAGTGCGACAATTGTGGAAATCGCGACCGTTACGACCGGACGCCCGGCGTGCTCATTTCTTCACGGGGCCGTCAGAAACGCGGGCTAGAAATACCTTGCTTCAGCGGCCCTCACCCATAATCTTTCTGTATGGCAACGATTGCCCCGGCGGCATACGATTCTAAGATTGAGGGAAATATCATTTTTTCCCGCCTTGATGCATGCATCAACTGGATGCGGAAAAATTCTCTTTGGCCCATGCCGATGGGGCTCGCCTGTTGCGCGATTGAGATGATGGCCGCGGCCTGTTCGCGATTTGATATCGCGCGGTTCGGCGCCGAAGTGATGCGGTTTTCACCAAGGCAGTCCGACGTTATGATTGTCGCCGGTACGGTGACATATAAGATGGCGCTCGCCGTTAAACGAATTTACGATCAGATGCCCGAACCAAAGTGGGTCATTGCGATGGGCGCCTGCGCATCGTCCGGAGGGATGTACCGCAGCTATGCGGTGCTTCAAGGGATCGATCATCTTCTGCCGGTCGACGTTTACGTGAGCGGCTGCCCGCCCAGGCCGGAAGCGCTGCTCGAGGGTTTAATGAAACTGCAGCATAAAATCGACCACGAGAAAGCGATTTCGGACCAGAAGAAAGAGCTCCTGGGGGTTCTTTCATGAACCTGGAGGAAGCTGTCTCGAAGCTTCAAGAGAAGTTCAAGATCGTCCAAAGGACCGATTTTCGCGGAGAATCTACGCTCGAATTGGCGCTCGATGGAATCGAGCCGGCCTGTAAATTCGCGAAGGAAGAACTCGGGTTCGATTTTCTTTCAGACATCTCCGGTGTCGACGATTTCGGCGATGAACCTCGCTTTCAAGTCGTTTACGAGCTGTACTCATTAAAATCGAACATCCACCTGCGTCTGAAAACCCGCGCTTCCGAGGATCATCTCGAAGTCCCCTCCGTTGTTCATCTTTGGGCTACTGCCAATTGGCATGAGCGCGAAATCTACGACATGATGGGAATTCGGTTTTCGAATCATCCTGACCTTCGCCGAATCTTGATGTGGGAAGGGTATCCATATTACCCCCTGCGCAAGGATTTCCCGCTCGAAGGCAAACCGAGCGACATGCCGGAAGTGGCCTTCAGCGAACCAGCACCGCTCGAGGGCGGCCCTTTCGTCACCATCGCGTCGCCCGGCCACATTGAAGACCGCGAGCCGCGTGCCCGCCATGTGGGCGACAACTGAGTGCGCTTTGTCTGCAGGACGAGGCGGAGGCGGCACCTTCTGTGGCGTAACTCTTGGCGGCGCTGTTGAATGACCGCGTAACGGCGCATTGCCTTGAGCATCGAAGGTGCTCAAGACGCGCCGCTCGCTCAAACCGATGTTCCTGCCGAGAAAAAAAGGCTGTTTTGTGGCTGCGGAGTGTGGTTAAGTTGCGCAATGGACCTTGAAGTAGAGTCCCGCGTAATTTGCCCTTACTGCGGAGCTATCTTCACCACGGTCGTCGACACTTCGTCCGGGACGTTCTCAACGATTGAAGATTGCGAAGTCTGCTGTCGTCCCATCGAACTCAACGTTCACTGTCATTTCGGTGAAATTGAATCGGTCGAATTCGATCGTGCATGAAGAATTTGCTCGCGCGGAAAGTCCGGCATTCCATGTTCTCTGCTCCTCCGGCTAAGTAGCTCAGTTGGGAGTGCAGAGGGTTGGAGCTGTTTCTGCCTAGCGCTCAGGGATGAAGGCGAAAGACCTGCGGGTCGTACACGGATCGCGCTCACGGACTATAAGAGATGAATTGTGGGGCATCGCTAATGGTCAACAGGCGGATCTTCCAAGCGTCACCCTCACGAACATAGATCGCTGACCAGAAGCCTCTCTCGAACTTCGGACCGGTCTGGCCTTGACGGGTACTCCACCATTTTCCGGTCGACCAAACCGCGTTGTCGATTGCATTCAAACTCGAACCCTGACCGCTAGAGGTGGTAATAGGCCATCGCTGGAACGTGTCTGCATACCTTTTCTGGATGGCCTGCCGACCGAGAAACATCCCGTCCTTTGCCACCAAAACCGCATCCTCTGTGAAAAGCGCGGCCAAGGCGTCGGCGTCGTTTTTATTGAGTGCCTCATCCATCTTCAAACCGATAAGATCCAAGGCGCGTCGATTGCTCGCGCCCGCCAAGGAGAACTCGGCCCACCAACCCGGATTTTAATGAAAAATCCGGGTTAGCCAGCTGCCGCTGATTGCAATCTGCGGGCGATTGCAATGCCGTTACCATTACCAGCTGCGTGCTAGCGCAGCCCGAAAAGACTGGAGCCTTCGTCTAAGAGGCTTGAAGTTAGCACCTATCCCCGATCCGCACATGCCAGCAGATTATTTCAAACCCGCTTTCGTCGTTGGCGTTACCGGTCACATGGACCTTGATCCGGCCTACCGGGACCGAGTCAAAGCAGAGGTGAAACGCATCTTCACCTGGCTTCGCGGCTCACCGGCCAAACAAAACAGGAACGAAAGCGATAGGCCTCTCGGCGCGGGTCTTGATCTGAAAAATTCGCCCATCATTCTTCTCTCCTCGCTTGCACCGGGCGCGGACCAGTGGGTCGTAGAAGCAGCCCGAGAAATGGATCCGCCTATTCGCGCGCTGGCCCCTCTGCCGTTCCTCAAAGATCAATATTTGCAGGCTTCCACTTTCAAACGCGATGGCGTCACGAAAGATGAAGCCGCAAGCAAATTTCTCGCTGAGTTTCCGGATGAGGACGCTTTCGTTGTTCGCCTCCGCGACGAGCTTGACCTGGATGACGACGCCCTTCGCGCCAAACACAAATTCATCGTGACCGGTCCCGACGGCAAACAAGAGCGTGACCGTCGCTACGCGGCTGCCGGCGAATACGTAGCCGCCTACAGTGATATTCTCATCGCGTTGACTGACAAACCCATTGGTCAGGCCGAAACTGCGATGCTGGATCCGAACGAAAACCAAGGCGCCCGAGCCATCGCGGAGTTGAAACGCCGAGGAATTACGCCGGGGCTGTTGCCTATTCTGCCGACGCTGAGCTGGGCTGATAACGGACCCGTAATTCATGTCTACGCCCCCAGAAAACCAAAAGGAGCATCCGGAATTGCCGAGAAGTGGAGTTGTGCGGAAGCCAAATCACTGGAGGTGCTTTATCCTTATGACTGCCGGCCACCCGGAATCAGCGAGAAAGAGGGCGACAATCCCGACTGGCTCAAAACCGGTCACGCAATCCTCAAAGTCGTCGCTGAGCGTCTGGAACGGCTCAACACAGAGAACATTCAACTTGACCCAGCTCGAGAAGACAGGGCGTTCGTCGAGCTGCTCCCAGCAGCTCCCGATTTCCTGGCAGGAGAACCGAGGACTCACGCACTCCCAAACGCAGACGGGCATCTAAAGACTACTCTCGATCGGCTTGCCCGGCTCCGGCGCCGCGTCGCCGGCTACAGCTTGCATTACAACTCGCACCTTACCGGACTGAAGCGCGCGTTATTCGCTCTGGCTTTTGGATCCGCCCTCTTCTTCTCATTGGCAGACAACTGGAATGGGAAGGCTGGGGTATGGCGGCTGCCGCAAACCTTCTTCGTCACAGGCTTAGGATTAACACTGGCCACCTGGCTTGTTTATTTCTGCTTCAAAAAAACTGCCGCCGCTGAGCGCTGTGACGATTACCGCGCCATCGCGGAAGGATTGCGCGTGCAGTTCTACTGGACAGCCTGCGGCACCGGGGAATCGGTCGCCTCCAACTATCTCCAACGCCAGCGAGGTGAATTGGGCTGGATCAGAAACGTAATCAGCGCGACCGCCTTTCCCTACGAACCGAACCGCGTACGATTTAGCCGGCTTTCGCTGAACGATCAACGCGCAGCGTTACGAAGCGTCCGGGAAACTTGGATCGGCGGACAGCACACTTATTTTAAGAACGCAATTGACGATCTTAACCTGCGTCGAGAGTTTTTTTCAAGTTACGCTCGTGTTTTGCTCTGGACTGGTTTCGTTCTCTTCGCCTTCTTTTTCTTTGCCCAACGCACTGAGTCACCCATCCTGCCGCGCCTGCCTGCCCTTCTCTCTTTTGCCACGGGTGCTTTAATCCTTGCCGTGCTCTATCGCGCGAGCGCGCCGCACCTTGGCCGCAGCGCGCAGAAGGATCGACCCGAGCAGGGGAAAAAAGTTCGCAAGTTGGCCCCATTGGTTTCCAAATTCCGAAACTGGTTGTTTTCGTTGCCCAAAATGTTTCTCCCGGAGCAAGTACAATCGCGTAAAGGCGGACACCTGATTCTCACGAGCCTGCTGATAGGAGCGTTGGCCCTTCTCACGATCGGGACGGTTTATCTCCTGGAAGGATTTGTGCCTTGGCTCCCGCCTGCCTACAAGCTCGGAAGCATTTTTAAATATCTGGCGCTCGCCGGCGGCGTTCTCTGTGGAGCATGGGTGGAAGTTAACTTCTTCGCAGAACACATCCGCCATTACGCCTCCATGGCCTCTCTCTTCCAAGCTGCCGGCTTGCGTTTTGATGACTATTTCAAATGGCCTGAACAAGCCAACAAGGACCAGAAAGAAGCATTTGAAAAACAAATTGTCACCCACATCCAATCACTCGTTGTTGCTGTCGGCAGAGAAGCCCTTTCGGAAAACGCCGAGTGGCTTATCACCCACCGCGCGCGGCCTCTAGAGCCGGTGAGCGTTTGAATAGAATAATCTCGGAGGGGTCGCCGTTCTGAATCTGCTCCAATGCAAACCGCCCTCACAAGTTTAAAACCTGTGAGAAGGTCAGGCTATTTTCCGGCTAACTGCAGCCAGTTCGTATCCGCCTTTTCGATATTGCTGCTAATATCACTTTTAAACACTTTCAACGCGCCCTCATTCCCGCAGAGATAAAGCTTGCCCTTGTAGACGGTGAACGCGTCCGGACCGTCGGTATCGACCAATACTCCTTGAGCTACTCCGTAGGAACAGAATCCGCCATACTGCGGGGCATATTTTGCGGGATCCTTGTCAAAATCGGCTTTATCCGCTGACGAGGTAAAAAGGTATGTGGCGCCCAGATAGGTGCTCTCAATTGCAGGATTTCCTTTGACCGGCTTTCCCTGTCTGAAGAAGGCGACCACATCGCACCCCTTCAAGATAACTCCTTGGCTATCTACATTTACTTTGGCTGCCCTACTTTCTTTCGCCTCCTTAGGAGACGATTGTTGAGCTGGAGCGTCTGATCCATTCTGGGCCAGATCCAATGTTTGCGCACCGGAAGCACTGGCTACATCATTTCCATCGACGACCGCGGTTGAAACGAAAGCCGCAATTAGCGCGCATACGAGCCTTTTCATACCTGAAGCCTCCTTTCAGCCTCATTCTGGCCGGAGCGAGAGAGAAGGAAATCGACCAAACAAACTCTCAGCGACCATTTTTACTATGTATACGTAAAGTATCGGTAAAAAAAACGTTTTTTTTGAGCTGCCTCATCGCGGCATGGCGTCCAGAACTTTGAGTCGAAGACGCCGAGCGGTTAGATCCTTTGGATCGGCGAGGAGCGCGTTATCAACCGCGGCCAGCGCGAGTTCGGGACAGTGCTGTGCCAGCAGCATCTCGCCGGCGCGCATCCAGGCCAGACTGTTTTTCGGGAGGCGCGCCAAACCGTATGAGCGAAGAAAGTCGGCCCGCTTGGAGTCAGATTGAAATCCCGCAAGTGCAATATGAAGCAATGGGTGATCCGGTAGGAAAACCAAAGCGTTTCGGAGCCATTGTTCGGTTACATTTGGATTCGTCAGAAGGGCGTTATCCACCCACTCAACAACTTTGGTGTCGGTTGCCGGAAAGATCGTTCGATCAGTTCCGGCACTGAAATACCACCGTATAAAGCGACCATTCGCACCAGGGTCTTGCGCTAAGTTCTTCAATTGCCTCGTCAGCTCCGATCTGCGTTCTTCGTCGACCGCTGCAAGCGAGCCGTCGTCTGAAAATTTGAGTCCGCTTGCGATAACTGAGAGCGATTCGACTTCCGGTGCTGAGGAACCGGCCATCGAGCCGGACGAGTTTGGTCTAGCCGCGTCGCCACCCGACTCTTTCACCTGCCGAGCGAGCGCTGCCGGCGTCGCGTCATCCCAAAGTTTAGCTGTTTTGTCCCAGCTCGCCGTCAAGATCCTAGCACCGTTCGGACTAAACGCCGCCCATCGAACAGTGTCCTGATGGTCGAAGGAGGCGATAAGCTTACCTGAAGCCGCATCCCAGAGCTTGGCACTGTTGTCTGCGCTCGCCGTAAGGATACGAGCGCCGTCCGGACTAAACGCTCCGTGGTACACACTAGCCTGATGGACGAAAGCGGCTAGTAACTTGCCCGATCTCGCATCCCAGAGCTTGGCGGTTTTGTCCAAACTCGCTGTCAGGATCTGGGCACCGTCCGGGCTAAATGCCGCTTGGAAGACCTCATCCTGATGGTCAAACGAGGCGACGAGATTGCCCGAGGTCGCATCCCAAAGCTTGGCGCTGTGATCTGCGCTTGCCGTCAGGATCCGAGTACCGTCCGGACTAAAAACCGCCTGATAGACCGCATCCTGGTGGTCTAAGGAAGCGATGAGTTTGCCCGAGGTCACATCCCAAAGCTTGGCGGATCTGTCGGCACTCGCCGTCAGGATCTGAGCACCGTCGGCACTGAACGTCGCATCGTTGACCGCATCTTGATGGTTAAAGGAGGCGACCAGTTTGCCCGAGGCCGAATCCCAGAGCTTGGCGGTCTTGTCCTTGCTTGCCGTCAGGATCCGAGCGCCGTCCGGACTAAACCCGGCGTTGGTTACCTCATCCTGGTGCGCAAAGGAGGCGACGAGGTCGCCTGAGGCTGCATCCCAGAGCTTGGCAGTTTTGTCCGCGCTCGCCGTTAGGATTTGAGCACCGTCGGGACTAAACGCTGCATTGTTGACCGCGTCCTGATGGTCAAACGAGGCGATCAACTTCCCTGAGGTCGTATCCCAGAGCTTAGCGGTTTTATCTGCGCTCGCAGTGAGAATTCGAGCACCATCTCGACTAAACACAGCATAATAGAGACCCTCTTGATGCGCGAAAGATGCGACGGGCTCGCCCGAGGCCACCTCCCAGACTTTGACGGTTTTATCCCAGCTCGCAGTCAGAACCCGAGCACCGTTCGGACTAAACAGTGCGCGCTCAACACTTTCCTGATGAGGAAACGAGGCGATGAGCTTGCCCGAGACCGCGTCCCAGAGCTTGGCAGTCTTGTCCCAGCTTGCAGTCAGGATCCGGGCACCGTCGTGATTGAACACCGCGCTCATCACGAAATCCTGATGGGCGAAGGAGGTGAGGAGCTTGTCCGAGGCCGCATCCCAAAGTTTGGCGGTGTGGTCTCCGCTCGCCGTCAGGATCTGAACACCGTCAGGGCTAAACACCGCGTCGTAGACCGTATCTTGGTGGGCAAAGGATGCGATGAGGTTGCCCGAGGCCGCATCCCAAAGTTTGGCGGTTCTGTCTTTGCTTGTCGTCAGGATCCGCGCACCATCCGGACTAAACGCTCCGTGGAGCACACTAGCCTCATGTTTGAAAGACTCGATCAGTTTACCAGTAGCCGCGTCCCAGAGCCTCGCAGTTTTGTCCGCGCTCGCCGTCAGGATCCGAGCGCCATCGGGACTAAACGCCGCCGAGTTGACCCCATCCTGATGGTCAAACGAGGCGATCAGTTTCCCAGAGGTGGCATCCCAGAGCTTGGCGCTGTGATCCGCGCTTGCCGTGACGATCCGAGCACCCTCCGGACTAAACGACGCGGAATTAACCGGACCCTGATGGGCGAAGGCGACGATGAGCTTCCCCGAGGCCGCATCCAAGAGTTTGGCAGTTTTGTCCCAGCTTGCGGTCAGGATCCGAGCACCGTCGGGACTGAACGCCACGTCCTTGACCGCATCTTGATACGCAAAGGAGGCGATGAGCGGCGGCAGCGCTTTTTCACGATGAACCGTTAGCTCCTGGAAGAATCGTTCAGAAGCAACCTGATTTAGTGGGTCAAACTTAATCGAGCGCGCAAGGAAAGCGATGCCCTCCCGCCATTCTCCCAACTGGAATTGTCGCTCGGCTTGGTTGTAGCTCGCCCAACTCGCCTGCCGCAACTGTTCCTGCAGCTTCGCGGTGACCTGCGCTTCAGACTTCAACGCCTGGGCCGTGCTCTGGCGCTGGCGCTCAGCGCGAAACCATTGAAACCCGGCGACAATCGCCAGAACGGCGATCGCCGCCATGACCGCGTAACGAATACGCTCTTGGACCTGTTTGCGCTGTTTCTGCTCCAAGACGCTCGCGTGGATGTAGTCAATCTCTTCCCGGCTCAGCGACGATTCATGGTCGCTAACCAACTTCTCACCTTCTGCCAAAGGAAGTCCCGGTCCGAGCAGATCATCCTTTTGTTTTCCCCGGCTCAGCCAGAGCTTGAGGCTGGAATCCAGGCGGTCCCGCATCCGCAGGAACTCGCGGTTTTCTCTTAACCACTCTTTGAAGCGTTGCCATTCCCGTAGCAGCGCTTCGTGCGCTACGCTTACGGTAACCTCTCCCTGCGGATCGCTGTCTGCTATGAATAGCCGCTTCTCAATAAACAAATCTACAAACCCTTTCGCACCGGCCTTTTGATGATCGTCCGTCCCCTTGGACGCGAGGAAATCACGGTAAGGCGCCGTCCGCCGGTTGGGTACTTCCTCTTCGCCCTGACCGAGCGTGACCAGATACCGCATCACCAAAGGAAACGCCTCCTGTTCATGCGGCTGTAACGTGTTGAATACCGCTTCGGCGTGCTTGGCAAGCGCGCCCCTCAATTCCCCTAATTCGCGATAGTCCGACCACCGAAGCAAGTCATCACCCCGGGCGCTCTGCTGGTCGTATAGCAGTGATAAAATATGCTCGAGCAAGGGCAAGCACTCCGGTGTCGCAGCGGCAGCCTCGCGCAGCGCCTGATCCAGGCGTTGACCCGTTCCCTGCTCCTGCTCGAAGTGCAAACCGGCGGCTTCGGCTGGCAGCCGAATCATGTTGCCGATCTCATACCCCGTCGGCGGCCGCAGGTCGACTTTTCCACCCGGCTTGGTAAGCTCGATCAGATCCGGAAACTGCTGATAGCAAGGGTAAAAATCACTTCGCAACGTTGCCAGGACAAAGACCCGGCCGGTCCGTACCAAACTAGCAATCGCCGAGATATACTTCTGCCGAACCTCCGGTGAAAAGCCGGTCGTGAACAGTTCTTCTAACTGGTCAACCACCAACGCCAATCGGGCTTTCGGAAGCTCAAGCCCCTCCCTCTCCTGGCGAGCCAAATTTGCGTCGTCCAATCTTCCAGCCCCTCGAAGTTGGCGCTCTCTTTCCTCCAGGTAATAGGAATGCTGGATTTTCCACTCACGCGAAGCGTGATCGAGCGCATCCCGGACCCGGAGTGCGGCGCTGTCGGGGTGTTGCCTCAATTCGGTCGCCAGATCTCCGGTCGCGTTAAGTGATTCCGGGTCTCCCAGGGCCGGCAACGCTGCGGGCTCCAGCAGCGCGCCTGCCAAGGAATCGAAGCAATCACCGTCGCTTCCGCCCCCTGCGGGTCTGGTTGCCGCCCGCCGCCACAGTCCGATCCCTTCAATCGTTTCTGGTTGCGTCAATAACGGGAGCACTCCCGCCCGCACCAGGGAGCTCTTTCCCGAACCGCTTGCACCCACGACCAGTACGAACGGCCGGTGCACTCTGAACTGAATTTCCAAGGCCTCCAATACTGATCCGATCGCTCTTGTTCTACCATGAAAGATGGGCGCGTGTTCGAAATCGAAAATCTGTAGTCCACGGAATGGATTTTCTTTCCAACGCCGGGCCTGACTGCGCCGAGCTATCAATTGACGTTGACGTTCGCTGGAAATCCGCGTGGAGAGAAAATCCCGGAAATGTTCCCGAAACAGGCGCTCGAACTCTTCGAGATTATAATAATTGTTGAATGCGCCAATGTACTGACCCTCGCTGTCTTTTAGCCAAGACTCGAAAAACGCTTGGAGCAACTTCCATTGTCGGACAAATTCTTCGAGTTTTTCCGGCGAATCGAGCGGCGGATTTGGCTGGCTACGGTTGCGATATACGTGCAGCGCTGGAATGCCTGGTGTCTTTTTGCGCTGCGCCGCCGCCCAGGCAATCTCAAAGTCCGTCCCAGATTGAGGCTCGCTTCCGTCCGGCATCCGAAAACGGGGATGCAATTTGGTGCCAAGGCGCGACCATAAGATACAAATGACCAAATCGAATTGAGCCGTATTCGGCATTTGATCCTGATAGCCAAGCTCGGGCGAAAACCGCTGGTATTCCCAAAAGTATGGACAAAGAATCAGTTCGCCGTTGTCCGCTTCGATAGAACTGTTCGGCAACTGCGGGAGTTGTGCGTCGTGCAGAAGATTCGAATACTGAACACTGACTGGAATTCCCAGCTCTTCCGCGGTCACGCGAATCAGCCGGTCCGCTATCGTTCGTTCCGTTCGGACATCTCCTGGGGAGGAAACAAAAACCCGGATGGTCTTCATCACATTGCGGAACGATGAAGGTCCGCTTATCCGTTTACGAGACTGCACCGCTCCGTCAGTCCGCGGAACCCCTCCGCTCTTCAATGGAACGAGAGTCGCAAATTAGGGATGCTAGACGCAAGAAAACTCGAAGGCAGGGTAGCTGCAAAATATGTGTGTGACTTTCGGAAATTAATTTGCATGATTTCCCGGTCGGTATTTTTGCGTAATTGGATTCGTTGCGTATGGAAACGGAAGAATTCCGGCGCCCGTGGGCACAACAGACGTCGGTAATCTTCGGCCGCAGCGCGACGATCCTTTTCTTCGGCCGCAGCGCGGCGATCCTTTTACTTATCGTTCTCGCTTCCGGGTGCTCGCCGAAAGCTCCAACTCCGACCGAGGTAGTTCGCCCGGTCAAAACGATGGTCGTGGCGCAAGGAGCCGAATCACACGTGCGCTCATTTCCTGGGAGGGTTGAAGCCTCGAACAAGGTCGAGCTTGCATTCCAGGTGCCCGGTTTGCTTGTCAGCTTGCTTGTCCGGGAGGGGCAGCATGTCACCGAAAATGAGGTGATCGCCCAACTCAGGCAGGATGAATTCCAAGCCCGACTGAGAGCTCTACAAGGCCAACTCGACCGGTCCCGAGCGGATCTCCAGGCTTTGCGCGCGGGCGTGCGTCCCGAAGAAAGGCTGCGACTGGAGGCTCAGGTGCGCTCAGCCGAGGCGACGCTGGTGAATGCTCGGACGGAATTCAATCGCTTTACACAATTGCTTCGAAACAGGGTTATTTCACGTGCGGAGTTTGACCGCGCCGAAACCGACTACACCGTGGCGCAGCAGAACTATCAAGCCGCCCGCCAGACGCTCGAGCAAGGAACGATCGCGCGCGAAGAAGATATCCTGGCCAAGGAGGCCGAGGTCAGTGGTCTCGAAGCCCAGGTGGTGGAGGCGAATCTCCAGCTCGAGGACTCTACTTTGCGCGCGCCCTACGACGGCGTTATCGCCCAGAGGTTCGTCGAACAGGGGCAGAACGTCCGCGCAAACGAGCGGGTTGTAATTTTTCAGGACGTCGACGAGATCGATATCGCCGTAGATGTCCCGGAGACTGTCATGGCCGCCGACCTACGCTCGGCTGATATCGTGCAGATGCTCGCGAGCTTCAATGCCGCGCCCGGACTCCTGTTTCCAGTGCATATCAAGGAGATCGCGCAGCGAGCCGACCCGGTTACGCAAACATTCACGGTCCGCGTTCGCATGAAGGCGCCTCCCGGCCTGAATCTACTGCCTGGCATGACCGGCACCGTCACTCTAACGTATCGCCGCGCCAGTATCCTGGAGGACCAGATTTCGGTGCCAATCACCGCGATAATGAAAGAGAGTACGGGAGCGGAAGTGGCATGGGCAATCGGGCCGGACGGGAACGTGGAGCGTCGTCCCGTAAAGACCGGCTCGGTCACCGGCGACAGTATCGTAATCCTGGAAGGACTCCAGCCAGGGGACCGCGTCGCCGTGGCGGGAGTTTCGTTCCTCCGCGAGGGAATGAAAGTGCGTGATCTAGGAGACGGACTTGAGGGTAACCGGCCATGAATCTTGGCGTCGCTTCTGTCGAAAATAAGCGGGTCGTCTTTTTCTTCATGCTTCTCATCCTCCTGGGCGGCGTATGGTCCTATCTGAATATCGGGCGACTCGAAGATCCCGAATTCACAATCAAGGAGGCGCTCATTGTCACGCCCTACCCCGGGGCCAGCGCGCAAGAGGTCGCCAAGGAGATCACCAACCCGATCGAAAGCGCTTGTCAGCAGCTCGGTCAGCTCAAGCGCGTTGAGTCGGAGTCCACTCGGGGCCGGTCGGTCGTCCGTGTCGTCATCCAGGACCAATACCACCGGAATACGATCCCGCAGGTCTGGGATGAACTCCGCCGCAAAATTGCCGACGTCCAACCCCGACTGCCCCCCTCGGCGCGCGGCCAATCAGTCGTGATCGATGACTTCGGGGACGTCTACGGTATCTTTCTTGCCATCACCGGAGAGGGCTTCTCCTATCCAGAGCTACGCCGCTACTCCGAGTTTCTTCGCCGCGAGCTCCAGACCGTCAAGGATGTGAAGAATGTCGAGCTTTTCGCCGAGCAACAGGAGACGGTCTTTCTCGAAATCTCACGGCAGCGCCTTGCGCAGCTTGGAATCAACGAAGATCAAATCTACGCCCAGCTTCAAGCGAAGAATGTCGTCGCCGACGGCGGGCGCGTGCGCATCGGCACCGAGTATCCTGCGCTGGATCCGACCGGTGGCTTTCGATCGGCCGAGGATATGCTCGATCTGGCGATCGGATCGGATCGTACCGGCCGGCAGCTCCTCCTTCGGGACGTAGCCACGCTGGAGCGCGGCGACGAGGAGCCGCCGGGTCGATTGTTTAAGTTAGACGGCAAGCCGGCCATTGGCTTGGGGATTTCGACGGTGCAGGGCGGCAACGTTGTAACGATGGGTGACAAAGTACGGCGGAAGCTGCAGGATTTGAAGCGCGATCAGCCGATTGGGATCGAGATCGGCCAAATCAACTTTCAGTCCGAGGCGGTGACGATCGCCACCAACGCCTTCGTTTTCAACCTGATTAAAGCAGTCAGCATCGTGTTTGTGGTGCTTCTATTCGCGATGGGTCTGCGAGCCGGGGCGATGATCGGCATTGTGTTGCTCTTGACGATACTGGCAACGATCGTGGTCATGTATTTTGCCAACATCCTGCTGGAGCGTATTTCCCTTGGCGCTTTTATCATCGCGCTCTGCATGCTCACCGATAATGCGATCGTCATCACTGAGGGGATGAAAGTCCGCATTGAGGGAGGCGAAGACAAGATTCCGGTGATCCGCGAAGTGGTCTCGCAGTGCCAGTGGCCGCTCTTCGGTGCAACCGGCATTGCCGTGATCGCCTTTGCGGCGATCGGCCTTTCAGAGGACAACACGGGTGAGTATTGCAATTCCCTTTTCTGGGTCATCTTCATTTCCCTGGCTATCAGCTGGGTCGCTGCAATTACGTTCACACCGCTCCTGGGTTACCTCCTTTTCAAACCGAATGCGGCGGCGGCTAAGCGTGATCCGTATGCGGGCTGGCTTTACGTTGGTTACCGACGGTTCCTTGTGATTTCACTCCGCTTCCGTTGGGTGGTACTGGCTCTTACGATTGGAATGTTTTTCGCGGCGGTCTCCGGATTCCGCCTGGTTACGCAGAGCTTTTTCCCGCCCGCGACTCGGCCGCAGTTTCTGGTGGATGTCTATCTGCCTGCCGGCACCCACATTCGGGAATCGGAGGCGTTTGCAGACACGGTCCAGCGCTTCATCCAGACCCAGCCCGGCGTCACGCATGTCTCGTCATTCATCGGAGGCGGCGGTCTCCGCTTCCTGCTTGTCTACACGCCGGAAAGTGAAAACCGAGCCTACGTGGAGTTCCTGGTCAATGTGGATGACGAGCAGAAGATCGACGGGCTACAAGCCGCGGTGCAGAAATACCTTGACGAGAATCACCCAAACGCCAACGCCATCGCCAAGAAGTTCCTCCTGGGTCCGGGACAGGGCGGGCGCATCCAGGCACGATTCAGCGGCCCCGATCCTGACCGGCTCCGCGCGCTCGCCGACGAGGCGGTCAAGATCATTCGGGAGGATGGCGGCGCCGTGTGCGTGCGCCAAGACTGGCGGGAACCTGAAATAGTGGTCCAGCCCCAACTGCTCGAGCAGCCCGCGCTACGAAACGGAATCACCCGGGTGGAAGTAGCCCAGGCCTTGCAGACCGGCTTTGAGGGACGCGTCGTGGGGTTTTATCGCGAGCCGGGAGACATTGGCACGGGAGTTTACCCACAGGAAACTCGGCTGCTGCCGATCGTCGCTCGTCCGCCACTTGCCGAGCGAAGCGATGTCAACCAAATCCACAGCTTGCAGATCTGGAGCCCGGTCGCAGGACGGATGATTCCTCTCAGCCAGGTTACCGTCGGCGCCGAGGTCGCCTGGGAAAACCCCGTCGTGATGCGCCGCGACCGGTTTCCGACCATAACCGTCCACGCTGATCCACGCACAGGATTGCCCAGCCAGCTGTTCAACCGCGTGCGGCCCGCGATCGAAAAAATCAAATTGCCCCATGGCTACTCACTCAACTGGGGAGGTGAATACGAAGATTCCCGCGATGCTCGCGCAGCCCTGGCCAGGCCGCTCCCGATTGCGGTGGCGCTCATGGTGCTCATCGTCGTGTGCATCTTCGACTCGGCCCGTGCCACGATGGTGATTTGGCTCACGGTGCCGCTGGCCATCATCGGCGTGACGGCCGGGCTACTTCTGACCAGACAACCTTTCGGTTTCATGGCCCTCCTGGGGGCGATCGCTTTGGCCGGCGAACAGATTAAAAACTCCATCGTCCTCGTAGATGAATTCAGTACACAAAGATTCGATCTCGGAAAATCGACTTACGAAGCGATTGTCGCAGGCAGCGTAAGCCGGCTGAGGCCGGTCATGCTCGTCGCGGTAACCACGGTGCTCGGCATGATCCCCCTCCTTCAGGATCCCTTTTTCTCGGCAATGGCCGTGACAATCATGTTCGGTCTAGCGTTTGCGTGTTTCCTAACAATGATTGTCGTGCCTGTGCTTTACGCCATTTTCTTCAAGGCCCACGAACCATCT
>CAVVPV010000017.1:0-41191 GCA_963750185.1 uncultured Verrucomicrobiae bacterium
AGAGCGATGCCGCGAGAAGTCGGGCGAAGTATCAAACAGCCATATGAAACAAATGTTTCATTTGACTATTTCAAACAATCGTTTAAATATATCGACATGATCGTTCGGGAAAGGAAAGTTGCCGCCGGCGAGGCCGGTGAAGAGAAGACGCGCGACAAGATTTTAGGCGCGGCCGGCGAGGTGTTCGCTGAACAGGGATTTGAAGGAGCCACGATCCGAGCAATTACTGATCGTGCAGGGGTGAATGTCGCGGCGGTGAACTATCATTTTCGCGACAAAGCGGAGCTTTACGCCCGGGTCGTTCTGGATGCCTGCTCAATTCGTTCTGCATGGCGAGATGTGATGGCAAATATGCCGAATGACCCACGGGAACGTCTTCGAGCACTGATCCACCAATTCGTGCAGCGACTACTGGATCCGTCGCAGCCGGCCTGGAAGGGCCGCTTGATCGTTCGGGAAATGGCCGATCCGACCAAAGCACTCGATGAACTGGTGGAAAAGAACATTCGACCGTTTCGCGACGAGTTTCTGCGACCGACCCTCCTTGAGCTTGCGGAGGATTGCTGCACGCGGGAACAACTTGGGTATATCTCCGCGAGCGTAATGGGCCAGTGCCTTTATTACGTCATGTGCCGACCGATTATCACGCGATTGAAGCCCGAGTTCATGAAGGGAGATCTGGATATCAATCAGATTGCCGCGCACATCAGCGAATTCTCACTGGCCGCTATAGCCGAGCTCAAACGGCGCGGAAAGCGGTCCTGACTCCCTTTTCATCTACCAACTGCTTGATTCCTATGAGTGCTACATTCACCGCAAAATCGCCTGTCGACTTTGATGCCGCAGGCAAAGGACACGAGGTTTCTGCCGGCCACGTTATTGGGCCCGATACGAAGAAACCGAGGCAGAGCCGATTCGCGCGCCGCAAAATGATATTGTTGGCCGTCGGTGGGATGATAGTGGCCGGAGCGACCTACTGGTATCTCCGGAGCTTGGGATACGAATCGACCGACGACGCAGCGATCGAGGCGCACGCGATCGAAGTCAGCCCAAAAGTGTCTGCGCATGTCAAAGCGGTCCATTTTGACGACAACTACCAGGTCAAACGAGGCGACCTTTTGCTCGAGCTTGATCCGAGGGATTTCGAAGTGGCGCTCGCGAATGCAAACGCCAATCTGGCATCGGCAAAAAGCAAACTGGACGAAGCGGCTGCGCAAAAAAATGTCGCTGAAGCCGGTTTAGGAGAGGCCAAAGCGGATCTGGCAAGCGCACGAGCGACCGCAGACAACGCCGAGGCGGATTTCACGCGCAATGAGCAATTATACAAGACGCATGTGATTGACCGCAGAGAGTACGATGCGTCGGCCGCCCAGTCGAAAAGCGCTGCAGCCGCCGTAGAATCCGCTGCAAAGAAAGTCACTTCGCAGGAAGCCGAAATTCACCTGACATCGGCGCAATTCGCGACAGCCGCTGCCCAGGAGAAGCAAGCGGAGGTGCAAGTGCAACAATCAGAGCTACAATTATCTTACGCAAAGATCTTTGCTCCTTTTGATGGCCGAGTGACGAAAAAGAGTGTTGAACCGGGCGATTATGTTCAGCCGGGGCAGACCCTATTCTCGCTTGTGCCTCCCGATGTCTGGGTCGTCGCTAACTTCAAGGAGACACAGCTCAAGCGAATGAAAGTCGGCCAAAGTGTTTCGGTCCGGGTGGATGCGGTCCCCGGCCGCGAATTTAAGGCGCATGTGGAAAGCTTTCAGGTAGGCACCGGTAGCCGATTCACATTATTGCCTCCGGAGAACGCTACGGGCAATTTCGTAAAAGTCGTGCAGCGGGTGCCGGTAAAGATTGTTTTCGATGAACCGGAATCCGAACTGGAGCGCCTCTGGGCCGGGGAATCGGTTGAGCCCGAGGTTGACCTGCGCAGTCCAGCCGGCGACCGAAGCTTGCGTGCCGCGCCTCTCGCTCCTGCGGTTCTTGGTGTCGCCTCCGGTGCCAAGTAGTCTTACCACGCCTAACCGCCGACGCGAGTCAACGACGATTGCTTAAAGGAATCTATGACCCACGCAATCACTCCAAGCGGGCGTTCCGTGAATCCATGGTGGATCGGTTTGACTCTCACTCTTGCGACGTTCATGGAATTGCTGGACACCAGCATCGCGAACGTGTCGCTCCCGCACATTGCCGGCGGGCTTGGGACCAGTCTCGATGAAGCGACCTGGGTACTGACCAGCTATCTGGTGGCGAACGCGGTTGTTCTTCCGCTCAGTGCCTGGTTGAGCCGCGTGTTTGGGCGAAAGAACTACTACATGGCCTGTGTGGCCCTCTTTACCGTGAGCTCGTTTTTTTGCGGCATCGCGCCGAACCTCGGACTTCTGATATTCTTTCGCGTACTTCAAGGGATTGCCGGCGGTGGATTAGCGCCTTCCGAACAAGCGATGCTGGTGGACACGTTCCCGGCCGAAAAGCGTGCGGCGGCGTTCGGTCTCTACAGTATGGCGATTGTGCTCGCGCCAGCGCTTGGCCCAACGCTCGGTGGTTGGATCACCGATAACTCCTCCTGGCGCTGGATTTTCTTCATCAATATCCCGGTCGGAGCGCTGTCAGTATTCCTGACGAGCCGGCTTGTGACGGATCCAC
This sequence comes from uncultured Verrucomicrobiae bacterium, assembly GCA_963750185.1. GTDB lineage: Bacteria > Verrucomicrobiota > Verrucomicrobiia > Chthoniobacterales > JAFAMB01 > JAFAMB01. The sequence goes on from CAVVPV010000017.1 coordinate 2,638, forward strand.
TGGCGTTCACCGAGGAACGACGAAGAATCAAGGCCAGCGGCCAGCGCAAAATCGACTACGTCGGTATCCTGCTGCTCGCGATCGGTTTCGGGTGTCTCGAGGTCGTTCTCGATAAGGGGCAGGAGGACGACTGGTTTGGAAGCTCGTTCATCACTGCGTTTACGGTGATTGCCGTGACATCGCTGGTGGTCGCCGTGATCTGGGAAATGCATCACAAAGACCCGGTTGTTGATCTCAGTCTACTTGGAAACCGCAACTTCGGGATCTCATGCGCGCTGTTTTTTCTATTCGGGTTCATTCTTTTCAGCACGACGGTGCTGGTCCCGCAGCTTCTCCAGTCGCTCGACAACTACGACGCGACCACTGCCGGTCTGGTCCTCACTCCGGGAGCTATCGTCATTGTTTGCATGGCTCCGCTGATCGTGCGGCTTACGCCGATCTGGGGTGCGAAACGATTGATCGCCATTGGGTTCTCGGTGCTGGCAATTGCCGTCTGGCACTTGTCTCACCTTGATCTGAACGCCGACTACGCCACGTTTGCGCAGGCACGTATGTTGCAAGGGTTCGGGCTCGGGTTTCTTATCGTTCCGATCAGCCAGGTGACCTATTCCTATCTCCCGCTTGAAAAGAACAACAAGGCAAGCAGCCTTACGAATTTATTCCGAAACGAAGGGGGTAGCTTCGGAATCACGTTTGCGAACACGATCCTGGCGCAGCGCGGGCAGTTTCATCAAAGCATCCTGGCGCAGCATTTGACACCGGATCATTCGGTTTATCGAGACTGGCTTCAGCATGCGGCTTCAGTTTTCATGCATGCCGGTTATTCGGCCATCGAAGCAGCGAATCGTGCGGAGGGGCAACTCTACGCGATATTGAATCAGCAGGCTTCGCTGCTCTCCTATCTGGATTGCTTTGTGGGATTGGTTGTGCCGGCTTGCATCGGAGTCGCCCTGGCGTTCGCGATCAAAAACTTCAGTGCGCCGAAGAAACAAGCAACGGCGCATTAAAGTAAAAAGTAAGAAGTAAAAAGTAAGAAGGGAGAAGGGTACCCAGAAGCGCGCGCGAACGTCGCCGAGCACGGTAGCATACGCGTCTCGCGTATAATCCCGTGAAATCGACAAGGAGTGCGATTACGAGTGGGGATTGCAGAATTGATCTTCAGGACGCAAACCAAAACCAAAACGCACATGAGTCTATTCGCGGGAAAAGTCATACTGATCACCGGAGGAACATCGGGAATCGGGCGGGCCACCGCGATTGCGTTCGCGGAAGAAGGCGCGAGTGTCGTTGTGAGTGGCCGGCGTGAAAAAGAGGGAGAAGAGTCTCTGCAGCTTATCCCGGCAATGGGGGATCTGACCGGTTGGAGAGGTCCCGCATCCGTCCGGGATTAAAAATTGGGATTTGACAAATGCCGCCAATAGATGTGTATATACACATTCGCACAGAAACCACATGGACTTATCGTCTGTTGAAAACTGCACTTGTTTTAATTTGCGGCGCGTGACCCGAGTCATTACCCAGTGTTTTGATGCAGAACTGCGCAAGTATGGCGTCCGGGTCACCCAAACGCCTATCCTTAGCGCGCTACAGGCCAGAAGCGGCTGGAGCATGGCGGAGTTGAGCGACTGGCTAGGAATGGAGCGCACGACCCTGGTGCGGAATCTTCGCCCGTTGCAGCGCGAGGGACTGATACAGATCAGCGGTGGCGGGCAAGGTGGCCACGTAGAGCTCGCGATCACCGCCAAAGGTCGAGCAGCATTGTCCAAGATGCTTCCGGGATGGCGTTCGGTTCAGAAAAAAGTGGTGGCAACGCTTGGGGAGAAACGTTGGTCGGCGATACTTATCGATCTTGAGCAAGCCGCCGCGAAACTAAAAGATCGCTGAAATTGAATTATCCAAAGGATCAATTTTGTAACGGAAGTGTATATGCACACCAGGATCACCTATGAACACACCTGTTAACGAACATCCAACTATCAAAGCGTTTCGAGCCAGGCCGGTCGCGCCGCCGATTTCCGAGCCTCTAGACACGGATTGGTTGCGGAAATTGTGCCTCGAAGCGGGCGCGGATGACGTTGGCTTCGTCGAGTTAGGTCGAGCGTCGCTCGGGGACGAATGGGCGCGCATTGAACGGGCGTTTCCCCGTACCAGGAGCTTAATTAGCTTCGTCGTCCGGATGAATCGAAACAATGTTCGCAGTCCTGCCCGATCGATAGCCAATAACGAGTTCCATCATGCGGGCGATGAAGTGAATAAGGTGGCGCGGAGCATCACCGCCGCGTTGGAACGTTCCGGAATCCGGGCGTTGAACCCGCCCATGGCGTTTCCCATGGAGGCAGACAGGTGGGGGACGGACCGGATGTGGGAGGTTGCGCATAAGCCGGTAGCGGTTGCTGCTGGTTTGGGACGCATGGGAATTCATCGCAATGTGATTCACCCGCGGTTCGGTAACTTCATTCTTTTAGGCACCGTTCTGCTGGCGGCAGAAATCAGCGAGTATTCCCGGGAGTTGGATTACAATCCTTGTTTAGAATGCAAGTTATGCGTTGCGGCTTGCCCGGTCGGGGCTATTAGCGCGGATGGGACATTCAATTTCTCTGCTTGCTACACGCATAACTACCGCGAATTCATGAGCGGGTTCACCGATTGGGTTGAGACCATTGCCGAAAGCCGTAACCGGCTAGATTACCGCCGGCGAGTCAAGGATTCGGAAAGCGTCTCGATGTGGCAAAGTCTCGGTTTCGGGCCGAACTACAAAGCGGCGTACTGCATGGCAGTGTGCCCGGCCGGCGAAGATGTTATCGGAGAATATTTGAACTCGAAAAAAGAATTTACGGACGAGGTGGTACGGCCGCTGCAGGCAAAAGAAGAACCCGTGTACGTTGTGCCCGGGTCCGACGCTGAGATGCACGTCCAAAAACGTTATCCGCACAAAACCGTGCGGCATGTGCGCAATTCGCTGCGTCCGCGCAGCATCACGGCTTTCCTTCGGGGACTGCCGCTCTCTTTCCAGCGCCACCGAGCGGGGGAATTGGATGCTGTTTACCAATTTACCTTCACTGGTAAAGAACCAGTCGAGGCGACGGTGACCATTCGTGCCGGGACTATCAAAGTCGAAACCGGTCTCAACCGGACGTGCAACCTGCGGGTCATCGCGGATGCACAAACGTGGTTGGGATTTCTGGCGAAAGAAAAGAACCTGGGATGGGCGTTGCTCACCAGAAAAATACGACTGCGAGGCAACCCGAAATGGCTGCTGAACTTCGCACGCTGTTTCCTTTCGTGAAGGTATGTATCGCACGCCAAAAGCGCCGGAGGGGAGCCGCTTCCGAATTCGCCATATTGTTACGCTGAATGAGATTACAAGCCAAGCTTCGTCCGGAGTGGTCGCAACTTCCGATTTCGCATGTCGCCGTCGCGACGCCAGTGTCGGCTGGACGCCGGGGCATCGGCGTGATTGAATTGGACTCCAACGAGGTGAGAAATGCCGACCGAAGAAACGAAACCCCAAGCATCGGCGCACACCTTAGAGAGCGATGCGCCGGCGGTGGTGATCCCGCCGCCGAGGAAGAAACGCCGCTGGCTATTGCCAGTCATTATCCTGCTCGTCTGCGTCGCGCTGATTTCCGGGATTCCCAAAGTAATCAGGGCGTTTAACACGGTTTCAACAGACGACGCGTACGTAAACAGCTACGTCACATTTGTTGCTCCGCGGGTTTCCGGGCAAGTCGCGCGTGTTCTCGTCGACGACAACAATCGCGTCAAGAAAGGGGACGTACTTGTCGAGCTCGATCCGGAGCCGTTCCAAGTGGAAGTCTCCATTAAACAGGCGGCGGTTGACGCAGCTCAGGCGGCTGTTGTTGTGGCGGAAGCAAATGTGCGGAGTCTGGTAGGACAGGTCAGAAGCGCGCGGTTCAAGCTCATTACGGCGATCGAAGATGTGGACAACCAGATCGCAACCATCCGTGCACGCGTTGCGACCTGGGAACAAGCGAAAGCGACGCTCGTCCTGGCTCAAGCGGAGTTTGATCGCACTAAGCGTCTGCTCGAAACCAAAGTGGTAAGCCCGGAAGAATATGATCAAAGGCGCGAAACGCTCGACGTCGCTACAGCGCAGGTCACTCAGGCGCTCGAGAGCATTTATCAGGCGCGTGTCGCTCTTGGGTTACCGGCGCAACCGACGGACGGAACAAGTCTCGCGGATGTTCCGCCGGATCTTGATCAGACGTTTTCTTCGGTCCGCGAGGCGTTGGCAGTGCTTTATCAGGGGGCTGCGTCACTTGGAGTTTCCGTATCGTCCTACAAACTTTCACCCAAAGAAGCTATTGCGGAGTTTTACAAGCGCGATCCTTCCGGAGACATCGATCGGATCTACGAAGGTGTCATTCGAAACGCGCCCAGCTTGAAGCAATCTCAAACCGCCTTGATGCAAGCTCGGCGGGATCTCGACCAGGCGAAACTCAACTTGCGGTACTGCACGGTGGTCGCCGAGATCGACGGAGTGATCACACGGCGGAATGTGAACCCAGGCAACAACGTGCAAGTGGGTCAAAGCCTGATGGCAATTCGATCTCTCCGCGACATCTGGGTAGATGCCAATTTCAAGGAGACGCAGCTCCGCAATCTGCGGATCGGTCAGCGTGTCGATCTCGAACTCGACATGTATGGCGGGAAACGGACATTCGAAGGGCGAATTTCCGGGTTTACCAATGGGACAGGTTCAACGTTGTCGTTGTTACCGCCGGAGAATGCGACCGGCAACTTTGTCAAAGTCGTGCAGCGCCTGCCGGTGCGTATTGATATTGTGAACTACGATCCTGATAAGGCGCCGCTCTTTGTCGGGCTTTCCGTCACACCGACGGTCGACTTGACTTCTCCCCCGACCGGTCCGAATGCCGGGCAGTTTTTGCAGGACCGAGCCACGCTGCCGGTCAGCCAAACCTCGCCTACGCCATGAGCGTTCCGTCGTCTGCCGCCTCGATAACGGGTGCCGGTGCGGGACCTCGGGTGTTCAACCCGTGGCTTGTGGCGATGGCCGTTGTGGTGCCAACTTTCATGGAGGTTCTGGACACCACAATTGCAAATGTGGCGCTACGTTATATCGCCGGAGGCCTCTCGTCCGCGGTAACTGATAGCGAGTGGGTGATTACGAGCTATTTAGCTGCGAACGCAGTCATCCTGCCAATCTCGGGGTGGCTTGCCGCGCGACTTGGCCGGCGGACATATTTCCTGATTTCAATAGCGATCTTCACGATCAGCTCGGTGCTCTGTGGCATGGCGAATAGTCTTGGGGCATTGATTCTGTTCCGAGTCCTCCAGGGCCTCGCCGGCGGCGGCTTGCAACCTTGCAGTCAGGGAATTCTTCTCGACTCCTTTCCACCGGAAAAACAGGGTGCCGCGCAGACGCTCTTTGGTGTCGCGGCGCTGCTTGCTCCGGTACTCGGGCCGACACTCGGCGGCTGGATCACCGACCAATATTCGTGGCGCTGGATTTTTCTCATAAACCTCCCGGTCGGGACGGTTGCGTTCGCTCTTTGCTGGGCAATGGTCCGGGATCCGGACTATCTGCGCGATCAGCGGAAAGAGCTCCTTCGAGGGCCATTCAACTTTGATTCGATCGGACTCGGACTGTTGGTCATCACGATCGTCTGCTGGGAGGTGTTGCTGAGCAAGGGCCAGGAATGGGATTGGTTCGATGACGCTTTCGGGCGAGTGCAGGTTCTGGGTGTTCTCTTCGTGGTCGGTCTGGGCGGTCTGATCTTTTGGGAGGGACGCCACTCGCTACCGATTGTTAATTTTCGGCCGCTGCGGGATCGCAACTTCGCGATATCCTGTCTAATTATTTTTTGTTCGTTCGGCATTCTTTATGGGTCGAGCACGTTGCTGCCGGCCCTGCTCGAATCTCTGTTCGGGTACGACGCGTTCCACGCCGGACTCGTATTATCGCCGTCGGGCTTTTTCACCATTCTGGCGATTGTGATTGTCGGCGTGCTTCTGACACGGGGAGTGGATGCCCGATGGCTGATAGCAGTCGGGCTTGTGATTGTTGCGGTTGGGAATTTCTGGATGTCCCAGATGAATCTCGAGATTGGACCATGGCAGGTCGTTTGGGCTCGAATCGTGATGGTCGGCGGACTTGGACTTGTCTTCGCGCCAGTGAACGTCGCAGCCTATTTCTACATTCCGCGCTCTTTGCGAGGCGCCGCAGTTGGTATGTTGTCATTGTTGCGGAACGAAGGGGGGAGCGTCGGGACATCGATGGGGCAGACGATTACGGAACGGCGTGAACAGTTCCACCTCCTGCGACTCGGAGAGCAGCTCGACAATTTGAATCCTGCCGTGAATTCCTACCTCTCGAATACGCAGCCTCTCTACCTTCAGCAAACCGGCGATCCCGCTGCCGCGCAGCAGATGGCTCTCCGATCCCTCGATAATCTGCGTCAGCAACAGGCTTCGGCACTTTCTTATTTTGATGCATTCCTGATCTTTGCAGTGGTTGGCGTCGTGCTCGCGGTCCTGGTATTCGTGATGAGGCGATCCGTTGCGGCAAAGGGAGCGCATGTCGCCGCGGAGTAGGCGCGTTCCCGGCCCCCATAAGCGCTAAGTTAAGTAAAATCATACAACGAAAGAGCGTATCCTGTCCCGGAGGGACCAAATGAAAGTAGCCTGGCACGAAGTGCCTGCAGTTGATGGAGATGTGGGGATAGGTTGGCATGATAAGCATAACTGGCGCTGGAATAGAACATTTCCATGACGGTGCGCGGCCGTGCATTGGTTTGGTCAGTTCCTCGGAGCTGAGAAAAACGAGTTGCGATGCCGATTAGAGCTGCAGACAGTGCTCTTGTGCCGGAGACATCCGTGGGTGTTGATCAGTGGATTCCGCTTGAGCGGGAGAAGTGGAGTTATACCCCTGGAGATTCAATTCTATCGAATCGGAAGATGGGAGGTTGTCGTCACGAAAGTGCAGCTCCGTCGAGCCGACCGTAAAGTCACTAAATCTCCCTAAGAAAATGAAAACTACAGAAAATCCCGTGTTGGTCGCTATACTGGCGCTGCGGGACATTTCCAATGCTGGCGTTCGGGTCGCTGGGAGGTTTTGCAGTCTCCTACGGATTTTTCCAGGTGCTAGCGCTGCGGCCTTGCCGTTACTAACTCTTGCTGCGTGGGTCCTGGCGCCAATGTGGTCAACCTACGCTAATGACATCACCTTAGGTGCAGTGCAGATGACTGCAGAAACGGAATGGTTCCGCACCATCGAACTCGGAATTAGAGCCGCTGCTGATAAAGCTGGTGCGAAAGTCCTTGTCGGCAATGCACGTGCCGAGGTTGATACGGAGGCCCAAATTGTCGACAACTTCGTTGCTAGGGGCGTCGACGCTATTATTATCAGTGCATTGAATCCGACAAGCTCTGTGCCAGCGCTCAAGCGTGCTGTCGACAACGGGGTGAAGCTGGTGGATTACAATACGACAATCGATTCTCCAATTATGACGACGTTCGTCGGCGTGGATAATACCGAACTTGGCGCGCAGATGGGCAGGTATATAGCTGACTACGTTAAAGACAAAATGGGTGGCAACGCCAAGATCGCCCTTATAACGATTCCCAGGTACGAGGCTGGCCGACGACGGCGAGAAGGTTTTGTTAAAGAAGTCACAACGGTTCCGGGTGTCTCGATAGTTGCCGAGCAAGAAGGCGAGTTTCCTGATCAGGCAGCTAATAAGGTAGAAACGATTCTTGAGGGTCATCCAGAGACGCAGCTGATTTGGGCCGCTAACGAGGGAGGGCTGGTCGGCGCGATAACCGCCGCACGTTCGGGAAAGGGAACGGTGAAAATTTGTGGTACGGACATGAGCCTGCAAGTAGCTCGTGCGCTCCTGGACCCCAAGAGCGGCGTTATCGCGGTATTGACACAGGATCCTTACAGTATCGGTTACAAGTCCGCGGAGTTTGCGATCGCAAAGGTCAAAGGCGAACAGACGCCGGCGAAAGTGCTCGTTCCGCTACAGTTGTTCACGGCAGACAAGCCCGATGACGTCAAAACTTATGTCGCAAAGTATGAGGCGTTAGCTCATTGAGCCACAAGGCGAACGTTGCGGGTCACCGATCACTCCTGAAGCCGAAACATTTATGGCAGCACCTCCGCTCCTCGCCATGGAGGGAATTAGCAAAACCTTTTCCGGTGCCCGCGCACTTGAACACGTGGATTTGCGCGTTCAAAGCGGCGAGATTCATGCCTTAATCGGTAAAAACGGCGCCGGGAAAAGTACGCTAATTAGGATACTAGGGGGTGTGTATCAACCCGACGAGGGCCGGATCTTGATCGGCGGACAGGAAGTTAAACTGGCCACGCCTCAGGCTGCAATCGCTGCAGGCATCGCCATTGTCCATCAGGAGCTCAGTCTCGTGCCAACACTTAGTGTTGCCGAAAACATTTTCCTCGGCAGGTGGCGGGTCGACGGTGGCTTCTGGAATATCCAGTGGAACAATCTGCGACGAGAAGCGATAAAGATCCTCGGAAATCTAAACAGTGAAATAGATCCACGAGGTCGGGTAGGGAATTTGAGCGTCGCACAACAGCAGCATGTCGAGATCGCTAAGGCACTCTCGCGCGGGCCGCGGATCTTGGTAATGGACGAACCAACATCATCGCTCTCGAGCCAGGACGGAGACCGGTTATTGAATATCGTAAAAGCCTTAGCGAATAGTGGCGTAACCATTATATTCATTTCCCACCGGCTAGCGGAAGTGGAGCAAGTTGCTGACACAATTACCGTTCTTCGAGACGGGCGCACCGTCGGAACATCCGAAAGAGGAAAAATGGATCGGACCGGGATAGTACGGTTGATGCTAGGGAGGGAACTTACACAAACCGACGTTCGCCCACCAGAGGCCCGAGATCGCGTTGTGTTGTCGGTACGACATCTTTGCCGTCGGGGAGTTCTGAATGACGTGTCGTTCGAGCTGCATGAAGGCGAAATTCTCGGACTAGCTGGATTGGTTGGTGCCGGACGTACAGAGCTTGTCAGGGCGATCTTTGGGCGTGACCGAATTGATTCTGGCGAAATCCATATAGCTGGCATCAATGTTCGTAAACCCACTCCGTCTCGGATGCGGCGCCTGGGTATTGGTCTCACACCAGAGGATCGTAAGTCGCAGGGTCTGGTTCTCGGCTCGACCGTTCGCGAGAATATTGTTTTAACGGTGCTCAGTCGCTTAACTCGAATGGGACTGCTAAATAGGCGGGCCGAAGCGATGCTTGTCGACCGACTGATTGAAGATCTGCAGATTATATCCTCAGGTCGCAACGCTGTGGTTCGCGCGCTGTCTGGCGGCAATCAACAAAAAGTGGTGATTGCAAAGTGGCTTGCTCGGAAACCCCGTATTCTGATTTTGGATGAGCCAACACGAGGTATCGATGTTGATGCCAAGGCACAGATCTTAACGATACTCGGCCGGTTGGCAACTGAAGGTGTTGGGATCATCTTCGCTTCATCGGAATTAGAAGAGGTGGTCGCCGTTTCACACCGCATCCTGACCATTTCCCGCGGCCGGATAGTCGGTGAGATGGAGAGTCATAAGGCATCCATGCAAGAAATCATGCTATCGGCAACAGGAATCTGACGTATGGAAACTGTTGTTAGGCCTCCCGTGGAAGGCGGGAAAAAGCGCGTCCCCATTAGTTCAGTAACGCGCAGCATATTTTATTTGTTGATCGCTTACGTCGTAATGTGCGTGTATTTGAGTCTCGCGGCTCCAAATTTTTTAACCGAGCGGAACTTGGTCAATATGTTGCGCCAGATGTCAATGATCGCCATCATCGGCGTAGGCATGACCATGGTGATCATAGCCGCGGAGATCGATTTGAGTGTTGGTTCTATGGCAGCTTTCTCTGGGGTCTTGTTGGCGATGATGACTGCGCAATGGAAGATTTCATTGCCGTTCGCGGTAGTCCTAACGCTCGCGGCTGCGAGTTTCTCCGGGCTCATCATCGGAATACTGCGTGTTACGCTTCGCATACCGAGTTTTATCTCCTCTCTCGCGCTGCTGACAGCTCTTAGAAGCGCGGCGTTTCTACTGACTGGCGGATTCCCGATATCGCCTTTGCCGCCCGGGTTCGAATTGTTGGGTAACGGAGCAGTTGGGCCTGTTCCTGTCCCAGTCATCCTTATGGGCATTGTCTACTTCATCGGGTTTGTAGTCATGGCAAATACTCCGTGGGGCCGTGGAGTGTACGCCGTAGGCGGTAATGAGGAGGCGGCGCGGCTCTCCGGGATCTTCGTCCCAGAGATAAAGATTGGCGTGTTTGTTATCAGCTCTGTGCTTGCTGCGTTGGCTGGTTTGATTCTCGCCGCCCGACTTGAGGCGGGTCAAGCCGCCGTTGCCCAAGGTTGGGAGCTCGACGTGATTGCCGCAGTTATTATCGGCGGAACGAGTCTGTTTGGTGGCAGTGGCAATATCCTGGGGACGTTGTTAGGCGGGCTCTTCATGGCCACGTTGCAGGATGGAATGGTGTTGATAGGAGTATCACCCTTCAGTCAAGGTGTGGTTAGTGGGATTGTCATCCTGGCTGCTGTCATCATGGGCGCCCTGCAAACGCGGGGCGAATCATAGGAGTACTTGAAGACATCAGGGCGGGATACCTCAATCGAGTGAATAAGAACCATTCTTGCGAATCATAGAACGCGCCTTAGCTCGGTGCTAAAATACTTCCGGACACCAAACTGGCGAAGGCTGCTACCGAACTCGTGCGCGACACCGAGTCCACTCAAGCGCTCTAGAAGCAAGAAAGCCTAGAAGGCTAGGGGCTGCCGACCGATTACCGATTCTTGAATTCTTGAGTACTTGAGTACTTGAGTACTTGAGTACTTGAGTTGCAGCACAAGCGTGTCCGAGTCTGTCGAAACTCCGGCTCTCGGAGTTATATGCGCGTGGAGAAACCTGTACATACCCACCTGAATAATTGCGCCTGACCGTTTTGTCGGCTGTAGAACAGCTGGTAAGCCTCAATTGCGCAAACGATGTTTACAATGAAAATAGAAGGTGACTATGAACGCAAAACAATACGACCTCATCGTCGAAGCCTTTTCGCGCAGAAAATTCCTGCAAACCGGGGCGCTTGCGGCGTCGGCGCTGATGGGCGTGACTGCCCTCCATGGGCAAGAACGGGCTGGTACCCGAGCCGCGGAGCATGATCACTCCTCCAGCGATCCGGGCCAGGAGAACAAGCCGCTGCTGGACGAGAATCCCGATTCGAACATGCCGCCGCCAACCGATCACGGCGATGTCGTCCCGCTGTGGTATTCGTTCGACCTTGTCAAGAAACGCGTCCAGGAAGGGGGTTGGACCCACGAGGTCACGCAGCGTGAACTGCCCTCCTCGAAGGACCTCGCCGGCGTCAATATGCGCCTGACCGCAGGCAGCTACCGCGAACTCCACTGGCACACTGCAGATGAATGGGCCTACGTGCTCTACGGCAATGCCCGCGTGACCGTGATGAACCCCGATGGCACCATGTTCATTGACGATGTCAGCGAGGGCGACCTCTGGATCTTCCCGGCCGGCAATCCCCATTCGATCCAGGGCCTTGACCCCGACGGCACCGAGTTCCTGCTCGTGTTCAACCAGGGCAACTTTTCGGAGGATGGCACCATGCTGCTCTCGGAGTGGCTAGCGCACACGCCGCCCGAAGTATTGATGAAGAATTTCGGGCTGGACCGCAGCGCGCTGGCCAAGCTTCCGACCGAAGGCCTCTATATTTTTCCCGGCACTGTGCCCACCAACACGGTGGCCCAGGATCGGGAAGGGATCGGCGGCAGCGCGGTCGTCTCGCCGTATCAATACACCTTTAAATTGAAATCGATGGCGCCAACTAGGGCGACCAAGGGTGGCGAGGTCCGCATAGTCGATTCGCGAAATTTCCCCGCATCCAAGCATGTCGCCGCTGCCCTGATTACGATCAAGCCAGGAGGGATGCGGGAGTTGCATTGGCATCCGAACGCTGCAGAATGGCAGTTCTGGATCGCCGGTCAAGGACGCATGACCGTCTTCTTCCCGGTCGACAATGCCCGCACTGTCGACTTTCACGCCAATGACGTCGGCTACGTCCCCTCCAATGCCGGCCACTATATCGAGAACACCGGCAACACCGACGTGGTCTTCCTGGAGATGTTCGCCTCGGACATCTTGGAGGATGTCTCGCTCAATCAATGGCTCCGACGCACCCCGGCGGAAATCGTGCAGGCGCACCTGGGCTTCGATAAGGCGAGCCTGGAGCAGATTCCTGCCGAGAAGCTGGAAGTCCTGTAGCTTGCGCGAGCCCCTAGCCTGCATCGATCACGATCGGGGAGGAAATCATGATTCCGCCAAGTGATTGGCTTAAAGTGGTCTTAATTTTTCAAACTCCTCTGGGCAGCGGGAGATAGCTGACCCCATGAAGAAACTCATAATCGCCATCTTATTCGCAGCCCTGAGCGCTGCAGCGCAAGACCCAACGGCTATCTGGTTACCCGAACTTGGGCATGGCGGTGGTTGGTGAAAAACGAGAAAACTTCCGGCGCAGACGCAAGGTCACCATTGGTTTGCGACCATGCCTCCGTATGCTTTAGTGTCAGCTAGATGGCAAATAAGCCGAAGAGCGGCGGGCGCCAGACAAACGGCTGGGATGTTCTTAGGCAAGTGGTCACCTCGTCCTTTAATTCCGGCTATGCAGTGGTGCTGTTGGGCGGTTTAGTCTTCTTGGGGTCCCTCCCGATAGTCGTCCAAAAAGCTGGACTCAAAAGATTTGAGAGAGCTTATTTTGGGCTTTTTTGCTCCTTGGTTTGTGGTGTCTAGGATGGTTGCTTTTTTTGCTCGGAAGCGGTATCTACGTGGTAGCGCTTAATTGGACAAGGAAACGGTATGAAGCAGAAATCGAGCGTCAGCGAGACGTGCTGGACCGATGACTTCCCCCCGACAAACGAAAGGAGCTTGACCTGAAGTAAGCCATGAACATTCTACTCCAAATCGCCTTTTTGTTTACGCTATTCACCGGCCTTTGTCTTTGGTTCTATTGGGCTGTATTCTTCCCCTGCATTGTCCTAAAAAGCAGGTTCGAAATTCAAAAGGTTTCCGATGACGTGCAAATCGCCGTCCGAGAGGGCAGGATGTCTTCCGAGACTCGGGGGTTTATTGAACTGCAATACTTCTTGGATGTCGGACGTCGCGCAGTCCGCCATGCAGACTTACTTATGTTATCTGGCAAAAAGAGGTCGAGCCAGTCTGATTTCGAGGAAATCGAGCGGCGGGCTTCCGCGATAAGGAAAGACTCGCCAGAAGTCCAGGAAGCTTTTATGACCTCGGCACGGTGGATGATTGCAATTTGGCTCGCAGCGCGACCGATGCATTTGGTTTTTCTAGGTCCGCTTTTGGTCTTAGCAGTTTTTTCCGATTGGGCGAAAAAGCGGGCTGACCGAGAGCAAAAGGGCGTGTTTGTGGTCGCCTCCGGCTTACCGGCATAAACGCGCACCAGCGCTTCCGTCATTCGCGCCCGCACACGAGCTTTTGTCACAACAAGGTTCACGCAAACACATGTTCCTGTGGTACGCTATTCATTTTAAAATAGGCTCTAAACTAGAGGCGCAGCGTCTGTATTAAGAGCTTCCTAGCCCGCAATGAGTTCGTCGCTTCGCCTTTTGCGTAGCTGGGGAATTTACCAGGAAACAAAGGAGATTGTTTATGACAATCAAACTGACATTGGACGGGCAAGCCGTTGAAACAAAGGCAGGCGAACTTCTCATCGATCTCCTGCTGCGCCGGAACGCCAATGTTCCGTCTGTCTGTTATCATCACCAGCTCGGCCCTATCCAGACGTGCGACACCTGCCTGGTCGAGGTCAACGGACAACTGGCGCGTTCCTGCGCCACCCGTGCCACTGCGGGCATGACTATCGAGACCAAGTCGGTGCGGGCCGATGCCGCGCAAAGGGAGGCTTTCGACCGTCTGCTCAAAGACCACATGCTTTACTGCACGGTCTGCGACAACAACAACGGCGATTGCATCGTCCATAACACGACAAAGATGCTCGCGGTGGAGCATCAGAAATATCCGTTCAAGCCCAAACCGTACGAAGTTGACGCGACCAATCCCTTTTACCGCTACGATCCGAGCCAGTGCCTCCTTTGCGCCCGCTGCGTGGAGGCGTGCCAAAACGTCGAGGTGAATGAAACGCTCTCCATCAATTGGGAGGATCCGCACCCGCGCGTCTTGTGGGACGGCGGCAAACCGGTCGGCGAATCGAGCTGCGTCTCTTGTGGCCATTGCGTGACCGTCTGCCCCTGCAATGCGCTGATGGAAAAATCAATGCTGGGACAGGCCGGTTACATGAGCGGCCTGCCGAAGCCGGCGCTGAACGGCATGATCGACGTGATCAAGGGCATCGAGCCCGATACGGGCTACGGGATGATCCTGAAAGTCTCCGAGGCCGAGTCGGCGATGCGCGAATCGCGCACCCGCAAAACCAAAACCGTCTGCACCTATTGCGGTGTTGGATGCAGCTTCGATGTCTGGACCCGGGGCCGGCACATCCTGAAGGTGGAGCCCGCCGAAGGCCCGACAAATGGCATCTCCACCTGCGTGAAGGGAAAATTCGGCTGGGATTTTGTCAACAGCAGCGACCGCCTGACCACGCCGTTGATCCGTGAGGGCGACAAATTTCGCGAGGCCACTTGGGAGGAAGCACTCGCCTTGGTGGCGCGCCGCTTCACCGAAATCAAGGCCAAAAACGGACCCGACGCGCTCGCGTTCATCTCATCCTCGAAATGCACCAATGAGGAAAGCTACCTCATGCAGAAGCTGGCGCGCGCCGTCATCGGCACGAACAACATGGATAATTGCTCCCGCTATTGCCAGGCGCCCGCCACGGAGGGGTTATTCCGCACCGTTGGCTACGGCGGCGATTCCGGATCGATCCGGGACATCGAGAACGCCGGGCTTGTTCTCATCATCGCCAGCAATACGGCGGAGGCCCATCCGGTCCTGGCCACCCGCGTCAAGCGGGCCCACAAGTTGCGCGGGCAAAAACTGGTCGTAGCCGATTTGCGCAAACACGAAATGGCGGAACGCGCCGATCTCTTTTTTCAGCCAAAGCCTGGAACTGACCTCGTCTGGATTAGCGCCATCACACGCTACATCCTGGACAACGGCCTCGAGAACAAGGAATTTCTCACCAAGTGGGTCAACGGCCTCGAGGAGTACAGGAAGAGTCTCGAGCCGTTCACGATGGAGTTTGCGGCGAAGACCTGTGGCCTCACCGTCGACCTGCTCAAACAGGTTGCCCACATGATCGTGGAGGCCGATGGCGTCTGCATTCTTTGGGCGATGGGCATCACGCAGCACAGTATGGGTTCGGATTCCTCTACCACGATCTCCAACTTGTTGCTGGTGACCGGAAATTACATGAGAACGGGAACAGGCGCCTATCCGCTGCGCGGCCACAACAACGTCCAGGGCGCGGGCGATCATGGCGCTCATCCAGTAAACCTGCCCGGCTACCAGAACGTTCACGATCCCGAAGTGCGCGCCCGTTTTGAAGCGGCCTGGAAGGTCAAGTTGCCGAGCGCAAAGGGCCTCGATAATCGCGAGATGATCGACGCGATTCATGCCGGCAAACTCAAAGCCATGTATCTCTTTGGCGAAGAGATCGCCTTGGTGGACGCGAATGCCAACGACGTTCAGGACGGGCTCGCCAAGCTTGAATTTTTTGTGGCCCAGGACATCTTCTTCAGCAAGACGTGCCAGTTCGCCGACGTGATTTTTCCCGCCAGCGCGAGTCTCGAAAAGGAAGGTACGTTCACGAGCACAGAACGGCGCATCCAACGGCTTTACCAGGTGCTCGAGCCGTTTTCAGGTAGCCGACCCGACTGGCAGATCGTTCAGGATGTCGCCAACAGCTTGGGCGCAGGATGGAATTACGAGCGCCCGTCCGAGATTTACGATGAGATCGCGTCCCTGACGCCCCTCTTCGCGGGCGTGACCTATGAGCGATTGGAAGGCTACAAATCCTTGCAGTGGCCCGTCGCCGCCGATGGCAGCGATGAGCCTTTGCTTTATACGAAAAATTTCGCGTTTCCCGACGGCAAAGCGAGATTGTTTCCCGTTGCCATGTCCACGCCGGCGGACCCTCCCAACGAGGAGTTTGACCTGCACCTCAACAATGGCCGAATCCTCGAGCATTTTCACGAGGGCAACCTCACCTATCGAAGTAACGGAATCCGCGAAAAGGTACCGGACACCTTTCTCGAAATTTCGCCCGAACTCGCGAAAGAGCGGGGTGTTCGAAGCGGGACATGGGTCCAGCTCATTTCGCGTTACGGTAAGCTTCGCGTTCGGGCGCTGGTGACAGAACGGGTGACCGGAAAGCAACTTTACATGCCCATGAACTCGTCCGTGAGCCCGGTAAATCTCCTAACCGGCAGCCACACCGACGCCGTCACCCATACGCCAGCTTACAAAGAGGCTTCCGTGCGGATGGTCGTGCTGGACGACGTGGGTGAGAACCCGCTGCCACGGGTCAATTCGCGCTTCGGTCATCCGACGCCACAAAAGGGCGTCGAGGTCCAGCGCAAGTGGAAACGGATCGATTACGAAATGCCCAAAGGCGAACCCATCCATGGCGCACCGAAACAAATCTAAGGAGAGCTTATGGCCGAACCGATTCTGTTCACACTTCCGCCACGCGATCCGCGCGAAGTACTTTATCAACGGCTGGAAAATGTCCCAAAGGAGCATGTCGAAGCTTTGCTCGCCGTCTGCGATATCCTCCAGGGACTCCACGACCGCGGCATTCTCGAATTAGCCAAGGGCGCACTTGGTTCCAGCGAAAAGGTGCTGCAAATCCTGGTCGACACTGCGAACACCCCGGAGGTGATCCGTGCTATGCGCAACGCGATGATCCTGGCGAAAATCACCGACCGCCTCGACCCGCAACTTCTCGAATGCCTCGAGCGCGCCGTCCCCGAAGCCTTGGCTGAGGCGAGAAAACCGGAGCCGCTTGGACTCGTTTCCGTGTTGCGAAAGCTCCTCAGCCACGACACTCGCCGCGTTCTGATCGCTACGGCGTCTATTCTTGAATCATTGGGAAAAAGCTTGGGTTCCAAGAAGTCTCCTTGAGAATCTCATTCGGAGCATTCGCCATATCTTGTTATTAAGGTGCCCATTGCAAGTCCCTTAATACCCAAACTTCACGTAGCCAAACTTTCGGAAGCAAAGGCTAAATTAATTCAACGCGCAATTTTTCATTTTGTTCTCCTGACACTGCTTGTTGCACAGAGAATTGATGCAGCAACAGTACTGACCGATGCTCGAATCATTGATGGAACGGGCAAGGCGCCGCTGGAAAACGGAGCTATCGTTTTTGACGGAGGCGAGATTACTGCAATCGGTCCGGCGGCCCAGATTCAAATTCCTCAGGGAGCGCAAGTCGTCAATGTCCAGGGCAAAACGATAATCCCGGGATTGATCAGCGCGCATAGTCATCTTGGCTTGTGCGAAGGGGCGCTTGGGCCAATGCCCGACCACTACAATCGCGACAACGTGCGCCATCAACTTGAGCAGTACGAGCGTTACGGCGTCCTGAGTGTGATGGCGCTTGGATGCAACAAAGACGTTCTTTATACTTGGCGAGAACAACAGCGTCACGGTCAGCTGGACGGAGCGGACATCTTCACGGCCGACCGGGGCTTTGGAGTTAATCGCGGAGCGCCGCCGTTCCCGCTGATGGAGGACCAGATCTATCGTCCCGCCACATCAGAGGAAGCTCGAGCCGAAGTGACTGAATCAGCTTCGCGTCATCCGGATATGATCAAGCTGTGGGTAGACGATCTGTTCGGTACGGCGCCCAAAATGTCGCCTGATGTCTATGATGCCGTCATAGTACGAGCGCATGCGATTATAGACGAAGCGCATAAGCGCGCCTATAAGGTAGCGGCGCACATGTTCTACCTGAGTGACGCCAAGGCCCTGGTTGCCAATGGAATCGACATCTTGGCCCACAGCGTGAGAGACCAACCGGTTGACGCTGAGTTGATTGGGATGATGAAGGCTAGGGG
This sequence comes from uncultured Verrucomicrobiae bacterium, assembly GCA_963750185.1. Taxonomy (GTDB): domain Bacteria; phylum Verrucomicrobiota; class Verrucomicrobiia; order Chthoniobacterales; family JAFAMB01; genus JAFAMB01. Next base: position 20,724 of record CAVVPV010000017.1, read on the forward strand.
AGTCGCCTACATTCCCACGCTCGAACTTGACGAGTCGAATTACGTCTTTGCGGAGCATCCGCCCTGGATGGAAGAACCCTTTTTTACTCAAGCGGTTGATCCGGACCTGCTGCAGCGTTGGCGCAGTCCGCTTTACGCCAAGGAAATGCTGGCAAATCCGAACACCCCGAAGAACCGGGCGGCCGCGGCCATTGGTGAGCGGAACCTCAAGACTTTGTTTGACGCCGGAGTGAAGATCGCCTTGGGAACTGATTCCGGTGCGTTGCCAACCAGAATACCAGGTTTTGCCGAGCACTGGGAACTTCAGCTGATGGTGCAGTCAGGTCTCAGTCCAATGGACGCGCTCATTTGCGCAACGAAAACAAGTTCCGAAGTGATCGGCGCAATCGACCGAGGAACGCTCGAGACTGGTAAGCTGGCGGATTTTGTTGTATTGGACGGTAACCCGCTTGACGACATCCACAACACAACCAGGATCGCCATGATTTATCACCACGGCAAACGCGTTCGTTAAGGTCACCGGTTGCAAGCAATTAGCAAAGAGGTAGTCGGAATCCACGTCCTCCTGACCCACTCGCTTTTCGCCTGCGATATTCTGCGTAAGTTTCTTCGGCGCGTTTCTCCAGCGAAACCGACTTCTGCTCCTTTGCGATTCTGATGGCTTCGCAAGACGAAGCCTCAATTTGCGTCTCGTCAGCACCCATAGCCGTGAGAAACACGCCGCGGAGCCGGTGCAGTTCGGCACAGTGATCGCGCCGCTCAACTCTTTCAGCCAGTGATTCCGCCTCTTCGATTGCCTCAAGAGCTTCAGAGGTACGATCCGCTAAATGTAACGCTTCGGCCTTAAGTGCCAGGAATTGTCCCGGGTGTTCAAGCAGCAGAGTGACGGAGAACCCGTTAGCTCTCCGGTCAATCGATACCCTTAGTGTCCGACACAGGCGAGACGCCTATGCTACTTTGGACACAGGCGAGACGCCTATGCTACAAACGGACTCTTCGCGCGCGGCGGTTTCACACGCGCATTCGAGGACGAGGACGAGTACGATTGGGCGGGACGCCCTAGACTGCGAGGGACTCCTTCGCAGAGGCTACCGCGTAGTCCCGATTGAGGCGCGAAATAAACGTTGCGCTCACCTCGGCCGGACAGATCGCTTCGCACTCGTAGTGGTTCCGGCAATTGCCAAACCCGAGTTCGTCCATTTTTCGGACCATGTGAAGAGCGCGGCTGTCCCTTTCAGCCTGGCCTTGCGGCAAGAGCCCGAGATGGGCGACTTTTGCGGATACAAACAGCATCGCAGATGAGTTCGGGCAGGCGGCGACACAGGCGCCGCATCCGATACAGGCGGCAGCCTCCATCGAAAGATCGGCGATGTGTTTTGCCACCGGCAACGAATTCGCTTCCGGGGCTGAACCGGTTCGTGCGACAATGTAACCTCCCGCTTCAATGATTTCGTCAAATGCGCTCCGGTCAACGATGAGGTCCTTGATTGCCGGGAACGCCGTTGCCCGAAACGGTTCAATCCAAATCGTCTCACCGTCGGCAAACTTTCGCATATAGACCTGGCAAGTCGTGCCTTTGCCGGGACCATGCGCGATGCCATTGATCACGAGCGAACACATCCCGCAGATCCCTTCCCGGCAATCGGAATCGAATGCGATCGGTTCCTCGCCATTCCCGGTGAGGGTCTCATTGACGATATCCAGCATCTCGAGGACAGAAGCTTCCGACGGGATTTCCGTTGCGGAATAGTCCTTAAAGGCGCCCGGCGATGCCGCGTTCGGTTGCCGCCAAACCTTTAGTTTAAAATTCATTTGTAGCTTCTCTGAGAAAGTTTCACGTATTCAAAAATAAGCGGCTCCTTCACGAGGATAGGCTGCGCGTTTTCGCCTGTGTACTCCCAGGCCGAGACGTTACAGTAGTTCTCGTCATCGCGCAGCGCCTCACCCTCCTTGGTCTGATGCTCCAGTCGGAAGTGCCCGCCGCAGGATTCGTTTCGGTCGAGTGCGTCCAGGCACAGCAGTTCAGCGAACTCCAAAAAGTCTGCAACGCGTCCGGCCTGTTCGAGCGCCTGATTCAGCTCCATGCCGTCTCCGAGAACGTTCACGTTCTGCCAGAATTCGTCGCGCATGGCTCCGATTTTTTGAATCGCCTCCTGGAGTCCCTGGGCATCGCGCGCCATTCCGCACTTGTCCCAGAGAAGCAGTCCCAGGTCGCGATGAAAGGTTGCGACGCTCTTCTTTCCTTTGATCGACAGAAGCTTCTGGACTCGATTTCGGACCGCGGCTTCAACCTCCTTGAACTCCGGTGCGTCGACTGAAACCTTCTTGCCGAGTTGTGTCGCGAGGTAATTCGCAATCGTGCTCGGAATTACGAAATACCCGTCCGATAAACCTTGCATCAACGCGCTGGCTCCGAGGCGGTTCGCTCCGTGGTCTGAAAAGTTTGCTTCGCCAAGCACATGCAGCCCCGGGATATTGCTCATCAAATTGTAATCAACCCAGAGCCCGCCCATTGTGTAGTGCACCGCCGGATAAATTCGCATCGGCGCCTTGTAGGCATTCTCGTCCGTGATGTTTTGATACATGTCGAACAGATTGCCGTATTTTTCTCGAATTTCGGCCTCTCCGAATTTCTTAATGGCGTCGGAAAAGTCGAGGTAAACGCCGAACCCACCGGGGCCGACGCCGTAGCCTCCGTCGCAGACTTCCTTTGCGTTGCGCGACGCAATATCCCGCGGAACAAGGTTGCCAAAACTTGGGTATTTGCGCTCGAGGTAGTAGTCCCGTTCCGATTCGGGGATCTGCCCTGGTGGTCGCGGGTCCCCTTTTTGTTTCGGGACCCAAACGCGGCCATCGTTCCGCAAGGATTCGGACATCAGAGTGAGTTTGGCCTGATACGCTCCGCTGACGGGAATACAGGTTGGATGGATCTGAGTGAAGCAGGGGTTGGCAAACAGCGCACCGCGTTTATGGGCACGCCAAGTGGCCGTCACGTTGCAGCCTTTCGCGTTCGTTGACAGGTAAAACACGTTCCCGTAACCCCCGGTCGCCAGAATGACGGCGTCGGCTGCGTGAGCGTTGATCTCGCCAGTTAAAAGATTTCGAACCACGATCCCTTTCGCGTGACCATTCACAAGGACGAGATCGAGCATCTCGGTTCGCGGAAACATTTGAACCGAGCCGGCTGCGATCTCGTGCGCGAGAGCCTGATAAGCGCCGAGGAGAAGCTGCTGACCGGTCTGGCCGCGGGCATAAAAAGTTCTCGAAACCTGGACTCCGCCAAAGGAACGATTTGCGAGTAAGCCGCCGTATTCACGGGCGAACGGTACACCTTGGGCCACGCACTGGTCGATGATCTCGAGGCTGATCTCGGCCAGTCGATAAACATTGGCTTCGCGCGAGCGGAAGTCGCCCCCCTTGATCGTGTCGTAGAACAATCGGAAGACACTGTCGCCGTCATTCTGGTAATTCTTGGCAGCATTTATACCGCCCTGCGCTGCGATGCTGTGCGCCCGCCTTGGTGAGTCCTGGAAACAGAAACACTTCACGTTGTACCCAAGTTCACCCAGGGTAGCTGCCGCAGAGCCGCCGGCAAGGCCGCTCCCGACGACGATGATATCGAGCTTTGGCCGGTTATTCGGAGCAACCAGCTTCGATTCCCCGCGGTGTTTCTCCCATTTTTTGTCTAGCGGTCCGGAAGGAATCTTGGAGTCGAGAGTCGCTGCCATAAAAGTTACTTAATGATCCCCAACAGGATCGTAGCAGGAATCGAAACGTAGCCGGCGAATACCAACCAGGCCAACGTCTGGCCGGCCGTCGTGACGGTCGCAGAGACCTTTCGGTTATCGATTCCCAGGGTTTGAACCAGGCTCGCCAAACCGTGTGAGAGATGGTTGGTCAACAGGAACAGGGCGAGTACATAGAAGAGTGAAACGTACGGATTCTGGAACCCGAGAATCAGCATCCGGTAAACATCATGACGGCCAAGCGAATCGTGCAGGTCGTGAAAACGCGGGTCGGTCGCCTCGAGCGTGAACTGGAGCAGGTGATAAATTACAAAACAAAGCACAATTAATCCGCTCACGAGCATCGTTCGAGATGCGAGAGTTGATCGATTGTAGGCGGCGACGGCGTATTTGTGAGGTTTCGCGAGCCGGTTTTCATGGGCGAGTTGGATTGTCGCGACGATATGCGTGACGAACGCTGCGAGCAACACGAGCCGGATAACCCACAGAATCGGCCCAAGATCATGCAGAAATTTTGCGTAGAAGTTGATTTGGTCCTGTCCCAGATAGATCTGCAGATTACCCAGAAGATGTCCGAGAATGTACAGGACGAGGATCAGCGCCGTGACCGCAACGACAATTTTTCTTCCGATCGACGATTGGTAAAACGCGATGGCCGGGTTCTTTGAAAACTTTTTGGCTGGAGCGTTGGAGGAAGTCATCACCGCCATAGGGACGAACCATATTAGAATCTGAAATTCCGTCAATCTCGGTTTCCGAGAGAAGAAGATTCACCACAGAGGCGCAGAGACACGGAGAAAGAAAATTTATTTGGATTGGTGTCCGGCCGCGACCAATATTCCAGGCTCCAACCGCCTGCTAGATCTTCGCGCACAGAGGCAGACAGCCCGTAAAACCCGAACTTCAAATCTCCTCTGTGTCTCTGTGCCTCTGTCGTGAATCTTCTTCGCCGTGCGCTTCTTGCACCGAAACCGGTTGCAGTTTTCCTTTCGATTGCTAATAATCTCGCGCTCATGATGAAGCGCCCGTTTCTCCTGGTTTTTAGCCTCCTCCTAGCTGTTGCAGGCTCGGCTTTCGCACAAGACACGATCAAGGTCGGCCAGTTTGGTTCGATGACTGGAGAGAATGCCAGTTTTGGCACCTCCCAGGACAATGGTGTTAAGATGGCCATCGAAGAGATCAATGCCGCCGGCGGCGTACTCGGTAAAAAGATCGACCTGATCAGTGAAGACAATCAGACAAAGCAAGGGGAGACGGCGACGATTGTTCGGAAATTTATCTCCCAGGATCACGTAGTGGCGGTGATCGGGGAGGTGGCGTCATCGAAGAGCCTGGAAGCGGCGCCAATCTGCCAGGAAGCAAAAATTCCCCAGATCGCGACCGCAGCCACAAATCCAAGGGTGACCCAAACCGGGGACTACATTTTCCGGGTTTGTTTCACGGACGATTTTCAAGCCGTTGTCATTGCTCGATTCGTTTTGGAGAAACTAAACCTCAAAAACGTTGCGTTCATGACCGATGTGAAGCAGGACTACAGCGTTGGGTTGACCAACATCGCGAAAGATTACCTTGTCAAGAACGGTGCGACGATCGTCAAGGAGCAGAGCTACAGCTCCGGTGATAAGGACTTCCGCGCCCAACTGACAGACATCAAGTCGGCCAATCCGGATGTGATAATCATCACCGGTTACTATCCGGAGGCAGCACTGATCTGCAAGCAGGCGCGCCAATTCGGCATCAAAGCCACTTTCGTGGGTGGCGACGGATGGGACGGCACCTCACTGATTCCGGTCGGTGGCAAAGCGGTTGAAGGGGCTTATTTTTCAAATCATTTCTCTGTCGAAGACAAATCCCCGTTGGTGCAGGATTTCGTACAGAAATATAAAGCCAAGTACAACGCGGTTCCGGACGCTTTTGCCGCGCTTGGTTACGATGCGGCGAAGTTGCTAGCTGATGCCATCAAGCGCGCCGGCTCCACTGATCCGGACAAGCTTCGGGCCGCCATTCAGGACACGGAAAATTTTCCGGGGGTCTCCGGCAAGATCACGATCGGAAAGGACCGGAACGCTCAGAAATCCGCCGTTATAATCACAATCAAAGATGGAGCGTATAAGTACGCCCAAACGATTGAGCCGAAGAGCTGATGCGAATCGAGCGAGGACGCTCGCTTCGCAACAAACTGTTTTTGAACTCTACTCTCCAAAAGCAGCGAATCCGTCCTGCAGCCGTAGGCGAAGCGTCCCGCTTTGCTCGGATTCCGGGAAGCAAAGCGGGACGCTTCGCCTACGGCGGAGGAGCGATGCAGGCTAGGCCGCTATGCGTTTTCTAGTTTTGTTGCTGCTGTTGGTCGGAGTTGAGGTGCGGGTCCGGGCTGCACCGACGATCAAGGTGGGTGAAGTCGATCCGCTCAGCGGGGGAGTTTCCCAATTCGGGATCGGATGCCATCAGGGAATTATGCTGGCATTCGAACAGGTCAATGCGGCCGGGGGGGTGCTCGGGCAGCAGATCGAACTTGTGACCGAAGACGATCAGTCGAAACCCGGGCAAAGTGCGACCGTTGTGCGAAAGCTGATTACTCAGGACAAAGTCGTTGCGATCCTCGGAGATGCGACTTCGTCCGCAACACTTGAATCGGCTCCGATCGCTCAGGAAGCCAAAATCCCGATGATCACACCGACAGCGACTAATCCGCGTATCACCGAGGTGGGGGATTTCATTTTTCGCGTTTGTTTCCTTGATGAATTTCAGGGTCGTGTACTGGCTCGGTTTGCAAGGCAGAAGCTGAACGCCACGAGAATATTCGCGCTGACCGACGTGAAGCAGGATTACAGCGTCGATCTGCAGAAATTCTTTAAAGACGAATTCACGAAACTGGGTGGCACGATCGTTGGTGAACAAAGTTATTCGACAGGAGACACTGATTTCCGTGCTCAGCTGACGTCAATCCGGGTCGCAAAGCCTGATGCGATTTATGTGCCCGGCTACTATCAGGAAGTGGCGTTGATCATTAAGCAAGGGAGGCAAATCGGGCTGACGATGCCGTTTATCGGTTGCGACGGATGGGCAAACCAGACGCTGCTGACGGTGGGTGGGAAGGCAATTGATGGATGCTATTTTACGAATCATTTTTCGCCCGATGACCAGACGCCTGTCGTGAAGGATTTCGTAACTAAATACCAGGCTAAGTACGGCTCAGTGCCGGATACCTTTGCGGCGCTCGGGTATGATGCAGCCTCCGTTCTCTGTGATGCCATCAAACGGGCGGGTTCTGCCGGTTCTCACGAAATACGTGATGCGCTTGCGAAAACGGCCGGGTTCGACGGCGCGACCGGAAAGATATCGGTCGACGCAAATCGGAACGCCTCCAAGCCGGGCCTCATCGTGACGGTGAGAGACGGGAAATTCGAGATCGCAGAGAAGATTGCGCAGTAGAGGAGAAGTAAGAAGCAAGAAGTAAAAAGGCAAAAGGCAGAAGTAAGAAATAATCGAGATCATCCTCCGCACGGGAAGCAGCCCATTCCGCAGCCAAAAGAGCCGCAGCTTTCTTGGCTACTTGAACTCAGCTTGCCCTACGAAGCGTTGGCGAAATTGGGTCCTCGGGCATTAATCGCGTCCTTGACGAACCAAGCTTTGTTTGTGATCAAACGACAAACTTGCGCTGCGCGCACGCGACTTGCTAACCTCTCGCTCCGTATGCACCGGAGGGTTTTTCTTTGCTTCATCATGTTCCTGGCCGGTCTTTCGCAGGTGCGCGCGGAGGAGGCGATCAAAATCGGGGAAGTCAACCCGATCACCGGGGCGATTGGCGAGTACGGTGCGAGCTGTCACCAAGGTATCCAGCTCGCAATCGAGCGGGTGAATGCCAATGGCGGCGTGCTTGGTCGAAAGATCACACTCGTGACAGAAGACAACCAGTCGAAACCCGGAGAGACCGCCACGATCGTCCAAAAGTTCGTCACCCAGGACAGAGTGGCCGCAATCATTGGTGATCTAACTTCTTCCGCGACGCTCGAAGGAGGGCCGATCGCTCAGGCCGCAAAAATTCCAATGGTTTCGCCGCTGGCCACCAACCCGAAAGTGACCGAGATAGGGGACTACATTTTTCGCGTCTGCTTCATTGACGAATTCCAGGGCCGGCTCATGGCGCGGTTCGCGTTGGAGAATCTGCACGCGAAAACCGCCGCGACGCTGACGGATACGAAGCAGGATTACAGCGTCGGATTAACCGGCTTTTTCAAGGAGACCTTTACCAATGGCGCAGGTCGGATCGTGCGTGAGCAAAGCTACGTCAGCGGAGATACCGACTTCCGCGCGCAATTGACATCGATTAAGGCCGCAACTCCGGAGGTCGTCTTTGTGCCAGGGTACTATCCGGAAGTCGGCATCATTTTGAAACAGGCACGGCAACTGGGCCTGACGATACCGTTCATCGGCTGCGAGGCGTGGGACAATCCGACGTTGCTTCAGGTGGCCGGCAAAGCGGCGGACGGCTGTTATTTTTCGAACCAGTTTTCTGCAAGCGATCCGGCCCCGGTCGTGCAGGAGTTTGGCGCGACCTACCGCGCAAAGTTCGGGACACTGCCGGATAATTTTGCAGCCCTTGGCTATGATGCGGCAAATGTTCTTCTGGACGCGATCAGAAGAGCCGGATCGAGTGATCCGCCGGCAATTCGCGCCGCACTCGCAACGACGAAGGAGTACCCTGGCGTCTCGGGAAATATCACGATCGATGCTAAGCGGAACGCATCGAAGCCCGCGGTGATTCTGGAAATCAAAAATCAGACGGTTCAATACTTTGAGAAGATCAATCCGAATTGATGATCGTGACAGATCGTGAGAAAGGGTCTGACGGAATGACGAGGGGCGCACAGTGTCAGTAATGCCGGCCATTTCGAATGCGAATAGAGTTTGTCTGTCGCTCTGCATCGTCACGCTGCTCGGTTGCGGGATTCAGAACGTTGCTGGTCAAATCAAAATCGGCGCAGTGACCTGTTTGACAGGCGAGTTGTCGACCTTTGGAGTGTCGAGCAAACAGGGGGCTGACCTGGCTGTTGGAGAGATCAACAGCGCCGGCGGCGTCCTAGGGCAGCCGATTGATCTTATCGTCGAGGACAACGGATCCAAAGCGGGGGAAACGGCGACGATCTTTCGAAAATTTGTTTCACAGGATAAAGTCGCCGCCATCCTCGGTGACTTGACCTCATCGGCCACGATGGAAGGGGCGCCCATCGCACAGGACGCAAAAATCCCGATGCTGACCCCTTCGGCGACAAATGTCGCCATTACGAAAGTTGGCAACTACATTTTCCGCAGTTGTTTTGTGGATCCGTTCACCGGTCGGATCATGGCAAAGTTCGCTCTGGACCAGCTCAAAGCGAAACAGGCGATCGTGATAACGGACGTCAAACAAGATTACAGCGTCGGTCTGACGGAAGCGATCCGGCAATACTTTGTCGCGAATGGAGCCAGAATTTTAACCGAGCTTTCCTATAGCAGCGGTGACACCAATTTTCGCACCCAACTGACCGAAGTGAGAATGGAGCATCCGGACGTGATTTTTCTTCCAGGCTACTATACCGAAGCCGCATTGATTCTGCGCCAGGCAAAACAACTCGGAATCGCCTGTCCATTTGTCGGCGGCGAAGGCTGGGACAGTCCGGTGCTGATTCAGATCGCTGGAAAGAGCGCGGACGGGAACTATTACACCGACCATTTCTCGGCGAACGATCCTAGTCCGAGAGTGCAAAAGTTCGTTCAAGAGTATCGCGCAAAGTACGGTTCGATTCCGGATGCGCTCGCTGCGCTCTGGTATGACGGTGCGCGCTTGATGGCTCAGGCGTTGCAACGAGCCGGATCGACGGATCCGGAAAAAATCAGGGACGCCCTGGCGGGTACTCGCGATTTTGAGGGGGTGACGGGGCGTATTTCTATTGACGAAAATCGCAACGCCGCAAAGCCTGGAGTGATATTAAAGATCGAAAACGGCGCGTTGAAGATGGTCCAAGAGGTTTCCCCCTAGAGTCCTGTCCCCGAAATACGCATATGTTTCGCCGCAGGTCAGTTGGCTGTTTTTCAAGGCGCGAGCGACGAGCGTATCTTGAATCGATACGTAAGGAGCGAGCAACGCCGAAAAACGGCCAACTGGCCGCGGCCCAGAGGGTTGCGATGAAAATGGGCCGGCGGCTGCGTTGCTCGTCGGTTACGTATCCCTTTAAGATACGCGCCCTCCTAGTGCCTTGCCGACGGCCCATTTTGATCGCAACGAAACATATGCGTATTTCGGGGACAGGACACTAGATGGACAGACTGATAGAGGTGGTTCAACAATTGGTGAACGGGATTTCGCTGGGTTCTATTTATGCCCTGATCGCTCTGGGCTACACGATGGTGTACGGCGTCCTTCGATTCATCAATTTTGCGCATGGGGACATTTATATGCTCGGAGCGTATGCCGGGTTCCTGCTGGCGCCATTTTTTGCGCACATATTCAAGTTTGGCGAAATCGATACATTCAGCTCCCAAAATGCCTTGTTTATTCTCTCGGGCGCGGGCCTCATCATGCTCCTATCGATGGCGATCTGCGCGGGCATCGGTGTGCTTATTGAGCGGATCGCGTACCGGCCGTTAAGGGACCGACCGAGGTTAAACGTGCTAATCACGGCGATCGGTGTTTCCCTATTTATTCAAAACCTCACGCAGTACAGGCTTGGAGCGGAGCCGAGGGCCTTCCCGCAGTTGATTCCGGTTCACGTGATTGAGGGGCTCGGTAACCTCACAATTCTGACGACTCAGGTAGCGATCATCGCCGCGACGATTGTTCTGCTAATCATTCTGCATTTCATCGTCATGAAGACCAAGATCGGTCTGGCGATGCGTGCCCTATCACTTAACCCGACTGCGTGTTCGATCATGGGGGTGAACAACGATGTCGTGATCTCGTTCACGTTCGCGCTCGGGTCCGCTCTGGCCGCTGCGGCGGGAATCCTGGTTTCAATGGATTCCCCGTCGATCTACCCGCTGATGGGAAATTTGCCCGGAATCAAAGCGTTCGTCGCGGCGGTTCTAGGCGGAATCGGAAATATTCCTGGAGCAGCGCTGGGTGGGTTGATCATCGGGATACTTGAGACCCTGGTTGTTGCCGTCGGATTCCCGCAATGGCGGGATGCTATTGCGTTTGCTATTTTGATTATAATTCTGCTCTTCAAGCCCAACGGCATCCTGGGACGTGTCGAGCAGGAGAAGGTATGAGCCGGCGCCTGATCTGCCTGACATTACTATTGGTTATCTGCCTTTGCGTCTCGCTGTTTGCCGAAAAACAGATCGCGGCGAACTTCGGGTATTACTACGACATTCTCATGTCGATAGGCATAAACATCGTCCTTGCCACAAGTCTGAATCTCGTGAACGGATACACGGGGCAGTTTTCTCTCGGCCATGCCGGGTTTATGGCGATCGGCGCATACACATCTGCGACGTGGTCAAAATATCTGGACCCGGTCGTCTTCGGAATTCTAGGCGGTTCCTCCAGCCCTCTGGGGAACAATGTCACCATGTTTTTTTCGCTGTTGTTTGCCGGGGTTCTCTCGGCGATTGCCGGGTTCGCCGTCGGCGTTCCTTCACTGCGGCTAAAAGGGGATTATCTCGCCATCGTGACCCTCGGATTTGGTGAAATCATCCGTGTGGCCATATTGAACACGGACTTCCTGGGCGCAGCACGTGGATTCAATGGAATCCCGCTTTACACGAATCTCTTTTGGACCTTTGGGTCTGCGGTTCTGTGCGTCTACGTTGTCATCAGTCTTGTTCACTCGACCTATGGACGCGGATTTCTCACGGTTCGTGACGATGAAGTTGCGGCGGAAGCGATGGGCATCAACACGACACGCTATAAAGTGGTAGCTTTCGTTGTAGCCTCCTTCTTCGCCGGAGTCGCCGGCGCGCTCTTCGCGCACTTGAGGCAGTACATTACTCCGGATGGCTTTAATTTTTATCAATCTGTCGATGTCGTTGTGATTGTAATTCTGGGCGGCATGGGCAACACGGCTGGGGTGATTGTTGCGGCCATTCTGCTTACGATTTTGCCTGAGTTTCTTCGCTCGCTTGCGCACACGCAATTTGTTCCCGTCGCATATCGAGGGCTTTTGGAAAACAGACTGATTCCATACTCATTGCTGTTGATCATCATGATGCTCACACGCCCGCAGGGTTTGTTTGGCGATGGGATCGCGTTCAGGAAATGGTTCGGACGTTCGAGATCCAGGGTCCTGTCCTCGAAATAACATGACTTTCTTTGGGATAAAAATGGGCGCCTTGAAAAAACAGCCAACTGATCCCGCGGCTGCGGGCGAAAGAGATGCTAATTCCGGGACAGGACACTAATGACGGATGAACTTTTGAAACTGGATAAGTGCACGATTCGCTTTGGCGGCCTTACGGCCGTTTCCAGTTTCGAAATGGAAATCAACAATGGAGAACTCGTTGGGTTGATCGGCCCAAACGGGGCCGGCAAAACAACGGTATTTAACATGGTTACGGGCGTCTACGAGCCGACCGAAGGGGATGTCCGGCTGTGCGGCGACCGACTGAACGGTCTGAAGCCATACGCAATTACCGCGAGAGGTATCGCTCGGACTTTTCAAAACATCCGGTTATTTGGTTCCTTAACGGTTTTCGACAACGTTCGAGCGGCGTTCAATATCCATTTGAAATATGGGCCGGTTCATGCATTGACTGGTGGGTTGGCGTTTATCCGTGAAGAAGCCGATATCGAAAAGCGAGCGCTCGAGATTTTGAAAATATTTAATCTCGACCGGCATAGCGACGTTATGTGCAAAAGCCTGCCATACGGCGCCCAGCGCCGGCTCGAGATCGTTCGTGCACTCGCAACGCAGCCGAAATTGCTGTTGCTTGATGAGCCGGCAGCTGGAATGACTCCGACGGAAAAGAGTGGGCTGATGAAGCTTATAGAGTTTGTCCGGGAACGATTTGAAATATCGATTCTCCTTGTGGAGCACGACATGCGCGTTGTGATGGGAATCTGCAAGCGGATTTACGTCCTCGATTACGGTGTGAAGATAGCGGAGGGGCCGCCGGAAGAGATTCGATGCAACCCGAAGGTTATCGAGGCGTATTTGGGGGAGAATCCGGCGTAGTAGGACAGGAGTGAGGAGTCAGAAGTCAGGAGTCGGGAACGAGTTCTTGCGTCGGATCGACCTCTCCACAGGCCGGAAAGCTGCTGTTCCATTCTGCAACTCCTGACTCCTGCCTTCTTGGCTCCGCGCTTGATAGTCTCCTGTCTTGAGTGCTTAAATCGAAAATGCTGGAAATCCGGGAACTGGAAGTCGCGTACGGGTCGATTGTTGCCCTGCACCGAATCTCCTTGTCTGTTCCAGCCGGGAAAATAGTGACTTTGGTTGGGAGCAACGGTGCCGGCAAGTCTACGACATTGCGAGCCGTCTCCGGTTTGCTTCGCGTACGGCACGGGAAGATACTGTTCGAGGGACAGGATATAACGAACTTTGCACCTCATCGGATTGTCGGAAAGGGGATAACGCAGGTCCCTGAAGGCCGGATGATCTTTTCGAATTTAACCGTTTTGGAAAATCTTCAGATGGGCGCCTACCGGCGTCACAGCACGGCGGAGGTAAAAAAAGATTTTGGGCAGATGTTCGAAATCTTCCCACGACTGAAAGAGCGGGAAAAACAGATGGGCGGCACGTTGAGCGGTGGGGAGCAGCAGATGCTGGCCATTGCCAGGGCATTGATGTCCAAGCCGCGGTTTCTGATGCTGGATGAACCATCACTCGGGATCGCTCCGATCCTAGTCAGAACCATTTTTTCGAAGATCGTAGAGGTCAACCAGCAACTTGGAATCACGATTCTGCTGGTCGAACAAAATGCGAATCTTGCTCTTGAGGTTTCCGATTACGGATACGTTCTCGAGACTGGGCGAATCATACTTGAAGACGAGTCGGCAAACCTCCGCGCGAACAATCTCGTGAAAGAAGCATACCTCGGGGGGTAGCATCGGTGTTGCGCAATCGTTCTCGTCCTCGGTCTTTGATCTGGAGTATCTTCGATCTTCCGGACAGCTGTAGAATACGAGCTGAACGAGGACGATTGCGATTAAAGAGAAAGCCGGTTAACTGTTGGCGTCTCAGGCTTTTCGATTTCTGCGCTCGCTATGGGTCGCGAATATCAGCTTAAAAAAATCGCTTCGGTCACCTCGAGCGCGATCGACTATCGCGCTCAATTGAACGACCAGCAATACGCGGCCGTTACGTCCGGTCCCGGGCCGGCATTGGTTCTGGCAGGCGCCGGCAGCGGTAAAACGCGAACGCTGACCTATCGTGTCGCGTGGTTGCTGGATAACGGAGTTGAGCCTGGCTCCATCCTGTTGCTCACGTTCACGAACAAAGCAGCGCGTGAAATGCTTGCAAGAGTCGCCGAATTAGTCCCGTTGGAGACGCGCGCTATCTGGGGAGGAACATTCCATTCAATCGGAAACCGCCTGTTGCGCCGGCATGTCGGCGAGATCGGGCTTCGGCCAGGATTCTCAATCATGGACCGTGAGGACCAGGAAGATTTATTGGCGTCGGTGATCGATTCCTCAGGGATCGATAAGAAACAGGTCCAGTTCCCGACTGCCGAAATTCTGGGCGACATGTTCAGTTTCGCGCTGAACACAGATCGCTCCGTGCAACAGGTGATCGCCGAGCGATACAAGCGGTTTCAGCCGCTGACGAACCAGATCGATTATCTCCGGGGAAAGTACGAGGAAAGAAAGAAGGCGGCGAATGTCGTCGATTTTGATGATCTGCTCGTCAAGACCATGCAGTTAATGCGTGAGAATGAACACGTTGCAGAATTTTATCAGCACCATTTTCAATTCATTCTCGTCGATGAGTATCAGGACACGAATCGGCTGCAATCGGACTTAATCGACCTCCTCGGGAAATTTCACCGAAGCGTCATGGTTGTCGGAGATGACGCCCAGTCGATTTATTCGTGGCGCGGCGCAAACTACCAGAACATCCTCGACTTTCCGAAGCGCTACCCGGACGCGCAGATCTACCGAATCGAAACGAATTACCGGAGCGTTCCCGAAATCGTCGAGCTCGCGAATGCTTCGATTCGCGAGAACAGAAAACAGTTCCACAAAACGCTGCGTGCGCACCGGGGCGGAGCCGGGGTCAAACCGGCCCTTGTCGCGTTGTACGACAACAATCAACAGGCGGCGTTCGTGGCCCAGCGCATCCTGGAATTGCAGCACGAAGGGGTCGAGTTGAACGAGATGGCGGTTTTGTACCGCGCGCACTTTCAGTCTCTCGAGGTGCAGCTTGCTTTGACGCGGGCCGGCATTCCGTTCGCGATCACGAGCGGTCTGCGATTTTTCGAGCAGGCCCATGTCAAGGACGTGGCTGCATTTATGAAATTTGCGGTGAACCCCGCGGATGAGGTTGCTTTCAAGCGTATTGCCCGGTTGCTTCCCGGCGTCGCCGCGAAGACGGCTGATAAGCTTTGGGAGCAGCTTACTTTGGCTCCGCAGGCCGAGAGGCGCGATTTTGAGACATGGCTCGGTCAATGCCGAATCGGGCAAAAGCCTGCGAAATCGTGGCAACAACTTTGTTATACGCTCGATGAAATCGCGCCGAATGGTCAGCCGCTTCCGCCTGCGCAGATGATTCGCATCATTCTCGAGGCGATATATGGCGATTACCTCCAAACGAAATACGCCAACCACGAGCAGCGCCGGGAAGATCTAACCGCCATTGAATCGTTCGCCCGCAGTTTCCAGAATCCGGTCGACTTCCTGAGCCAGCTCTCCCTGATGTCAACCGCGGACTCCGACGGTGCTCGTGTTGTGGGCAATGAAATCGATAAGGTTACCCTTTCCACTATTCACCAGGCGAAGGGTCTCGAATGGTCTGGCGTTTTTCTGATTTGGCTTGCCGACGGCATGTTCCCAAGTTCGCGCTCGTTTGAATCTGCGGATACAGTTGAGGAGGAACGCCGACTTTTCTATGTCGCGTGTACGCGCGCCCAGAACCAGCTTTATCTGACATTTCCCTCTTATTGGGCAAACGCATCAGTCGACAATCGGCTCCAGCGTCCGTCACGATTTTTGAAAGAGATCCCGAAAGATCTCCTCGAGGAGTGGTGGGTTGGAACTTAAAATGTGTGCGACAAAGCTTGCGTTACTATGCTAGGATGCGCCCATTGTTCCTGTGAGTCGTTACATTCGTGCAATATACGCGCCCCTGGTCGGGACCCGCTTTAGCAATCAGGAATTGCTGAGTTTGATTTCGGAGAGATTTCAGACGTTGGAAGCCGACGATTCTGAGAAGCAATCGCTGTATGATTTTGTCCGACTGCTCCTGATCGGGAATCGTGCGCGGTATGTCCAGGCACACAGGTACCTCTGGCTCGATTCATTTACGGCCCACGCGGAGGCGTTCGCCAGTTCCATTCAGGAATCGATGAACGCCATTGCCGAAAAGATCGAAGCGGCGCCTCCGGCAAAACCGTTCGATGCCGTTTTCGGCGTCTCCAGCGAAGGGTTGTTGCTGCCGGGAATGGCAGAACGGATGAGCCAGCGGCTCAGCACTCTAATAGGCCGAACCGCGACTCAGATGGACATTTGCAACGGTGGCTGCAGTGCGAGTATGCGTACGCTCCAACTCGTCAACAATCTCGGTCCGGAATTCCGTAACGTCTTAATCATGGTGATGGAGCCGACGTCGAGTCTGATCGATCCGAAATCGACGGCTCGCGCAAATTGGCAGGGTATCTGCACGTTTGGCGACGGCGCAGCGGGAATGTGGGTTTCGGATGAACCGGGCGAAGGAGCAGTGGAGCTTGGTAAAATGTCGTCCTGGCGCGGTGATGCGACGGAATTGATCCGCTGGGATTGGGGTACGGATTACTACAGGTTTGGCATCGCGGAACTTGAGCAGTTTGAAGTTCAGGTACGCAGCCAGGTGCTCGAGGCGATGAAAACATTGGAGATCGAAAAAGTCCCGGAGGCCGCGTGGGCAATTCATCCAGCCGGGATTCTGTTGCTCCTCAGCCTCGCAAAAAAGCTCGGACTGAACCGGTCCGCATTGGAACCCTCGCTCAATCATTTTAAATTGTGCTCGAACATGAGCAGCGCGAGTATCTTGCATATCTTAGAAAATTTAATACGGTGCGCAGAGCCGGGCCAACCGATCCGATGGCTAACCATGGGTGCGGGATTTCATGTGGCGTGCGGAGGCGGGGTTCGGCAGTGAGGTGGTGTGCTCTCCCCGAAATAACATGGCTTTCGAGGAGAGGACACTAGTAAACTGGTGATATGGTAGATCGGAAAGAAGTACTGGATGCGATGGCGGAATTTTTCGCGGAAAACTTCCCGAATGTTCCGAAGGAAAAGATGGAGTCGTTGAAAGCTGGTGAGGTGATTCAGCAGAGCCTCGACTTGGTCGAGTTCGTACTCCATCTCGAGGAAAAGCTTGGGATCGAAATTAATATCAACACCCTTGGTGAGAAGTTGATTACGAAGACGTTCGGTGAATTGGCAGACGATTTGGCGGCACTTGGGAATCGAGCGTAAAATCGCTTGATAGTTCGAAGTAATCCCCTATGTTCTGCCTCTTTTTAAATGTATGGCATCGACTGAGAACATCGATCTGGCTTCATTTCGCCTTCACGAGAAAGACACTGGGAGCGCCGACGTCCAGATCGCGTTGTTGACCCGTCGAATCAATCAATTGACTGAGCATCTGAAGGTTTTCCGCAAGGATCACTCTTCGCGTCGAGGCTTGCTGAAGCTGGTCGCTACGCGGCGAAGCTTGCTTGATTATCTCAAGCGCACTTCTCAGGATCGGTACAGGTCAGTCATTGAGAAATTAAATCTACGTAAGTAAACCTTTGCCTCTGAGAACGAGGCAGACGGCCATGGTCTTAGGTCCGAGTTCCGAGAGTTTCTCGGAGTTCCGACCTGCGAGCATCGGCTGTTCGCATCGTTTGTGTCAGAGGCTCATCCAATGCAAAAACGAGTCTCTAAAACTATTGGACCCTCCGATCTCACGATCGAGACGGGCAAACTGGCAAAATTAGCCGACGGATCCGTCACGGTCCGGTCAGGTGAAACAATCATCCTTGTTGCGGCTGTCTCAGCGACTTCCGTGAAAGAAGGGCAGGATTTCTTCCCATTGACGGTGGATTATCGCGAAAAAGCGGCGGCTGCCGGTAAATTCCCCGGCGGATACTTCAAGCGCGAGGGCCGCCCGTCCGAGAAAGAAACCCTGACATCGCGGATGACGGACCGTCCTTTGCGGCCTTTATTTCCGAAGGGATATTTCTACGATACGCAGGTGATCAGCGTTCTGCTGAGTGCTGACGGCGAAAATGACCCCGATATTCTCAGCATCAACGGCGCATCTGCAGCGCTTTGCGTCTCCGATATCCCGTTTGCCGGTCCGATCGGAGCGGTACGCGTCGGGCGAGTCGATGGAGAGTTTGTCGTCAACCCGACACACTCGCAGCGGCAGCATAGCAGCCTGGACCTGGTCTACGTTGGCACGTCGGACGAAGTCGTTATGATCGAAGGCGCTGCGGACCAGTTGCCGGAAGAGGACTTTATCAAGGCGCTCGAGTTTGCGCAGCCGTTTGTCCGCGAAATTGTGGAGATGCAGCGCGAGCTCGCCGCAGAAGCTGGCAGACCGAAGCGGGAAGTCTCGCTCCTGGAGGTCCGTGACGATCTTCTGGATATCGCATATGTGGTTGCCGGAGACCGGATTGAAGGGGCTCTTTACCGGCCCGGAAAAGTCGAACGCAGCAAAGCGGTAGAGGCCCTCCGCCAAGAGGTTGACACAGCGATTCTCGCGAAGTTTCCCGATGCAACCCCTTTTGAAATTTCTCAAGCGTTCGACTACCTGCAGAAGAAAGCATTTCGCGTCAGCATTCTGGACCGGCAAACCCGGTGCGACGGTCGCGGGTTTCACGATTTGCGGCCGCTGACCGGCGAAGTCGGGCTTTTGCCGCGCTCACATGGATCGGCTCTTTTTGCTCGAGGTGAGACACAGGCCGTTGCGCTTGCGACCCTGGCTTCGGCAGAAGAAGCGCAGATGATCGATGGATACACCGGGGGCGAACAGTCAAAAAGGTTTATCCTCCACTATAATTTTCCACCATTCAGCGTCGGGGAGACCGGACGGTTCGGAAGTACGAGCCGGCGTGAGATCGGTCACGGCGCACTTGCCGAACGTTCGATCGAACCGGTTATCCCGCCCGAAAGCGAATTTCCGTACGCGATTCGAATCAGCAGCGAAATCATGGAATCGAACGGATCGACCTCGATGGCGAGCGTTTGTGCCGGCGCGATGGCATTGATGGACGCCGGTGTACCGATCCGGAAACCGGTTGGCGGTATATCCATCGGTCTCGTCACCGAGTTCGAAGGAGACCGGCTCAAACGGTACACAACGCTAACCGATATCATTGGTTCCGAGGATCATTTCGGCGACATGGATTTCAAACTTTGCGGGACCAGAGACGGCATCACGGGGTTTCAGCTCGATCTCAAGTTGCCAGGGATTCCCCTGAAAATTATGGCAGAAGCGATTCATGAAGCCCGTGAGGCGCGCATGAAGGTGCTCGATGTCATGTCTGCGGCGATTTCAGGTCCGCGAAAAGAGTTGAGCCAGTACGCTCCGAGAATCGAAACAGTCAAGATTCACCCGGACAAGATCGGGTTGCTGATCGGTCCCGGTGGAAAAACGATTAAAGGAATCGTTGCGGAGACCGGGGCGGAGATCAACATCGACGATGACGGCTCTGTCCATATCTACTCGGCGAATCGTGATAGTTTGAATCGCGCAAAAGAAATCATTACGGGAATGACGAAGGAAATCGAAGTGGGCGAGAGCTATCACGGACGCGTTGTGTCCATCAAAGATTTCGGCGCATTCGTCGAAGTGCTTCCCGGCAAAGATGGGCTCGTCCATATTTCCGAGCTTGCGGATTTCCGCGTTAAGAGTGTCGAAGACGTCGTGAAAGTCGGGGATATGGTCTGGGTAAAATGTATCGGAATCGACGATAAAGGCCGCGTAAAACTCAGCCGTAAAGCGGCGATGAAAGATCGTAACGCCGAAGCCGAGACCGCTTTGCAGGAATAATAATTCTGCCTCTTTTTGGCCGGCCGCATCAGACGGGCAAAAGTGCGGTCATTTTGTTACAGTTTCTGGAAATGTTATTTCCTACATTTCCGCCCGCCGGACCGCCGTTATTTATTTAGCCTGGTGAACGGGTTCCCCGGTTAAGACGCATCGCCTGCGAATCCGCAGCGACACTCGAGTAGCGTCTTTGGACCGGATTGCCCCGCGTTGAATCCAACTCGACTTTGATTTTCAAGGAGCCCCAAAGAAAATTATTCGTCGAACCAAAAAAATTCAGTTCCAATCCCCGGACGGAATGCTAAGGTGCCGCCGATTTCCTCCGGGTTCCTTTAACGGTCTGATATTTGCACAATTTTTTATTGCGTAGGCTGACGCAGCAAATATTCTCGGACTCTTTAAAAGTGCTTGGGAGCAGCTTGAAAAGGATTTCACTTACCCCTCTAACCCCAGAAAGACGCAGACAATTTGCCACCGGTGGCAGCGACGCGCTCGCGCACCGCACAACTTTTTCCAACACGTCCGATGGCTAATATTTTTCCGCGGTGGGCGAATTATCTGCCACTAA
>CAVVPV010000018.1:0-92704 GCA_963750185.1 uncultured Verrucomicrobiae bacterium
ATCGACCCAGATCCGCAGCGCATACTGGCCGGCTCCAAAGACGCTGACGCTCGCGATGCCCGGCACCCGGAGAATCGGATCATTCAAATTTATATAGGCGTAGTTTGCGAGGAACTTGGAATCGAATTGGCCCGTCGGCGAGGATAACGAAATCAGCATCAGCGGGGAGGAGGTCGACTTCGCCACCGTAATTCCGTAGTTTTGAACACTGGTAGGCAACTGTGACTCCGCCTGGGAGACACGCATCTGGGCCAATACCAGGTCGATGTTGGGATCGGTATTGATATCAAAATTGATCGTCTCCTTCATCGTGCCATTGCTGGCGTTGAGGGAGTACATGTAGTTCATGTGATCCACGCCGCTCAGCTGCTGCTCGATTGGCGTCGCGACCGATTGCTCCACGGCCAACGCATCGCCGCCCACGTAAGTCGCGTTCACAGCGATTTCAGGAGGGACGATATTGGGATATTGCGCAACCGGCAGGCCGACGAACGAAACAATGCCGACAATGACCATGATGATCGAAATCACGATGGCTACAATTGGACGACTGATGAAAAATCTGGCCACGGGCAGCTAGCTTCCTTGGTTCTGCGATTCAACCGTGAAAGGTCTCGCGGCAACCTGCATGCCCTGGCGCACCTTCTGAAACCCTTCCACGATGACTTTCTCGCCGGCTTTGACACCGTTTTCGATGACAATCAGGCTGCCTTTCACTGGGCCGGTTGTCACGGCGCGGATCTCCGCTTTACCGTCAGGACCGACCACTGCAATCTGGTCATTACCCTGAAGTTGCGAGATCGCCTGCTGCGGAATCAGCAAGGCGTTGGGAATCGTGTCGACTTCGGCCCGGACCATGATGTACTGCCCTGGGCGCAACGTCAGTTCAGGGTTCGGAAAGCTAACCGCAATTTGAATCGTGCCGGTCTTAGGGTCCACCTGACGATCTACGAAGGCGAACTTTCCCTTGTGCTTATAGGTCGAGCCATTTGGCAGAATAAGTTCTGCTTTCTCCGGGCGTTCAGCCTCCGGGATCTTCATTATCTCTTTGAAGCGGTCTGCAAACACCCAATAGTTTTGTTCACTGATCGGAAAATACGCCCAGATCGGATCGATCTGTGAAACTGTCGTCAATACTGAGTTGGAGGTTCCACCGACCAGATCTCCGATTTGGGCTTGCTGCTGGCCGGCAATTCCGTCAAGGGGTGACTCAATCTTCGTGTAAGCCAGGTTCAACACAGCATCGTCGACCGCAGCCTGAGCCGCGGTGACACTGGCGAGCTTAGTCTGATAGTCTTGCGTTTTGTTCGTGTACTCCTGCTCAGAGATCACTTTATTGTTGAACAATTCTTTTGCCCGCTTGGCGTCCAATTCGACCCCGAGCAGCGTCGCCTGCGCCTCCTGCAGTTGACCTTTCGCCTGGTCCAACGCCGCAATAAACGGTCTCGGATCAATCTCAAACAGTAGGTCGCCCTTCTTTACGTAGCCCCCTTGCTGGTAAGCAATTTTTTGCAGATATCCGGTTTCGCGTGCCCGTACTTGGGCATTCTGTATTCCATTCAACGTACCAACCCATTCGCGAATTACCGGAACATCTTGTTGCACGACCTCCGCGACCAAAACCTCTGGAGGTGCCGCTGCGGTCGATTCCTGCGGAGGTTTTTCACATGAACTTAGAAAAAACAGGGAACCGAAAACTGCCGCACACAAGAGGGAGACTCTTTTCATGGGTTCTGGAGGTCGCTGCTGGGATACATTACTTAGTAGTTGCAACCCGGTCTCGGAGACCGAGTGGAGCAGCGCAGAATTGTTATCCAACCGGGCGCGGAGAGGCAATCGAAACATTATAATTCTTATAAATTCGACGAACCATATTCATTACCCGCCGAAAACGCTTGACGCCCGCGGCTCCGTAAGGCAGAAGAGAAATTACAATGTCTTTCCTTGCTGCTCCTACCATTATGATCATTTCGATCATTATTGGCACCCGCTTGGGGCAGGAATAGACGAGGACCGCCTTACCGCAACTCTAAAATTCGAAGCCCTGAGTGAACAGCTCAGGGTTTTTTATTTGCTCAAAACGACCCAAATGAAAACCGCTCGAGTTTCCGAAGTTACACTCCCGCAAATAGTGGCCGCGCGTTCGCGCCTCAATGGCGCGATCGCCCGAACACCCTGCGCGGAGTCTGCGGCGTTGAGCGAATTGACTGGAGCAGAGATCTTTTGCAAACAGGAGCACCTTCAACGAACGGGAAGTTTTAAAGAACGCGGGGCTCGCAACGCGCTTGCACAGTTGAGCCCTGCGCAGGCCCGGCGGGGCGCTATCGCAGCGTCAGCGGGCAACCACGCCCTCGGGCTTGCGCGGCACGGTCGTTTGCTCAGTATCCCGGTCACGGTCGTGATGCCTCGCTTCGCGCCGTTGGTGAAGGTGGCTCGGTGTCGGCAATTCGGCGCTGAGGTAGTGCTTTTTGGAGACACGTTTGACGAGTGCCGAGCCGAAGCGGGCCGGATAGCTGAAGCACGCGGATTGGCGTACATCCATCCGTTTGATGATCCGGCTGTCATCGCCGGTCAGGGTACGCTCGCATTCGAGATTCTGGAGCAGATCCCCGATTGCGACGCGATTGTTCTTCCTGTGGGAGGCGGGGGACTGCTGGCGGGAGTTGCGACTGTATTTCACGCCCTGAAGCCGAGTGTGGAACTCGTAGGGGTTGAGCCGGCGAACGCAGCTTGTTTTACAGCCGGACTTGCGACTGGCGCCCCGACGCGGGTGTCCACCAAGTTCACTCTGGCCGATGGATTGGCGGTCGCGGAGGCAGGGGAGTTGACACTAAAGATCATGGGGCAGTTGGAACATCGGATGGTTACGATCGACGAAGAATGGCTGGCCCTGGCCATGCTGCGTCTGGCAGAGCTCGAAAAGTGCGTGATTGAAGGGGCAGGTGCTGCGGGTCTTGCCGCGTTGCTCGCCGGCCGGTTGCCGGAGCTGGAAGGGCGTCGAGTGGTTCTGCTGTTATCGGGGGGCAATATCGATCCCTTGGCGCACAGCCGTGTGATCGAGAGAGGGCTTGCAGCTGACGGACGGATTTATCGATTTGACGCTTTGATTAGCGATAGGCCGGGCGGATTGGCGCATCTCGCCGGGGTGCTCGCGGCGGCGGAAGCGAATGTAACGGAGATTGTGCATAACCGCACCTTCGCAGGTCCTGACCTGTCGCGGGTCCACGTGCTTTGCACAGTGGAAACACGCGACCGCGGCCACATCGCTGAGGTCCAAAAGAAATTGGCCGAAAACGGCGTGGAGCTAGTTCAGGATTCAGGAGTCAGGATTCAGGATTCAGGAGTCAGGATTTCGGGAGTTGCAGGAGTTCAGGATGGAAGTATCCGTGGCGGGAACAGAGACCGGCTACCAATCGACTGCTAGCTGAGTCAAAATTTTCATCACATGGACCTCGATTAATCACTATCCACAAACCGGAAAAGCGCCGTCTCATTCTGAAACTCCTGACTCCTGACTCCTGATTTCTGATTTCTGATTTCTGATTTCTGACTCCTTCACCGCAAAAGCCTCCTTCGCGGAAAAGGTTGAAAAACTGACTTTTACTTGTGTTATCCAACAATTGTATAAATAATTAGGTGACTGTTTTTTTCCAGGGATCCCTGGGACGCGACAATTCATAGCCACGGAAATGAAAACAGAGGTAGAGGAGAACGCAACGGCGAAAGCCCAGGCGATTTTTCGGCTTCTGTTGCACGATTACCATCCCAGAGATTTCGCTGTTTCGTTGTGGGACGGCACCGAATGGCCGGCGGAGACTGATCCTCCGCGTTTTACCCTGTACATTCGACACCCCGGCTTCTTGCGGCGAATGCTAGCAAGAGGCGGAAACGATCTCCCGATCAGTGAGGCATTTATCTTTGGAGACCTCGATGTCGAAGGGGACTTCGAGGCAGCGATTTCGTTAGGGAACCATCTGATTAATCGCAAGTGGCCGGCGGCAACCGTGATGCGCATCGGCGGTAATCTCCTCAACATGCGTCGTGCGAATCGGCTCTGGCCGAAGAGTCAACATGCGGCGGAGCTTGCCGGCGAGCTGCACTCAATCGAGCGCGACCGTAAGGCGGTAACGTTTCACTACGACGTGTCGAACGAATTTTATGCGCTCTGGCTCGACCAGCGAATGGTCTATTCGTGCGCCTACTTCGAAACTGCGGATGCGAGTCTGGACGTGGCACAAGAACGCAAGCTAGACTACATTTGCTCGAAACTGCGTTTGCGTCCAGGCGAGCGTCTGTTGGACATCGGGTGTGGCTGGGGTGGGTTAATTACTCATGCGGCCCGCAAATACGGCGTCCAGGCGCTTGGCATCACCCTAAGCGAGAATCAAGCGAACCTGACGAATGAACGGATTGTTCGAGCCGGCTTGCAAGACCGGTGCCAGGTCGACTTGTTGGACTACCGGGAATTGAAGGGTTCGGACCGTTTCGATAAAATCGTTAGTGTTGGCATGATCGAGCACGTCGGTGAACGAATGCTTCCGCTTTATTTTCAGCGGGCCTGGCATCTTTTGCGTCCGGGCGGAGTTTTTTTGAATCACGGGATTGCCAATCGCTCGATCGATCCTCGTCCGAAGGGGCCGGATTTTACCAGAAAATATGTCTTCCCGGATGGGGAGTTTGTGCCGGTGAACAACACATTGCGTCACGCCGAAGACGCCGGATTCGAAGTACGCGACGTGGAAAGCTTGCGCGAGCATTATACGTTGACGCTGCGGCATTGGGCCGAGCGTCTGGAGTCAAAGCGCGCGGAAGCGTTGCGATTGGTGGACGACTCTGTCTACCGGGTGTGGCGACTGTTCCTGCATGGGTCGGCAAACGCGTTTTCGGCGGGACTATTGAACCTGTATCAGGTGCTCCTACTCAAACCGATCGATGGACAAAGCGGTTTGCCGCTCACACGCGCCGACTGGTACCGACCCTAACGAAATTGTATAAACAAGCGATCGAGTGCGGGATAGAGTGCGGGCGGCCCTGCGACGATCCGGTTCCCTTTCCAGAGCCCGTCGTTCGATAGAAAATCGCTAATCATACCGCCTGCGGACCCAATGATCGCGAGCGCTCCGAGGCAATCCCAGGAATTGATGTGAGGCTCGACGTAGCCGATCAGGCGCCCACAAGCGACGTAGCAGAGGGTCAAGGCGCCGGATCCCTCGCGGTAGAACATCGAGCCCTGAGAGAGAAGGTTCGAGAAGAGCGGCAGGAATTCGCCGGGCGCGACACGAGGTGAGTAGCCGACACCGACGATCCCATCCGTCAACCGCGTCGCTTTGCTGACGTAAATCGGCCTGCCGTTCAGCGTGGCTCTGGCGCCGCGGCGGCCTGCAAAAGACTCGGCTCGAGCGGGACTAACAACGAGGCCAATTTCAAGTGTCCCATTCTGCATAAAAGCGATTGAAACGCACCAGCTGCTCAGACCGCTGATGAACGGCTGGGTGCCATCGATTGGGTCCACCACCCAGATGCCTTGATCCGGCGCGAATTCGGTTCGCCCGGTTTCTTCGCCGAGAAAGGCGTCTTCTGGAAAGCGTTGTTTGAGTCGATCGCGGATTAACAATTCGATGTTCAGGTCCGCTTCGCTTGCCATGTCCCGAGGACCCTTGCTATGCACGCTCAGGGTGTCGAGGTGACGAAAATAGTGGAGTGCCATTTCGCCGGCCTCCTGAATGAGGGCGGAGGCATAATGGAAGCGTTGGTCGATCGAAGATGGTGGCATAACAAAGTCGTGATTATCTGAGGTCGGGCAATTGCGTCAGGTTACTTTCCAGAGCCAGGCAGCGCCACGAACGCCGCTCGAATCGCCGTGGACCGCCTTTCGAATGGGGGTCGCGAACACCGTCGAGAAAACCTGGCGTGCCAGTTCCGGGGGAAGGTCGGTGTAGAGTTCTTCGACATTCGAAATGCCGCCTCCCACCACTAAAATGTCTGGATCGAGGGTGTTAATCACGAGAGCCAACCCACGTGCGAGACGATGGATGTAGCGATTCCAGACGAGCCGGGCGAGGCGGTCCGCATTCCGCATTCTTTCGATGATCTCCGCAGCTTTGAGCTCGGCGTGCGTATGACGCGCGTAATCGGCTTCGAACGCGCGGCCGGAGACCCAGGTTTCAAGGCAACCTCGCTTGCCACAATAGCAAGGTTCTCCCGGAATTTCCGTCAAATCGGGTAGGGGCAACGGATTGTGACCCCATTCACCGGCGCTGTTGTTGGGCCCGTGATGCGCACGGCCACCGATCGCAATCCCGGCTCCCGCGCCGCTTCCCAGAATAACAGCAAATACAACGT
The DNA here is from genome assembly GCA_963750185.1 of uncultured Verrucomicrobiae bacterium. Classification (GTDB taxonomy): domain Bacteria; phylum Verrucomicrobiota; class Verrucomicrobiia; order Chthoniobacterales; family JAFAMB01; genus JAFAMB01. Next base: position 6,343 of record CAVVPV010000018.1, read on the forward strand.
GGTAGCCCGCGCCTGCGCCGTCCACCGACTCCGAGGCAGCCAGGCAATCGGCATCATTTTCGACTCTGATCTCGCGTCCGAGCGCGGCCCGCAGATCGTGCTCGACCGGACGGCCCAACAGCCATGTTGAGCTTGCACCTTTGCCGAGGCGCGATTTCGGCTCAAGGGAGCCAGGAATGCCGACGCCGACAGGGCCGGTTTGACCGGCAGTCTTCTCGATCTGCCTGACCAGATCAACGATGATGCGGATGCAGCCTTCATAATCGTGGCGAGGCGTCTTCTCGCGCAGGCGGATAATCTCCGTTCCCGTGCCTGTGAGAGCGATTGCCTCGATTTTTGTGCCGCCCCAATCGATTCCGATGAGCATAAAGAATTATTGCGGGTCCGTTTGCCGGTTGGATTCGAATCATACGCCGACGCGAAATAGCAGGTCGCGATCGCGTGAGAATCCGGCCAGGAGTGGGAGGCTTGCGGCTCCCAGCACGCTGGCGTCGCCGCCAATCTGACCTTCCACAATTTCGACCGGGGCGACCCCTTGAATTTCCATGCGCTTGAATTTTTCTCGTGTTTGCTGCACCACGGCGGTGCGGACCGACGTTGGGAACGCTCCGTCGATTACAACGGCTTCGAAGTCGATAACGGAAATCGCCGACCCTACTGCCGTACTTAGGCTGTCGGTCACCTGTTCGACCCAATCCTCCAGAGTCGCACCCAACTCATTCCAAGCGTCCGGGGATCGCCGTAGGATCGACGGATCCTTCCCTTCGCTTCTCAAGCGATTCTCGAGAATATAGATCGATGCGCGTCGGATAAGACTCTGGGCGGACTTCTCCGCTGGGTCAGGCACCAGGATTGACCCGAACGATCCGGCGTATCCAGCGCGTCCTGGATAAAGCGCACCGTCGAGAACGACACCTCCTCCAATGAATGTTGCGAAATATACGTAGAGGAAATTTGCGTACCGAGCGCGATTCCCAAAAGCGAGTTCAGCCGCGCATGCCGCCGTCGCGTCGTTACAGAGATGCACCGGCCACCGGACGCGCTTCTGGACTTCGCTCTTAATCTCGTAGCCGCGCCACGCTTCCACGACATCATGGGGTGCGCCGGTTTCCGCCTCCCAGCCCCACATTTGGAACGGAACGGCAATTCCCAAGCCGCAGATCTTTGTCATCTGGTCCGCATCGAGATGTCCGGGAATTTCGGCGAGCGCCGACTCCACGAAGCGCTCCAGTTCCTTTGGAATCGGATATGGGTATGTCATGCTTTGATGCCTTCGAACGGTTCCGACCAGATCCATCAGGATAAAGGTCGCACTGCGGCGGCCGAACTTGAACCCGATCGAGAAAGCGCCTTCGGGGTTCAGAGACATTGGAATCGAAGGTTGACCGACTTTGCCGCGCGTCGGCTCTCGGCGGAGCAGTAGACCATCGCGCTCCAGTTGGTTCATAATGACCGAACTGGCCTGTGTCGAAAGGCCGGTGCGGCGTGCGATTTCTGTTTTGGACAGGCTTCCGTGGCTGCGAATGAGTGAAAGCACCAGCCGTTCGTTATACAGTTTGACGCCAGACTGATCCGTGCCCCGGCTTGTGTAAACCGTTTCGGAGATGGTTGCGGGAAATGAGCGGGAGGCGCTGGGCATTCTGTTCCGATCTGCTCCTGGGCAAGTAGCTGGGGATTGCCTCGTTTATGGGGCGATTGGGAGTTACCTCGGTATTCGCTGCCGTAAAACGGCGGCTTCCGCAGACAGAAAGAACATTCAAAGGGCGCAAGAACGAAGTCAAATATTAATGATAAATCATTCCGAGTTATTTATTTGACACTTTTGGGTGACTAGAAGACTATTTGGCACTCTCTCGTTCCTTTACCCTCGCGCGATTAAGGAACCGCTGGTCTCCCGCTCAAGGAAATTGTATAAAGGAGAGAAGCCGTCCTATGGACCCCAGATTGACTCTGCAGCAATCCGCTCGGGAACACGAAGTCCCTAAGAGGCGGAGCTTCTAATTTCATGTGACGAACTCGCGTTTTATGCGGTACCTCAATACAACCCCCAGACATAAGGCTAACCAAATGCTAATGATGACCCACCCCAATGTAGATGCTGGCGCATTGACCGCCGGTCAAACAGACAAAAATTCCGATCGATCAGTCAAACCGGGAACTCTCAGCCGGGCTCGGCAGGCCGCTTTGGCCAGTTTGCGGATTGCGGTCGGGACCCTCTCGCTCGCGATGCTTGCGGGCGTTTGCGGCTTTGCGACAACGGCGAATGCCGCCGGCGATCAGATTCTGATTGGTCTCGTTACCAAAACAGAAGTTAATCCATACTTCGTTAAGCTGCGGCAGGCGGCAACGGCCGAGGCCGAAAAGAATGGAGCAAAACTTATTGCCCGATTTGGCAAATTTGATGGCGACAATGAAGGACAGGTCGCCGCGATTGAAGATTTAATAAGCGCCGGAGTGAAAGGAATATTGATCACACCGAACAACTCCACTGGTGTCCTGGGTATAATCAAGAAAGCGCGTGACAAGGGTATTGTCGTGATCGGTTTGGACACGGCAACCGACCCGGCAGACGCTGTGGATGCGACGCTGGCGACGGACAACTTCGAGGCCGGTGTTCTCCAGGGCGAATATGCGAAGCGCGCACTGGGAGGGAAGACTCCGAAACTGGCAATGCTTGACGGGACACCCGGCGGTACGGTCGATAAACAGCGACACGACGGGTTTCTGAAAGGATTCGGCATCGCGGAGGGAGACCCTGCGATCGTTGGGAAGCAGGATACCCATGGCGCGCTCGATGAGGGTCAGACAGCTATGGAGAACCTTCTGACGGCTCATCCTGATATAAATGTTGTTTACACCATTAACGAACCCGCGGCGGAAGGAGCCTATGCTGCGATCAAGAAGGCCGGCAAAACGAAGGACATTGTCCTGACCTCGATTGATGGCGGCTGTCTCGGCGTGCAGTATGTGAAGGATGGCAAGATTGCCGCGACCGTGATGCAGTTCCCGAAGATCATGGCAACGAAGGGAGTCGACTATGTCATCGAATTTGTGAAGACCGGCAAGAAACCGAGCGGATTCATCAATACCGGGGCAAAACTGATCACGGACAAGCCGTTTTCGGATCTTCCTTCAGAGGATACAAAATTTGGTGTCGAAAACTGCTGGGGATAAGGGTCGATCGAGCGAATTCCGTTATGTCGCGATCGCGCGGATAGAATAGTTACGTACATAGCGATGCGCTGCCCATGTCGCAAAACGGAACTGCCTTAATGAATCGAGGCGCGGTCTCAATCGGCCGCGCCATCGCGACCCCGGCGGTTGGACCGCTTGTGGTGTTGTTGGTGTTTTGCGCGATTTTTTCGGTCAGCACGCACACGTTTCTTGCGGTTGGAAACTTGTCGCTGGTCATTCAACAAAGCGTGATCGTTGGGACTCTGGCTGTCGGGCAAACGATCATCATTCTCACTGGCGGAATCGATCTTGCCAATGGCGCCATCGCGGTCCTAGGAACGATTATCGCCGGCCGGATGGTAAACGACGGTGGCAATTCCGCACTTTGTTTGCTGTTGGCGATTTTTCTTTGCACGGTGGTTGGATTGATTGCCGGGCTCCTCGTGAGCCGGTTGATGTTACCGCCATTCATCGTGACTCTCGGGTTGCTGGGAATCGTAACCGCGGCGACGCGTCTGATCGCCCAAGGCGGCGCTTTTCCTGTGACAGATGATCTACTGGGGTGGACCGGGAACAGCTTTCTTTATGAAGGGAGCGGGGTCACCTATGGGATGTTGATCATGTTCGGCCTCTATGCGCTTGTCTGGTACATGCTCACGCAGACTGCATGGGGTCGTCATGTCTATGCAATCGGTAACAACCGCGTTGCGGCGCGGTTAGTCGGTATCCCTGTCCACAACAGGCTGCTCTCGGTTTATATGTTTGCGGCGTTCTTATACGGAATCGGCGCCTGGCTTGCGCTGGGACGCATTCCGAACGCGGATCCGAATGCGCTGCAGAACGGCAATCTCGACAGCATCACTGCCGTCGTGATCGGTGGTACAAGCCTTTTTGGCGGGCGAGGCAGTATCTGGGGCACGCTCGTCGGGACTCTGATCGTTTCGGTCTTACGCAATGGATTGACGCTTTCCGGGTTTGATCCGCTTTGGCAGGATTTGGTTACCGGTGTTCTGGTGATTACCGCCGTTGCGGTTGACCAGATGTCACGAGGAAAACAGCGATGAGCGCACAGAGTGACGCTGTGAAAACGCCGGCGAAAGGGGAAATTGTTCTCGAGGCCCGGAATATCGTTAAGCGATACGGTCATGTGACGGCGCTTGACGGCGCGAACTTCGAATTGCGTGCCGGGGAAGTCCTCGCGGTCATCGGCGACAACGGCGCCGGGAAAAGCACGATGGTCAAAGTGCTTTGCGGGGCGGTAATCCCGGATGAAGGGGAAGTGTTGCTGGACGGGGTGCCCGTTCATTTCCAAAGCCCACTGGATCCGCGCAAACGGGGTATCGAAACGGTTTACCAGGACCTGGCGGTGGCGCCTGCGCTCGATATAGCGACTAACCTATTCCTTGGGAGAGAAGTTCGGTGCCGAGGTATTCTCGGCTCCTGGTTCCGGATGCTCGACAAGCGGAGAATGAAGAGGGAGGCGCAGAAAGAGATGGCGGAACTGAAATTTCATCTTCCGTCGATTGATAGCGCAGTTGAGGACCTTTCCGGCGGGCAGCGCCAGGGAGTGGCTGTCGCGCGTGCCGCGATCTTCGGCCGCCGGTTGGTCATTATGGATGAGCCGACGGCTGCGCTCGGAGTGCGCGAGTCCGGCGAAGTGCTGAACCTGATCCGGACCATCCGGGATAGAGGGTTACCGGTGCTATTGATTAGTCACAATATGCCGCACGTCTTTGAAATCGCGGATCGGATACACATTATGCGACTCGGGCGCCGGGTTGCTCTGACAACCCCACAAGAGCACACGATGGGGGAAGTTGTCGCCATCATGACAGGCGCAATACCGGGGAACGAACGTGCTCCAGGCGCTGACACGGCTTCGGCACAGTAGCATACGCGTCCAGCGTGTATTCCTTTTGTTTGGAGGCACGCATTGACATGGAAAACTGAATACACGCGGGACGCGTATGCTACTGTGGCACCCCAATTAGTTGTGGTTTATTTCTTGAAACACCCAACAGATTGTGTACTGTGCCGCCATTATGTTGTCGAAAACAGAACTGTTGCCTGTCCAGGATCGGTTGAAAGAAGCTGACCGACATCTCGCGTACGTAAAGGCGAGTCTACGGCATATCAAATGCGTGGAAGAGAAGCAGATCCTGAATGACTTAGTGGGTGCGATTGACGCGCAACGCAAAGCCGTCGAGCAGATGCTGGAAGTATTGGACGCTGTGGCGCGCCACGATTTTTTGAGCGGCCGAATTCAGAAACACCAGGGGACGGACACGAGATTCTTTGACCGAAAAGAATTACGAAAGCGCATGGTTCGTGGTGAGGTTGGCGATTCGGCCCAAACTGTATTTCGCGTCGCGTCGGAACAGGAGTTGATTCCTTGCGAGCGACCAGAGGAGGCTTCAGCGGCCTAGCCCGAGGCTGGGGCCGCGTGTTCGGGGTTCCGAGTTCGGCGCCAGCTGAAGCCGAAGCGGTAAACTGCTCGGAAAGCGGGTGTGGCCTCGTCGGTCGTACTAGTTTGAGGGATACGGAGTGTGTGGAACTATGCGTTCTCAGAGTGTTCTGCATGGGAACCAGGGGCCGGAGGAGGATTGGCGATTTCTTTGGTGATGAGGATATAATGGTAAACGGCGGCTTGCTCGCCGGCATGGAGCTCCAACACTCGATCGAGAATGAGTCGCTCGCTTTTGGTCATGCGACGGTGGAGAAGGAGATGCTCCTTCCAGGTTGTCGAGACCGCTTCGAGTCTGAAGTCGGAACGGTCGGAGAGACTTTCGTAGAGTCGAACGCTCGATGCGCCGTTGCGCAAATAGACCAGACGCAACTCGCGCATCAATTCGAGGAACGTTGTGCGGTGCTTGGCCTCAATAGTAATTTCTGCGACCACCGCTATCGGACCATCGTCGGCACCGGGAGCCTCAGAGAAAGTCGGAACGGGAAGAGGCATAGCCGGTTCGGAATCGAGCGTTTTGATAAAGTCGATCGAGAGCGGACCTGCAAGTGCGAGGTTCAAACAGACGAGCAACGTTGCGAGGAGCAGCGTGTATTCGAACCCGGTAAACGCGGCAGCGGCGCCCCATGCGAGGCCGCCAAGAGCGATTCCGCCCTGAGAGACCATGATCTGTGCCGCATTAAGCCGCCCGCGGGTCCAGCCGGGCATTGCCTGTTGAGCCACAACCCAAAGCTCGGATGCCGCAAGAGTCCAGCCCAATCCGCCAAAAGCGGCGACGACAATGAAGTTTTCGAGGTGACGAACGGCGGCCATTAGGATGTAGACCGCCGCCAGCAAGAGGCTTGCAATAATTGTCACGTCATTGGAACTGAATCGTTCTCTTGCCCACGGCACAACGAACACTGCGCCTAGAAGCGATCCGATCGCCATGCTCGTAAACAGGATTCCAAGGTGTGCTGAGGTTAGGTGGAGCGCTTTCAAACCTACGGCGGGGAGCAGAGAAGGAATGACCGATATTAATAAGGAAAAGAGGAACGCCCGCAGCAATACCACCTGAATTCCGCGGCTATAACGAACATAGCGGATTGCTCCGACAAACGACTCAAGCATGCTTTCCGTGGGGGCCCTGTTCCTTTTCCGCGGGTGGCGCCAACTAAGAATCGCAATTAACACCAAAAGAAATCCGGCGGCATTCACTGCGAAGACAGTAGTTGCGCCGAGGAAGTGCAGTAGGATCCCACCGAGAGCTGGTCCAAGGACTCCGGAGATATTCATCTGGACACCGCCGAGAGTGACCGCCGAAGGAAGTTCTTCCTTGGACACCACATCGGGGATGACTGAGGTCCAGGCCGGCGCGTTACAGGCAAATCCAATGCCCAACAGGAAGACAGCGGCGAGGATGACCGCCGGATTCAGGAGTTTAAGTACTGCCAGAATTGCAAGTCCGGCGGCCGCCGTAATCAGCCAGATATGCATTACACTTAGAAGCTTCTTGCGATTTACCATGTCCGCGAGAGCGCCGGCCGGGAATGTGAAAAGAAAAAATGGTAGCGAAGCGGCGGTCGATAAGAGGGAAAGTAATAGCGGCGACGGCGTTAGCGTGTTCATCACCCAGGTCGCGCCCATATCGTGAGCCGAAACACAGCATCCTGAGACGACGCTTGCCAACCAAAGGCGCCGGAAAACGGGGTTTCGAAGTGCAAGCCATGTAGAAGTGGAAGAAGTCCGCATCAATCAATCAAAAAGAGAGAGTCATTCCAATGTCCGGCTATTCAATCGCTTCTTCCCGGTTTTGAAAACGAGATAAAGAAGAATTTCAGCTCGGAGGCACAGCGCTGCGCAATCAACCATAGGAAGCGGTATTGATAGGCGTTTGTTGGGGGTGCCAAGTCGATAGTTTCACGTGATCCGCACGCGAATCGGGACTAACGTTGACGCCTCGAAAAACCCGCATGTGCAGACTTGGCCTGCACTGAGCGGGAGGACTTTGCGGGATTCAACAACAGAGCTTAAACATGTCGTCGCTTCAAACAAGCCGGCCGCCGCGTCATATCGCTTATCTCATTGCGGGATTTGCGATGTTCGGACCGTTTTCCATTGACGCGATGTTCCCAGGATTTCCGGCCATCAGCGCGGAGCTGAGTGCGAGTCCGTTTATGATGCAGCAGATCATCAGTATCTACCTCGTCGGGTTCGCGTCGATGAGCTTAGTTCACGGTCCGCTCTCCGATGCTTACGGGAGACGCAAGATCGTCATCTGGTCAACGCTGATCTTTGTCATCGCTTCGGTGGGCGCTGCACTCAGTCACTCAATGACTCTGCTGCTGATCTGGCGCTTGATTCAGGGCTGTTCCGCAGGCGGCGGGGTGATCGTCGGGCGGGCGATTATCAGGGATCTGGTTGCCGGACCGGAAGCTCACCGAATGATTGCTCAGGTGATGATGATCTTTGCTGCGTCGCCTGCGATTGCTCCGATCGCCGGAGCCTTTTTATGCGGCGTGGGCGGCTGGCGGGTCGTGTTTCTTGCCACCGGCATCTTTGGAGTGGTGCTTCTGTTAGTCGCGACATTAACTTTGCCCGAGTCGCTTCCGCTCGAACATCGATTTCCCACGAATCTTGCCTTACTGCTCGGCACGTACCGCCGGGTGAGCCGTGATAGACAGTTTATGCTGTTATCGATGAGCAACGCCCTAAATTTCGGCGCCCTTTTCCTCTATATCTCGTCCGCGCCGAGATTTGTACTCGATTTTCTGCATCTTTCGATTGGTGATTTTTATTGGTTTTTCGTGCCGGCTGTTGTCGGAATTCTGGTGGGATCCGCTTTGGCATCGAGGTGCTCCCGGCGATTCTCCCACTTGGCGGTGCTCCGGGCAGGATTTGGGATCATGATGGCAGCGGGCATTGCAAATGCGGGGATGAACGAGGTCCTGCAGAATCCTGTGCTGCCATGGGCGGTGCTACCGATTACTTTTCTCGCGGTCGGAATTGCGCTCAATCAGCCGCTTCTCACGTTGCTTGGCCTTGAGCGGTTCCCGAAGCAGCGCGGTGCCGCATCGTCGATGCAGGCATTCCTCTCATTGCTAGTGAATGCAACCGTGTCCGGAGTCCTATCGCCGGCGGTATCGCAGACGCCCTTTACGTTGTCGGCGGCTGCGCTAGCGATCAGCGGAGCTGCGTTTCTCTTCTGGTTTGCAGCCGGTCGTCCGTGGGAAAGAACCGCTCATGAGATCGCGGGCGAAGAGACAACAACCGCCGAATAAGGCAGTTTGCTAAGGGAAGCGCCATAAGCGTTTTAATCCTTCAGTCGCAAGCCGTCGAAAGCAGAAACAATCATTCCGATTCGGAACGATCGATTCGGAACGATTGAGCTGTGATCTGGCGCTTCCTCAGCGAATATTTATTTTGCTTTAAAAAGGCCGCCGCCGAGCGGTTGGACGCCTAACATCTTGTACAGGCGGATACCAAGAACTTTCTTGGCATCTTTAAATGTGAATTGATATCCCTGCTCGACGAGCGAATCGTAAATTTCTGCGGTTCGGAGGGGCTTCTTGCTGCTTTCCAAAATAGCAACAACAGCAGGTCGCAACGTCCCTCTTCCTTCTTCTGTGCTCTTCGGCGCTGCTTCCGTGGTCGCTTTCTTGGGTGAAGAAATCCGACGCTTGGGCGCCGCCTTAGAATTGTTCTGTTTTATTTCTGCAAGCTCAACCGCGTTTGCTCCTTGAAGCAATGCCTGAAGCTGCGTTTCGAGTGATTCGATTTGTTCCGCTAATTTAGCGGCCTGCGCGAATGTCTTGGATGATAGGTGCACTGACATTGTATAGTTGCGTATGAGTGTTTGCTGACAGTACTCAGTTATTTCATCGGTGCAAAAACTTTTAATTATTTAGATAGGAATAGCGCTTATACCGGTTTTGTATCGAGCGACCCGGGACGCGCAGAACAATTAAAAGCCGCTGCTGCGTGGGCGAAGTCAGGAAAGTCAAGAAGTCAGGAGGCAGGAATCAGGAGTTGCAGAATGAGACGGCGGTTTGCCGGTCTGTAAATGGTGATTATGCCTCCAAGCGATGAAGACTTCGGCTCGGCTAGCAGTCGATTGCAAGTCGGCATCTTTTCCCGGCAAGGATATTTCTATCCTGTAACTCCCGACTTTTCGATTTGCTTCCGAAGAAAATAACAGGGTCGAATACAGCGTATTACCAGCTTTGCTCCGCGGCGCGGCGTTGCCGGTGCTCCGTATGCGCCGGACGGACTAGCCTGCATACCTCATCGCCTAAGCGCGTTTTTCGGACGGTTCCGTGAGAAATGCGCACGGAATGCCGATCCGGCAGCCGCGCATCTCACAATTTTGCAAACTTGTGAGAGGTTCAGGCTAGCCGGATGAGGCATGCGGCCCGTTTTGAAAGGGAGGATCAGAATCAACTGGCGACGCCGGTCGATTGTGCTGCTTCAGCCTGTATCGCTCATCCGTCGCGGCGGATGAGCGATCCAGGCTAGCGAGTTACCTTAATATCGAATTCGGGACCAGACTGTAAATGGGCCTTGGATTCGGCTCTAACGTGAGGTGGAAACCGGCTGCCCGAAGGGCCGGTCCGCTGGAATAAAAGCTATGCATTAACGTCCAGACAAGACCGGTCCGGTAGTTTTCAATCGACAAAAGCGCCATACCCAGGTCGATGCCGATCACATCCCGGGAAAACCAGTTTCTATCTATATTGAAAGCATTGGCAAAACCGTATTTGCCCCAGAGACTTTGCACGCTGTAGAGCGATTGAGCCGCGGATAAAGCGAGAGTGGGAGTAAACGGAATCGAGGAGATGGCGCCGGTTGGGGAGACGGTGCCGTCATGTGTTTCTTCCGTGGCTCCGTAAGCGGTGTATCCCTTTGGGCCGTCGCTCGCGTTGAGTCCCCAGAAGCCCTCGGCATAAGTCTGGAAATCGGCAGATCGATCCAGGCAGAACTGGCGATGAATATTCATTGCATTGGTGGATGATACCCAATAGTCATAGCCAGCTCTGTCCCGCTGGTTCCGGAGATTGAAGAATCCTGACGGCATTTGATGGATGAAAATGGGGCCACCCTGTAGGGAATCGAGGTCGTGATAGGTTTGGGTTGGCCGGTCGATGGCGTCCCAGGTTTCATTTGGCAAGGGATTTTTTGGCGCACCGAGTCCGAGCAAATAGAGCAGGATTGCCTCGCTGTAAGAACCATAATTATAGCCTATGAATTGGCTCTCCGGGTACCATCCTTGCGAGAGGATTCGCTTTTCCGGTTTCGCGCCCCCATTCGTCAGCATCCACCACCAGTCGATTCGGCGGTAGAGCGCATCGACTAGCACCGAGATTTCGTTGGTTGAATCTTCAGACGCAAAGAATTCGCTGCAAACGATTGCACCCGCCAGAAGGAGGGCCGTATCGATGCTGGAATACTCACTGTTCCAGGTGCGTTGACCGGTTCGCTTGTCGACGAAGTGCAGCATCCAGCCGTGCTGGTTCGGCATGGACAGCAGGAACTGAAGTGTGTCGTGCGCTCGCGTTTCGGCCTCGCTTCTGCTGAGCCAGCCGTGATCCGCTCCAATCGCAAGCGCTGCCAATCCGTACCCGGTTGCTGCCGTCGATGCCTCTGTATAGGCGTCGACGCCAAAGTTGCTGGCGCGGTCCTTAACTAGTCCCGTTCGAGGATCGGCCGTTTCCCAAAAATAGAGAACCGCGCGACGTTGCAGTTCATCCAGGAGTTGTTCGTCTGTCAGTTGCGATTTTAGGGGACCTTTTCGCTTCTTCACGAAGAATCAGTAGCAGGAACAAGCGCCATTTTTAACGACAATTTTTGGCGATGGACCCGGCTGCGAATCGAATGCCGGCATACGATGTGCTCTTAGAATATTGCTGAACCTTCGAAACCGGTCTTCGGGCCGGCGAATAATGGGAGGCTGTTGTTTATGGAATTTCTCCTTTTGACGATTGTGGCGGTTATGGCTGTAGTGATGATTAGCGGTGGGTACCGGCGCATGGCCCGCCGGCGGCGATCGAAGCGGTTCCGCGGGGCGATCGAGAGCCTCGACGCCGTGCAAAAGGCATTGGCCGACCTTGCGGAAGGCAAGGACTAGGAAGGGAAAAGGCAAAAGGCAAAAGGCAAAATGAAGAAGTACGGACGCACTGCGAGTCTTGTTGCCAGCCCCTATTTGAAACCAGACCGCTAGGGATAGCGAGTACTAGTGCCCTTTGCGGTTTCGAGGACGACTACTTCTTCATTTTGCCTTTTGCCTTTTGCCTTTTGCACGCTATGCGTGCAGCGTAATCGCTGTAACTTCCGGCGGGCAGTTCAATCGCGCGTTGACGTGGATGGTTCCGATGCCGCGCGTAGTATAAACTTGCGAGTTTTGTACTCGGTACAATCCCATGCTGTAAATTGTGCCCATTGGTGGCAGGATAACGGGACCGACAATCGGCAATCGGACCTGGCCTCCGTGGCTATGGCCGGAGAGCTGCAGGTCGACTGGGAATGTTGTAACCAGATTTTCGATGAAGTCTGGCTCATGTACCGCCACGATAGTAGTGATGTCCCCGCGCCGGTCCCCAAACGCGGCTTCCGGCGACGGGTCTCCGGCCCGGGCGGAATCGATACCAGCAAAGTAAATGGAGTGCTTTCCGCGCTGGATTGTCAGGCCTTCGTTCTTCAGGACGCGTACACCGGCCTTTTGTAATGCGTGTGAAACGATCTCGGGCCCCATGTAATGATCGTGATTGCCCAGGACTGAGAATGTTCCCTGAGCCGAGTTCAGTTCCGAAAGGACCGGGACAAGATCAAATACCGCGTCCACGGAGCGCCAGACAAAGTCTCCCGGCACGAGCACAATGTCCGGTTGGAACGAGTTGGCAAGGCGAACGGCGTCGCGGACGACCTGAATAGGCGTAAACGGATAAAGGTGGATATCGCTGAATAGAGCAATCCTGAAGCCGTCAAAAGCGGTTGGAAGCTTCGGGATCCGGATCGCGCGCTGTTCCAGCACGACTCGGCGCGCCTCTATCCGCGCAGCGTATCCCAGTTCGACTGCTCCGGGAAGCGCGACCGATAGCCCGACACCGCCAGCGATCTGCAAGAACTTACGTCGCGATACGCTCATCATCTTTTTTGTAATGCCTCTTCCGGAGGTGATGAATTGGTACAGCCATTGATGGGGAGTGTCAAAACCTCGGCGCCTCCCAGCTGTCGTGATCGCGAGGCAAATCATGCTATTTCAGCGAAAGAACCCTGGAGTACTTGGAGTTCTCGGATGCCGGTTGCGATTGGCAGAAGGGTTTGCCGATTCTCCATTGACCAGGATTCGCGGCGTTTCTATAGTGAACCCTCTGGCCTGGGAACGATGAGGGGATATTCAGGATTTCAACTGCTATGGCTCTATCAATTGGTACGAAGGCTCCGGATTTTTCACTCAGCTCCAAGAGTTCGGAAGGGATCAAACTAGTCGCGCTCAGCGATAATTTCGGCAAGCAGAATACCGTCCTGCTGTTCTTCCCGATGGCATTCACAAGCGTTTGTACAACAGAGCTTTGTCAGACCAGCACCGAGCTGGACGCTTATAAAGAGCTGAATGCTGTGGTTTACGGCATCAGCGGGGACAGCCCTTTTACGCTCGAAGTCTGGGCGGAAAAGGAAAAGATCGGCATTCCTCTGTTGAGCGACTACGAACACCTTGTGACAAAAGCGTACGGCGTCGCATATGAAAGCTTTTTGCCTGACCGTAACCTGCCGATGGGCGGCGTGGCGAAGAGGTCCGCGTTCGTCATCGATCGCAACGGGACGATCCAGTATGCGGAGAGCTCGGATAACCCGAGACAGTTGCCGAATTTTGAAGCTATCAAAGCGAAACTCAAGGAACTAAATTAACGTATGATCCGAGATGAAGTGATTCGTACTTTTGACGCAGGTGGGGGCAAAGAGGGAACTTACTATTCATTGCCGGCGCTGGAGGAACGTGGCGTTGGAAAGATTTCACGGTTGCCGGTCAGCATTCGGATCGTACTGGAGTCGGTGCTACGAAATTGCGACGGGAAAAAAGTCGCTGAAAAGGATGTTGTCGCGCTGGCGAACTGGAACGCGAAAGCGCCGGCAAAAGAAGAGATCCCGTTTGTTGTCGCGCGGATTGTACTTCAGGACTTTACGGGCGTTCCGTTGCTGGTGGACCTCGCGGCTATGCGAGCGGCGGTCGCGAATCTGAATCGCGATCCGAAAATTATTGAGCCGCTGGTTTCGGTCGACCTCGTGGTTGATCACTCGGTTCAGGTAGATTTTGCCGGGTCGCCGGAAGCGCTCGGGCTGAACCTTGACATGGAGTTTAAGCGCAACCGGGAACGCTACGAATTTTTAAAATGGGGACAGCAAGCGTTCAAGACGTTTGGCGTTGTGCCGCCAGGGATCGGTATCGTGCACCAGGTCAATCTTGAATATCTGGCCAAAGGGGTCCTAAGCTCCACAGGCGAGCAGGGGGAGGTTTTTTACCCGGACACTCTGGTCGGAACCGATTCGCATACGACGATGATCAACGGCCTTGGGATCGTCGGCTGGGGTGTGGGCGGCATCGAGGCAGAGGCCGGGATGCTGGGCCAGCCTGTTTATTTTCTGACACCGGAAGTTGTCGGTGTCCACATGACGGGCCGTCTCCGAGAAGGTGTAACGGCGACAGATCTGGCGCTTCACGTGACGCAATTGCTAAGGGCAAGCAAAGTTGTTGGGAAGTTTGTCGAATTTTACGGAGAAGGCGCCGCGACGTTGCCGCTTTTTGATCGTGCGACCATCGGCAACATGGCGCCTGAATACGGAGCGACGATGGGCTTTTTCCCAGTCGACAGCGAATCGGTAAATTATCTTCGGATGACCGGGCGCACAGGAGAAGTCTGCGAACGTTTTGAAAGTTATTTCAAAGCACAACAGCTCTTCGGAATTCCTCGCAAAGGGGATATAGACTACAGCGTAGACATCGAGCTCGATTTGTCGGTGGTCCAGCCGAGTGTTTCCGGTCCGAAACGTCCTCAAGATCGAATTAACCTGGAGGAGCTTGGCCGAAGTTTTCGAGGCCTGTTCATCAAGCCGCTTAAGGATGGGGGGTACGGAAAGAGCGAAGATCTATTATCGAAACGGACGACAGTTTCGGTGAACGGCGCAAAGCCTGCGAAATCCGGTGAGGTTGGGCACGGCAGCGTATTGATAGCTGCAATCACGAGTTGTACCAACACAAGCAACCCGAGCGTCATGTTAGGCGCCGGACTGCTCGCGAAGAAAGCGGTCGAAAAAGGACTGAAAGTTAATCCGGTGGTCAAAACCTCGATGGCTCCAGGGTCGCGCGTTGTAACCGACTATCTGAACAAGACCGGTCTCCAGCCGTATTTAGATGAACTTGGGTTCAATATCGTCGGATACGGTTGCACAACGTGCATCGGAAACTCAGGACCGCTTCATCCGAATATTGAACAAGCGGTAACGGACAACGATTTCATTGCGGCGGCAGTGTTATCCGGTAACCGGAATTTCGAAGCACGGATTCATCAGAATATCAAAGCAAACTTTCTGATGTCGCCTCCGCTCGTCGTCGCGTTCGCATTGGCCGGACGGGTTGACATCGACCTGGCACACGAACCGCTTGGCGCGGATCAAACGGGAAAGCCGGTCTATCTGAAAGATCTCTGGCCGACTCTCGAGGAAATCCACGACGCGATGGCATCGGCATTGAAACCGGAAGTATTCCGGCGGCTTTATTCCGATTTCGCGGGCCAGAATCCGAAGTGGAACGAGATCACCTCACCAGCAGGCGACTTGTACGCATGGGATGAGAAGAGTGATTATATTCAGGAGCCACCGTTCTTTGAAGATTTCTCGATGAAACCCGGCGAGATCGGAGAGATTCTTGACGCCCGGCCTTTGGGGATATTTGGAGACTCTGTCACGACCGATCACATTTCGCCTGCCGGTGCGATAAAGAAGTCTTCGCCCGCTGGAAAATATCTGGTCGGGCGGGGCATTGAGCCGATCGATTTCAATAGTTATGGGAGCCGGCGCGGAAACGACCGTGTTATGACGCGTGGCACGTTCGCCAATGTCCGGATTAAGAACCTGATGGTACCGGGTGTCGAAGGGGGCGTAACGATCCATTACCCGAGCGGAGAGCAAATGTCGATTTTTGAGGCGGCCGCTCGTTACCAGGAGGAGCGGATACCGCTCGTCGTGCTCGCCGGACATGAATATGGCACCGGTTCAAGTCGGGATTGGGCAGCGAAAGGGACGCGATTGCTCGGTGTAAAAATGGTGATTGCAGCCAGCTTCGAACGGATTCACCGGAGCAATCTTGTGGGGATGGGAGTTTTGCCACTCCAGTTTCCGGAAGGTGTCACGGCTCAGACATTGAATCTGAACGGATCGGAGACTTTCAGTATTCGCGGGCTGAGCAATAGTGTCCGGCCGCGACAGGCAGTCACATTGGAGATTAAGCGAGAAGATGGGGGCACTGAGAAGGTTTCGTTGATCCTGCGCATCGATACGCCGATCGAAGTTGATTACTATCGTCACGGCGGAATTCTCCCGTTTGTGCTGAGAGAGATTCTGCAGGCTAACAAATGAGGGCTAATCCGGTCCGCCACTGGCGGACCGAATCACCCAGAGGTTGGCCGGTATAACTTGAATAATCCAATCGAGAGCGGAAGCGAAAACCGGTTGATCGGAGGTCGGCATTTGGGAAGGCATCACAACCAGGTCGGTGCCGCTCGCTTGAATGAATTCGCACGCCGTAAACCCGGTGTTTCCGCGCAGCAGATGGTAGTCGAGCTCGAAGTTTGAACTTCCCTGGTTTTGTATCCAAGATTTGAGTGTGTCTTCGGCCGACAAGGTGCCATTGCTGACGCCGAGTGCTTTTTCTTTCGCCTGCGCGAAAGTTGTCTGAACGTAGAGGAGGTTCACCCTGCGTCCACCGCGCCGCTTCGCGAGATCGACCGCTGCGTTAAAAACTTCTCGACTCGACTCTGACAAATCAGGGACGGCGACCACGATGTCCTCGGGCGGTTTAGGATTCTCTTTCGGGTCGGTGTATAACAGAAGATCGCACGGAGCCAGGCGGAGCAATCCGCGGGCGACGTCGCCGGTGAAGTTCCGGTGGATGCTCTCTGTTTCCAAGGCGCCGGCGACTAACAAATCGATTTGCGTTTCCTGCTGGACTTTCAGAATGGCCTCGGCCGGTATTCCCGGCTCAAACCTGATCTCGGCGTTTCGGTCCAGATTCAGGTCGCGGAGCGCCGCACGAAATCGCTCCTCTTTCTCCTCCGAAAACGCATCGGCGTGGATCAGGAAGAGCGACGCAGACAGTGCGCGGCTCACGCGGCCCGCTTCGGCGAGAACAGCTTTAAAGCGAGGAGAAAAAGTTGTTGCGACTCCCACTCGGCGATACACGCCGGGGAGGATACGGTAGTTCTTATTCGCTAACAACTCGGTTTCTTTTCGAGAAGATACTTCTTCTTCAAGTACTCCACTCGGTACCGCGCCTGCGTCGGTTCACCCGTGGCTTTTGTCATCAAATCGACCGGCAGATATCTGCGTCCATATTGGTGGACGTTCTCGCGAAGCCAATGGAGCAACGGTGCATAGTTTCCTTCGCTCAATTGGTCTGTTAAGCCCGGGATCTTCATTTCAGCGGCAACCATAAGCTGTGCCGCATTCAGGTTTCCCAACGTATAAGTCGGAAAGTATCCTAGAGATCCGTGACTCCAATGGATATCCTGAAGTACCCCGCGCTGATCATCAGGCACTTTAAGTCCGAACAACTCGTAAAACCGGGCATTCCAGGCTTCGGGCAAGTCCTTCACTTTTAAGCGACCCTCCACAAGCTCCAGTTCGAGTTCGAACCGGAGCAGAATATGAAGATCGTAAGTGACTTCGTCGGCTTCGACCCGGATAAAGGAAGGGGAGATGCGTTGAACGCCCTTGGAAAGGTCCTCCGGAGAATAGCGAGCCAGGTCCGGCAAATGTTTGCAAGCAGTCTCGTACCAGCGGCGCCAGAACTGCACCGTGCGTCCGACATGGTTTTCCCAAAGTCTGGATTGCGACTCATGGATCCCGAGAGAAACGGCGTCACCGGAGGGCAGACCGGCGCGATCAGCGGGCAGGCCCTGCTCATAGAGAGCGTGGCCAGTCTCGTGCATGATTCCGTATAACGAGACTTCAAATCGTCTTTCGTTGTACCGGGTCGTAATTCTTTGGTCGAACGGCCCGAGAGTGGCCGCAAAGGGGTGCATTGTCGTATCAATCCGGCCCGCATCGAAATCGTATCCGAACGCTGCAGCGATCTCTCTGGAGAATGCTTTTTGACCTTCGATCGGATAGTGACCGTCCAAAAACGATTCGCTGGCCCCGTTGCTGTTGAGCTCGTCGAGGAGATCGACCAAAGCGATCCGTAAATTTTCAAGAACCGGCCTGATCTGTGCGGTGGTGATGCCGGGTTCATAATCGTCGATGAGGGCGTCATAAGGGGATTCTTTGAATCCCCAGAGATCCGCTTTTTTGCGCGTTAGCCCGACGATTTTCTCAAGATGAGGCTCGAAGAGCGAAAAATTCGATTCTGCACGGGCGGTGACCCATGCGTCTCGTGCGACCGTACGAGCTTTTTCAAACTCTTCTACCAGCGAGACTGGGATCTTCGTTGCACGATCGTAGGCTCTTCGCCATTCCCGTAGGTTCGCGACCTCTTCGGAACCGGAGTCGAATCCGGATTGTTCAGCCGCCCTGAGCCAGTCTCCAACGGCCGCCTCCGTAAAAAGCGTGTGCGCTTTTGCTTCGACATAGCTTAGCTGATCCGCACGGTACGAAACCGCCTTCGGCGGGAGGTGGGTCTCGAAATCCCATCCAAGTACCGCCGCTACGGATCGTAGAAGGTAGATCTCTTTCGCGCGCTCACACAATTGGCGATAAACATCAGAAGACATGGGCGAAGCCTATTACGCCTTGATCTGCGGTCGCAACTTCTTTATACCCGCCCGGAATGGAGATTTTCATTGGGGCGGTGTTCGGCGTGCTCTGCTTCCTGTTCTGCTACTGTTTGCTCGGCGGCATCTACACGATCAATCAGAATGAGCGTGCGGTCGTCACGAATTTTGGCAAAGCGGAGCGAATCGGGAACGCGACCAGCTTGAATCTGCCGATCGCCGGGTCAATGCGGCCGGAGGAGAAAGAGCGATATGTTTACCCGCAGATTCGTATAATCGGACCGGGCGGACCTTATCTTCGAATGCCGTGGCAGCGCGTGTTCAAGACGTCTGTCTCAATACAGACCGTGAACGTCGCGTACGATCCAGATGTACTGGATGCGAACCAGCAGGGGACGGTGCTTGAGGCGGTCACGAAAGATCAACTGAACATCGGCATTACCGGCCAGATTCGTTACCGGGTGAGTGAGCAGAATTTATACGCCTACTTTTTCGGCGTGAAGAGGCCGATCGCGCATGTCATCGGGTATTTTGTTTCGATTCTCAGAGAACGAATCGCTAACTACGAGTCACCGCCTCTGATTGAAGCGGTGGATCCAGCGATTCAGAAGACCAGCGAGACCCTCGCGAAAGTGGGAGTATCGATTAATGACCTTCGCAAGAACCTGAGCGATCTGAACGAGCAGATGGATCAGCAATGTGCTTCCTCTGCCGCGCGATACGGAATGGCTTTAGATGCTTCTTTGATCACCGGGATCGATCCTCCGCACGAGATCGAATCAGCCTTGGCGGCAATTAATACGGCGCACAACGAGGTTTCGTCTAACATCAGTCTGGCGCAGGCAAACGCGGATCAGCGCATCGAGCAATCCCGCAAAGCGGTTGAAATCGAAACGAACCGCGCGGAGGCCGAGGTTCAGCCATTGCGCTGGATGGCGGAACAGATCGGCAATCTGAAACAAAGCGGCGAACAGGCGTTGCCGGCCTACATCCGTAACGTGCGGCTCGACCTCTTCTCGAAGGCAAAACGGGTGATTCTTCGATCGAAAGGCTGATGCGATGAACTTTATTGCCACATTTATCATCGTATTTGTCCTGAGCTGGATCGCTATTCCGATTCTGCTGGCTTTCCTGAGCATCGTGAACTTTTACACCACGGTGATGGAGGGAAGGGCAAAGGTGTACCTGTTATTTGGGCGAGTCCTAGGTGTTGTGAGCGAGCCGGGTCTTCATTTCCTGTGGCTGCGGCTGGGGCCACAAGCGGCGCTCGTAAAATTCTTTGGGCGAGTCCACGAAATCGATATGCGTCTCGACCAGGAATATTTACGGAGCAACCCGGTCAACACAGAGGAAGGGACCCCGATGGGAGTTGGAATCTGGTACGAGATGCGCGTGAGAAATCCGGTCGATTACCTTTTCAAGAATCTGGATCCACGCGGTTCTTTGCGGGCGAATGTTGCGAATGCAACGGTCCGGTCTTTAAGCAATCTGCCGCTGCACGAAATGCTTGAAAGCCGTCACGGGATGAGCCGGACAGTTCGGCAGGAGGTTTCACCGAAGTCGGAAGAGTGGGGGTACCAGATTGGATCGGTTTATGTGCGGAAGGTGCATTTTCGGGACAATCTCATGATTCGGCAGATCGAGCAGAAAGTCGTAAATCGGTTGCGCCAAGTCACTTCGGCAATTCGGCAGGCGGGAACGAACCAGGTCGACATTATTACCAGCTCGGCAGAACGGCAGGCCGCCACCGAGTTTGCGAAGGCGCGGTCAGTCCGCCCGCAAATGATTGGGCAAGCGCTTCGGGAAATTGGCCAGGATCCGGATGTATTGAATGCTGTGTTCGCGACGCTTGAAGTGGAGCGGCTGATCAGGGCGAATGTGGAGATCACTTTAATTCCGGATCAGACCGATGGGACTCTCACCAGTTTGTTGGCCTCGCGTGCGGAATTGACGTCGCCGCATCCGGCCGGGCCACCAATTCCGCCAGCGTTTCCGTCGACGCAGTAGCAATGTCGATGTGGGCCGTTCAGTCGTCCCTCCGGGACGAGACCAAACCTTAACCGAACATACCGGAGACAACTCGCCGCCTGCTCTCGTCTGTCTAACTTAATTGCGGCGCAAAAAGCCCATCGAAGGTTCCCAGTAGGTTGAACTCCCTTGGATTCCGCTCAGGCGTATACGTAGGTGTCAAAAGAAATAAAACGTTTTAATAAAGTTGGGCGTAAATTTGGATGAATTTTGCCTATATTTGGGTCCGTTCTAGCGATCACGCACGACGAGGCAACTTAATTTATTGATTGCATGAGCTCGATCAGGCGGTTTGGGAGGGGCCCAGCTGGTCGAGGCTCTGAAGGGCTTCAGCGTCGAGTTCGATTCGCGAGGACGCAACGTTTTCTTCCAGGTGGGCCCTGGACGTTGTTCCCGGAATCACAACAATATTCGCAGACCGATGAAGAAGCCATGCGAGCGCGACCTGCGATTGGGAAACATGCAAGCGCTCGGCGACTTCCGCCAGCTGACCGCCGGCCGATGCAAGAGGAGCTCCCGGTTTCATCGGGTCGGCACCCAGGGGTCCGTAGGGGATGAACAGAATCCCTCGTCCGGCGGAGAACTCGACGATCGCGTCGCTTTGGCGTTCTGCAACGCTATACCGGTTTTGCACGGAGGCGATCGGAGTGATGGAAAGAGCCTCTTTGACCTGGGCCAGTGTGACATTGCAAAGCCCGATTCTCCGTATCTTTCCTTGTTTTTGCAAAGCGGCGAGTCCGGCAACGGAATCCGCTAATGGAACATCCGCGTCGACCCAATGGAGTTGGTAAAGGTTGATGCAATCGACTCGCAGATTCTTGAGGCTGTCTTCACAGTCGCGACGCAGTCCTTCGGGGCTTCCGTCGAGAAAGCGCGCCGTGGCCGTTTTTTTAACGACACCCCCTTTGGTCGCGATGAAGAGATCGTCTGGATAAGGGGCGAGCGCATCTGCAACCAGTCTTTCGTTCCAGCCCGGCCCATAAGCGCGTGCCGTGTCGATAAATCGAATGCCCAGTTCTACCGCGTGACGGAGCAACTGTTTGCCGGCTTCCCAATCGACGTACGGGCCATAATTGTTCGGCTGGCCGGTCAGTCGCATGGCGCCGTAACCGAGTCGCGGAATAGTGAAATCGCCAGTGATCGCGAATGTAGTTTGCATAAGTTCACTTGATGATACCTCAATTTGCGCCATGCCTGCGCGATCGAAACAGATTTTCGGATACTCAATGCAATCCGGTGACAACATAACGCTGCCGAAGGAGCTTACTCTGGAGGGATTGTTCACCCGCAATGGTTACAGGCCGGCGATGGCTTTGCGGCGATTGGATCCTCAAGATTACTTCAGGAACCTTGCACCAAATGACATCCTGGAGAGGCGACGGGTGCTGATCGAGAGTGGTGATTTCGTGTACGAACCTCCGTGGGAAGAGGATCGAGAGGCGGTGATTCACTTCGCCGGTACGTTCGCGAGCGTGCACCATGTACGGAGTTTCCGGGAGCTGGGCGCGGTCTGGGAACCGGATTTTGTTTTGTTGAGGCGCGATGAATCGGAAAAGGTGATTGGCGGGTGTGTCTGCTTTCCGACCGGGTGGAGTTTGGCGGAGAAGCAGAATCAGAAAGTGTCGATCGTTCACGGGGCGGTTCCCGGGCTGAACGCGCAGCTCGGTTCGAGTGTGGAACAGTTTTTTGCTCGCCTCAAACCGGGCGAATGCTATCAGCGATCAAACTGGAGCCTGACTAGCTCGACGCAGATGAATCAGCGCCCGCAAGACAATATTCCGGAGATCGCATCGGAATGTGATGCAACAGGGACGTTTCTTCGTGTTGAATGGCAAGCGCTTATCGCGATCGATGAGAGTCGAACTCTATTTGGAATCAGGATCTACCATTGTACGCTCGAGGTGGTTCAGCGGAACGGGGAAGCGGCGCATCTGCTTGCCGAGAACCTGCGCACGATGCCGGAGCAAATGCTGCAGTACAAACGTTTGGCGCGATGCCAGAAGCGCGTTATCGGACTGCTGAGCGGCTTGACCCGGAACCACGAGCGCATCGCGCAAAGGGACGCGGAGGTACGCAAAGGATAGGACTTGAAGCCGAATAGGACATGTTTTGATATTGTTATGTGAAGAGGCACCTGAATTCCTTGTCGAAGATGATCTTGGATTTCGCCTCTATGCAGCGCTCCTGATTAAATTCGGCGAAGAACACCTGAAGAATGGAATCCGCCGCATAGCCGACAATCTTTAGACCCATTCCTTTGCGTCCCTCTGCGTGCCTTTGCGCGAGGCTCTGAACGCCTTCACGAGGGGCGACATGGTAGGGTCACGCTCCCCGCTCCTAGCGCATCTCCTAGGAACGGAGGAAAGGGCGGCGATCCTTCGACCCTACCGCCCCGGAAGTGGCCTATGAGTCCTTGCGATGTCTGGATCGGAGGTGGATCACAATCGGCAGACCATAGTAGCGATTTTTTTCGCGGATTCTGGCTTCCAGATAGCGCCGGTAGTCGTCTGTCAGAAGCTCCGGGTAGTTGACAAACAGCATGAAATGCGGCGGCGTAATCAGCGAATTTGGTTGCGGTGTAACCTGAGTCGCATAGAGCAGTTTCAGCCGCTTATTGGAGCGCATCGGAGGGGGACTAACGATCATCGCTTCCTGGAGCAGCCGGTTTAATACACCTGTCCCAATCGAGCGTTTCGCATGTTTCTGGATCTTTTCGATGCTACCAAATAGCCGGTCGAGATTTTCGCCGCTTTGCGCCGAAACGATATCAATCGGGGCGTAGCTGAGGAAAAAGAGGCTGGATCGGATCTGGTCGATGATCGCGTGCAGGAAGTCGCGAATCCCTTCCGGGGGTTTCACCAGGTCGAGCTTGTTCACGATCACGATGCAGGGCTTATGATTTTCATGAATTAACCCGGCGATTTTTTTGTCCTGCATCGTTACTCCATCCACGGCATCGACTACCAAGGCGCAGATATCGGCTCGGACGATGCTTTTTTCGGATCGCATCACGCTGAAAATTTCGACCGAAGTATTGTGCCGGCGTTTGTGTCGAATTCCGGCGGTATCGATCAGGAGGTAGCGTTTGCCATCCTGCTCGTACGGGATGTCGACAGAATCGCGTGTTGTTCCCGGGATCTCGCTGACGATTGTGCGTGGATTTTTCAAGATCGCGTTGATCAACGACGATTTGCCAACATTCGGCCGGCCGACGATCGCAAGCTTGATCTCTGCGGTATGCTCGGTCTCCGGCTCTCGGGCCGGCTGCTCCGGCGGCAGATGCGCTTCGATGCGATCGACCAGTTCCGAGATTCCCCTGCCGTGCGCGGCGCTAATCGGGACGAGTTCCTCAAAGCCGAGCGCCGCAAATTCGATATCGGCCAGTTCCTGTTTCGGATGGTCGACCTTGTTCACGGCAAGAATTACCGGTTTGCGTGCCGAACGCAGTTCTTTTGCCAGCGAGCGATCAGTTGGCGTCACCCCATTTTGAGAATCTCCCACAAGGACGATGACGTCGGCCATTTCGGTTGCGATCCGGGCTTCAGATCGCACCTGTTGCTCGGGATCGTGCCCGGCAAAGGTCGCAATTCCTCCTGTATCTATAAGAGTGAAGGGGCGCGAGCCGACCCGGGAATCGGCGACGAGGCGGTCGCGGGTTACGCCCGGCTCGTCGTGGACGATAGCGATCCGTTTCCTTGCAAGCCGGTTGAACAGAGCGGACTTTCCAACGTTCGGGCGGCCGACGATTGCTACGACTGGCAAGTGACTGGGGTTCATTCGCGAAGGTCGTCCGGCTCAAATTCGAAGTTGCTGTCGGTCGACTTGGGAGTGTACCTGGACCGGGAGCTCCGGAGGGAGTGGCTCAAGAACCGAGAATAGATCCGCATTGCATGTCTGGTCCGTAAAAAGTACAGCCCCCCGTATCCGCTGGATACGAAGGGCTGCTGTTCCCCCCAGAACAATCCGTAAAAATAGACGATCATATATTTCCCCAGGGTGCTGCGAAATTCAAATAATAATTTCAAAGATTTAACCGGTCGGTCAATTATCGTGCAGTACGACTTCTTAAAACCTCCATATTTTCGGTGCGTCGTCTTGCCAATTCCAATCAGGTCAACCGCAATCGACGATTTGATCTGCCCTCTGCCGCTTCGGAATTGCAGAAAGCGACTGTTACCAATCAACTTGTGTCCTGTCATCGAAATAACATGACTTTCGTCGCGATCAAAAGTGATGCTAGTTCTGGGCAAGAACAATAGAGAGATCAAATGCAAACAATCGTCATCGGTCACAGAAACCCCGACATGGACGCGATCTGTTCGGCGATTGCTTACGCCGAGCTCAAGCGGAAACTCGGAATGCAAAATGTCACCGCGGCGAGGGCCGGAAACACGAACGAGCGGATCGACCTGGTCCTGGAAAAGTTCGGGGTGCCGGCTCCTCAGTTTTTGGGCGACGTGTCGCCGAAGGTCGAAGATGTCATGGAGACACAGATTATTTCTGTGGCTCATGATTCCTCAATCTATCACGCGATGAATTGGATCGAGCAACAACCGATTCGTGGGTTGCCCGTCGTGGATGCGGAGGATCGCTGCCTTGGGTTGCTTTCCGGGTGGAAGGTAAGCCAGTACCTCTTCCCGCAGCGGGAAGAGGTTCGAGGTTCGCGCGAAATTTTCGCATCGATCGCGGATATCGTGCATTCGTTCGACGGCGAATTTGTCGCCGGCGCGCCGAAGGAGGAGCGGCAAAAGGTGATCCTGATGATCGCCGCGATGAGTCTGAGTTCATTCGGCGAGCGGCAACGAAAAGACCGCCCGGAAGAGACAATCGTCTTTGTCAGCGATCGGGAGGATATTCAGTTGGAGGCGATCGCGAATAAATCACTCGCAGTCGTAGTTACTGGCGGGGTTGGGTTGTCGGCGAAAGTCCGGTCCGTGGCAAAAGAGGCCGGAGTCCGGTTGATTACGAGCCGTCACGATACCGCAACGACCGTCCTGCTCGCGCGTGGGGCGGCGAAGATTGATTCGATGATCGACCCGCAGTTTTCAAGTTTGTCGCCGGAGACGTCGTTGAAATCTGCGCGCCACGTTATTGCGGCATCCTCGGAGTACGTCTTTCCGATCGTAGAAAGCGACAAACGACTGGTCGGCATTCTGACAAAAAGCGACTTTATCAAACCGATTCCGCGGCAGTTGATCCTTGTCGATCACAACGAACTTTCTCAAGCGGTAAAGGGAGCGGACGAGTTGCAGATCATCGAAGTTCTAGACCATCACCGCCTTGCGAGTTTCAAGACAGACCTGCCGATCTTGTTCTGGAATAATCCTGTTGGTTCCACAAGTACACTGGTCGCACTGTCGTACCAGCAGTATGGGGTCGAAATCGAACGTCCAATTGCAGGTCTGCTGATGGCCGGCCTGATCTCGGATACGTTAAACCTCTCTTCACCAACAGCGACACCGATCGACGCGAAGGTGCTCGAGACGCTGAGTCGAATCGCAGGGGTTGAACCGGCGAAGCTGGCGGAAAGTATTTTTGCGGTGGGGTCACCGTTGCTGACACTGGATCCAAGTGCCGTGATCCTCGCAGACTGCAAAGATTATTCCGAGGATGGCCAACTTTTCAGTGTCTCGCAGATCGAAGAGCTTGGGTATTCTCATTTTTATTCGAAACAGGAGGCTCTGCTGAAAGCGCTCGACGAGTACCGATCTAAACGGGGAAGCCTCTTTGCTGCGTTGCTCGTGACCGATGTGAACACGCAGAATTCGCTACTTGTGGTTTCGGGTCCGCCGGCGTTACTCCACACGATCACTTATCCGCAATTGGGGCCGAACCTCTTTGAGCTGAACAATGTTGTGTCAAGGAAAAAGCAGCTCGTCCCGTATTTGCTGGACTGTCTCCATAAAATCACCGCGGCCATTGCCTAGTGTCCTGTCCCCGAAATGATGCACATGTTACGAAGCTGGTTCTGGGTCTCGCCCGACGAACGCCGGCATCCGATCCCGTGGCCGGTACAGGTCCTGAACTGGCTCCTGGCGTTTCTGTTGCTGATCGCCATCTGTTCTTACTCATTCAGCAGGCTGAGTTACAACTGGAACTGGGCAACAGTAGGCGGGTACAGTAACTTTTTCTGGCGCGGCTGGTGGAACACGCTGAAAATTTCGGTGCTGGCGCTGGTGCTGAGCACCGTGATCGGGCTGGTGACGGCGCTGGCTCGACGATCCGGAATTCTGATTCTCCGGGCGCTGAGCCGGCTCTATGTCGAGCTCGTACGAGGTACTCCGCTCCTGGTTCAGATATCTTTTGCCTTCTATGTGGTTGCGGATGCTTTTCGGTTTCAGGACCGTTTTATGGTGGGGGTATCGGCGTTATCGCTTTTTTCCGGTGCGTTTATCAGCGAGATCTTCCGCAGCGGGATCGAAAGTGTCGGAGCTTCTCAGCTCGAGTCTGCGCGAGCGATCGGGTTGACGCGATTCCAGACTTATCGTTACGTGATTTTCCCACAGGCGATCCGGGTGATTCTGCCGCCGTTGGCCGGGATGTTCGCAAATTTGATAAAGGATTCTTCGCTGCTTTCCGTGATTTCGATCGAGGAGTTTACCTGGAACGCGCAGCAGGTCTCGGCATTAACATACAGCAATTTTGAATGTTATATTCCGCTGGCGATTGGATATCTCATCCTGACGTTGCCAATAACGCTTTGGACCCAATGGCTGGAAAAACGAACAAAGTATGAAACTTAACGTTCCCATGAGAGGAGCGTCGGATTCGGCCGATCCTGTGCAGCAAAAAGCATCGATGGTTTCATATTACGTTTTGTTGCTTGTGCGATCACTGATTGCAAATTTACGACCGAGTTCGTTTGAGCTCGTCGCACTCGTCGGAGGCTGGCTCTCTCTCAGCCTTGCGTTCTCAATGTGTAAGGTTTGAACTACTTTATGAGCAAAAATGTATACTGGGTACTTGAGGCTGCGATCAACCCCGGTCGAATTGAGGATCTCAACGTTCTAATGGCGGAAATAGTTGAATCGACCCAGGAAACTGAACCAGGTGCGCTGAATTACGAATGGGCAATAAGTGATGATCACCAGGTTTGCCACATCTACGAACGCTACCAGGACTCCTCCGCCACGATGACACATCTAAAGACGTTCGGGGAGAAATTTGCCGAACGATTCGCGGTCGCCGTGAAGGTTACACGGTTCGTTTTGTATGGGCATCCGAACAAGCAAGTGATAGATGCGCTCGCTGGGTTTAGCCCCGTCTACATGGAACCTTTGGGAGGCTTTAGCCGTAACGCCTGACGGTGCTGGAATACCATACGCCAGGGGACCCCTCGTGCGCGGGGACGGGCGGTCTTTTCTTTCGGGACGACCGCGCTAAAGATCCGCTGCGTCCAACCGATAGTATCTGTCAGTCCGGAAGCTTGTATAGATCCGGGTTAAGAACATTACGGGGCCCGCAAGGGTGGTGCGGGCCCTGTCCTCTGTCAGGCGGTTGCTTTGCGTGCCGGCCGTGCCATGCTCTGCGCGACGCGACGAATCACCACGCCCGCGTTCCTTCGGGACGAAAATCAACACATTCGTCAAGCGTGCATCGGTCACCAAGTTTTGCAAAGGCGGATTCTGACTGGCGCACCTGCGACTCGCTCACGACGGTTGAAATGTGACAGAAAAATGTGCGAATCCTTTATGTATGAGCGGCTGATTCAAGTATGAAACTTAGGGCAAGGGGTCTCTGCAAGTCGTTCGGTCAACAAGTGGTGCTAAGGAATGTGAATCTTGATCTGGAGGACGTTCGCACGCTTGCTCTGATCGGGCCATCGGGTGGCGGTAAATCAACGCTCCTTCGGATAATAGCCGGACTGGAAATACCTGATAGCGGCTCGCTTGCGATGAACGATCGCGAGGTGATCTACCGGGAGAAGGATTTGCTGGTGCATCGCCGGTCGGTTGGTACAGTTTTTCAGGCGTTTAATCTGTTTCCCCATCTGACGGCGTTGCGGAATATCACACTGCCGTTGGAAAAGGTGCATGGACATAAACCGGGGCAGGCGCGAGAGCTTGCTGAAGGCATCCTCGAACGATTTGGCCTGTCGGAACATGGGCACAAGCCACCGGCGCAATTATCTGGTGGCCAGCGTCAGCGCGTCGCAATCGCGCGAGCGATTTCAATCAAGCCGAAACTGCTGTTGTTTGACGAGCCGACATCGGCGCTTGACCCGGAAATGACGGCCGAAGTTCTGGATGTGATCGAGGAGCTGCGCGAGGAAGGGCGCGATCTTGTTCTGGTGACTCATCAGATGGGATTTGCGCATCGGGTCTCGGACAGGATTGCGTTGCTCGCCGAGGGAGAGATCGTCGAGTGCGGGCCACCAGCGCAGGTGCTGGATGATCCAGAGTCGGAGATCACCCGGCGGTTTCTGGCGAAGATATTGAAGTACTGAGTGAGAAGGTTCACCACAGAGGCACCGGCGTCGAGTAAAACGATAATTTGCGTCAATCGCCGGAGCTGCCGAAGGGACCGAGGCTCGCTGACTGATTCGGTGGTTTGAACTGAGACGCGTCAGGCGGCTGTTTGGCCGTTGACTTTCTCTTTCTTTTGGGTTTTGCGAGGTTTCGGGTGAGAGATTGCCCGCTCGAGAAGGGGTTCGAGAACGAACGGATGAACGACTTTATCTTTGCGGAACTTCCGCATCGTGATTTCAACGACATCCGCCAGAGTAAATCGGTCGAGAATGTTTGAGATGGCGTTTCGAACGTCGAGCATCAACACCCGGAGGCCGCAGTGTTCTTCATCTGGACAAGTACAGCGTTCATAAGCGGTCTGGCTGACGCAGGCAATCGGGGCTAGAGGACCGTCGATTAGCCGCACGACCTGCCCGATGGAAATGTTTTCCGGCGGCCGCGCCAAAAGGTAGCCGCCATGTTTTCCGCGCCGGCTCTCGAGGTAACCCGCAGCCTTGAGCTGCATCAGGATCTGTTCGAGGAACTTGACTGGCAGGCCTTCTTTAGGCGCGAGCTCGCTCACCTGCAGCAGAGGACGTCCGATGGCCTGTGCCACACCAAAATCAATCAAAGCGCGGAGAGCGTATTCGCCCCTTTTGGATAGCTTCACGGTCCCGATCTTAAATCGCAAGTGTCCCGCTCTCAACTGGTAGTGTAAAAAAGTACGGTGCGACACGGGCGAAACGCTCCACTTTGAAGTAATTCCGCATGGTTGTTTCTCCTTAGACAAACCGGACAATGGCGGCCAGGGAGACGACGCTGATGAAGAGCCAGAGCAAAACACCTTGTAAAAAGGGCCGCCAACCGACTGCACGGAGGGTTTTAGCCGACAGCCCTGCTCCGATCAAAAATAGGGTAAGCGTCAGACCGGTTGTGGCCGCATGCCCCAAGGCGGGCGCTATGCTTGCCATGCCAGGCACAAAACTGCGAGCAACTGAGGCGAGCAGGAAAAAGCCGATGAACCAGGGAACCTGCACATTGGGCTTATGCTGCGTTCCGGTCTGGCGGTGAGTCTTGCGCGCTCGGAAGACGGCCGCCGCGCCCAAGCTCACTGGGATGATCCAGAGAGCACGAGAGAGTTTGACGGCCGTCGCCGTTTGCAGCGCATCCAGCCCGTAATGCGCGCTCGCGCCAACCACCGAGGAAATGTCGTGGATGGCGATGCCCGCCCACGTGCCAAATTGGACCTGCGTGAGCCCAAGTGTATGACCCACCACAGGGAACGCGTAAAGCGCAGCCGCGTTAAGGATGAAGACCGTTCCCATCGCAACGCTGATCTCGCTTTCGGCCACGCCGATGACCGATCCGACTGCCGCGATGGCCGATCCACCGCAAATCGCGGTACCCGCAGAGATCAGGGTGGAGACCTTGCGATCGATCCCCAACCGTTTGCCCAGGACCCACCCTAATCCTAGCGTCGTCGCGATAGTCGCCGCGGCCAGGCCCGCACCTTGTAGCCCCGTGCGGAGGACGACGGGCAGATCCATGCCGAAACCTAGAAGGACTACACAGGTCTGCAGCAGCTTGGCTGAGACCTTCTTGCCAAGGTGTGCGAACGGGTTCTCGTGTGTGAGCGCAAGGATGGCGCCAAGTGCGAGCGCGAGCGGGGGTGAAACCCAGGGCGTCAGACAAAACGCCGCCATAGCGATGAAGAGCGCCTGCCGCACGTCTCGCGGAAGCGCCTCCGGATGAAAAAGCCAGCGGCGGTGCGTTGAACTTTCTGAGGTCGCCCCCCTCTCGAGCACTGCCGGTACCGGGTGCTGTCGATGCGTTAAGAGAGAGTTCATATTCATATTGGTCATGCCCGCAAGCTGGACTCGGCGATGGAATCTTAAAAATATATGTTTTATCTACAAGCTATAAGATTGTCTTATGCTACCATCTCGTTTGAAGGCATGAACCTAAACCATCTTTTCCTTTTTCGAGCCGTGGCGGAGGCGGGCGGTTTCAGCCGGGCTGCGGAGCGCATCCACGTCAGTCAACCAGCCATCTCCATGCAAGTGGGCGAACTGGAACAGCAGCTGGGTTTGGCTTTATTCCACCGGTTGGGTCGGGGCGTGAAGCTGACAGCGGCGGGCGAGCTTCTGCTTGGGTACGCGCAGAGGTTAGGAGCGTTAGCGGTCGAGGCCGAGCGGGCGATGGCCGAGGTCAGGGGCCTTCGCCGGGGCCATTTGGCAATCGGCGCGAGCACCACCATCGGCGTTTACCTATTGCCGAATCTATTGGGGGAATACCGCCGGCTTTACCCGAACATTGACCTTCAATTTGACATCGCTAACACGGAAGACATCGAGCGCCGGCTCGCGGACGGAACGCTCGACGCCGGCCTGACCGAAGGTTTGACGCCGAACAGCGAAGAACTTGAAACCGTAGTTTTCCTGCGGGACCAGCTCGTACCAATCGCTAGGCCGGACCATCCGCGGCTCAAGCTTGGTAGCAGGCCGCTAACCTTAGGGCAGCTTTGCGCCGAACCGATGATCGTGCGCGAGGCGGGCAGTGGAACCCGCGAAGTAATCGAACGTGCACTGGCCAAACGGGGACAAAAACTTCAACGGACGACGATGGTGCTGGGCAGCACTGAAGTGATCAAACGCGCGGTCGCCGCCGGTCTGGGAGTGGCGATCGTATCCCATTTGACGATTCAAACGGAGCTGGCGTCGGGCCAATTGGCAATTCTCCCCGTGCACGGCTTCCAGCTGAGCCGGCCGTTACACCGGCTCCGTTGGCGTAATCGAGCGGAAAATCCCGCCACGCTGGCATTTCTCGCGCTGCTGGATCAGCGGTACCCGCCGGAGATCGCATTGGAGCGTAGACTAACTGTAAAAAGCTAACCGATGTAGAGTCGGCGACGACGGAATTCCGCGATTGCCTACTTTGTTTGGACCTGTAGAATTTGGTAAAAGCCGGTTCAACGCGATGCGGAATGGCGCGGAGGGTCGAGAGGTCGTGCTGGCGGCCTGCCCGAACCCGGACATTCTGATCATAATTGAACTGGCAACGCGGAGGATCTTGTGATCTGTCGTCGAAAGTTTCTGAAAAGAAGCGGCGAAGCCGGCATCGCAATCGCCGCAACCGGTGTCGGGCTCGGCTCGATGCTCTCGGGACCCAGCAGCCGCTCGGCCGGAATCGAAGCCGGGACCTACGAAGCTAGTCGACGCGCCCAGCAATCGTTCGAAATCCGGTGCGATTCTGCTCGGACCGACACCCGTCGAGAAAACCCGACTCCTACGACGAACGGAGACGAGGAACGCTATGCCGACAGAAGGGCAAACTTTACAAAGACGTTACCTCATAACGAGCTAGGCGAGGTCGAGCCAAATGCCTATGCGGATTGGTTATCGATCCTCAGCCGGGGTGATCCCGGCCTGTTCGAACAGATCCCGCGCGATCCGCTGGCGATCGCCAAGCTCAACGATCCGCAGGCGACTTACGCATTTGATTTGGTAGGCATCGATAGTCACGCGACTCACCTCCCTGCTCCGCCCGCCTTTGCAAGCAGCGCGATGGCGGTCGAAATGGCGGAACTCTATTGGCAGGCGCTGACGATCGACGTGCCGTTTCAGGATTACGAAGCGAGTCCACTGATCGCGGCGGCTCTGACGGATCTTAACTCCTTTTCGCATACATTGGGCTCGAGCTCCGCGGGAAAGATCACCTCTGAAACATTGTTTCGCGGCGAAACCGTTGGCGCCCTCGTTGGGCCGCGCATTAGCCAGTTCTTATGGCTTGAGATTCCGTACGGCATTAAAACGATCGACCAGTGTTATCGCTTCCCAGGCCGGAAGCAGTATTTCCTTACCGAATTTGCCGAGTGGCTCGCCTGCCAACGAGGTGCTGAACCGGTCGCGATGCTTCAGTTCGACTTCAATCCGCGGTACATCTGCAGCAACCGGGAGCTCGCAGAATATGTGCACCAGGATTTCAGCTTTCAAACCTATCTCAACGCCGCATTAATCATGTTGCGATTTGGCGGTGAGGCGCTGTCTCCGACCAATCCCTACCTTGGCTCTCGAACACAGTTTGGTGATATCACGTTCGGAAACAAGAATATCTTGTCACTGATTGCGCTGGCCTCTTTGCTAGGTCAAAAAGGTGCTTACTACCATAAGTGGCTAGTGCACCGGCGGCTGCGCCCCGAATGTTTTGCCGGTCGCATCGAAGTGCATCTTTCCGGGCGTAAGTCATACGATATTGATTCGGCCATTCTTAACTGCGATGGAGTCGCCCGGATCAAGTCGACGCATGGCACCCGGTTACTGCCGGCAGTTTATCCCGAGGGATGTCCAACTCATCCATCTTATCCGGCGGCACATGCCGTGAATGCCGGGGCGTGCGCTACAATTCTGAAAGCGTTTTTCAATGAAGAGTACCCGGTACCTCATCCGGTTGAGGCAACAGTCGATGGATCGAACCTGGCGCCTTGGAAAGGTCAGCCGTTGACGCTTGGGAATGAGATTAACAAGCTAGCCGCCAATGTCGCGCTGGGTCGCGACGCGGCTGGAGTTCACTTTCGATCCGACAGCATTAACGGTCTCTTCGTCGGCGAGGAACAGGCTCTGGGCCTGCTCTGTGACTATAGCCGAACGTATAATGAGCGCTTCGATGGTTTCGTATTGTCCACCTTTAGGGGCGATAAGGTCAGCGTCGTCAATGGTGAGTTGAAGTCCGCTTGAAACGAGAACAGGCCAAGGATGCATAATGTGCGGTCGCTACAGACGAACAACGTCCGACGAGGAGTTCGCCCGGCGCTATAACATCCCGGTTCCTCCGCAGCTCGATCTGCCAATCAGCTACAACATTGCACCTACTCAGAATGTTCTCGCGATCCGGCTTAACCCCACCACCAGGCAACGTACCCTGGATGTACTCCGGTGGGGCCTGATCCCAACGTGGGCGAAGGACGAGAAAATTGCTTACAAGACAATCAACGCACGGGTTGAGACCGTTGATACCGCTCCATCGTATCGCGGCGCGTTCAAAAAGCGTCGATGCCTGATTCCCGCCGATGGTTTCTACGAATGGAAGAAGGTGCTCGGCGGAAAAATTCCGTACTCGATTCAGATGAGTGATGGCGCGCCTTTCGTTTTCGCTGGACTGTGGGAAGGCTGGAAACCGCCCGGGAGCGAGGAGTGGCTCCGTACTTGCACGATAATCACCGGCGAGCCAAACGAACTGGTGCGCGAGATCCACACACGGATGCCTTTGATCTTGCCGGAGGACCATCATGACGCATGGCTATCGGGCGAAGCGGGGAAAGAAATCCTGGTTCCATTTCCTGCCGACCGGATGAAAGCTTGGGCGATAAGTCCACGTGTGAACAGTCCGAGGAACAACGATGAAGGGATTTTGGAACCGATCGCTGTGGATGTGCAAACTCGGCGCCCTCAACACGATGCGTAGACGTGGTGGAGGCTGATGCGGTAGCATCTGCCGACGGAGGGGATCGAACCCACACTCACTTGCGTGAACTGGATTTTGAGTCCAGCGCGTCTGCCAGTTCCGCCACGTCGGCTTTTCTGAGGAGGGAACTAGTAATCGGTTTGACGCGAAACGCAAGAAGCAAAGAGAGGGAGATATGTGCTGGCAAAATCGATACGCCCATTCCGCTGGCTACCAATACGAGAAGAGAGCTCTTCTCTTTGACTTCGTGCGCCGGTGCCAGGCTGACGTCACGGTCGGTAATCAGGAGTGGAGAGCGGGCGAAAGGGTGCGGCTCTGGATTTGTTCGACGGCCCAGAGGGCGTGTTCGGCGATGAGAGGTTCGGGATCTTCGGAGAGAGCGGTCAGGACCGGCAGATCCTGGCGGGTGCCTATGTTGCCTAACGCGACGCAGATATTGCGGACGAACCGCGGTCGTTTGATGCGTTTGACCGGGGATTCTCGGAAGAGGGTGCGGAATTCGTCTTCTGTGAGCATTGCGAGCTGAGGCAACGTCAGGGTTTTGAGCGGGTCAGGGAGATGGAACCGGAGTTCCTGCGTTTCTTTCGCAAATCGGTTCCAGGGACAGACCTCGAGACAGTCGTCACAGCCGTAAATCCGGTCGTGAATGGCTGACCGGAATTCGACCGGAATCGGACCCTTGTTTTCAATTGTCAGATAGGAGATGCATCGACGGGCGTCCAATTGATACGGAGCGGTAATGGCGCGGGTTGGGCAGACGTCAATGCAGCGAGTGCATGACCCACAGCGATTTTTGGCCGGGCCGTCCGGTTCAAGATAGAGTGTCGTTAGAATGACGCTTAGGAAGAACCAGGTCCCGAGTTCTGCGTTCAGGCACATGGTGCTCTTCCCCTGCCATCCAATGCCACATATTGCGGCGAAATCGCGCTCGAGAATCGGCCCGGTGTCGACGTAACATTTCTGGGTCCCACCCTGTTCGCGGAGAAACGCGTCGATCGGTTCCATGTTTTGGAGCATGATTTTGTGGTAGTCGGCGCCCCAGGCGTAACGAGCGATTTTTCCGGCGTAAAAGCGACGATCGGTGCCTTGAAAATAGTTGGCTGCCAGAACGAGCAAAGATTTGGCACCCGAATGTACACGACCAGGATCGGTTCGCCGTTCCGGATCGCGGTTTAACCAATCCATTTCTCCATGGCAACCCGATCTGAGCCACGAAAGGTAAGCGTTCGCGTGCGACGCAGGAGCTACCGTTGCGAATCGGCACACGTCGAACCCATGCTTTTTCGCAAGATCGCTAATGACTGTTTTCATAGCCGCCCGGTGACCAGAGAGTCACGGCAGTCGCCACCTGATCCGCGACTTGCCGATGCGTCAATCCGGATGTCTCGATTGTAATGTCGGCGACCGAGTCATACAACCGATTGCGAACCGACATCAGGGTTGTGATCGTCGCGCGAGGGTTTTCCGTTTTGAGAAGAGGCCGGTTCCGATTCCTGGAGACGCGATTCCAGATAACTTCTTCGGTTGCGGTGAGCCAGACCACGATACCGAGGGAACGGAGGAGCGCGTGATTCTGCGGTTGCAGGACAATACCGCCGCCAGTGGCGATTACGGCATGGAACGAAGCCTGCAACTCGTGGAGCGCTAGGGTTTCTTCAGAACGAAAGAAGGATTCCCCGGTTGATTCAAATATTTCGGAAATTGTTTTTCCGTGCTTCTGGCGAATTACCGAATCGGTATCGAGAAAACGATATCCCCAACGGCGAGCGATCTCCCGGCCAACCGAAGACTTGCCGGAGCCCATGAAGCCAACCAGCACCAGGTTACGGGCGGACGCAGGGAGATGCATAGCCGTCACAGCTTTCACGCAACCGGCTGCGACGGGCAATGATTAAATTTGACCGTTAAACCCTTACGACGTTTCTAGCCTTCGCTCCTTTTTCGTCCTGGTACAATTCGTACTCTACTGTCTCGCCTTCGTTCAGGGTCTTAAATCCATCCGCTTGGATGACGGAAAAATGGACAAAGACGTCGGTGGGAACTTTTGGGTCAACAATGAACCCAAAGCCTTTTTTCTCGTTAAACCACTTGACTGTGCCTTTAGCCATAGAATCGATACAACGAGCCAACACCCGTGTAGGTACCCCTGCCAATCCAACAGAAATCTGGTCCAACTAAGCGCCCGGCTCGAAAAGGCCACGAGTATATGGAGTTTACGCTAAAAACGTCAAGAGGAATGCAACACTATTATTTCCAGCAGGATACGCCTTGCGTTCTTTTGGCCCGCTCGCATTGTTTGGGGTATGTCTGATACCTGTCTGGTCGCTGTTGTGATGGGAAGCAAATCCGACTGGTCGACGATGCATCATGCCGCGGATCTGCTGCGGGAATTCGGGGTGCCGATGGACGCGCGAATTGTGTCAGCCCATCGCACGCCGGATTTGCTGGTAAATTTTGCGCGTCACGCCGCTGATTCTGGAATCCAAGTCATCATAGCCGGCGCAGGCGGCGCAGCGCATTTGCCGGGAATGCTCGCCGCGCATACGCATCTGCCTGTTCTCGGCGTCCCAATCGAAAGCCGGATACTGAAAGGGATCGATTCGCTGTTGTCGATCGTGCAAATGCCGGCCGGAATTCCCGTTCCGACGTTGGCAATTGGGGAAGCTGGAGCCAAAAACGCAGCCCTGGCAGCAGTGAGTATTTTGGCCCTCCAAAGCAGCGATTTGCGACAGAAACTCATTGAGTTTCGCCGGAGCCAGACCGAGCAGGTGTTGAATGCTGTGCTCGAATAAATCGGAATGCAGCGTTTGCTGCTTTGTCCTGTTTCACTCATGAAAACCGTCGTGCTCGATGCGCGGGCAAGTGAGAGCGCAGCGGTTGCGGCTGCTTCGGAAGTCTTATCCGGCAATGGGGTAGTTGCTCTGCCGACGGAGACCGTGTATGGCCTCGCAGGAAACGCGTTGGAACCGGAGTCAGTCTCGAAAATTTTTGAGGCTAAGAACCGTCCCTCATTTGATCCTCTGATTGTCCATATCGGGAGCCTGGATTTGCTGTTGCGATTGATTGCCGATCCTGAATGCATCGGCTCGGTCGAGGCGCAGCTGATTGAACGGTTCTGGCCGGGCCCATTGACGCTCTTGTTTCCCAGATCGGCTCTTATTCCGGATCTTGTGACTGCCGGCCTTGATGAAGTGGCGATTCGTATGCCGCGTCACCCGTTATTTCTGGCGGTACTCAAAGCATTCGGAAACCCGCTGGCAGCGCCGAGCGCGAATCGTTTTGGCCGCGTGAGCCCGACTCAGGCAGCGCACGTACTCGAAGAATTGGGGGGACGAATTCCACTTATCCTGGATGGGGGAAACACTGAACTTGGTGTGGAATCGACAATTGTTCGGGTCATAGAAAATCGAATTGAAATCTTACGTCCGGGGCCAGTAACAGAGGAAGAGCTCGCCGCGATCGCGCCGCCGGACGAATTGATCTCCCCGAGAATGATCGTTGCGCCGGGTCAGATTCCGAGCCACTACGCCCCGACAAAACCGGTTCGGATTCTTAACGCTGGGAAGATCGACTCCGGATCGCAAAAGCGAGGGTTTCTATGCTGGGGGCCGATTCGTCATTCGGAACGGTTTGCTGTCGTGCGTTCTTTGAGCGAATCCCGGGATCTGCGTATTGCGGCACAACGATTATTCGGCCTGATGCGAGAAATGGACCGGATGGATGTCGAAGAGATTGTGATTGATAGAGTGCCAGAATCGGGTCTCGGAAAGGCGATTATGAATCGGATTCAGCGCGCTGCGGCTCCGCGGGGCGCGCAATAGGATGAGGATTTCAGGAGTTATAAGACATATAAGACATATGTGACAAATAAGACACATAAGACGTATATTTCCGTGGCGGCGTTTTCGCGACCACAATTAATACGTAATATCAAATATAAACAAAAAAGGCGCAGCGGCTTATCTATCTGAGCCAGATATTAAAAGCGTGATCTCTCCCTTGGGAGGGTGTGCTTCGTAGTAAGAAAGAACTTCCGCGACGTTGCCGCGACGGTATTCTTCAAATTGCTTGGTAAGTTCGCGAGCCACGCAGACCGCGCGAGTCGCATCGGCGTTTCGGATTGCTTCAAGCGATCGAATAATCCGATGGGGCGACTCGAAGTAGATCGATGTCACCTCGCGGGCAAGCGCCGCGTTTAGTTCTTTCTCGCGCTGACCGCTTTTGACCGGCAAGAACCCGCCGAAATAGAATCGGTCAGTTGCCAGGCCGGATCCTACCAGGGCGGTAAGAACCGCGGAGGGCCCGGGAATGACTTCGATTGGGATGCCATGGTCGACGCAAGCACGGACGATGCGGTACCCCGGATCGGAAATTGAGGGCATGCCGGCATCGGTGAGCAACGCGACCTTTTCGCCGTTGCGCATCCTTTCGATCAGTTCTGCGGTGCGTCTGGCTTCGTTGTGTTCGTGAAAGCTGACGAGCGGTTTGCTGATTTCGAAACGTTTCAACAGTATCGAGGAGCGCCTTGTGTCTTCGGCTGCGACAATTGCTACTTCTTTCAAGGTGTCGAGTGCCCGCAGTGTGATATCGCTCAGGTTGCCAATCGGGGACCCGATCAAATAGAGCATGGGAAAAAGCTACCACCCTTCGCTAAGAAAGCTCACGAACTGAACTGCGAGATCCTGGACGGCTAACGGAATCGCTTGGGTTTCCTGTTGGAAAACATCGTTACCCACGAAGAAGGTTGTGTCCCCTTCAATCGCTCGGCGTCCCAGGAGTTGTTGGGTGTAGGGGCGCTCGACCCGGAAATCGATCGTTACGCGCAAAGTGAATTCTGCCGACGCGAGCACGTTGCCCTGGAGGGAGCGTGCCTTTGTGCGGTCGACCGAAGTGATCGTTCCGACGACGATGGCGTCGGCCTGATCTTCACCGGTGACCTCGTAGGTCCCATCCTGCTGGATTTGGCGGATTATTGTTGTGGTCGCTACGGCCTCGATATCGGGGGCGATCGTCGCATTTTTAAGAATAGGGACGGCGATCTTCTTGACTCCCTTCATGAAGGTAGGTGGAGTCGGACCGAGCGTGTACCCGGCACAGCCGGTCAGGGCAACGAGCAGGAGCAAAATGAGGGATCTGCTTATCGAGCGTCCGATCACTGGGAAGGAAGGGCTGGCTCTGTAGGCGGGGGAGTGGCAGTAGTATCAGCTTGCGGAGAGGGAGCCGGTTGGCCACCGGCAGGCGGGGGTTGCGCGGGCGCTCCCTGTTCAGGCAGAGGAGGCTGGCTAACCGTTTGTGCCGGAGAGGGCGTAGGAACCGGCGTGGGTGCCGGCGGAGGGGGACCCACGAAATCGGGCCGGCCGGCGGTATCCGATTTTGCCTGGATTCTGGTGTTAGCCTGCGCAGTGGCCGTCGAAGCGGCGCCAATTTTCAGCGCATCGTCGCCGACCTTGGAACGGATCTGATCCATTCTCTGCTTGGCCCTAGCGGCGTCGGGCGAATCGGGCTGCTGCTGGAGCACCTCATTGTAATAAACGTACGCAGCCTTGTAATTTTTCTGTTTGTCGTAGAACCGCGCGATATTGTAGGAGTTGTCCGTTTTTCGGCTTTGTAAAACCTTCAGGTTGTCCTGTGCCTGTGGGACCTTTTCGCTATTGGGATATTTCAAGAGAAAATCTTCGAACGCTTCCTGTGCTCGGACAGCAGCGGTTTCGTCGTAGCCGGTAGCGCGGCTGGCCTGGAAGTAGACATATCCGATCTGGTACATTGCGTTTGGAGCAACATCGCTGTTCGGATACCGGTCAACGACCTGCTGATAAGCGTTCACGGTTGCGGTGATTGAACCCTCTTTCTCGAGGGCCTGACCGATTCCGAATTGGGCCAAGGGCGCGATCCGGCCATAAGGAGCGTTCGTCACAATTTTCTGGAACATCTCCTGCGCTTTTCCCATGGAAGGAAGAGTCGGCACGCCATAGATATCGACGCGTTTGCCGTCAAGATAGGCTTTGCCGATGTTGTATTGTGCTTGGAGGGCTGCTTCGAAATCGTTGCTGCGCGGGTATTTTTGAACGAGAGCCTGGTACTCGTTAAAAGCCGATTGCAATTTGCCAAGCTTTTCGAGCATTTGGCCCGATTGGAATTGGGCTTCGGCAGCGATGTCAGCGCGCGGGAAGCGGCGCACGACGAGCCGATAAGAAGCACCGGCGCGTTTGTAGTCGCCGTCGGCCTCGTAGCGTTGCGCGAGCTTGAACTGCTCTTCGGCATTTTTCTTGATTTCAATATCGCTTATTTCGCCGCTGCTGAAGCCCTCGCCCTCCCGGTAAATGATCGGGGCGGGGGAGCGATGCGGGAAACAGACCAGTGCCAGCATCGTGAGCGGGAGCACAAACCGCAGCGTTTTCTTCATAAAACGCGGAGAATAGTTCCGGGGACAAAGCACGTCAAGAAGTAGACTTGTTCGAGACTATCCGTGCGATTGCCGATGTTGTCGATGAAAAGTCGAAGAGGCGACCCGTTATGAACCTCAAACGCTCGTAATTTACTGCGTGGAAACGTCGAGGAACTCAGAAAATCAACAATCCCTTGCTGACTTTTCGTTCCACGATGTGCCCGGTACGGGTGATAGCGAGCGAGATTTCGATATTTGTTGATTTCGAATAATAAGCTTTCACTCGGTAAACGACGTGACCGTAAAGAGCATCCAGCCGAATACTCTTGATCAGGCCTCCCTTTGTTTCCGAATGAATCGCTTTCCGGACTCCTGGTGGGACGTCGTCGATAACGAGCGCCTCATTGATCGCTAAAAGTTCTCCTCCGTAAGTGAGCTTGATTGATCCCAGATGGATGTTTCGAAAATAGGTGCAATCGTAGATCTTTTTATAAATGCGGTCATCGCTGACTCTCGCTTCGATCAATTGGGCCCCTGGTGCAAACTCCTCGATTGCGGATCTGACGCGTCGCGGTACCTCGGAAATCGGGATCTTGTCCGCGGCCTGGGCGGCGCACCAGGCGCAAAAAAGCAGCACTGCCAGCGGCACCAATTTTATCATAACTTTCATCTACGAAGTCGGTTCGAAATGTCGAGAAGCGTTTCAACAATCTCGACTATTTACCGGTCTAGACGCTTAGCGACGAGCATTCTTGCGCGTGTCGCAGATCTTTTTTGAGGGACGGGAATTGACGATGGTCGCGTAACGATCGCCGGCAAAAGAAGGGCCGGAGCAACTTGCTGCGCTGGCCCCCAGATGAAATGTGCTGGCCGTGAAGCGGCAGTTCCGCTTCGGCCTGTAAGCGCAGGGTCGCTCCGGCTAACCCGTTCGAATGACCCGCCCGGGTCAATCAAAAATCTTAAATCTGGGGGAAATACACGAGCGGTGGACGGAGTCCGTTGCACCGCTCGTTGGACTCATTTAATGACACTTCCCTCAGGGCACTATCACGACCACTGGAGCTGGAGCCCAGGCCCAATAGCCGGGATGCCAGAATCCGCCGTACCAATAACCTCCGTGCCAATACCGATGGTGAACGTACGCGTAATGATGACCCCAATAGTGATGGTAATAACCCCAATGTGCTTGTGCGCTCGGAGTCATTGGCAGAAGGACTGCCGCGATTGCAATCAAGCCCAAGAGAAACTTTTTCATAACCTTATTCTTTCTGTTTCGGTCACCGCTGGTCTTCGACCATTGCGGCGTGAAATAGTAGTAAGCACCGCTCGTGCCACGCATGTACAAGTGGCATTTCTCCAGGGAGAACTCTGTTTCTGGTTGCTGGAAGCTCAAGAACTCTCCTTATATTGGGAACGCGCTTCCCGGAATCGGGACGAGCTTGTTGCCACAAAAGGAAAAGCCGGGCTCCGGCCCAGAGGGTTGCGATGAAAAGGGCCGACGGCCATGCGATGTAGGCGAAGCGTCCTCGCTTTGCACTCTCGGGAAGAAGCAAAGCGGGGACGCTTCGCCTACGCCGCCTTGCCGGCGGCCCATTTTGATCGCAACAAAGTACCTCTTATTTCGGGGACAGGACACTAGCCGGAACTCATTTTCTGAATGGCCGGCATGGCGGTCAAAAACGGAATCCGCGACCCTCTTATTTATCAACTCGCGACAGGTGTTAGAGAGACGAGAAATTCTCGTACTTATTTCTCGTTCTTAGCCGCGTGGTCACCTTCCTTAATCGCGTCGGCTTCACTCATATACTTTCCATTCTTGGTTCTGCCGTACCACT
The DNA here is from genome assembly GCA_963750185.1 of uncultured Verrucomicrobiae bacterium. Classification (GTDB taxonomy): domain Bacteria; phylum Verrucomicrobiota; class Verrucomicrobiia; order Chthoniobacterales; family JAFAMB01; genus JAFAMB01. The sequence continues at coordinate 49,095 of CAVVPV010000018.1, forward strand.
TCGATCCTTCTTTGTGATAGACATGGGACTCGGAGTTCACCCAAACGAGACCATTTCCGCCGCCGGCTGCTTGTTGAGCCAGGGGCTGAGGGGCTTGATGTTTCTTGGTAGCGGGAGACGCGGCCGGGGTCGCCGCAGGAGCGGAGGCGGGAGTCGGTCCAGAAACAGAAGAGTTAGCGGCTCCAGGCGTCGCAGTTTCGCCCGCTGCAGCTGCGTTGGATTTTTTCCCGTGATGCTTCTTGGCCGGGGTTGCCGCTGCGGTCGGGCTGGGGGTCGGTGTCGGGTCCGCAGCTAGGACCAGAGGAGCCGCTGCAAAGGCGGCAATGACGAATACGGTAATGAGGGAACGCATGGGCAGTTTTTAGAATGGCTGCTTGAGTTTGGCAAGCCTTTCATTCTCATGCAGTTGCCACGAGCCGGAGGCCATACAGGCTCTGCCGGCCTACGTTTTGGAGAAAGATCAGCCCCGCTCCGAACCTGCGCGAAACCTGAATCCCCTTCGTTACTTTACGATTTTCTATTTCGCCGCATTTTCCATGTTTCGTTTTGCGAGTTCGAGCGATTGCTTTTGATTCATCAGCTTTCGCCGCCCATCTTCGCTGCAGTCTGCTCCGTCCAGGATCAATTTCTTTGCTTGCTCGGCCGTCAGCTGCGGGTCAACAGCGAACAGTTTTGCTGCGAGATTTGCAACGGCCGGTGAGGCCATCGACGTGCCGGAGAACTTAACACTTCTTCCTCCGGGAATCAGGCTATCCACGTGATACCCATCTGCATAAATGACCACGGTTTTTCCGTAACTCGTAAACGTTGTTGTGTCGCCCGCTTGGTTGGTCGCGCCCACCGTTATCAAGTTCGGAAGCTCTAATGAAGAAGGCACATCCTCGAGGAATCCGGAATCACTATCGGCATTACCGGCCGCGGTTACCCAGAGCGTGTTGGGGGCGCCTTTGATTGTGTTGATAATCGCCTGGCGCCAGATCGCATAGAGCTTTGCAGCTTCCGCCTTTCGTTGATCGCCGGTCTGCCCGGCTTTGGTGTGCGCGAGCCATTCCTCAAATTCGTGAGGGTCATCTCCCCAACTCATATTGACCACCCGGACGTTTTGGGAACGGCAGTAGTCCGAAATTCGTTTGAAATTAGCGGCCATGCGTTCTGCCCATTCCTCAGTCGGCGGAAAATCGAGGCCGCGGTCCAGGTTGTCGTTGAAGCGGAAAACAACGATGCGCGCGGCCGGATTTCCCTGAATAGCAATTCCGGCGACATGCGTTCCATGGGCGAAGTTCCCAAAGAATTCGAGCTGCTTAAATATATCCTCGACGTCAGACTTGGATAATTGAGGCAACCGTTTCTTGAACGCCTCGCTGGCCGGGCTGTCGATTCCGGCCTGGAGATCAGAGATTGCTTCGAGATCATCCTCGACGCTCGTGTACTCTTTGGATTGATCTTCTGACAGCGGCGCCAGGGTCGTGTTGGATGGCCGGCCGTCGTTTGTGAACGCCAAACCCTGCGCGGGAAACGGCTGTGAATGGGGATGGACATAGAACTGGCCCGAGTAAAGAGAACTATCGACACCGGAATCGAAAATCCCGATCCGGACCTCAGTCGGATGGTCTGCGGCCGATAGCGTCGCATTGTGCGCCTGCCAGATATCCGGCTTCACTGTGTCATGGGCGGCGATGTAAGCGCTCAGAACCCGTGGCCGAATCGCGTTTACCGGGATCTTGATACGAACGGTTGCGCGATAATCGAGCAAACGAAAGAAGGCTTCGCGATCGAGTGCTCCGGATTTGTCCACCTCCGGCTGCAAAGCCTCCTGCGCTCTCCCAATCACGAAGGAGCTGGTGAGTAGATCGGAGATGGTCCGCGTAGATTTGATGGTGTCCTGTACGATGTCCCAAGGGAGCACGTTGACGGCTTCCTTGTAAGCCAACTCGATTGCCGCTTCGTACTCCGGGCCCGAAGTCGCATTGGTTTGCTGCCGGGCTTTGAGGATTGCCTCATCGAACAGGCCCGTTGTCAGCTTCAGGTCAGGTTTCTGCTGAAGGTCGCGTAGCGTTGCGATTGTCTTCAGAGCCTCGGCCGTTTCGCCGTTCAACTCCTGTGTCGCGAGTTTTGCCGCCAGCACAGAGATTAATGTCGCTTGGTCCTTGATCGAATAATCAGTCAGAAGCGATTGGATAGTTGCAACGCCTTTTTCCAGCAGCGGCGCGAACGTTGCATCGTCCTCCTCGAGCAAATTGCTAACGGTTCCGGTTACCGGGTAAGTCAACCGAGGGAGATCCGCCTCACTCAGGACCAACTTTGGCCCGCCTCCGCACGCAAGGTTCGGTTGAAGGAGAGCGAAAGCAATCAACGAAAGAATTGGGATCAGCGTGTGCTTAGATCTGAAAGTTTTCCGGACTTTGGTAAATAAGTTCTCTGCCTCAGCAATCATCGGACTTCATGCCTCAACTTCGTCGAAGGAGCAAGTAAGTCGCCGCCAGGAAACAGGCCCTTTCGTCCCGCATCCGGTTTGCGGTACTGTCCAGCAAAACACAGTTGGGCCGCCAATGATACTTTGGACGCCAACTTATTGGCACGTCGGTTGGACGAACAGGCTCGCATCCCGGACACAGACTGGAGGTCTATGCTCCTCTGCGTGAACCCGTAACGCCGAACGCCGAACGCCAAACTCGGAACCCACCGGATCCGCGAGTGGGTGGCGACACCCGCAGAATTCACGGAGCGCACTTTAGCGGATTGAGTTATTTTGTTAGGGTGACGCAGTCCTACCGATTTCATCCCCTGATCGCGCGCTGGTTCGAGGAGAAGTACGGGACTCCGACCCCGCCGCAGCGGCGCGGTTGGCCATCGATTCAATCCGGTGCTCACACACTGATCGCCGCACCGACCGGTTCGGGCAAAACGCTTGCGGCATTTCTTTGTGCATTGGATCAGATCTTTCGGGATGGGATCGAGGAGGGCCTCGACGACCGAACGCGCGTCGTCTATGTCTCACCGCTTAAGGCGCTTAGTAACGATATCCGCAAAAACCTGGAAGAACCGCTTGCGGGCATCCGAGCGGCGCTGCACGAGGCTGAGGGACTCGAGATCGATGTCCGGGCAGAGGTGCGTTCGGGTGACACTCCCGCGTCCAAGCGGCAGGCGCTTAATCGGCGGCCTCCGCATATTCTGGCAACAACGCCAGAGTCGCTATACCTGCTGTTGACTTCGTTGAGTGGTCGGAAGCTGCTCTCAACCGTTCGAACGGTGATCGTCGATGAAATCCATGCGTTGGCCGGCAACCGGCGCGGTTCGCACCTTGCCCTGAGCTTGGAACGTCTGGCAGCGCTCGTGGGCCACCCGCTTCAGCGAATCGGTCTCTCTGCGACCCAAAAACCAATCGAGGAAGTCGCACGGTTTTTGGTCGGGACACAAAACGTTGGTCGCGATGGTAACGCCCGTTGCGAAATCGTAGACTGCGGATACCTGCGCAAACTCGATCTTGCCATTGAACTTCCGGGCGCGCCGCTTGAGGCGGTCATGTCGGCGGAAGTCTGGACCGAGGTTTACGGCCGGCTTGCGGACCTGATCGATGGGCACGAGACGACCCTCGTGTTTGTGAATACGCGCCGGCTCGCCGAGCGCGTTGCGGGGCATCTGTGCGACCGGATTGGGAGCGACAAAGTCATGTCCCATCATGGCAGCCTTTCCGCGGCATTGCGCCTTGAGGCCGAGCGCCGGCTTAAGCAGGGGGAACTGAAAGCGCTGGTCGCGACGGCCTCCCTCGAACTCGGGATTGACATCGGTTCGGTTGATCTTGTTTGCCAGATCGGTTCACCCCGTTCGATAGCAACATTTCTTCAGCGCGTTGGACGAGCAGACCACCGGCGTCTGGGCGTTCCGAAGGGGCGCCTTTTCCCGCTTAGTCGTGACGAGCTGGTCGAATGTCTGTCGATCTTGCGGAGTGTCCGCGACGGCAGACTGGATGCGATCGAGATCCCGTTGAAACCGCTGGATCTTCTTGCGCAGCAAATGGTTGCTTCCGCCGTCTGCGAGGACTGGGATGAGCAGCAATTGTTTGAACTGATGCGTTCGGCGTATCCCTATCGGGAATTGTCGCGCGAGGAGTTCGACGATGTTCTGCGAATGTTGGGGGATGGATTCAGCACTAGACGGGGACGCCGGTCTGCGCTTTTGCATCATGATGCAGTCAACCATCGGGTCCGCGCGAGGCGTGGAGCTGCGCTAATCGCGCTGACCTCCGGTGGGGCCATTCCGGACAGTGCGGATTACCGGGTTGTGGTCGAGCCAACGGAAACATTCATCGGAACGGTGAATGAAGATTTCGCGATAGAAAGTATGGCCGGAGAGATTTTTCAGCTCGGCAACGCTTCGTGGCGAATCGTGCAAATTAATTCGGGCGTGATGCGTGTCGAAGATGCACATGGGCAACCACCGGGAATTCCGTTCTGGCTTGGAGAAGCGCCTGGGCGCACTGCCGAACTGTCGCGTGCGGTCTCCGGCCTGCGCACCGAGATCGAAACGAAGATTCAGAGCGCAGCGAATGGAGGAGGATTGCCCGCAGAAGAGCTGGAGCGCCTGTTGGTGGACTCGCTGAAGGAGGAGCCCGGGCTTCCGGTGAGAGGCGCGATCCAACTTGCTCACTATTTTGTTGGGACCTATCGGGCGCTGGGAGTGATTCCTTCACAGGAAAAACTTGTTCTAGAGCGATTCTTTGATGAATCGGGCGGGATGCAGTTGGTGATTCATGCGCCGTTCGGCATCCGGCTGAACCGCGCATGGGGTCTTGCGCTACGCAAACGCTTCTGCCGATCGTTCAACTTTGAGCTACAAGCGGCCGCAAGTGACGATGCGATCGTGTTATCGCTCGGGAGTCAGCACTCATTCCCGCTTGACGAGGTGTTTGATTATTTGAAGAGCAAGACGGTGCGCGAACTTCTGGTTCAAGCACTGCTTGATGCGCCGATGTTTGCCATCCGCTGGCGCTGGAACGCAACGCGCGCCCTAGCTCTGCCCCGACAGCGGGGAGGGCAGAAAGTACCAGCCCCGTTGCAGAGGATGGAGTCCGAGAACCTTCTAGCCGCAATTTTTCCGGATCAGCTCGCCTGTCTCGAAAACATCGAAGGGGATCGCGTGGTGCCTCGGCATCCACTGGTAGACCAGACCATTGAAGACTGTCTGACGGAGGCAATGGACATCAACGGCCTGGTTGCTTTGCTTCGGCGAATTGAGGAGGGCGCAATTGAATGCATTGGTCTTGATCTGCCGGAGCCATCCCCGTTGGCCCATGAGATACTGAACGCAAAACCGTACGCTTTCCTGGACAATGCGCCCTTGGAGGAACGCCGTACACAGGCCGTCTACACAAGGCGCGCGACAGACAATGCGGCTGAGGGCGGTCTCGGAGTCCTTGATCCGGCCGCAATCAGGCGGGTGTGTGAGGAGGCATGGCCGTCCGCAACAAATCCGGACGAACTGCACGAGGCGATGCTTCTTCTGGGGGCCTTGACCGAAGAAGAAGCAAAAAGGCTGGCAGGCAGCTCATCTGGGTGGCTCGAAAATCTAGCCGCTCAGCGACGAGTGGGCAGGTTGCGGTCGGTTCGCCATTTCTGGGTGGCGGCCGAGCGCCTTCCGATGGTTCAAGCCGTTTATCCAGGGACCGCGATCGAGCCTGCGATAGTCCCCCCGGCGCCCGAGGCGGCGCGGTCGTGGGATCGAGCGGATGCGATTCGCGAGTTGGTCCGGGGCCGGGTAGAAGCAGTCGGGCCGGTGACTGCGCACGGATTGAGCGAGCTATTCTTGTTGCCGCTTTCCGAAATTCAGAACGCGTTAATGGCGTTGGAGGGGGAAGGATTCGTTCTGCGCGGGAGATTCAACCCCGGCGCCACCGAAACGGAGTGGTGCGATCGACGGTTGCTGGCTCGGATTCATCGCCTAACGATCAACAAGTTGCGTGCAGAGATTCAGCCTGTATCGATTGCTGATTTTCAGAGGTTTCTTTTGGCCTGGCAAAGAGTGGCGCACGAATATCGCGCGACCGGAGTCGACGGCGCCGGCGCTGTACTGGAACTGCTCGACGGATGCGAACTCGCTGCGGCTGCCTGGGAGCCGGAGGTGCTCGCGCTTCGGATCAAGGACTATTCGCCGGCATTGCTCGATCAGCTCTGTTTCTCAGGCCGGATCGGATGGGGACGCCTTACGCCGCCCGGATTCAGGAGCGGCCGCCCGACGGTTCCGGTGCGATCCAGTCCGATCGCTTTGTTTGCCCGCGATAATCTGGGGCACTGGCTGACGCTCAGCGGGCCTCCGATTGTGGCGGAGCAGTCTGCGGATGCGCAGCGAATTGTGGAAGCGTTTGCGGGACGGGGCGCGCTGTTTTTCGGGGAGATCGTTCGCGCCACCGGCCTGTTGCCATCCCGTGTTGAACAGGCATTGGCCGAACTAGCCGCACAGGGTTGTGTCACCGCGGATGGATTTGAGGGTCTGCGCGCACTGCTGCTCCCGGACGAGAAGCGAGCTCCATTTGGTACGGCACATCGGCGGAGACATCACAAAAGCGTATCGAGCGTGGAATCTGGCGGGCGCTGGTCGTTGCTGCGTGCCGCCATCCGGGGCGATTTGGAGCCGATCGAAGAGACTGGAGCCAGCCGCGATGAAGCCGTTGAAGCATTCGCTCGCGTCCTGCTGCAACGGTACGGCGTTGTCACCCGGCGAATCGCCGACAAAGAGTCGTTGCGGGTTTCGTGGTACGAACTGCTCCGTGTTTTCCGGCGGCTCGAGGCGCGCGGAGAGATTCGTGGAGGGTATTTTGTGGCCGGTTTGAGCGGCGAACAATTCGCACGACCGGAGGCGATTGCGTTGCTGCGGTCCATCCGCAAGACGGCGCCGGATGGTGAACTGGTTGCAATCAGTGCCGCGGATCCGTTGAACCTTGTCGGGATCCTCACAGCCGAGCCACGCGTTGCTGCGATCACCGCGCATCGGATCCTTCTGCGTGACGGAGAACCGATAGCGGCGCTTAAAGCGGGAGAAATCACGCGGATCAACGGCCATGGCCTCCCGGAGGGAACTGAGGTCGTTGAGCGGACGATCGAGCAAGCGCTCCGAGTCGGGAGCATGCCTATCGCCCTACGACCTTACTACGGGTAAGGCGTGATTGAGCCGAAAGTTCAGCGTCTGCTGAAAAATTGGCTTGCAAGAACACACCTACTTTTTGTTTTATCGCTCGGGTTCAAGTTCATTCAGCGAATTGGCTTATTCGCTAACTGAATGGATGGGAAAACAAGATCAAAATTTATGAGAAGGAAGATATTTTCCTCTATGCGTCAATTTTATTCAAATGCCGAATTGACCACTCGATTCCGATCCGCGTTATGCGCGGTATTTCGTTTGTTGAAGGCTGCTCGAGCCGCCGGCAGTATTGCTGCGGTTGCGACGGGTGTTTATCTTGCGTCGGCGGGCATATCGTGGGGCGATCCAGTGGCGGTCCCTGATAACATAGATTCGTCGCTCCAGAAACTCGCGCTTCACGCCGTGCAATCGATCCCGGAAGCACAGGTCACTGGCGTACACAGCCAGATCGCGAAGATAAACGATGAGGACAAAGCCCAGATACCGGGCCGGTGGGATGCGAACGATCGCGTACTAGTGCACGTCTATCTCGACGGACAGCTCGCTCTCGACGAAGTGGCCAAGGGGGTGCAGGCGTTGCGCGGGCAGGTTCTCGACACCTTGGCGACCTATCGGCACGGCTTGATCGCCGCTTATGTCCCGACCGACCAACTCGTGAATATCGCAAGGACAGCCGGTGTTCGCGCGGTCACGATGGAGCCGCGGCCACACGTGCGAGTGGGCAAATTTAGCTCTCAAGGACGCTTCGTTCTCCGGACAGATCTATTGAACAAAAAAGGCCTCAACGGAGACGGGATCACGGTCGGCGCGCTTTCAGACAGTTTTAACACTGCCTACCAGAATACCTCGAGCCCCCCTGCAACGACGGCGGCACAGGACGTAGCGATGGGGTATTTGCCGGTCGTGAAGGTTCTTCAGGATTTCCCGGACGGAACGGACGAGGGCCGAGCCATTTGCCAGATCGTTTACGCTGAGGCGCCTCACTGCAACCTGGCGTTTGCCACGGCGTTCGTCAGCGAAATCGGGTTTGCCAATAACATCGTGGCACTTCGGACGCAGGCGAACTGCGATATTATCGATGACGATGTTGGATACAGTGACGAACCGGTTTTCTCAGACGGCTACGTCGCCCAAGCGGTCAATACGGTGGTGACTAGCACAACGTTGCCGGGCAAACCGGTTGTATACACCTCGTCCGCTGGGAATGAAGGAAACGGCGGGTATCAAAATACCTATCGGAATCTCAGCGATAAGGAGGTCCGGAAGGCCGGAAATCACGGGAACCTCAAGCTGAACGTGACTGATCCAAAGTCGCCAAATTACCTCGACCCTTCGTTGACGGCGGGCGGTTGGTTCAACTGGAATCCGAATGGCGGATTCGAACCGTTAACAACGGTTATCGCGCCCGGGCCGACAAATTTTCCATACCAGCTGTTTCTACAATGGGACGATCCGTTTTACCAGGACCACGGTATCACCTCAAACTATAACCTTCTTATATTCGATCAGGACGGCAATTATCTATCGGCTGTAAGCGGTACGTCGAACGCGTTCTCTACTCTGGAAGCTTACCAACAAACCAATAACCTGTTCCTGGGAACCAACTATCAGATCGCAATCACAAAAACGACGCAAACCGATCCCAAGGCCGGTCCGGGTCCAACGAGCCATCAGCTCGCGATCAACACCTTTCTGGATGGCGCAAGCAATCTAATGGGGCCTTATTTTAGCCCGTACCCACCCCCGGTCCCGACTTTATTCGGGCACCCGGGAGCCGCTTCCGCTATTGCAGTCGCTGCGTACGATTTCAACTGGAAGCCGGCGCCGCCCTATCTGCCGCAGCTGGATAACTATACCTCACCGGGTCCCGTGACGATTTACTTTGATGCGTCCGGCAACCGTCTATCTACGCCTGAGACGCGGCTGAAGCCTGAGATTGCTGGTGTGGATGGTGTGATCACGACGTTCTTTGCGCCGCCAGGTTACTACAACTATCCATACGCGTTTTTCGGGACAAGCGCTGCCGGGCCGAGTGTCGCCGGTGTTATTGCGTTGATGGAGCAGGCAGCCGGCGGTCCGGGATCACTGAGTGCCGATACCGTGCGAGGGATCCTTGAGAGCAGTGTCCAGCCAAGAACAAGCACACCGGAGGTCGCTCAAGGGATTATCGCCAAAGGAGCCGGTTTCGCTAGTCTCACCGCCCAGGGACAAACCTATTTCGGCCCCGACTATCTGACGCTGAATTACTTTGGTCCGGCAGGCCAATCGATCCGAAGCGTGACGATCGACGGGTCGGCCGCAGGGCTCATCTTTGACACGACGAATGCCTCGTTCGTATTTGGAACAACAATCGGGATCAATAGCGCACAAGTCAAAGTCAGCCCGGTATCGGCCGCAACGCCGAAATTCACGCTGACATTCAATCCGGGCGCGTTTACGTCCGGAGATGCCCTCAGTTTTTCGACGTTCCAGGATGTTGCTGGAACTTACACAGGTTACACTGCGCCTGAGTATGGCGTTGGCTCTCAAGCCGAAGAATTGGGGTCGGGAGGAACGTTTACGGTTCAGTTTGCCGGCGCGCCAAGCGGCACCGCAACGGGTACGATCTTAAATGGATCCCCGACCTTCGGCTACAGCCCATTCGACGGGTATGGGTTGATCAATGCGGTTCAAGCGGTCGAGCAAATCACTCACACTTCTTTGTCGAAGAATTAAGTTCTGCTCGATAAATCTCTTATCCCGTCACGTCTCAACGATTTTCTTGCCCAAGATCGATTCCGTTTGGGACGTGACGGCCTGCGAGGGCGCGGGCACATCGCGTGGCCGCGCCCGCCGCTTTTATTGCTTGGTAAATTCGCAGGGACGAGGCAACTCTGTTGCCTCGAAATGCTTTTGCGTGAGATTCGCCGGCGCGCGGATTTCGGATGCCACCTCTTCCGAGCGTCTCTGGTGTCGTCCAGAAAGTTTCCGTAACCGCCGACCTCGGCGATTCGTCACATTTGCTGTTGTCGCGGCACTCAGTGAAGAGCGAGAAGCGCCGGCGCATTTTTGTAGTATCTTCATTTTCATTCCAGCATGAAAATCGTTCGCACCATTTTGGCAGCGGTTTTTTTATATATTACTGCCATGGCGCGGGGCGCAAGCGACCGACCTTCCGACTCCGATATGCGTGCGCTGATGGTTGCTGTCGCCCAGATCCTTGAGCAATCCCAGTACTCGCAACAGGAACTCAATTCGAGCGTCGGAAGGCAGGTCCTCGAGACCTATCTTGGCGCTCTTGATCCCGATAAACTTTTCTTGACGCATCAGGATGTGAATCAGATCCGGGGCAAATATGGCGCGGGGCTCAATGACGATATTCTCCTGGGAAACCTCGAGCCCGCGAAAGAAATTTTTTCGATCTTTCGGCGCCGGGCTGATGAGCGGTTCGCGCAAATCGATGCACTATTAAATGCAAGCTACGACTTCAGGAGTAACCGAACCATTCTGCTCGATCGGAGTAAGGAGAACTGGCCGGCAGACGCTGCCGAGGCCGACCGCGTGTGGCAGGAGCGGATCGAGAACGAGTTGCTCTCCGCGAAACTCGCTGAATCCCGGATGAACCGCGATTCCGACGCGATCCGCCGACGTTACCGCGATTTGCAGACCCAAATTGACACGCAAGACGACGCGGACGTTTTGCGCATTTTCCTGGAAGCCGTTGCTCAGACCTATGACCCGCACTCGGAGTATCTGAGTCCCACCGATCTCGACGAATTTAAGATCGATACTCAGCTAACGATGTCGGGGATCGGAGCCGAGTTGCGTTTATCCAACGGATACGCAACGATCGATCGGATCTTTTCACACGGCCCTGCGGATGTGAGCGGTAAACTGCATCCGGGTGACCGTATCGTCGGCGTTGCGGAGGGGAACGGACCGTTCATCGATATCAGGAATTCAACTCTGGAACACGTTACAAAGCTGGTCCTCGGGAAGAATGGTTCCGTGGTACGTCTTCGCGTTGTTACGGCCAATGCAAAGGATCAATCGATACCGCGGGTCATCCGCCTTGTCCGCCACGAGATTCGACTAACGGATGACGCAGCCCGCGCGGAGTTCATCGATATGCATCTTTCCGGGGGCGATGAGCGTCTCGGCTGGATCACGGTGCCATCGTTTTATGCAGAACCGGATAACCCATCGACGGGCGCAAGCGTGTCGCGGGACGTCGCCGCATTGATCAAGCGTCTGAAGAAGGAACGAATTGAAGGTCTGGTCTTGGATCTGCGCAACAATGGTGGTGGATCCGTCGACGAGGCTCTCAAGATGATTGGGCTCTTTATCAATCATGGACCTGCCATTCAACTGAGGGAACCGGCCGGAGATCTGCACATTGCTCAAGAACACTCCGGGAACAAGTTGTACGACGGCCCGCTTGTTGTTCTCGAGAACCGGCTAACCGCGTCAGCCAGCGAAATATTCGCGGCGGCGATGCAGGACTATCGGCGCGCCATCGTTGTGGGTGATACGGCCACGTTCGGAAAAGGCACGGTACAGGCAGTTATCGACCTCAACCATGTGATTGATCGGTCCGGGGATGGTCCAGACATTGCCGGAGCGCTTAAGGTCACGGTCGAAAAGATGTACCGCATCACCGGCGACTCGCTCCAGTTGAACGGGGTCACGGCGGACGTAAAAATTCCATCCCTGACCGAAACCGGTTCCTCAACAGAAATCAATATGGATCATTGCCTCGCGCGCGACGAGATCAAACCAGTTTCATTTAATGTTGTAGAGAACGGTAAAGCTCTGTTTTCGGATGAACTCCGGCGGAGATCAGCAGAGCGAATTAAAGGGAATCCACTTTTCAAGGACTTGCTCGCGGAGATTGCGTTAACGGCTAAAAATAACGATCGCGTTTCTCTCAATGAGAAAGTTAGAAAAAATGATATGGCTCAACTAACGCGGATCCGGGACCGGATGGATCGTGATCGGAACAAATCGTGGGCGCAAGACCGAAACAGTTACTACGATCTAACTCTCTCGAGTTTCGCAAGAGCGTCTGAGCTCGGTTCGTCCGACACTGGCGAACAGAGCTCAGATGCCCTTGGGGAAAACGAAGCGATCACGAAAGAAACGTTGAACATCCTTTCCGACCTTATAACCCTCAACAAGGCGCGACAAGTAGCTGGCAATCTCTCGCAAATTTATGCAGCGCCCGTCAATACGTCCGGCAGAACCGATTCGGCGATTCGGCCAGAATAACACAATATCGCCGGGATCTGCCGTTAGGGCACACGAGCGAGAAAATATTTGGAAACGTAACCAGTTATAAATTGTAACGTCACAATGATTGTATATGAAATTTACATATCTTTTCGTTCCAATACTCGCAGTCATTGCTTGCGGTTCGCTGCAGGCGCAGACTGCAGATACAACTCCCTCGGCGACGCCCGGCCAGGAAGAGCAACATGATGGGTGGGGCAATCGTGACGGGTGGGGCCGTCATCGGCACGGCGCCTGGATCTGGCGGAAGCTGAATCTTTCGGACAGTCAAAAGGCTCAGATCAAGTCAATCCGCGAGACGCTTAAACCGCAGGTAAGGCCGGCCTTAGCCGGGGTGCTGAAGGCGAGGCTGCAATTACGACAGGATATTGCGGCAAACACCGAGTCCGGAGTGATCACCAATGATACTTCGGCGCTTGCAACCGCGGAGGCGCAGCTTGCGACTGTGCGCAATACCATGTGGAGTCAGATTAAGGGCGTTCTTAATCCGGACCAGTTAACGACCTTGAATAACTTCAAACAGAAGCAGGAAGCGCGTACTCAGGAGATGATTAGCAAGTTGAGCCAGCCCGCAAGTTAAGGAGGCGAGGCTCTACGTATGCATCTTTAAGCGAGCGTTTTCGCGGAGATCCGGCCCTGCTTACGAAGCAGTATAGCGGGGCCGGTTTTTGTTTTTTTGTCAATACTGCTGTCCAAAATTAACTTTGCAACTGGTAGGGACGCGCTCCCGCGCGATCCGGCGTTGCACCCCGCGGTCCCTCCATCCCCAGATCCGGCGTTGCTAAATAGCAAAGAGCCTTAGGGAGGCGTCGACTTTTCGCTCGCCAATCGTGGATGCCGAGAGACTATGATTCGGTCAATGAGAAAGATCGCGATTCTTGTGGTTTTCTATGAGGCAATTGTTGCCTTGTATGGCGCTCCGCCAAGAGGGACCGAACAAACAATCGAAAGACCGCACCCCCAACCGGTTGAGCTGCTTCTGGGCGAGCCCGTAACGGCATGGACGGCCGCCTATGGTCAGCCGAGATCTGCGAACGAACGGAATGCGATCTATCAGATCCAGGCGGGAACGGCCTACGTCACGTTTGGAAACTCCGGCCTCGCTGAATCGGCCTCATTCGTTGCAAATCTGACAGACATGGATCGGCTCGTTGCGATTATAACGGAAGTCTGCCAGTCACTCAGAGTGGGTTACAAGGATGATGCTGACGGTCCGAAAGGGAAATTTCACCGGTACGAAAGCAAAGATGGGGGAATACGCGCGGCGATTACTGCCACCCCGCCGCAGCTTGTCATCATTGTCCAGACCAAAGCATTTGGAGCGAGCGACACCTCGCCTATGACCGCGGCGATATGGAAATGAGTTAGTAAGATTAATGTTGTCGGAAGCCACATCTCACGGGAACGTTGCAGCGATGCAAACACGATTGTTTGTTTCCGGCGGATGGAGGCTGTTCGAGTTGCTTGTTGTTGTTTTGCTTTTTACGCATGCGAAGACGGCAGCAGCCGGCGAGTCCGACTCCGCCATCGGACTGTGGCAGGACGCTGATGCAACGTTCGAGATCTACGATGAGCACGGGACGCTTAGTGCGAGGATCGTGTCCGTGAAAGAGGAAACAGGTCCGCAAGGAATGACGAAGAGGGATATCCACAATCCGGACCCGTCGAAGCGATCGCGACCAATTATCGGACTGATAATCATGTCGGGATTTGTCAAAAAGAGCGATATACACTGGGAAAACGGAACGATTTACGACCCGCGCAATGGCAGCACCTATTCCTGCACTCTGGATCTGGATGGTCCGGATCGGATTAAAGTCCGCGGTTTTATCGGCATCTCTCTGCTCGGAAGAACAGAGATTTGGACACGAGCCGCGAAGTAGGGTTCGAGTTCGAGGTTCCGGGTTCAAAGTTTCGAGTTCGACCCCGGAACCTCGAACTCAAGCGGTTAGCTTGCTGCAGCAACCGGGTGGATCTGTTCCGGGATTTCTTTCCCTTTGTCGACGAAAATCATCGCGGCGGAGTTGAGGCAGAACCGTAACCCGGTAGGCGGAGGACCATCTTTGAAGACGTGCCCAAGGTGCGCGTCGCATCGAGCACAGAGTATCTCGGTTCGACTCATTCCGAAGCTGTAGTCCGGTTTCAGGATAAGGTTTTCCTTCGCGACAGGTTGGAAGAAGCTGGGCCAGCCTGTCCCAGAATCGAACTTCGCATCGGAAGCGAAGAGCGGCAGGTTGCAGCAGATGCAGTGGTAGATGCCTTCGCGGTGGTTATCAAGGAGCCTGCCGCAGTAAGCCGGCTCGGTGCCATGGCCGCGGGCGATTTCATACTGCTCGCGGGTCAATTGTTTAAGCCATTCTGCGTCACTCTTCATGACGCGTGGAACCTCAACAGGGCCGGTGAGCTCGCCGTTAGGACCGATCACCCGAACGCGGACCGCTTTACCCGAGCTGGAATCTTGAGCTTGTGCCATAGCTTTTAAAAAAGAGCCTCCGAAGAGAATACTCAACAGGAAAGAGAAACGGGAGATCGATCGCATCTGGCTTGAGTCCAATGAGCACGAGCTAGCCCGAATTCAGGCCTGGCTGTAACGTCGGGCAGCCATGATTGCAGCTTCGATCTTACCGGCGCGCAGCCGATCCAATGGGCTGTGGCCGCCCAGATTCTTCATGGGGATCAGGAAAAAGCGGATCGGCTCGGATTCTTCTTCAAAGGTGAGCTCGGCCAGGCAGTCGCGAATTCCCAGCATTATTCGGCGCTGCTTCCGCGCGAACTGCCAAGTCGGAAACAGCCATTCGCCCGCGTTGTTCTGGATGGCAATAATTTGATGATTTTTCCGCCAACGGTCCAGTGTCGCTGCATCGTCGAGCCCCATCAGGTCGACCACGTCCGACTGCCGAAAACAGCCGCCATGTCTCGCCAAGAGGGTTTCCAAAAGATCATCGGTTGGAGTTAAAGCTTGTTCGACCATTAAGTAAATTTAGTAGCTTATTTAACCAGCGCCAATTGGAAAATCAGCGCCTTCGACCACGATCGAAAGGCGCCATCTTTGTACAGACTTTTCAACGCCGGCATCTGATTAAATCTACCACAGAATCAAAAGATTCGCAGAGGGATCTCGGCTGGGGCGGCGAGCAGTGAATCGAGCTCGTCATCGAGGCGAATCAAAGTGAGCGACATGCCGGCCATCTCAAGCGAGGTGCAGTAGTTGCCCACGTAGTTGCGTACGACATCAAGACCGTGTTTCTGCGCGCGTAGCGCCGCATGGCGATAGAGAACGTAGAGTTCACTGATTGGCGTGCCGCCGAGCCCGTTGATCATCAATCCTACTTTGTCGCCGGACTTGAACGGCAGATCAGCGGCGACGGCTTCAAAAACTTCGTCGATAATCGCATCGGCGGATTGCATCTTTGCGCGGCGCCGGCCCGGCTCGCCATGGATGCCAACTCCGACTTCGATTTCGTCGTCGGTGAGTTCGAAAATCGGTTTTCCTTTTGCCGGTGGTGTGCATCCGGTGAGGGCAACGCCCATTGTGCGTACGACCGAGTTCACCTTGTTACCGAGTTCTACGAGTTGTTCGAGCGAGCGTCCGGCGTCTGCAGCCGCGCCGCAGGCTTTGATCACGAAGAAATTTCCCGCCACGCCGCGCCGTCCGATTGTGTAGGTGCTGTTCTGCACAGAGACGTCGTCATCCACGATAACGGTTCCGATCGTGATTCCTTCTGCTTCTGCCATCTCTTTGGCCATGTCCCAACACATGCGGTCACCCTGATAGTTGTTAATCAACTGAAGCACCCCTTTCGGAGAATTCATCAGTTTGGTGCACGCGAGCACGTATTCCATTGGCGGCGCGGCAAAGACGTTTCCTGGACACGCGGCATCCAGCATCCCACGGCCGACGACCATCACGTGGGCGGGTTCGTGACCGCTTCCTGAGCCTTGAATGACCGACACTCTGTCCGGACTTGGTGCGTCGGCGCGGTAGATGATGTTGTGTTCCGGAATCCACTTCAGGGTCTTCGGGTTGGCCAAGACCAGGCCTTCCAGCATCTCGTGCACAAAATTGGCGGGGTCGTTAACGAATTTTTTCATGGGGGGATCTAATTGATTGGGTTATCAGGATTCAGTTGGGAGCAATTCAACTACGACGTGACAGGAGCAAATCGGTGGACAAGTGCCTGCATAATGGTCGCGATCGCTACAATGCCGGGATCCAGCGTCCCCGCACTTCGATCGCCAGTGAAAGATTGCCGGCCGCGCCGGGCAATCCATGGACGTGTCGCTTCGATGGTGGCCGTCGCCTTTTCCGTGGCTTCGCGCAGTGCTGCGAACAACGGGTTAGAAGGATCTTGAGCCTGCTTTTCGATTTCGGCAGCAATCGGTTCCAAAGCGTCGAGAAGAGTCTTGTCACCGAGACTTGCGCCACCGCGAGCCTGGATGCCAGCAATCGAATTTCGTAGCATTGCCCCAAGTTCGCTCAGCGTAATGGATAGCTTTCCCCGTGAGAGCGCACCGGCCCGGATAAATCCGGTGCCCCAAAGCGGCCCGGAACAGCCTCCGACGTTGCTGGTGATGATGATGCCGATCGCCGAGAGGAATGTCCCGATCGAAGAACGATCCAGGGTCTCCCACTTGTTAAGCACCAGGCGAAATCCTGTGGCGAGCGATGTTCCAAAATCGCCGTCACCACACGTCCCATCGAGTTCGGAGAAATAGTGCTCATTTTCAATGGCTGTCTCTGCAATAGTGCGGACAGCGCGATCGACGTCGGACATGTTAATAGATGGCATAATGTCTGCTTGACGAGGGTCAGGGTTGCAACAGGCGCTGCAGGTCGCCCAAACGGACGTAGTGACCGGGTGGATCGCCAAGCTCAGGGTAAACAGCTGCGGCTTTGCAAAAATCTTCCGTCACCGTGTAGGTGCTGGTGGTAATCGCGCAGATAATTCCGGCGCCGATCGCAGCGAGCAGGCCGTTGTGGCTGTCTTCAACGACCAGACAGCGTCCGGGGTCGAGCTTAAGCCGGTCGATCGCCAAGTCGTAAATTGCCGGGTCCGGTTTTTTGCGGCTGACAACATCTCCCGCGAAGATCGCGCTGAACTTCGCGTGCCGCTCCGGGCCGAGCAAGCGGCTCACCACACCTACGACCGCGCGTTCGTTGGATGTTGAGCAGACCGCTAACTTCGTTCCCGCTGCATACGCTTCGTCGACGATGCGGTTAATTCCGCTGCGGACCGGGAGCTCGCCCGTTTCAATCAACTGGATGAAGCAATCTGTTTTGAGTTGGTGCAAACGTTTGATGAACGCATCATGATCGCCCGGTTTGACCGGCCACCCAACGCTATCGAAATAGGAACGCATTCGCTCTTTACCCCCGGAAATCTTCAGCAACTCGCCGTATTCCTGCACGCTCCATTCAAATGAAAAGCCGAGCGCGGCAAAAGCGCGATTGAACGCAACACGGTGCCCATCTCGTTCGGTGTCAACCAGCACACCGTCGCAGTCAAAAATCAAGGCGTCCATAGACTGTCGCGATGTTAGTCGCCGACGGAACCGGCTTTTCCTGCACCGCCGAACTGTCGAATCTTTTCTGCTGCCAACGCAGTGATTCCAGCCGCCTGAGCCGCGAGCGGCTTGAGCGGTTCGTATTCTTCAGAATGCTCTAGGTGATAGTTAACAAAGCTATCGATAAAAACGTGTTTCAGGTTGGTAGAAATGTTAATCTTTGCGCAGCCGAGCCGGATACAACGTTGGATAATATCGTCCGGAAGGCCCGTCCCACCGTGAAGGGCGAGTGGAGTCTGGTTCTGCTTGTGAATTCCTTCCAGAACATCCCACGCAATCGTCGGCTCGCGCTTGTAATAACCATGCGCGGTACCGATTGCCGGTGCGAACACAGCCAGATCCACTGCGTTGCAGAAAACCAACGATTGCTCGACGTCCGCGGTCCGTTCTTTTCCTTCGGCCACAACGATCTCTTCTTCGACTCCGCCGATCTCGCCAAGTTCAGCTTCGACACCGACACCGCGTTTGTCGGCCATTGCCACGATCTCTTTCGTCAACGCGAGGTTTTCCTGAAACGGTTTATCCGACGCGTCAATCATCACCGACGTCCACCCGGTCTCGATGCACCGCGCTACCATCTTCGGATCTTTCCCATGATCAAGATGCAGCGCGACAGGCGTTCGGGACGCATCCGCCAGTTCGTGCGCCCAGCTGGCAATCGGCTCATATCCGTAGAATTTCACGGTTTTGGCAGAAGTCTGCAAAATGACCGGAGCGTCGAGATTTGTTGCCGCGGTGATGATTGCCTTCATTGAACCGTAATCGACCGGGTTAAATGCCGCCACAGCCCAACCGTCTCGACGCGCGACGGCCAACATCCGTTTCATGCTAACAAGAGGCATACGACTGTAAATGGGGGTTTTGGTCCGGTCGCCAACTTCACATCGGGCGAGTCGCCAAATATCAAAATTTCAGAGTGACACTACGCCGGTCGAGGACTGCTCGTAAATTTGCGGTTCAGTCAAATTGTTGACCGGCACCGGCCGCACCGTGCTCCCTTCGCACCAGGTACCTTCCACCATCAGAAGATAGGCTAGAGCAGGTACGCCGCGCTCGTTTCGGTGCAACATGTCGACGAGCAGATCCACCGCCATAACGCCGATCTGGAACGAGTTCTTTTTCATCCCGGACAACCCGGATCGGCTTTCGTCCAGAGAGTGAAACGCAATGCCGATATCATCAGGGATCCGGTACCGAGCTCGTTTCAGGCTGCTTAAGACGTCCGGCAACTTGGTAACGATGGCGTCAGGATGGAACTTTTCGACCCAACTAAGAAACTCCTCGTCGTTCCAGGATTCCAGTATCAACGGCAGAATCGGCTCGCCGGCGCATAGCTGGTTCTGTTCCACGAGGTACGCGGCCAGCCAATTATGATCGACGCGCTCGTCCTGGTTGCGAAGATTGACGAGGCCAACGCGGCGATACCCGCGTCTGGTCAGTTCCGAGAAAAGGGTGCCCATTGTCCGGTATTCGTGATTCGAAACCAAGTGCAACCGGGGATGCTTGAGGGTGTACCCGAACGTGACCGCAGAAAGATTATTCCAATCGAGATTGATCCCTCCAAATCGCTCCTGAGGCGGCAGCAACACCCCCTGGATGCCACGCGTCCAGAGTATCTTGCTCATACGATCGTCGTCCATGTCCGGCGCAGCCAGCCAGAATTGTTCGAGGCGGTACCCTCGTTCGGCGGCACGTGCGGCAGCACCCTGGAAGTAATCGCGGTTACAGGCCGATGCCGCCCAGCCTTTCTCCGTTCGATGATTTGTTACCCACGCGACGACGCCTCTTTCCGTCGGCGGCCGTTTCATCTCCCTATAAGCGCAGAGAGCTGCCAGCATTGCGTCGGCTCTATAGCCGAGTTCTCGGGCGATGCCTCGAATTCTATCCTTTGTTTCGGCCGGAATCCGGGGATGGTTTCGCAGTGCGAGTGAAACCGTCGAGTAATGGCATCCGGCCTTCAACGCGATGTCGCGGAGCGTCGGACGAAGTTGAGGGTTCGACATAAATGGCAGCTGAGTTCCGAAGATTCGCGAACATCGCGCTGATTCAATTCAGGGACAAGGAGGAGACTCGTGATTGACTTCGTTTCGATCGGGAGTAACTATCGGCGCCAGTTTGGCTTTTTTTGGGATCGGTTTTTTTGAGAAATGATAGTTGGGAAGACGAAAAGGCCACGGAATGTCGATGCTCCCAGGGCGGCTGCAATCTTGTACGGCGATTGGGGGACGAGCAAGGCGTACGTTATCGGTCTCGCTTTTGCGATTGCGGGGCACAGTTCGTTCTGGTTGATCGCCGCGATGTGCGTCTTGTGCGCCGTGCGCGGAATCGGGCGAACGCTCGACTTTGGGATTCACTACGCGCAGGAAACGAACCGACCCCTTTACATCCTGTTCGTCAGGGAGTTGCCGGTTTTAACGGCGGAAGATCGCAAGCGCAAATGGGCCGATGACCGTGAGGCACACGACATTTTTGTTTATGCGAAAGAGAAAGCCGAAGGCCACACGCTGCTGCCATGCTATGCAGTAAGCGACGCGGCAGCGGAGACGATCGTTGACATCGCAGCCACGGTCGGCGCTTCCCAACTGGTCCTCGGGGCGCCTGAGCGAAACATGATCGTTAATCTCTTGCGAGGGAACATCATCCGAAACATTTCGAGCATGTTGCCGGACGAGATCGATCTGCTCGTGTACGCGTAGGAGCCATCCGCCAAAACTTGCGTCCTTTTCGCCAATGCCAGCGTAGTTGGTTGGCCCAACGGACGTAAGTTTTGTCTGAAAGGAGGTGGATATGAAGAAGCAGCTTTGGCAAGATTGGCTGAGCTTGGTACTGGGAATATGGCTGCTCGTGTCCCCTTGGGTGATCGGACGCGAGGCCAGTGATTCCTTGATATCGAACGCCTACATCATGGGTCTTGCATTGACGGCTTTTGCCGTCACAGCCCTTGTTGCGTTCCGGCTATGGGAAGAGTGGGTGACCTTAATTCTCGGGGCGTGGTTGTTGGTATCGCCATGGTTCCTGGGCTTCAACGCTGTAAGCCTTCTCACATGGAATACGGTTCTCATAGGGATAGTTGTCACCGTATGCGCCGCGTGGGCAATCACTGAAGTGGAAGACCGTGGGAAGCCAATAACAAAGTGATGAGTCAGCCGGTTTCCTGGACATAGAGAGGACGTTTCTCTCGTCAAGCGGCCCTTGCGCGTATCTGCTCATGGGCCGCGGCATTGTTGGTCGGTCTTGGGTTGACGAAGAACTATTGACCGACGAAGGCGTCTGCCGGTGGTAATTGGCTTGGTGTTGATGACAGATCTGCAGCTCCCGGCGATATATCTGCGGGAAACGCCAACGTCATAAATTGTCAAAAGCTGCCTCCGGCTTGTTCTCTCTCGGGCCGTTAAGCATTGCAACAAATTTATTTCTAGAATATATAGTGTTGTCGTAATTTGTTTATTGCTGATGAAAGCGCATGAGCTCCTGAATTCCCCCGAAGCTTGGTGCCAAGGATCGCCGGCAGAGGACGCGCACGGAAACAAGGTTGTCGCCCTTCATCCGAAGGCGGTGAAATGGTGTGCCCTCGGTGCGATTCAGAAGTCTTACCCAACCCAGCAATGGGGAGAGGCAATGGACAACGTTTTGCGCGCGCTCAGTGTTTCCGAACAGGGACTGGCACAGATGAATACCTCTGACAAGGCCTGCTCCTTAATGGAGTGGAATGATGATAGTCGGAGCTCGTTTTCAGAAGTTTCCGCAGTTCTTTTATCGGCCGATATCTGAGGACCGGCACAAGGCGGTCTCCGGTTGCCAGTTCTTTTTCGTCTTGAGCGGTCGCGCAGCGGAATACAAAGAATGAATTTCCGAAAACTTGGAAAAACAGGATTGGATGTTTCCGAAGTCGGGTTCGGAGCTTGGGGAATCGGAAAAGGTATGTGGGTCGGTGCCTCGGACGAGGAGTCGGTCAGGGCATTGCATCGAGCCTTTGATCTCGGGCTGAATTTTGTGGATACTGCGGTTTACGAACATGTTGCGAAAATTGCCACGGATCTGGAGATCGGGTTGGACCAGATGGCGGAAACAGCATTGCGCTATGTCTTAAGCCACGATGCGGTTTCGACTGTCATCGCGGGGATGCGCTCCATTCGAAACGTCGAACAAAACTGCAGGTTGGGGGATGGACGCGGACTCCCAAAGAAGTTGGTTGAGCAGCTGAAAGCGCACCGGTGGGCGCGAAATTTCTACCAATAGGAGATCGCAAGACCCGAGCCCGATCGCTGCCGCCCGGCACAGCTTTCACGCAGTCCGGACCGCGTCGCCGTTAGCCCGGCCATCCGCAAAGGAACCCGGCAACTGCATTCGATACGAGTAAGCTAAGGGCTATTTTTTCTCTTTCTTTTCACCCCCGCCAGAGTGCTTTGCCGGGTGTGGCTGGGAAGGATGGGATGCAGCGTGATGTGCAACCGCAGCGTGTTCGGGTTGGTGGTGCACAACTGCGACGTTTGCAGGTTGGCGGTGCTCAACCGCGTGCTCAACCGCAGCGTTTTCGGGCTGATGGTGTTCAACCGCAGGGCGTTCGGACTGATGGTGCTCAACTGCGGGGTGTTGGGCTTCGTTATTTCCGCCTGCTGTGCTCTGAACCGCCGTGTTCGGTTGCCCGTGATTGGCCGAGTAGCGTTGGTTCGGGTCACGACGAGCCTCGTCCTCATGCACCCTCTGCCGATCCGTTGCCTCTATATGATTTTCATGCACGGCTGCCTCTTCCGCGGCCGTCGGTCTCGCATCGACTCCGCCAGGCCCGTTGAAGCTGACGTGATTGTTAACGACCGTATTGTTATTGATCACATTGCGGTCAACATAGGTGTTGTGGACAATCGACGAATTCACTCTCCAAACCGCGGTATTATAGTGAAAGGCACCGCCCTCCCATCTGCCGCCACAGAAACCCCTTCCAAAATAACCGTAGCCATAGTTGATGCCGCCGTAGTATCCGACGTGGGTCCCCCAATAACCGGCGTGCCACCCATAGAAGCCGCCAGCATAACCCCAGTAGCCAGGAGTCCAAAGGAATCCCGGTTGTGGAGGTTCGGCCCAGTAGCCAGGGACCCAGTAATAACCCTCGTCCCCGTCGTAAGCCCAGTAACCGGGAATCCAAAAATATCCATCGTACGGACAAGGTGGTTGCTCGTAGACAACGAGCGGGGGAGGTGCAATCGCGACCGTGAACGATTGAGCGAAAAGCGAGGGCGTTATGCCCAACAGAAATCCCAGTAGAGATATATATCGAGCGCTTATCAAGTTCAGCATATTTAGGCGGTGAGTGTATTCGATTTCGTGCTTGCGCGGGCCTCTTTTCCCGTTAAACACCTAAGACCGGCGCCGGTTGCGCTTAAGCGCCGTTTGGTGCCTTACCCCTTAGGGATCGATTCTCACGTGATGAACGGATGCAACCAAACCGTTTAGCGATCTCCAAGCTTCTCGGAGCCTGTTTGTGGCCTGGAGTTGCTGCGCCAGATTGTTGAGGCAGGTGGCGACGTTCTGATGGTTCGGGCCGAAGGTCCGTTCATCGACCTCCAAGGCGTGCCGCATGAGTGGCTCGGCTTCGGAAAATTTACCTAAGTTGCGAAGTGGGCCGAATGCCTGGTTCGCCAGATACGCCTTCGCGAGCACACGTACCCAAGCCAACGCTACGCGATCAGCAGGCAGCAACGAAGCGAAACTCAGCATCATGGGTTCCGCGTCTCCCGCCCGCTCCAGCGCGAGGCGCAGGGTGGCGATAAGCCGGGTCCTGTATAAGAGCCCAGCCGCTCGGCCTCCCAATCGAAGGTTTCTGCCTTAAGCGATCCTTCACTTTTCAGGCGGTCATGAATCGCCTTAAAACTCATCTCTCGGGCGCACTGGCCGAGGAAGACCGCCGGTTGGGAAAAGAATCATGATCGGATGAACGAGCAACGCGATCATCGCCAGCTTCGTTTCGCGTCCTCCGATTTTTTTGACTAGATATTCGGGGGTCCGTCCACCATCTGACCGGCGATAAACACTCCGGCTATCCAGAACAATAACATGTTAATCACCCCAAAGCCCTTCCCGTCAACGATGCAGTTCAACCACATTCCAACCATCGGCGACAAAACCGCGACCGGGTTGAGACTATCATGTTCACAGTTAATAATGGAGAGCACGAATGCGACAGGGAGAAAGATGTAAATCAGCACCCGGCACATTTCGACGAAGTAATTTCCGGCTGAGGCACAGAAAAATGTTAGCAGCCGCAAAAGAATATGTGGCTAAAGTTGGAAGAGTGTTGATCGCCTGAGTAGTGCTGCAGATTAGTGTTGGATACTCAACAGCAGCGTAACGGCGGAAGTTAAAAAACATTGTCGGCAGCGGGTTAGATTTTTTCGCAGGCGTGCATGAACGGAAAGCACAAGCCCGTTGATACTAGACCAAGAAGAAACAGTCCGGGCAACCGGATCTCAGGTATCATGTGATCAGACCTCCAAGAGTTTAACTCGCAGAATGCGAGTTTTAGTTACGAATACGCTCGCAAAATGCGAGGCAGCCGGCGAGCGCTGCAGGGGAGCGCATCCAAGAATGCGAGACTCGTATTGTGCCATATATTGTGCAGATACTCGTGTAGTCGAAACTCACGACACGTGCCGTGATTTGCTACTTGAGAGTTGTTTCTGCTTGGCGTACCGCTGGGAAAACGAGTTTATTATGCAAAAGTTGGTTAGCATCACGGATGCCTGTGTCGACCGTGGATCTCCATACAAGTTGGACCAGCCCGGATGTTGGAGAAATTTTCCGGGCCCGCGATATGCTATTAAGCAGTGTATCTTCCAAAGGTTCGCTTGATGATCGATGATTTGCTGGAACTAGCGCGCTTGAAATCGGGCCGGACAAGTCAGCGCTGCGAAATCGTCTCCTCGAGGACGCTGATCGATTATGCGAATTCTTTTTTGTTTTTCCAACGACCAGTAATGAAGTGAAGCCATGAATAAACGAATCCTCATTGTCGATGACGAGCCGAATGTACGTCTCAACTTTCGAACGACGCTTGAAACAGAAGGTTACGAAATTTTTGAAGCCAGCTCAGGGGAGGAGGCGTTACAGGCGCTTGGGGAGCATACATTTGCGCTTGCGATCCTCGACATTCGGATGCCTGGAATGGACGGATTAGAATTGCTCGCGAAGATCGGCGAAAGCGGAATCAGGGTCCCAACGACGATCGTTACCGCGTACAGTGATGTACCAAATGCAGTCAAAGCGATGAAACTGGGCGCGGTCGACTTCCTGCAAAAACCGCTTCGACCCGAAGAGCTGCGGAGCATCGTAGCTGAAATTCTCAAGCGGCACGATGTGCAGGACGAACCGGTGGCCGAGACGTTCAGCGCCCACATCGTCGCGGCGAAGCGCTGTCTCAATCTACGCGCGTTTGCCAAAGCTCGATTGCACTTAGCGAGGGCATTGGAGTTGAACGCAAAATCAGCCGAAGCGTTCAATCTAGCCGGCGTCTTGTCCGAAGTACTTGAGGACTACGACAGAGCGAAGAAGTGCTACGGGCAAGCAATCAAGCTCGACAAAAATTACGAACCCGCCCAACAGAACATGCGGCGCCTTTTCGAGGTGGACCACTTCGGTTCAAGCAAGGAGCCCGTCAACCTTGGGGAGATATGAGGTCCATCGACCATTCCTTATCACCATTAGCCACGAAACCTATAGTGGTGGTACACCGGAAGCTCTTCAAAAATCAGTGAAGTTTCGTATTCTGACATCCTGTGGCGATTAAAGCTCATTCTTTCTTTGATCCGGCGATTATCGTCCCGGCAATCGGCGAATCGTTTAAAAAGCTAAATCCTGTCACGCTGGCCAGGAACCCGGTTATATTTGTAACCGAGGTTGGAGCGACGATTTCAACGATCCTGCTCGTTACGGGGCGCGGCGCGAATTTCGCGTTCCAATTCGAGATCGCTCTGTGGATCTGGTTTATCGTGCTGATCGCGAACTTTGCGGAGGCGCTGGCAGAGGGACGCGGCAAAGCGGAAGCGAGGGCGTTGCGTGGAACCCAGACCCAGACGTTTGGAAGGCGCCTGAAACTCGGTCACACAATTGAGACAGTTCCCGCGCATCAATTGCGCAGGGATGATGTGGTGATTGTTTGCGCAGGAGAACTGATTCCTGCAGATGGGGAAGTAATTGAAGGAGCAGCGACCGTTGATGAATCAGCGATGTCAGGTGAGTCTGCGCCTGTCATCCGTGAATCTGGAAGCGACCGGAGCGCCGTCACCGGCGGTACGAAAGTCTTGTCCGATCAAATCAAAATCCGAATCACTTCTAATCCCGGTCAAACCTTTGTCGATCGGATGATCAGTCTCGTTGAAGGTGCTAACCGTCAAAAGACACCAAACGAGATTGCACTGACGATCCTGCTCTCGGCGCTGACGCTTATCTTTCTGATCGCGGTGATGTCGATGAAAGCCTTTGGTCTCGCCTCTTCGTTAAACCTTACCACGCCGATATTGGTTGCTCTGCTGGTCGGCCTGATTCCGACCACGATGGGCGGATTGCTAAGCGCCATTGGTATCGCTGGGATCGACCGCCTGGTGCAGAAGAACGTTCTTGCCAGTAGCGGTCACGCTGTGGAAGCGGCGGGAGATGTCGACGTCCTGCTTCTCGACAAAACGGGCACTGTTACAATGGGCAACCGACAGGCAACAGACTTTCTCCCAGCTCCGGGAGTGACCAAGCAGCAGTTGGCGGACGTGGCACAGCTGACTTCGCTTGCCGACGAGACGCCGGAGGGACGATCGGTAGTTATTCTGGCAAAAAATTTTGGCATACGGGCTCGGCAGTTAAGCGAGATGCCCAGCGTTACATTTATACCGTTCACAGCTCGAACGCGGATGAGCGGTGTCGATGTCGACGGTTTTAGCTACCGGAAGGGGGCGGCAACCGCGATTCGCGCCTACGTCGGAGGCAGGATGCCGGAGTCGGTCGAGAAAGATATTAAATCGATTGCGAAGTCGGGTGGTACGCCACTGGTTGTTGCCAGCAAAGAACAGGTACTTGGTACGGTTCAACTTAGGGACATCGTGAAAGGAGGTCTGCGCGATCGCTTTGCAAGATTCCGAGCGATGGGGATTCGAACTGTGATGATCACAGGTGACAACCCCTTAACCGCTTCGGCTATCGCGCTCGAAGCGGGCGTCGACGAATACCTGGCAGACGCCACGCCGGAAGTTAAACTCGCACGGTGCAAGAAAGAGCAAACCTTGGGTTACCGCGTGGCCATGACCGGTGATGGCACGAATGACGCTCCAGCGTTGGCACAGGCCGATGTTGGTTTGGCGATGAATATCGGTACTCAGGAAGCGAAACAGGCCGGCAACATGGTTGACCTCGATTCGAATCCGACCAAGTTGATCGAGATCGTTGAGATCGGCAAGCAATTGCTCGTTACGCGCGGTGCGCTTACCACATTCAGTATCGCGAGTGACGTTGCGAAATATTTTGCGATCTTGCCTGCAATGTTAGTAGGAAAGTTCCCGCAGATCGCACCGCTCAACATCATGCTCCTCAAATCGCCGCAGAGTGCCATCTTAAGTGCTCTTATCTTTAATGCGATAATCCTCAGCGCCCTGATTCCTCTGGCGCTCAAGGGAGTTAAATTCCGGCCACTCGGCGCCGCCGAGATCTTGGCGCGAAATCTCTTCACCTACGGTTTAGGAGGGATCGTTCTCCCTTTCCTGGGCATTAAAATGATCGACATGATCATCGCAACGATAGGCCTTGCCTAATACCAACAGAAACCTTGGCACGCATCTGTGCGAATTCGTAGGGAAGCCCGAAGAGGGCTCTGTCGGCTTGCAACACCTGCGGGAAGGTCATCTGTACAATATCGGGTGAAATGCCCCAATGGAGGAATAACAGTTGAACCCAACGCTGCATCATCACGGGCGATTGGGTGCCTGGTAGCTGCCGTTCAATCAACTGGCGCCTGATCCAATCCTCCATCGGCTAGGCTTTACTGATCTTTAACGGCGAGATTGAGTAGTTCAACCTGCGGTACGTCTAAAGACTCGAGATCTTTCACGAGGTCATGCAAATCAAACGTAATCTGATTCCGGCTTGGCCGGGTTACCTTGATTTGCCCGCTTTCGATCAGGAACTGAAGTCGATCCCTGGAAAGGCCCGTGAGCTGCTCGGCCTCGTCGTATGACTTCAGAATTTTGCTCATATTGATGATATTTCGATGCAATCGCCGGATCCGCAATTGATTACATTGCCGGATCACAGCGCGGCGCCAGCGTGTAGTCTGACGCCAAAAAAAGAGCCCGTACAATCGCACGGGCTCTTGCTGCTTTGTTTGGTTGCGTTCTGATTCGGGTCCTCGCAGGTCCCGGGACTGGGAGGACAGCCCCGAGCCCTGATTTCTAATCGGACGAATGGCGCAGTGATTTAGTGAGAAGTTTGTGCGTGCAAAACAGTCTGCCGAGCAGTGTTTCAGCGAAAGACAGCAACACGCACGTTGCCTGTCCCGAGAAGGTACAAGCGGCAGACGCGCTCCAGCGCGATCCGGCGTTTCTAAATCGGAAACGGGTTTTGGCTCCGATAGCCCAAAGAGCGCGTTCGCAGAGGCACCAAAAAAGGAGCGTCCAGACGTATGGCATCCGATGCGCGGAAGCGCATCTACTTCCAGGCCAATTCTGCAACGGAAAGCTTGCGCATGAGCGCGGATTTCTTTGTCTGATGCCCCTCCATCCGGCAGAGCACGTCGCAAAGAAAATCAAGAGCCAATAAAATATGTGGGCCTTTATTGAGCATCACGCACTCCGCGCGCCCGGACATTGCCGCATCAGTCACCTCGGCTCGAGACGGCAGACCGCGCTTTACGAGGGACTCAAGCACCTGCGTGGCCCAGATAACCGGCACATGGGCTGCCTCGCAGATCCAAAGTATTTGCTCCTGGATCTCAGCCATTCTCTCGAAACCGATCTCAACCCCGAGATCGCCCCGAGCCACCATCACCGCAGTTACTGGTCTGCCCATCGCCGTAAGCAAAATCTGCGGAAGAGATTCCACCGCAGGACGGTTCTCGATTTTGAGGATAATCCCGGTTTCCGTCGCTCCGAGGCGGTCAAGCTCTCGGATTAGTTCCGCCACGTCTTCGGGACGCCGGACAAAAGAGAGAGAGACCAAATCTCCATATTGT
Source organism: uncultured Verrucomicrobiae bacterium (assembly GCA_963750185.1). Taxonomy (GTDB): domain Bacteria; phylum Verrucomicrobiota; class Verrucomicrobiia; order Chthoniobacterales; family JAFAMB01; genus JAFAMB01. Next base: position 78,265 of record CAVVPV010000018.1, read on the forward strand.
GTCACAAAATCGAGGTCTTCACGGTCTTTGGCCGTCAGGGCGGAAATACTGAGTTTGGTATCGGGCAGGTTGATGCCCTTCTCGGCACGTAGCTTGACTGTCCCGGCGGCGGCGTGGGAGATTCTTATTTCGATTCGGGGTTCGACGCCTTCTTTTTGGACCGCGCGGATGATACCCCCAATCTTGCCGTCATCAAAGAAAATACGCTCACCGGGCTTTGCATCACCGAAAACTGCCGAAAGCGAGCAACCGATCTGCGCGGGCTGATAGCCGACCTCGTCCTCTTCGTACTCGGCGGGTTTCCCGGGTACCTCCACCGGTGTCAACACGAGATCGTCGCCTACGCTCAGAGAAAGGGCGTGTTCGACTTCCGGCAAAGTGCCCACCTCGTCTTCGTAGAGAAGTTCTTTTCCCCGTAGGAGACGCAGTTTCGTCCCTTGGATCACATAACCGGTACGGTCATTCGCGCAAACACACGATGCCCCGTCGACTTCGACGACAAGCAGGGTGCGCTCGCGCCCGCGCGTATCGGTGAGTTCAACGGTATCTCCCGCTTGGGCGTGCTGAACGATCGAGCCCTTGACCGGAATGGCTATCGTATCGCCCTCAGAAGAGTAGTTCCCGGTACAAAACGCAACATAGGCCGAGCTTGTGACCTGCCCCAGGTTGTTCCGCACCGGCTTCCAGCGAATGATACCGGGACTTGGAGAAACCGGGCCGGTTCGCAATTTTGGACCAGCGAGGTCGAAGGCAATTTTGCAAGCTTTGCCTGTTTCCTTTTGAGCAGCCCATAAGTTCTCGACCATGCGAAGCCATTCCTCGGTACTGTCGTGAGCACAGTTTATCCGCATGATATTCATGCCGTGATCCAGAAAATCGCGTATAAGGGTCGGATCGGTCGCGGCCTCGCTCGGCATCGTAACCATTATGCGCACATTGCGGTTGGATGGGGCCTCGCCGAGCGATTCCACCGTGTGTTTCTCAAGCAGAGCAGAGCCGGAATCGTATTCAGCAAAGGTCTCCTCGATTGCACGTCCGTGCCACTCCTTGGCTGCAATTTTGTAAAGCAGGGCCGAGAGTGCGTCGAGCGTGGCCATTACATGGGATTCCAGCCGTCCAAGCGAACTGAGCGCGAGCCGGCCAAGGTCTTCCTGCAATTCGCGGATGTCGTGCCGGCGCAGGCTCAAATAATGGACGAGGTTTCGCGCGCTTTGAAGGTTGCCCGAATACACTCGATCCAGTTCCTGGCAAAAATGCTCCTCCGATTTTAGCACCTCAAGCCGAATAGGCTGGAGACGTGCGATAATGGACTCGATTTCAAGGGCAAAGTTTTTGCTCATAGCAAATTTTCGTTTCCTGGGTTGACTGCGGTAATCGGTATAGGCGTATGGATCACGATTGAAGGGATTGGCGTGGGGACGCCGCCTGCTGGACGACGGCGAGTCGCCAGCATGCGAACAATGGCGGCATTGATTTTGGGGTTCAGGACGGATCCTTGTGAATTAGAGTTGTAAAGGCAATAACCAGTTGCCTCAAGAAATAATCGACCACTTTTAACTTGGTAAACTCATGACCATTGAAGCGATTCAACGGCCGATAGCAGAAAAGCGCAATCGAGGTTGCGCACGATTCTGCCGGTAGCCAGCAACAACCAAACTTAAGATTCGGGCTGTTAGTTGGATGTGGATAGCATACGACATCGGGACCCGCTCGGCGCGCTGTTCAGTCAGCCATTGGGTAAGCGTGCTCTTTTGTTCCCGGCCGGAATGTTGTGTCGATCGACCAACAGAACGGCGTGAACATTCACCACCAAAACGTTGAGCCTCTTCTGTTATCGAAGTCCCGAGCAGGCGATTTGTGCGTGTTTTTCTTGACGAAAAATCAATAAATTTATAAAAGGAAATCTAATTTTACTGGTAGGCCAGGGAAGGCGGCGCGCCAGGTAAGGGTTTCCAGATTTGGCACACTGTCTGCGATGCGGGCGGATCTCGCGGTCCATCGGGTCATAAAACTTAACCGTAAATGCGTGATGTTTGCCGCTTACGAAAGAATGCGTATCTCGACAGATGCGAAAACGGCTCCGTGAATGTGTGTTTCACAAACCAAGGAGTAAAATGCTAGGAAAATTCACCAAACGATTTCTTGCGTGGTTCGCTGTTGCGTCTGCCGCGGTGACATTGACGCCGAAAACTGCAAGAGCCCAACAACCAAGTGCGGCTACGCTACCCGTAACAACGGCGCCGGCCACGGTTCAGACGGCAACCGACGGCGGTGAGTTGCAACGGGTTATAGTCACTGGTTACATCATTCCAAGGATTGGAGACGGTCCCCAGCCGGTGACCACTCTCGACCAGGACTTTATTAACAAACAGGCAGATCAAACCGTCGGCGATGTTCTTCAGAGATTGCCTCAAAGTATTGCAGCCTTAAATCCGATCACCACCACTGGTAATAGCTTTTCTCCTGGTTCGGTGGCGGTGGGACTAAGGGGATTGCCGTATAACGCCACACTTGTGCTCGTTGATGGGATCCGATTCCCGGATTACCCGTTTTCAAGCGTCTCGACTTCAGGTGGCATCATAAGCTTTGTCGATTTGAACTCTTTCCCGCTAGCCGCGATAGACCGAATAGAGATACTAAAGGATGGGGGAAGCGCTACGTACGGATCAGATGCCGTCGCCGGCGTGATCAATCTGGTCATGAAACATGAGTATAAAGGGGCCGACATGAGCTATTACTTTGGGATTACTCAGCGCGGCGATTATGAGGTTAATCACGCTGAGTTCACGGCCGGATTGAGTCAAAAACTCAGCGACGCCTCGAAGCTTAGCATAGTTACTACCTTCGACTTTTATGATCAATCTCCGATCGAGGCCGCAGACCGGCCATACTCGGCAGACTTGGAGCACAGTCAGTTGAGTCCAAAATATCCCAATCAGTCTCAAGGCTTCTCGCCTCTGGGGTCTTTCTTTGACCCTACCGGTACTGTATTTGGCGGTAATGTTTTTTCGGTGAAACCCGGTACGACAGGCTCCAATATTACAGCGGATGATTTCGTTGAGGGCGAACCACCTCCGAACAACAGTGTAAAGTACCAGCAAGATCTACCTCGCGAGACTCGATACGGTGGGAGTGTTAATATGGATTACGACGCCACTTCGTGGCTCAAGCTGTATGACTCATTTATTATTCAACGCAGCGAAGATTACAGTGTTACGCAAAACGAGGGTTACAGCTCAAGTGACGGCATTACAGTGCCCGCAAATAATCCTTACAATCCATTCGGGGTTACTTTGCAGCAGTCAGGATTTCCATTGAACGCTGAACCCGAATTTGGGCCCTGGGTAACTGATACGGTTGTGCGGACGCTGCGTAACACCGCGGGCCTTACAGTGCAACTCCCGCACGCCTGGTTCGTTGATGCGAGTTTTACCTACGGGGAAAGTGATGGCACCATAGTGGTTAATAACAGTATAAACAGGATTAAGCTCCAAGAGGCACTGAACGGCACGCTGCCCGGGTTCGAGGGGCAATTTTTTAACCCCTTCAACGATGAGTCGGTGTCGAGTCCGAACAAGGAATTTCTTGACGCGCTGCGGACCCAGCAAATTCTGAATAGTCGGACCGATCTTGTGAATTGGATTTTGAAGGCAGGTGGAACAATATGGGATCTACCATCCGGGGCTCTGACCGCTGCAGTCGGTCTTGAGTATCGGAGTGAAAGTCTCATCGAGGTCAACGACAATAACAGTCGCAACTTCAACGTCACAACCCCCGACTTTGCAGGTAAACTCGTTGATGGAAGACGATATATCCGCACCGCCTACGCCGAATTAGACGTCCCGATCCTCGGCGGTCAATGGTCATGGCCAGGCGCACGAACTGTAGATTTGGTTTTTTCGGAACGATATGACAACTACTCAGATTTTGGCGATGCAGAGAAACCGAAAATTGCCATCCGCTACAAACCGATCGATGATTTGACACTTCGAGGAACCTATGCCGAAGGGTTTATTGCGCCATCGCTCGGCCAGCTTTTCGGTTCACCGGTATCGGGCTTTACCTCAATTAATGATCCGGTTACCGGCCAGAGTTATACCACATTGACAATCACCCACGCCAATCCGCACTTGAACGCGGAAACTTCGTACGGCTATTTTGCCGGTGCCGTCTGGAGTCCTGGATCTGCCGATCCTGAACACAGCTGGTGGGGATGGGCAAACGGCTTTACTGCTTACATAGACTGGTACCAAATCCAAATTGGCAATTTAGTGGGTCAGCTATCTCCGCAACAGATTGTTGATCAGGAAAGTTCACTGCCTGGAGCGGTAGTACGCTCTCCCAACGGATTCATTACCGCCATTAATAGTAATTATGAAAACTTGGGAACTCGATTAACTGACGGCATCGATTTTGGGATGAGTTATCTCACTAAGGAATACCCCTGGGGCAAACTGGATTTTGCGCTAGATGCAACCTACATTTATAACTTCTCGATAAATCAAAAATTTGGTCTGACGCCTAACGGGAAGTCATTGTACATCATCCTTGACCAGGAAGACTCTTACGGAGCTCCGGACTTTAAGATGGTTACAAGTCTCTTTTATTCCAAAACCCTTTTTGGCATTGATACGTTGCGGACCGGCTTTACTCTGAACTACATCGATTCTGAACACGACATTGACGACAATTACAAGGGTACCGACCCACATGTGACTCTGGATGCTCCGAATTATGTGCATCTGATTGGCAGCTTTACCACTGTCGACTGGCAAATCTCCTATACGCTGGGCGCCGCACCGACAGCGCCCATACCTCCGCCAGGGTATTCGAAGGAGGGCAAGAAACTCATCGGTGAAGAAGCAATTTCGCCTAAGCCGGAAGGATCGAGCAACGGCATCCGGAAATGGCTGGCGAATACTACGCTAACATTCGGAATTAACAACATTGGCGACGTGAAACCCCCATTCTCTTCAGACTGGTACCAGGGATATGACACCAGCAATACCGTGCCGTACGGTCGCCTGTTCTATTTCCAGATAGACAAAAAATTTTGAGTCGCGGCAGTAATATCCGGATCAACGTTTACACAGCAGGCGGCCCAATATTCAACGCCTGCGCCGCCTTTTTATAGGTGAAGCCTGACCGCGTTTCATCCTTTTCATTTTCATCGTGTCCATGATGGTCAACGCTCCTGCATGGGTGTAAGGAATCATCAGGTGTGAAAGAAAAATCGTTCCTTGGCCGAAACCCGAAAGGCTTCCATCGGGTTGCCTAAGCAGTCACAGAGAATTCGCGGTTTGACCGAACCGGCTTTTTGTACCAATCTCAAAAAAAAGGAGGACCATGGAAAAACAGGCTGAGGCTGGGGATAGAGTCTACAGAGTGGTGGAGGTGATCGGCACAAGCACGCAGTCCTGGGAGGATGCGGCAAAGGATGCGGTGGAGACCGCGGCGCATTCGTTGCGGGATTTGCGGATTGCCGAGGTTGTGAAAATGGATATGAAAGTCGAGGAGGGCAAAGTGCTAGCCTACCGCACGCGAGTGCTGCTGTCTTTCAAGTACGAAAGCTGAGCGTGAGGGTAGCCGTGCGGCCGCGCCGCAGTGTGCTTTACATGCCGGGCTCAAATGCCCGGGCACTCGACAAAGCCCGTGCTCTGCCTGCCGACGGCTTGATCCTGGATCTTGAGGACGCAGTCGCGCCGGACGAGAAGGAAACGGGGCGCGAACAGATCGCCGCGACCTTGAAGCAGGGTGGATATGGTGGGCGCGAACTCATCGTGCGCATTAACGGGCTGGACACGCCGTGGGGCCTCGACGATCTCGTCATGGTGGCCAACTCTGCAGCAGACGCGATACTCATCCCGAAAGTTGAGAGCGCGAAGATGGTGCAGGAGGCCGAACAACGCCTCGCCGCCGCTTCCGCACCCGATTCGCTGTCGATCTGGTGTTTGATGGAGACTCCGCTTGGCATACTCCACGCCGAAGAAATTGCCGCAAGCTCCGGGCGGGTCGAGTGTCTCGTGATGGGTACTTCTGATCTCGCCAACGACCTTCACGCAGCACATACGCGCGAGCGCCTTCCGGTGCTGACGAGCCTCGAGCTTTGCTTGCTTGTCGCACGCGCCTTCGGGCTCGCGATACTCGATGGCGTGCATCTCGATCTCGCCGACGACGATGGCTTCGCGCATTCGTGCGCGCAGGGCAAGGAGCTCGGCTTCGATGGCAAGACGCTCATCCACCCGAAGACTATCGCGAAAGCGAACGAGGTCTTCGCGCCCTCGCCCGAAGATGTTGCTTGGTCGCGAAAGATCATCGCGGCCCACGCCGAGGCCTCACGGGCCGGCAAGGGCGTCATTCGCGTCGATGGCAAACTGATCGAGAATCTCCACGTTGAGGGTGCGAAGCGGTTGCTCGCCCTCGCCGACGCGATCAACGCGCTCGAGGCGGTTGCGCCGGCGATGGCTCCGTAGTAGCGAGGGAGAAAAGAGGGACCGGTCAGACAAAGAAAGCCCAGAACAATCCTGCTTTTGGTCGCGCTCCCGCGTTGACCGGCCTTGTAGCACGGTCACGCTTCGTTTGTGTTTAGCGCGGTATAAGTAGTCTCCACACTGGTCCTCGTCGTCGTCCTCCCAGCGGCGGTAGTGAGTTCGGGGACTCGACTACTCGCAATAACGAGAGAGATTGTTCACTCTCGAACACTGGCGCTCTCAGATACTGACTAACGTTCAGCGGGAGCTATGGCAAAACTATTTCGACACATGCAACTTTTCCTCAAGGTACTGAATGACGTCCTTGAATTTCGGCAGATTTTCAGGGGCCGTCTTGATCAAGGCCTCGTGAGCTTCCAACATCGTTTCCGCCCGAGTGGTCCGGTCTTCTTTTAGCGGTATTGTAAGAGCTTGCCCGCCCATTTTTATTGGGCTCACGCATACGTTGAAAAGCTGTTCCAACCCCAAGCTGGACAGTGACTCCGCGTTTCGCTCATTGGGATTGACGACAGACAAACTGCCTTCGCCCGTCTCGCGCAGGCACAATGAGATTCCAGCGAGCGTCCCCATAAACGTTGAATCCATCGCCGGACAATTGCGCAGATCGACGATGAACTCGCGGGCACCGAGACGGATCATCTCCTTGGCAAAGTCTCTCAGAGCCGTACTGTTTGTGGACGAGCCCCTTCCCTGCACCCGAACCCAAACGATGCGATCCGCAGAACTTACCAATAGGGTATCGGTAGCACTCATGTTTTTTCCTTTCTTATTTCCTTTGCTTTCGTTTTGAGGGCTCCGGGTGATTCCTGATGAGCTTCTGCATGGAACATCGCACGGATATCCAGCGCGCGTCAACAAGGGTTGTGCATCTGCAAAAAATATTTTCGGATCGTGCCCGTGAAATGAGCCGCGAGCGTTCGGGTGGGTAGCCCGAACGATAGGAATCGGGCCGGTCGAGCCACGGGAACTGAATGCTCCAGGTTCGCACGACGGCTTCGCTAGTGTCCTGTCCCCGAAATAGGAGGTACTTTGCCGGAAGTCAGTTGGCTGTTTTTTCAAGGCGCGAACGAAGACCCATATCTTACTGATACGGGTCGAGAGAGCAACGCCGAAAAACAGCCAACTGGCTCCGGCCCAGAGGGTTGCGATGAAAATTGGCCGACGGCCATGCGATGTAGGCGAAGCGTCCTCGCTTTGCACTCTCGGGAAGAAGCAAAGCGGGGACGCTTCGCCTACGCCGCCTTGCCGGCGGCCCATTTTGATCGCAACAAAGTGCCTCTTATTTCGGGGACAGGACACTAGTGTGCGATGAGCGCGTGGCGCGGCGGTGCGGAGAGCCGGCCCGCCTGGCTCCAATCAAAAGCACGAGCGTGAGCGGGGCGTGTTTCTGCATTTGCACTATAAGATTCCCGGCATGCGGATCGGCGTGAAAAAGGATCTTAACCGATGTGTCGGACTGGCAAATCGCGGAAAACCCAGAATAATTATGTGCCCGTTAGTTGAAACGAACTGAAAAAGCAATTGGCAGATTTTTCGGCATATCGTTAGTGTCTTACTATAAGAGCTGAAATCACCGGAAATAAATTTTATGCTGACTCTGATTTTCGACCGAAGCGCCACTGAGTTTGGCTCCACGTACCATCCGGAGAAATCGGCCAGACTGATCAACACGGAGGCTTTTCTTCTGGACAAACGGCCGGAATGGACCTGGACAACGCCTCGCCTCGCCTCGGAACAAGAAGTATTGCGAGTGCATCTCCCGAAACACCTGGAGCGGCTTCGGCAACCGTTCGATTTTGATGCTGATACGCCCTATTTTCCGGGCATTGAAGAACACGCCCGATGCGCGGCCGGAGCGGCGATCGTTGCAGTCGAACTGGCTTTCCGCGGAAGGAAAGCTTTTTCTTTGATGCGTCCACCCGGCCATCACGCGACTTCAACTGAAGCGATGGGCTTTTGCTATTTGAACTCGGTTGCGATCGCCGCTCATTACGCGCTCGCGAGCGGTTGCGAACGCGTGGCAATCTGGGATTTCGACGCGCACCATGGCAACGGCACTGAAGAAATCGTCTTTGGTAATAGGCGGATCCGGTTCGCTTCGATTCACCAGTATCCCGGATACCCAGGAACCGGCTTGCGCTCACGCGGGAATGTATTCAATTGGCCTATCCCGCCAGGTTGCGACGCAGCCACTCATGCCTCCGCAGTTCACCGAGCCCTCGACCACCTCGTCGAATTCAATCCGGACCTGCTTTTAGTCTCCGCCGGGTTTGACGCCTTTGCTGGAGATCCGATCACCGACATGACGTTGGAGGGAGAAGATTTCGCAAAGTTCGGCCAACACCTTTGCGCAACCGGTCTCCCGGCGGCTGCCATTTTGGAGGGGGGGTATAGTGGCGAACTGCCGGCTTTGATAGAGGCCTTCTTAACAGGCTGGAGCGAGTAGAAAACGGCCTAGGGCTTTAGCCCTGGGTGGTGCGCCCATCCCCAGACCCGCCCTGAATAGGCGGCCGAAATAGGTGATTTCAATCCAAGCTGTTATGAGAACGCCCTGAAGTCGGGTATTCAACTGCAGGAGGAACCGTGCCAGTCACTTGGCAGTCGCCGCCTCGGCGACGATTGACGCGTTATAGTCCACACCGAGCTGGGCTCTGATACGCCGCGCCGTAACTAGACGGGCATCTGTTAATGGTTGATAGGCAGCCCGAACAGTCTTCACTACCTCCAGTGGTGCCGTAGCCACTGACCCACTATTAAACGGCGGATCCGGAGCATACTGAATATCAAGTTGAATCTCCTGCGCCTTTTGTTCGCCGCATAACAGCGCAGCCACTCGCAAAGCTCCGTCAATACCTGCCGTGACTCCTGCAGCACTGACCAACCTTCCGTCTATAACCACTCGGTCGTTAATCGGAATAGCTCCGAAGTAGTCCAGCAAATGTAAAGCCGCCCAATGGGTTGTCGCTTTTTTGCCTCGCAGCAAACCGGCTGCACCCAGGATCAATGCGCCAGTGCAGACCGAAAAAATGTAGATGGCATTTGCGGCCTGCTCACGGATAAACAAGAGCGTCTCTTCATCATTCATCAGCGCCTCTTGCCCTGGCCCTCCAGGTACGTGTAATAGATCTAATTGGCTAACTTCGGAGAACGTCCTTTCGGGAGTGAGTATTAACCCACGTGTGTCTCGGAGTGGTTCTTTCTGTTTAGCTATAACATGGTACGTCGAGGCAGGGATTCTCGAAAAAACTTCGAACGGACCGGTGAAATCAATCTGATCGACCTCCGGAAAGATCAGAGAGCCGATATGCAGATGAGTGTTTGCTCGTGTCTGGTACATGGTTTGCCTTTCTCGGTGGCAAGATCCGGCTGAACCGGTGTGGCCTCAAGGCCAATTACTCCACGATTTGCGCCATTACGAGTTCGTGCTTACTTTCGGAGCGACAGCCCGAAAACACCAATGATAAATGATAGGCAAGAAACAAACTGCCGAAAACAGATCAGCCAATCGCGTGAGCCGGAGAATCGCTATTTTGGCGGTCCCGCCGATCAATGAATTAGACGTGGTAGGCCCTTTTAAAGTCTTCGGAACGGTCAATCGCCTTTTTGGTCAGAGGGGTGCGCCCTATCATCTCGAAGTAGTCAGCTCCGTTCGAGAAGAATCAGTCGTTGGTTACTCGGGACTCTCAATACTGTCTCATTCTTACTACCGAGATATTTCTGACAAAATAGACACTCTGCTGATCGCGGGCGGACTTGGAGCCCGTTCCGGCGGAGAGCCAGATGTGTTGAAGTGGATCACTCGTATGTCACAGAAGGTGCGCCGTTTGGGTTCCGTTTGCACCGGTGCTTTCCTGCTCGCAGAGGCCGGCTTGCTCGACGGCAAAAAGGCGACCACTCATTGGGTTTTTGCAGAGGAATTCGGTTCTCGATTTCCGAGAGTGCTGATCGATCCTGACCCGATCTGGCTTAAAGAGGGCAAGATTTATACTTCCGCTGGTGTAACCGCCGGCATGGACCTCGCGCTTGCGCTCATTGAAGAGGACCTGGGCGGCAAGGCGGCGCTAGCTGTAGCCCGCGACCTTGTTCTCTTTTTGAGACGCCCAGGCGGTCAGGCGCAATTCAGCCTAGAGGAATCGCGGCAGAGCATCGAAGAAATTGCCTTCGCCTGCGGATTCAGCAGTGGAGAGTTGATGCGCCGCGCTTTTCTGCGCTCGATTAGAACCACGCCTAGCCAGTACCGGGAACGTTTTCGATTGGCCGGTGAGTATCCGGTTCGGCCAAGACTCAGTACAGCTCGGGCCAGTAGATCATAGGATTTAAAACGATGTTCGGCCGAGTGCCGGAATTGCACTTAGATATGGAAACGCCCATCTTTGTCTTTGCTCACGGAGCCGGTGCGCCTTCCTCCCATCCTTGGATGCAACGTTGGGAAGGGATGCTGGCGGCGATCGGCGCCGTTTACATGTTCGACTATCCCTACATGAAAGAACGAAGGAAACGTCCTGATCCGCTGTCAAAGCTCATCTCTGCTCATCGCGAAGCACTTGCTGAAGCCCAGCAGACACACAGCGGGCCGACCGTTCTAATCGGGAAAAGCCTTGGGGCGCGGGTCGGATGCCACGTCGCATTGAAAGAAGATGTGTCTGCAGTTATCTGCCTTGGTTACCCGCTTTGCGGTGGGGGTGATCCGACGAAACTGCGAGCAGAGGTGCTCCGAGCATTGTCGACGCCGACCCTGTTCGTACAGGGAACCCGTGACCGGCTGTGCCCCTTGAGCACCTTTGAGTCCGTTCGACGAGAAATGACTGCGGCAAATGAACTGCACGTCGTCGAAGGTGGAGACCATTCGTTGCTCGTCGCCAAAAACCAACTCAAGGCGAGCGGAGAGACTCAGGATGAAGTCGATCAGCGCATCCTGGAGGCGATCCACCATTTTGTGGCCTCGAACCGCGGACATTCGCGTCAATCACGCCTTTGCGATGGATCCGAGCCACGGAGTGGCGATAGACCTTAGCCCAGGGTGGAGCGTAGCAGCATAAGCGCTAACTTAAGGAAAATTTTACAACGAAAGAGTGGATCCTGTCCCGGAGGGACCAAATGAAAGTAGCCTGGCACGAAGTGCCTGGAAACAAGATAAAAGTAGACCCGCGCCTTTCTTCTTTCTCCCGGCACTTCGTGCCAGGCTACCTTCGCTTCGATCCCTCCGGGTAATGGCGCCTTCCAGCTGTTGCAATAAGTTAGCGCTTATGGAGCGTAGCGGAACCCTGGGAGAGCATAAGAGATTGCCCCGCTCTGAAGGAGCGGCAGAATCTGCCGACGCGGAGGGTGTAGGAGTTCCCTCCCTGGAGGAAAATGTTGCTAACTATCAGGAGGCCAGTTAGTGCGCCAGACCAAGACTCTTCAGAGGGCGATATTAAAGAGTAGAATCGGTGGCTGCGATGAATGGCAAACCCTGCAAGGGTTTGCCATTCTACCCAGGCGATCGCCACCTGAACGTACAGTTGTTCACAAACGGAGGAGTCGCCCCAGGTAGGCTGACACAGGGCGCGCAGCGCGGCGCGAGTTTATCAACCGCAAAGTTTTTTTCCTGATAACAATGAACTCTTGAGGTTTATCGGCTCACTGGCTATAGCCCTCAGTAACGCAATCAATTAGATTAACCCAATCAATTAAAATGAGCATTGTATGCAACCCAAACCACGGTGGGACATTCCGTAGAATGTTGGGGATTTTCCTACTAGCTTTCATCCTGGTGCCAACTCTGAATTTGGAGGCGCAACAGCCACAGTCGCCACCGCAAGCACTGCAAACCGCTCCAGCCACCCCGTCGCATCCGCTCGACCCGCTAACTGCCCAGGAGTTTACCATCTTGAAAGACATTCTTCAGAACGAGGGAAAATTCGGTGACAAAACTATTTATAACTGGGTGCAATTACAGGAGCCGCCAAAGGAGGAAGTACTGGCGTTTCAGCCCGGGCAGAAGTTCCGGCGCGAGGCGCAAGTCGTGGCTATCTCGCCGGAGAAAAAGACCGCTTATGAAATTCTCGTCGATCTGAATGCGAAGAAAATTGAATCCGTCAAGGATCTTGCAAATTTACAGCCGTATCTGGTGGATTCGGAATTTAATAAGGCCAGAGATATCGTCGATGCGTCTCTCGAGGCGCGCGCAGCGCTGAAGAACCGGGGTTATGACATCAAAGACACAGAGAAATTATCAGATAAATTTTTCCTGGATGCTTATGCTCCGGGTAAAGACCCTCTTTTGGTAAAGAAGGGTAAAACGATTCGTGCGGTTCGGGTACTTTTTGCTGACCGCCAGGGCGGCACAAACAGCTATGGCCCCTATGTGGAAGGGCTCATGGCGCTGGTAGATTTATACGAGGGCAAATTGATCGCGTTGGAAGACTACCCCGGGGCGATTGCTCATCAGCCTGTGCCGCAGGATATTTTCAATCAAGATGTTCTGGGCCCGAAATTCAAAGAGACCAAACTGCAAATCGCGCCATCAACTTTGCAGGATATCAAGTTGGATGGTAATCATCTGCAGTGGGAAAACTGGGATTTCCGGTTCAGTTTCAATCAGCGCGAAGGCCTGGTGCTGCACCAGATCGGATTCAACGACCAGGGAAAGTTGCGCTCGATTTGCTACCGCGCATCGATTTCGGAAATGCTGGTGCCGTATTCCGACCCTTCGAAGAGCTGGGTCTGGCGGGAATTCTTCGATTCGGGCGAATATGGCCTAGGATACGTTTCCACCGAAGCTAATGCGGGCAAGGATTTGCCAGAGAACGCTGTTACCTTGAATGCGGTGCTTCCGACAGCGTCGCTGGACCTCTCTTCGGACTACCCGAACCGTGTCTTTTTCTACGAACGGGATGGCGGCGGATTGTTTGCGCATACGCAGGCGGAGGATAGCAGCCGCATCTATGCCCGGGCAAAAGAATTGGTGATCGGATTTGTCGCGACCGTTGGGAATTACGATTATTTGTATAAGTGGGTTTTCTGCCAGGACGGCACCTTCTCCTTCGAGGCCGAGTTGCACGGGTTGATTCTGAACAAGACCATCAAAGATGACACCTGCCAGGTGTGCGCGGTGCAGGCTACTAAAGGGCCGGGAACTTATGTTGCCCAGGGTGATCAGCGATTCGGTACTATCGTTTCCCCGCAAATCGCTGGAATCTTTCATCAACACTGGATCAATTTGCGGATGAACTTCGATATTGATGGTCGGGTCAATGCCGTGGAGGAGTGCAATACGAAGCTGCTTCCTTATCATCCTAAGGCCAATCCCAGAGGCCGCGCATTCACTGTGGAACGCACGGTTTTTGGCAAAGAGAAACAGGCGGAGCGCAATATGAACCTGTCAACCAATCGCACGTGGATAGTCTATAATCCGACCATGAAATCATCGATCGGGCATTACTCCGGTTACGAAATTGAGCCTGCAGGCAACACGGTTTCGGCGATTCCAGGATATCGTTTCGGAGAGGAGTCGTCCTTCACCCAGCGGCACTTCTGGGTCACGAAGTATCATCCGGAGCAGCTCTACGCAGCTGGGAAATATCCCAACCAGGCTCCTGCTGACTACAAAGACAACCTGTTCGAATATGCCAAGAAAAATGAAAACATCTACAAGGAGGACGTCGTTCTGTGGTATAGCCTCGGGTTTACACACATAACCAGGCCGGAAGACTATCCAATCATGCCAGCCGGAAAAATGGCGGTGAATTTCACGCCTGTGGGCTTTTTTGAAAAATCGCCGGCTCTCGGTTACGCGCATATCGAGAAGGAAAAGCCCGGGTCTGGCAAGCCTTGACAAAGCGCCGTGAAGACCGATCGAGCCTTTTGGTTATCTCGCCTCATGACTCCCCTAATCGATTCCCCCGACACAGGTTCAGTTCCTTCTGTCGGTAATAAGTACAGTTTTCTGCGTACCGAAGTAGCCGAAC
>CAVVPV010000019.1:0-82280 GCA_963750185.1 uncultured Verrucomicrobiae bacterium
CAAGTTGAGGGAATTGTTCATTGGGAGGCCTCCTCCGAGACGGCGGCAAACGCGAAGGCGCGCCGCGGGTTGAAGATCATGACGCGCTCGATTAGGTCGTCTGTAATCCCTCGTTCTGTTAGCAGCGCCGGCAGAACGGTTAGTAGCCACACCAATCCCGGCTTGCCGCCATGACCGTGCCAGTAGCTGCGGCGCGCCAGGTCCATGCCGACGACGATTTGGTTCGGAAATTCAGGCGCAAGCGCGGCAATCAAGTCAGCGGTCGGACAGCTGCCGTCTTTCAAGTACGAGCGAAAGTGGTTGTCGTACTCTAGCATCACTCCGCTCGAGAGCAGCGCGCGGTGGTAAGCGATGTCCGGTAGACGATCGGTATGACTGAGCACCACGTGTGTTGGACATGCACCTCCCTCGAGCAGCAGTCGTACCTGCTCCTCGGCGGCGGTACCTTGCTCGGTGTGGGTGATGATCGGACAACCCGTGCGACAAGACGTCTCCGCGGCGGCGGCGAAGGCCTCGCGCTGATGCGGTGTCAGTTGTCCTCGACTACCAGCAACTTTGACGACGCCGGCTCGGTAGGGTAGGGGTCCTGCCTCATCGCGAACGGCTTCGACAATCTCCCTCACGAAAATGTCGACCAGTTGCTCCCTATGCATCGAAAGCATTGGATGATTGGGCGGGTAGTATAGCGGCAAGTGCATGCCGGTTGGGCAGACAGTATGCACGGCGCTTTGTCGCGAAGCAGTGGCAAGTTTTAGTGCGCAACGACCTGCGCCTGTGGGCATCGTGTCGATCACCCAGCCACCGTCGGAATCGCGAAATTCTCGCAAATCTACACATGCCGCGTCGACGTCATTCAAAAGAAAGTCAGGGTGTTTCTCCGCGATATAGGGACCGTCAATGATGATGTGCTCGTGCGCTCCGCAACATCTGAGTCCATCGGCCGGCACGTCACCGAGGATCGTTCGAACAAAGCTCATACATTGACTTTTTGTTCAAAGTTCCACCACACGTTTCCATGCATGTCGGCTCACCCGATCGCCAGCTTGGCACTGCGATTACGCCGCCACGCGTCTGCGGCGGTTGAGGCCATCTCCCGAGGTCGCTCAAGCACTGCGCCGATCCTCTGGAGGCGATCTTGCAACTCTTTCATGCTGATGTTCCGAGCGCCAGCGTCGGTCTCCAGAGAGATCGCCGCAGCAAGCCCCGCCGCTTGACCCATGCTCATCGTCTGAGCCATGCTGCGGCAGCTCGCGTGCGCGTCATGCGTCGCGCTGAAACACCGGCCGACCACCCAGAGCTCTTCGCGGCTCTTTGGAACGAGCGTTCCGTATGGTACGCCGTAAACACCGCCCTCGTGTTCGACGTAGCCCCAGACGGTTTCTTCCTCGCCGGTGACGCTCTGTCGGTGATCTTCGATGGGGGCTCCGCAAAGTGCTATTTGGTCGTCGAACTGTCGGCCGCCGATGCAGTCTTCCTTCGTCAGTCGATACTCCCCATACACGCGCCGAGTCTCACGCACTCCGATGTGATGAGAGAGCCCGATGATCTTCGACTTCTCGTACCCTGGAACCATATCGCGCAGGAAGTCCTCGTAAACGAACGCCTGCCGACGGCCTTCAATTTCCGCGGCGGTGAGCTGCTCCGGGTCCGTCGCGTCGGTGTCGCCGACGCGCACGGCAACTGTCGCGATGCAGCCCTCCTGCACCATCGCATGTGCGCTGCCCTTCTTGCGGGGCAGCGGATGGCGGTTTGACTCTACGGCGTCGGCCATCTTCGCCATCAGCATTTTTCTCCCGCCTTCAGCCTCGAAGCGGCCGAGGTCTACGTTGCACATGCGGAAGGTGGTCGTGAGCGTCTGTGCCGGTTCGATATCGCCCGCCTTTTCGTAGGGGATGGCCGCGAGGTGGCAGAGGTCGGCGTCGCCGCTGGCATCAACAAATCGTTTTCCAGTTACACGCAAAAAACCTCGCTTCGTGTGCAGGATCGCTCCAAAGATTCGCCCGTCTTTTGCCAGCTCTACATCGCAGAGCCAGGCGTGGAGGAGCATCTTCACGCCGGCACCTAGCAGCAGTTTGTCCCATACAAGTTTGAGCCGTTCGGGGTTGTAGGTCACTCCGGTCCCTGCCCCGTAGGTATTCGGTCTGAGAAAGACGTCGCCGGTAAGGTCGAGTGCGTCCACAACGCGATCCGGTATGCCGCCGACGACTTTGCGTGGCTCTTCACCCGGTGTGAAAAAACCATAGAATGTGTCGAGGATCTGCGTGCTTGTGCCGCCGGCGAAGCCGTAGCGCTCGACTAACACGACCGACCGGCCTGCTTCTGCTGCGGCGATCGCGGCGCAACAGCCCGCGCTGCCTGCGCCAACGACCACGACGTCGGCCTCGTAGACAGTCGGGATGTCGGAGAGTATTTTCATTGGTTTTTCCCCACGTCTGCGAACAGCCTTGCTAGACTGCCGAAAAGGTGCACCATTCGGTCAGCCAGGGCTATCTTCAGTATGCTGAGCTTCAAGCCAATTACGCAGCTCAGCACGCTCTTTTGGTGCCAGTTTCTCGATCGCTTGTTGAATTTCAACTAAATAGCGTGGGCTGCCGCGCTGGCTAGCGCGTTGCCCGAAACCCATAGGCCACCTCCAGTAACTGCTTGAGAATTCTCGCGGTGGCGCCCCAGATATCGAAGCCTTCGTAGCGAAAGTGATAAATGATGCGTGGCATTACGTCCCCTTTGAGCTCTGTCGTGAAACAGTCAGGGTGGAGAAGCGCTGAGATCGGTACGGAAATCACAGAGCTCACTTCTTCCTTATTCGGGTTCATTTGGACCGGTGACATTACGATCCCGACAAATGGTGTGACCAGGTATCCCGAAACAACCGTGACTTCGTCCAATTGCCCGATGATTTGCACATTTTCGCGATCGATCCCGATTTCCTCTTCGAATTCTCGCAAGGCCGCCGCAAGAGTGTCTTTATCCTCAGCGGTCACATTACCTCCCGGAAACGAGATTTCGCCGCCGTGCGAACGCAGCGTCGCCGCGCGCTCAATCAGTGTTAAGTAATGTTCCCCGGCACTTTCGTGAATCGGCACTAATACTGCCGCTGGCTTGAACCCTTTAGCGATGACTGATCTGGGACGATAACTCTGGATGGCTTGAACCGCACTGGATGTTCTCGAAAAAGGCATGTCCGTCTGGGCGCAACCGCCTTATTTCACGAGCTTTTAGCAGACGCCTGCACGAAGATTTCTTTGGGTGGGCTTTCGAAATATTTGAGGAGGGCCGGACACAACCATCCTTCCATTTCCCGCTCTGGCCATCGATACCAATTGCCTTCGTATTCGCCTCGAGTCCAGACGAATTGGGCGGTGTAGCCTGGAAAGGCCCTTGCCGAGAAGATGATTTTGACTCCGCTCCCGGCGTCCGGGATGTGTTCCGTCAGCACGTCCAGGATCTTGTCGGCGCCGCTGATGAACGGTTCCCGTACGAGGCCGGTCGCTGCGTCATCGAAGACCCATACTCCTTCCAGCCTGTAAGGGAAAATGACAGACACGGCGTTCATTCTTTACCTGCTGCGGCTCCTCCGGGTTCGCAAGCAATGTCCGCCAAAATTTTCCGGTCGCACGAAGTTATTCAGCAGAATCGTACGTTGTCTGGCTCACGCCAGATCCATCTGAAATCGCGGACCTCCTCCTGAGAAAGCGTGTCGAAGGTCTGCTAGTATGCTGCTGAACTTATGTATTTAGCGTGAACCTAACATTTTCTTACTGCTCGTCGCGTTGGTCTCATTAAGGCCTCGATCTGTGATCAAGTAATTCCCGAACCGCCGACGAGATTTCCTCTTTGGTGATGGACGCGAGTCTCGATGACGCCAAGGCCGCGTGGAGGTTCGCGTCCTTGGATGTGCTAACCCCCAGGTCGTGATAGATATGCACCTGATTCTTATAGTACTTCGCTCGTAAGTCAGGATGAAACGATCCCCAAAGTCCCAGGGCCGGCGTCTCAAACGCTGCTGCAAAGTGTAATCCGCTGGAGTCAGGGCCGATAAAGAGAGATGCACCGGCTATCAGTCCCGCGAAATGCGTGACGGTCGACAGTCGCTTCTCCAGATTGATGGCATGGGGCGTTTTCTTGATCAGGGCCGATATCTCCGGACTGAACGCAGAATTCTTGACGCAAAATATTGTGGCCTCTATTCGAGTCGCTTCCACACTGGCCACTTCAAGAACCCGCTCCACTAAGCTCAAGGGAAGAGTCCGGAATTTGTCCTGAGGACTTCTTTAAAATATCTTGGAAGGCATCCTGCCATCAATTCGTCACCAAATCCTGGTCCTCCGTTTGGATGAACCGACAAAAGCACGCGTTTATCGTGCCAATCCTTGGGGTCACGTCCCTGCATCCAATCAAAATCCCTTCTTAGATAAGTGCCAGGGTCGGACAGTTCCCTTAGGTGATCACAGTAATCAGGGTATTTCTCCTCGAACGCTTTGACGTAGCTGTCCAGCAGAAAATATTTTTGCCCGGCATTGAGGATAAGCGCGGTTTTTAACCCTTCCCCGTAAAGAATGTCTAAGCTGACAGTTCGCGAAAGGAAATGACTTTCATGTCATGTTTTTGGGTTTGAACATGGGCCAAGAGATGGTTTCGAATAACTCGGGTCAACTTTTCGACCGAGGCGGGTCGATTGTTCGACCGTGCGAGATTTCGTCCTATAACAATTCGCTGATTCGGAATCCGTAACTATCTCATCGGTAGTTAGTTATGAACGTGGAATAGAGCTGGCATGGTAACTGACTAACTCTGTTGAGCGGCCGTGACCAATAGATGATCGTATCGGCCAGACGAATTTGTTTCGGTAACAGAAGGTACACTATGAAATATTCAAAGAAAATAGGTCTTCCACCCGGACTCCG
This sequence comes from uncultured Verrucomicrobiae bacterium, assembly GCA_963750185.1. Classification (GTDB taxonomy): domain Bacteria; phylum Verrucomicrobiota; class Verrucomicrobiia; order Chthoniobacterales; family JAFAMB01; genus JAFAMB01. The sequence goes on from CAVVPV010000019.1 coordinate 4,905, forward strand.
AGGCATGGGTCTGCTCGATACCCCAATCTGGAATAAAGGTACAGCGTTTAGCGACAACGAGCGCGGTGCATTGGGTTTACGTGGCCTCTTGCCACCTCAGATCGAGTCTCTTCAAGAACAGTCAGTACGTGCTTATGAAGCCTTTAATATGAAGACGACAGATCTCGAGCGTCACATCTTTTTGCGCCAGCTGCAGGACTCAAACGAAACCCTATTTTACCGGTTGATACTGGATCATATCGAGGAAATGCTGCCAATCGTGTACACGCCGACCGTCGGCTTGGCGTGTCAGCAGTTCAGCCATATTTATCGCCGCCCCCGCGGGCTAATTGTTTCCTGTCCCCTGAGCAGCTCGATCGCTGAAATCTTGCGCAATCGTCCCAACCCGGACGTAGACGTAATTGTTGTCACCGATGGTGAACGCATCTTGGGACTTGGCGATCAAGGCGTGGGTGGCTTGGGTATTCCAATCGGTAAGCTATCGCTTTACTCGTTGATTGGAGGAATTCATCCATCGCGAACGCTCCCGATTGCTCTGGATGTAGGCACAAATAACGAGGAACGCTTAAAAGATCCCGAGTATCTCGGTTGGCGTCACGAGCGAGTCAGAGGGCAGGAATATCTCGATTTCGTGGATCACTTCGTCCAGGCAGTCAAGCAGGAGCTGCCCAATACCTGTCTGCAATGGGAGGATTTTGCGACACCAAATGCTCGACCCTTGTTGCTCCGTTATCAGAACGAACTTCTAACCTTCAATGATGATGTGCAGGGTACTGCCGCAGTCGTTCTCGGAGCGGTCGTTGGCGCGTCCAAAGTTGCGCGAAAAAGCATCAAAGAACATCAGATAGTTTTCGTTGGTGCTGGTTCGGCCGCAATCGGCGTTGCAGACTATCTTCGCGATGCAATGGTTGAAGAGGGTCTTTCCGAAAACGAAGCCCATGCTCGTTTTTGGATCGTCGATAAAGACGGATTATTGGACAGCGATCGCCGAGATCTTTCGGACGAGCAAAAAACTTACGCCAGAGCTCGCAACGAAATTGCGGATTGGCCTCGTAATCAACATGGTCAGGTTGGTTTGGCAGAAGTGATCAGCAAGGTCGACGCTACGGTGCTAATTGGCTTATCTACTGTGAAAGGCATCTTCACCGAGTCGATTGTTCGCGAAATGGCCAGAAAAACCGAGCGGCCAATCATCTTTCCTTTATCGAACCCTACCAGCCATTCAGAAGCCGAACCTGCAAACCTTATGGCATGGACGGAAGGCCGGGCCCTCGTTGCCACAGGATCGCCATTCGCGCCCGTGAAATACGGCGGGAAAAACATCGAGATCGCTCAATGCAACAATGTCTTCATCTTTCCCGCAGTCGGTCTCGGACTGGTAGTCTCACAGGCCCGAAGAGTCACTGACAAAATGATGCTCGCCGGGGCAAAAGCGCTCGGTGATCATTCTCCAGCGCTGCGAGATCCGGCTGCTTCTCTATTGCCAAGCGTCAGAAACATCCGCGAGATTGCGCTCGAGATCGCCTATGCGGTTGCCCTGGAAGCACAAAAAGAAGGACTGGCTCCCGCGTGCGAACCTGATGCGCTGCGGCGCGAGGTAGTCGAATGCCAATGGACCCCCGAATATCTACTATACTAGGCATTAAAGCTCGCTTCGATGCTCTTCTAATGCTAGCGAATTGGATCAGTACGTGATTGCGACTCGAGCCAACTCCTACACCCTCCGCGTCGGAAGATTCTGCCGCTCCTTCAGAGCGGGGCAATCTCTTATACTCTCCCAGGATTCCGCGACGCTCCGCTGCGCTTCATAAGCGCTAACTTAAGGAAAATTTTACAACGAAAGAGTGGATCCTGTCCCGGAGGGACCAAATGAAAGTAGCCCGACTCCGCAAAGCCTACGTCGCGACCGCCGAGGGTGGTTGCGCAAACCCTGGCTGTCGGGCGCGCCGTAGTCTGCGAAGGCGGCCTGGCACGAAGTGCCTGGAAACAAGATAAAAGTATCGTTTCTGGCAACTGAGAAACGCTCACACTGAATGCTGATCAACCGTCCCTACGGGACTGGACGCGCCTTTCTTCTTTTTCCCGGCACTTCGTGCCAGGCTAGTGCGCCTGAGAGTGCGCACCAACAGTGGGGTGGAAGTCCCCATCGGACGGAACACTGGCTGTCCGTAGCTGAAGGAAACTGCGTCGCCGAGAGGCGGGGTGGGGAGCAACCGGAAGCGAACGACCAGTCCATAATTAAGAAAATGATGAACTCGATACGGCCTGATGCATTGGCGAGCCTGCTAGCCAAAGGCGAAGCCCAGAACGGAAGCCGACCCGGAAAGGGAACAGCGGCAACTCCGCGACCTGACCTGCGGGAGAACATTGAGCGCAGTTACAGGAGTGCATGGGGTGGGTGGAGATAGAATGGTCAGAAGTTGGAGCGACATGAATCAGGGATCGCGAACCGGGAAAGGAACAGCGTTCATGGTCTGTAGAAGGCCCGAAGAACTGTGCCCGGGAGGTGACAGAGCCTTCGTAGTAGCGAGGAAGCGGGGTAATGCCCGTGGAGCCAAGGGAGGCAGGAAGGTGGAGACACTGAACAAAAGAACGAAGGAAACAGCACCGTCAATGTCCTAAGGACTCACTACGGTGAAGAGCAAACCAAGTACGCGAACCTGCAACTCTTGTCCAGTGTCTGTTGGCCGCCCCGGGAACGGGAGACTACCATTGATCGACCTTGTAGAATCAAAGGAAGCGTCGGCCGATCTCCTTTGGAGTTCAACTACCAACTGGAGAGCCGAATGCCGGAGATCGGCCTGTTCGGTTCGGGAGGAGGGGCGTCGCTAACCGACGTCCCTACCTCATCCTTCGCTTTGATCCCTCCGGGATAAATGCGTAACCTATTTTGGACACCAATGGTATCGAATACATATCCGCTTCTGAACGTTGGGGAACGTCACATTGCACTCACTCGTGTCCAGCACAGGTGATTGACGAGCCTGATTTTTGCAACCTATCAGTAGGGCGATCGGTGTTCGGCATTCCGAACGCCTTGTGGGTTTGGGCCGTCGTCGGCCTCGTCGTCGTTGTGTTGTTGACCAGGACGGTTTTTGGCCGGCGCGTGTACGCCATTGGCAATCGCGAGCCTGCGGTCTATCTCTGCGTGGGACGATATGCATTTACTTAAGCGGAGTAGGCGAAGCGTCCCCGCTTTGCACCCCTCCAAAGGGGCGCAAACGACGGTTCGCCTACATTTTGACTCCTCCGCCAACTCTGAATCGCTTAAGTAAATGCGTATGGGCCTGGCCCGGAATGAAAAGTCAGGGGTAGTTGCGCAAGCCGGAGGTTGGACCGACATTCCTTGGTGCAATCCACAGGGGTGCACATTTAATTCGGAGGAATTATCAATGAAGTACTTAGGTCTCCCTCTGATTCTCACATTGGGGGCTCTCACCGCGTCGAGCGCCTTGGCTCAGACGAAATTTTCAGCCGGCGCAATACCCTCATTTCGGTCAGGGACGTCGAGCTTTCACACGAACGTTGCCGTTCCATCCGGCGCATACTCGGCGAGTCCAAATGTGACAGGTCTGCCCACCGGCCCGAATAGACTTGCTTATCCGGTCAATTCGACTCCCGCAAATGACGCGATAATTCGAAACAATGCCTGGTCAGCCTATAACGCAAGCCTGCGCCAGATTCCGACTGCGCCGAACCCAAATCGGATTGCCGCGCCGCAAAAGCTTGTCGACCCAGATCGCTTCGTCCAAAGGCCAACGTCAGCGAACCGGTACAATTTTCAGTTCAGCGACAACGAGGTCCGTTCCGTTCAGGCGGCGCTGCGCAGGTTGGGAATATATCCCGGGCAAGTCGACGGAATTCTCGGACCTGACACGAAACGGGCAATCGAAGAGTACCAGGTGCGAACCAAGCGGCCGGTCACCGGGCAACCGGACCAATCGCTAAACGCTTCTCTCGGGATCTTCTGAACTGGCCTTGTAGATCTCTCGCGCCTTTTCCGCGTCATTCCGAATTTGTGCTCTGAGCTCGTCGACGCCTGCGAACTTCTGTTCCGATCGAAGAAATTTGAGAAAGGCAACCTCGACATCTTGCCCGTAGATTTCGAGGTCGAAATTGAACAGGTGCAGTTCAAGGAGTCGCTCACCTGCTTCGTTCTCGATCGTCGGACGCACACCGATGTTTACGACGCCGCCATATTCCCTGCCGTTGAACCAGGCTTTCGCCGCATAGACGCCATTCGGCGGAAACAGCTCATTGTGCGCCCTTAGGTTGGCAGTCGGAAATCCCAGGCGCCTCCCCAGCTGCCGTCCTTCGGTGACAGTTCCGAGAATCGTGAAATCGCGGCCGAGGTATTTTGCCGCAGAATTTAAATCTCCGCTTTCCACCGCTGAACGGATAAGCGTGCTGCTGACAACCCGCCCGCTCATCAAAACTGGCGGAACGGTTCGCACGTGAAATCTCAGTTTCGGTGCCATTTCTTCCAGCAACTTCGTCGAGCCGGATCGATTCGCTCCGAAGGTCCACTCCTGGCCGACACAGACCTGCCTCAGATGATTCGACGCCCGTGCAAGAGATTCGATAAAAGCTTCAGGGGAGGTTCGCGAAAATTCGAGCGTGAATTCCAGCAACAGCACGGCGTCGACACCGAGTTTCTCAATCAGCTTCAACTTGTGACGCGTGGAAGTCAGAAGTCTTGGCGCCTTCTCCGGTCGCAAGACTCGGACTGGATGAGGGTCGAATGTCACGACGACGGCGCTGCCGCCGGTTTGGTGCGAGCTATCGACAGCGTGACCGATCACTGCCTGATGACCGATATGGAGTCCATCAAAAACGCCGATCGCAAGGTGGGTGGGACCTGGGAGCGATTCCAACTCGTCGATGGCCCGCAATATCTTCATGGCTCAAGCTCCTCGCATCCGGGAAATATCGGGCAGCGAGATGATTTTCTTTGCGATGTTCTCTTTTGATTCAGTCTTCAGCGCCTCAATCGACACCGCACCCTCGACACAGAGGCGACCCGATTTCGTTCTCCGGAGCGCCGAGAGATGTGCTCCGCATCCCAGTTCGTGACCGATGTCATGAGCGTAGGTTCGTACGTAGAATCCCTTGCTGCAAATGACGCGAAAGTCGACTTCGTCTTTCCGAACATCCCGGACTTCGTGCGCATACACATGAACAAATCGCGGTTCCCGCGCCACGACTTTTCCTTCTCGAGCGAGCTTGTAGAGCGGGACGCCCTCTTTTTTGATGGCGGATACCATCGGTGGTGTCTGGTAAAAGTCGCCATGGAATTTCGCGAAGGCCGTATCGATTGCCGAACGATCGAGAGTCCCAACTTCATGCATCTCAATGACCGTCCCATCGCAATCCTGGGTATCGGTTACTGCGCCCAGTTTCATCGTTCCCACGTATTCTTTGTCTTCGCTCATCAGGAGATCCTGAATCTTGGTGCCGCGGCCAACAACAATCAGCAACAATCCGGTGGCAAAGGGATCGAGCGTTCCGCAATGACCAACCTTTTGCGTTTCGAGACGATGCCGAACTAGTGCCACAACATCGTGGCTTGTCATACCGGATCCTTTGTCGATCAGGAGAACGCCGTCAAACGGACTTGGTGACTTCATCGCAAACTCGCTCAAGGACCTTGTTTCGCACCACTTCGAGCCCACCACGTATTCTTGCACCGGCGGCGCGAAGATGGCCTCCGCCGCCAAATTCGCCGCAGATCTTGTTCACGTCGATGCGGTCATCTTTTGATCGCATGCTCAGGCGCACCTTTCCATCCGGGAGTTCTTCAAAGAATATGGCAACCATCACAGATTCGACGATGCGCACTGTATCAATTAGTCCCTCGACATCTTCAGGCTGAATGCCAAACCGGTTTTTCATTTCGTTCGTGACAGACATGCTTACGACTCGGTCGTTCGCGTCAAACCGGGCGTCCTGAAGGGCATCGCCCAGAAGCTGAATTCTTCGCTTCGGGTAGCTTTCGTACAGCTTGATCGCGATCGCCGCGGCATCGACTCCCGTCTCAACAAGCTGTGCGGCGATCTCGAACGTGCGCGCCGTCGTGCGCGGGTACCGAAACGATCCGGTGTCGGTCGAGATTGCGGCGTATAGCGCGACAGCGATCGGAAGATCAAACGGAAAATTTTCGCTGCGAAGAAATTCGTACACAATCTGGCCGGTTGCCGGAACCCCAGTGTCAATGTGAACTAGATCTCCGTAGCCGGGGTTGCTGGCGTGATGGTCGATGTTGATCCACCGGTCCGCGTTGCGAATCGCGCAAAGCGACGCTCCCAATCGCTGTCTCGTGGCCGTATCCAAAGCGATGGCTAGATCGAATGCCTGTGGTTCCGCAGGCGGCTTTTGAATCAGGTTGCCTTTTTCGAGAAAGCGGTAGCTTTCCGGAAGACCATCCTCGTTCCATGCGACGACCTCTTTTCCCAAGCTCTCGAGACTTAACGCGAGCGCGAGTTGGGAACCGATAGCGTCGCCATCCGGCCGGATATGGCTAAGGAGGACAATCCGGTGCGCGCGTCTGATCGCACCGGCGATTTCACTCAAAGAAGCGTTCATCGATCGTCGCGTGGTATATCGAGATCCTGCATGATTTCCAACACGCGACTGCCTCGTTCGATCGAGTCATCGATCCTGAAATGAAGATGCGGCGTGTATTTCAGCACTACCCGTTTTGCCAGTCCCCGCTGCAGGACGACTCGGTGTTCCTCGAGCTCTGACAGGACGCGATTCTTTTGCTCCGGCTTGCCGATCACACTCACAAAAACCTGGCATTGCCGTAGATCAGGTGAGATTTCGACCCCGTGAATTGTCACGAGCGTTTGTGCCGTAAAGTTGATCTCGCGCGAAACAATTTCGCTCAGTTCCCTTTTGATGACTTCGTTTACCCGTTCAAGCCGATGTTTCATAACAACCTCGAAATGTTATTCGCTCAACCGCGGCCGCGGCCGGCCCGGTTACTTCATGACGGTCACCAATCGAGCTTTGTCTTGAGCAACCGCGTGCCGAGAATCAATTCACAGCTGTTGCGGCACCTTCTCGAGATTGTAACACTCAATAATGTCGCCGACTTCGTACTCGGTAAAATCGCCGAGCTTAAGCCCACATTCGACACCGGCGCGTACCTCTTTAACGTCATCCTGAAATCTTCGGAGCGTGGCGATGCCTCCGTCGTAAATCGGTTGGCGACGCCGCAAAACGCGCGCACGACCTGAACGCAAAATACGGCCGTCGACGACGTAGCATCCGGCAACCGTTCCCTTCGACAGTTCGAATACCTGACGGACTTCTGCGTGGCCAACAATGCTTTCTCGAACCTCCGGATCCAGCATGCCGACCATCGCCTCTTTTACCTGGTCGATGAGCTCGTAAATGATGCTGTACAGCTTGATCTGGATACCTTCCCGCTTCGCAGCGGAAGCAGCCTGGTTCTCGACCTTCACGTTGAATCCGACGATTACGGCGTTGGATGCCGTTGCCAGTAACACGTCCGATTCAGAGATCGGCCCGACCCCGACGTGAATCAGTTCGAGGTCAATCTTCTTGCTCTCGATCTGATTCAGTGACGCCGAGAGTGCCTCCGCGGAACCCTGGACGTCGCACTTCAGAATGAGTAGCAGCACTTTGCGCCCGTCGCCCATGCTGTCGAACAGACTCTCGAGTGTCGCCCGCTGCGGCATCGCCAGTTTTTGACTTCGCAAATCGGCAAGCCGTTCTTCGCTCAGCGTCCGCACCGACTTTTCGGACTCCATGACGGTCAACTCGTCACCGGCATTCGGAAGCCCTGTGAAACCAAGAACTTTGGCGGGTGTCCCCGGCCCGGCTTCTTTGATGTTCTCGCCGGCATCGTTGATCAGCGACTTCACTTTGCCCGAGAAATTCCCGCAGATAAACGGCTGCCCGACATGCAATGTTCCCATCTGGACGATGACCGTCGCGGTCGGACCGCGTCCAGCTTCGATTTGCGCCTCGATCACCGTTGCGCGTCCCGGCGCGGTCGGACTCGCCTTCAATTCCAGGATCTCCGCCTGGAGCAGAATCATCTCGAGGAGGTGATCGATTCCTGTTCCCTTTGTAGCGGAAACGGGCACACAGATCGTTTCCCCGCCCCAGTCTTCCGGCGTCAGCCCTTTTTCTTGAAGCTGCGACTTGACTCGATCAACGTTCGCCGACGGCAGGTCAATTTTGTTGATTGCGACGATGATAGCCACTTTTGCCGCCCGCGCGTGGTTAATCGCCTCGAGCGTCTGCGGCATGAGCCCGTCATCCGCTGCCACCACTAGCACAACGACGTCAGTCACCTTTGCCCCCCGCGCGCGCATCGCAGTAAACGCTTCGTGCCCAGGAGTGTCGATGAACGTCACGCTTTGGCCTTTGTAGGAAACGCTGTACGCGCCGATATGCTGTGTGATGCCACCTGCTTCACCTGCCGCAACACGAGACTTGCGAATTGCGTCCATCAGGGAAGTCTTGCCGTGATCGACATGGCCCATGAACGTAATTATCGGAGCACGCGGCCGGAGTTCTTCCTTCGGCTGAACGGCGGGAGGCGGCGGCGCTTCGACAACCACCGGCTTTGAATGCACCCCCGCGCCCTTTTCACGTTTCTCCACTTCAAAAGTGTAACCGTGCTTCTTACAAATCTGTGCCGCGATGTCCGGTTCGATCGTGTGATTGATCGCCGCAAAAATGTTCATCTCCATCAGGTCGTGAATCAGCTGAAACGGCTTCAGCCCAATCTGCTGCGCGAGCTCACGAACAATGATAGGAGGTTTGATGTGGACGATCTTTTCGTCGGAGACCGTGCCGGGCGGTTCGATTGTGGGAGCTGCAACCACCGGTTCAGGGGCTACCGGTTCGACCGGCTTTGCGACAGGCTCCGGCGCCTTCGACAAAATCGGCGGACGAATCTTCGAAATTGGAGGAAGCACCGATCGAACTTTGGACTCGCCACTGCTAGGCTCCGAACGCTTCGAGCGGTTGTCATCAATCAGGGAAACGGTCTCGGGTTTCGGCGGCGGCGGCGGTGGCGCCGTTTCTACGACCGGTTCAGGGGCAGGTGCCTGGGCTGGGGCAGGCTGTTGCGCCTTGGCTTTGCTGATCGGCGGGACCGCCGACCGCCCCAAGCTTCGTGGTGCCGATGGAGTTCTTCTGGCGCTGGTAGAGATTAGATCGGTGGCGGGCTGAGGCGGAGTTCCCGTATCGGCTGGTTGATCAGCCTTCGGTTTGGGCTTCTGGGAGGGCTCTTTTTTGCTGCTCGCGCGTGTGGCCATGAATCTGTCTCTCTAAAAATTTCATCGCTCCACCTCGCTCAGATGGATGCCAGTTTCTTCTCGTGTTCTTTGCGGGCTGCGTCGTGAATCTCACGCGCACGCTCAATATTTCCGTCCAGAATCCCTGCGATATCCTCAGGATCCACTTCGAGAATTCCTTCGATACTGTTCACACCGGCCCGGGCAAGCGATCGCGCTGTCTCTTCGTCGATCTTCAACCCTTTCGCAAGCGTTGTGATTGCTTGAGCGATCTTTTGTTCGAACGCTTGCGTCGCCGATTCGTCCTTCGAAATGTTGATTTCCCAGCCGGTCAATCGCGCAGTAAGTCGTGCGTTCTGTCCGCGGCGGCCAATCGCCAGCGAGAGCTGGTCCTCGTCCACCGTAATGTTGATCGCGTGCCGGTCCGGATCGAGTGTCAGTGATTTGATTTTCGCGGGCTTCAGCGCCTCCACCACAAACTCTCTCGGGTCCGGGCTCCAGCGGATGATATCCACCTTCTCCTGGTTCAGTTCTCGGACAATATTCTTGACCCGCGACCCGCGCATTCCAACACACGCCCCAACCGGATCAACTTTCTCATCGGAGGACCAAACAGCTATCTTGGTGCGGTATCCCGCTTCGCGGGCGATTGCTTTGATCTCGACCGTCCGGTCCGCAATCTCACTCACTTCGACCTCGAACAGCCGCCGCACAAAATTGGGGTGGCTCCGGGAAATAATGATCTCCGGCCCCCGGTTCGAGTTCTCGACTGCCACGACGTAGGCGCGGACTCGATCTCCAATGTTGTAATCTTCGGTCGCTACTCGCTCCCGGGAAGGCATGACGGCTTCGAATTTGCCCAGATCAACAACCACGTCGGAGCGCTCAAAACGGCGTACCGTCCCACCAACGATTTCGCCGGCGCGATCTTTGAACTCGTCGTAGATCATCTCCTTTTCAGCCTGCCGAATACGTTGCAATATTGCCTGACGAGCCGTCTGTGCTGCGATTCTGCCGAATCCTTCCGGAGTTACCTCGACCTCGAGTTGGTCGCCCGGCTGTGCGTCCGCTTTGATCTTCCTCGCTCTGGTTAGGTTGATCTCGTCGTGAATGCTCCGCACCTCTTCCACGACCAAAAGTGTAGCATGCGCAGTGATCTCACCGCTTTTGGGATCGATGCTGACTCGCAATTCTCGAGCAGGACCGACGCTCTTCTTTGCAGCCGTCAGCAAAGCGCTGGACACCGCGTCGAGTAACACCTCGCGCTTGATGCCTTTTTCGCGCTCCATATAATCCAACACCGCTAAAAGATCACTGTTCATAAAAACAATAACGGACCGACCCGGCCAACCAGCCGCGCAAATCCGTGAATTTACCTCGGCTCCGCCAGTTTCGGTCTAGTCGGCGAATCTAAGACTGAAAAAAAGGGCCGTCAAGAAACCCGTCTAAAGGGACACAGGACTCAAGAATTCAGGAGTCAGGAGTTACAGAATGAGACGGCACCCTTTCCGGTGTGTGCATGGCGATTAATCGGCCTCCATGCGACGAAGATTTCACGCTCGCGCGAAGACTTCGGCGAGCTAAATCGACATGCCGACACCCCGACACGCCGACAGCTCCGCCTGCACACCGTGAACTCCTGCAGCTCCTGCAACTCCTGACTCGTGCAACTGCCAGACGGCTGTTAACGTAGCGCCGCGATGATTCGAGTCGTGACTTTTGATGCCGCGGGCACATTGATCCGTTTGGTGCGACCTCCCGGGTTCGTCTACGCCGATACAGCCCGCCGATTCGGTTACGATCTCGACCCGATTCGCGTCCAGAATGCATTTAGAATTGCCTGGGAAAGTTTTCCGCAGCCTTCCGAATCCGATGCGCCGCGCCCGGACGATGAATGTGGCTGGTGGCGAGGCCTCGTCGCAAAGACCATGACGGAGGCTGGCTATCGCATTGACCCGTTCGACGACTACTTCGAGACGGTGTACGAGCAGTTCAGGCTTCCCGGTGTCTGGGAGCTGTTTCCGGGTGTCGCAGCCATGCTCTCCGAACTCAGGCGTCTATCAATTCGCCTTGGATTGATTTCAAATTTCGATCGTCGGTTGTATGACATTCTGGCACACTTGAAAGTTCGCGATCTTTTCGAGCACGTTATTATTTCGAGTGAGATCGGAATTCGAAAACCGGCAGCGCGGATCTTCGAAGTTGCTGTCTGGCGGTTTGGCGTCGCGCCAGGCGAGATTTTGCACGTCGGCGATGAGCCTGACGCCGACTTTGCCGGGGCGCGGCGGGCCGGCTTCCAGGCTTTACTCGTGGGTGACGCGCGGCCAGATTTGCCGGCACGGATCGCGCGTGTTTGCGAAACCGTTCCCGGCGCTCTCTGAATGCCGTTTACCGCACGCCTGCGCCCATAAAAAGAGGCTTTACATCCGGGTGCCCCGGTCGAACGATAAGCGCTCCTATGCTTCGGAATCGACTCAGCCTACTCCTGGTTCTTTGCGCGGCCGGCGCAGCCGTTTTCTTTGCTTCGTGTTCTGCGAACCAGCCGGCACCGACTCCGGCGACGCACAAAATGGTGGGAACGAACTCACCCGGATATTGAAGTCCCGATTGGCGAGGGGACAATTTGCCCAAAGAAAATGTTTTGACAAAGCGGCAGTTTGTTGGAGGTTCGAACAAACAAGCTATGTTCGTATCCAAACCGCGATTGTTTCTCAAATACGTTTTCGATAACGGTTTCGCCGTCCCTTCGTTCAACTGCAGCAACCTTGAAATGGTCCGCGCAGTTGTCGACGCCGCCGTCTTAGAAGATGCCCCGGTCATGGTTCAGACCGACTTTATTAATTTCAACTATGCAGGGATCAGCGAACTCTATAACCTCGTCCGGACGATCGCCGAACCCGCTAACGCCCCGGTCCTCCTGCACCAGGATCATCCCGGCGAAGACCGGAATATTGTCCGGACATTGCGTGCCGGGTATTACTCCGTGATGTACGATGGCGCGCATCACCCGCTGGCCGAGAATGTGAACGAAACGAAACGATTTGTTGAGCTCGCTCACGCGGCAGGCGCAAATCTGGAGTCGGAAATCGGTTTATTTGGAGGGGAGTACCAGGGGGGCAAACCGGTCTACTGTGGACCGGCCGAAGCGGTCCAGATGGCGGAGAGCGGCACCGACACGTTGGCGGTCTCCGTCGGCTCGGAGCATGGGAACAATTCGCGGCTCAACCTGAGACTTTTGAGTGAGATTGCGGATAAGACCGGGATTCCGTTGGTGCTGCACGGTGGCAGCGGGATCCATCCGCAAGACGCACAGGCGGCGACCAAGCTCAACGTCTACAAAATCAATATTGGCGCTGCACTGATCAATGGGTTTGTAGCCGGTTTGGCTGAGGGAGCAGCGTTGCCGCCGGATCATGAGCCCAAACACCAGCAGATCCTCCGACATGTCACCGCTAAGCTGCGCGATATCGCCCGTGGCCGTATTTCTCTATTTGGCGCTTCAGGACATGGAAAGAAACTGCAAATCAAGCTGGAGACCGCGGCGGCTGATCTGACAGATAGAGTGCGACGCTGACAGCTATGATATCCGTTGCAGGCACGCTGGTGGCCGACTTGCTCGTGCGGCCGATCCGAAACTGGGCAGGGAAGGGGCACGTTGGGAATGTGGATTGCATTGATCTGCTTCCCGGCGGGGCGGTGGCGAACACAGGACTCGCACTCGCTCGTCTGGGAGTGCCGGTATCGGCGTTGGGTGCCGTTGGCGAGGATAGTTTTGGAAGGATCGTCAGCGAATCGGTCGGCTCCTGGGCTTCCAGAAACCGAGTCGTGCCAGTCCCCTCGACACGGACGACCGCCAGTATCGTCGCAGTGTTCGCGGACGGTGATCGCGGGTTCCTCGCCGCGCCGGGCGCTTGCGACCAGTTCAATCTGACGCCGGCCGATGTAGAAAGAGAAATAGAGGGCGGTTCGCGTGCGTTGCATCTCGGTTACGCCGGCCGCTTGCCGATGCTCGATGGCGAACCGTTGCGGAAGCTCATGCACGTTACGCGCCAACTCGGCATGTTGACGTCGCTCGACGTGACTTATACCCACGATCCTCGCTGGCCCCAGCTCATGAATCTAATGCCGGAAATAGACGTTTTCTGTCCAAGTCTGAGTGAGGCAGCGGCGATCACCGGGAAGAAGAGTGCTCACGCCGCGGCGTCCGCCCTGGTCGATGCCGGCGTCCAAAAATTCGCGGCGGTTACCGATGGCGCAAACGGCGCAGTCGTCCACGTGGTCGGCGAAGGTCAGGAGTTTATTCCTGCGCGGCGGGTGAAAGTCGTCGACACCACCGGGGCGGGGGACGCATTCATTGCGGGTGTCCTTGCGGCCTGGTATCGAGGTTTATCCTGGAGGACCGCCGGGAGGATGGGAGCGTTCGTCGCCTCGATCGCGGTGACAAGTTCGATACGCTACGAGAACTTGCGGAGCTTTGAAGGGCTCCTGTCCGAACTTTCTGTCTCTCCGGAAGGATAAATGCCTGGATCAGCACTCCTCCGCCGCATTAATCAAGCCCGTGTCCTTCGGCTGCTCAAAGAACAGGTTTCGCTTTCCCGCGCCGAAATTGCTCGTTACCTCGAACTGACGCGGTCAACGGTGACGCTGGTGACAGCCGAATTGCTGACCGATAAGCTGATCGTGCCGACTGGCGAACTATTTGTTACCCAAAACACCGGCAGACCAGGGGTCGGTTTGAAGCTCAATCCCGAAGGCGCGTTCTTTCTTGGAGCAGAAATTGGCGCGGATGAACTTCATCTTGTTCTCATCGACCTTTCCGGGGCCATTATTCACCGAGAAACCCAGCGTCACCGGACGAAAAGCCCGAAGATAATCTGCCGTGAACTGGTGAGCCTTGTCGACAAGGTTTGGTCGAAGCGCCTCAACCATTCGGACCGACTCCGCGGAGTCGGGGTTGCCGCGTCCGCGCTGCTCGATACGCAGGGGATCGTTCGAAAAGCGCCAACGCTCGGTTGGCGCGATTTCGATCTGAAGAACGAGTTACTCAATAAATTTTCGGTTCCGGCATTTGCCGAGAACGATGCAAACGCTGCGGCGCTCGCGGAGCTCTCTTTCGGCGCCCGGATCGGATGCTGTGATCTCTGTGTGCTGCTGCTGAATTTTGGCATCGGTGCCGGGATTATTGCAGGGCGGACTCTGTTCCGCGGCCATTCAGGGCTCGCCGGAGAGATCGGTCATCTCTGTCTCGATCCTTCAAATCACAGAAGTGACGAGGAGTGGGGACCGCTTGAAAGCTGCATCGGTCGTAAAGCTCTTCTCGAATCTTACCGTGGCGCCGGCGGGCAGGCAGACGATTTGCAAGGATTTCTTGCCGAGTTAAAAACGGGGGGACCGGCGGCCAGAAAGAGCGCGGAGATTTGGGCCGAGTGGCTGGCTCTGGCGATCAGCAACCTGGCCGATATCGTTAATCCGCAGTTGATCGTGTTGGCGGGGCCATTGTCCGAGATATACCCGTTTATTCACGAAAAAGTTCGCCACTGGCTTCGCGAAAGAAAGTTCCCGACTGTCGCGAATCTCGAAATCCAGGTCTCCTCTTTTGGCAGAGACGCGGCCGCGCTCGGCGGAGCGGCGCTTGTCTTTAACGATATGTTCAGTGTGCCGGACGCATCATTTCTCAGCGGTCTTAGTCTGAGATAGGGTCGGGTCCGCACATTAGCTCATCTCGTCTTCCACGTGGTGACGGATGATCTCTTCGAAACTCGTTTCTGCGCTAAACCCAAGCTCCTGCGCGCGCGAGGCGTTGACGCGTTGTGCCCACCCTTCGACGATCCGCTGTATTGTTGCGTCCCGCCGGCGTTCGATCAGTTTCACGCAATCCGGTCCGGCGACTTTTTCGAGGCTTGATATCATCTCGCCCACCGTTGCCGAAACTCCCGGCATGTTCAGATTCCGGTGCG
Source organism: uncultured Verrucomicrobiae bacterium (assembly GCA_963750185.1). GTDB lineage: Bacteria > Verrucomicrobiota > Verrucomicrobiia > Chthoniobacterales > JAFAMB01 > JAFAMB01. Next base: position 20,137 of record CAVVPV010000019.1, read on the forward strand.
GGCCAAGGTTACCGAGATCAATTGCGGCAGCGTGGAACAGAAAATCGACCGCCGCACGCGGCGAGGCGAACCAGTGCCTGACCTGTTCGCCAACCGGCAGCACCGCCTTCTCGCCGTTTAATGGTTCACGAATGATACTGGAAAAGAAGCCTGAAGCAGCCTTGTTCGGTTTTCCTGGCCGAACACAGATCGTCGGGAACCGGATTCCGATCCCATCAAAAAATCCCCGCCGTGTGAAGTCGCCCAGAAGAAGTTCTCCGATCGCTTTCTGCGTGCCGTACGATGTTAGCGGCGCAAGGATATAATCCTCTGGAATCGACTCTGGGAACGGAACGCCGAAGACCGCAATGGAACTCGCATACACGACTCGTGGCCGATTTCCCGCTCGACGGATCGCTTCAAACAGTTTCTGTGTGCCCGCAAGGTTGACTGCATACCCTTTATCAAAGTCGGCTTCTGCTTCTCCCGATACGATTGCCGCAAGGTGATACACAAGTTCGGGGGAGTCCGAAACGAGACGTTCCGCAACATTTGGCGCGGAGATGTCGCCCTTAACTGTTGCCACTTCGAAAGGCACGCCGGCTGGCACGGGTGGTTCGACGGCGTCTGCCATCGTAAGTCTTGTGACCGGACCGCTCCCAATGTTGTGACGCCGCGCAAGCGCCTCACAAAATTTTCGACCGATCATTCCGGCGGCACCTGTTACAACAATTTTCATAACCTAATCCCCACCGTAGCATACGCGTCTCACGTGTATTCCATTCTTTGCACGCAAACACTGACATGGAAAACGGAATACACGCGGGACGCGAATTCTACGCTGCGCCGGCGCCATTCAACGTCGGCGTGCAAAGGGACGTTTCCTTGTCGGGAAGCGAGAAGGAAAAGGGAAAAAAGGCAAAGGATGAACGCATCGTAATTGTCCTCGAACTCATCCACTGAATCGCACCTCCAGCTCGTGCTCCATTTTAGACCGGAAAGTGAACCCGGAACCCGGAACCGGAACCCGGAACCTGCGAACGCCAAACGCCAAACGCCAAACGCCAAACGCCAAGAGTCTCAGCACAGGCTTCTGATCACGCCTTCCGCTCTCCAATTTGCAACCGGTCAGTCATGGTTGCATTGTGTTGGGTGGATCAACGGTTCCGGAGAACTTCCTGCAGCATCTGCCATTCCGATGTCGCCGGTCCCGGGGAGATCTGTCAGGATTGCCACGGTGCTTTCGAGCACGCGTTCGAAAGCGAGTCACCGATGATCGCCGTTCCTCCTGATCTCAAAAAGTACGGGGCGCAGATGTTTCCGTGGGAACAAATGACGGTGCAGCCCCGACTCATCAATATGAACCCGGTCTGGCTGGCACTCGCGATCCTGTTGATAGTTTTCGTCCTGTTTCTCGCATTTTTGCGGACGCCGTTGCCCTCCTGTTGGGAAATTTCATCCTGACTACGGTTTGGCTGGGTTTCCACTAGCGATTATTTTGGACAGCAGTGGGGCGGAAGCGAAGCGGAGGCCCAGGAATCGTTTTTGGATGCGAGCGAGCGCTGAAGATACAAGGCGCGACCAGAACGATGAACCAGATTCCTGATTGAGGTGGCACGCCCGCGAAAGGCTATTCTGCCGCGCTTTGCCACTACTTCAATTGATTCCTGGGGCTCCGCTGCGCTCCACCCCAGGCTTTTCTCCACTGAAGAACTTTTTTGGCCGCCGCACACTTTTGTTTTTGCATTTTATTCATTTGACCACTATATATTGTGGTCGGGCGATTGAATTGGCCCTATATATGTGTGCGTAACGAGGTTTGGCAGCGAGGTTCGGATCGGTGAGTGTGCGTCATGAAATTCGAGGATACGTCTGCTCGTTTGTGATGGCAGCCGGTAAAGGCTGCGGCTTTTCAAAGCTGGCACCCACATTGAATCCGGTGCAATCCGGAATCTGCACGACCGGGACACTCAGTTGCGCGCTACCGAGAAAAAACAACAGGTAATAATCCGTAATAAAACGACATACGAATAAGCAAAAGATATGAATCTCTCACGCTCCCAACGTTCGACACCCTCGGCTTCTTCGAGCAAAAAGATTGGCGGCAAAAAGTCCGGCGTGGCCTCCTCTTCGCGAGCAGAAACTTCCGCACGCAAAACGTCGGTGAAATCCTCAGCTTCGCAACCGGGTGCCGAGCAAATCGCGTTACGTGCTTATTTTATCGCTGAGCGGCGGAGATCTCTCGGCATTGACGGGGATGAAACCTCGGATTGGATCGCCGCCGAGAAGGAGCTGCTTGCGGAGCTCAAAGCGAAGTAGCTAAAAATTTCCTGGCTGACGGTTGCCCTTTGCTGAAGGGGCCTGACTGAGGTGCTGTACGGCCTCAGGGCGGTTCTTGTCTGTTCGCAGGGGGGGAGCCTGGTCTCGAGAGGGTTTGGCCGGCTGTGTACTTCACCGGCCAAATCCTTTTTTTTTTCGACTTTTTGGAGTCGGATTGAAATCGATTTTTTATCTGAAATCGATTACTCATTGTGCCAGCGATCGGATGAAACAGTTTCTAGTTTTCGGTGGTTTTTTTTTCACTTGGGCCATCTCGTGTTTCGCTCAGCGATTGATCGAGATCGATTTAACGAATCAGGTAGCGTATCTGAAAGATCACGGGCGCGTCATCCTTCAGTCTCCGGTTTGCTCCGGCCGCCCCGGACACGAGACGCCGAGAGGCCATTTCCGCGTCACCGACAAAGATCTGAATCATGCGTCGAGTTTTTACGGGTTCTTTGGAGATCCTGTCACTAAACAGATCGTTGTCCCGGACGCCGATATTTACAAAAAGGTCCCCCCTGGTTTGGAGTTTGTGCAGGCCCCGATGAGGTACTATGTCCAGTTTGCACCTTCCATCGGATTGCATTCCGGTTTTCTTCCCGGGCACCCTGATTCTCATGGCTGCGTTCGAATGCCTGAACAGAAAGCGATTGCGCTGTTCGAAGAGGCACCGATCGGGACGCCTGTTCATGTCTTTGGGAGCCCTCAGCCCGGGCGCGAATACTGGGCCTCCCGACCAACCTTTCGTGGACTCTTTCACTTTGCTCTATTTGGCTTCCGCGGACCATCCAGCCCGCAACAGGAGGCGTACAAGCGCAGCCGCCGGGCCGCGTTCGACCGGTTTGACTACCAGTGGGATGCGAAAGAAAAAGTGTTGGACCGCCAGATAGACGATCTGGAGGATCGGAAGGATCGTGCGGAGGGCTGGCGCAAGGAAGAACTCCAGGCCGAGATCGACCGTCTCAAGCAAGTCAAGGATGATTTCGATGTCCGGCGGGATGCAGCCAAAGACACCCTGAAGCGTCAGTGGGGCGGCTAAGGCAAGGAGTCGGGAGTCAGAAGTCAGAAGTCAGAAGTCAGAAGTCAGGAGTCAGGAGTTGCAGGAGTTGCAGGAGTTGCAGAATGAGACGGCAGCCCTCCGGTATGTGGTTGGTCATTAATCGGCCTGAATACGATGAAGATTTCACGGTAGGGTGAAGACTTCGGCGAGCTCAGTCGAGACGCTCCGCCTAAGCATCCTGCAACTCCCGACTTCTGACTTCTGACTTCTGACTTCTGACTCCTGACTCCTGACTCCTGACTCCTGACTCCTGACTCCTGACTCCTCTACCCACAGCGAACGTTGTGGATGCGTATGGCGCGCGATTTCATCAATAAATCTTGTTTACAACAGAAAATAAGCGTGTTCTTTTATCTGGATGAAAATAAAAACACTTATTCATTCTGTTATCTATTCTGTCTTACTATCCGTCGTCTGCCTCCCGTGGCCCGCCGCGTTTGCTCAATCCACCAATTCAGCACCGCTGCCGCCTGCAAACGCTGAACAGAGCGCTCCTGCCAAACCGAAACGAACTGTCAACCCGGAATCAATCAAGCGCGGAAAACTGACCCGTCTCAAGCACGACCTCTCGCTTACCGATGAGCAGGCTGAAAAGGCAAAACCGCTGATCGACACCTATGTCAACGCAGTCCACGCCATCAAAGCTGACGCCACCCTCGATTCTCGGACCAAACGCCAGAAGTTCTCCGAAGCGAGGCAGCGTTATGACAGCGATCTGAACGGAGTTCTTAATCCGGATCAGCAACAGAAACTTGCATCGCTAAAGCAGGAGCGCCGCGAGAGGTTGCGGAACGCGAGAGGCAAGTCACAGTCGACAAACGAACCAGCTCCGTCCGGCGAAAGTCAGGCGGTAGCTCAGTAGAGAGTCGCGGTAGCGCTCCGTTCTGGAAACGGGTTCCACCTTCCTATTCCGCAGCATGAAAGTGAAGGTTCGGAGGTGGAACCCTCGGCGCACAGCAGCATAGCATACGCGTCCCGCGCGTATTCTGTTTAAGGAGAAATGCTGATCAGAGGTCATTTTTTTCTCGGCTATTTAGCGTCCCTTTGCGTCCCTTTGCGCGAGACTCTGCTGTGATTCCGGCTCCGCTGCGCTTTGATTCCTAACCAACATGCCTCGCGCCAAGGTACGCGAAGATACGTTCCACGTCGATCCTGGGTCTGCCGCCATGTGCCGTAAGAAAATTATGGGGTTGACGTCGGAGGTCCTGGCGCGAATATCGTTAAACGGCAAGGATAGGCCGTTCGAGCGGCGTGCATTGCGGAGCGATACCGTAAGGGTTGCTTGGTGTGGGCCGGATCTCGCGCTTTCTATTGGAGAGTGTCGCATGGACGCTTAACCGTCAGCCAAACCCTCTTTATAGACAGACTAATGTTTGGGAAATTGGCCTGCAAATGTCATCGATGCGTCGCCAGGAGACGTATTCGTTTTGTTTTGGGCCTGGGATTGGTGGCGCTGCTCCTGGTTGGCTACCTGGCTATTCCGAATTCCCGGATAAATGTGGCCGATCTCTCCCAGACCGACGTCGCTAATCTGGCGCTCCCTGAAAATACATCGCCTAAGTCTGTGCGGACCGCAGAACCTGCGGCTTCTGTCTGGGCGCCCGATTCTGCGGCGGAACCGGTGCCTGGTGCGCTCACTCGAACGGACAAACCGGTCTCAACTCCGCAGCAAAAGCCGGGTGCGACCCCCGGGAATGGCGAGAAACCGCTTAATGTGCAAAAAGAGAGCTCCGCGACGCCACCAGTCGCGGCGGAGCATCGGTCTGTCGTAGTGGCGGGGGTGCAACCTCGGCCAGAAAGCGCCAACCCCGCTGCGATTGGCTCGCCTGATCTTCCCGGTCCGGCGCTACAAGACTCCAAGCCTGCCAATGCACTTTCATCCGCAACGCCGAATCCGTCACCTGCCGCTTCCCCACCCTCCAGTGAGAATGCGAACCTGCACGGCCCGGGCGCAAATGGAGCCCGTACTGGGCTTGTCGCAAGTCAAACCAATAACGCCGTCGAAGTTTCGACTCCTACCCCTTCTCCTTCTCCTTCTTCCGCTTCACAGCACGAGGCGAACGAGTTGCACGGCTACATCGCTTTCGCGACTAAAAATGAACGGGCGGCTTCGCCCCGCCCCGCGCAGCAACCGGCAAAGGCGCCGGGGAATCGGGTGACCGCCGACGAGACGCCTCCCGAACCGCGAGAGAGCGCGCGTAAAACCGAGGACATTCCAGCCGCTACTCCAAAACCGGCTTACCGATCGGGTCGATCGCGAAGTCAATTTGATCAGTTAGAAGATTTTGCGTCGGATTTTGTGCGAACCGATAGGTCGGGAAATATAGGAGAGGAGCGCCGGTTCTATGCAGACTCCGTCCATTTCTATAATGAAGGAGATTTGAGTTGGGCTAGTGTTGCCGCTGCAACCCGCAGATATCACCAAGGTGGACAGAACAAACAGTTTCAGGCAGCTGGATCCGCGACAGTCAAAGGGCCCGTCGACGGAGGTTTCTATGTCGTCGATCAGCCGGTCACATGGAGCCGAATGGAAGCCTCCAGGCTGGTTCGCGGGCGATCGTTGCTCCGTATGCGAGTGTTGCCAACCGGTACGACCTGGAAAATCACATCGATCGAAGAAGTTGGTCAATAATCGACGGGACCATCGTTAAAAGAAACGAACGTCGTCAGGACCGGTGGAGCTCGCCAGAATTGGCCCGCTTCTTGCTAAGAATTTGGGACATGCCAGATCAAATGCAAAGGTCTCCAGAACAAGTTCCGTGGGAAAGAAAAGGTGGCGACGACGGTGGCCCAAAGGCTCCGAATGTCTCGAAGCCTGACACGAGCCATTTACTGAAGCGCTTACGGTCAATCGATCCTGACCAGTCCAGGAAGTTCCGTCAGCGCAGCGGGGAATAGTCGCTCAGGATTCGTACACGAAATAATGTTACCGCGGCTCGAAGCGCTCGAACCGCGACGGATGTTTTCTACCCTGCGGACGCCGTTCAGGTTACAAGAAAGCCGCCGTCGATGCGAAGTGCGAGCCCGTTTAACATCGCTGCCCCATCGGTCAAAAGAAAACAGACCACCGAAGCGATATCTTCACATTCTGCGAACCGGCGAAGCGGAATTCTGGCCAGCATCGGTCCTCCCTTTGCGGGATCGCTCCACGCTCGCTTTCCCATGTCCGTTAATACAACCGTCGGGTTGACGGAATTCACGCGGATCTTGTGTTGTCCGAGTTCAACGGCCATCACTGCCGTAAGCTGATCGAGGCCGGCTTTTGTTGCACAGTACGCAGCGTGGTCAGGGAGCGCTTGAAAAGCAGCCATGCTCGAGACATTCACGATCGAGCCGGCAACGCCTCGCTCAATCATCTGGCGGGCGATCACCTGCGAAACGATCATCACTCCTCGAAGGTTGACGGCCATCGTTTTGTCCCAGGCGTCTACGGTGATTTTTAGAAAGGGTTCGAGAATTGCAATTGCCGCATTGTTCACGAGGTGATCGACGTTTCCAGCCCGTTCGGCTGCCCGTTTTGCGGCGTCGGGATCCGCCAGTTCGGCGATGATCGTTTCGCAGCCGATTTCTCTATTGAGGCTCTGCAAATCTTTTTCTGTCCTGCTAAGCGCGATCACCTGCGCATTCGATCGGTGCAACATCCTGGCAATTTCTCGCCCGATTCCCTTCCCGGCCCCGGTGACGAGCACGCGTTTTTGTTTGAAGTCGAATTGAAAATCCGCTGGGAGTTCCATGTTGCAGCCAAGATCGATCGCGACGTTCGCCTGCGCAACTCAAGGAGGGTAGGGAAGGGACAAAGTGTCGGCGGTTGGGCGTATCGGCCGACACTGTGTCCGACCTTGGCTCCGCGCCCTTGGACCGAGGTCAGATTCCCTTTCGAGGCTCGCCGACACGCCGATACGCCCACACGCCGACACTGGATTCCTTGCCGTGCCGTTTCTCCAGGGTGCGTGCCAGCCGCGCAAATGGGAGCCCGATGATAAAATAAAGCAGCGCAACGACAAGACCTGCGCCAAAATAGTCAAACGTCTCAGTTGCGAGCCGGTTGTAGGCACCGGTCAATTCCATGATGGTAAGTGCGGAAACCAGAGACGAATCCTTGAGGAGCGCGATAAAATCATTTGTGACCGGGGGAAGCATCAGGCGCACCGCTTGCGGCATAATGATCAGGCGCAACGCGCTCATGCGTGTGAGTCCAAGCGCGTAGGCTGCCTGCCACTGGCCGGCTGGCACGGAAAGGATGCCGGCACGGTATATTTCAGCCTCCGAAGCGGCATAGTTTAACCCGAGTCCGATCACGCTTGCGACAAATGGCGAAAGGCGGATGCCGACATTCGGGAGACCATAAAAGATGAATAGGAGCTGAATGAGCAGCGGGGTTCCCCGGATCAGTTCGATGTACGCTGTCGCCAGCCACCGGATGGGGAGGGGTCCGAAAATGCGGCAAATGGCGAGCAAAAGCCCTGTCGCGATCGCAAGCACCATTGCACTCGCCGATACTCCGAGGGTCAAAAACGCTGCGCGAAGCAGAAGGGGACCGGCGCCGGTATAGTTCATTACCCGGGACCAAACGTTCCCTTGCGAGGTGACTGTTGATACAAACATCTGGTACTCGGAGTCCGGCGCGGCCGGTTCCGGAGGCTGGTCGAGCGCTTGCGCGACGGTGCCGGTCCAGAGTCCCCAACGCGAAAGGATCGTTCGCAATTCCCCACTCGAGATCAGATCGCGGAGCGCGCTGTCGATTTCTTGCTGCAGCGTCGCGTTGCCTTTTTCAACGGCGATGCCGTACGCGATTTTCCCGAACGGCGGACCGCACAATTCCAGTTCCGGGTTGGGTGCGGCGTAATATTTTGCTATTGGATAATCGAGCAGTACCCCATCAAGACGTCCGTTCGCGACATCCTGGTAGGCGTTCACTTCCTGGTCGTATGTCTTCGCCGTCACTCCAGGCGTGTTTTCGAGCATCTTTAGCGCTGCGGTTTGATCGAGCGTGCCGATGTTCCGATTCCGAAGCTGGTCGAGGGAAGAAATCGGAGCGGTGCCCCTCCGCGCGACGAACTGCTCAAATGTAAAGTAATAAGGGAGGCTGAAATTCACCTCGTTCGCTTTGTCGGGTGTAATTTCGATGCCACAGATTACGCAATCGTAGAGGCCTCGGTGCAGCCCGGGGATCAAGCCGTCCCAATCGTTCTGCACAAATTCCGCACGCCGCCCGATCCGACGGGCGATCGCTCTGATAATTTCGAATTCAAAACCGGTCAGCGTCTTCCCTGGTCCGTAAAACGTGTACGGAGCGTTGCTATTTGGGTCAGCCGCCCAGCGCAAGGCCGGCTGAGCGCCAAAGCCAATCGAAACGAGAAAGAACGATGTGAAGAGCCACGCGAACCGCGTCACGGCGGCTTTTTTAACAGTCTGCCCGTTGGAACGTCCAGATGCTTATTCGGTACCGGATCAAGGTTGCGCCAACGCCGCCAGTTTGAGCACTGTATTCCAGTTACGTCCGGTAGACCGAGTTCGGAGTTTTTTTTCGATCAATGAAAGCGTCAATCGCGATTCATGAATCCCTTTCGGGTACGCAATGAAGAGTTCTGTGCCGACGCCTTGGACCGTCTCCGGGCCCGTTGCGGCTTCTTGCAGCAACTGAAAATCCTTCACCGGCTTCTTCAGAAAGACAACTAACACACGACTCGCTTCCTGCATGGCATGCTCCGGCAATGGATTCCGCTTAATTATCCCTTTTAATTCATCATAGGTGCGAACCACGAAATCGGTGCGAAATCCGAGATGTCTGGCAAATTCGGCCTCGAGGCGTTCCTCCAGTTCAGCGCCGGCGAGACTCTTGGTTTGGAATATCAGGTTCCCGCTTTGAATGAATGTTCGAACATTCTCAAATCCCAGGTTCACAGCGAATTCCCGGAGCACGGCCATCTTCACCGCGTTGTGTCCCGAAGTGTTAACGGCTCGGAGCAGGGCGATGTGCGTCACCTTCATACGATTACTGTAGCATACGCGTCCCGCGTGTAAGCACGGCAACCGGCGAGGACCATCGCGGGCACGGGTATTACGGCCGATTAGTGATCGAGGACTCAACATTGCCCGGTTTCGTCGGGCAAGCTGAGTTCGAAGACCGCACCCTCCTATTTCTTCATTTTTACTTCTTACTTTTCCTTACGTATTGTTTTCCACATGCCAAGATTCGTTCGTTTTCATGAGGTAGGCGGCCCTGAAGTTTTAAAAATTGAGGATCTACCCGTTCCTCGCCCGGGAAAGGGCGAAGTCCGGATAAAGGTCGATGCTATTGGGCTAAATCGCGCGGAAGTGATGTTTCGCAGTGGTCAATATCTGGAAGAACCGAACCTTCCGTCGGGACTCGGCTACGAAGCGTCGGGCACCGTGGACGAGATCGGGCCGGAGGTTTCCGGACTAAACCCAGGAGACCGGGTCAGTTCAGTTCCTTCCTTCTCGATGCAAAAATATTCGACCTACGGCGAAGTCGCTGTTCTGCCTGCGTACGCTTTGGCGAAATATCCGCAGAACCTCAGTCCAATCGAGGGCACGTCGATCTGGATGCAATATCTGACGGCGTATGGTCTGATCGAGTTCGGAAAGATGCACGAAGGCCAATATGTGCTGATCACAGCTGCGGCGAGCAGCGTTGGGTTGGCTGCGATCGAATTGGCAAATGTCGTTGGTGCGATCCCGATCGCGACGACGCGGAACTTGTCAAAAGAGGAGGCCCTGAGGCGTGCCGGCGCAAAGTACGTGATCAATACGAAGGCGGGCAACTGGCCGGAGAAAGTGCGCGAACTAACCGGAGGCGACGGCGCCGACCTCGTGTTCGATCCCGTCGCAGGACCGGAAGTCGAGTTGTTGGCTCAGGCAACCAAACCAATGGGAACTCTCTTCTTGTATGGAGCGCTCTCCCAACAACCGACACCGCTCCCGCTGTTTGCAGTGATTGGCCGAAACCTGATTATTCGAGGGTTTTCGTTGTTTTCGATTGTGCAAAATCCAGCGCTTGCCGATCGCGCGAAAGGGTGGGTTTACGAGCTCCTTGAGAAAGGAAAATTGAAGCCGATCATCGCCCGGACATTCACGCTTGACCAGATCGTGGACGCGCATCGGTACATGGAATCAAACGCGCAGATCGGCAAGATCGTGGTCACGGTGTAACTGGTGAGGGCCCGGCGATTTGCCGGGCTCAGCCGGTAACGCGGCCTTTTAGCGGATGATTCCGAATCGTTCCGGATCCTGGCTCAGAGTGCTTCGCCTCCTCCCGATGCCGGAGGGTGGTCCAGAGTGCTGTCCCGATCAAGACCTGCAGGGCGATTTCGGCGAGCGGCGTGACCCAGGTGTCGACAATCAGCGTCCACGGCATTAGCAAGCCGACCTCCGCAAATTGCAGAAAGCCAAGTGGCAGGCTTGCGAGCAGGAACCAACCGACTACTCTCGACATCCCAGTCGCCTTGATCGCAGCGGTGCCCAGAAAGAGAGTTCCGACAATGCCAAACGCGGCGTTAGCGAAGTCAAACGTGGATCGGATAAATTCGTATCCGGCATCCGGAGCCGCAAACCCGGGAGATTCCCCAAGTGCCAGCGCTCTTAGCCCGGCCGTCAGAATGAAGGTGTTTACACTAACCGACGCCATATCGGCCAACGTGGAAATGATCAATGCGCCGCCCCCCATCCAGGCTTCCCAGCTGGTGGTTTCGGCCAGGACCAAAGCAAAAACCGCAATGACCAACAGGTGAAAAAGGTCGTACAGGAGGTACGCCCAGTGCGCCATATTGTAATAGTTGTCCAGGCAGAGGGCCATCCGATTATGCGGGTCAATTCGCGATAAGGTGAATTGATCCAAACCCATCGCCGTCACCGACAACATCACACACAGCACGCAACAAAGGACCGCTGCCAGGAGAGTGCTGTTCGATAGTTTCATCCGTGATAACTATAATGGTGATTCTTTACTATGCGGACACTGGAACGCGAAAACCAATTGCCGCTAACAAGGCTAACGGTTCATCACACGATGATGCAACAGATGTAGGATAGCCGTTAGCAACCGATATCACAAGCATCTCCCGCCCGGCTGCCTCGTTTCCGATCGCTCCTCTGGCGCCGTCGGCGCAGGTTGCCCCCAAAGCGGAACGCCGATCAGGATCTGTTCCTGGACAGGTGCGCGGTTTGGGCGGAACCTCTCGATGTAACCTCAGGAGGTACGTGCGATGACAGGCATCGAAATTCAGAAATTGGATTACGAAAAAGAAGGCGTCCGTTATACGATCCACGTCGAACAGGCCGAGGGCCGGGGAATATGGGGTACATGGAATTGCCACGATTGCGGAGTCGGCGGTGTTGGCACTAAAACGTGCGCGACGGTCGATGAGGCAATCGACGCAGCAAAAGCCGATTTGGACCGCCACCACGCGGGGAATCATTCCGTTTAACAGTACGGGTCCAGCGTTTCGCAGTAGGGGCGCGCTTCGCGCGTCCCGCGCTGCACCGGTCGTGTGGAAACGTGTCACGCGCGTTTTCTGCACGCTCCGAGGTTCGCGTCTATTCAATCGCCGGTAGGGACGCGCTCCTGCGCGATCCGGCATTGCACCTTCCCGGGACGTGGAACCCCGGATCGCGCAGGAGCGCGTCCCTACCGGCGATTGAATAGACGCGAACCTGATGATCCAGTTATGCCGTTTCGGCGGCGCCCCCTGTTCATATTATTTCTTCAAAACGCGATTTTGCGACAATCACGGCAGATTGCAGTCGGATTGACTTTCCGGCGCAATTACGGTTTCTCACTGCATTTGAGAATTGATCGCCGCCGAGCCGGCGACTGGTTCGCACCGTGCAGACAGAATCCGCATGATCGACTGGAGTTTGATTTATCTGATGAGCGAATGGGCTATCCGGCTCGTGATGTTCGTTTATGTCCCGCAACGGCGCACTGCAGAAGCGGCACGGACCTGGCTGCTGTTTATCCTGCTGTTGCCGTGGCCTGGCCTCTTCATCTATTGGCTCTTCGGCCGGATCTACCTCCCTGCGCGCCGAATTCAGATGCAGGAGCGCGCATCAGAGTTTGTTCGCCGGGCGCAAGCGCAAATCGGTACACGCGTGGCGATTGAACCGGATTTGCCCCCGACTCTCAAGATTATCCCGGCGGTTGCACGCAGGCTTGGCGAATTCGAGACGTTCGAAGGCAACCGCGTCGAACTCCTGACAGACTATGCAGGTACGATCGATCGCATGATCGCGGACGTCGATTCGGCGCGATCGAACGTTAATTTGCTCGTCTATATCTTCGTCCCAGACGAAACCGGCTCTCGTTTTGCTTCCGCTCTCGAGCGAGCAGCGGCTCGCGGAGTCGTCTGCCGGGTCCTGATGGACGCGGTTGGATCAAGCCGGGGCCTACAAAAACTCGCACCGCGCCTGCGGCGCAGTGGCGTCGAAGTCCGCGAAGTGCTGCCGGTTGGGTTGTTTCATAAAAATGCAGCCCGATTCGATCTCCGCAATCATCGCAAGGTGCTGGTCGTCGACGGGTCCGTCGGTTACACCGGTTCACAAAACATCGCTAATCCTGAGTTTGTCAAAGGCTACCCGAACGAAGAGTTGATGGTACGCATCACCGGCCCGGTCGTGGCCCAGCTGCAGGCGATGTTTCTCGGGGACCATTATTTCGAGTCCGGAATCGTTCTTCATCCCGAAAATTTGTTTCCGCACGTCGCGCACGCGGGTAACTCTCCAGCCCAGCTGCTTCCGAGCGGCCCAGGTTACGTGCGGGAGAACGGACGCGAACTGATCATCGCGATGATGTTCGGCGCACGGGAGCGAATCGTGATCACGACACCCTACTTTGTGCCCGACCAACCGTTCCTGCACGCGATCCGTGCGGCCCGGCTTCGAGGCGATGTCGAGGTGCATCTGGTGCTATCGTTGCACGCCAATCAGCTTATTACCCAATTCGCTCAGCGATCTTATTACGACGACCTGCTAGAGGTCGGGATCCAGATCCACCTTTATCGGCCCCGGTTCCTTCATGCCAAACATCTCACGATCGACGATCGGATCGCCCTGATCGGTTCCACGAACATGGATATCCGGTCATTCGCTCTGAACGCAGAAGTGAGCCTGCTCGTGTACGACCGCGCGGTCGTCGATCAGCTCCGTGTTGTTCAGGAGCGCTACTTCGAAAATAGCGATTTGCTGGATGCAGCAACCTGGAACCGCCGGCCTCTGCACGCGCGCGTGGTCAACAACACCGCTCGCCTGATGGACTCGTTTCTTTGAATATTAGCCTACACCGCCGGGCGCTCCCGCAGTTCGTGGTCTCGGTAGGCCACAATCAGGCGCTCGAGTTGTTCGATGTCCGCCCCGAGCCGGCGGCCCCGTTGACTGTCGGCGACCGTTTTTGGACGGTCCCATTCCCGCACCACCGTAATGCTGGGGATAATGTCTGCCCCGCGCAAAATCGCGGCGTCGACCGACTCAAAGTGATAATGAAGGGCTAAGAATGTTCGGTGCGGCTCCATGACGAGAGTGAAACCATGGTCACCGAGGCTCTCCGAAAACGCACCGTCAATCGTAATTGCTTTCCCGCTCCGTTTGATCGGCGACTCCCCCTTCTCAAGTTCAACCGGAACGTGACCGTTGACGATCAGTCCCTGTTCAGTCTCGACTCCGAATTCAGCCAGGATTTTCTCGCAGAACCAGACTTCGTTAATCAGGCGGAAATAAGGATTCTTTGTTTCGTGATGCGGCCGCTTGTCGGCGATCAAATACAGTTCGAGCGTGGCAATTCGGTCCTTGCCGAACAACGGCGATCGCGGTCCACTCCAGAGATACCAGAGCAAATCGAGATCGTCCCGATTCCTTGTTTCTGGAACACGGTAAACGACACGTTCGATCGCCTTGAAAAGTTCGCGCCCTGTGTGCGGTTTGCCGTCGATGGTCATCGGCAGAAAATTGCCCTCTTCATCCACTGCGATGCATCCATGAAAAATCAGATGCTCCTCGCGACGCAGGAACATGTACCCCTGGTCAACCATCCAACGCATCTGCTTCCAAAGCTTCTCACTCGCCACGAACGATGCGCGTAGACGACGCACACAGAGCCGCTCTTCCGCGGTCAATTCGTACGGATTCTCCGGATCGATCGTTGGGAAGTGCACATCCTTGAGCGGATATTCGACGCCATCCACTTCGATCGTGCCCTTCTGGAGGTTCATCCGATGCAGAAGGCGCCGGTGCTCCATCTCCCATTCCGGATGCCGGTCGATCATCTGGCCCTCAAGCTTGAATTGCATCACAGCCGCCGCCTTTTGCATCCGCGCCATCATAACATCTTCGCGCAACCCGGAGCCTTTGACGGCGAAACTCGCGGCCGGATCGTCGCTGTAAACCGTGCGTGCAAGCGATTCGAGCGGTTCAACAGGAATTCCGTAACCTTCTTCCAGTTGCAGGAGCCGCTGGTAGCGAATCGAGATGCGGAGCACATGGCAAACGAGCGCGTCGTGGCCGAGGCACGCTCCCAACCACGCCGCATCGTGATTGCCCCATACGAAGGAGACATTGGGCTGCTGCATCAGGTACTCCACGACGTGGTCCCCGCGCGGCCCGCGGTCCCAGCAGTCCCCGGCTATGATCAGTTCATCGATCGCAAGGTTGCGTATTACCCGGCCGATCAAATGGATCAAATGCAGGACGCGTCCTCGCCGGATTAGTTGATCCACGATTGCCGCAATGTACACCTGGTCCCGCTCAGTGGACGGCGCATGAAGGATCTCTGCGAGTAACTCCCGATATTCGGCCGGGAGCAGACAGGTCGCTGCGTCAAGGCTGCGACGCGATGCCAGGACTCGTATAACCTCAAACAGGTCGCGCAGGGTCCGAAGCGCGTACGCCTTCTGGTCCTGCGGATCCCGCAGTGTCTGCTCCAGACGGTCAACCACTTCCGCTGGATAGAAAATAAGAGTGAGTATCCCCTGGAATTCCTCCGGCGACATCCTGTCCTTGAAAAGTCGTTCTACCAGCGGACGCAATGTCCCTGAGGCATTGTTAATCACATGGCGAAGCTTCTTATCCTCGCCGTGAATGTCGCTGATTACGTGGATCGTCCCTTTCGGCAGCGTCAATTCCGCTGATAACCGGGCGATTTCGGCAATCGCCGAATCAGTATTCGGCACTTCGCGCGCCAACGGTTCCAGAGTCGCCAATTCGAATTCACGTGTACGGCTGTCGTCGTTTGGCGAATTCAGCCTGCCGTCCTGACCCACAGCATGAGGGCCTGTGTCCATTGACATACGATTAAATGATTCGTCGCTGTGAAGCCACACATTTGTGTTCGGCTTGCCCTACGAAGCATTGGCGTTCGGCGTTCGGCGTTCGGCGTTCGGCGTTCGGCGTTCGGCGTTCGGCGTTCGGCGTTCGGCGTTCGGCGTTCGGCGTTCGGCGTTCGGCGTTCGGCGTTCGGCGTTCGGCGTTCGGCGTTCGGCGTTCGGCGTTCGGCGTTCGGCGTTCGGCGTTCGGCGTTCGGCCAACTATGGAAACGGCCCGCAATTGCAAGCCTATTTTCAATTCTACTCTTAACCTCCGTGTTCTCTGTGCCTCTGTGGTGAATCCTCCTCTCTGTGTCCTCCCGGCTTCGCTTCGCGTCCTCCCAATTCTGCGGCCTGAACAAAGTTTTTTGTTGAAGAAATGATTCCTTAAAGAATATTTTCGGCGGTCGAAGTAATCGCAGAAGTAGAACTAACCGGCAAGCATCGAGCCGGAAAACGGCCCGCTAGTTTCCCCCGGGGCCCGAGTTTATGGAGTAGCACCCACGCTTCGTGCTCGGAGTGTTTCGTGCAAAAGACAAGGAAAATAGGCAAATGAATTGTTTTCGGAAACTGATAGGCTGCGAGACTGATGTTGCGACTGGCAACGATCGCTCAGGTACGGCTGGCAATCACCGTAGCGTTATTTAGGTCCGTGGTTCCGAAGTGAAAAATTTAGACGAACCGGCTTCCGCTACATTTGTCCAGCGACCGGGGTTCCTCATCAACCGATCATTCGGCTATTTCTGGATCGGACAATCCATTTCGACGCTCGGTTCGCAGGTGACTGCGTTTGCAATCCCATTGCTCGCTGCGCTGAGCCTCCATGCAAACGCGCAGCAGATGGGATTTCTGCGGGCCGCGGAATTTGCTCCGTTTCTTTTTCTAACATTGCATGCCGGTGTTTGGGCCGATCTAGGGATTCGAAAAAGGCTCATGATCTCGTCGAACCTGATTCGAGGCGTGGTGATCATCTTCGTTCCGCTCGCCGTTGCGCTTGGATGGGCGCGGCTTGAGGTGCTTTACGGGGTCATGCTCTTAATGGGGTCGTTCAAAGTGATCTTTGAGATGGCCTATCAAACCTACATCCCCGAGATCGTAAACAGGCATACTCTTGTCAACGCCAACAGCAAGATCATGATGTCCTATGCGCTGGGGCAGTCCGCCGGACCGGGTCTTGCCGGGCTCATGGTCGAAATCCTTGGCGCGCCAATGGCGGTCCTCACCGATGCAATCGGTTTCTTCATGTGTGCCGGCTGTTTACACAGAATCGATCATCGAGAGTTACCGGTCGCGCAGCACCGGCAGAGCGTTATCCGTCAGATAGGCGAAGGTTTTCGCTATGTACTTCGCGAGCGCAACATTCGTGCGCTCCTTTGGCTCGTTACTGTGAATAACTTCTTCATGAACGCGATCATGGCGCTCCTGGTCCTTTACGCGACTCGCGAGATTGGGTTTCGGCCCGGTATTTTCGGATTTGCTGTCAGTGTTGGCGGACTTGGCGCTGTCATCGGCTCGATGTCCGCGCAACGTCTCGGCGCGCGATTGGGACCGGGGCCGTTTGTTATTTATGCGTGCGGCCTCACTTCGCTCGCGTCGTTCTGCTTTCCGCTCGTGAGTCGTGCGGACAACGTGGGAATGTTCGGTTTGATGGGCACCTATTTCGCGCTAAGCGCCGGCGGCGCCGCCGTCACTGTTTATGCCTGGACAATCCGGCAGTCGCTGACGCCAAACGAATTTCTTGGCAAAATGAACGGAGCGTTTCGGTTTTGCGTGACTGGTGTCATGCCTTTTGGCGCAGTGTTCGGCGGCTGGCTCGGTGGATTGATTGGCATCCGGTGGACATTGTTTATCGGAGCGATCGGTCTGCTTCTTTCGTGTCTTGCCGCCTGTTTCTCCCATCTCGTGCGCTTAAAGACGCTACCACTTCGGTGACACTTACCAGGTTCACTGTTCCGGGCATGTTATCCCCCAGGGGGCATCAACTATGAAAAGGAAACCGGTTCCAATTGAGACAACCAGCAATTAAGAATATCCCGCCTAACAGAGAACTGGTCGCACCACCAATAATAGCGAACGTACTACAAATGGAGACACCATTCTCTGCGTACCCCCGTTGATTGATGACGAGACATAGCAGCCCTATAAGGAAAAACCCGAACGCGAGGATTACGATGCTGGCACGTGCGGCTAGTCTCGTCAGGCGATGCTTCTTCATAACGGTTTCACTTGTTGCCATCAGGTCCACTCATTGATGCTGGTTTCTTACCCACCAAAATCTTCATTAAATCCGGGACTTCTTGGCGGCTGATAGGGCGTGTCGGTTTGCTTTTCCCTAGGGGCCATGAATAGGGCACTCATATCGTCGCGTTTCTGTTTCGCTTCGTGTCGGGTCTGACGCGGGTTCAACCCAAAACTCGTTGAGCTTCCAGCCACCATTAGGATGGCTGTTGCCGCCGCACAATTGCGTGTGAATTTCGATATCAAGTATGATTTCATTTTTACTCTTTCTTCTTCAGGGCGATCAAGGTCTGGTTGGGATTGCCCAATCCAGGTGCGATGTCGCTTCAGCTATTCCTACCAAAAATGGAACGACATTATTCCCAGACACGGCAGGCCTTTGCTTATAGTTAGAGTTGACTCCTTTGTAATCACCTTAGAAATGATAGGACCGAGTCGCTCCGCCAGCGCTGGTAGGGACGCGCTCACGCGCGTCCGCCGCTGCACATTTCGCATCGTTCTGGTCGTGTCTTCAGCGCTTGCTCGCATCCAATAGCGATCCCTCGTCAGCCTTCGCTATCCTCCAGCCCAGGCTTCAGGATTGCTGCATTTGCAAAGCAGTAAAAGTCTTCAGATCATCTGCATTCACGTCGGAGACAGCCCAGTATTCGAATCCATCGCGATTCCAATGGAAAACATTATAGCCATCTCTTGTAAAAGTTTCTGCTGGTGCGTTATGGACAGATCCCGAAGGCCAGACAAACATGTTAATAATATGTCGGTAGCGCCGGTAGACCAATGCCGCTACTTCCTGCCCATTTACGTAATCCAGGCGACCTCCAATCAACGGGAAACCGTGGTTGGCAAAATCTTGAACGGGCGGCGAGAACTTAAGCTTTCCGTTGAACCAGGGTTTGACCGTATGTTGGTCCGTCGAAGGGACATCGAGAAGGTGCGTGGCCAGTAAGGAGCGTACGTGGCTCGAGATCACTTCCTGTGCGAGAATATTGTTGGCGCGCGCATGATCAAATATCGCGTCTCGATTCAGAAATACGAGCCCAAGCATGACGGCGACTGTTGCCGCCAAGGCCAAGGGAACTGAGAACCAGGAAATGGGAAACCAGGCGTTGGACGGTGGTTTCGCATGCGATCTAAGAGCCGGAAGGGCAGATTGAACTTTTCCAAAAAGCGCATCTGGAACTTCGAACCTGATGTCCGGATTGCTAAGCAAAGCTCTCACGGCGATTCGGGTCTCTAGAAGCCGTTGGCACCTGGCACAATCGCGCAAGTGGTGCTGCACGAGAATTGTCGCGGCGACCTCCAACTCATTATCGATATAAGCATCGATGTAATTCCGAAAATCTTCACAATTCATAGCTGATCGTGCTGCTTTCGATCCACCAAAATCAGATAGAGCTGGTGCCGAGCG
Source organism: uncultured Verrucomicrobiae bacterium (assembly GCA_963750185.1). GTDB lineage: Bacteria > Verrucomicrobiota > Verrucomicrobiia > Chthoniobacterales > JAFAMB01 > JAFAMB01. The sequence goes on from CAVVPV010000019.1 coordinate 39,455, forward strand.
CGCGCAAGCCGAGACATAACCGTACCAAGGGGGACTGCAGTAACCTCAGAGATTTCTCTGTAAGATAAACCTTCTAATTCACGAAGAACCACCACTTCCCGAAAATCGAGTGGCAATGACGCAATTGCTTCCCTGACCGCTTCTACCGTCGCTTTTTTGGAAAGGTTTGCTGGTGGCAAAGGGGCGGGATCCTCGACCTCATCGGCCTCCGAGTCCAATGGCACCTCTTTCTCTTTTATGTTCCGAGATCCCAACGCGGTGTAGCATGTGTTCCGCACAATCCGCAGAAACCAAGAGCGGCAATTTGCTCCCTCGTGGAAGCTCCCGAAAAACCGGAATGCTCTCAGATAAGACTCCTGCACCATATCTTCTGCATCGTCCGGATTTTTCATCAGCCAACGCGCCAGGTTGTATGCATCGCTCAAAAACGGCAGCAGCAGGCTTTCAAAACGGCCGCGTGTTTCCTCGTCGTTCATGGCTGCCGCTACGCTACAGTTATCCCTACCGAGTTTCGATACCGTTTATTCCCTGCCTCGCTTGCCGATGTTCGAGCAGGAATAAATCCTGAGCTCGATCGGTATGGATCTGATGACGGGCGTGCCACGGCATATCCGATCCTATCAATCAGAGCACAAACCATTATGTCAGACATCATCGAATCAAATATGAATGACGACGGCGTTGACCGTCGAGGATTTCTCAAATGCATGGCCTGGGCTGGCACCGGCATCATTTGGTCAATAAACGGCGGCTTGTTGACGTCCACGGCGCTAGGCCAGGAAGCAAATGGACGGACTGCAATCGCTACAGCAGAACTCAATTTTGTTCAGATAAGCGACAGTCACATCGGCTTCAATAAACCGGCAAATACGGATGTCGTTGGCACCTGTCGGGAGACAATTATGCGAGTCAACGCATTACCGAAGGTGCCCGAGTTCATGCTGCATACCGGCGATCTAACGCATCTTTCCGATCCAGCGCAGTTCGACATGCTCGACCAACTCCTGAAAGATTGCAAAACAAAGGAAGTGTTTTATGTGCCAGGCGAGCACGACATTTATGATGGCGGTGCCCTCTACCGGGAACGGTTCGGAAAAAATACGGTAGGGACTGGATGGTACAGCTTCGAACAAAAAGGGGTGCACTTCATCGGGCTGGTCAACGTGGCAAATATTCAGGAGGGCGGTCTAGGTACTCTTGGCCAGGAACAGCTCGACTGGCTTGAAAAAGACGTTAAAGGCTTATCAGACAGTACTCCGATCGTCCTCTTCGCTCATATACCCTTATGGGCTGTCTATCCTCAATGGGGCTGGGGAACCGATGATGCCGAGCGAGCTCTGACGTTTCTGAAGCGCTTCGGATCAGTGACCGTTTTAAATGGGCACATTCATCAGGTAATGCAGAAGGTAGAGGGCAACATCACCTTCCACACGGCCAGGGGTACCGCCTTCCCGTTGCCGACACCGGGTTCAGCGCCGAAGCCGCTTCCTGTAGTCGTCGATGCCACCCAGCTCAAAAAAATGCTCGGGTTAACCAGCGTCAACTATACCGAAACAAACCATACCCTTGCCATTATCGACACTACCCTCGGGTGACCGGAAAAACTTTCAATGATTCCTTGGGATAAGCTTCATGGGGCAATGACTCATTTCCCCATCGCCCTGCTGCTGTTTTCGACAGCGTGCGATTTCCTCTCCATAACATTTAAGAAATTAGCGTTTGCTCGCGAGCTGCGAATTGTCAGCTTCTACGCGCTTGCCGCCGCTGCCTTGGCTTCTTTGGGAGCGGTAGTCTCCGGCATTGCTCTGACCAATGGCGACTTGTGGGGCCGCGGAAATTTTGGATGGCATCACCGTTTCGTCTGGCCGGCGTTCGCACTTCTGATTGCGTTAGCCGTGTGGCGGGTTTTGGTACGAGACGCGATGTCACGGACCGGTCTGTACCTCTATCTAACGTTGATGTTGTTAGCTTCCGGGTTGGTTGCTGCAGCAGGCTATTTTGGGGGTGAATTACTCCTGAGCGGAGGGGGTACACCATGAAGATTCCCCTTGAAGTCAAGGGTGCAGTAGCGGCCATCTGCACGTCGGTATTGATCCTGGTAGCAACATTTACTGCCGCTGGATTCTATCGGAGTCAAGTCGCGGGCCAGACGCAAGCTGGAAACCAAACGCCTGCCGGCGAAAACCTGGCCGCAACGGGACGCCGTTTTTTCTTTCAGAGCTGCGCCCACTGCCATGGTCAAGATGCGGATGGGGGAGAGGACGCTCCGAGCCTTCGGAAGCTCCAGATTAGCGGTACACATATGGCTCTTGTGATCCAGAGCGGCATAAAGGATGAGATGCCATCATTCGCAAAAAAGTATAATCAGCACGATACCTCCGCTCTTGTGGCTTACCTCCAGACGCTGCATTGATTAAGGAACTCTTGAACGCCGGACAGTTGCGACTGGTAGGGACGCGCTCCCTGCGCGTCCGGCGCTGCCATGTCTCGACGCTTCTTTTTACTGCGTCTTCTGCAATCGCGCGGTTGTGCTCAGAGCTAAAGAAGAAACTGGCGAACGAAAGACCGAATAGGCATGCGAGACGGGAGGACGCGATAACTGCGATCACTGTCCCCCGACGAAGAAAGGCCCGGTGCGTAGTGCAGCCACCTCAGCCTGACCGAAGGCATGCCAACATAAGCGCTAACTTATCGCAGCGGCGGGAAGGTATCATTACGCATCATTACGCATTTATCCCGGAGGGATTAAAACGAGGGTAGCCTGGCACGAAGTGCCTGGAAAAAGAAGAAAGAGCCGTCCAGTCCCGTAGGGACGGTTGATCAGATTTCTCGCAAATGTGTCATTTCTCCTTTCCTCGGTCTGAGGCGAAATAAAGAAACAGATAAGAATAATGTGTTAGTGAGCAGATCAACCGTCCCTCCGGGACGGGTCCGCTTTTCTCTTGTTTCCAGGCACTTCGTGCCAGGCTACTTTCATTTGGTCCCTCCGGGACAGGATACGCTCTTTCGTTGTAGGATTTTACTTAAGTTAGCGCTTATGGGGCATGCCAAGGCTAAGACGCTGCATTCCCATTAAAGAAAGCAAGTTAATGAGGTTCAACCGCCGGATGCTGAAAACGGCATGTCCGGTGGTGTGGAAGGGTCACGGTGCGCAATCGCCGTGACCCGACCCGATCCATCGCAATGGTCTCCTCGAGGAAGATTGCCAGTTTCACAAACAGAATCGAATTTTCGCATTCGATGCTGCGTCAATATTGTTCGAGCCTTCTCTCATGGTGGCGAGCTGTCGTCAAACGACCCAACAGGCTTGGGGATCGGTAGATCACTCCTGCTTCGTTATGGACACAGAATCACAGAAATTGCTCGTGCAACCCACGGGCAATCGAAGCTCTTGCGGCGAGAGTTTCTCTGCACGCAGACCTGCGAGACGCCGGCGGTTCAGTCGGAGGGAGATGCTGCTACTGACTGCCCAAGGCTTGGCTTTCCTCTGCTTGATGTTTGTGGTGCTGGCGAATTATATTCATCCAGTGCCCGATAGAGTTACGAAGCAGCAAGACGCGGCCGAACTCGCACGCATAGAGGCGCAAACGCTGGACGGCAGTGCCCGGTCGGCCATGCCCGGACCAGCTCGGGTATCCAACATTGATGATCGCCGGACTACCTCGAGAGCAGAAGATTATTCAGAATCCAAGAGCCGGCAACCTAGGTCGATCGCCCGGCGCAACGTTTCAGTAGACAAGAAATTCGACTTTGCTTCGAGCGAACCAAACGAGGAGCCGAGAACGATGAAAAGCTCCCGGCATCGAGATGTTCAGAGGCAGCAGGCAGTTGACTCCAGCCGGCAACGCTATGCACAACAGGAATCGGGTCCAGTCCTTCGTGTCATTCGCCGCTTGCTTGGTTTTCCAACTCAATGAATCGGGAAAACGTTGTCAACGGCTTCGCGTTGATGGCCTGGCTCTCTCTGGCCCACGTCTACGCGCAGGGCCCGGCTTCGCCCCGAAACCCATTCCCATCGCTGAGAAGGCCGGAACAGCATCAGGTTTTGATGCCTGAGCACAGCTGACTCGGCGTTCAGGTGCCCCTCCCGGACGCCGCGAGCGGTGGTTTAAATTTAGAGGTGCTTGAAATCTGAGTCGGCGCGGTTGGCATCACAGGAGCAGGAAGTCGAACCAATAGCCACGTCTGTAATTGAGCCGTGCCAAAGCGGACGAAACAGCTCGCCACGTCCTGTGTGAGATTATACGCGCCCGTTTCTATAATCGTCGTTCTATTCGTGCCTAAGTGAAACGCGGCTTTCTGTGTCGCCCTATCGATCTGTCCCGCTACCGGCTCTTTCTCGCCGGTTAAGACGTTGGAATAAGCGCCGCTGATCACGCCGTTCTTGTTGACCGATAGTTGCATAAACATAAACGCATCCCCTTTCTGTTCCTGGGTAAGCGCCCAGACGCCCAGCGATTTCCAGTCGCCTGACTGGTCCACGCCAGGCGGAGTTGGCGGAGGCGGATTCGGAGGATCTGCCAGGCGCGCCGCCCACTGCGTGCAATCCGATTCGGAGCCGATTGATTGACCATCAAAATACTCGTCCTGGCCCTCATCGACCCAATTGACGCCGTAATCATAGTACACAGGAGCAACCGTCCCCCAACCAAGAAATAAGGAGAATGACGACCAGTCGCATGGCGTCCACCACCACCATGGATTCCAGTAGCCCACGGCCACAGCGGGATACCAACTGCAGCCGGCCCACCACCGATCATCAAACAGGTCGTCGTAGTACCACCGAGCACCGTCCCAGACCTCCATCCTGCGTCCGTCCCGAAAATTAACGACGTTATTTCTGAACGTGTTCCACGGGTCGGTGTGAGTCACCTGCGCGACATTCTTTCCATTCCACCAGTGCCCGATCTGGCTCCATTGGGTGTCGCGTGTCGCCTGGAATCTCTGCAGCTGCGCGTGATTGTCATTTGTCCATCGGTTCCAAAATTGCTGCCGATTTCCTACGGCCTCGTGCCATTGAGACGAGCGACCTTTGGACCACCCAGCGCGGGTTGCGTCGTTGGTCGTACTTAAGTTTGCCTGGCTGGATTTCTGAGCCGCCGTTCGCGCGTAGTTCCCGGCGACATGCTGCCCGGGGGAACGGCCCGCGGCAGCCGTCCCGTTCTCGTTGATCTTAGCTCGTCGCGAATCGCTTGCGACTGCACTCCGCCGCGTTGCGGACTCTGCGCGAGCCGTGTTTGATCGGTATCCGGAACTCAGGGTGGCCGTCCGGTGCGCCGATGTAGCACCTGGAATTCTAAAGTGCGCGGCTCGCGCCACATGACTTTGCGAGTACCCGAGGGGCGCACTCGCGTGCCCCCCTCGAAATGTAACTCGTGAGCCCCCTCCGTGAGAGACTTGTTGGCCGCCTCTCGGATCGTTCCGGGCCCGGGCGCTCGTCGCCAAAGTGACGGTCAACAACAGAACCAACACCAACAGCTTATCGACGACCGGTAACTTCATGGTCATCTATTTATCTCCTGCCCCAAAGTCAGCGGGGTGCAAATTAATTTGACGCGAGGGCACCAGAGAATCATCAAAGTGATTCTTCGGTCTCTCACCCGACTTGTCATCCCGTATGCGCGTCATTCGCTCGAAGACTCAGCGTATCGATCGAAGATGGTCGTCTTGCCGGTGAACTTAGGAAATCCGCCCCGACTCCGGGTTGGCGGCTAGACTTTCGACGATAAGTCCGCATTTTTTAACGGCAGACCTTCCCCCATTGGAGCAAACGTAGCGAAAGTGTCACCGCGTAACCCGAAGCGCAGCGTTTCAAGGGGAATCACATCATCAGGTGCGATGTTGCCCATTGACCGCAGAACGCATTGAGGCATAGCTTCGCGATGGATGGAATCCAACTTGACCGCAGCGGGAGAATCGAGGCGTGGCGAACAATAGGCACCCGCTCCAAAGCGTCCACGATTTCGCTAACTGCAAAAACAGGCTTGGTCCACGGCTCATCCGCAACCGACACCCGGCTTACCCGACGGAGTGTTGGACCGTTTGACCGTGCTGCGCTGCCGTTTCTCTCCTTTCTTCTTCGCGCCCATATCCAGCTCGATCCAGGTCGGCGCGTGGTCGCTTGCATGGGGCCGGTCGCGCACCCAGCGATCGACGCCCGCACTGCGGAGTCGTGGCGCCAGTTCGGCGTTGAGCAACAAATGATCGATGCGCAATCCCGAATTCTTCTGCCAGTGCTGACGGAAATAATCCCAGAAGGTGTAGATGCGTTCGTTTTGATAGCAAGCGCGAACGGAATCGGTCCATCCCTGAGCAAGCATGCGCTGATAGCGCTCGCGGCTTTCTGGTTGTAGCAGCGCATCCTTCAACCAGGATCGCGGGTTGTAAATATCCTCATCGGTCGGAACGACGTTGTAGTCGCCCGCAAGCACTACTGGATGACCGCTGTCGTAAAGCTTGGCGGCGTAGTTGATCAGCCGTTCGAACCAGGCCAGTTTGTAGTCGAATTTGGGACCGGGCTGCGGGTTGCCGTTCGGTAGATACAGGCAGCCAACGATCACGCCGTGTGCCGCGCCTTCGAGATAGCGGCTGTGCGTGTCGCCTTCGTTGCCGGGAAGCCCGCGCCGGCTTTCCAGCGGGTCCATCCCTTTGGCGAGAATGGCCACACCGTTCCACGATGTCTGCCCGTGCCAGATGGCTCCGTAACCAGCCGCGTGAATGTCATTGATCGGAAATGCCGCGTCGGGGGCCTTCAGTTCCTGCAAGCAGACCACATCCGGTCCGTCGCGCTCTAACCATTCGAGCAGGGCCGGCAACCGGGAGCGGATGCCGTTGATATTGAAAGTGGCGATTTTGAGGATATCCACGGATTGAGCCTCGGTATAACACAATGCCGACACCGATGCCATTCTGCGGCGCCGCTACATTTACTACTCGCTTAGGGGTTCGAGTCTCCTTCTCGGCAAGTCGTTAGAATACAGTGACTTATGAGATAAGTCGGGCGATACTCTCAAGGGTTTCTCTCAATAAATGCCGACCCAACATGTCCAAGAATGTCTCGGGATTCTGAGACCGCAAAGATTCGATTCTGGACAGAATCAATGCTCAACATTCATCGACTCGAATTATAACCCATGGTGACGCCAGCAAAAGTTATTGAGCTTGAGGTAGCTGGGTTCCACACCGGGTCCGCGCACGGTTTATCCCTAAACTCTTTGTGATCTTTGCGGTCTTTTGTGCAATTGGCTTTTCGTTGCCCATCGAGCCGGATGCCAACAAGAGCCTGAGCGGGGTTCTTCTCGAGCAACAACCTCCAACGCACGCCAAACCGCCTAAAATCAGCACTTCTATCTCCAGCTACAAATTATCTTGGACAGCAGTGTAAGGCAGTAGAACAAGCGGTCAGTCGTTGACTTATGACTTAAACGTGATTACCGGGAAGGGTGTCACGACCTGCTCGGATTGAGTTTGCTGGTGCGGTGCACCACGTCACGGCACGGGGAGATCGAGGGGAAGAGATTTTCCGGGACGATCGAGATCGGTCGAAGTTCCTGGACTATGTGAGCGAAGGCGCAGAGCGCTACAAGGTAAAAGTGCAATGTTATGTGATGATGTAGAATCACTCCATCTGGTGGCGGCGACACCGGATGGGAACCTTTCAAAGTGGATGCATCAGCTGAAGAGCGCGTACGCGGTCTTCTTTAATCGCCGGCATCAGGTAGTCGGGCACCTTTTTCAAGGCAGATTCAAGAGTACGGTATCCGTTCGAAGCCGTTAAGAGGCAGCAGGTATTGGGAGGGGAAGGATTTTTGCGCAAACTCAAGGATCATTGAAATCAAAGAGTCGAGTGGCCCAAGAATTACGGACAGAACAGAGACTGGTCAGCTCTTGGAGCGGAGCAGGTCGTGGCGCGTGTGAGTCAGCACTTTCAATGCGATCTTGAGAGGCTCAAAGAAGGCAGTATCGGTAAGAATCTGGCGCGGCGGTGCGCCATTACATTGTGTAGGGATCACGCCGGATTGAGTCACAATGAAATTGCGGCGCTATTCCGCATGCCCAGCAGCAATTCGGTGGCCCAGAGGATTCGACGAACCAGGTCCACGAAGCCCAAACCCTGAAAGTCTTAAAGAATCAAATAAGTCATAAGTAAACGGCTGACCCGGCTGATGCCGGCGCAACCGATCAGCCAGCCTTCACAGCCGAGTGTTTGACGGCCGCGAGAGATTTTCGTGCAAATTTGGCAAAACACATCGTTCTCCAAAATGACGAAACATGAGATCACGAGCATATCGAAGACACCAAGTTCGGAGACACTTAAATCGCCGGTTATCTGAAGATCGCAACCAGCATTACGACAACCTTTCCTGTCCTTGCTGGTTCGATCCAAGAATTATCGCCCGATTTAAAGAACAACCTAAACATTGCCGCTGCTGGACTTGTAGTAAGCAACGCCAAGTCCTGAAAGGTGATCAGAGACTTACGATGCAAGAACGGAAGGCATTGGGGGAGGCTCAAAGAAGGCAGTATCCGTAACAATCTGGCGCGGCGGTGCGCCATTATATTGTGTTGGGATCACGCGGGATTGAGTCACAATGAAATTACGGCTTTATTCCGCATGCCCAGCAGCAATTCGGTGGCCCAGACGATTCGACGAACCAAGGTCAACGAGGCCCAAACCCTGAAAGTCTTAAAGAATCAAATAAGTCATAAGTAATCGGCTGACCCGAATGGCGCGAAGTTAAGGCGCACGTGCCATTCTCGGCTGACCCCCAGTCACTGCCGTCACCCAAGTCTACGGATGACTGACTGGCGACCTCTGCATAGCCCCCCTGTTTGACGATAGCACACAAGGCAATGGTTGATAGTTAAAAACTAGAGTTCCTCACGTCGGCTGCTGGTCGAAGTCCAAGATTCGGATTGACTCGCCTCGCTTGAGTGACTCAAACTAGGGGGTTGGTTACAACGAACAAACTTCTCCTACCCCCGAAAGGAATACAATGCCTCATTACATGACGCAATTTAGCTACACCACCGAGGCCTGGGCAGCGCTCGCCAAGGATCCACAGAACCGTGAAGAAGTTCTCCGCTCGCTCGTTGAGAAGCTCGGAGGGCGATTGCTGGTTTTCTACTATGCGTTTGGCGAGTATGATGGCGTGTTCATCACTGAGATGCTCGATGAGACCACTGTAGCGGCAGCCGTCCTCGCAGTTATCTCGCCAGGTCATGTCAAAGCCATCAAGACGACTGTACTGCTTACTACTGAACAGACCTTGAAGGCGATGCGTGAAGCCGGCAAACAGTCGTATCAGGCGCCTCGATACGTTTGGCGAGTTAGTGAAGACAATCCTTGAGTTTTGCAAGTCCACCGATCAGCCGCTCACATTGCAAGGTGAGGATTACTGCTATAGCCACTTTCGTGCGTGAGACCTTAGAAACTAGGTAATGGTTTAGGCGTGGGAAAAACAGCTGGAGGCGATTCGGCGGCTGGATTAGGCGAACTGTTGAAGGCAATTCGGGAGTTTCGCAAATTCACCGATCAACCGGTCACGCCACGAGGTGGGGATTATGCGCTTGATTTCAAGCTCATGTGCGGGGACCGGAAGGGAGTCTGGACTGCTGTCCGGTGGGATGGGCAACATGCTGACGTTGGAGGGTCTGACTACGCTCATGCTGTTCAGGAAGTGAACAAGGCTACTGAACGGGCTGAGCCAGGCTGTGCCGCCAAGATGAACGTGGCGATAGCTCATTTCTCGAAACGAACGAAAATCTTCAGAATTGAAAATTCGGTCCGGGCCGCGTACAACCGAGGAGTTGAAAAGAGCGTGCACGCGCGCCCGAACCGCCTTAACCGGTAGTTTGGACCGCGTGTCTGCTCGACCGTTCAATCTATTATCATATTTGCAGCCATGCTGGGAGCGGGAGATGAAAAATCGCGTATCGCAGTGCTGCCTGGATCGGTAAGTCGAGCCTTCAACCGGCGGGGCCAAGCTGGCGAGGATAATGCCTATCGTCATTCGCAGGTTCTGACTTATGCTAGGAATCGGTTTGCCCGGTTCGTGGAGAACCGCCTCGCAGGACAATCTTAAACGTTAGATGGCGGAACAGGGGTTTTGAAAGATGTAACGGGAACGCTCTTCGTCTCAATAACTTCTTTCGTCTCCTGACCCACGAAGGAGAGACGTTTTCGTTCAAACCCGAAACCATGGCTCACGAACGAATGGCTTGGGCTATTCGTCCGCCCCTGATTCTGATCACCGTGAAATTCCTTGGCGGCGTGCTGGCGATGGGCGCCGGTCTCGCCCTCGGCCGAGAGGGACCGACCGTCCAGATGGGGGCAGTCATCGGTCGTTTCCTTGCGACCCAACACACTGATCAAGTGTTTAAGCCAATCATTCCGCGACAAGTATTAGCGTCGGCGTTTCTTTATGATTTTCGTTATGATTCTCGAGCTTTCCTGCTATTTTATCCGTCGTAAGTGCTTTAATATCAGGGATATGAGGCGGGGACGGGATCGAACCCGTATTCACGCGTGGGGCTCTAGGGGGAGGAGACTACTATGGACGACTTTGAACGACCTCATATTTGCTTTTATCGTTATGATACGTTATAACGTTAAACACCCGTGCTCACTGGTGTATGCCTCGTCCTCGACCTGCCCTTTTTGAAGTTCGCAAATCCGCCAACAATCAATGGCGCATCGTTGGTTTCGTCAACGGTGTCCGCAAACAGTTCTGGTTCAAAACGGAGACAGCCGCGAAGCAGGCGGCGAAAGATCGGAACGCCGAACTCATCGCGCACGGTACGCAGGTGTCCCTTGATCCAGTCAACCGCATACGTGCCCTGAACGCAATCGAACGACTCTCCCCCTTCAACCGAACCATTGACGATGCGGTGGATCATTACGTCCACTACCTGAAAGAACATCATGCCTCTGTTCCCTTCAGCACCCTTGCGACTCAGGTAAGGGAGGAGTTCAAGCGCCGTCTCGAAAAGAATGAGGTAAGCGACCGGCACGCGGAATCGTTGGAAGAGACCCTCCGAAAGCTGGAAGCCCGCTTTGGTGATACCCTCGTAAGTGAAATTCGGACGGAGGACATTCGTGAATGGTTTCAAAGCCTTCCCCTGGCAACGAAGACGAAGAACAAGCACAAGGGATACGCAAATCAGGTTTTTAATTTTGCCGTCGATTTTGGATGCGCAACAGTCAATCCTGTTTCCAGGATAAAGCCCCTCCGCAAGCGTTACTCTGAAGAGGACAAGATCTCTATTCTTTCCGCCGAGGAAACGGAACGTCTATTCCGTGCCGCTGATCCGAAAACCATTCCGGTCCTGACCTTGAGCTTCTTTTGCGGTATTCGCCGCGCAACACTGGAACGGTTGGATTGGAGCGATGTGAAGTTCGATGAGAAGCGGGTGATTGTGCCCAAACACAAAGGCAAGAACCAGACTCGTTATCAGGTATCTCTGAGTGAGAACGCCCTGGAATGGCTCCGTCCCCACGTGAAGGAGAGCGGTTCCTTATTGGTGCCCGCGACATCAATCAATCGTGCGGGAGCCTCCTTCGGATCACCCAGCCCCACCGCGACCCGCAATTTAATCCGGGAAGCTGCCGTCCGCGCCGGAGTCACCATTCCTGATAATGCCGGGAGGCACACTTTTATCACAATGCACGTTGCTTTCCACGAGAGCGTCGATAAGACGGCGTTGGAAGCGAATAACTCTTCAGCCGTCATAGAGCGCAATTATCTGGATATCCCTCGGGCACGGGATGCAGAGAAATATTGGAGGATTTTCCCTCAATGACAGATCCCCCTTCATTTTTGCCCGTTCCCGCCATTGCCGCTCCAAGAATTCTCGCTTTTACCTTCCTGATCACGGCTCGCTCAAGAAAGCGGTAGAATTTCCATAGCAGGTTTTGGTATCCTATTGTCTGCTGTCCTCGGAATTTTACCCGACTCTTCTCAGCTTTAAGAACTGAATGAGTTACATCAATGATAAGCGAGAGCGAGTGGTTAACCCGGAAAAAGCGCATCGACGCTCGGCTCACCGCGCTCGGCTGGAGGATCGTCAGACATTCCCAGGGGATCAGTCTCGGTTCGCTCGATAAGGTTGCGGTTGAGGAACTGCCCACTGCAGGCGGTCCTGCGGATTATGCCCTATTTGTCTCCGGCAAACTACTCGGAATTATCGAAGCCAAGAAGGTAACGGTGAACCCGCAAAACGTCCTTGAGCAGGCAAAACGTTATGCCGAAGGCGCTTTCAATGGAGTTGGGAACTGGGGTGGGCTACGGGTGCCCTTCTTGTATGCGAGCAACGGCGAAATCATCTGGCACCTTGACGTCCGACCTGCAAAGCGTGTTTCGCGACAACTTAAGGGCTTTCACTCACCGGAAGCGCTACAGTGGTTATTCAACCAAGACTCCACTCCTGCCATCGACTGGCTCATCCAGACGCCGCCGGAGCGGATTGAGCGGCTCAGGACTTATCAGCGGTCCTGCATCTTAGCGGTCGAAAAGGAAATAATTGTCGGGCGACGCGATCTGATGGTTGCCATGGCAACAGGAACAGGCAAAACCTTTCTCACGGTCGCCCAAATCTACCGTCTCCTTGAGTCGAAGTTGGTCCGAAAAATCCTCTTCCTGGTAGACCGCAAAGCACTCGCGGCACAGGCAGTCCGCGAATTCAATGCCTTCAATACGCCGAAAGGCAACAAGTTCACGCAAGAGTACGAAATCTACAGCCAGCGTTTTCAACGCGAAGATTTTGGAGACGATTCCCCGTTTGATCCAAAGGTTTTGCCAAACGAGTATCTGACCGCGCCAAAGTTGAGCCATACCTTCGTCTACGTGTCAACGATTCAGCGCATGGCGAGAAACCTGTTCGGTGCGCAGGCTGCTTTTCCGCAGACGGATGATCCGGATTTTGACGACGACGCAGACAAGCTCGACATCCCGATTTATGCGTTCGACCTTATTGTAGCCGACGAATGTCATCGAGGCTACTCGGCTCAAGAGTTGAGTATTTGGCGTGATACCCTCCAGCATTTTGACGCTATCCGTGTAGGTCTTACGGCAACGCCCGCCGCTCACACTGTCGCCATCTTCGGCGAACCGGTGTTCCGTTACGGCGTCGAGCAAGCCATTCGTGAGGGTTACTTGGTCGATTACGAGGCTGTACTCATTAAGTCAAAGGTTAGAATAAACGGCGTCTTCCTGAAGGAAGGCGAGCGGGTGGGGAAAATCGACACCGACACCGGTGAGGAACTCTTTGACGAAGTCGAGGATGAGCGGACTTTTTCCGCCGAAGAGGTTGAGCGCGAGATCACAGCCCCGGATAGCAATCGCAAGATCATCGAGGAAGTTGCCAAGCATGCCTACGCCCACGAAGCAGCGACCGAACGATTCCCCAAGATTCTGATCTTCGCGGTCAACGATATTCCGCATGCCTCACACGCGGATCAGTTGGTTCGAATCTGCCGCGAGGTCTTCAACCAAGGCGATGACTTTGTTCAGAAGATTACCGGGAATCCAAACGTTGACCGTCCGCTTCAACGAATCCGCGAGTTCCGCAATCGACCCAAGCCGAAGATCGTCGTCACTGTGGACATGCTGTCAACCGGTGTCGATATCCCCGCACTGGAATTCATCGTTTTCCTGCGCCCCGTAAAATCCCGCATTTTGTGGGAGCAAATGCTGGGGCGTGGCACGCGCCGGTGCGACGACATTAACAAGTCGAAATTTGTCGTGTTTGACTGTTTCGACGGGACGTTGATTCGCTACTTTAAGGACGTCAGCAATTTCAAGATCGAATCGCCGCAGAAGCCGGTGCTTTCGATTCCACAGATTATCGAAAACATCTGGCAGAATATTGATCGCAAGTATCACTCCAATGTGCTCGTCAAGCGCCTGCGACGGATTGAAAAGGATATGAGCGGCGAGGCGCGTGTGCAGTTCGCAAAATGGATCCCCGACGGGGATATTGGCAAGTTCGCGGGCGACCTATTGTGTTCTCTGCGCGAAGACTTTACCGAGGCAATGAAGCTGTTACGAAACCAGAAATTCCAGAAACTCCTGGTCGAGTATCCGAGAGCGAAGCGGTCCTTTTGGGTTAGCTACGAAACCCAGGACGAGGTGTCCTCCCGCGTAGAAGAACGCTTCGGGGAGCATGCAACTGCTTCAGATTACCTGGATGCTTTCTCCAAATTCGTCCGCAAGAACCAGGATCAAATTGCAGCCATTAAGATCCTGCTTGAACGCCCTAAAGATTGGAACCCCCAGGCGCTCGAACAACTTCGGCAAACTCTCCGCCAGCACGATTTCAATGAAACAAAATTGACAGAGGCGCATGCCCGCGTTTACCACAAGCAGTTGGCCGACATCATATCGATGGTCAAGCATGCCGCACGGGAGGAGCTTCCAATCCTGACCGCAGGAGAGAGGGTCGAAGCAGCAATTGCCAGCATTCGATCCCGGCACGAGTTCTCGTCGGAGCAGTTGCAATGGCTTGGCTTTATCCAGAGCCACCTGGTCAACAATCTCAGTATCGACCTCGATGACCTGGAGAATCAACCGGTCTTTACTGATCGCGGCGGTGTCACTCGGGCACGGAGACTTTTCGGTGCTCAATTGCCAAAATTGATCGATGAACTCAACCTAGCCCTGGCAGCATAGCCATCCTGAAGAAACTTCCATGTCCGACATCGTAAACAAACTCTGGGGCTTTTGCCACACCCTGCGCCACGATGGAATCGACTACGGCGACTACATCGAACAATTGACATATCTGCTCTTCCTCAAGATGAGCGATGAGCGTGGCGTTCAAGTGCCGAAGGGCAACGATTGGACGAGTCTGAAAGCCCTCTCAGGAACTGCGCTCACAGACCATTACGTTGAAGTTCTGCGAAAGCTGCGGGAAGCCGGTGGACTGCTTGCCGACATTTTTGCTCAGGCAACTCCGCGCTTCAATAACCCGGTAAATCTCAAACGTGTCATCGCGATGATCGATGAGGAAGACTGGTCTTCAATGGACGTCGATGTAAAGGGTGCGGCGTTCGAAGGCTTGCTCGAAAAAGCCGCGAGCGAGGGTAAGAAAGGCGCGGGTCAATACTTTACGCCGCGTGTGCTCATTGATTCGATAATTCGTGTGATGAAACCAGACCCACGCGGCAAACCAGAGTTTAAGATCTGTGATCCGGCATGCGGCACCGGCGGGTTCCTGGTGAGATCTTACGAGTGGCTCGTTTCCCCTGAAGTCTCGGGTGGTGTTTTTGATCGATCTGAGGCAAAACGCATCAGGACCGCGACCTACTATGGTCAGGATCTGGTAGCTCGCCCAAGGCGTCTTGCCTTGATGAACCTGTTTCTTCACGGTGTCGAGCCAAAAATCTATCTCGGTGACACGATCTACGAGCCTTTTAGTGGCGAGCGATACGACGTCATTTTGACCAATCCGCCTTTCGGAACCAAAGGAGCAAACCAAGCGCCGGATCGGGAAGATTTTACAATTGAGACCAGCAACAAGCAGCTCAACTTTGTTCAGCACGTACTGACCGCCCTGAAGCCAGGAGGTCGCGCTGCAATCGTGCTTCCCGACAATTGCCTGTTCGAAGGCAAAGCCGGTGAAGTGTTTGAGATCCTAATGCAGGATTGCGACGTCCACACAGTCCTTCGTCTGCCCCGAGGTACCTTTACTCCCTATAGTCAGGGCGTTAAGGCAAACGTCATTTTCTTTTCCAAGGGCAAATCTACCGAGCACGTCTGGATCTTCGACGCACGTTCGAATGTTCCCGGCATCACGAAGAAGGATCGCCCTCTGACGCCAAAGCATTTTGAAGAATTCGAAAAACGCTACGGGTCTGATCCTTACGGTCAAAGCAAGCGAAAGGACACTGGTGAAGATGGTCGCTTTCGCCGGTTCCACATCAGTGAAATCAAAGATCGCCAGTACAAGCTGGATGTTACTTGGCTGAAAGATGAATCGCTCGAAGATAGTGACGAGTTACCTGAGCCGCAGGACCTCGCGAGCGAAGCCATTACGGAATTGGAGGCTGTGGTGGATGATCTACGGGAAATTGTCGCGTTGGTGGAGAAGGAAGAAGGAGTGGAAAAGTGACTGGCAACCTGCCGCCGGGTTGGACATCAGCTTCGCTCGATTCACTCTGTGAGAGATTTCGAGGTGTCTCGTACAATCGCTCCGACGCGTCCCTCCAAAGGATGGAAGGCTATCTTCCTATTCTTAGAGCAAACAACATCGAAGATGATTCTCTCACATTTACAAACTTAGTCTGGGTCCCAGCCCGTCGGCTCAGCAATCAGCAAAGAATACGAAAGGGCGACGTACTTATTGCGATGTCGAGTGGAAGCAAGGAAGTGGTTGGCAAGACAGCTCAGGCACACGATGATTGGTCAGGCGCTTTTGGTGCCTTCTGCGGGGTGCTTAGACCCGTATCAGGAATCGATAGTCTCTTTTTTGGGCGCTTCCTTCAAACCCGGTACTATCGGTCGAAAATTTCTGAACTCGCGGCAGGAACGAACATCAACAATCTGAAAAGCGAGCACTTTACACAGATCGAGATCCCGGTTCCTCCGCTTCCTGAACAGCGCCGCATCGTGGCGAAGCTGGAGAAGTTGTTGGACAAAGTGGATTCGTGCCAAAAGCGGTTGGCGAAGATTCCGATCTTGCTCAAAATGTTCCGGGAATCTGTACTGGTTGCTGCGTGTTCTGGGCAATTGACGGCAGGTTGGCGAGGTGAGAACCGTAACGCCAGCTCCTACATAATTGACAATGCCGTTGGGTCACTATCGGATGGAAGTGATTGTCCGAACGAATGGTGCATAACCAATCTCGGAGCCCTTGTGAAACTCGTAACAAGCGGTTCGCGTGGATGGGCAAAGTATTACGCGAAATCGGGGGCAATTTTCGTCCGGGCTCAGAACATCAACTCCGACGTCCTCGACCTCGATGAACCAGTATATGTGCAATTGCCCGAAAGGAGTGAAGGGGTAAGGACGAAGGTCCAACTATACGACATTCTCATTACTATTACCGGAGCAAATGTCACGAGATCGGCTCTGGTTCAAAGGCGGATTGAGGAAGCTTACGTCAATCAGCATGTTGCTCTGGTCAGGTTAAATGACGTCCGCTTTAGCAAATTCGTCTTTTTGTCCATCATTAGTCCTATGCACGGTCGCCAACAGCTAAGGTCATCCGCCTATGGTCAAGGAAAACCAGGATTGAACCTGGACAATATCCGAAGTGTCGTTCTCCGCCTCCCTCCGCTTTCTGAACAACATGAAATCGTCCGCCGCGTAGACGAGTTATTCTCTTTAGCCGATCAAATCGAAGCTCGTTTCGCAAAGGCGAAGCAGTACGTGGACGGTCTTAAACAATCAATCCTCGCCAAAGCATTTCGCGGTGAACTTGTGCCGCAAGATCCGAAAGATGAACCTGTGAGCACCCTGGTTGAAAGAATTCGGGAAGCTCGTGGAACCAGAGACACCAGTCGCTCTCGACCAAGGGCGACGAATTCGCCACCATCCTCTGCAGGCTCGTCTTTGCTGACAAAGGACAATGTAGGTCTGCGGTGAACCTTTGAGCGCATGATGTCCATCGTCCATATTCAGACTATTACATCTGCGAGAATCACTGGGGCGTTACATTTGTCCCAAGCGCTACAAGGCAGGCGCAAGCTTATGCGCCGAATGTGGCGACCCTCTTTCGTTTCATGCGGGAGCAGCGGCAGTCTGGCGGCAGAGGGATCGTCCGACTCTATCGCTGACGTTCGATTGATGTACAAATGATGAAAGCGCCGCTGCAAACCAAATGCAACTGACTCCTGACCAAGAACAGCTCTGGCAAATCTTCCACCCGTATGCAGCCGCGCAGCAGGCAAGAATTCTGTCACAGGGAACTCGATTCGTCCACTATACCCGTGCGGAAGCCGCGATGAACATCCTAAGAAAGAGGCAAGTCTGGATGAGAAAATCGACCTGCATGAACGACTTCATGGAGGTTCGTCATGGGCTGAATTGTCTACTCAAAACCTATAGCAGTGCCGCTGGCGACAGATTCAAATTGACTCTCGATAACTTGTTTCCAGGACTCCGCCCGGAAATTGAGAAACTCTTCGACGATTGGACACAGCACATTTTATTGGACACCTACTTCACATGTGTTTCGGAGCACAAAGATGAGGAGGACAAAATCGGTCGCCTCTCCATGTGGCGAGCTTATGGCGACACGAGTGGGGTTGCATTGGTCATGAACAGCGCGGTATTTATTGCACCGTCAGATGTCCTCAAAGCTTACGCCAGTCCGGTTGCATATCTATCTGACGAGGCGTTTGCGACCGAATTTGCAAAGATAGGCGAAAAAATGGCTTGCGCTGCCGATTTTCTCGAAAGCCAAGGGCGAGAGGTCGTAAAGAATTACGTCTTCAACGTGTTTATGTTCGGGGTCGTTTGCACCAAACATCCCGGCTTTGCGGAGGAACTAGAGTGGCGTGTTTTCTATTCTCCACGAATGTATCCATCAAAGCATCTCATCCGAGCTATCGAGGTCGTTCAAGGTACGCCACAGCCGGTTTACAAAATTCCCCTGAATGACGTTCCCGAAGAGGGGTTTGTCGGCGCTCAGATTCCTGCACTACTCGAACGGATCATAATCGGTCCCACCAAATACACGCAAGCAACGTGCGAGGCATTCTGGGACTTGCTCGCCGAAGCCGGTGTCGTGGATCCTCAAAAGAAGATCGTTATGTCAGATATTCCACTGAGGCGATGATCACTCAGCCGGATCGGAGAACAACCGGCAAGATCATCTTTGATGCCACCGAAGCAGACGAGGGAGACAGAGAAAGAAAGCCGGAATGACCCCCCTGGCTTTTGCCTTCCTCGTGAAATGTATAAGGTGCGAGCATCATCAACATTCTCTATTAGATCGTAACGATCCCAGTCATTTTTCCTGGGCAGCTCGACGGACGTCAGGAAACATTTTAAACTTCATTCTGGAGATCACAGCTCCTGTGGGATCGATTTCCCCGAAACCTATCTCGCTTTTTAATTGCCTTGTTGAGATTCCCCTGGAGAGTCGGGTAAACGTTTCTGGCGTTAATCATCCACTTTTAAATCTGGAATTTATCCGCAGAGCCGAGTGCATCTTCCTCTTTCTCGCGGGCTTTTGTCCGTCAGCGGCTTGCTCTGCAACCTCAATCCGAGGGTGTCATATAAAAGGGTATGCAAAAACAGCATGAATTTACGAGGGCGAGAACTGGGAGCTAAGCCATCATACAAATCGGTCCTTTTCGATGACACTTTTCTTAAATTTTTAACCAGCTTAGCCGATAATGTATCACAGCGAAAATGTGCTATGAGCGTCGAAGGTCAAATGCGTGTTGCCTACTATTTGAGAGTTAGTACGGAAAGCCAGGAGCTGGACAATCAGCGCAGCGAGATTCTGCCTTTTATTGATCGTCGAGGTTGGAAGCTTGTCCACACCTTTGAGGACGTGATGAGCGGACGAAAGAGTGAGAAAGATCGTCCTGGCTTCGCAGCGATGCTTAAGTCAGCTCATGAAAGGAAGTTCGACATTTTGGTCTTTTGGGCGTTGGACCGGCTTACCAGGGAGGGCACACGAGCGACGCTTAACTATCTCCAGCGACTTGAGTCGAAAGGGGTGGAGTACGTCTCCTATCAAGAGCAATGGCTGGACTCAACTGGACCGTTCAAGGACGTGATGATTTCGATGTTCGCGACGCTCGCAAAGCAGGAACGGGCGCGAATATCGGAACGAACGATTGCTGGTCTCAAGGTAGCGCGAGCCAAAGGAAGAGTGCTCGGCAGACCGCCGCTTCCCGAAGAGACTGTCCAGAAGGTCCTTTCACTAAACCGGCATGCCGGAATCGGAGCGCGAAAAATCGCGAAGAGTACCGGATTCCCGCTGGGTACAGTCAATGCAATCTTGACCAAATCCCGACAACAGACCTGCTAAGTACAGACGCAAGCGCAATATAGTATTGCCCGACGTCAGTCTGTCCACCGAATGCTATTTTGGGCGGCCTATGAGGTCCGCTGCTTTAACGACGGGGAAGTTTAACGCTGCCGGGGGATCGGCGGTATCCGTACCGGTATCCGTACTCTTCCAGCAATGCACCCAGGACCTGATTCGCTCGCTCCGACCTCTCCCAAGCTTGTTTGAATCCCTTGGGACTGATTCCGATTGCGTTCCCCGATCAACGCAGAGGGGCTATGGGCGGAACATTTGTACTCTTCCAGCAACGCTTTCAGGATTTGATTCGCTCGCTTCAGCTCTTCCCCGGCTGTTTGAATCCCCCTGGGCTTTTCCTGAAAAGGCGCCGGAGCACCTTTTATTGCCTTTCCCGTTGGGCTCCATTACAGGCAAATCACAACCCCCGGAGCCTGCGCCGAACGAGTCGCGGAAATCCTCTGCCAACATCGGGAGGAGCAACTCGGGAAAGAGCGGGAATCCCGAGCCATGAGAGCATCTAAGTATCCAATCTGATTCCTTGAGTGCTACACCTTCGATTGCCTGCTAAAAGGCTGTTTACTTTGGTTTGAGTCCCAGCTGCTCAAACAAATTGTGCATATCGAAATAGACCCGTTCCGAGCGAACCTTATCTCCCTCAAAGTGAGCGAAGGAAGCTCCATGAAGTGCGACGGTGCGGCCAGTAGCCGGTGTGCCGTCTGGCAGCGGGCCGGTGTTGGTGGCATGCATCACCCACTGGGTGGCGACCAAGCCCCCTCCGGTGTCACCGGTACTGATAATCTCCACTGAAGCGTCGGGATAGGCCACCCACACCGCTTTGACAAACTTGCCAATAGCTTCTCCAGTAATCTTGCCCGCACGGAAATGGATATACGTCGCGCCTTCAGCATATGAAGCCATAACTGCGTCGGCATCGTGCCTATTCCAGGCATCGTTATTCTTCTGGATAATCTTGCTAGCATCCATTGTATTTATTCCTCAGCGTGGAAGTTCGAATTGATTTCCGGGATGCATTTCCGTGCAAGCAATAGCGCAAACCGGAATATCGAGCCTGAAGTCGAACTGACCTTCAGCTAATGTGATCGGCGAGACGCAAAAAGGGTTGCAAAAACTATGTCCCTTCTCCCCTGGGCTTGGCGTAACGCCGATGACCCCTGTCCTTGGGGCACACTAGCATCGCACCGCGAGTGGCTACCTGCAAGCCGATTCTCCGCATTCCCTAATGACGCGATTTCGACCATCCGAAGCAATTCTTCCAAGTACAGTTTGTGAGCGCCACCCTAGAACTGGTCTGCATCCCGGCAAACATTGAGTCTCATTCTCGATGCCCCGGTTTGCACGCAAGCATGAATTCCCGATATTCCCGTTCCGCCCGAGGTGCGGAGATGCGCACGATCTACGATCATAACTGCTAAAGGGCTCTGCGGGCTCTCCAGGATTCGATATAGGCGCTCATAATGAGCTGGAGGGTTTATCTATCTGCCCTCGAGGAGCGTTTGAGGGGGGAGAGCCCCTCCCTCTTTGCCGATTCCCCGGCTTCCTCCCGCGAACAAGCTCAAATCAGCGATCTGATTATTGCTCCAAAAACTCACCCAACTCCCGAATCGCTGCTTGGACTTCATTCTGCGAGAGATACTTGTCGAGTTTACCGATGAGAATGCTCCCGAATTCTTCCGTGGTGGAGAGGTCGCCGGTGCTGGGTTCGTACTGAAAAGCGTTGCCGAAGATAATGGTGCGTTTGGGCATACGAGAATCTACGGATCACCCCATGCATGAGACGAGACACCAAAACGCAATTTTCCCGTGGTGGAAAGAACACCCTAGGCGGAACCGCTGGACAACCACCACATTCGATGTCTCGGGACTATGCTCAATGGAGGGCAGCGCGATCTGCGCCAGTCTGTCAATGCTTCGTTGCCTATTCCTTCGGCGCGAGCTGCGCTAACAATTTTTCGAAGCGCGGGTCGGTGCGCAAAGGATCCCAACGAGGATCGAGCTTAAGTTGCCCGTAAGTTATGCCACTTGCTGGCGTTTTTATCGAAACATCTAGCGCCTGAAAGGCTAGTTCTGGCTCATTCGTCAAAGCGTAGGCTATTTCCAGGTTAACCACCAGTGGAGGACCATGGAATGCATCTTTAGAAACTGGTAACATTTCCACCGCACGTTTTGTTTCTTGAAGTGCGTCCTGTTTGCGACCCAAGTAGGCGTCAATTAGGCCAAGCGCGCTGAGTAGCGTCGCATCTCCGGGATGTCCTTCGACTTTCCGTAGGACCTGGTTGCGGGCCGCCAGAAACTCAGCATTCATCTCTGGATGTTCTCCTTGATATTTCGCAATCGGGATCTCCTGGCACACACGAGGAACCATCGGACCACCCCAACCAAAAGGTAATTCTTCGTTCGTGCTACTTCTGACAAGCTCTCTCGCTTTCGTCCAGTCGCGGGAGAAAATTGAAAGGTAAATACGCGACGTAAACACTGTCTCGTTATTGTTGATCGGGGAAGGAAGTGCTTCGAGAGCGGCACGCAAATCACTCAATTCCGCTTTTTCCTCAACGCTTATCCAAGCCTTGTAGACTTTCCACCTAGGGTTATCGGGGTCTAGTGCGACTAGGCGGTCAAGGCTCCTCTCCAGATCGCGATATTGATTGAGGAGCGAATAGTTATACATCAGCTGCATAAGAATCTCAGAATTTTTGGGATCCAAGTTGCATGCTCGTTCGAAATCGTTCGTGGATTCCGCCCAGCGACCCTGCCGTCGGTCGAGATAACCGCCCAACGCAAGGGCGTCACCACTATTCGGTAAAGCTCGCTCAGCGATCGCGATGTGAACGCGCGCTCCCTGATAATCCCCATAGCACATGTACAGGTGCAATGCCGCTGCCAAATGAGTCTCAGGGAGATTCGGTTTGAGCCGTAAGGCTTCATTAACAGCCGCGTCGCCGTGCATACGCCTCTTGGGCGTGTCGTCAATATTCAGCCTATATAGCCAGTCGTCAGCTTTCGCGATTTGGCAGTACGCGAGAGCAAAGGTAGAATCCAGCCGCGTTGCTTGTTCGAGCAATGCGATGGCGTCCAAAAATTGTTGACCGGACTTTCCAAAGTGCCTAACAAAAGCTTCGTAATCGACGCCTTAGCCTGGAGATAAAGGTCATAGGCTTCTAAGTTTTCGGTAGGCTTTTCCTGGATACCCTGCTTTTCTTCCGGTGACAAGCGGGCGCTCAATTTCGCGACGACTGTTTGGGCTATTTCGCTCTGTATGGCAAAGATATCCGTGAGATCTCGATCATAGCTCTCAGACCAAAGGGTTCTATCGGTCTCAGCATCAATAAGTTCGGTTGTAATTCGAACCCGGTTTCCCTCCCTTCGCACAGTACCTTCGAGCACGCGACCGACGTCGAGCGCTGCCGCGATGGAACGGAGGTCCCGATGACTGTCGGATCTGAACGTCATTACTGAAGTCCGACTGATCACTCTAAGCTGGGACACTTTAGCGAGGTTTGAAAGGATCTCGTCCTGAACACCGTCAGCAAAGTAGGCATCGCTTTTATTTTCGCTCAGACTCTCGAACGGGAGAGCAGCAATACTCCTCTCTGGGGCGGTTATTGCGGCTGAGGAACTCCCAAAGGCTTGCGGAGCGTGGCTCTTGGGTTTAAAGAAAATATTCACCGCGAGTATAGCTCCGCCGCCGATTACGAGCACGAGCGCAGCCCATAGGATCAGGCGAACTCTTCGGGCTGCAAAAATGTCTTGTAGAGTAGTCAGAATCGTAATTGCTTTTTCTGGCGCGCCGAGTCGCTGATCTGCGCTCTCCCGCAGGCTTTCATGAGTCATGGTACGCCGTGACTTGACAGCATCAGTGACTTTAGGCAGCGCGTTCAGGAGTTCGGCTGGGCTCTGTAAGCGCCGCCCAGGATCTTTTTCGAGGAGCACCTCAAGTAAAGCGACCACAGGTTGCGGAACACCTTTCACCTGTTCAAGCGGTAAGGGTGCGCGCTGATGCTGATACATAACTTCAGAGGGACAGCCCCTGAATGGCGTCTGACCGCTTAGCATTTCCCAGAGCGCCACCCCAAGGGAGTATAGATCCGAACGGATATCGACCCCCACTCCCGCGAATTGTTCTGGACTGGCGAATTCCGGTGTACCGGCAAAGCCCCCGGGTACCGAGATCACAGAATCAGAATTGGAGTCACCGACAGTCTTCGCCAGCCCAAGGTCGATTATCTTTGCTGTTACATGGTCTCCTTCCTTCAACTTTACGATGATGTTGGTTGGTTTTATATCCCGGTGGACCAGGTTCTGTTCCTGGATTGCGGCCAAACCGGCAGCCACTTGCCTCGTAATTTCCAGCGCCAGCTTCACCTGGAGCCGGTCTGAGCGTTTGATAAGGGTCTCCAACGTTTCCCCCTCTACAAACTCCATCGCGTAAAAGTAATTCTCGCCCCTTCTGCCCAAGTGGAAGACCGACGCGACGTTCGAATGCCGCACCTTTGCTGCCGCTCGGGCTTCCCGCAAAAAACGAAGCACCGCCGATTGGTCGCCGATATTATCTTTCACTGATCAGCTTGAGTGTCACAGGAAGCCGCAGATCAACATCGAACGCCTTGTAGGTGACTCCCATCGCACCGCGACCCAACTCGACCGGTTTCCCGTCGTCGCCCAGCACCAGCTCATAGTGCTCAAACCGTTGCGTCGGCCGTTCCGGTGTCTCCTTGACCGCTTGCTCGAAACAAGACTCGCCGGGCTCAACCGCATCGGCGAGACCCTTGCGAAGCATGCAGACCGGACAGAATTCCATCGCTCCAGAAAGCTCGTTGCCGCAGGTCGGACAGTTGCGTTGGGGCTCCGCGCTCATAGCCCTAACCGCCCTTCAGCCGCAACGTGAGCCGAAAGCAACACCACGCTCCACCGAGTGGTGCGATATAGGGTCGTGCGCCTCCATCTGCCAAAGGAAGTCGTGTAGACGGGGGATTTGGCTGACTTTATATTCTCTCTATGGTAGTTTCGTGTTGACGTATCGAGTCTGACGCCGTTGGCTGCGTGAACGGCTGGCATGATGGCGACGGCGTGTCATTACACCAATCGTATCAAGTGCTCGGCTGTCAGCACGAGAAAAACGACGGACATGAATGGTGGTACCCGAGACATGAAGCTGAGCGTCGGCGGCTGCTCCCGATCGGTTACCATGGGGCTGGGGCGTAGGGGCGGTGCTAAACTCTCAAATTCAGGCCAGACCCAGACAACCGACGAGGAGGAAGCCGCGGCCGAGACATCTCGCCTCAGGGCAGAATTCCGTCTCGCGGTCGTTGGGCATCTCGTTGTCGGCGACGTCCAGCGCGGCCAACTTGTGGCTGAACTGAAGTCGCTTTCAGCAAAGAAATGGAAGCACCCGATCACCGGAAGGCGGGTGACCTTCAGCTATTCGACGCTCGAGCATTGGTATTACGTCGCACTCAACAATCCGAAGGCCCGTCTCCGCGCGCTATCCAAGAGGCTACGCGACGCAGGACTTCCCCGGAGTCGCACCAAGCAGGTTCGTCAATACCTGGCGAGACAGGCAAAGAGGCACTCTTCGTGGATCTACCGTCGGCATCATGAGACCTTGGTTCGGCACATGAAGGCGCGTGGTTGGGGGCGCACTCCGAGTTGTTCAACAGTCCGGCGTTACCTCCAATCAGTATGTTCTTCGCAGAACGTTGCGATCGATGCAAAGATCAAGAAGTTGGAAGGGTTAGTTGTCCACCTGAGAAGAACGCTGATCGTTGAATCTACTATAATCCGACTGCTGAGGGTCCCGGAGCTTCGGGCAAAGACTATTGGTCCTCCGTTCAAATTCTCACGGGTCGGGCCGAGCGAAAAAGCCTACGTTCTTTCTCGTCTTCGAGACTATCAGTCAACTGGCGGCTCGCAATCCCAATTTTGCTCTGGCATTGGCATTTCGCAGTCCACTATCGAACTGTGGGGAACATTATACAGGCGATATGGCGAAGCTGGACTCTGCGCGCGAACACGACGCAAGTTCCCCAATCGAGCCAATGCTCGGGAGATCAAAGCACGAATACTGGAGATCTTCCACAGTCAGCCGAGTACCTATGGTATCAATAGGGCAAGTTGGACTGGAGAAAGCTTAGCTAAAGCACTCCATAGAAAACATGGGGTGACGATCTCTGCCAGGACCGCGAGTAGGCATCTTCGTGATTCCGGGCATACGATGCGGAGAGCTAGACAGGTTCTCACAAGTTCAGATCCAAATTATCGAGCGAAGGTAGAACTCCTCCTTCAAACTCTGCAAACTCTGGGAGACACCGAGACGTTGTTCTTTATCGACGAACTCGGACCTCTTCCAGTCAAGAAGCATGGCGGCAGGTCGTTCGTCAAAAAGGGCGAAGCCCTTGTCGTGCCCCAAGTTCAGACTCTGAAGGGTTCTATCGTTCTGGCCGGAGCTTTGTGTGCGACAACCAACCAAATGACTTGGTGTTATGTCCGGTCGAAAGACACTGCCGCAATGATCGACCTAATTGAACTCGTGTTCAGCGCGCATCAAGACAAGACACATCTGTACATCACCTGGGATGCCGGATCCTGGCATGACTCCATCTCGTTGGTCGACTGGCTTGATGCCTTCAATCTGAAGACGGAGGAGACGAAGGAAGGCCCCTTGATCACGTTGGTACCGCTACCCAGCCGCTCTCAGTTTCTCAATGTAATTGAGTCCGTGTTTGGTGTGATGAAGAAGACTGTGATTCACCATTCAGACTACCAGAGCGCGCATGAGATGAAATCTGCGATTTCGCAGCACTTCCGCGAGAGGAATGCGCATTTCAAAGAAGACCCGAGGCGCGCTGGCAAGAAGATATGGGAGATTGATTTCTTCCGCGACCATCGAAATCTTCCATCGGGAAACTATCGAGAGTACTGACGGGTGACGGGATGTCTGCCTTTCTGATTGACTCACGCTTCCTGCTTCGTAACACGACCGAGACATTCTGGGGCGCATCCATCATTGTTGTGGATGGCAAGGACAACACGTTCTCCTTCGGCTTCTTGCGAGACCTCCTGCGCCTGCGGAACTCACTACGCATCTCTGCTGGTGTTATCGTATTCGGCAGCGACGCCTCTTCATTAGCAACCGAGAAGGACGTCCGGTCGGTAGTCGATCTGTGTCGAGAACTCGGGGTACTGGTCATTGAGGAACCGAAGTTGCCGGTGCTTGCAATCGTGGCGACTCACGCCGATCGGTTTTCCGACATCGTGACCGATGATCGCAGTATACTGTGCTTTTGCACCGAGAGGCGTACGATCCATCTCGGGAAGGATCCAAGCTCGATTGAACGGATGACGCCGGACGGGGTGCAGCGGAGCCTAGGTGTTCCCGTCCAACATGTTCCAACTTACCTGGCGTTGACCGAAGGCCGCCAGCACGAGCTGGCGAGCAGCGATGGCGCTCGGCCGACGCTGACAACACGCGAAGCAAGGCGACTAGTGGAACTGCATGGTGCCCTCCCAGGTATCTATCAGCACTTATCCACGATGAAGTCGCCCGCCCTACGAAAGAAACTGGTCGACAACCAGAAGACCTTCGAGCAACGGTACAGCGATAACACGACCTCTCCGCCCGAGGCGTCGGCTGGACTCCCAGATTCACTTGCATTGAACCTCGACGGAAAGGAAACGCTCCTTCGAGAGCGCGGCTTCTACTCATTGATTCGAATGCTGGCCCTTGCCGACACGCCGGATCAACCGAAGGAGTACACGAATGATTGCAAACGCTCGTCGAAATCGTATCAGGCTGTGCTGAACTGCCGCGAGTTCAACGAACTGCATGAGCGCATCGCGGTCTCCAAGGTGTGTGCGATAGATACCGAAGCGGACGGCAAGGACCCGCGTACCGTAACCTTGTTTGGAATCTCGTTCGCACTGGCTCGGGGAGAAGCCTTCTTCGTTCCCTTCTGCGAGCACGACATGGGCGATCTCACGCCAAACGAGGTTCGGCGGGGACTGAGAACGCTATTCAAGGAACGGACCTTGTTCGTGGGTCATAACCTGAAGTACGATTTCACGCTACTGCGTCGCAACGCCATTGAGCCGCCGTCCGTTTGCTTCGATACACTCCTTGCCGCCTACGACTGCTATGGCGATTTGGACTTTTTCAATCTGCCGTTCCTTGCGCAGAAGCTCTTGGGACGCAAGATCAAGGCGTACAAGGACATCGTACCGAAGGAGAAGACCTTCATGGAGTTACCTTTCGAGGAAATGAAGCAACACGCTTGCACCGATGCCGACGTTGCGCTTCAGCTTCATACGTTCCTGGAAAAGGAAATGAAGGACCGGAAAATCAATCAGCAATTCGAAGACCAGACTATGCCCCTCGCACGGACGCTACTGAAGCTGGAGAAGGACGGCACACCCGTGGATGGCGCGCGGCTGGAGGAGCTGCGCTCTCGACTTGTGGACGGGATGCTCGAATTGAAAAGGCACGTATCCGATGGTATCGGCAGCGAGATTGACTTGGATTCGCAGAAGGAAATTTCCGTTCTGATGACGGAGAAGCTCGGGCTTCGAGAGGTTCTGGGTAGGAAGTCGCTTACACAGTCCTTAATTGAGCAGCTCGCGCACCAGCGGCCGTTGTTGAAGCTGGTGGTGGAGTATAAACTAAGAGGGAAGCAGCTCAGGCGTGTCGAGTCGATCATCAAGGCGATTCGTCGCGGACGGGTGTATCCGTTGTTCAGTCAAACCGGAGATGGCCGGATATCATCGACCGATCCCGACTTATTTGCTGACGATGGGCTTGAGCGTTTGTGCGACTGTATAGGCGGTGAGCCAGCGGTGTGGCTTCGAGACAAAAGGAGATCACTCCATCAGGTACAGCAGGCGAGTGGCGATCTAACGCTGAAGAAGGATCGGACGGGACCCGGGCAGCTGAATCTGTTCATGAAGGGCCAGGCAATCATGGATGGCGTCGATCACGACGATTTGCTGCTGAGGGTTCTGATCGGCGAATCATCACACCGCCTTTCAACTCGTTTCCTCGTGGATCGACTAACAGTCAACAACATCGTTCACGTTTTGAGGGCCAGGTACCCGAGGGTTTTTCACTATGTCGCAGATGCAAGAGCGCAAGGGTTGAAGCAAGGGTACGTCGAACGAGAAGGCCTGCGCCGATACTTCGATGGTTTTGGGAGTTCGAGCATGGAGAAGCGGAACAAGGCACAAGTACTTGCCTGTCGATGGTTACTGCAGTATTGAGCACATTTCCGACTGCAATTACCCAATCGACCGTTTTGACAAGATTATTGGCATACCAAAACTGGAACTCGATTTTTGCACAATGTTCTGCGATGGCCTCCCGACCGTGCTTTACTCCGTTGTCAGGGGTCACAAAAGTCCCGTATTCCGTATAGAGCGCGGCCAAGGCAACGGCATCGCCGTTGCCGAATGCATCGTCATATTTTTTGTGGAGCGCCAAAATCGCCTGTGGAGTTAATTGGTACTGAAAGGGTCGTGGTTTTCGCTGAAGGTGCTCTTTCGGATTTTCCAAGTATTGCCCTCCCGGACTATAACCAACGTAACGTAGCCCGCGTTGCTTCCACGAACATTACCGATATCGCTCACATGCGATTCACTCCATCTTCCGGTCGCACGTACCCCGTTGCCGGCCACGGTTACCCGATTGACCGTAATGATATGGTTGTTGGGATGCCAACGCTGGAAATCATGTGCATACGATTTTTCGATAGCCTCCCGGCCGTGAGATGTTTGGTAAATAGACGCGTGAACCCCGTCCTCCGTGTAGAGTGCGGCCGCGGCAGCTGCATCATTTTTGTTCCATGCCTCGTCTAATTGTCTAGCGAGGCTGTCAGCCACCTGGCGTATTTCTTGATCGGCAGTCTCTTTCTGTTGGGCAAAGGTCGGCGAAGCAAAGCCGATAACTAGCCCTAATAGGGCAAGTAAGCGTATATTCATTGTTTCCTCTCCGTGCTAGGATCGAACCCGTCCTTCGAGCCTCAAGTTTTTTTGGGTGTGAGCCCCAGTTGCTCAGCTACCGTCTGCCGGTCAAGGTATATGTGCTCCGAGCCGATCTTATCGCCCTCAACCTGAACGAAGCTAGCCACCGGATAGGCGACGATGCGACCGGTAGGCGGCGTGCCGTCCATGAACGGACCGGTGTGCGTCCCGTGTAACACCAATTGGGTGGCAACCAAGCCTCCTCCAGTATCTCCGCTACTAATCACCTCGAGCCGCAGGTCGGGAAAAGATTTAAACAACGATTTGAAAAAGTCGGCAAGGGCTTGCCCCTTCAGAGGGTGGTCAAAGCGGGGGCTATGGTAGGTCGCCCCTTCAGTATG
Source organism: uncultured Verrucomicrobiae bacterium (assembly GCA_963750185.1). Taxonomy (GTDB): domain Bacteria; phylum Verrucomicrobiota; class Verrucomicrobiia; order Chthoniobacterales; family JAFAMB01; genus JAFAMB01. Next base: position 69,802 of record CAVVPV010000019.1, read on the forward strand.
TAGGGCGATGAGGGCGTCGGGATCGTGCGCGTTGTAGGCGTCTATTTGTCGCTGTGTGACTTCAATAGCATTCATTGTTTTCTCCTGGGAATTTAGACTAGCCCGAAAAACTCACAAAAAAGCTAGCAAAGCGGCGCCTTTTTTTTGTAAGTTCTTGGTGCTCAACAAGTTAAACTTTACAAAAAGGACGCCGCTTCGATGACAGACTGTAGAGAACAATCCTGGTTATTTCAAGACTTAGGTAACCGAAAAGTAGAGGTAGATTTCGGAGGTGGTTACCTCTCCAGCGATGGGGGTGGGTTAATATTGCGCGAACTGGAGCGCCACAGCGGGTTGTTACGGGATTTTTCCGGCTGCTTCGTCGATTACCGTGACCAGCGTTATGTCGAACACAGCGTTCAGGAACTTGTCAGTCAGCGGATTCATGGCCTGGTGCTTGGCTACGAAGATCTCAATGATCATGACCATTTGCGGCTTGATCCCATCCATGGCTTGATCGCCGGCAAGAGCGATCCACTCGGACAGGATCGGATATTGGAACGCGATAAGGGCAAAGCTCTGGCGGCTCACTCCACGCTCAATCGTTTGGAGTTAAGCGCCGAGGCGATCGATGCGCGTTACCATAAGATTCAGGCACAGCCCGACGAGATCGAGCCGTTACTAATCAAGCGCGGAGTCAAAGCCATTCCACGCAAGAGTGCCGAAATCGTGTTGGATTTTGATGCTACCGACGATCCGCTCCATGGCAGCCAGCAAGGCGCTTATTTTCACGGTTACTATCGCCACTACTGTTACCTGCCGCTCTACTGCTTTTGTGGAAACATTCCCCTTTTTGCTAAGCTGCGCGATTGCAAGCGCGATGCCAGTGATGGCACCGTTGAGGCACTCCAGAAGATTGTGCCGGCAATTCGTCAACGTTTTGGCAAGAAAGTTCGCATCATTGTGCGCGCCGACAGCGGCTTTGCACGTGAAGCGATCATGGCCTGGTGCGAAGAAAACCATGTCTTCTACTGTTTGGGTCTGGCACGAAACGATCGGCTCACGGAGCTGCTCAAGACCGACTTTGAAGCTCTTAGGGCCCGTCATGAAATAAGTGTATCAAATATTTCATGTATTTGGACGAATTGTATAGTTCCATTCTCCGTGGAACGAGTCGGGACGAATATTTATTTCTTCAATCTGTTTGTTTGATACCTTGGCTCCTGGCGGGTAGGAGTTGGTGTCGAGTTCGGCCCGCACCTTTAAACCAGTCTGAGTAGTTGTTGCTGAAATCAAATTCACAATCACCTCGTGGCTCACCAAGGGCTTGCCGCGCCAGTTCTGACTGATGAAGGAAAACAGTCGGTGCTCGATCTTGTTCCACTTGCTGGTGCCCGGAGGTAAATGACACACCGAGATGTGCAAGGCGGTCTCATTGGCCAGCTTCTGCAACTCCAGCTTCCAGAGCCTGACCCGTGAGCCGTTGCTGCCGCCCGAGTCGGCGGTAATCAGCAAGCGCTGAGCTTGGCGGTAGACCGGTTTGCCCATCGAACGCCACCATCGTCGGATGCTCTCCACGGCGAAGGTGGCTGTGTCGTGGTCAATACCCACGCTCACCCAGCCTCGGTTCTTGCCCACATCGTAGACCCCATAGGGAGTGACCCGTCCCAACTCGGGAATGACGAAGTCATGGACCCGCACCTGCTCCGGGTCCCCCTTGAGCCGTAGCTCTCGCCCTCCGTTTTTGAAGTCCCCCACCAATTCCTTCTTCTTGGTATCAACCGAGATGACCGGTTGACCCTGGCTCAGGAAGCGCCGGACCTTGCGGTGGATATGTTCAAACTGAGCATTGCGATCAGGATGCGAAGAGCCTTCCAGAGTCTTGGCGTTGGCCTGCAGGCTATAACCCAACTCGTGCAGCAACTCGGCCACCAACCGGTGGCTGACGCGGTGACCGCGACGACCTAATTCCTGGGCCAGTTTGCGCACGCTCTTGCAAGTCCAGCGCAGCGCAGACTCCGGGTCACCACGGCTCAGCGGCTCGATCAACAGCTCCAAATCTCTCACCAGCGTCGCGTCCTGTTCCACTGTGCTCTTGCGTCCTCCGCCCGGTTTACGGATAGCTCCGCCGGAAGGCACTGGGGGATTGCCTAATTCGACGATGCCACGCGCAATCGCGCGCCTAGACACTCCCGTGGCACGAGAAACAATGGAAACACCTCCGTAATCGATGGCGAGACTTTCCGCAGCGGCAATCAATCGGCGCATCCGCTCATCCACTGTAGGCAACAAACTCTCGAAACGACGCTTTATCGCGTCTATATCAACCATTAGCTCCAGAGTATCTATTCTGAAGAAATATTGATACACTTATTTTGTGACAATCCCTTAGGGCGCAGATTAAGGAGACCAAAGTAGAGACTCCCTGTCGGAGTTTCACCGAGTTTGAATACTCCACTCTGGACAGTTGGACCAAAGCGCGACGGGTGATTGGCAAAGCCGAGATTTTATCTCAAGGTGACAATCCGCGCTTTATTGTGACGAACCTACCCAAAGATGGGTGGGCTACTCGGACCCAAGCGGCTCGATTCGAAGCAGCCGCTTTGTATGAGAAGTTTTACTGCGCACGGGGCGACATGGAAAACCGCATCAAGGAACAGCAAATGGATCTCTTTGCCGATCGTACGAGCACCCACTGGCTTGCTTCTAATCAGTTGCGGCTGTGGTTCTCGGCCATTGCTCACTTGATCATGAGCACTCTGCAGGCTGGAGTTTTGAAGGGCACTGAACTTGAGTCTGCTTCGATCGGCCAGATCCGCTTACGACTCTTTAAGATTGCAGCTCGGCTCAAAACGAGCGCTCGACGTATTCACATCGAACTCTGCTCGGCCTATCCTCTCAAAGCGCTTTTCAGCTTGGTTCACCAGCGACTCAGTGCCCTGGGCAGCCCCGCTTAATATTCGCACCCAACCCACGGAGCTAAAGAGTTGGCTCGCGAGAGCGGGTCAAAGTGCAAGAGCTTTGTCTCTGAGGAGCGAACAGATCGGATCGGTCGCCGAAAAATCGCGGTGATTCGGAAAAAAGCCCTCGAACCCAAGAAATCTCGCTATGTAGAGGATCGAGAGTAAAGCTCGTCATAACATAACGTCTTCTGTGTCAGTTATGATTATATTTTGTTCTCACAAGTTTAAAAACTTGTGAGAAGTTCAGGCTAGTCGTCGCCTACCGACCTGCTGCGGGATTTCTCTGAGTCGCCGGGGGCAGAGGGAACGGCTTTGGTCAAAGGTCCTGAGCGACAACGCAAATGGACGCCTCGCCCTATTCGGTGTCAACAAGAAACGTTTCCTATTCCGCGTTGGTCGCCTGAGGTCGGCGTAGGGTATCTCACAACTAGGTGCAGCTATATGTTGCAAGAGAGGTGTGGTTATTTCGGAGGACGGTTTTGAGATCAGCCACTCCTGTCCAAGAAGCGCGTACCGCTATTCACCGTTGGTGGGCGGAATCCGCCGCCATCCTTCGCGGTAGGCATCTTATGGCGCGCGATAAATCCTTGACAACGGCCAGTGCTCCGTTTGCACTTGATCGCGATTGACGGATCAGGAGCGAAGCGAATTGAGCCGGCGAAGAATGGAGCCGCAAGAGCCAAATACATCGGTCCGGCAACTGAGCTTCGAATTCGCCGGCAATGCCAGTGATGGTCTGGCGCTTTGGCGGGAACAACAGCGCGAGCTGCTGCAGCGTATCGGATTGGAACTCGGATTGCCCGTTGGTTCCTCCTGTGAGGTAGTGCTAGCGAGCGGCATCCAGGTTCGAGGTTGCCTTCTTCTCGACGCTGAGGACCTGTTCCCTTCAGCCACGCGCAAAGATGCAATGCTCCGCATCGGCGCGGTCAGCTTCTCCATCGCAGAGATCGCCGATTGCGTTCGCCTTGATTGAAGCGGAGCACTCTCGCCGGGGATTACGGCATGTTTTAGAGCAGCCAAAATCTGAGAATAGGCTTTTGTCGGAGATCAGCACCGGTCGCGCAAAAGTGCCGCGCTCACTGGCCGCGCTTCTCCAACTCATCAATCAATTCCTGCCGAATCTGTTCCACCTCCGGCACGAGCGGCTGAACAGTCTCGGCAGTGTCCAGGCTGAAAAGGATAGCGGCCAGTTCATCGGTTGAGTAGGCATGTAATCGGTGGTTCAATCAAGTACGTTGCCCGATGTCAGCGCGCCAAGCAATGAGTCTCGATTTCGACCCCGTAAAGAAACCGACAGCCCAGGCTGATTTCAATTACTCAATCACGCCCGCCACGATTGCGATCACCGACACCGGCAAAGGTCGTCGTTCAGTGACGAACGACATCGAGGCAGTCTTGCGCAAGACGAGTACTGGCATCAGGGATCAATCGCCGGGTTCAAGATCAGTTATCGCGACAAGGACGGGGTCTGGGACGGTGTTCGGTAGGACGGTCAACATCCGTCGTTCTTTGCGCTGGGGGAGACGGATGAGGCGGAGGCGAGGGAGAGGCGGTCGAAAGGCCTCTGAGTACGTCTTTTTCATCTTGCGCGACATCGGCGATCCTTTTATTGCTGACTTATGCCGCAGTCTTTGGAATGTGTGGGGCTGATTTTCTCTGACCTAGTCATCAAAGACGCAGGGACCGGAAAGCTAAGCCTGATTAACTGCTTTACAGGTCTTAATGCGGTGGCATTCCCATTCTTGGCTCCTCCGTTTTTCGTAACGGCTTTGGTGTCAGGATTGAGTGAAAAGGGGAAATCCGTTCAATTTAACGTGTCGATCAAGAAGCGAGATACTGAGGCCTTTGTTCTAAAAGTGGCTGGACATGCGATGTTGCAGGGGTCGGGTGATCCGGAGGAGGTCGGTGAAATGGTGTGGGCGATTCCGTCGTTGAGTTTCCCGGAAGTCGGAGTATATGATCTCGCATTCGCAATCAATGGAAAAGAGGTAGGCAATCGATCTCTTATCGTTAAGGCGACGACCGGAGCCGCTATCGAGGTAAAATGACTTTAATCGAGACCAAATCAGTTGTCGGTTCAACTGTCTCAAGTGGCACGACCTTCGTTTACGTCCAGCGTGATGACAGCGGGCCCAATCACAGATGGTTGGCAATCGCTAAATACGTTCGCCATATCGTCGATAATACTGGCGTGATCAAGATCAAGAGAGACAGCCTATCGGAGATTCGGGCGCATCCGTTCCGCACGCTTGAAGAAATCGATCACCGTTTACAGCAAAAAGCAGCGGAAGTTGTCGAAGCTTGGAAGAATCAGCCTGCATTTTCATTGTCGAGCGCCTTGGGTCAGATCCGAAGAAACCTGAAGAGATAATCAAGTGCCTTCGGGAGTGGGCGACCAGTAGGAACATGGTGCTCCCGGATCGGTGGAACGCGAGGTTTCGTTGGTTCGCAAAGTGCAGCGAGCACGAAGTTTGGTTAGATCCCAGCTCCGGCCGCGTATTCAAAGCCACGTATGGACGAAGATACGGATTGTCGTTTGTCGGAGAAGGAGACGGAAATGCTCTCGACTATCTTAAGAGAATTGCACTTTCTAATCGGTTTTTCGACACCAACTTACGCTTCGAAGGAGTTTGGCTGGATCGGAACGAACTACGGATCGTTGTTTCGCAACGGTTTGTCTATGGCGAGAATACTTCGATTCATAGAATTTCTGTTTTTATGAAGGAAAGGGGTTTTGAAGCGTGCGACGTCGGAGCCAAACGGGTTTATTATAGGTCTGCCGACAATCTGGTTGTTGCGGACCTTCACGAGCAAAACGTTCTAACAGCCCGCGACGGTGCGTTATTCCCAATCGACGTAATTATCGGGAAGCCGGGTCCAGAGCTGGAGCAGGTGCTGTTGAATCTCTAACGCCATTTTTGATTTGCCGGACGTATCTTGACAGCCTGCTGCGGGCAATCTCCCGAGCTGCGCCAAGTGTGGACCCGCGTGAAAACAACTGATCCAATCTCCTCCATCGTCTTGAGGGTAAGCTCCATCACAGCTGGGGCGTCTGCTTCATCTGCTTCCAAGACAATCTCATCATGCAGTAAGGCGACGATCTGCGCACCGGCTGGGAGTTGTTTGTGCAGATCCTGAACGACGAATTTCAACACCTCCGCGCAGGCGGATTGAATTGGGAAATTGAGCGCGGCGAACACAACCTTCCAAGTCTCCAAGCTCGGGTGGAATTTTCGCCGGTGTCCAAGAGCAGTTCGCTCTTCTTTGATGTGTCCCCCCTTGGCTTCATCCCAGGTCTGGGAGTGCCAATCCCTGAACACAGGATAGAGTCGGAAGAAGGTTCGACGGATGTGCTCAGCCTCCTCAAGGGTGATGACTTCCCCATCCTCATTGATAATCGCCATCAAGTTTGAGGCACTGCCGCCGTAGACCAAATTAAAATTTGCAGTCTTCGCGATGCTGCGCTCGGGCTTGGTGACCTCGTCTTCTTGCTTATTATAAATAGAGGCGGCGGTATGACGGTGAGCATCACGTCCGGCAGCGAACAGTGCGAGGAGGGATTCCTCGTTGACGTAACTTGCTGCGGCTCTCAGTTCCATTGCATTCCAGTCACACTTGATCAGTTTCTTGCCGGGTGGAGCGGTGAACGCGTAACGGATGTTGCTCTTGTCAGTTTGGGGGGTCTGCTGGATGTTAGGATCGCTGGCACTCATGCGACCGGTGATCGCGCCGACAGGATTGTAAGTGGTGCGGACGCGGGAGTCGTCATCGATAGCATCCAAAAGAGACTTCATTTTCTCAACGTCGGCTGATTTTGCCCGGCGGTAGCGGCGTAGGGCGAGGACTTCCTTGCTCCTGTCGAAAGGACTGAGAGCCTCTTTGTTGGTGGCGGTAACTGATATTCCCTTGCGGGCAAGCCCTTCCCGCAGATCGGAATTGGAATCGGGGTTCCACTTCGAATCGCCGTTTCCGAGCAATTGAATGACCTCTACCCTTGCATCTTCGAGGGTTCTTTTGGCGATATGGTACATTCCCTCCAATTTCGCACGATCGACGTGCATGCCGGTGAGGTTGAGATCTCTCATGGCGGGATGGCAGTCATTGTCCAATTCTAACGCGCCCGTCATGCCCTCCTTCTCGATTGCTTCCTCCAGCGCCTTCTTGAGTTGAGGCAGGAATGTGACATCCTCGGCTGCATACTTCAGTTGGGCATCAGTCAGCTCTGGCTGGGACCAATCGGATTTGGAGAGGTCTTCTCCCAATTCGATGCCACAGTAGCGCTTCAGGAGAGAGGAGAGGTCATTCCCCAGAGGTCGCAGGATTGTGGAAGGATTCCCGTCCTTGTCCTTTCCTTCCGTTTCTTCCATAACACCGGCAGACAGCAGGCGACCGGCGATCATCGTGTCCCAAGTCTTGGTAATGTTGACTTTGAAGTGGTGCTTCAGGAATGCCGAGTCAAATAGAAGATTTTGCCCGACGATGGTGCGACTTTCCAGTATAGCTCTCAGCCGATCTGGGAAGTAGACCTTGTCCAGGTCGATGATGAAGGTTTGCCCGTCACCCGATGAAAGGGTCAGCAGGCGGATGGTGGATTTACGTGGATCGAGACCTGTTGTCTCAATGTCCAGGTAGAGAGGGGAGTCTTCCGCCGCATTTTCGAGATGGGTGAGAGCTTCGGTGAATCCATCGTCGGCGAATGGGAAATCCCGCACGATGTCATTCAACATCGCGAGAGCTTCATCCAGAGGCATCTCTCTCAACTTGAAGTCGGCATCCAGAAGCAACCGCAGATCGGGATTATAGCCGCGCTTGGGTGTAGCCCAGACGCCACCGCCGCCGGCGATTGGAACCGTAACATCCAGCACGCGGTCGATGCGTGGCAAGCTGTCGATGAGTCCTGGAGCCGCCAACAACATCTTTGCGGTTGTGTTATCCATCGAATGCCGCACGAATTGCTTAATTTTCCGACCCTCCTCCTCTTTCCAATTTGTGGTGCCGGTGCAAATGTGTGTGCCGAGCGTGCTCTCAGCCTCCGGTGGACTCACTGGGAAGATCGTCAATCGTTCCCTTCCTTCAACCTCCACTCCCTCCGCATTCGTCCAAATTTCAATCGTTTTGTCGATCCGCGTCACCCGCTTGTTGGACGTGAACCAGAATTCCTTATCAGCGAGAGCTTTAGCCACATCAGCGACGAATTCCCCTTTCTCCTGCTCACCCGCCTGCGGAAGATTAACCTTCACGCGACCGTGGCGATCAGCAGAACCCTTTTCATAGGTCCACTTCTCCGCGCAGTGCTTATCAACAATTCCAGGGTGGTCTTTCTCGATCTGCTCAAGAAAATCGAGGGTCTTCCTCCCTGAGCAGTGCGTATGAAAGCAGTTGAAGGCTGGCCACTTTTCATCGTGGGGAGACCACGCCGCTGTCCCTTTCAACTTGACCTCACTAATCCCCTGTATTTAGTGGGGGCGTAACTTTCCTTAAACGCCCCCGCCTACCGCGATCCACCACCACAAACCATCGAGTTTCATGCTCAAGAGTAATTGCGTGCATAAGCACCCACTCTTCCCTGGCACTCCCCGTGACGCCCAAAGACACATTTTAAATATGGTCACTACCAAGTGGTATTACCGTTGGAACGCCGCCATTGGCGCTCCGATCGGGGTCGGAAAGAGTTTGATCACCAAGAGATTGATAGGCCGGCTCTCCACGCAGGGAGTATGCGCGTACATTGTGACAGCCAGCCCTTTATTCTCTCAAATAATATTATCCATGAATTGGAATTTTGAGATGATCCGGTTCCGGGGTATCGCCGCCAGAGGAGACGCGAAGGAACTCATAGCTTATATAATTCATGGATTGAAATTTCCGAAGCGGGGACTCTAGCTAGAAAAGGTCATCAAATTTCTTGTTTTATATTGTGTATAACACGTGAAAAGAGTGTACGATTATCGTTGAAATGCCCGAAGATTTGGTAGATATGGGGAGGTATAGTATGAACGAGTTAATTCCAATTTCAGAAATAGCTGAAGCGATGGGATGCTCACGACGAACGCCCGAAAATATGCACTCAAGCGCGGATTCCAATTTGTCCGTGCTCGTATGCCGACCGGAGGCGGGCGTCAGGAAGTGATTGCCCTCCCCCGAAGTGAAGCTCCGCATCTCATTGAATTCCGCTAAAACCAAGGATTCCCGTTCAAAGGTGAGTTGGATGGAATCCGTCAGATTAAAAACTGACAGATGAACGTATGAATCTGTACTGCGATTAAGAATGGCGATTGAACAATTGAAAAAGGCGGGTGAATATCCCGTGAAAAGTCGCGCTCAAAGAGCAGAACGCCTGCAAGCTACGGTAGAAGGAGGATCGACTTCCCCTTGACTCCTCGCTCAATTGAATAAGGAAAAAACTCTTCTCGTCACATGAACGTCGGTACCGAAATCACTGCCTGGGCGGAGCTGCGGTCGATGATTGACCAGCTCCTGGGGGAGCCTGAAGCGCTCCTGAACACCGAACAGGCGGCAGCGTACTTGAACATCGCTCCCGAGAGTCTGCGACGATTGGTGCGGAGGAAGGCAATCTCGTTCGTGCAGGTATTGCCGTCGGAGTATCGGTTCCAGAAGAAGGATCTGGAAGAGTATGTGATGTAGCGGTGGAACCGGCGACGGTCAAGCGTGCGGTGATTCTCGGAGGTGCGGGTGTTTTACGCCGATTTAGGTGCTTCCGCTACCGGCTCCAATTCGACACGAAGCGCATTGGCTTGGGGCTTTCCGGGGAAAAGCAGAACCGGGAAAAAACTTTCCTTTCGAAGTATTTGCAAAAACGTCACCCTGATCTCATCCAATTCTTGTTGCACCTTACCGTGGTATTGTGGACGATAAACTTCAGCCGTCACGTGAGTGGTGTCGAATTTGAAGCCTAATTGCTTGCCCATTTCCACTAAGAGGTTTGCTAAAAGTTCGCCGCGTTTTTCGTTCCAGTGCGGGTCCGTTGCCGGAATGGATAAATGCTTTAAATAAATCTCCCAATGCCGACGAACTTGCGCGTATTGCTTGCCTCTAAAATCAAGCGTAATCATGTTCAGCGCTTGAACGTGACTCGGTTCCAGGGGCGCAGAGCGCAGCGACATTAGAGTCCTAATAATCCAAAGCCTTTGTTGGTGAGTCGAACCAACTTTTTCAAACCACTTTTGCAATAGGACGGCGATCTCAGCGCCGATTTGATAGTCCGGTAAACTCACCGGTTTAAGAACCGGATTCAGGAAGGCAGGATTTTCTTCAAAGGTTCAAACAAGAACTTTTCTTCATTTTGTTCTGTCTTGTTCCGTTTTCTTCCGTCGCGGCAGCTAATTTTATTCGATCTTGGGCAGGGAGCTTGAAGTAGCGGCAACTCAAACTCTTGAGTTTGCCGATGAAGTGTTCTGCGCGGCGCAAGTGCCAGCATTGCAAGGAGTTCTATCTGCCGGATCGACGCAATCTGCATCATCAGCGCTACTGCGCAGAAGCTGCCTGTCGCAAACAGAGCAAAGCGGAAAGTCAGCGCCGCTGGGTGCAAAAACCGGAGAACCAAAACTACTTCAGCGGCTCGCAAAATAGCCAGCGTGTCAAAGAGTGGCGAAAACGCAATCCCGGGTACTGGCGCAAAAAGAACCCTCCACCCCAAGAACCGTTACAAGATCTCTGCACGACTCAAGTGGCTCAGGATGAGGAAGTTAAAAGAATAGAGATCTCCGATGCGTTACAAGATGTCTTGGTGATGCAACCTGCTGTGATGGTGGGACTTATCTCCATGATGACTGGTAGTGCGTTACAAGAGGACATCGCCGCGACCACCCGGGCGCTGCTAAGCAAAGGCCAGGACATCCTGGGCAGGAGGCTCTGGAGTCACAACGACGCATTCTCACGATGAAAACCAAACGGGTTCTTTGTCCAGAACGGCTGCGCCATGTGCCGCACCGCTTTAGTTGGATCGATCAACGGCTGGTGCGCGATGGCCACATCGCTCGGTGTGGTCCTCAAGCGCTGGCGCTTTACCTGCTCTTGGTCACGGTGGCCGATGCGCAGGGCTTAAGCTACTACTCTGATAAGACCGCGGCACGGTTGCTCTCGCTCAATGAAGCCCAGTTAGGCGAGGCTCGGCGCAGCCTGCTGGCAGCGGGTCTGATTGCTTACGAATCTCCGCTCTACCAAGTCTTGAGCCTGGAGCCGGCCTCGACCAGTGAACCACCCGTTGCGCGCACCGGCCAAACGCTTCCCCTCAGCGCGATTTTACGCCAGATGTTGGAGAGCGAGGGAGCGCAGCAGCAGCAGCCCTCGCCGTGATCTCTTACGAGCTTTATTGTCAAATCCAGCTCTACTACGAGGAGCGTGGTTTAAGCTTTGCCCAGATCGGTCGTGAGTTGAACCTCGATGAAGAGACGGTAGCAAAGTGGGCGCGCCAGAAGACCTACTGCCAGCACCTCAGAGCCCGGCGAAAGAGCAAGCTCGATCCTTACAAGCCAATCATCCAGCGCTGGTTGGAGCAGCATCCCTATAGCGCCGCGCAAATCTTCCAGCGGCTGCGTGCCGAGCATGCTTATAGCGGCGGAATCTCCATCCTCACAGACTATGTGCGTCGAGTGCGGCCCGTGCGCGCGCCAGCTTTCCTGACCCTGGTGTTCGCTCCGGGCGAATGCGCGCAAGTCGATTGGGGCTGCGCCGGTTCGATGGCTGTCGGCTCAACCAGGAGGCGACTGTCTTTCTTTGTCATGGTGCTTTGCTACAGCCGCTTGTGTTACCTCGAGTTTAGCCTCGGCGAAGCGACGGAGCACTTCCTGGCCGCTCACCAGAACGCTTTGGAGTTTTTTGGCAGAGTTCCGGCCAAAATTATCATCGACAATCCTAAGACCGCTGTGCTCAAGCATCCTGCTGGAGAAAGGCCGCTCTTTCATCCGCGCTACCTGGACTTTGCAGCACACTACGGCTTCGAGCCACGGGCTTGTAACGTGCGAAGGCCAAACGAAAAAGGCCGTGTGGAATCCGGTGTCGGGTACGTAAAGAAAAACTTCCTCAACGGCCTGCAACTGCCTCCCGGCTTGAACGCACTGAACACTGCTGCACGCCACTGGATGGATACGGTTGCCAATGTCCGCGTTCACGGGGAAACGCACAAACAACCGAGCGAACTCTTCGCACTGGAAAAGCCGCATTTGAATGCGTTGCCGCCGCTTCCCGCCGACACCGGAGTCATCCGGAGTGTACCGACCAGCAGCCGCTTCCGTGTGGTGTTGGATACCAACCGCTATTCGGTTCCCAGCCTTTATGCTTCTCAGCCGCTGCTACTCAAAAGCTTTGCCGATCGGCTCTGCATCTACCACGGCGAGAAGCTGATCGCCACCCACACCCGCAGCTACGACCGGCACCAGGACTTCGAAGATCCCGATCACGGCAAGGAACTGCTCGATCAGCGCCGTGCAGCACGCGACGCCAAACTACTGCTGCGCTTCTATGGCCTTTGTCCCCGTGCCGAAGAGTATTACCTCCAGCTTAAGATCCACCGCCTTA
>CAVVPV010000020.1:0-95194 GCA_963750185.1 uncultured Verrucomicrobiae bacterium
AATCCAAGGTGCAATAACAGGGTGCAAAGCTCATCGAAATCAAAATTGTTGTCGGCTTCGCCGCTTAATAGCTTTTCTTTGAGTTTATCTCGTTTGGCCATTCAAAGCGGTGCCCACTTGTGTTGTGCGGTTGGTAATTGCTCAGGGAGGGTACGACAAACCACTCAAATGACCAAAGCCAAAACATTCGAAGTTGTCCGCATTTATCCGCTTACCTTGCAGGGTAAAATTGCGCCGCTAGATAAAAACCAGTTAAAATTTGCCAAGCTCAATTCGCCGTTTTACGTAAGTCGTTGGCTATCAGTGGCTGCCTCGCATGGATTCGAACCATGACAAAGTGATCCAGAGTCACTTGTGCTACCGTTACACCACGAGGCAATGGGTGCCGGACGGATTTAAGCCGATCCGGGAGGAATTCGTTACTGCAAAACGGACGGATGTCAATTGCCTAACGGCGTGGTCACCTTCGTTCCGGGGGGTGGAGTGAACTCAAACAGGGAGTCTGGGATGTTTTCGCGGCGGACGTTCGAGTAGGTGCTGGTGAAAACTTCGCCCTTGGTGTTGTGGACGGTGACCTTTTCCGGGATCAGATCTTCACCCATCGTCAGGTCGACGCTTCGAATCACTTTCCGGACGGCTGCTGTTTTCGGAATGAGTGTGATCTGGTATTGATTGCCATCCTTCGAGCCTTGCAGGTCGAAATATCCTTTGATCTCGCGAAAGTCGAGACCGGCCGTCAGGGCATGCAATGAGTCTTTGATGATCGGGCGCTTTGCGAGATCGTAGACTTCAACCTGCTGGTAATTCGGATAATAGATCGACATCTTGCTGCCGTCGATCACCGTCGTGCTGGGTGTCTTTCCACCGATCTCCCGGCGTATTTTGTCGGGCAAGGTGAACCAGACTTTGCCTTCATTCACGATCGGCTCCTTGAGCATCGCAAGGTGGCGTTCCTCACGAAAATTCGCCTGAAGGGAGGGTTGTTGGTTCGTTGTCACTTGAAGCCGTTGAACCAGTTGATCGATTTCGCTTGAGGTCATGGGACTCGCCCCGGCCAGGGAGGCGATTCCGACAAGAAACAGGAGGGTGAGTATTCTCATGGCAGGCTACTGCTGATGATTCCAGATTGGTACGAAGTTAAACCATTGCTCTGGAAATTCGCGGACGACCGCCTGGAACACGTCGGCGATCAGTTGGCTGTTTTGTTCGATGGTTTGTTCCGGGTTCATTTCAATGGGCGAATAGGCGTAACAGCCGTAGCGTCCCGGTTCGAGCTGTAATACAAAAGCGGGGATTACCGATGCCTGGCTGTATTGCCAGACACGCGCGGCCGCAGCCGAAAAGAGCGTCGGTCGATCAAAGAAGCGAACTTCGATTCCGCTATTCAGATAGGGGCGGTCCACCAGCATGGCAACCAGTTCGTTCCGGCGAAGCGCCTGGATGATTTCCACAAACGCGAATTTGTCTTCACCGACCGTCACCGTTTTGATTCCGAAGCGTTGGCGAAATTTCTGGCGCCATTCGTTGAGCTCGCTGGTCGGTTCAGCCAGGGTTACGACGTTGACAGGGAACCCGGCGGAGGCAAGGGCCATGCCGCCAAGCTCCCATGCACCGAGATGACCCGTAATCAGTAATGTACCTTTCCCTTTTTTGCGTGCGGCCTCCAGGAATTCGAAGCCGCGCCGTTCAACCATCATTTCGTTCAACCGTCCAAAACCGGACTCGGCACAGTCGCATAAGTCATGCAACATGCATAAAAAATTATGGAAACAGCTACGGGAAAGCTCATTACGCTTATGTAACGATTTTGTAACAACGGACAGGTTGCGGCGTAGGGCTTCCCGGCGATTTGTGCAGAGCCGATACCCGAGTTCGCCGGCGGCAACGCTTAGCGATCGCGTCCAAGCACGCGGAAAATGCCGGATGAGCCAGGTGGCAGTATTGAAACTGAAGGGGCTGTACCAACCGTTGCGGGATAGATTCAGTTCGACTTCGGGAGCCTGGACCTGGGTCGCAACTTGAGGCGCAGTCTGGTTCATTTCGTTATTGGCCAAAACTGAATGCCATTGATTTGCGGCCCGGGAATTGTACATCGGCACGTAACAATGTCCCGCCTTTCCGGACGAAAGTCGCGGACCATCGGTGCGGTCGCTGGGCGCTTGGAACGTCGGAATCAAAATAGGGCAGAACCTCTCTGAGCGTTGCCCAAGGCCGAAGCGGTCCGCGTGCTTCGGCGGTTTCGCCTGACCACCCGTTTCGCGCCAGGACACCGGTGGCGGCCATATGGGTCCCGCGGGTCTGGAACTCCAGGACCGGGACACCCCCTTTCGAAAAGTAGAGATCGTAATCGCCGCCGTTCAGGCTGCGAAGAACGATGTCGCCGACAATCGAACGCCCGCCGTAGGTATATAGCAGCTGGCCGACGCGGGTTTTTGCCTCAGGGCCGAGGCCGGACAACTCCTTTGCAGCCTGGCAACCGGCGAGCAAAACCATGCAGAGAAAAATGGAGAACCGGCGGATCATGTCGTTTTCGGAATCAATGAGAGCTTTGGAGCGATCTTTGATGTTCGTTTCTGGAGGGCAACCAGCATCTCAAAAATGCAAAGTCGCCAACGAATACTGAAATCGCGGACTTCGTTTCCGGAGAGAACGGCGCTAACAGCCGGAACGAGTTCAAAGATTTCCTTGGGATAGAGGAACACTTCCACAAACTCCTGGGTATACCAGGAAGAAGCCCAGCGGAGATAGATGTCGAGGACACGCCCGATGCGGCGTTCGTAAAATCGGAACGCTTTCGCCCGTTTTTCGGGGTGGTCCAGCGCGATGTTCAGCGAGTCGGCCGCTTGCTCACCGGAGAGCAGCGCGAGGTAAACGCCGCTGCTGAAGACCGGATCGATGAACCCGGCAGCGTCGCCAGCCAATAGCCACCGATCGCCGCACAAATTCTTGTTCCGGTACGAGAAATCGCCGGTTGCGTAGACCTCAGTCACTCGGCGGGCGTTGGGCATATACTCGCTCACCACCGGTTGTTCCGCGATGCAACGCGCCAGGGCCTCTTCGGGGCTCAAGTTCATGCTCCGAAACTTTTCGGCGTCCATGACGACTCCGATGCTGGTGGTATTGCCGCTGAGAGGGATCATCCAGAACCAGGAATCCTTCGTTCGGACCATTCTGGTGAGCGTTCCATCGGGCCCATCCTCGCGGAGGACATCTTCGTAGTAAGCGTACAAAGAAAATTTTCTCAGATTTTGGTAACGCTCTCTTAGCGAGAATTTGGTCCCGACTACGCAATTCCGGCCTGAGCAATCGATCAGGTACTTGGCTCGGACGACAAGCCGGCCGTCCCCCAAGTAAAGTGTCACTCCCTGGTTATCAATTTCGAATGACTCGACGGTTTTCTGCTGCCGGACATCGCAACCCGATTCGGCCGCATGATCAAGCAGGATCCGATCAAACTCGGAGCGGAGTACCTGGTATGCCGATTGGCGCTTTGCTTTGAAACCGTTCCGGAAGTAGAAACGGACGCGTTGCCCGCAGGCGGAGACGATCTCGCCACCATATTTCACCAGGAAGCCGCCGTTTTTGATTTTCTCGCCGGCTCCCATTCGATCGATGGTGTTCAGAGTGGCGGGGAGGGTCGATTCGCCGACGCGAAAGCGAGGAAATTTTTCTTTTTCGAAAATGACCACGCGCCGGCCAGCCTTCGCGAGAAGAGTTCCCGCTGAACTTCCGGCAGGTCCGCCGCCAATGATCGCTACATCGAAGGCTTCAATCATGTGGTGAGAATGTACGGAAGCTCATATCAAGTCGCACTCGGTGTTTCCCTAGACGAGTTTTCGGTGCGTCGCATTCAGAAACGGGTGCAACTCTGAAATTAGTCGAGAAAAAACGTTAAAATCAACCTGTTGCTGGCCGTCACTCAATGCTTCGGCAGGAAACGGATGAACTTCAATCAGAAGTCCGTCTGCGCCGACAGCGACGGCACCTCGGGACAGGACCGGAACGAGGTCGGCTCTGCCGCATCCCTGACTCGGGTCCACGATCACCGGGAGATGGGTTTCCATTTTTGCGATTGCCACCGCCGCGAGGTCGAGCGTGTTGCGGGTATAAGTCTCGAAAGTTCGGATCCCGCGCTCGCACAGTAACACGCTCGGGTTGCCGTTCGCGAGAATATATTCCGCGGCCAAAAGCCATTCTTCGATCCGTTCACTCATTCCGCGTTTCAACAGAATCGGTTTTCGGGACTTTGCGCACTCGATCAATAACTGGAAATTCTGAGCGTTTCTGGCTCCGACCTGCAGGACGTCCGCGAATTCGCTGACATGTTCCACGTCTCGTTCGCTGAGAACTTCGGTAATAATCTTTAAACCTGTCTCCTGTTTGGCGGCGGCAAGGATCCGCAATCCTTCGCGGCCAAGTCCCTGGAATTCGTAGGGTGAAGTCCGCGGCTTGTATGCGCCTCCGCGCAGTATTTTCGCACCGAGCGCTTTTACGGCCTTCGCGGTCGACATCAGCTGCTCTTCGGACTCCACGCTGCAGGGACCCGCCATCACCACAAAGCTCTGGCCGCCGATCTTAACCCCATCGACATCGACTACCGTATCTTCCGACTTGGACTCACGGCTGACGAGTTTGTACCGTTTCTGTACAGGCAAAACCCGCTCGACTTGAGGAAAGACGCTCAGAGACTCCAGCGTGTGATGCGTGCGCTCGTCGCCGATGGCTGCAATGACTGTCTGAAGCTCTCCGTAGATGGGGTGGGCGCGGTATCCGAGTTTTTCGACCTCCTGAACGACTTCTTCAATCTGGTCTGTCGGTGTATTAGGCTTGAGGATGACAATCATGGGAAGCGGAGCAAATATCATATCCCGTTCGGGAGGCAAATTAGAAAACTCCGTGCGGGCCTCTCGGGAGCCGCGAAGAGTAGGGGTCAGGCGTCCGGGTCCAGAGTGCCTGATGCCACTGGACAAGACTGTCTTCTCGTTCTAGAACTGCTCGTGCAAGATTTTACAGGTGGGGGCATTCATGCCCTCCACACATCGTTTGCCTCCTCGGGAGATGCAGAGTTCGACCGCCGCATCCAGCAGATGGTCAGTGATTGGGGAGTTCGCGAATCCCGGGATCTCATCGCTGAAATGATTGTGACTGCGCTTCGGATGGGAAGCGATTCCGTGCCGGTCCCGGACCTGAAGCTGATCAATCGCTCGCTGAAAGAACTTCGTCAGGCCTCGAAGATGTTTGCGCCGTATCAGGGGATCCGGAAGGTCGCGATTTTTGGTTCTGCGCGCACCCGACCGCACCTGGAAGTTTATTCGGCCGCCGAGCGGTTTGCCCGGCGGATGCGTGAACGCGGTTATATGATCATTACCGGAGGAGGGGACGGGATCATGGGCGCGGCCCAGCGGGGGGCCGGCCGGGAGCACAGTTTCGGGTTGAACATCCGGTTACCGTTCGAACAAAAGGCGAACGAGACCATCACCGGGGATCCTAAGCTGGTGAACTTCAATTACTTCTTCACGCGGAAGGTGAATTTCGTCAAAGAGACCCATGCGATCGCGCTGTTTCCTGGCGGCTTCGGAACAATGGACGAAGGGTTTGAGTGTCTGACGCTGATGCAGACCGGAAAAGCGAGAATTATCCCCGTTGTGCTGATCGATAAGCCCGGTGGCGCCTATTGGAAGAGCTGGACGGAATTATTGCGAACGCACCTGCTGCAGGAAGGCATGATTTCACCGGATGATTTCAGCCTCTTCTCGATTACGGAAGATGTGGAGGAGGCGGAGAACATGATCCTGAGGTTTTACCAGAATTTTCATTCGTATCGATGGGTCGGACAAGAACTCGTCATTCGGCTCCAACGACAGCTAAGCGCTGAAGCGATTCAAGACCTGAACAAGCGGTTCTCCGATTTGCTTGACGGCGGTCCATTGCGGGCGAGTCGAGCATTGAAGCAGGAACAGAATGAAGCGGAGCTAATGAATCTGCCGCGACTGGTTGCAGGTTCACACCGTCGAAATTTCGGTCGGCTGCGCCAGATGCTGGATGCGGTGAACGAAGCGGAAACGGTCACGGAATGAGGCGGAGGCGGGTCGGCGTTTGGGCGTAACGGCGTGTCGGCGTCCCAGGGAGGTGTTAATCGTACTCATCGCACCGGTCGCGTCTTCAGCCCCAACAATCCGTCCAGGCGTTCTGAGGTTAACGCCTTATTAGGGACGCCGATATGCCCAAACGCCGACACGCCTCCACATAAGCATTTACTTAAGCGATTCAGAGATTGCGGAGGCGTGTCTCGGTTTGCGCGCCTTTGAAGAGGTGCAAAGCGAGACGCTTTGCTTACCGGCCGCCTTGTTCGACAATGTAGTCGTGGATCGAGTTGACTGTCGCAAGCGCGACGCGAGCGACCTCGGAATTCGGGACGCCGACTCCAAATGTTTTCTCCATACTCACGACCAGTTGCAGGGCGTCGATCGAATCTAATCCAAGGCCGTCGGGGCCGAACAACGGTAGATCGTTCGCAATCTCCTCCTTGGGCGTCCGGAGCATGAGGTTGGTCACTAGCATCTCTTTTATCTGCTCTTTGAGTTCTTCGGACGACATAGATGGAATCGGAAAACAAGAACCGCATAGATTTGGCCGAATTGACTCTTTATCAAGTCTTAAATTTGGCGAAGTTCGAAACGGATTAAGTCAAAAATGGATAAGCCGAAGCGAATCAGGATCGATAGACTTCTCGTGGATCATGGCTATTTCGACTCCAGAGAGCGCGCGCAACGATCCATCCTCGCAGGGCAGGTCCTGGTCGAAGAGATTGTCGTCGACAAACCCGGTACGCTGGTCCGGTCGAATGCGGCCGTCCGGGTTATAGCGGAAGAAAAATATGTTGGGCGTGGGGGGTACAAACTGGAAGCGGCCCTGGACCATTTCGGGATTAGTCCGATTGGCCTTGTGTGTCTGGATGTCGGCGCGTCGACCGGCGGATTCACCGATTGTCTGCTGCAACGCGGCGCCGGGCGGGTCATCGCGATCGATGTCGGGCACAACCAGTTGGCGTGGAAGATTCGAGCCGACGAGCGAGTCGATGCAAGGGAAGGAGTAAATGCCCGTAACTTGAGCCCGGAATTGATCGGGACCCAGGTCCAGCTTGCGACTGTTGATGTCTCTTTTATCTCGCTCACGCTAATTTTGCCTCCTATGTTTTCGTGCGTGCAACAGGGAGGAGCGGTAATCGCATTGATCAAGCCTCAATTCGAATTGGAGCCCAGCCTGGTAGGAAAAGGAGGGATTGTGCGCGATGAGCAGGCCCGCCTGCGCAGTATCAGCAAAATCCGTGATTTTGTGGTCGGGCAACTGGACCGGGAATGGATCGGGGTGATCGAATCGCCGATCACCGGTGCCAAAGGTAACAGGGAATTCTTAGCATGTCTTCGTTAAGTCTCGGCATCTACGCACACTGGCGAAAACCAGGCGCTGCGGCTTCGCTCAAAGGGCTTATGGGCGAGCTCGCCGCGCATTCGGTCAACGTGCTTGTCGAAGAGCACGCGGCAAAACTAACCGGTACGGAAGGGTACTCATTGGATGATCTCTACAAGCGCGTCGATCTTTTCGTTGCCCTGGGGGGCGACGGGACGCTTCTGCGGCTCATCCGCGATCTGCGAGGCAAGATGAAACCGGTGATGGGAATTAACTTCGGCTCTCTCGGATTTCTGACCTGTTTTGGCGGACCCGAGTATGCGGTTGCTGCCAAGGCGCTTGCAACGGGCGACTACCGCGTGGACGATCGAACACTTCTCGAAGCGGCCGTTGAGAGAAAAGGAAAGATCATCCACTCACAAATCGGTTTGAACGACATCGTGGTCTCACGCGGCGACCGTTCCCGCCTCGTCCGTCTCGACCTTTACATCGATGAAGCGCACCTGACACAATACAATGCCGACGGATTGATCATTGCGACTTCAACAGGATCAACTGCGTATTCACTCTCGGCCGGCGGCCCAATTGTCATTCCGAATTCCGGAGTTTTCGTGGTTACGCCGATCTGCGCGCACGTCCTGACAAATCGTTCCGTGATTGTGTCGAACCGATCAGCCATTCGCCTGTTACCCAGTGGCGGCAGGCAGCATCTCTCCCTCAGCATTGACGGCCAGGATTGTGTTCAGCTGCGCACGACGGACGTGGTGACAATGCGACGCGCTTCAGCTACCCTCCCGTTGCTTCTGCCGAAAGATCTTTCGTTTGCCGATATCCTTGGCGCAAAGCTTCGGTGGAGCGGGACTGCGATATGATTCGGATCCGTGGCACGTTGCTACCCGAGAATATCCTGCTCAATCTCAACGTCCAATCGCGAGCTGACGCTGTGCAGAAGGTTGCGGAGACGCTGCGGGACGATTTCAGGATCTCGAATTGGGAGGAATTTATGGGGGCGCTGCGTGCCCGGGAAGCCGTCGGGAAAGTGAACCTGGAATTAGGTCTGACACTCCCGCACGTCCGGACATCAGCGGTGACGAAAATGCTGATGGCATTCGGGCGGACAACAGGACCGGTCCAGGACGGCAACGTCCCGATACAAATTGTCATACTAATTGGGGTTCCCGGAGCGATGGACTCTGAGTATTTGCGTCTTGTCGGCACGCTGATGCGGGTCTTCCGGGACGACAAGCTACGCCGCGACCTGCTTCACGCGGAGGATCCGGAGGAGATTATTCGTGTCTTTGAGCGAGGGGAGTGAGGGTAAAGGCAGAAGGCAAAGGGAAAAAGGCAAAAGTAAGAAGGCAGAAGGAAAAACGGGGAAAATTAGCGTTTGATCGGAGCGTGGCATGAACGACATGCGTTGTTTCCGAGGATGATAGGCGCTTGGCGTGCGTAAAATTCCGTTTCTTGAGTTCTCCCCTACTTTTGCCTTTTGCCTTTTTACTTTTGCCTTAATTTGTCTCGCGGTGGACGGCGAGTCCGGAAAAGGCCTGACAGACCGGCATCATCGAGATTAGATCGATATTCACGTGGGCGGGGCGAGTTGCGATCCAGTGAACGGCATCGGCAATGTCT
The DNA here is from genome assembly GCA_963750185.1 of uncultured Verrucomicrobiae bacterium. Lineage (GTDB taxonomy): Bacteria > Verrucomicrobiota > Verrucomicrobiia > Chthoniobacterales > JAFAMB01 > JAFAMB01. Next base: position 9,043 of record CAVVPV010000020.1, read on the forward strand.
TCTGCGGTCAGTGGTGTTGTTCCGGCGTAAATCGATGCGGCGCGCTTTTCGTCGCCTTTGAATCGAACAATCGAGAATTCTGTTTCCGAAAGGCCGGGTTCGATAACCGTTACGCGGACAGGAGTTCCGAGGAGATCGGCGCGCAGATTATGCGAAAACTGTCTCACGAACGCTTTGGTGGCGCCATAGACGTTGCCGCCCGGATAAGGGTTCACCGCTGCAACGGATCCGATGTTGACCACGTGTCCGCGGCCGCGTGCAACCATCCCCGGGAGTATCTGGCGGGTGCAGTAAAGGAGCCCTTTGATGTTGGTATCGACCATCACTTCCCAGTCTTCGAGCGGGACGCGATGCGCCGGTTCCAGATTCCGGGAGAGTCCGGCATTGTTAATGAGGATATCGATTTCAGCAAATTCCGCAGGCAAGCCTGTGACAACCGATTCGACCTGGGCTTTGTCTCGAACATCCAGGGTAACGGGCAGGATCAAATTGCCGAATTCTTCATTGAGTGCTCTCAGCCTCTCTGTTCTACGGGCTGCAGCGACGACGCGCGTTCCATCTTTTGCAAAACGGCGGGCGATTGCCGCGCCAAATCCCGCCGATGCTCCTGTAACGAATGCGACCATATGATATACGCTCCTTTCGGTGCGAGCGGCAAAGGCGCAACTCCTTTTCGCCGGCTACCGAAAAAATCGGCAGAATCGGCGGCAATCCGCACCTCTTTTCCGCGCGTTTGGCAACAAACTTGATAACACAAGCAACGAGTCTGGGTCAGCCGTTTAGCTGACTTAGCTTTTGCCAGGTGCGAGGAGTGGTTGCCCTACCACGCGGCGGCGGCGGCCACTGCGGCATCCTTGGCTTTTGCCACGATGACCTCCACATCCGCGGGCGCGCCGAGATTGTCCCTGAATAATGGCGTACTTGGCTTCGAGGGTATCACCATCAAAAGGAGGGAGATCGGCCGCCCAGAGATCGAGTTTAACGATCTCCAGAGCATGATACTTCTTTTGGACCTCAGCCAGAAAGACCTGTGCGACTTCGATCGACTTTGACCGCGTCTTTCTGGGTGAAGCTTCGATGTGGAGTAACTTAGGCATAAAGACGATTACTTCGTTTTGGCTATGGATTCGCTAGGGGATTTGGTGAGTCTAAATAACTTGATATCAAGTAACATGATATCAAGATAAAATGACAAAAAATTTTTGCGGTTCAAGCGCGTTCGGCCAGGAGTGATTCGCCGTGTTTGCCGATCTTTTTTAACAACGTTCCCAAGCTGGAACGCTCTGTCATGCTCAGCGGTTCAAAGAGCGTCTCCAACCGTTCGGCATGCACCTTGAAAATCCGGCGGATCAGTGTGCTGCCGGCTTTTGTCAGCGTGACATAGGTGACCCGGCGATCCTCTGGGTTGGCTTTGCGGCGGACGAGTTGCTTATTTTCAAGGCGGTCGATTGCGGTAGTGATCGAGCCGCTCGTCAGCATTACATGCCGGCCGATTGCATTTACAGGTAATGGACCTTTGTGGAGCAGCACTTCAAGCACCGCAAAATCCGATATCCCGAGCCCGGAAGCTGCAATGCTGCGCGCGTCCACTTGGGAAAGCGTTCGGTAAGCCTTCATTAAAACAAGCCAGAGGTGCGCTCCGGAAACATCGGTGGAAACAGCGTTTAACTGTGCGCCGCGCTTAACCACTGGGATTATCTCTATATCAAGAGGTGGGAACCGCAAGGGAATTCTTTGCGGCAATTCGTTCTGGGACTCCTGATACACATTAATGAACAATCCGCCCGGGAGGCCGAATCTGCCGCTCTGGCAAAGGCCAGAGCAGGAGCGTAACGCATAAGCATATATCTAAATGTTTAGGGCCATCCGCATGCGATCCGCAAGCGAAAGCCCCGCCCTGAAAGCTGAAAGGGCGGCCGAGTTTGTTGGCGGAAACACATGTGTATTATGTTGTTACTTATATGGGGCAATCCTTCTCTCATCTCCTGATTCATTTAAGGGCTCTTCACCCAAGCGTCTAAAGGAGAAGGGTGAACGTTGCCGGCGTCCAAAGTAGCATAGGCGTCTCGCCTGTGTCGGACACCAAGGGTATCGATTGACCGGAGAGCTAACGGGTTCTCCGTCACGAAGCTCTTCGGATGAGGAAGATACAGGCGAGACGCCTATGCTACTTTGGACACAGGGGAGACGCCTATGCTACTTTGGACGCCGGCTCAGAGCCACAGCGGGTGCACATCAAGCTCGCACGCCACACTGAGACTGGAAATCTATGCTCCTCCCAAACAACCCGGAACTCCGAACCCCGAACTCGGAACCGCGCCGCACCGCTACGACCTACTTAAAATGTCCAAACTCCAGGGCCAGATCCGTGCACTTTCCAAATTTGTGTGAATCGCTTTATGGTTCGATCTCGGGATTGATGTGGACACGCGTTACTTCCGGTACGGAGGCGTGGATTGCGCGTTCGAGACCTGCCATGGCCTCATGGGTCTGCGCAAGAGATGTCGTACCGCTGAACATTTTTTTGAGCGTTACGACCAGCCCTTCGTCGGTAACTATGACATCCTGGACCGTAACGTTTCTGGCTTCCGGTAGGATTGAAAGCGCCTCTTCGATCCGGCGTATGGAGGGTAGATGGCGGACGGCAGGTTTCGGTTCGTCGCTTCTGGGTTCGAGATGGATGGTTACCAGCACGCGACCCGGCAGCTCTTTGATGATCGCTTTTTCGAGGGTCTCGGAGTGCCGGTGAGCCTCTGCCAGGGCCAGGGTGTCCGGGAGTTCCAGGTCGAGCTCGATGTGCGTTTCGCGCGCGACAAGGTAGATATTGAGGTTGTGGACTCGCAGACCGAGTCTGTCCGCCACGGCGCGGACACTGGCTGCGCGGGGTTCGTCGGGTGTTGCCGCCGGTTCGATATGCACAATTGCTTCGGAGTCTCCGAGTTCGGCGCTGATTTCTTTCTCGACGATCTCGCTTAGCTGGTGGGCCGATTCCAATGAAGTGCCGCGGAGGGTGCCAAGTTTCACTTCCACGAAAGGGCGATTCCCGACAAACCTGGTTCGGACAACGACGGTGCCGTGGACGACGCCGTCGACCGATTCGACCCGCTTCTTCAGCCGATCGGTCAGTTCGATCGGAACGTCGTCCATTAGCGCCCGGACCGCCTGGGAACCGAGCGACCAGACCGACCGAAATGCCATTACCGCGACTAACAGTGCTGCGCACGCATCGGCGCGTAACACGAACCAATCGGGCAAATGAAGGGGATCTTTCAGTGCAATGGCGGCCAGGCCGGCGAGAACAGAGAGCGCTCCGAACATGTCGTTTGCGAAATGCTCGGCATCCGAAGCAAGCGCACTGCTTGAGTAGCCGGCGGCCGCCTTTCGTAGCGCGCGAGCGCGAAAAAAGTCGGTCACCAGCGAGATGCAGAGAACACCGAACGCCCAAACGCTTACCACCGGTGCTGCGGGATGAAAAAAGATCGTGTCGAACGCGTGATAGAGAATGAGCACACCGGTACCTGCGAGCAGGGTCATGCCGGCGAGTGCGCCGAGTTGTTCCGCGCGTTCGTGGCCGTACGGGTGATTGGCGTCGGGTGGGACGGCGGCGATGCGAACAACCAGCAGTGTAATTAACGTGGAGATGAGATCGAGCAGGGAATGCGCAGCTTCCGCCAGAAGGCCAAGGCTGCCGGAGAGCGAACCGACGAGCAGTTTGAGAGCGGCCAGGGTTCCGCTCGCAGCAACCGAAGCGGTGGTGATCGCTTTTTTGGACTCAGCGGTTTTGTCGGCTTGCACGCCGTCATTTGAGCCGGATGTAACGCAGAAATAAAGGCAGAAGGCAAAAGGCAAAAGGCAAAAGGAAGAAATAGAATGGATCGTCCTCTCCATCGGTTGCTTATAACCGTAGTTGGCGATCCGTCGCCGTCTAAGCGCCGGACTGACGCACGACGCGGTTCTTCCTTTTGCCTTCTGCCTTTTGCATTCTGCCTTTATTTCTGCGTGCTTGACTTGGTTCCGGAATTAATTCACTGATCGATCAGTCAAATGGGACGTAATGTTCTCGCCTCGAAGAGGATCCATGCCAGTCAGAAGAAGACATCCGCAACCGTCCTGCGAGCGGCGGAGCGGGTTTTCGCACGGTACGGGTTTGCGGGAACATCGATGCGCATGACCGAGGTCTTTCTGCACGGCACATTAACACAAAGCCGGCCGCAATCCGAAACGCGGAGGAGCTCCGAAAGGTAAAAAGGGAGTTGAGATCGAGTTAATCTGATGAGTGGGCGTCTCAGACATTCGCACGATGTAGTGGGCCGGGAACCAATTCCGGGAACCGTCGATCGGCTCGGCAGCGCGATCAAAAACGGAGTCGATTGGCTTTTGGATCGGCAGAAAACGGAAGGATTCTGGGTGGGAATGCTGGAATCTAACTCCTGTATGGAAGCTCAATGGATCCTGGCAATGCACTTTCTCGGGATCGAAGATGATCGAAAGCGTGCCGGGATGGTGGCTTCAATATTGAATGAGCAGCGAGCCGACGGTTCGTGGGAGGTTTACCACAATGCTCCCGGCGGCGACATCAATACAACCGTCGAATGCTATGCCGCGCTGCGGTGCGCCGGATACACGGCCGATGCCGATGTGCTGGTGCGGGCGCGGGATTGGATTTTCGCGCGAGGCGGACTAAGTCAAACGCGGGTGTTCACCCGTTACTGGCTGTCCTTAATTGGGGAATGGCCATGGCAGGCGACGCCGACTTTGCCGCCGGAACTCATCTGCACGCCGCTCTGGTTCCCGTTCAATATTTATCATTTTGCGTCGTGGGCCCGTGCGACAATCATTCCGTTAAGCGTGATGTCGGCGCGGCGGCCGGTGAAGCCGCTTCCGACACGGTCACGATTGGACGAGCTGTTCCCGAATGGAAGAGAAAGCTTCGATCACCGGCTCACGCCGAAGAAAAGATTCTTCTCGTGGGAGAGCTTCTTCTTTATGGCAGACCGGCTTTTGAGCCGGTACGTCGAGTTCCCGATCCAGCCGGGCCGCGAGCTTGCGATACGTCTTTGCATTGAGTGGATCGTCAAGCATCAGGATGCGGACGGCGCCTGGGGGGGAATTCAGCCTCCCTGGGTCTTTTCTTTGATGGCGCTCTACACGGAAGGGTACGGGACGGATCATCCGGTCGTGTCGAAAGGGATAAACGCGCTGGATGCGCACTGGTCCTACGAAAGGAACGGTGGTCTCTACATCCAGGCGAGCGAGTCGCCTGTCTGGGACACCGTCCTCACCATGCAGGCCCTGATGGATAGTGGGCGCTCGCCGACCGATTGCGACGCGATGCGCCGTGCGATCGACTGGATTGTGCAGAAACAGGTGACAGCCTCCGGAGATTGGCAAGTGAAGGTCTCATCGGCGCTGCCGGGTGGCTGGTCATTTGAGAGAGCGAACGATTCTTATCCGGACGTCGACGACACGGCAGTCGCCGTTCTTGTTCTGGCCCGGGCGCGGCGAACGCACAGCAATCTGGAGGCAATCGATCACGCGTTGAAACGGGCCGTCCGTTGGATGCTGGCATTGCAAAGTTCGAATGGTGGATGGGCTTCGTTCGACCGGGACAACACGAATTCGCTCCTGACGAAACTACCCTTTTGCGACTTTGGCGAAGTCCTCGATCCGCCGACTGTCGATGTCACCGCCCATGTCGTGGAGGCGCTCTCCCATTTGGGTTGGACGATCAATGACAGACCGATCGCGCGAGCGCTGTCGTTTATCAAGGATCAACAGGAGAAGGATGGAAGTTGGTTCGGACGGTGGGGTGTAAATCATATCTATGGGACGGCGGCGGTTCTTCCCGCGCTTGCCGCGATCGGTGAGGATTTGTCGGCCGCGTACGTTTCGCGGGCGGGGGACTGGATTGCCGAACATCAAAATTCTGACGGCGGCTGGGGTGAAACACCTGCATCGTATGTCGACGATTCTTTGCGTGGCGTAGGGGACAGCACTGCGTCACAAACTGCGTGGGCGCTGATGGCGCTTCTGTCGATTCCGACTTCGCGTTACGACGAATTTATTGGTGCGGGAATCGAGTACCTTTTGGGTACGCAACACGAAGGGACGTGGCATGAGCCACAGTATACCGGCACCGGATTCCCGGGATATGGCATTGGATCCCGGCCTGGCGGCGAACCGCACGAGCGCGCGATATCAATACAGCAGGGGCTCGAAGTGAGTAGAGGGTTCATGATCAACTATAATTTGTACCGTCACTACTTCCCGCTGATGGCTCTTAGCCGCGCTCGCGCGAAAATCGAGGCAACTGAATATGTCATATCTGGCCGGAGCGGGAGTTCAGGCGGACAGACATTGATACGTCTGCAGAAGATGCACTTCGTTAAAAGTCTCGCGGGAGCGGCTCCGCGCCGGAAGCGGCTTCGGAGTACGATTGTTGCGCGGCGTTTCATTCGGAAGACCGCAAAGCTGTTATCTCGCCGTTTCTAGACAGAGTAGTCGTCGCACACGGTTTCCCATTGCGATCCTGTGATCCCGTGTAAATTACTCAGCGTTTGGTCATCCACTTTTCATAATGCAGGCAGGCGCCCAATGCGCGATTTCAATACACGATATGAGAATCTCTTTGTGCCGATTGTTGGTCGCGGGCGGGTTTGTGGCGGTTGTTACTGCACTTTCTTCTGGATGCGCCAGCAACGACCAAACGCTGCAAGGCAGGATCGAGAACAAGGTCAGTAATCCTGAGACCAACAGCAACGTGCCGTCGCCGACCTCGGAGCACTACAATTCGTTTGCTCAAGACTTCGAATCGGCCTGGCCGTTCGGTCCGTACTCGCAGCAGTGAAATGAAGTAAAAAGGCAAAAGGCAAAAGGCAGAAGCAAGAAAGTTTTCTAGGTTGCCGGATCATGGCTTCCACCTAAGGACGATGGTAAGCACTTGTTTTCGGTTCTTCGTTCCTACTTTTGCCTTTTTACTTCTTACTTTCCCGCCACTGTGAAGATGATTTTACCTTGGACGCCACCGGCTTCGAGGCGTTCGTGGCCGTGACGGATGGTTTCGACGGAGAGTTCGCCGAGATTTTGAACACCGACAGGCCAGAGGCGCTGTGCTTCGTAGAGGAAAGTCAGTTCGTGAAGTTGCTCGGTATACTGGTGCCAGTGTTGTTTAGAGCCGAATAATCCGGCGGCACCCAGCAGATGAAAATGGAGTGAGGCAGAACGGCGGAAAAGAGGGCTGGCCCTGCCATGCCAGACCGGGACCGTGAACGGGTCAATTTCTTCGACGGTCGAAACGATGTCACCGTCGAAATCGACCAGCTCGAAACAGAGGCGTTTCATTTCGCCGCCGACGAAATCAAACACTTTGTCGAACAGGGCGCCGCCATTTGCAGCAATTGCCTCTTGTGTCAGCTGTTTAAGCCCTTTCCCGGGATAGTAAACCACCTGTTCGGGTGCGACGCGGAGCGCGTCCACGATGAACCGGGTGCTCGCTTCCCGACCTGACGTGGTGACAATTTTCTCCACACCGATCATTTGCAAGATCTGAATCGCCGCCGACCCGAGGCCGCCGGCACCGCCGGCGACAAACACGCGGTGATTCGGAGTCGGCCTGGCCTTGAGTCGAATTGCTTGATTAGCGGTCAGACCGACCACCGGAATCGAGGCAGCCTCTTGGAACGATAATATCCGTGGTTTGACGGTGACGAACTCATGCGGGATGGCAACATACTCGGCATTAGCGCCATTGCTGCAGGTACCACCGAGATAAGCCCAGACTTCGTCGCCAACTCTTAGTCTGCTGACGTTCCTGCCGACTTCTTCGATAACGCCCGCGGCGTCGTGGCCGAGGACGATCGGGAGATCGCCGCCAAATCGGCCCTGACGAATTTTGTAGTCGATTGGGTTAAAAGATCCGGCCCGAATCCGTATCAAGACCTCTTCTGCGCCGGGCTTGGGAATCTCTCTATGTGCCTCGCAAAGGTTTTCGATCCCTCCGAACCCGTTGATCTCTATGACTTTCATGATCGTTGAGCCGCTTTAAGCCTAGACTGAAGGATGCAAAGAAGACAAAGAATCTCTTACGGAAGATCACAAAGATTTGAGGGGATGGAAAAAAAACCGTTTCGGAGGCGACGCTTGGACCTGACACAGGCTGGAAGCCTATGCTACTGTGCCCGTCCCGACGGGTGTGCGGACATCGTTTTTTGACGCTCGGCCGAGAAGACGTGAAGTCTGCAGAGTCGTTTTCGAACTGCGCAACGGAGCATAGGCGTATCGCCTGTGCTCCGCCGGATTCAACCGGGAATCGCTATGAGACCGGGAGACCCTAGAACCATGACTTCAGCCTGGGATAAAGATCCAGGTATCGGCGGTAAGCTGCTTCGTACTGTTCTTCCCGTTCTGCAGAGGGGGCGGTGACCACATCAAACACCGGAGTCAGCCTCCGCACGTCGTCGTAGCTGCTGAAAATGCCGGCGCCGATCCCGCCCATCATTGCGGCGCCGACTCCAGCGCGTTCTGCAGCGTAGGTATCCTGACCCTGAAACAGCGGGCGCTGGAGGATGTCGGCCACCATCTGGCGCCAAAGCGGACTTCCAAGGCCGTTGCCGGAAGCGACCAGTTGCGGTAAACTTGCACCGCATTCTTCCATGGTCTCGATAATCTGGCGCATCGCGAATGCGACCCCTTCCAGAAGCGCCCGGGCGAGATGCCCAGGACCGTGCCCCAACGTCAGACCAACAAATCCGCCTCGGGCCCGTGGATCCATAATCGGCGAGCGTTCGCCCACGATGTATGGCAGGAAGGTCAATCCGTTGCATCCCGGCGGCACCTCAGCGGCCCGCCGGTCGAGGTCTGCATAAGAAAAGCGCTCGTTCCCGAGAATTGACCGGAACCATTTGAGAGCCATTCCAGCAGATAGCATTGCGCCCAGCAGGTACCATCGATCGCGAGGCGCATGGCAGAATGTGTGGAGCCGAAGTTTCGGATCGAGAATTGGCTCGCGCAGCGGAACGAAAGCCTGTCCGCCGGTCCCGAGTGTGACTGAGCCGAGCGGAGGATCGATTAACCCGTTGCCGACCGCCTGGGCAGGTTGATCGGAGCTTCCGGCTGATACCGGGATTCCGGAGTGCAGACCGAGTTCGGCGGCGGCATCCTTGGTGACGCGACCGACTACGTCGGTCGATTCATCTGTTTTTGGAAAGATCGACCGAGAAAGGCGCAAACGAGTAATCAGATCATCGGCCCATATCCGTTTCGCCACGTCGAAGATCCCGGTGGCAGAGGCGTCGCTTGCATCAGTACCGAGCTCGCCGGTAAGTTTCAGCCGGATATAATCTTTCGGCATCAGCAATGTTCGGAAGCGGTCGAGCAGATCGGGTTGATATTTGCGGAGCCAGTAGAGCGTCGAAATCATGAACCCCGCCGCGGGTGCGGTACCGCATTTTTTGAGGTCTGCTGAACCGACAAAGGATTCGATCTCCGGAATCAGATCTGCGCTACGTTGGTCTGCCCAAATGATGGCCGGACTGACCGGCTTCGAATCCGCCCCGATCGGGACAAATCCATGCATCTGTCCAGAGAACCCAATGCTCGAGATTTCGGGCTTCCCTGCGTGGTCCAACGCCTGGCGCACAGCCGTGACTGTCGCGCGCCACCAATCCTCCGGGTCCTGTTCGGCGTAACCGGGAGAAGGGATCAGGATCGGGTACTCGGCGTTTCCGATTCCCTTGATTGATCCATCGAGTGCGAACACGACGACTTTTACGCTGGAGGTTCCAAGATCGATACCGAGTAGAGAGCCCATTGCGGGAGGTTGGTAATCAGGGAAATACAAGTCGGTTGCAAGCCGGCTCAATCGTTTTAAGAAGCAGAGTTTCCCTATGTACTCAGTTCGACGATTGCTTCGTGGTCCACCGGAAAATTCACCGAGTTCGCGATGAAACAGAGCTCGTGGGCGCGCTTGTGAAGCGCTTCGGCTTGGGTAACCGATCCGGTTACGCGGACATGCGGTCGGAGTGTCACCCGAACAAATCGCCCGGCGCCGTCTGCGGAGGTCTCCATGATTCCTTCGGCTTCATCCTCGTACGATTGCACGACGATCCCGGCTGAGGAGCAGAGATGCAAATACCAAAGCATATGGCAAGCTGACAGTGACGAGACCAGAAGGTCTTCAGGATTATAGCGAGCCGCATCCCCGCGAAAACTTGGATCGGATGAACCCGGTATAATGGGTTTGCCAGGCACACGGATCTCGTGATCCCGCGTGTACGCTCGATAGTCAGCAGTTCCTTTTCCGATATTCCCTGTCCATACGGTCTTGGTGGAATAATGATGTTCCCGGTGCATGAGTTAATCCTCACAGTCTCCCGGTCCGGATTCAAAGGAATTTTCTGTGGACTGCAAACTCTAATGATGGATGACTCTGCCACGGCGGTGCCTCTGGATACTGTGTTGTTCACTGCAGGGTGTGACGCTGATCGCCCTGATTATGATATGTTTTGGGTTCGCATTACGGGCGCCCGCGCAGGACACGGAGCAAATGCGGATCAAGGATGCGACAATCGATGTCACCCTTGATCCAACTCCGGATAAGGATCTCCGGAAACTGGTTATCGCCTGGATTATGCGGGCCGCACGCGCTGTTACCGTCTACTACGAGCGATACCCGGTGGGGCATGTCGCGATCGAGGTCGATTTTGATGACGGTGACGGGGTCCATTCGGGTAGAGCGTCCGGGTGGGACGGGGCCGGCATTTCGATCTCCGTTGGGCGTTCGACGACTGCCGCAGAATTTTTAGACGATTGGACAATGACCCATGAGATGGTTCACCTCGCGTTTCCTTCTGTTCCGAGGAGTCATCACTGGATCGAGGAGGGCTTGGCGACCTATGTCGAGCCAGTTGCACGCGCGCGCGCAGGCGATTTAACACCCGAGCGGATTTGGGGCGATATGGTCGACTCGATGGGGCAAGGGCTGCCGAAGGCTGGGGACCGGGGTTTGGATTTTACGCACACGTGGGGACGAACGTATTGGGGTGGAGCGTTGTATTGTCTGCTGGCTGATGTGGAAATCCGGAAACGGACCGGAAATCGGCTAGGTCTAGAGGACGCGATGCGGGGGATACTGAAGTCCGGTGGCAGCATCGAAGTGGAGTGGCCGCTGGACCAAGCGCTTCAGGTTGGGGATGCGGCTGCGGGGGTCCCGGTCCTCGAAGAGCTCTATAACAAGATGCGCGCGACTCCTACGGCCCCAGATTTGAATCAGCTCTGGAAAGATTTGGGGGTCAGCAGGCAGGGTGACAGGACCGTGTTCGATGATACGGCGCCTCTGGCAGCGGTTCGCCGGGCAATAACCGGGGGCTGAAATTCAAATCGTACCCGTCCCGAAATCGAAGCTGCAGTTGAGCTCGTTCTCGTTCTTCGAAGGTGCTTTTTCCCCGAACGCCCGGGTACTGTTGCATACGCGTCCCGCGTGTATTCTGTTTGGCTCGCGCCTGCCGGCGCGAGACCAGCTCTTCGTTCGCCCACAAGAGATTACACGCCGGACGCGTATGCTATCGTACTCGGCGACGTGCGGGCACTCGTGACGAGAGTGTCCGCAACACACACGAATCGAGTACGAGAACGAGCAGGAGTATGAGTACGATTGAGAGTCTGAGGACGAGTACGATTGCTTACGGGCAAAGACTGATCTTCACAAGGAGGGCGCGTCACAGTAGAAGGGTTGACGGCGCTTTCGTATGAAGGGGACATTCGTATTTCTTTATTTGTTTGCCGTATCGTGGACTTTCGCTCAGGAGGACGTGAATCATCTGATTGCCGACGCCGAGCAGATGGAGAAAAAGGGGGAGACCGATTCCGCGATTACAGTTTTGAAAACCGCGGACAAGATTTCGCCCGACAACGTTGAGGTTACAGAACTTCTCGCACAACAATACGTACTCAAGGTTGACGATGCGACAGATCCAGTCGCGAAGAAATCAATTGGAGAAATGGCTCTCGGTCTCGCACGCAAAGCCGCCGAGAAACTTCCGGACAATTCTGAGGCGCAGGTGACGTTGGCCGCCGCGTACGGGAAAATGTGCGACCTGGTGGATCCGAGAACGAAAATCGAATATTCGAAGCAGGTCTACACCGATGCCACAAGGGCGTTAAGGCTCGATCCGGACAGCGATTTCGGACATCTGATCCTGGCTCAATGGAATTACCAGATGATTTTCCTGAACCCGTTCCTGAAAGCGCTTACGGAGATGATTTACGGCAAGTTCCCACCAGCATCGAAAGAAGAGGCCATCGCTCATTACAAACGCGCGATCGAATTGGCGCCCGAGCGGATTGTGCATCATGCCGAGTATGCCAAAGCGCTGGATGTGATGGGAGACACCGCCGGCGCGCGCGAACAATGGCAAAAGGTCGAGGAACTCAAACCGGTTTTTGCTCAGGATCGGCGCTACCAGGCAATGGCCGCTAAGAGGCTGCAAACAGGGGGGTAGGGAAAAGTAAGAAGTAAAAAGGAAAAAGGCGAAGGAACCGGGAATGGGTGGCTAGCACAGGGAAAACGGTGCAACCCGATGGCTCCGCCTTAGAGGGACGGCAGAACAAGGGGTAATTTGCCGTGGAAAGCCTTGCAGCAGGAGAGCAGGCCTGCGATAAAAAGCAGGGGAGCGCTCCCGCTTGGCGAAGGCCGCCGCACAGAGGATACCGGAATGAAAACATTGCTCATCGTCGACGATGTTCCAGGAAACGTGGATGTCGTTTTAGGGTTTCTCGCGGGAGCTGGTTACCGTGTTCTCGTTTCCGACAGCGGCAGTCGTGCGCTGGATCAACTTGCCCGGAACCTTCCGGACCTGATTCTGCTCGACCTGATTATGCCAGGCATGGACGGCATCGAGACATGCAGACGGATAAAAGCCAACAAAGAGTGGAATCACATTCCGATAATCATGATGACTGCTGCGGACGAGCTGACGATGAAACTGGCGGCGTTCACGGCCGGGGCGGTCGATTTCGTTACAAAACCAGTGCAACCGGAGGAGGTGCAGGCTCGCGTCCAGACTCACTTGCAGATTCGTCAACTGCAGGAGTCTCTCGAACAAAAAAACCAGCAACTGGCTGAGGAAATCGAACTACGGCTGGACGCAGAAAAACAGCTAGAATCGTCTTTGGAACAGGCACTTGTGATTGCAAATCAACAGGGGCATGTCCTGTTCGCTACCGGTCAGGCCCGAATATTGCTCAACACATTCTTCGCCGAGCGGTCAGATAAACATCTCCCGGCCGAACTCCTGAACTGGCTCGTTGGCCCGGATAGCAAGAGGCCGAAACTGATTACCCACAAGAAACGAGGCGAAATCGAAGTGGACCACTTTGCCATTTCAAAAACGGGCAATCTGTCGTTGCTTCGCTTAGACCATCGAAATGGAGACAACGGTCCAAAGGCGCTCCTTTCGCTCGGGGTTACGGCTCGCGAAGCCGAAGTGCTTTATTGGATCAGTGAGGGCAAGACTAACCCGGAGATAGCAATCATCATCGACGCGTCGCTCAATACAGTGAAGAAACACGCGATTAACCTGTTTGCGAAATTGGGGGTCGAAACGAGAACGGGAGCAGCTCGCCTGGCGCTCGGAGTTTTGACACCGCAGCAGTAGGGGTCGGTAATTACAGCAAGGAAATGTACGGACCCGCCCTCGCGGGTCCGCTATTGTTAATTGGTTTATTGATCCCGAATTAAGGACGAGGCCAAACGACAGCGAAACTCGTACTATTCTTGAGTCCTACAATATTAGACCTCCCTCGATTGCTTGATGTGCTGACATTATGCCGGAAACCGGACCCGCTGGAGCGGGTCCGGCAACCTTTACCAAATGTATGAAACACACCTATGGACCGGATGGGTGTCGCCATTCTACTTGGACGGTCACGGTAACCTTCGGCGGCTGTTCGTTGGTACTACTATCACAGCCTTTGTTAGCCTTCTCCTTTTCCAATTTGGATTCGTGAGAACCTTCAGTTTCTTCGTCAGGCATAGGCCTATACATACCAATGGGAGGTGGCTCCAACAACCGATAAACGTTGAAGAGGTATGCTCCGTTCGGGTTATATTTGGCTTTCGGCGAATCAATGGCTCCGGTTCGCTTGGCGCCCGGAGCTCTGGCACCGACGCAATAGGTTTCGGCTCCGGAGAAGCCGGACCCGCTGGAGCGGGTCCGGCAATTATTTCCTATTGTATGAAACCACGGCTATGGACCGGATGGGTGTCGCCATTCTGGCTTGAAGCGCTGTGGGGGTTGCCATTCTACTTGGACGGTGACGGTAACCTTTGACGGCTGTTCGTTGGTACTACTTTCACCGCCTTTGTTATCCTTCTCCTTTTCCATTCTGGACTCGTGAGAACCTTCAGTTTTTTCGTCAGCCATAGACCTATAGATACCAATGGGAGCCGGGTCGAACAACCGATAAACGTTGATCGAAATTCCGCAAGATTCCTCGTGCGACCGGCGCTCGGAGTTCTGACACCGACACAAAAGGTTTGGATTCCGAAGAAACCGGACCCGCTGGAGCGGGTCCGGCAATTGTTACGAGTTGAATGAAACCACAACTATGGACCGGATGGGTGTCGCCATTCTGGCCGAAAACGGGGTGAAGCCGGCGGCTGTTCTCCGGTACTGCTATGGCAGTCTTTCTTATCCTTATCCTTTTCCTTTTCTTTTTTGGACTCGTGAGAACGTTCAGTTTTCTTATCAGACATAGGCCTTTACATACCAATCGGAGATCGGTCGAACAACCGATAAACGTTGAAGAGGTATGCTCCGTTCGGGTTATATTTAGCTTTCGGTGAGCCACGATAATCTAAAGCATGGATTGCCCATCTGACCAAATCGAGGTTTCGATTTCCGATCGAATCGCGGGATTCGATCTTGTCGATGGCTGGTTTTTCGATGGAGGCGAACGTCGGCCGGGCAGCGAAACGCTAAGCTTTCCGGGCTGTACGCACCAGGGTAGAGGGGCGCGGGTTTTAACGTCATCTCGCATCTTCTTTGTGCGCCTGGTGCACCAAGTCCGAGGCTGGTATAGCGGCGTTGAGCTCAAAATGAGCCGCCGGCAAGGCGGTCCGAGCCGGACTGGCGCTAGGAGGAAGCCGTATCTAAATCGATACGTGACCGACGAGCAATTCAGCCGCCGGCTCATTTTCAGCTCAACCCCTTGGGCCGTGCAGCATTGGCGATTTTGGGCCGTTGCTCGCTCGACCCGTATCAGTCTAGATACGGGCCTTCGCTCGCGCCTTCAAAAATCGCCAACTCTGCGACGGCGCCGCTATACCAGCCTCGGACTTGGTGCACTAGTGCTTTGGACTCTTGCCGCGATCTTTCTGTTGGCCCAAAGCTGTAACGGCCAGAAGTACTTCGAATTGGGCCATCCGCTCTACCAGTTTTTCAGCACTCGAGACTACGGGGGTGAGAATCAAAACTGGAGCACAATCCAGGATCGCGATGGATTATTGTTTTTCGGCAGTATCGATTACGTGCTGGACTATGACGGACAGCGTTGGGAGCACATTCCAGTACCGGGTGGATCGGCCATCTATGGATTGGCTGTTGACTCGGCCGGAACCATCTGGGTCGGGGGGGCCGACAAGCTGGGCAATCTTGTGGAGGTGGGAGGTCATTGGCGTTATGTGCCTGTTCAAGAAACCAGCCATCCGCCTAACACGCTTGGGCAAGTATTCCAGATTGTATCGTGCGGCAATGCAGAATTTATCCGCGGCGAGCACGCACTCCTTGTGTTTCAAAATGGTTCCTGGGACGCTATCGCCTGGCCTCACGGAAGTGGCTTCGACTATTATCTCGTGGTTGCAGCGAGCGCAAATAAGGTGTTCGTAAGCGCTGTTAACGAGCCTCTCTATGAGATTGTCAACAATCGATTGGTTCCTGTCATAGATGACCCGCGACTGCGCACGACGATCGTCTATCAGGCGCTCGAACCCGAACCAGGGATCAGGCTCCTTGTGACAAGAGATCACGGGCTGTTCCGGCTCAATCAAGATGGAATCGAACCATTCCGCACCGACATCGATTCGATTCTTGCCGAGTATCCGGTTCAATGGGCGACCTGCGTGCCCGGAGACTTCATCGCAGTCGGAATCGAGCAGCATGGAGTTGCGCTGCTAAGCAGCGGAGGAGGCCTCTGCGACGTCCTGTTTCAGCAGAACGGTTTGCCTGACCCGAACATTTTCAATCTTGCGCCTGATCGCGCCGGCGGGCTCTGGATCTGTGGAAACGCCGGCCTTACGCGAGTTGATACGTCGCCCGGGATCAGCTTCTTCGATGATAGAAACGGCCTCCCTCTTTCCGCAATCTTTGATCTCCAGCGTTTCCGCGGACACATGTACGCCGCTACCTTGAACGGTTTGTACGAGTTGCAAAAAGCGACCGCCGATGCGTTGCCTTCGAAATTCCGAAAGATTCCTGGTGCGACGGCTCCGATACCAGTCACCGCGGATGTTGGCAGCGAGTTGCTTGCGTGCGGCTGGAAAGGCTTTTTCAGTTTTGAGGGTAGTGAGCTGAAACCAGCTTCGATTCCGATTCGTCTGCCAAATTGCCTTACGTCATCCAGATTTTTTCCCGGCCGGATTTATGTCGGGTCAGACGGAGGCTTAGCCGCGATCTCCAAGACTGGCGATACCTGGGGCATCGAAGGTGAACTCGGTGGGTTTGGCGGACCTGTCAGAAGTGTGATAGAAAACGGTCCGGACGAACTGTTCGTGTCAACGCTGAACCGGGGATTCTTTCGAGTCGAACTTCAAAAGGCATCCGCAGATGTATTCGATTCCGCGAAGCTTGTCAGCTTAGCCGCTGCAAAGAATGCGCCAGAGATCAGCGATTCTGACGCGCTAGCAGCGTTAGGTGCAGAACCAGTCTTCATATCGAAAGACGGAATCGCGCGATATGAGCGCTCCGGGAACAAATTCGTACCAATATCTAAGTTTGAGTCTATCTTCCGCGATTACATGCCCGCCAAGGCGATCGTCAGCGCGGAAAAGGACCAGCCTCTCTTCATCGCGTTGACGCCTCGCAATCCGCCTGCGGAGAGCGTTCCGCAAACAAGAATCGCACAAATCAGTTCGGACGGGCGATTCAGTTTTTTGCCGGCGGCAATCACAAGAACGATTGGAGATCCGGAGATACTAAGATTGGACTCTACCTCCGGAGCCCCTGTCCTCTGGGCCGGCGGTACCTACGGAATTGCGCGAATCGTTGTCAACGACCTGTCATATTCCGGACGCAGGTTTAATCTTTTCCCGCGCGACGCAAACACCGTCTCGGGCGTTCCTTTGCCTCTTCCGAAGGGAGGAAAGGCACTGACGCTTCCATTCAGCCTGGACGACTTCCAGATTCGATTCGCGAACGATCGGTTTGCAGGCAGAGAAGAGATCCGGTACCGAGTCAAGCTCGATGGACTCGAACGCGACTGGAGCGCTCCTGTCACTGATCCTGTCTGGCATTCCGGCTCACTCCGCGAAGGGAGCTATATGCTTCACGTTGTGGCTGAAGACGAGGATGGACAAAAGAGCCAGGAAGCAACCGTTGCAATCCGGATTCTGCCGCCATGGTACCGCACGTGGTGGATGTATTCGATCTACACGGCAATCGGCGTTCTCTGCTTTCTGCTTTTCGTCAGGATACGGCTCTGGCGCCTTCGAATGCGGGAGAAGCAACTGGTTCAGCTTGTGGCTGACCGCACCAAAGAGCTTGAGGAAAGTCAGGCACGGCTTGTAGACGCGAAAGACGCTGCGGAAGCAGCCAACCGAGCGAAGAGTGCCTTCCTGGCGAACATGAGCCATGAACTTCGAACACCGCTGAACTCGATTCTTGGGTACACGCAGCTCATGCTCCGCAATCGCGAGGAGCGGGACGAAAAACGCCGGAGACTGACGACGATTCAGTCAAGCGGGGAGCATCTGCTTAATATGATCAACGACATCCTCGACCTGGCCAAGGTTGAGTCCGGGACGATCGCGGTCAATTCGAGACCGGTACAGCTCAAACAGTTACTGACGACGATTGCAGATGAGATGCAACTTCGAGCAAGTCAAAAACGACTACGGTTCGTTTATTCCGCAGACCAATCGATCCTCGAGTGGATTTCAACCGATCCGGTCCGGCTCCGGCAGGTTCTCTACAATCTCGCCGGCAACTCGATTAAATTCACGGAAGAAGGCGAAGTCTCGTTGTTTGTTAAACGCAGCAGTGATCGAATCCGGTTTGAAGTGAGAGATACAGGCAGGGGAATCCCGGCTGCCGATCTCCCGAATGTTTTCAAGGCGTTCTACCAAGCCAGCAACAATGACCAGACAAGCGGCGGGGTTGGCCTCGGGCTGCACATCAGCCAACGGATCGTGCGCCTGCTGGGCGGAGAGTTGGAGGTCTCCAGCACAGTAGGAAAGGGGACTCAGTTCTGGTTCGAACTTCCGGCGGGCGAACTCAAAATCTCGCAGGCGCCTCCTCCGGTGCAGAAAGTCGTGCGCCTGATCGGTCAAAAGAATCGGGTGCTCGTCGTAGATGATGACCCGATGAGTTGTCAATTCATGTCCGAGCTTTTGCGAGAGGTTGGTTTGGGGTGCAGCCCGGTAGCGAGCGCTGAGGAAGCGTTGAATCTACTTCGGTCCGAACATTTCGATGCGGTGCTTTCGGATGTGCGAATGGGCGGAACGAGCGGGATCGAGTTTTGCCACGAGGTCCGGAAAGATCCGAAACTGACGGGCCTCGTGATGGTCGCCTCCTCGGCAAGCGTTTACGTGGATGACCGCGAAGCCGCCCTAGCGGCCGGGTTCAACGGATTCGTGCCGAAACCGGTCAACGACACGGAGTTGTTTCAACTCTTCGAAAATCTGCTTGGACTAAAAGCGGTTTACAGTGCGGTCAATCATGAGGCTGAGACGAGTTTCCAGAGCATCGAGGAAGCCGTGAACCGGCCTTTGACCGAGCCGCTGCCGACGATTGAGCAGCTGGATCAATTGCTTTCGCACGCGAAGCTGGGCGATGTGATAGCTCTTCGGACCGCGATCCGGAAACTGAAAGGGGAGAATCCGGCCGTGAGCGCGTTCTGTCAGCGCATTTCGGTCCTTGTGGATAAGTACCAGCTTTCCGCTGTGGAAAAGATCTTGGAGAAAGCCAAAGCGGGGAAGGATTCACCACAGTGACGCAGCGCGGCGTAGCCGCAACTGATAAGGAACGCGGTGTCGGCGTGTCGGGGTATCGGGGTATCGGCGTGTCGGCGAGAGCGAGGGAAGGGCGCCATTGTTGAAATAATTTGCGAAACTCACGGGCGAAAATCCCCGCAAAAAAAACAAGAATTCCAACGACCGCAGTAAAGAGCCACAGAGGATTGTCAGGGGTCGGCAATCGTACTCGCACCTGGAAATCGTGCCCGTTTTGCCATACACGTAAGACTGTCGCCGAGCCTAAGGTAAATTAGGCGTCTCGCCTGTTCATTCCACGGATGGCGGACCTACTTCAAAGTAGCCAAACAGCCCAGAACGTCACTAGGAGCGAACATGCTCACGCGAGAAGCCCCTGAACAGGCGAGACGCCTATTTTACTTTAAACGACTTTCAGCATCCCTCCGTCGACAAAGTAAGTTGATCCAAGGGAGTAGCTGGCTCGGTTCGAACAGAGGAATACAAAAAAGTGTGCGAGTTCTTCCGGGGTGCCAAAGCGATCGATTGGAGCGTGTTCGCGGGCGACCGAGGCGAGGTGTCCTTCCCAGTCGCCGCCCTTGTCGGCGGTGAGTAGTTTGGCGGTCTTGATCCAGTCGGGTGTCAGTATCAACCCGGGATTGACCGTGTTGACGCGGATGTTGTCTTTGACCACTTCGTTTGCGAGCGTTTTCGAGAACATCATCAGGGCCGCTTTGGTAACGTTGTAAATTGGTTCGTACCAGAGAGGCTGAACCGCGCAAATCGACGCGTTGTGCAGGATCACACCGCCGCCGCGCTTTTTCATCCCGGGCACCAGCGCGCGCGCGAGGCGGACGGCTGCCATTACATGGAGGTCCCAGTAGTATTGCCACTTTTCGTCGGACGCATCCATGATCGTCTCATTGCTGCCTGTGCCGGCATTGTTGATCAGAATGTCGGCACCGCCAAACTCGTGTTCGACCTCGGCGGCAATATGCTCGATCGCATCAGCTTTGGCGACATCCGCTGGAATGCCGATCGCGCGGACACCGTATTTGTCGGCAATCCCTTTCGCTTCCGCATGCACGCGATCCGCCTGGCGCCCAATAATGCCAACGTGAACACCTTCCGCGGCAAGACCCACAGCTACCGCAAGACCGATTCCGACGCTGCCGCCGGTGATGACGGCTACTTTATTTTTTAGTTCGAGATCCATAACTATGGAAGGAAGAAGTAAGAAGGATGAATGAAGAAGGATAAGCGGCTGGGGGAAACGAGAGCCGGAGTCAATTCGAGTTCGAGCAGAGGACATCATTTCTTCCGGAACTGCGCAAGGAAGAATTGAATGTTTCGCTCCGGCTCGATAAGTCATTTGAGACGCTATGATTGAAGAAGTGATCTCTGTCGGGGATTGGCCGGAAATCATTGTTCGCACCGAGAAAACGGCGTGTGGCGGGATCAAGGTGTGTGTCCGATTCCGATATCCGGATGGCCGTCCAACACCATTCGTCTGTTCCTGCAACTGCAACGGGAGGATTAAAGCGATCGTTTGCCCGGATGGAATGCGATGCTCCTGTAAATGCCAGCATGGTCATCCTGAAGCGGAATGTGTAAGGGAGGGGGAGGAGGAGGTGTCGGCGTGACGGCGTGACGGCGAAATTCAGCGATACAGGCCACGGAATCTGCCATCCATTTAGTAAGCCCACATCTTTCAAGGGCGAGTACGATTATACGAAACGCCGATCCGCCGACACGTCCCCTCATCCCCGCGCGCCGTTGGAAGCGGCGAGCGTCTGGCACTTGAGATACGATTTCCAGCCTCCGAAAGCGGAAATGTTCTCGGCGTCCTGGACGGCGACTTCTTCGCAGAGGAAGCCTTTGACGGTGCGGCCGTCGCTCAGGTGGATCAGTCCGATTGTGAGCGGGGAGGGAACCTGTAGAAGGAAATCGCCGAGTTCGGAGATCGGCAAATCCCAAATCTCGACATCAATTGAGACGCCCCCTTCCGCGCCGATGCGGACAAGGCCCGGTTTCTGTGGCGATGTGCCGGGAAGCGCAAATAGCTGGTAGGAGGGCGCGGTCTTGGCTCTTCGGACAAAGCGGCCACCTCTGTCGGTGAGTTGGTCGTTGAGTGGTTCACCGGTGAGGTGGGCTCCGACGACGGCGAGCATCGCGCGGGCCGGGTTCGGGTCCCTCGCCGGAACCGGTGTATCCGGGTAAGGAAGCTTTGTTCCGCCAAGCAGCGGCCGCAAAGAACGAAGATAACAACCGGCAACCATTAGGAGCGTCTTGTCCGAATATGCCTGCCCGACCAAAGTGACGCCGAAGGGAATCCCGTCGGCTCGGAACCCTGCCGGGACCGCAATGGCGGCCAGATCCATCAGGTTCAGAAAGTTCGTGAAGGTTCCGAGCCGACTGTTCAGAGCAACCGGATCCCGTTCGACATCCGCAATCCGAAAAGTGTCCGGGGCGGTCGGCAAGAATAGGAAGTCAACGCTATTCCAAGTGACGGCGGTCTCCTGTCGCATTTGCTCCAGTGCGTACTGGCCGTTGAATGCATCGACTGCCGAGTAAGCTTCGCCCCCTAGAATAATGTCGCGGACAACCGGGTGAACTTCGCCTGGATGATCTTTCACGAACTGGCCCACAGCGGCAAAGCGTTCGGCGACCCATGGCCCGCCATAGAGCAGTTGCGCGGCATGCAGAAATGCACTGACATCCACTTCGATCAGGGAATGGCCGAGACTAGCGAGACGTTCTTTCGCCTGATAAAAGAGGGAGCGATACCCTTCGCCGAGCATGTGAAGATTGTCAGGAGCAGGAAACCCGATGCGGTAGGTCGCACACACGGGAGCGGTTTGCGGCAGGCGTCGCGAGTAAGGATCGTTCGAGTCGTAGCCGGCTGCGATAGCCAGAACAGCGTCGGCATCTTCCGTTGTCAGCGAAAGGATCGAGACACAGTCCAGGGAACGGCAAGCCGGTACAACGCCGCTGGCACTCAACACGCCGTGTGTCGGTTTGAGGCCTACAATGTTATTGAATGCTGCGGGTACGCGACCGGACCCCGCAGTGTCGGTCCCCAGAGCGAAACTCACCAGCCCCGCAGCTACCGCAACCGCGGAACCGGAACTGGATCCACCAGAGATGAAATCCGGATTAAAGACGCTGGCGCATGCCCCGTAAGGCGACCGGACCCCAACAAGTCCGGTGGCGAACTGATCCATGTTGGTTTTGCCAATCAGAATTGCGCCGGCGTTCCGGACATGGCTTACCACTGTCGCGTCTCGCTCCGCAATGTAGGCGAAAGCGGGACAACCGGCGGTGGTCGGCAGACCCGCCGCGTCGATGTTGTCCTTGATCGCGAAAGGAATCCCGCCCAGCGGTAAGGAGACCGTACCGGGCAAATTTTCGGCGACACGCAACGCCTCCTCTTCTGGAACAAGTTGAATCCATGAATGGTTATCTGACTGCGCCCGGATCCGCCTGTAAACTTCGCGAATGACGTCGGCAGGGGTCAGGCTGCCCGACCGGTAGTGTGCTTGGAGGGACCCAATGTTCAACGACAGCTCACATAAATCCTTCATGGTTCGGCAAGACCTCGAATAGCAAATCTATCGATGATGCGTTCGACATTCAGCACGAAGCTTGCCTGATCTGGGGAAAAGTACACGCGAAACATCGTTAATTGGGCCCTCCTTCGACCAATAAAGATCGAAGAACAGGGGGAAAAGCGGGTGGATGACCAACCCACGCGAGACGACCATCGTGATGGTATTTCGACAGGACCGTGCCGGAATCTGCGCATCGCGGAAAGTCGCTCAATGCATGGATAAGCTCACCTGAAGGTCTGGCATCAATTGTGCTGCCCGTCCGATGGTGCTTCATGTCATCGCGCCTTTCTTCATCGCGACTGGCAAGCGGGTTGCCGGTGATCGCCGCGACGATCATAGGCTCTGCTCTTTCGTTTTCCGTTGAGAGATCGCTTCGCCTGCGGAATCGGCAGAAACTGCTTGAAGATTTGGCGCACGCGGCCGAACCACGCGCAAAAGCGGTGCGCGAACAGATTCTGAAATCGATGGAGGTGCTGCATTCCATCGCCTCCTTTCATGCGACGCGGGCGGGAATCAGCCGGGAAGAGTTTCGCGCGTTTGTAAGAGGGGCCCTTGCGCGGCAGCCCGCGCTCCAGGCGCTGAGCTGGGATCCGAGAGTTCCGCGGAAGCAGCGAGCCAGCTGGGAGGCACGAGCGCGTGCCGAGGGATTTCCCGACTTCAATTTTACGGAGAAAGAAGCCCAAAACAGGATTCTACCGGCCTCATCGCGTCACGAATATTACCCGGTCTATTTTCTGGAGACTCTGGAGAAAAACCAGATGGCGCTCGGGTTTGACGTCTATTCGGAGAAGCTGCGGCGTCTCGCACTTGAGAAGGCGCGCGACACTGGCCGGGTCACTGCGACGCCACCGCTCAGGCTTGCACAGGAAAAAGGCTCGCAACTTGGTTTTCTGGTGTTTCAGCCTGTGTACCGCAAGGAGTGCAGGAGGCTGGAGGATCGCCGGCTCAATCTCGCTGGGTTTGCGGTTGCGGCCTTCCGGATCTGCGATCTGGTTGAACCGTCCCTGCGTGAATTGAGCGACCGAGGATTGACCGTTCGAATTGTGGACGCCCAGGACGCCCGGGTGATTTATGAGCGGCCCGGCGGTCGGCCGGCGGAGATTCCGGCATGGTCAAGCCGGCTGGATGTTGCGGATCAAAACTGGATCCTTGAAATAAGAGCGTCGCTTGAATACAGCCGGTCCCGCGGACATGCGAGGCCATGGTGGGCGGGCGCAATCGGTCTCGCGATCACAGGACTGGCTGCGGCGTATCTCTGGCGCGAAGGTCGACGAGCGGCGGAAATCGCGGACAAGGTCAAAGCGGCTACGATCGATCTATCGGCTGAAATTCTCGACCGCAAGTACGCAGAAGCGGAATTGGAACGGGCAAAAGAAAGTTTGGATTTGCGCGTCCGCGAACGGACCGCGGAGCTGGCAAAGGTCAATTCATCGTTGTTGGAGGAAATTGTCATTCGCAAAGAGGCTGAGGCTGCGGCTGCAGCGGCGAGCAAAACGAAATCGGAGTTTCTGGCAAGTATGAGCCATGAAATTCGGACACCAATGAATTCGATTCTCGGCTATTCGCAGATCCTGCAGCGTGACGCCGAGCTGACTCCTTTTCAGCGGGACGCCCTTGCCACGATCTCGAGCAGTTGCGATCATCTTCTCAATCTGATTAACAACATTCTGGATCTCTCGAAGATTGATGCGGGCAGGATGGACCTGACGATCTCGGAATTTGATGTCACGGCACTAACTTATGAAGTCACAGCGCTTTTCCAGAATGAGTGCGAAGAAAAACGGATAGGTCTGCGCACGATCGGTCCGCAGACGGACACCAATGTTTTCGTGAGGGGCGATGAAGGAAAGTTGCGCCAAGTCCTAATCAATTTGCTCGGTAACGCGGTAAAGTTCACTGCCGTCGGACGTGTGACACTTCGCGTCTCGGTGGACGAAAAGCGACACTGGCAATTTGAGATCGAGGATACAGGCCCGGGCATCCCGCTGGACCTCCAGGAACGTGTTTTTGAACCGTTTCAACAAGGACCGAATGCACAACATAGCGGCGGCAGCGGGTTGGGTCTGGCGATTGCACAACGGCAAGTGAAAATCATGGGAGGCACGTTACGCGTCCGGTCGACCCCGGGCGAAGGAGCCGCATTCTTTTTCGGGCTCGATCTTCCTCCCGCAAGCACGGGCCGGGCTCCTTGTCGCGATGAATTTGCGACTGTCGAGAGGATTGCCCCAGGGAGCGAAGTGCGCGCAGTGGTGGTTGACGACATTCCGGAGAATCGCGAAGTTCTTTCGCTGGCGCTGAGGGTGATCGGCTGCCAAGTGATCGGCGCAAAAGATGGCGAGGAAGCGCTCGAACAAATTCGTTCCTTTCGGCCCGGAATCGTGTTTCTGGATATGCGCCTGCCGGGCATGAGCGGACTCGACGCAGTGCTCGCAATTCTCAAGGAGTGGGGAACGAAGATCAAACTGGTCGCGATGTCGGCTTCCGCCCTCGAGCACGAGCGTGAACGCTATCTCAAGGCTGGCTGCGATGATTTTGTCTCCAAGCCGTTCAGAGCAGAGCAGATTTATCGGTGTCTTGCAAACCTGCTCGGCGTGAAGTTCGTTCCGAGAGAAAAACCAAAGAACCAATCGGAACCAGAAATATCGATCGATCTAGGGCAATTAAGTCTGTCCGACGATCTGGCTCTACGACTGACGACAGCTGCGGAATTACATAGTGCGACGGTCCTCAAGAGTTGCTTGCAGGAGGTTGAACAGCTTGGCAAGCCGGGTGTCCGGCTTGCGCAGCACCTGCGCCGATTTCTCGCGAGCTACGATATGAAGACAATCCAACGAATTGTCGCCCAAATTCCGGTTCATTCCAAAACCGATTAGACGCTTGCATCACGATGACGCACGAAAAGATACTGATAATCGACGATAACCCGGCAAACATCCGGCTCCTGAGCGACGCCCTGGAGCGGCACGGGCACGAAATTCTCACCGCGTCCGATGGCGACTCCGGACTGCGGATCGCCGGTTTGGCAAAGCCGGCGTTGATTCTGCTCGATGTCATGATGCCACTGCTGGACGGTATGGCGACTTGCCGAAGTCTCAAGAGGACTGACGCGACCCGGGAGATTCCAGTGATTTTTATCACTGCGCGGCAAGAAATGGAGAGCCTCGTGGCCGGGTTTCGGAGTGGTGCGGTGGACTACATCCAGAAGCCGTTCCATCTCGAAGAGGTCTTGAGCCGGGTTGAGACGCATCTCCAGATCGGGCGACTGACTCGGCAGCTTCGTGCCCGAAACGACGAACTCGAAAAGGAGATTGAACGCCGGCGCATTGCGGAAGAAGCGCGACGCACCGCGGATGAACGCTATTCGCGACTATCGGCGGACGAAGCGGCGCGTTGGGGGATTGCAGGTTTCGTCGGTGAGAGCCGGACGGTCCGAAAAATTGTCGAAGAGATCAAACGGGTTCACCGGTTCGCAAATACCGGCGTGCTTATTCAGGGTGAGAGCGGGACAGGCAAAGAGTTGGTCGCGCGTGCCCTTCATCATGGAAGCCCACGCTCGGCGGGGCCGTTTATTCCGGTCAACTGCGTCGCAATTCCGGCAGAGCTCGCGGAGTCGATGTTGTTTGGTCATATCCGCGGCGCGTTTACCGGTGCGACGATCGATCGCAAGGGATGGTTCGAGCTGGCAAACAACGGGACATTATTCCTCGATGAAGTCGGGGATATGCCGTTGCTGCTGCAGGGCAAGCTGTTGCGTGCGCTCGAGGATGGAGAAATTCTTCCGGTCGGGGGTGTAAAACCGATTATTGTCGATGTCCGGGTGATCGCTGCGACCAACGCCGATGTGCCGGCCAAGATTGTGGATGGTAGTTTTCGCCAGGATCTGTTTTTCCGGCTCGCCAGGTACGTGGTCGATATGCCACCGCTTCGGGAACGGCTGGATGATCTCCCGCTGCTCGTGAGTCATTTTCTTCGACTGTTCTCGAATGAGATGGGTATGTCACCTCCGGCTGTTTCACCGCAGGCGATGACGTTGCTCGAGTCCTACTCGTTTCCCGGCAATGTGCGCGAATTGAAGAACATCATCGAGCGTGCCCTGATTGAAAGCGGAGGCGGTTCGATCCAGCGACGCCACATTCATTTACTTGATAGCGTTCCGAAGCGACAACTTTCAGTTCCGGTCCCTACACCCGGTATTCCGAACAGCGACACGATTCCATTGAACTTAGATGCGGCCGAACAGATGCTGATTCAGCGAGCTCTGAACCAAGCAGGAGGAAACGTAGCGGAAGCGGCGCGATTGCTCGGCGTCAATCGGAGCCGGATATACCGGCGTTTTCCGAATAGCGTCTAGCCAGAGCCTGTTGCGAAATAGCTGCAAGCCGCGTCCCGTAGGGACACACCGATCGTAGCCTGGCACGCAGTGCCTGGGAAAGCGTGCCTAGAAAGAAGCCGTCCCGCCTGAACCTGCGAGATACCGACGCTGAACGCGCCATAGCCTTGTTGCCAAGCAAAGTTTCGGAGGTTAGGAAAGGTTTGATGAATCCAGGCCGATGATCCTGCCTTTATCAATTGAACGGCCTTCGCAACTGCAAATGTCGTAGGCAGCGCTACAAGGAGATGGACATGGTCTGAGACGCCACCAATGCAACGTTCTTCTGCTCCGCGATCACATCGGGCCAGTCATCGAATCGGTCCGCACAGCCGCACCGATCACACCGTACCCTACGGGACGGCTCGTTTGGGGGCGCTGTCCCAGGCACTTCGTGCCAGGCTACGATCATGCAGTCCCTCCGGGACTTTTGCCGGTAGCTCTCACGCCGCCACATGCCCACGGCACCGCACTAATCACATATCAGACCATATCCGACACCTGCAGGGCGGCGACTCTTCGGGCATGCGTTCCAGGAGTTCGTACCGGGTTACCATCGTTCACATGCTTGTTCGAATCGAGTACGTGAGGAAGAATTCGCCACGGTAGATACGGGTCCCGCGGGTATTCAGTTTTCCAGATCAATGGCTGCGCGCAAAGAAATGGATACACGAGACGCGTCTGCTACACCCGTTTGAAAATCACGCAGGAGTTGATGCCGCCGAAGCCGAATGCGTTGCTCATGATGTAATTCAGTTCCTTTTCGCGAGGACCGTCTGCGACGACATCGAGATCGCAGGCGGGATCGGGGGTTTGATAGTTCAGGGTGGGTGGTACGAGGCCATCGCGGATCGCGAGTGCGCAAACGACACCTTCAATGGCTGCGCTCGCGCCGAGAGGGTGTCCGTAGTAACTTTTGGTGCCACTCACCGGGATTGTAATCGTTTGGTGCCCGAAGACCTTTCGGATGCAAAACGCTTCGTTTGCATCGTTGAGTTGTGTCGAGCTGGCGTGAGCGTTGATATAATCGATTTGGTCCGGATTCACGCGACCATATTTTAAAGCATCACGCATCGCTCTGACACACGATTCGCCGGTCGGAAGCGGCGTTGTCATGTGGAATGCATCATTATTCAGGCTGTAGCCGACCACCTCGGCGTATATTTCGGCATTGCGCGCCTTCGCGTGTTCGTACTCTTCCAGGATGAGACTCGCGGAGCCTTCACCCATGACGAACCCGTCGCGGTCCCGATCGAACGGGCGGCAGGCAACGGACGGATGCGCGCGACTCATCGTTCGGATAAAAGCGAATGCGCCGAATGTGAGCGGACTTAGCGGTGCTTCGGCAGCGCCTGCGATCATCACATCAGCCCAATCTTCCCGGATGTACCGAAGCGCTTCGCCAATTGCTACGTTGCCACTGGCGCAGCTGTTTGAGTTGGTTGTCCCAACCCCGCGAAGGCCGAACTCGATCGCGGTGTTGCAATGAGCGGAGCCGCCGAAAACCTGCAAGGCAAGCGTTTGCCGAACTGACTTCGGGCCGCCATGCATAAAGGCTTCGTGTTGGTCCTCCGCATTCGAGACGCCGCCAAGCGCGGTGCCGAAGCTGACGCCGACCCGATCATTGGGTGCATCCGGTGAGAAATCGAGGCCGCTGTCTTCAAGCGCGAGCTTAACCGAGGCAACAGAGAATTGAGCGTATCGGTCCAGGCGCTTCAGGCGGTGCGGTGGAAAAATCTTTTCTGGAGCCCAGCCCGAAATCGCACCGGCGCTGGTTGCCTTAAAAATCGAGGCATCGAACGTTGAGACCGGACCGATCCCTGATCTCTTGTTTTTAATGGCGTCCCAAAACGCTTGTTTGCCGATCCCGATCGCGGTGATCGGCCCGACTCCGGTGATTACAACTCGCCTCATTTATTTTCCAGGTGCGCCTTCATGTGCGTCAGCGTCTGCGTGGCAATGTAGTCGATAAAAAACCCACCGATGATCGGCTCCGCGATTGGTGCAAGCGGTTGCAATCTGAAAGAGAGGTCGTGGATAATTTGCACTTCGGTTCCTTCCGCCAAGTGTTTGAAGCGCCAGACCACCTTCATCCCTTTCGTCCAGGCCTTCAGGTGCGTGAAGCAGACCTCTCGTTTTTCACGATCGATCACCTGTTCCGATATCCAGGCAACCGGAATTGCGCCGCGTCTGGCGGCCATTTTTACAACGTTGCGCGCCGGACCTTTTTCGAAGTAGTGAATGTACCGATAATGCGGCAGGAAGCTCGGCCATTGCGCGAGGTCAGCGGCGGCCTCGAAAATGACTTCTTCCTGGGCGTTCATGACTATCGCGTTGGTCTGGTGCATGGTGATTTACACGCAACATAGTGGAGATAGCATTCACCCGCTTCGCCTTTCATTGATTCGAGCCGATAGGCGCGCGAGGAGGGAAGAAATGACCCGGGTGGCCCGAGAATCCCAGGGGCGTCGCGTCCGCCAGCGAGGATTGGGGCGATCGTCAGAAAGATTTCATCGAGACAATCGAGTTCCGCCAGAGACTTAGCGAGCTGTGGTCCACCCTCGCACACCAGCGTTCGGACGTGGTGCGTTTCGCAGAGATCATTCAAAACTTCAGGAAGCCGAACGACGTCGTCGTTGCCGATGTGCAGGATTGTCTTTGCTCTCAATTCCGTCTGCCGATAGGCCGGCATTTGCGATGTGGAATAAATCAGAATCGGGGAAAAGGTGTGCTTAAAGACTTCCAGATCGGGAGGGAAATCGCCGGAATTCGAAATCATCACTCGAAGCGGGTATGGGCTTTGACCGCGCTCGGTGCGCGCTTTCCTAAGTGATTCGTCCTGCAGCCCCATCGACATGCGATCGATCGCGACCGTGTTGCGACCGGCCATCAAGGCGTCTCCGAGCGCGCGAATCTCCAGAAGACGGCGCTTATCAAATTCGGAGGTAAACCCTGATGGTGTCCTATTTGCAGTGGACACTTTACCGTCAACGGTCATCGCGAAGTTGAGGATGATTCTGGGCCTGTGCACGAATTTAAAGACTGTCTGTAGTCCGGTGTTATTCCCTTGTTCGTCCCGGCCGCAAACGTCGCGCGCTAAAATGACGTGGCGAAATGGTCGCCAGCCACGTGCGATCGATTACGAGCATACCTACGGAGCATCTTACGGTTGTGGAAATCTTTCTGTCCAGTGGGTCAAAGCGGCGACGATCTCCTCCTTTGATACTTGCGAGCTGATCTCCCAAACAACCGGGACTCCAGCGGGCAGAAGGGGCAGGAGATTCGTGAAATCGATCATCCCGCTGAAAGGTGCATAATGGTCTTGCGAGGGAAACCGCACATCGTGTACGTGGCAACCGATCAAAAGTGGCGCCATCTCGGTGAGCCACTCGGTGTGATCGATCAATGTCAAATTGTGCCGGATCTGCGCATGGCCGAAATCGTGCCAATAACCGATCCGGCCATCCGCAATATCGGCGAATAGACGCCGAAACTCGCGTTCGGACGGAAAGGTCTCGATTCCGATGCGGTTTTCGATGCCGAGAGTGATCCCTGCGGTTCTGGCGTGAGTGAGGACAGGTTGAAGCCACTGTACAACGCGATCGTACACCGGAGCGGACTCGCGCTTCTGAATCGCATTTAACTTATGCTTCACGTAGGTACGATCGAGGTAATGCCCAGCCAGGATTGAGCGCATCAACCGAGTCGTGTCGTCCGAGGATGTTACCGAGCCGAGGTGCATCACCACGCGATTCGCGCCAACTTTGCGCGCGCAATCAATCGTGTGCAGCGTGTGACGGAGGGCTCTCTCGCGTTCCCTGGGATTGTCGGAGGTGCATTGGTAACAGTCCGGAGCCGCGTGCGGTATTTCGATGGGCAACGGGCAAAAGTTATGAAGGCTCGTCACGGTCATCGGATGGTCTGCGAGGAAATGCTCAATCCCCTCCCACAACGAAAGCCGGATGCCGTGACTCAGTTCCACGCGATCGAACCCGAGCCGGAAGATCTCGTCTAACATCTCGTTGCCGCGCGAATGCTGCATCGAGTTCCAACATGTGGAAAAAGCAGGATTCATTCGACTTGGCCGGCAGTCGGTACGAAGCCAGTATCCGTTCCCGCCACGGAAATATACCTCCTCCTCCTATATGTCCTATGCGTCTTATACGTCCCGTAACTCCCGACTTCTTCGCCTGCTATTTGGCCCAGGTGATCAACCGCAGCTCGTGCTCCTGAACGATATTCGGATGGGTCGGGATGACACGGACATTGAACCCATAGCTCCCACTTTCCGATGCCTGGATCGACCCGCTGAATTGATAGCGACCGTCAGTTCCTATCTTTTCCACGTTTGTGAGGTCGACCGTGTGTGGGTTACGAAGTGCGTTGTTATCTGATTCACCGATATATGCCTGGACGCGCACGTGAGTTGGATCAACCGTTCCCAGGTAAACCCGTGCGATGATTTCCAGCGTATCGCCAACAAACATCGAGTCGCGGCCGGCATACGAAGTATCAACCGATTCGATCCGGATTTGCGGCCAATCGACCCGGGTGGAGTGTTTCCATTTCGCAAGCTCGATCGCGGCTTTACAGTTATTGGCACTCAGCGCTATATACCCTTGCGCTGCAGGCTCGTACAAACGCTCCGTGTATTCCTTCACCATTCGGTGAGTGTTGAACACCGGGGTGACGCTGCGTATCGATTCCCGCATCAGCTGGATCCAGGCGATCGGGATCCTGCCATCCGGTTTGGCATAGTAGAGCGGGATAATTTGATTTTCGAGAATGTTAAACAGGCTATCCGCGTCCACTTCGTTTTGAAATTCGGGGCTCCCCTCGGTGATTTCGGCGCCGATCGCCCAGCCGTTCTTCCCGTTGTAGCCTTCGCACCACCAGCCATCGAGCACACTAAGGTTCAAACCGCCATTGGGGGGCAATTTCATTCCGCTCGTTCCGCTTGCCTCGAGTGGACGGAGAGGGTTGTTCAACCAGAGATCGACACCCTGGTAGAGTCTGCGTCCGATGTAGGTGTCGTAATCCTCCACAAACACCACCGCGTGTTGGAGTCCGGCTTCCCGGGATCGATTGTAGACCTCCTGGATAAACTTCTTGCCGGGTT
Source organism: uncultured Verrucomicrobiae bacterium (assembly GCA_963750185.1). GTDB lineage: Bacteria > Verrucomicrobiota > Verrucomicrobiia > Chthoniobacterales > JAFAMB01 > JAFAMB01. Next base: position 41,322 of record CAVVPV010000020.1, read on the forward strand.
CATCTTTCGGGTGCGATTTCCCTGCGAAGATGAATTGGACCGGGCGCTCGGTGTTCTGGACGAGGCGCAGAAGGCGATCTTTCTGGCTGAAGAGGAGTGTGGCGCGTTTATAGGTTGCAAACCGGCGGGCGAAGCCAATCGTCAGCACTTCGGGATTCAGGATTCCGCTGATCTTTCGGACTTGTTCCGGAGACTCACCGTGGCGCAGTCGTTGGGCACGCAACCGATCCCGGATAAAATCGATGAGCCGGGCCTTGAGCAGGTGATGGGTTTCCCACAGCACTTCTTCGGGGATATCGATGACGCGGCGCCAATATTCGGGATCGGTGAGATGCTCCTCCCAGTCGGCTCCGAGGTACTTTGCGTAGATCCGGTGAAACTCCGGAGCAGTCCATGTCTTCGTGTGGATGCCGTTGGTAATGCTCGTGATCGGCACCTCCTGAACGGGAATGCCGCCCCAGACATCTTTCCAAAGGCCCCGGCTGACGTCGCCATGAAGTTTGCTGACGCCGTTTGCATGGCGACTCAGGCGCAACGCGAGAATTGTCATGCTGAATGTATTGGAGCGATTGACCTCCGGTTCTCCGAGGCGGAAAAAGTCGGCGAAACTGATGCGGAAGTCGGTTGCGTAACCCGAGAAATAGCGAACCATCAATTCGCGCGAGAAGGCGTCGTTTCCGGCCGGGACAGGGGTGTGCGTCGTGAAAACGTTTGATGCCGCGACTACCTGAACGGCGGTATAGTATTCAAGACCTTTGTCCTGGACGTACTGGCGGATTCGCTCCAGTGCCAGGAACGCGGAGTGCCCCTCGTTCATGTGAAACACCTCCGGGTGAATACCGAGGGCATCCAGCGTGCGGACGCCACCAATGCCGAGGACAATCTCCTGACGGATTCGCATTTCGAGGTCGCCGCCGTACAGTTGCTCGGTAATCAGACGGTCCTCCTGCGAATTTTGCTGAATATCGGTATCGAGCAGGTAAAGCTTTATACGGCCAATCTGCAGTTCCCAAACCTTGGCCCAGACCGTTCTGCCGAGGATGTTGACCGAGACGTAGAGCGGTTGATCACCGGCCTTCGCTTCGAGGAGCGGCAAATGCGCGAAGTTCTGGTTAAGGCTCGCCGCGTCCTGCCAGCCATCCTTGTTGATTAGCTGCTTGAAGTAGCCATGCCGGTAAAGAAGCGTTACAGCGCTAAAATCGAGATCAAGATCGCTCGCCGATTTACAATGATCCCCAGAAAGGATGCCGAGCCCACCTGAATAATTTGGCACCGACTCGTGGAATCCGAATTCCGCCGAAAAGTAGGCGATCTTCGGCGCGCTCGACCGAAGTTTTCCGTACGTATCGGAGCGAGCCATGTACGTTTTGAATTTTTGATATATGGCCATCATCTCGCGGATGTAATCATCATCGTTTGCAAGTTCGAGCAAGCGGGCCTGGCGCGAGAGCTGCAGCATACGAATGGGATTATGGTTCGTCCGGTCCCAGAGCTGAATATCGAGATGGCGAAATAGCCTGCGTGCGTCGGGTTCCCAGGTCCACCACAGATTGTGCGCGAGTTCGCGGAGCGGTTCGAGGCTTTCGGGCAATCGGGGTGATACGTTAAACGTTTGTACAGGTTGCATTTTTCTCTTTCCTCAAATTCTAGGGTCCGGTCTCACTACCCGTGGTGACCGGACTTTGGTAGCACAACCTGTGCTTGGCGAAGTTGCAAGTCATTCGGTTGAACATTTCACAAGATTCTAAATTTGTGAAAAGTTGACTCGTTGACCTGCGGATTCGATTTCAGGATAGTGACGGACGCGCTATGAATTACCGCACTTATCGTAATACAGATCTTCGAGTGAGCGATGTTGGGTTTGGGCTATGGACGGTTTCGACCGGATGGTGGGGAAATTTCACCGAACAGGAGGCAGTTAATTTGCTCCACGAAGCGTTTGATCTGGGAATCACGCTATTTGATGCCGCCGATACATATGGAAATGGTTTGAGCGAAGAGCTGATTGCAAAGGCTTTTTCACTACAGCGTGATCAAATCGTGATAGCGACAAAGGTCGGGTACGATTTTGTGCACTACGGGAACCAACGCCGAGGACAGCGGGAAATTCCCCAGGATTTTTCTTCCGGGGCGCTGATTCGGGCGACGGAAGCGGCCCTTGAACGACTTAAGACCGATCGAATCGATCTGTTGCAACTGCACAATATTCGGATGGAACAGGTCATGGCGGATGCGGTTTGGGAGACGCTGGAACAGCTTCGTTGGCGTGGCTTGATTCGATACTATGGAATTGCGCTCGGACCCGCAATTGGCTGGATGTACGAAGGGATCAATTGCATCAGTGAACGGACGGTGACGAGTGTTCAGCATATATACAACCTGCTCGAACAGCACCCTGGAGCCGCGATTCATCAGGCGGCTGTTGAGAGCAACAAGGAGACGATGTTTTTGATCCGGGTCCCGCATTCTTCCGGGATGCTCGAGGGGCATTACACGCTGGAGACGACCTTTCCGGCGAACGACCATCGCAATCATCGGCCGCGGTCCTGGCTGGTGAACGGGGTCAGAAAAGTGGAACAACTCCGGTTCCTGGAGTCGCCGCAACGGACACTTGGGCAGGCGGCCCTGCTCTGGTTGCTTCGGGATCAGCGCGTCGCTTCGGTGCTCCCGAACATTTACGAAGAAAGCCAGTTGAAGGAATTCGCCGCGATTTCGGACTGTCCGCCGCTGACGGATGAGGAGATGACCCGAGTCGCGAAACTGTACGGCGATAATTTCGGGATCGACGATGATGAACCAGCAAAGTTCAAGGGAACCATGGAGCTTGTCGGAGCGCAGCAGAGATGATCGTTATTTGCGTGGAAGTGGTTTGTTGTGGACGGGCTAATTGATGGCGTGGCGTAGCGCCGTCACTCCCGATTCTTTGTGTCGATCCAGATCGTCACCGGTCCGTCGTTAACCAATTCTACCGACATGTCGGCCCCGAAGATTCCTCGCTCAACATTTCTGGCAGTTTCCAATTCAAGTTTTTGACAGAATTGCGCGTAGGCTTGGGTTGCCTGGTCCGGTGGAGCGGCGTTCATGAACGATGGCCGGTTCCCTTTCCGCGTGCTGGCAAATAAAGTGAATTGACTCACAACCAAGAGGTCGCCACCGGCTTCCTGAATAGATCGATTCATTGCGCCTTTTTCGTCTGCGAAAATTCGGAGGCGGGCGATCTTACCGGCGAGCCATTCGATATCCTCGCCGGTATCGGCGGGTTCGACGCCCAGCAGAATGAGCAGTCCGCAACCGATCCGGCTAACGATTTGTTGCTCGACGGTGACGGAGGCGCGAGTGACGCGTTGGATGACTGCGCGCATGGTGTTGATGTGAGGCGAAGCGCTCTGGAAGCTCAAGCACGAACGTTGCCGAGCCTAAAGTATCATAGGCGTCTCGCCTTTGTTTTTCTTCCTGATGCAATCACAGAACGGAACCTTTCCCAATTATGGGCGAGCAAAGTGTTGCAACTGTTGCACAGCGAACAGTTGCGACAGTTCAGTGCAAGGTAACTTTAGATATGGATCGCGGAACTGCGCAGGTAAGACGTGTGTGAGCAACGACTTGCCCTTGTGTTTCATTTTTGTGGCACATCCAATGCTAAGATTCCCGATGTCCAACTTCGACGACTTAGCCAATTGAGGGAAGCCGATGACGACTAAAGCGATGATCAGTGTCGACGCGGAACCATATGCGTACGAGTTCGAGCCGGCTCATTGCGCGCTAGTGATAATCGATATGCAGCGCGATTTCCTCGAACCGGGCGGGTTCGGCGAAATGCTTGGGAACAATGTTTCGCAACTGCGTCGCACAATTGAACCGAATAAACAGTTACTGACGACGTGGCGCGAAAAGGGGCTAACGGTGATTCACACGCGAGAAGGGCATCGACCGGATTTAACGGATCTTCCCCCGGCCAAGAAAGTACGGGGCCGAAGCAAAACCAGCATTGGGGACCCTGGGCCAATGGGGCGAATCCTGGTCAGAGGCGAACCGGGGCATGACATCATTCCGGAGCTGTATCCGTTGCCGACCGAGCCGGTAATCGATAAGCCGGGAAAAGGTGCATTTTTTGCCACCGATCTGCACGCAATCCTGCAGAATCTTGGCATTCAGAAGCTGATTGTGACAGGCGTGACCACGGAAGTCTGCGTCAATACGACTGTCCGCGAAGCAAACGATCGCGGTTACGACTGTCTCGTACCCGAGGACTGTGTCGGGTCGTACTTCCCGAAGTTCCAGGAAATGGGACTGGAAATGATCAAAGCGCAGGGAGGGATATTTGGCTGGGTCTCGGACTCGGCACGAATTCTCGCTGCGCTCGCGTAGGAAGCCCTGACAAAACGGTGATTCAAAAACCTATGAGCACAACGAAACCTGTCATTTGGGCTCCCGGAGACTGGAACGCGTTTTTCGGCTTCGGTACTAATATATTAGTCAACCTGCTCACGCTGAGCGGTTTGTTACGGTTTGTCCTTAAAATGCCCGACCAGCTCGTGTTCGGACGGATTCTTCCGGCGACCGGGATGATGCTTTTTCTCAGTACTCTGTACTATGCGTGGCTTGCCTATCGATTGGCCAAGCGCACAGGCCGGACCGATGTCTGCGCCCTTCCATCGGGTACGAGCGTTCCGCACATGTTCGTCGTTACTTTTGTTATCATGCTGCCGATCGCTGTAAAGACAGGTGATCCGGTAAAAGGGTGGGAAGCGGGTCTGACCTGGGTGTTCATTCAAAGCTTTGTTCTGATGGCGGGCGGATTCATCGCGCCGATCATCCGGAAGATTACCCCGCGCGCCGCGCTCCTTGGGACACTCGCTGGCGTTTCGATCGCATTCATCTCGATGCGCCCGGCGCAGGATATGTTTATCACGCCGATCATTGGTGTGACCTGTTTTGCGATCATCCTTGCGAGCTGGTTTGGAGGAGTTCGTTACTTTGGCGGGATCCCGGCTGGGCTGGTTGCAATCGCGGTCGGCTGCATCATCGCATGGGGATCGACCCTCTTCGGAATGCATCTTGGCGGGATGAGCGGTACCGGACTCTCGCAGGCGTTCTCAAATTTCGGGTTTTCGTTTCCAAAGCCGGCGGTCGACCACATATTTTCCGGGTTCCAGTTTTTGAGTGTCATCCTTGTGACCGCGATTCCATTCGGCATTTACGATCTTGTTGAAGCAATGGACAACGTCGAGAGCGCCGCGGTAGCTGGGGACAGTTTTCCGACGACGCGCGTATTGACTGCAGACGGAGTGGTGAGCCTGATCGGGTGTTTGATGGGGAATCCATTCATCAACGCTGTCTATATTGGGCATCCCGGTTGGAAAGCGATGGGGGGCCGGATCGGTTACTCCGCTGCAACGGGGGTCATGGTGATTATTCTGTCCTGGTTCGGGATCATCTCGGTAATGATGGCATTGATCCCGGTCGTCGCGATCTCTCCGATTCTGCTTTATATTGGGATGCTCATCGGTGCGCAGGCGTTCCAGGAAAATCCACGGTCTCACGCGCCGGCGATTATCCTTGCACTGACGCCACATCTGGCTGCGTGGGCAAAGAACCAGATCGACAATTCCCTTGGTGCAGCCGGCACGAGCGCGTCGGCAATCGGTCTCGACAAACTCGCCCAGAATGGCGTGCTCTACCACGGGTTGGAAGTCCTCGGGGGAGGTGCGATCCTGGCCGGCTTGATCCTGGGTGCGGTCGCAGTGTTCATGATAGAGCGCGAATTCATGAAAGCTGCGGCATTTGCCGGTGCGGGTGCAGTACTGACATTCTTTGGGTTTATTCATGGCGAGAAGATTGGGATTGCCCAGACGCCGGCGGTCTCGCTCAGTTATCTGGCAGTTGCTGCAGTACTGGTCTACTGCGCGAAGTTTGCAGTCGTCTCAGCCAAACCGGCAGAAATCGAACACCATGGAGAGTTGGCTCCCCAGGTTACAAAATGAAGCCTGTCTGCCGGACCACCCGGTCCGGTCCCCGGTCATTTCGAGACGGACTGTCCCCGCGACGCATGCACTCATGAAAATAAAGAAATCCCTTATACTTCTGGTAGCCGGCGTTACCGCATTCACGGCAAGCGCTTTGGCCGGAGACACCACAATCGGGTTCATTTATGTCGGTCCAAAGGACGATTACGGTTACAATCAGGCTCACGCGCAAGGAGCCGCCGGCGTTGCGAAACTGCCGGGCGTGAAGGTCCTTGAGGAGGCCCAGGTCCCGGAGACAGTCGCAGTTCAGGAGACGATGCGCGACATGATTGTGCAGGACAACGCCACACTCCTTTTTCCGACATCATTTGGTTATTACGACCCGCACATCCTGAAGGTTGCGAAGCAGTTCCCGAATGTTCAGTTCCTTCATTGCGGGGGCTTTTACATCCCGGGGAAGCACCCGAACAATGTTGGAACCTATTTCGGATATATCGACGAGGCAGAATACGTTTCGGGGATTGTCGCCGGACTAACAACAAAGACTAACAAGCTCGGTTTCGTCGCCGCAAAACCGATCCCGCAGGTGCTTCGGAATATTAACAGCTTCACTCTTGGTGCGAAAAGCGTGAACCCGAAGGCTACGCTTCAGGTAGTCTTCACCGGCGACTGGTCGCTCCCCGTGAAAGAGGCGGAGGCTTCGAACAGCTTGATTAACCAGGGAGTGGATGTGCTGACCTGCCACGTCGATAGCCCGAAGGTGGTCATTCAAACGGCGGAAAGTCGAGGGATATACTGTTGCGGGTACCATGCGAGTCAGGCTGCCATCGCGCCGAAGGGCTACCTGACTGGAGCGGAGTGGAACTGGTCAAACGTCTATAGTTTGTACACAAAGGAGGTACAGGATGGGAAATCGTTGCAGGCGGGGACGATTCCACACGTTGTTCGGGGCGGGCTCAAGGATGGGTTCGTGAAGGTATCTGACTACGGTCCAGCTGTGAGCGATCAGGCGAAACAAGCTGCCGATGCAAGCAAAGCGAAATTCATGGATGGAACGATGGTGATCTACAAAGGGGAATTGAAGGATAACACCGGGAAGGTCGTGATTCCTGCTGGAGTTGAAAAGAAGCAACAGGATCCGGAACTCGAAAAGATGAATTGGCTTGTTGAAGGAGTGATTGGGAGCGCAACGAGCTGAGAACCAGGACAAGGCTAATAGATGGAAGAGGCTCAGGTCAACGAGTCTGGTTCGATTTTAGAAGCGTTTCCGCGCAAAGGCGCTTCGGAGAATCGGTTCTCTCCCCGCTGGCGGGCCCGGATGGAATCGGTCGTCATCCCGATGGGCGCCATCCTTGTGTCGCTGGTTGCTTTTGGTGCATTTTGCGGGTTGGCGGGTGCGAATCCATTCGCTGTCTATGCATCGATCGAGAAAGCGGCATTTGGCAGCTGGTATTCTTTCCAGAATACGCTGGTTCGCGCGGCGCCTTTGATGCTTTGTTCGCTGGGGACGGCGATCCCGTTTCAGCTTGGTCTCGTCATCATTGGGAATGAAGGAGCGCTCGTCATCGGCGGGCTCTTTGCTACCATTGCCGGACTGCAATTGCCGACAGCAAGTCCACTCGTGGTCCAAATCGTGATGGCGATTACCGGTATGGCAGCCGGAGGACTCTGGCTGGCGATTGCCGGGGGTCTGAAGCAGTACCGAGGCGTGAACGAGACGATCAGCAGTTTGTTGATGAACTACATCGCCATCGCGATACTCAATCAGGCGATCAACACTTGGATCCGGGATCCGAGCAGCCTGAACAAACCGGCGAGTTACCCAATCCCGGACGAACAGATGCTTCAGCCGCTCGGTGACACCACGATTCACTGGGGACTCGTCTTTGGCCTGATCGCGTGCGTTGTCGCGTGGGTATTGATTAACCAGACGACGTTGGGGTTCCAGATCCGGACGATTGGCGGCAATGTGCGCGCGGCACAAATCGCCGGGATTCCGGTCGGTCGAATAACTCTCATCACCTGTTTCCTGGCGGGAGCATGCCCGGGTCTAGCGGGGATGGTGGAAGTGGCCGCCATTCATGGACGCGCGAATGAATCGTTGAATGCCTGGTATGGTTACAGCGGCATCCTGGTCGCGTTCCTGGCCCGCCAAAATCCGCTGGGTTGCATCCTGATTTCGATTTTGCTGGGCGGATTGCTTGCCAGTGGAGGCATTCTCCAACGCGATCAACACTTGCCGGACGCGTCGATCATGGTTTTTCAAGGGCTGGTGTTCCTCGTCATACTTTTCAGCGAGAGCCTCTACGGGCGATGGAAATTTTTCAGGGAGAAAGAAGGTTGAGCGATGAGCGCTGAAGCCACAGGAATCGGTTGGCTGGGCGTCCCGATTGCAATTGTTGCCGGGGCTTTTCGAGGAGGCACACCGTTTCTGTTTGTTAGTCTGGGTGAATGCCTCACGGAGAAGAGTGGCAAAATAAATTTGGGACTCGAAGGGGTTCTTTTGTTCGGTGCGATGAGCGGGTATGCGATTTCGTATAAGACCGGTTCGCCGTGGTTAGGAGTTTTCGCTGCTTCGTGTGGCGGAGCGCTCCTCGGGCTGCTTCATGCCTGGCTGACGCAGAAGCCTAAGGTAAGCGACATAGCCGTCGGCATTGCGATGATTATCTTCGGGAGCGGGATTGCGTTCTTCCTCGGAAAACCGTTCATCCAGCCGCTGGCTCCGCAATTGCCGGCGCTAAAGATTCCGCTCGGAAACGAGATTCCGTCACTCGACATTTGCCCGCTGTTTTTCGTGGGCGTGGCACTGGCCTTTGCGCTTGATTGGTTTTTTGCCCGCACCCGATGGGGAATGTTCGTGCGTGCGGTTGGCGACAAACCGGATGCCGCGCGAGCGCTCGGGATCTCAGTCTGGCGCGTTCGGACGGCGAGTATCGTCGCTGGAAGTGCACTTGCAGGCATCGGTGGGGCGTATCTTTCGCTCTTTTATCCGGGCAGTTGGAACGAACGGGTATCGAGCGGGCAGGGGATGATTGCCGTGGCGCTTGTCATTTTCGCCCGATGGAATCCGGTGCACTGCCTGTGGGCGTCGCTCTTGTTTGGAGGTGCTCAAGCGCTGGGCCCGGCGTTACAAGCCGTTGGTGTCACGAGCTATTACTATCTGTTCAACGCCTCACCCTTCATTCTCACGCTGGCTGTTATGATTTTGACGTGCAGCAACAAACGAAGTCTTTCCGGGGTTCCAGGAGCACTCGCTGATCGAACATGAAACAAAACTACGTAGAAGCCGATCCGTACCCTTGGCCGTACAACGGTGATTTGCGGCCTCAAAACACGCTCTTTCTTGTGATCGACATGCAAACTGACTTTTGCGGGAACGGAGGCTATGTCGATAAGATGGGATACGATTTATCGCTCACGCGCGCACCCATAGAGCCAATTCAGAATGTGCTTGCCGTGACGCGAAAGCTTGGTTTTCACGTCATGCATACGCGAGAGGGGCACAGGCCGGATCTTTCTGATCTTCCCGAAAACAAGCAATGGCGCAGCCGGCGGATCGGTGCCGGAATCGGAGACCCAGGGCCCTGCGGACGGATTCTGACCCGAGGCGAACCGGGTTGGGATATTATTCCAGAACTGGCCCCGGCTGAAGGAGAAGCCGTGATTGATAAGCCCGGAAAAGGATCATTTTACGCAACCGATCTCGACATGCTTCTGCACCACAAGGGAATCCAGAATATTGTTCTGTCCGGAATCACAACGGATGTCTGCGTCCACACCACCATGCGGGAAGCCAACGACCGAGGTTATGAGTGTCTGCTCCTTTCCGATTGCACCGGTGCTACCGATTACAAGAACTATTTGGCGGCGCTCCAGATGATCAAAATGCAAGGGGGGGTTTTCGGCGCGGTTTCAAACTCCGCATCGTTCATCGCCGCGATCTCATGACCCCTCTCACTTCTGCTGCCGGACCGCCACGGCTTGAGCTATCCGGCATCACAAAGCGGTTCGGCGCCTTTGTTGCAAACGACAAAGTCTCACTGAAACTCGAGACTGGCACATTTCACGCCCTGCTGGGTGAAAACGGAGCCGGGAAAAGCACACTTGTTAAATGCATTATGGGCTATCATCTCGCCGATGAAGGGGAAATTATCGTCGGCGAAACTGCCCGCCAGATCCGAAGTCCATACGATGCTCACAAGCTGGGCATAGGGATGGTATACCAGCACTTTACGGTCGTTCCGGCAATGACGGTGGCGGAGAACCTGCTTCTGGCTCGGCCTGATCTGCCGCATCTCATCCGCTGGTCTGCCGAACGAAAGGGACTTGCCGACTTTCTCGCGGGTGCGCCGTTCAAAGTGGATTTGAACGCAAAGATTTCCGACCTTGCGGCCGGTCAGAAGCAAAAGGTTGAAATCCTGAAGCAGCTTTATCTTAGAAGCCGGATCCTGATTCTGGACGAACCGACTTCCGTGCTGACACCGGTCGAAGCGGACGAGGTGCTTGGCATGCTTCACCGCCTGGTGGATACCGCGCAATTGAGCGTCCTGATCATTACGCACAAGTTTCGCGAGGTCACGACCTACTGCGATGAAGTAACGGTGCTCCGGAAGGGGAAAGTGACGGGCCGCGGGAAGGTCACCGATTTAACTACGTCCGACCTTGCAATGATGATGATCGGGGAGCAGCGGGCCGGGAAAGAGGTTCAAAAGAAGGCCCAGGAGTTGGCCGCCCCGGTTCTGGAAATCAAAGGTCTTGGAGCCAATCGGGACAATGGCGTACCGGCGGTTACTGGATTCGACCTAGCAGTGAGAGCCGGAGAGATCGTCGGAGTAGCCGGTGTCTCGGGAAACGGACAGCGAGAGCTTGTCGAAGTATTAGGAGGACAGCGGCCTGCGACCGGAGGGGAAGTGCGAATCAAAGGGCGACGGTTCCGGATGACGCGCAGAGAAATCCTGGAACATCACATTTACGTCTTGCCGGAAGAACCTTTACGGAGTGCTTGCGCACCGCAGATGAGTGTTGCCGAGAACTTTGTGCTCCGAACATTCGATCGGCCTCCGTTAGCCTGGAATCGCTGGTGGCTTAAGAGAAAACAAATTCGCGAGAATGGTCGCCGATGGATCAGCAAGTTCAACGTCAGGACCCGCGATGAATCTACTCCGATCGCTAATCTATCTGGGGGCAATGTCCAGCGCGCCGTCTTAGCGCGGGACCTCGGACCTGGCACGGCCAGGATACTCGTTATTGCTAATCCGTGCATGGGCCTGGACTTTGGTGCGGTTGACTTTATTCATTCCCAACTGCTGGAAGCGCGCAATCGAGCGGTCGCAATTCTGCTGGTCAGTGAGGACCTCGATGAACTGGTCGCACTTTCGGATCGGCTCGTGGTCATGGCTGCGGGCAAGATCGTGTATTCCGCGCCTGTGGCCGACTTCAATCGACAGGTAGTCGGAGAGATGATGGCGAGTCACTAGCACACGTTCAGTAGCGTTCCGCAGTACGGCTAAACATATTATTTGTTGATCAACAGATCACGGCAAGACCAATGGACGTACAACAGGTATTAGAAAAGTTTCCACTGCGAATCGATGACGTTTTGCGTATTGCCGAGCATCAGGACGGAATCCCTTGGGTCGCCTACAAACAGGGAGTCGATATCTTCCGCCTTTATGGAGACGGAATCAGCGGACCGACTGCTGCGCTGATTCGGTACCGTAAAGGTGGCGAAGTGCCGGCCCATGAGCACGTGGGATACGAGCATATTCTGATGCTGGCTGGGTCGCAGGAGGATGATCAGGGGAGCTACATTTCCGGGACGCTGATCATCAATCCGCCTGGGACACGACATACGGTCCGAAGCGCCGTCGGATGCATCGTATTGGCTATATACGAAAAGCCGGTGCGATTTCTCGGCGCCTCGGAGTAGCGAAGATTGACGACATGGATAGAGTTCCTAAGGGAAATTTGTCTTTTGATTGCGTTTAAGATTTTGAATCAGCGAGGCTCGGTTTTTATTTTCAACGAGGAAAACTGCCTGACCCCTCAGAAATAAACGCTTCGATTTGAATCGAAAAACCGAGTCCGTGAAAAAATGAGCGAATTTTTGAGGGATTGCCTCTTTTCCCTCGTTTAATTAGGAAAGAAGCTAAAGCGAAATGAATGAATCACGCTTAGAAGAGGATCTTAAAGCTCTGGCGAAACGTCCGGGACCGGATCTGCCGTCCGAATTTAATGCGATGGTTTGGTCAAAAGTGCAGAAGCGCGAAGCGACGTCTCGTTCCAGAAGGGAGAATTGGCTTAAGAAGTTCTTTTCTGCATTAGCGACGCCGCAATGGGCCGCAGTTGGTCTGGCTCTCGCAATTCTGGCTGGGTGGGCTTTGGGAAGAATAACTATAAGCTCGGAAGCGAGTGCGGCCGAGACCAGGTTGGCCGGGTCCGTTACTGGGGAAGTGATTGATTTGGCGTGTTTCTTTGACAACGGTGCGTGCGGACCAAAACATGCCGCCTGTGCAGCGATGTGTATTGCCAGTGGGTTGCCCGTCGGGCTTAAGGCGAACGACGGCACAATTTATGTTCTTATAGGCAAGCAGATCCCGCCAAGTGCCCAACTGACCGCTCAGCACGAGACTCTCAATGCCGAGTTGGCTCCGCTTGCTGCGAAGATTGTGACTATCAGCGGTACAATTGTGAGTAGAAAGGGCGTGAGCGTCATTGAGAACGCCGAAGTTCGCAATGAACAGGCGCGATCGCAAGTAGATGCAGATCTTATGACGGACTCAAAAACCGAGTTTACTCATTTTCTCTAGGAGCTGTTTGCGAGCACGATAAACCCTGACCTCGACGGCCTTGGGTGAGATCCCGAGTATTTCTGCAACTTCGGCCTGGGGCCGCGCTTCTAATACGGTCCAGATGAGCGCATTTTTGAGATCTTCGGGGAGTTCACTGATAGCCTGCTCCAGAGCGCCTATTTCCTCGAGACGGTCCGCTTTTTGATCTGGCGCGTGCTCCGGCGTTGGCAGCAAATTCGCGTCTCCACCCTCCTGCGGAGGAGCGTCAATTGAGACCGTCTGCAGGGAATATTGGTAAGCTCGGCTTCGTAAATGGTCCCGGCAAAGATTCAAGGCGATTTGGTACAACCACGTTGTGAACTTTGCTGCCGGCCGATATTTTTCGATATTGAAGTAAGCTCGAACAAAAGTCTCGGTCGCCAGTTCCAATGCATCCTCCTCGTGTCGTACATAACGTAAAACGAAACGAAATAACGCGTCCCGGTGCCGTTCCATCAGCGTATTGAGTGCTTTATCTTCGCCACGCTTGAGCGCCTGAACCAACGCCAGATCCGGGTCCTGTTGTGTCATATTGCTCAAGCGTCACCATTTGACTTCGTCGAGGGGTTCGACGTCAGGTTTTAGCGGGTCAATCGTATCATGGATTCTAGAATTCGAACATTCTCCAAATTATCCAGAAACATTTGCCGTATCCGAAGGTCGTTTGGAATTGCCTCCGATCGTGTTGGGCTCACGGCCACGGCGGGTGCGTGCGATAGCGGGCGAAAAGTATCATAGGCGACCCGCCTGTGTTTTGTTGGTAGGGAGGATGGCGAGGAGAGAGATCGTGGTGCTGGTCATGGAGGGGGGAATCCTCGACCTTTAGCGGCCCCGATCCGACTACACGTATACGCGAGGGTGGCAAGAAGGCGCCTCATCGCGATGGCAGACGACGTGACTATTTACCGCTTACTGATTCGCCGCCGCTCGATCGGTCTGTATTTCTTGACCAGGTGGTAATGAAAGGTCTGCGGTGGTATCGGTATCGCTCAGGATCGTACCAGGGCCGACCTTACTTTGCCAACCGGGCGGTAAGCTTCTGCCCCGATCTAGCTGCAACTCGAGGCCTGGCGGAAGCCCATCGATAAATCCTTTTTTCTTTCCGCGAAGCGCCTCATTCTGAGCTACTTCCGTAGTGCGAGTGGAGTGTTGATGAGCACGGGAATGATGCGCCGCCGACTTGGAGCTCGTAACCTCTCTGCTGTGACGGGTCAGGTGAGTGGAATGTGAGTGGCTGCCACGCGCAGACAAGGTCGCCGCGTGGCTGCTATGACTGAAGCCCATAGCCGAGCTATGCCCGCCTCCCATCGAACTGCCATTCCCTCCGCCATGCCCGGCGCCGTTCCCGCCGGCGCTGCCGCCACCCCCTGCACCGCCGCCGCCACCCCCACCACCATGTGCCCAAACTGGATACGCCAAAGTGAACGCCATTGCTAAGGAAAGAAAGGACGCCAGTACCGCTTTCATGACCTAAATTTGACGTGTTTCGCAGCTCTAAATTCAGCAGGGTGCCCGGATTGAAACCGTAGTTATCATGTAATGAATGGAAGAATGATCATTTGCCTCAGCAAATGAGGCAGTTATAATTTAGCGTAAATAAGATCAACACCTGATACCATCGTTCGATTCCAGTTCGCGCGCACGCTGCTCAGCAGCGACGGGTATATGATCAGTTTTCGGAATGGATCGATTGCCGCCATGTAGAAGGGCGTCCACCAGCCGACGCTGCGGACGTAGACCGCGAAGTAAAAGCGATAACTATTTGCACTTTCAACCAGCGCGCTCAGCGCGGCCGCGTGGACTGTCCGGTTGACCAGTTCGACGAGTTTTTCGTTCTCGAATCGATAGACGACGCGAAACAGCCCATCCGGCCCCTCGCGAACTCCCGCTGGCGTGATCGATCTCGCCCGATCCGCATCGGTAAGCCGGTCGGCGAGCATTGGCGCGGCCAGCGGAGACGTTCGTGGGTGGTCCCACCCAATGAGGCGTCCGATAAGAAGACGCAGCTCCAGCAACCCTCGCACGACCGGGGTGGGCGTGTAGATTCGCTCGCTCGCGACGCGTAAAAACTCGTCGAGCGTGATCCAGGTGCGCGGGCTTGGGAGGTCGACCGCCCACACGTCGTGCAGCGAGACGCCGGTGAGGAAATTGTGCGCGCGTAGCGGCAACTGTTCGAATTCTGGCTCCGAGATCTGCGGCATCGTTTTTTCTCTCTGTTCCCCCGTGCTGTACACGACCCCAGCCTCCAATGCGACCGCGCTCAATGCTTTTCCATCTTCCAGATGCGGTCTTAGGATCCGGTAACGGTCGAGAGCAATCTTTCGCTCTGATTCGGCGAGTGATTTCAATTCTCGCATTCGGAGCACAAAAGCTCTATCATCTACGACTGAAGATGGGCATGGAGTTCGCTGGCATACCGCCTTGCGACTTCCGCCTGCTGATGCGCAATACTTGCTGAAAGGCCGGTGTGGCTGGCAGGATCGAGCAAGGCATCAATTGCGCTTTGGCTCAGATGCGCCGTGACACGGTGATCGGCTGCCAGGCGATCGGGAAAAGATAAGTTTTGGGAAGCTGCGGCTTGCGCAGCTTCATATACCACGTCGTGTGCGTGTTGCCGGCCAATGTTCTTCCCGAGTTCTAACATAATAGCTTCGCCACTGATCATACCACCAGACAAGTCAAGGTTGGAACGCATACGTTGGGGATTGAGGCGCAAGCCGCCAACAACCAAATGGATGCGCTCCAGTGCTTCGCCGATGAGTATCGAGCTTCGTGTGACCGCTTCAAACGCGATGCCGGGGCAATGGTCTGCTTCGTGTTCGCTTTGAACAGCTTCCAGCGCCAGCGGCACCAGCGCTCGAATTTCTGCGGCAATGGCGAGGATATCCTGGCAAAGCTGCGGATTGCGTTTTTGGGGCATCGTGGAACTGCCAACTGTGCCTTCCGGTACGGGTTCTTCGACTTCTCCGTATTCTGTTTTCATTAAGATATAAATTTCGCGGCCAACCTTGCCACAGGTCGCACCAAGCAAGCCGAGCACGCATACAAATTCAGCAAAATGGTCAACAATGCTGCGCGAGGGAACGGGCATCGACGCAAGGCCCAGCCTTTTAGCAACGCCGTCTTGCACTTTGGGCCCGCGATCGCCCAACGACGCAAAGCTTCCTGCCGCGCCACCGACAATTGCCGCGAATAAGCGCGGTTCAAGTTCACGCATGCGGGTGATATGCCGGCCGATTTCGTCGATCCAGCTGGCGACTTTCAGTCCCAAGGTGATGGGGACCGCATGCTGACCGTGTGTACGACCAGCGATGACCATGTCCGCACTCCGCTCGGCGAGATTGGCTAGTGCCGTCATAATACGCGCTAAAAGCGCAAGAATAACCCTGTGAACCTTGCGCAGAATCAATATGTCGCCGGTCTGAGTGATGTTTTGAGTGGTGGCGCCCCAATGCACCCAGCCGCCATGCGGCTCACCGACGACTCGACTGAGTTCGACGATCAATGGCATCAATGGATGACTGGTCCGTGCAATTCCTTCGCGTATACGTCCAAGATCCAAGCGCTCGGTTCGGCACGCCGCCGTAATAGCATCAGCCGCTTCACGCGGAATCATCTCAAGATCCGCTTGGGTCAAGGCAAGCGCAGATTCAATATCAAGCCATGCCTGCCATCGCTCCTCGGTAGCAAATAGTACCTCGATACCTGAATCAGGCACCCGTGATGCAGTAAATCGCTTGTTCATACTAGCTCTGATCGCCAAAGGCCGTTGATTTGAATGACTGTGGTTCAACCGTAGTTCAGGAAGAAGCTAACTAATCGATAAATCGTCAACGCATGGACTTTGAAAGCGACGGCGAGCTCTCGGACGGCCTTATGGCTCCGATTACGACTGGAACTTACCACCAGCTCGTTGAATCGTTTCCATCGTCTCAAGGTGGAGCGCGCCAAGTGATCTCGGAAAAGCAAGCCAGCTCATCCGCCTTGAATCTTTACTTTAGCGCGAACACGCAAAATAGCGCCCCAAAAAGCGCGCAAAAATAATTCCCCAAATCACAACGAAAGTTGACAGGAGGTCTGGGACCCCAGGATCGGATCCTATGAGTCCATCCCCTGGCCAACTGGTTCAATGAACGAAAGCTGGCCGTGCGGTTAGCAATTGTCTTCCATTTTAGATAGCGAAGACTTGACGACTTATTGATGGCGTCGATTGTGAGCTTCTTTTGGCATTGCGAGATAAACCGTTAGCGATTTGTGGATACAGTTGTTGTCCTCAGAGCGCCGGCTCATTCGTCGTGTGAATGAAACTGAAAGTAATTAACGTGTCTGTCTGCATCACACCAATGGCGCTCGTGGTCGCCGGCGCGACCGATTTTCTCGACCTCGTGCTGAAGGGTCGGGATGAAGATTCGTTACCTTACAGGTCAGCGAGGATCCGATATCATGACTAATATGAAAACTAAAGAGGCAAAAGCGCTTCCTAAAATCGTCTCTGCCGCCGAGTGGCAGGCTGCTCGAGAAAAGTTGCTCGTAAAGGAAAAGGCAGCCACCCGCGCGCAAGACGCGTTGGCCGCAGAGCGGCGCAGGCTGCCGATAGTCCGGATCGACAAGCAGTACCTGTTCGAGGGGCCGAACGGCAGTGCGACTCTGCTCGATCTGTTCGAACGGCGACGCCAGTTAATCATTTACCATTTCATGTTCGCACCGGGCGTTGGTGGTTGGCCGACGGCGGGGTGTCCTGGGTGCTCGTTCGTTGTCGACCAGGTCGGGCATCTTGCGCATCTGCATGCTCGCGATACCTCGTTTGCCTTAGTCTCGCTCGCGCCGCTGGCGAACATTCTGGGTTATAAGAAGCGCATGGGCTGGACTGTCCCTTGGTACTCTTCCTCCGGCAGCGACTTCAATGTCGATTTTGGTCTCACAAGCGACGAAGGCGAGACCTTCGGTTTGAGCGTCTTCCTGCATGATGGCGATAGCGTCTTTCGGACCTATTTCGCTTCCGATCGCGCAGCTGAGGCGTTCGGCAATACCTGGAGTTTCCTCGATCTGACTCCGTTCGGGAGGCAGGAGGAATGGGAGGATTCGCCCGAGGGCTGGCCGCAAACCCCGCCGTACGAGTGGTGGCGCCGGCATGACGAATATGGGGACTCCGCCGCCGGGGAGGACGGTCAATAGCGGGAGAACAATCGAATGAGCCGGCGGAGATTCGCCGGCTCCGGGTTCGGAACTTTACTCCGGGCGCCAAACCTTCCAGCATTCCTGCCAATCCGCGAGACGGGTTGGCAAATCCAATTTTCGCAAAATACTCCAGCGACAGCCGCAACGGACGCTGACCAGCTGGTCATCATCTACGAATTCGGCGATGCCGATTTCGCAGTCGCAATACTCACAATAGATCCCGAACGGTTGATGCCGACGGAGACGACGAATTTCAAGTTTGTTCATAGTTGTGCTCACACCTGAACCGTTGGGCTCCGCCACCGGGGCAGAGTTCACCTGCAGTTCAGGTTGACGCGGCGCTATGAATCAAAATCGTCAGGTCATATGAGTGGACTAAATACGAGAGAGGCGTTCTGCAAAAGCAAGGCGCTCCTTCCAAAATATAGACGCGCCAATCCGATATTATTGCATGAAACTCAACTTCGCCAAGGCTTCGTTGGGCAATCTGACGATGACGACTATAAGGACGAGAACGAGTCCAAACTTCGGAATGCGATCACGTATTCGAACTGGGACACGGGTATTCGTCGCCCCGTCAGCCGTCAGGCGCGATCGCCCTTGAGCGCTTTCGAAAGGAGTTCCGTTTCTTTCTCCGTGTATGAAAGTGCGAGTGCGCTCGCGTGCGCCGTGGGAGACATTTTCTTCCAGGTTTTCTGGAGTATTTCGACCATTTTGGCGGGTTCGGTCTTAGCCACGAGGTCGGTGAGTTGATATTGAAGAGTGACGAGACAAAGGGCGTCCTCCAGGACCTGGCATTCGGGGTCGCGGCCCAGGTTTTTTTTGAGGTTCAACTCGCGAACGCGGGTGATTGTTTCTTCGTCGTAGCCTACTTGACGCAAGATTTCTTCGGATTTGCGCGCGTGAAATTGTTTCAGGTCGGTGCGCCATCGGAGGTAGCCTGCGCGCGTCATTTCATAGCTGCTCCGCGGGATAGTCCAGCGGCAGATATGCTGGCATCGAGCCGCCAAGCGCAGGGGCTCGGAAGCGTTGGGATGAAGCCGAACTACCCAGTCGGTGAGGCGGATCGCGTAGAGTAGTTCCTGGGGATACGCAACCCCGTGTACGACAACCTGATTTGGGTCGTGACGATTCTCTTCATCGAACCGGGCCATGGCCCGTGAAAATCGAGGACCGAAATTCTCTGATCCTGCCGGTGGCTCCTGGCTCCCAGGTGCTTCCGTCGAATCACTCATAGTTTTCCGATGGGCGGATTGGGTGTTCGCAGACTCGCGGGGAGTAGGGAACTACCCATCAAATATATGTCGATGTAACGGGCCGCGTCCCGGCCTTCGCCAATTGCCCAAACGACGATCGATTGGCCGCGGTTGGCGTCTCCGGCCGCGAAGACCCCTGGGAGATTCGTCATCATGTTGCGATCCGTCTTGATCGTGTTCCTTGCGGTCATTTCAATTCCGCTGCCGGTAAATGGGCCCGATTCGGCGCCTTGAAACCCGATTGCCACGAGGACCAGATCGACCGGAATTGTGAGATCCTCTTCCACGACTTTCATCGCAGTGCGGACCATGCGTCCGTCCTTTTTCTCATAGGTCCACTCGACTCGATCGAATTTCAGTTGATCGATTGCGTCATCGTTGTTGGAGTCAGCGAAGCCGGTCACGTTGACGCTGAATTCTTCGATGCCGCCTTCTTCGATTGCATAAGTTTCGCGATAAATCATTGGCCATTCGGGCCATGGATTATCCACTGGGCGTTCTTCTGATCCGTGAAGGTTGATACTGATCTGGACGACCTTTTGCGCACCTTGGCGATGCGCGGTCGCGACACAATCTGCCCCTGTGTCACCACCACCGAGGACAACGACAGTCTTGCCATGGGCATCGATCATACCGTCTACCGGCTTTCCGGCCTGGCGACGGTTCTCTTTTGTCAGGTACTCCATCGCCCAGTAAATACCTTTCAGCTGACGGCCAGGGACAGGGACCTCGCGCGGAAGCTGGGCTCCAATCGCCAGGCACACAGCATCGAACTTATCTCGCAGTTCATTGAACGGGACATTTACGCCCACATTGGCATTGGTTTGAAAGATCACCCCTTCGCGGCGTAATTGTTCAACCCGGCGCGTCACCTGATATTTACCGAACTTGAAATCGGGGATGCCGTAGACCATCAAACCGCCAATTTCGTCGTCCCGTTCGAAGACAGTCACTTCGTGTCCTGCGCGGTTGAGTTGTTGCGCGGCGGCGAGCCCGGCCGGCCCGCTCCCGATGATGGCTACGCGTTTACCGGTGCGGATAACCGGCGGTTCCGGAGAGATCCAGCCTTCCGCCCATCCTCGATCCACGATGGCGCGCTCGATGCTTTTAATGGTAACCGGTTCACCGTTGTAGGCAAGGACGCAGGCGGGCTCGCAGGGCGCAGGACATGTGTACCCGGTAAACTCCGGGAAATTGTTGGTCGCATGCAAACGGGTCAAAGCGCCGCGCCAATCTCCGCGCGAAACGAGATCGTTAAAGTCAGGAATTATATTGCCGATCGGACAGCCTCCCATGCAGGTAGGCACCCCGCAGTCCATGCAACGGGTGCCTTGTTCGCGCAACTGGGCTTCATCCCAATCTTTCGCGTAGACTTCATTGTAATCGGCTATCCGTGTTCCCGGATCCCGGTAAGGGATCGGGTTCCGAACATATTTTAAAAATCCGTTTGGATGATCGTCTGCCATGAAGTCGACTGTCGTTGAAAGTTCATGTTATTTCGGGGACAGAACACTAAGCCACTCTACGTCTTTCTGCCGGGGCTGGTGGAGCGAGCCGAACATCTTTGCCTTCCGCCAAATGACGTTGAACGACTTCCGCGTAAGCGGACGGAATAACTTTGAGAAACTTCGGGAAGTACTCCTTCCAATTTTCGAGGATTCGCTTTGCCTTGGAGCTGTTGGTGTAGATTACGTGGTTTGCCAAGAGTCGTTTCACCAAATCGATGTCGCGATCGTCGACAAACTCGTCGATGCGGACCATTGCTGGATTCAAACGCGACCGGAAACTTTTCTCTTCGTCGAGAATAAAGACCTCGCCACCGCTCATCCCGGCTCCAAAATTCTTGCCGGTTCTCCCGAGGATCACAACCACACCACCGGTCATGTATTCGCAGCCATGGTCTCCGACGCCTTCAACGACTGCCATGGCTCCCGAATTTCGAACCGCGAACCGTTCACCGGCCATGCCGTTGAAATAGGCTTCTCCGCTTGTTGCTCCGTACAGGACCACGTTACCGACGATTATATTTTTCGAAGCCACAAACGCGGCATCTCTCGGAGTGTCCACCGTGATCCGGCCGCCTGAGAGGCCCTTACCGACGTAATCGTTTGCGACACCTTCCAGGTGGAGACTGATCCCCGGTGCGAGAAAAGCACCGAAACTCTGGCCGGCTGATCCGTACAACTGAATTTGGATCGTGTCCCGGGGAAGTCCTTCGGATCCATATTTCTTGGCAACCGCAGAACTCAACATGGTGCCTGCCGTGCGATCTGAATTTTTGATCGGCATGTCGATAACAACGGACTCGCCTCTTTCCAACGCCGGCCAGGCAAGTTCGATCAGACGGTGGTCGAGTTGTTTCTCTAGCTTGTGATTTTGCCCCCGCACTTTTCGTGGAGTGTCGTGGGACGGTTGCTGATAGAGAAGCTGGGAAATGTCGATCAATCCGTTTTTCGGATGTGAGATGGCGCGCTGACATAGCTTATCGACGCGTCCGATCATTTCGTCCATCGTCCGAAACCCTAGACGTGCCATTATCTCTCGAACTTCGTGGGCGACAAAGCGCATGTAATTAACCAAGTGACCGGGCTTACCCGCAAACTTTGCGCGTAGCTTCGGATCTTGAGTTGCAATTCCCACCGAGCAGGTATTGCAGTGGCATTTTCGGAGCATGACGCAGCCAAGAGCGACCAAAGGAGCGGTGCCGAACCCGAACTCTTCGGCCCCAAGCAGTGCAGCGACCGCGACGTCACGACCGGTCTTTAAGCCGCCGTCCACACGGACACGAATCCTTGACCGGAGATTGTTTGCTAGCAAGACCTGCTGCGTTTCCGCCAGGCCAAGTTCCCAAGGAGCCCCTGCCGATTTGATAGAAGTCTTAATAGCGGCCCCGGTTCCCCCGGAATCACCGGCAATCAGCACGGCGTCCGCACGGGCTTTAGCGACGCCGGCGGCGATTGTTCCGACGCCGGCTTCGGAGACGAGCTTGACGTGAATCTCCGCGGATGGACTGGCACATTTCAGATCGTGAATGAGCTGAGCAAGATCTTCGATCGAGTAGATGTCATGGTGCGGGGGCGGGGAGATCAATCCAACACCAGGCGTCGTGAACCGGACTGCGGCAATCTCCTCATTCACTTTCGGACCCGGCAGTTCTCCGCCTTCCCCCGGCTTGGCACCTTGCGCCATCTTAATCTCAATCTGTCTGGCTCGAACCAGGTAGTTGATCGTTACCCCGAACCGCCCGCTGGCAACCTGTTTCATCGAACACTCGCGCTCCGTGCCAAAACGCTCGACCTGTTCGCCTCCCTCCCCGGTGCCCGCTTTACCGCCGATCCTGTTCATTGCGATGGCGAGTGCTTCATGTGCTTCAGTGCTCAAGGCACCAAGCGACATAGATCCGGTGGAAAAGCGCTTCCAGATATCTTCGACGGCTTCGACTTCGTTGATCGGGATCGACTCATGTTCGTCAATGTCGAAATCAAGCAACCCACGAATTGTCTGAAGTCGCTGGTCCTGGTCGTTCAAGAAAACCGCAAACTCGCGATAGGCTTCGTAGTTTCCCGTGCGAACGGCGTACTGGAGTCTGGCCACCGTCGACGGGTTCCACTGATGCAGTTCCCCGTCCCGGCGCCAGTAGAGCTCGCCCCCGACATCGAGCGGAAGGTTCCCGATGATCTTGTTGCCGAACGCCAGTTCGTGCTGGTCGATCACCTCGCGTTCGATTTGTTCGAGGCCGATACCCCTCAAATAGCTGGTCGTGCCCGAAAAAAACTCCTGCACGAATTCCGGATCGAGCCCGACGGCCTGGAAACATTGAGCACCTTTGTAACTTTCAAGGGTTGAGATCCCCATTTTCGACATCACTTTCAGCAGGCCACCCTCCACGGCTTTCTTGAATTTGGCCGTCGCTTCGGATACCTCGCCGCTGAACCAATGTTCGTCGGCCATTTGCGCGATGCTCTGATTCGCCAACCAGGGATAGATCGCATCTGCGCCGTACCCGATGAGCGCACAAAAGTGGTGCACGGTGCAAGGTTGCGCCGCCTCTAGGACCAATGCGGCTCGCGTCCGGAGACCTTCCCGGATCAAGTAGTGATGCAGGGCGCCGACGGCAAGAAGATTCGGAATGGCAATCCGCTCCGGTCCCATGTTCCGGTCTGAAACAATCAAAAGCTCGCATCCGTGTTTGATAGCCTCCGCGGCGTGTTTGCGAAGATCCGCGATTGCAGCGGCAAGCGACCAACCATTTGGAAAAGTCGCGTCAATGACGCAGGAGCGAAATTTCTTGATCTGCTTGATCGCCTCGAGTTCCCGCCAGGTCAGTATCGGCGAATCCAGGAAGAGCTGGCGGCAGTGCTCCGGTGTTTCCTCAAGCAGATTGCGCTGGCGGCCAATATGGCTTTCCAGCGACGTAACCAGATCCTCGCGCAGGTAATCGAGCGGGGGATTCGAGACCTGGGCAAAGAGCTGCAGAAAATACTGAAACAGCGTTTTGCGCCGGCTGGAGAGAATTGCGAGCGGAGTATCGTTACCCATTGAACCGATGGGGTCTTTACCTTCCTCCGCCATGGGCTGAACGAGGCATCGGAGCGATTCCAAGGTGTAGCCGGAGGCGCGCTGATATGGAGTCACATCGCCCATCTCCTCGAGCGCCGCACCCGGTTGCACGAGGTCTTTCAGCCGGACCCGGTTTTCGGCCAGCCAGGCCGAATAATCGTGCGTCGTCAATTCCTCGAAGATTTCCTCTTCGGGGACAATCCGTTTCTCAAGGGTGTCAGCCAGGAACATCTCTCCAGGCTTAAGCCGGCTCTGGAAAACGATCTCGTGTGCCGGTGTGTCCAGGACACCGGCTTCGCTTGCCATGATCACGATGTTCGATCTCGTCAGACAGTAGCGGCAGGGGCGCAGTCCATTTCGGTCCAGGATTGCCGCGACCCTGTGTCCGTCGGTCGCTGCAATTAAGGCTGGACCATCCCAAGGTTCGATAATCGTTGAAAAGTAGTCGTAAAAATCCCGGCGCTTGCCGTCCATCTGCTTGTCTTTGTTCCACGCCTCTGGAATGAGCATCCGAAGCGCTTGCGGAAGACTCCGGCCTGACTCCAGCAACAGCTCGAGCACGTTGTCGAAAACGGCGGTATCACTCTGGGAGTCCGCCGTGATCGGTTTGAGCATTTCAATGTCGTCGCCGAATCGTTCACTCTCCAGGACAGCTTCGCGTGTTCGCATCCGGTTAAGATTCCCGCGCAGCGTATTGATTTCGCCGTTATGAACGAGGGTACGATAGGGATGGGCAAGTTCCCAGGCGCCCAATGTGTTGGTGCCGAACCGCGAATGCATGAGAACCAGAGCGCTCTTGACCCGGCTATTCGAGAGGTCCGGATAATATAATTGCAGCTGATTGCAGGTGAGAAGCCCTTTGTAGACGATTTTCCGGCGGTCGAGTGAACAGATATAGAAAAAATCCTTGCCGCAGATTTCCGACCTGTTGACTGCCTTTTCGATTAGGCGGCGCAAAACGTAGAGGCGCGTATCGAGCTGCTCGGGAGTCAACGGGTCAACCGGTTCGATGAACATCTGACGAACCGCCGGTTCGGAGAAAAGGGCGGTTCTACCTAGATCGGAATTGTCTGTTGGAACCTCGCGCCAATGGACCAGCCGGCATCCGGCCTCGCGGCACACGGTCGTGATAAGCTTTTTGATAGCGATCTGTTTCCACTGGTCTTTCGGAACGAAGAGTTGTCCGACGCCGTACGAATCAAAGTCGCCAAGGGTCGGGATCTCTGAGTGAAAGAATTCGTGCGGCTTTTGCAGAAGCATTCCCGAACCGTCACCTGTTTTCTCCTCTGCGCCTCGGGCGCCGCGATGATCGAGGTTGCAAAGAACTCGCAATCCATCTTCGACGAGTTGATGGGTCCTGGTTCCATTCAAGTCGATCAGCGCGCCAACGCCGCACGCGCCGCGGTTCGCACCGATGTATGGCAGTCCATTTTCAATTTTCATACGCGAGGTGAGCAGAGGGAACGGATTCATTTTTGCCGATCGCACCGCGCTTTGCTCAGATTTATCGGGAACCTAGAGCATTTGCTATTCCGAAGCGAGCCGGCTCCGATCATCGAATCAAAAACGGATTGTCCATGCAATGTAGCGCGATTCGAGAGGTAATTTTTTATTCTCACTGACGGAATTTAACCAACCATTATTGGGTTGGAACAGCCTTGAAGTCGCCCTGGACCCTACCGACGCCAGGTGTTCAAATCGTGGTTCTAGTGGTAGGGCTTTTTGGGGTATCGCCACACGGTCACGCAAAAGCGTGACCCTACCATGACGCCACACGGTCACGCAAAAGCGTGACCCTACCATGACGCTACACGGTCACGCAAAAGCGTGACCCTACCATGACGCCACACGGTCACGGAAAAGCGTGGCCCTACCATGACGCCACACGGTCACGGAAAAGCGTGACCCTACCCATGACGCCACACGGTCATGCAAAAGCGTGACCCTACCATGCACACGGTCACGCAAAAGCGTGACCCTACCATGACGCCACACGGTCACGCAAAAGCGTGGCCCTACCATGACGCCACACGGTCACGCAAAAGCGTGACCCTACCATGGCGCCACACCGGTCAAGCGGCGGCGTGATCTTTCGAAATGTCCAGACTCCAGACACGGCTTTAGCCGTGGGAGCAATTCGCTCGGACTACTG
The DNA here is from genome assembly GCA_963750185.1 of uncultured Verrucomicrobiae bacterium. GTDB lineage: Bacteria > Verrucomicrobiota > Verrucomicrobiia > Chthoniobacterales > JAFAMB01 > JAFAMB01. Next base: position 67,264 of record CAVVPV010000020.1, read on the forward strand.
AACTCATTCGTGGCGTTGCGTGCGGTCCATTTTGTGCTCAACGTCATTATGCAGGTCCCGGACTTGGGCCGAATGGAGGCCGTACCGAGAAAGGTCGCTTCTTCAATGCAAAAAGAACCTCAAACCTAAGCGTTTAGACAATGACAGAGCAACTCCCCATCGCAGACGGAAAGCTCATTGACGAGATCAACTTGAAATTGGCGGCTTTGGGTTGCCCGGTGTGCGAGGCAGGGGACAGATCCCGATTTGAAGAAATGTCCGCGCTATTGGCGCATCAGCGCGAAGTGAACCGGGTCCTGGCAGATTATCTCTGCCCGGCAGACAACCGCATCCAGAGGTTTCTGTACGGGTTTTTGCAGGACGCGCTGCTTGTCAAATTTCCGACGCGTACCTTTGTCTTGGACCGATGTGGGCTCGCGCGCGCTCTTTCCCTTCCGCCTAACGGCCACACGTTCACATCGGACATTGTGAAATCGTATCGAGTTCGCCAGGGGGTGCTTCACAACCCGAAGAGCGACCGGCGAACGACAGAAGGAATCTTTCATGTTGCCGAAGGCGGATTGCCGGTACCGGCGGACAAAGTTTCCGTGCCGAAGGGGGTTGCGGGCCGCTTGCTGCAACTTGCTTTTTCGCCGCCTGCGAGCCTCTTACGCCTGCCTTTTACGTCGGCTCAGGAAAAGCAGGCGGAGTGTTTTGTTTCTTTATTGCTCAGACCGATCGTTAGTCCGGAAATACCGGGGTTCAGCCCCGAGAAGACGATGGAGATCCGGTTTCTTGCGCCGGGCAACCTGGTCAGCAATCTCGATTTCGTCGAAAGCATTTTCGGGAATGCCGGCAATCCCTACCTGCCGGAAAACGATGCCGGGCTCGATCCGACGCATTGGACCGGACACACGGGATGCATCATTCTCGCGCCACACCTTGTCTCCGTGACAAAAAAAGACCTGGGGCTTCCGGAAGCGTATGCTGCGACCGAAAGACAACGCCGAGACGGGATGTGCTGGACAACGGAGAAGGAACTCTACAATAACGGCGTCGCGTTCAAGCTTACGTTCCGCGATGAGACGGGAACGATTGTCACCGTTATCGCCGACAACTACTTCGGCTACTGCAAGAAAGAAGTCAAAACTCAGATAAGCTATTCAGCGAACCTCTTTGGCCTCTGCGAGGAGGAGCACGCCGGTGGTGCGCTCGTGTTTCCGCGGCAGGATCTTGGTGACGACTTCGTTCCTGAACCGGCCTCACGACCAAGCGAGGAACGATTTGAAGAAGTAGTCCGCGAGTACATCGATTTGATCGATTTGCGTCCGGAGGGATACGGAATCGACAGGCGTTACTCGGACATCGTTTACGTTCCGGGAAACGCCCGATTCGATTTGCATACGCAGACCGTGCGCTGGGCCTCTGGCGCGGCTGAACGCACGATCAAGCTGCTTCCGCGCCACACTTACGTGCGGCCTTCCGGTTACAAAATCGAGATGATCAAGCCAGACGCGGGCCGCGCCTGGCGAATCGTTGGGACCAGAGCGGAGGGGACGCTGTGCCACAAACCATCGACGGTTTCCGGCGGCGGAAAATCCGAAATCTCGAAGCCGATCACCGATTCAATTATCCAGGGACCGGTGTATGTATCGGATTTCAAGCGAGATTTTGACCTTGTTGAAGAACTGGTTAATCGAAATTACGAAGGCCGGTTTCGCGACAAGTCGAAGACTCGGCCAAGCCGTCCTATCCTGAGCCTGGATCGTTCACTTGGATCTGTCATCAAATTGCTTACGCCCGATCCGGATTTGTACTCGGACGGCTACACAAAGTGGCTCGATTCGATCCCGCAATACGTTCGTGAAGTTGTTTTTGTCGTGAAGCGTTATTATGACCCGGCGTGGGGTGACGCCTGGCGCGAACATTTCAGTGTGGACATTATCAACGGGGTCCCGGGCCACCAGCTCAAATGCGATAACCGCCGGCTTTTGACAATTTTCATGCGTGTCGGGTACGATGAGGATGGCGCGTGGCGCACGTTCGGATTGCGCAAAGACTTCTATCCGGCATCAAAACTGGCGGCGGAAGATGATATCACGGCGTCGATCACCGTCCCGAGTTCAGCGCTCGAAGACCTTGATCCGGAATACAAGAATTCATCGTTCAAGTTCGTTAAGAATTGCGAGCAACGGCTATTTCAGAGACCGGATGACGCAATCCATCCCGGGTACGACAAGCTGACTGAGGCCGACTTTGCGAAACCGGGAAATTTCTTTTCGAACTACGAAGCGTTGAGTGCAGACGATGGCCAAAAACTGATCGAGGACGCAATAAGCTTCGATAAATTTAGTGAGCCGATGCGGAGCCTGATTCGGAAAGCAGCTGCATCGGTAGACGGAGAGTATTTTGTTTGTTCGGCAAACCCAAGAATCGTGGACGGCAAACCGTCGAAAAACCCGAGGTACCTACAGCTTCGTCCCGATCTTGTTCATCCACGGGACGGCTATTTGGCGGAAATCGGGTGCCGCCTGCATCGGCGCGTTCCCTTTACCAAGGCCCTTCACAGGCCTGTCAACGCGGTGCTGCCGGGTCGCCGCAACAATCCGCCTGAAGGTCAAATCCGTCCTCTGGCGGTCTTTAATCCAATTCATTATCTTGAGCTCCCGGAGCTCTTTATGGAGTTCATCTGCAGTGTCACCGGCAAATCTCCCTCCACAACCGGTGCCGGGTCAGAAGGGGCGCTCACGAAGGGGCCATTTAACGCGTTGCCGCCGATCATCGATTTGAATGCGGCACTTGTTTCGTACCTGCTCACCGGCGACGCGGTCTTCATTACTGCAACGGGGTATGTCGGTCCTCATTTCCGGGTCGATCACGATATCAGTCTGCTTGTACCGGAGATCTGGGCTCGGATGTCGGTAGCAGAACGGGACCCGCAGTTTCTGATTTCGGAAGGCTATCTCGAACGATGCACCGATTTTGAATACAACGGGCGCGTCATCGCTGCGAGTCGGCTCGGGTACAGGATCACGATGCGATTTGTCCTCGCTTATTTTGGTCAGATCTTTAACCACCCAGCAGCACTTTTCACGGAGGAAATGTTACGGCCTGAACTCCAGGATCGGCAAATTTTTGTCGATGGCCTCGACAACATGATTTCCGCTCAAAAAAGTATTGCCCAGCTCTACTTCAGCGACGGCGGGATCGATCTGGCGAGTCCTCCGCTGCGCGCGCTTCTCCACATTATGCTGGACGGGAACTTTGAGGGGAGAGGGCTGGATCACCCAGAAATCCGCTCGCTGTTTACCCGGGAGCACATGCTCAAAAGCGACTGGTACGCGGACCGTCTCAAGGCCCGACAAACAGCAGATGTCCGCCTCTGGAACCGACACATTCGAAACTTAAAAGCATTCCTGGCCAAGAAAAACTATGCGGAGGAAGCAGATCGGCTTGGCATTCCGGAGAGGTTGGTAGACGCGGAGGCGATGTTGACGAAGGTGAATTCGGCTGGGTATTTGTCAACTCTCGACGGCACGATCGGGTTGCAACCTTTGTAAGGATCATTTTCCAATTGAAGAGAAGGCGAAGCATCATGAATTGAGGGCTTGCTAATGGACGGATCTCTGACGATGGAAGAGGTGATGATTGCCAAGCAACTCTTTGGACGGACTGGTCACGAGAGCACCCGGGTGGTTTTTGGCGGGGCATCTTTGTCGAAGGTCACACAGGATGAAGCGGATGAAACGCTCGAGGTCCTGCTCCGGTATGGCGTCAACCACCTTGACGTTGCAGCCGGGTATGGGGATGCCGAGCTGAGGATCGCCCCGTGGCTTCGAAAATTCCCGGGGCGCTTTTTCATAGCGACTAAGACCCATTTGCGGAGCTACGACGAGGCCAAACGCCAGATTCATTCTTCCCTTGAACGAATAGGCGTGGAGCGGATCGATCTCATCCAGCTTCATAGTCTCGCCGACCCGATAGAATGGGACACCGCACTGAGCCCGAATGGCGCGTTGGATGCCTGTATCGAAGCGCGCGAACAAGGTCTGGTCCGGTTTATTGGTATAACCGGTCACGGCACCCAAATCGCGGCGACGCACCTCCGCAGCCTCGAGCGTTTCGACTTCGATTCGGTATTGCTCCCGTACAGTTACATCATGATGCAAGATCCGCATTATGCCGCCGCGTTTGATCGAGTCGCTGAGCTTTGCGCAGAACGGAATGTTGCGGTCGTGACGATTAAATCGATCGCTCGCCGGCCCTGGTGGGGGCGTGAACGGACGCGCGCTACCTGGTACGAACCGTTTGAGGATCAGAGCGATATTGATGCCGCTGTGCATTGGGCGCTCTCGCGGCCCCGGATTTTTGTGGCCAGCACCGGAGATATCAATCTGATGCCGAAGGTCCTCGACGCGGCAACCCGTTTTGTTTCGGCGCCCGCCGAGGAGACGATGCGCGAACAGCGTACACGGCTCGACATGGTTCCGCTTTTCGTGTAGGGGGCCAAAGTTCCGGGTTCGAGGTTCGAAGTTCCGGGTTGCAGGACTGATCTTTGCGGTTCTCACCGTCAAAGACGGCAGCTTCACTGACGCATAGTTTTTCCGCCAGTAGTTACCCGCAAAAATAAGCGGTATTGTCGTTCTCGTCCTCGTCGTCGTTCTCGTTCTCGTTCTTGGAACTGGGTGGTGGCTTCGATCTGCCGGACAGGGGCACAGCTAAAAACCGGAACCTGAACGTGAACCGAGATCAACGATCAAAGAGCGAGGCCGAATTCGGAACCTTGAGCTCGGAACTTTGAACGGAACTCGAAACCCCGGTCACGCTACGCCGCGCCGGCCGGTACCTTTTCTGCTTTCGCCTCGGATCCGGTCAGGGATGCGACAAACTCGTCGTGTGTCATCGGATGCGAAAACATCGGGAAATCGTGTTCGATTGCACCGCTTTGTGCCTGTTCGCTCACGGTTGCAGCACAATCCTTAAGCGTTATCACATTATAGCCCAGTTCGTACCCTGTCCGCATTGTTGACTCAACGCAACAGTTCGTCAGGAAACCGCCAAGGGCGATCGTGTCAATCTTCCGGCTGCGCAGGATGAAATCCAGATTTGTGGTGGCGAAACCATCGAGGCCACGTTTGCCTTCTACAACGATGTCGCCGGGTTCAGGCTTCAGAACATCGACGATTTGGGCGCCCCAGCTCCCTTTCTCGAAGACCTCGCCATCCTTGCACCCTTTGAGAATTCCATACGGATTCGGGCTCAGCTCATTAAAGCCAGGAGCGAACTGGATAGGAACGTAAACGATCGTGGCGCCCGCTTTTCGCGCCTTGTCGACCAGTTCGACGGTATTGTCCAACATCTTTGTCGATTCCATCACCGGCTTGACAGCGTCATGAAGCTTTCCACCCGGGGTCGTGAAATCATTCTGGTATTCGATAAGAACTACGGCAGTTGTTTTTGCATTCATAAAAGAGGTAGGTAGCGGACTGGGGGGGCTGATAATTATTGATTGCGAAAATAGTCCCTCAACAATTTTTGTCCAATCGCGCGCAACGCGTTCAATCTGTCGCAAACAAAATCCCTTGTCTGGACAAATTGTTTCAGATACTTTGGTAGCCAATGATTCTCGTTCGAGCCTCTGTCGCGCGAGTCTCCCCCCAAAAACAGGGTGGCAGATTGACCCATCTCCAGGTCTGTCGCACACTTGGTTGCTTTCGACCCGCGTGGCTCTGATTTGTTGCCCGCTTGAAGTGGCGCAGCGCAACATGATCCCCCAATCGTTTGAATACTTACGCCCGGAGACGCTTTCCGAAGCGATCGCACTGCTGGATCAATATGGTGAGACAGCAAAAGTTCTGAGCGGCGGACAGAGTCTAATTCCCATGATGAAGTTCCGGTTGGCACGCCCAGAATACATCGTCGACATCAATCGGATAACGGACCTGCAGTACGTTAAAGAAGAGGAGGGCTTCCTGAAAATCGGCGGACTGACCAGGGAAGCTGATCTCGAATTCTCCAACCCTGTGCAGACGCAATATCCGATCATTCTGGAGACGGCCCGGTCAATCGCAGATCCGCAGGTCCGAAACCTGGCGACTGTCGGCGGGAATCTGGCTCACGGAGATCCGGCGAATGATCACCCGGCGACGATGTTGGCGCTCGAGGCGGAAATCGTCGCCACAGGAAAAAGTGGGAAACGGACCATACCTGTCAAAGATTTCTTTCTCTCCGTGTTTACGACAGCGCTGGAGCACGGAGAAATACTTACCGAAATCCGTATCCCGATTCCGCCTTCAGGAAGCGGCGGAGCTTACGTTAAACTGGAACGAAAAGTCGGCGACTTTGCGACAGTCGGCGTAGCTGCTCAGGTGACGATCGATACCGGGGGAGTTTGTCGGCGAGCGGGGATCGGCCTGACAAATGTTGGACCGACCCCGATTAAGGCGTCCCGGGCGGAACAATTTCTGGTTGGGAGAAAAGTTGATGACGAGCAAATATGGGAGCGGCTCAACTTGCTGCCGAAGATTCGCAGCCCAGCTCCGATCTTCGAGGTCCGGCCGATTACAAGCGGTCTATGGTTAAGGAATTGACGAAACGCGCACTGAAGAAAAGAGCAATCACATTTTCCACTGGGAAGTTGGAGACAAGCAGGCGACAGAAGGAGCTTTTCAACGGGCTCCGGTCAAGGCGGGTCTGAACGCCTTCTTTCAACGGTGCCACCCGGCGCCTCTGGAGACATGCGGCTGCGTCGCAGATTACAATCCTGCGACGTCGAAACTGACTGTTTGGGAAACGTCGCAGGCACCCCATGCGCATCGCACTCTGTTCGCCCTTGTCGCCGGTTTGCCGGAGCATAACATTCGCATCATTGCGCCCGACATTGGAGGAGGATTTGGAAACAAGGTCCCAATCTACCCTGGCTATGTCTGTGCTGTCGTGGCGTCGATTCAGTTGGGACGGCCCGTCAAATGGATTGAGACACGATCGGAAAATCTTCAGTCGACCGGATTCGCGCGAGACTATCACATGACAGCGGAAATAGCCGCGGAGCGGGACGGAACGGTCAAGGCGCTTCGAGTAAAGACGCTCGCCGATCACGGAGCGTTTAATGCAGCTGCGCAGCCCTCAAAATTTCCGGCCGGCTTATTCAGCATCTGTACCGGTTCGTACGATTTCTCCGAAGCGTTCTGCGAAGTGGACGGTGTCTACACCAATAAAGCGCCCGGAGGAATCGCATATCGGTGCTCGTTCCGCGTGACAGAAGCGGCGTATTTGATCGAACGAGCAATGGATGTTCTGGCTCAGGAATTGAAGATGGACCCAGCAGAGCTTCGTCTGAAGAATTTTATTCCGGCAGACAACTTTCCGTATCAAAGTCCCCTGGGGTGGAGTTACGACAGCGGCGATTACAAAGCTGCAATGAACCTTGCCCTGGAGAAGGTCGGGTATCAAGAACTGCGGAAAGAACAGGAACAAAAACGCCGCGAGGGAAAGCTGATGGGGATCGGAATATCCAGCTTCACAGAAATCGTCGGTGCGGGTCCTGCTCATACTTTCGATATCTGCGGCATCAAGATGTTCGACAGTTGTGAGATCCGGATTCATCCAACCGGCAAAGCCATCGCACGGATGGGGACGAAGGCGCAAGGGCAAGGCCATGAAACAACATTTGCTCAAATTGTTGCGCAAGAGCTCGGAATTCCGGTCGCGGACATCACGGTCGAAGAGGGCGACACCGACACCGCTCCGTACGGCTTGGGGACATACGCGAGCCGGAGCACGCCACAGCCGGCGCCGCTACGGCAATCGCCTCCCGGAAAATCCGCGAGAAAGCCAGAAAGATTGCGGCGCATTTGCTTGAAGCGAGTGAAGAAGACCTGGAATGGGAACCGGGAAAATTTTTCGTCAAAGGGGCTCCGAGCAAGGCCAAGACGATTCAGGATATTGCATTTGCCGCGTATACAAATCTTCCTGCCGGAATGGAACCGGGACTGGAAACGGTCCATTATTACGATCCGCCGAATCTGACGTTTCCATTTGGCACGTACATCTGCGTAGTCGATATCGACAAGGGAACCGGAGAACCGAAAGTACGCCGTTTCGTAGCGGTCGACGACTGCGGAAATATTATCAATCCGATGATCGTGGAAGGTCAGATTCACGGTGGATTGACCGAAGGTCTGGCGATCGCGTTCATGCAGGAAATCGCTTACGACGAGAGCGGTAATGTGCAGGGCGGCAGTTTCATGGATTACCTGATTCCGACGGCTGTTGAGACCCCAAATTGGGAGACCGACAAGACTTGCACACCATCTCCTCATCATCCCCTGGGAGCCAAAGGGGTTGGGGAATCACCGAACGTCGGTTCTCCGGCGGCGTTTGTAAACGCGGTTGTTGACGCCCTGTCGCAACTCGGAGTGAAGCATATCGATATGCCGGTTACTCCCTGGAAGATCTGGCAGATTTTGAAAGAGAAAGGAGTTGCGGAATAGCGTATGGCAATTCGGATCGAAAAGACATTTCAAGTCCAGGAACCGGTCGAGAGCGTCTGGAAGCTGTTGATCGACCCGAGAAAGGTGGCGAGCTGCGTACCTGGGGCGAAAATTACCGACTCAGTAGACGAGCGCACTTACAAAGGATTTGTTAGGGTGCAGGTCGGCCCGAGTATTACGGACTACAAAGGCCAGCTGCAAATCGAGCGTATCGATGAGCAGAATCACGAGATCGAGATCGCCGGCAAAGGCCAGGATGTGCGAGGTAAGGGGAGTGCATCGATGAAAATGACGGGAAAGGTCCAACCTCACCCGGACGGCGGCAGCGAAGTGGTGAGCGTTTCCGAAGTGAATGTGGTTGGCTTCCTTGCGCAGATGGGTGCACGGATGATTAACGAAGTTTCGAACAAGATATTCGCTGAATTCACGGTTAACGTTCGCGTTCAGTTGGAACAGGGAAGGGTTACCGGGAGCGATGCGACGCCGGCACAAACAGGAACCGAAGAACCTCAGCCGATCGATGCATCGCGCCTCGCCCTTTCCGTCGCGAAAGATAGCGTGACCAAGCTCGTCCAGCAGGTATTCAAGAAATCTTAACCTGCAACCCTAACGAAGATTCGAGGGCGTTTCTGTCTGAAGAACGGAGATCATGGTCGCGCAGATTGGTGATATTCAGAGCGTGATTGATCGGCTTGGGCAGGTTAGCTATGTCGCGGATCGCGCGCTGGCGACGGCAATCTACCTCCTCATAAAGCTGGGGAAACCGCTCCTAATCGAGGGCCCCGCGGGCGTCGGAAAAACCGAGGTGGCCAAAGCACTTGCTTCGATGCTGGACACAGAACTGATCCGGCTCCAGTGCTACGAAGGATTGGATCAAAATTCTGCTGTTTATGAATGGAACTATCAGAAGCAATTGCTCGCGATCAAGATCCAGGAGGCAAGCGACAACACACTTGAGGAAAAGGAGAGCTACGTCTTCGGATCAGATTTCCTTCTGAAGCGCCCTCTCTTGCAATCGATTCTGTACGACGAAAAGTCTCCTGTCTTGCTAGTTGACGAGATCGATCGAGCAGATGAAGCATTCGAAGCATTGCTGCTCGAATTACTAGCCGAATTCCAGATTACAATTCCTGAGCTCGGAACGATTCGGGCAAAAACAGTACCGCACGTGGTTCTGACCTCGAACGGTAGCCGCGAATTAAGCGATGCCCTCAAAAGAAGATGCCTCTACCACTGGATTGATTATCCGGACGTCGCAAAGGAACTTGAAATTGTCCGGGTCAAAGTACCGGAAATCGGAAATGGTCTGGGCAAGGAAGCTGTCCGGTACGTTCATGCGGTTCGAAAACTCGAGCTTTCCAAACGGCCGGGGATCGCCGAAACGCTCGACCTCTCCCGATCGCTCCTCGTACTCCAGAAAACGAAGCTGGATCCGGAAGGGGCGGAAGAGACGATGGGCTGCATTCTAAAATCCTTCGACGACTTCGCTAAGGTAAGGAACGAAGGGATCGAGCGAATCCTGAACAGAGCAGGAGGAAGCGCTTCGCCCGGGTGAGATCAACTCTGATCGCAACGCAATGAACCCGCCCGCGAAAACAGAATCTGTCGTTCAGTTTTGCAGGTTTGCCCGGGATAACGGCATCAGCATCGGCGTGTCGGAGACGATCGACGCCGTTCGAGCGGCAGAAGCTGTCGGGGGCGCCGATATAGCCGTTTTCCAATTCGCCTTGCGGGCGATCCTTTGCTCGTCACCGGAAGACTGGACCTTATTCGATGACCTCTTCGCGGCATTCTGGCACACGCCCGATGGCCGTTTGGAGACTCGATCAAAAACTCCTAATCGCGGCCTGGCATCGCCGCCGCATGCGGAGAATGCGACGGGGCCAGGCGTGCTTCCCGGATTCGGAGATTCGTTGGATTCGGAGTCGGAGCGTGAACGGAAGGCGTTTTCCGGCGCCAGCACCGTCGAGCGCCTCAGGAAGATCGATTTCGCTGAAATGCAACAAACTGACTTAGCCGAACTCGAGCGGCTCTCCGCCCGGCTCCTGAAACGGATGAGCTTCCGGGTGGCGAGACGATTGCGACCGAGGAAACACCGTTATTCGATCGACTTCCGCCGAACACTCAGGCGGAGTATTTCTCGCGGCGGTGAGTTTGTCGATCTGCGCTATAGAGGGCCAAAGAAGGAACGCGCAAGGCTGGTGATTCTCCTCGATGTCAGCGATTCGATGAATTCCTACAGCTTTTTCCTTCTCAAATTTGCGTACGCGCTTGGAAGGCAATCAAGAAATGTCAGGTTGTTTATTTTCAGCACGCTGCTTGTGGAAGTCGGCGAAATGTTGCGGGCTCGGCGAATGACAGACGCTTTGAAGATGCTGTCGACGATGACCACCTGTTGGTCAGGCGGCACCAGGATCGGTGGTTCCCTTCAGGAGTTCAACAGGCGCCACGCACCATTAACCTCACGGCGTACAGTCTTCGTCATTCTGAGCGATGGCTGGGACACCGGAGAACCGGAAGACTTAATCGCTGAGCTCAGAAAAATCCGAGGCAGGGTCAGCAAGGTAATCTGGCTGAACCCTCTTCTCGGTCTTGAAGATTATCAGCCGGCGACTCGGGGGATCCAGGCCGCGCTGCCTTACATCAATGTATTTGCACCGGCGCACAACCTGGAAAGTCTGCTGGCACTCGAAGGCCACTTGAAGAGGGCTATCACTCGGTGAACACCAATGTTTGACGAATTTTTGACTAAGGCGACGGAGTTATGGTCTGCTGAGAGTCCGTTTGTGGTTGCGATCGTGATCAGTTACGAGGCACCTGTTTCGGGCAAACCGGGAGACAAGGCGATCATTCAGCCGGATGGGAGCGTGTGGGGCTGGATAGGCGGTGGTTGCGTACAGCCGCTGATTGTCCGCGAAGCCGTTAAAGCAATCGAGGAGGCGACGCCTCGGATCGTCCGAATTACCCCTCTGGCGGTTCCAGGAACTGAGCCCGGAATCGTAAGCTACATGATGAGCTGTCACGGAGGGGGTGGTCTGGTTGTATATATCGAGCCTGTTTTACCAAAATCACGGATTTTGATTTTTGGCAGTTCTCTCGTCGCGCAAAGCCTGTCGAAGCTCTGCAAGGAGACCGGTTACGCAGTGAGCGTCGTTGCTCCTGAAGCGAGCCGAGAAAAATTTCCGGAGATGGATTTCATCGCGAGAGAACGGGATCTCACCGAGCTTGGGAGCACGCGCGCGAAGTACGTGGTCGTCGCGACGCAGGGGGAATATGACGAGGAGGCGCTGCAGGACGCGCTGCGGACGAATGCTTCGTACATTTCCTTTGTCGCGAGCCGGGCAAAGTCGCGCAAGATTATGAATCACTTGGTGGAAAATGGACTGCCAGTGTCAGTATTAAGCCGTATTAAGGCACCTGCCGGCTTGAATATCGGAACAACATCGGCGGCGGAAATTGCCGTTAGTATTCTCGCCGAAATCATCCAGACGAAAAAGGTTGGCTCGGGACACGGGGAGCACGACGAGCGAACCGGAAAAGGTACGACCTTGCGAACCGCAATAGACCCTGTTTGCGGGATGACGGTTGACGTGGACGAACCAGGCGCTACCTCTGAACATAACGGTAAATTGTTTTATTTCTGTTGTTCCAGTTGTAAAGAGTCGTTCGAAACACAGCCGGACAAATATGTCGGTTCCATCCTTGAAAGAGTTGTTGCGCAAGACCGGGAACGCAAAAATGCGCCATCTCACTCGCGGTGAGAGGAACGATAGGATCAAATTACGCAATGGATCAGGTTGGAGAAAGAGAAGCTGATCCGCTCGTTCACCGACGCCGAAAACACGAATAAGAGCATCGTTGTTCTTCCGAGGTCGACGATTTGAAAAGATATTGCCGGCCACAAAATTATCTTGAGGGTTCGCGCAGTTATTCTCGTTGGAGTTAGTAAGCACGGCTCGCTGACTCGAGAAAGAGAAAAGCTTGGCCTCTGACTAACAGAGTCCAAGCGCACGAAAAAAAGAATCAACAGCCAGATGCGCTAACCCCCCCCCCTGCCGAAAACAAAAAATAAAACCCACACAATGCCGGCGGAAAAAAAACCATCTTAAATTTTTTCACCCCCCCCGGGCCCCAAACCCTCAAAACCCCCCCCCCCAAACCCCCACCAAAAAGGTCCCCCCCTCCCACCAAAATTTCCACCCACCCAGACCACCCCCCAAAAACAAAAACAAAAAAAAACCCAACACAACCCCCCCCCCCCACCAAACCCCCCCCCAAAAAAAAAACCCCCCCCCCCCCCCCCAAAAAAAAAAAACCCCAAAAAAAAAAAAAAAAAAAACCCCCCCCCCCCCCCCCCCCCCCCCCCCCCACCCCCCCCCCCCCCCCCCCCCCCCCCCCCCCCCCCCCCCCCCCCCCCCCCCCCCCCCCCACCCCCCCCCCCCCCCCCCCAAAAAAAAAACATCCAAAAGCACAAAATCTCCCCCCAAAAAAAAAAAAAAATCAGTATTCTTCCTCTCGCCTTTGGTAACCCCTGGAATGTATATTTCGTGGATCAGTGGATCGAATGAGACGATTAATTGGAATTCTGGCTGTTCTTTTCGCGGCACTGGTGCTGTCGGCGACACGCGCGACGGCGAAAGATTGGAAGGTAATCCGTTTCGGGGTTGACCCGAGTTATCCACCGTTCGAATCCAAGGCGCCGGATGGTAGCTTGGTCGGATTCGACATCGATCTCGGGAACGCGCTTTGCGCGAAACTAAATGCAAAATGTGTCTGGGTAGAAAACGATTTCGACGGGATGATCCCGGCGTTGCAGGCTCGCAAGATCGATGCGGTTCTTTCGGACATGTCGGTCACGGACAAACGGCGCCAGCAGATCGATTTCACCAGCAAAATCTCTACTTCGCCCACGCGGATGGTAGCCAAGGCCGGCTCTAATCTGCTTCCGTCACCGGAATCGCTGCGCGGCAAGAATATCGGAGTCGAACAGGGAACAATCCAGGAAACCTACGCCAAGACCTATTTCGAGCCGGCCGGCGCAAATGTCATTTCTTACCAGAATCAGGATCAGGTCTACGCTGATCTCAAGTCGGGCCGTCTCGACGCAAGTCTTCAGGATGAAGTGCAGGCGAACTTCGGTTTTTTGAAAACGCCGGAAGGAAAAGGCTTCGAATTCTGCGGACCGGAAGTGGACGATCCGAAAATATTGGGAAGTGCCGCGGCAATCGGCGTTCGGAAATCGGATCCTGATTTGCGCGACGCGTTGAACAATGCGCTGGCAGAATTGCGCAAGGATGGTACGTACCAGGCGATCGCGAAGAAGTATTTCGACTTCGATATTTTCGGGCCCTGATCACGGTTCGAGTGCAGCCGCCGGTATTGGCCTCGATTCGAGTTCGGTCTGGAATGGACCGATCGCCCTGTTTCCGTTAGAGCATTCTCGTTCTATCAACCAATGAGCTTTGAAGGTTACGGGGGACAGCTTTGGAACGGGACACTCGAAACGATCCAGCTCTCGCTGCTTTCACTCCTAGTGGCGTTCGTCATCGGTCTTGCCGGGGCCGCAGCCAAGCTTTCACCGAACCGATGGCTGTCGTTTCCAGCGAGTTGCTATACCACGTTGATCCGTGGCGTGCCGGACTTGGTTCTAATGCTTCTGTTGTACTACAGCGCTCAGGATTGGTTGAACAAGCTAACTGATGCCCTGAACCAGCCCCAGATCGATATCGATCCGTTTCTCGCCGGTGTATGCGTTCTCGGGTTCATCTACGGCGCCTATTTTACTGAGACATTTCGCGGCGGAGTCATGGCCGTTCCGAAAGGACAAATCGAAGCCGGGGCCGCATTCGGACTCACGCGCTGGCAAGTGTTTCGCCGGATTCTTTTTCCGCAGATGATGCGATTCGCGCTGCCGGGAATCAGCAACAACTGGCAAGTGATTCTGAAGGCAACGGCGCTTGTATCGATTATCGGACTGCACGAAGTCGTTCGAGCCGCCCAGGATGCGATTACCGGCACGAGCGCAAAAGGGGCTTATCATGCGTTCTTTTTTATTTCGGTCGTTGGCGTGATTTATCTAATCTTGACGACTCTCTCGAACTTTCTGTTCATGGCCCTGGAACAGCGTTACTCCGCCGGTATCCGGAGGCCAGAGCTATGATCGAACTGATCCAGCAATACTGGCAGCCGTACCTCTGGGGGACGCTGGCTCATCCGACCGGGCTCGTGATTACGTTGTGGCTCACGGTGGCGTCACTCGGCCTGGGTTTCATTCTCGCAGTCCCGCTTGCAATCGCCAAAGCATCGACGAACCGCTGGGTCTCTCTTCCAGTTTCGATCTATACTTACGTTATTCGCGGGACGCCACTGTATGTTCAACTTCTGTTTTTGTATTCCGGTATTTACAGCCTCGACTTTGTCCATTCGACACCGGCATTGAACAGTTTCTTCCGGGACGCGTTCAACTGCACGCTCCTTGCGTTCGCGCTGAACACTGGCGCCTACACAACGGAGATTTTTTCGGGGGCGATTAAAGCCACGCCGAGGGGAGAGATTGAAGCGGCGCGCGCCTTCGGAATGTCCAGGCTGACACTTTACCGATGTATCATTTTGCCTTCAGCGCTGCGTCGGGCGCTGCCTGCATACAGCAACGAAGTCATTTTAATGCTGCATGCTACCACCCTGGCTGCCACCGCGACGGTGCCCGATCTTCTTAAAGTGGCTCGCAATGCTGCATCCGATTACTACCTGCCTTTCGTGGCATACGGAATTGCTGCGGTTCTCTATCTTTGTATTTCATTTGCGCTCATCTGGCTATTCCGAAAGGCCGAGCAAAGATGGCTCGCACACTTGCTACTCTAACGTCAATCTCGATATCTGAAGGTAGGGACGGCGCTTCCGCGCGTCCGGCCCTGCACGTCTCGACACTTCTATCTACTGCTTCTTCTGGATACGCGCTGTTCTGTTTTCAGATATGAGGCTCCTTTCAATTAGTTTCCATCTTTTCCCAAGTCCGCAACTTCTTTAGACGCCCAACGCCGGATCGCGCGGGAGCGCGTCCCTACCATCCCAACGTCAAACCAGGTGGCTTTTTCGCCGAAACACTGTCTATACGCCCGCCGAATTCAAGACTCCCTGTCTAACTAACGATCATTTTAGACAGCAGTGCCCCTCGATACCCGGTCCGGTTGAACTCCAGAAGGCGCGGCCCGGCGACTCTCCTCGCCGGCGCCGTCTTAATTTTCCAGTGCGTCAAAGCACAACAAGCAGTATTTGACGCGTATGATAATTAACCTTGTCTCGTTCCTAACGGTGATGGCGGCCTTCGCTGTCATGCCTTGCAATATAAATTCCAAACACTTTGTGAGAGACGCACGCGTGGACGAACCCGTTGCATTTTTTCCGACGCATCCTCAGCACAACAACAACGTGGAGAGCGTCGCATTCTTTCCGACGCGTCCTCCGCTCAGCAACGCGGACAGCGCCGCGTGCTAAGTTAGTTTAATGGAATTTCGGTTGAGCTGGTGTGAGCGGAAATAATACGCCAGCCTTCCGAAAACTTGCGGAGCATCAAGACGGAAGTTCCAAGCACTTTCGCTTTGGCAAATTGCATTGACCATTTGTTAACAGCGGTGGCGAGATCAGAAGTGAGAATTCGTATCTCCAATCTTTCCGAGTTAACTGTGCCCATTGCCGATCGGTCTGGATAACCGCGCATCAGTTCTGCTCGTAGCGCTGCCCACCCCCAGATAATTTGGTCGTCTATCGCATCCATAACATCTGGGGACTTCCAAAACATCTCCATGTACCCGTCTAAGTCTCGTGCATTCCATCGCTCATATCCTTTCAGGAATAGCTGCGTGATCTCTTGAGCGCTTTGATTTTTGTAATCGAGCGAAGGCGTTTGAGCCGCTTCCGGGGCTGCCGTGCCTGGTGATTCCTGTCCCATAGCTCGACCGAGTAAAAGGGCCCAGAGAATGGCAAATCGGAGAAAATTCCGCCGTATGCGATAACCAAGCATTAGTGTGAATGACCGCGTTGCCAATAGCAGAATCCTGAAAATTCGCCAAAGATATTTCGCACTATTAAGGCGACTGCAATACCCATTCGGGTAAGGTGGCGGCGTAGGCGAAGCGTCCCCGCTTTGCACTCTCGGGAAGAAGCAAAGCGGGGACGCTTCGCCTACATCGCACGGCCGCCGGTCCATTTTCATCGCAACCTTGACCGAACCAGGGTAAAGAAACATTCTCTCTGGCAGCGAGGCGAGGCCGCTCTGTTGACATGACTGTATTGACTAATGGATAAGCTGACGGTTGAAGGTCTTCACAAGAGCTTTGGGTCAAACGAAGTGCTGAGAGGTGTCTCATTGCGGGCAAAAGCCGGCGACGTAATCAGCATCATCGGGTCGAGCGGATCCGGCAAAAGCACGTTTCTGCGCTGTATTAATTTCCTGGAGTCACCGAATGCCGGGCATTTCTCTCTGAACGGTGAGGTAATTGAGCTTCGCCGGAACCGGGCGGGCGAGCTGACGGTAACCGATCGACGTCAGCTGCAAAAGCTGCGCACGCATTTGGCGATGGTCTTCCAGCATTTCAATCTTTGGCTGCATCTGACTGCACTAGAGAATGTAATCGAAGCGCCCATTCACGTGCTGGGTCTCTCACGGAGGGAGGCGATTGACCGGGCGCGGCGTGATCTCGCGAAAGTCGGGCTAGGCGAGGAAATCGAGAAGGTGTATCCGGTCCGGTTGTCCGGAGGCCAGCAGCAACGTGTTGCGATCGCGCGTGCGCTCGCAATGGAGCCGGATGTGATATTGTTTGACGAGCCGACCTCTGCTCTCGACCCGGAACTTGTGACCGAGGTGTTAAGAGTGATGCAAACCCTGGCATCGGAAGGACGAACGATGGTGGTGGTCACCCATGAGATGGGGTTCGCGCGGAATGTATCGACCCACGTGATTTTCCTGCACCAGGGACGGATTGAAGAGGAAGGCACCCCGGCCGATCTCTTCGACAGGCCAAAGAGCGAGAGGCTGAAACAATTCCTGGCAGGGATCTTGCACTAACCCGCATCTCGCTCCTCGCAGCCGGCGTTTTTTAACGCCGTTGCTTAGTCGATCAGTTGGCATGATATAAAGGGACGTACTGATAATATGACATCCCTTTCACTGAACGATTCGGACCTGCTTCGCCAGCAGTGTTACATTGGAGGGCGCTGGTGCGACGCGGATAACGCAAAGACTTTTCCTGTTCACAATCCTGCGACCGGCGAGCTCCTGGCTGATGTACCCGACATGGGTGTTGCAGAAACCCGCCGCGCGATCGATGCCGCGAAACAGGCATGGCCGGAATGGCGCCGGAAAACGGCGAAAGACCGGGCGGTTCTCCTGCGAAAATGGTACGAGCTGATCATGGCTAACTCGGACGATCTCGCCCGGATCATGACTGCTGAGCAAGGCAAGCCACTGGCGGAATCCAAGGGGGAAATCGCCTATGCCGCATCCTTTATCGAATGGTTCGCCGAGGAGGGGAAACGGGTCTACGGCGACACTATTCCTTCACCCTGGAGCGATCGGCGTCTTGTGATCCTGAAGGAACCGGTCGGCGTCTGTGGAGCAATTACGCCCTGGAACTTTCCGGCTGCGATGATTACGCGAAAAGCGGGGCCCGCGCTGGCTGCTGGATGCACAATGATCTCGAAACCGGCGGAATCGACGCCACTCTCTGCGTTTGCGCTGGCTGTGCTCGCCGAGCGAGCCGGAATCCTGGCCGGTGTATTTAATGTCCTCACCGGCGAACCGCGTGCGATCGGAGGGGAGCTGACATCGAATCCCGATGTCCGTAAGATTACATTCACAGGTTCCACGGAAGTCGGGCGAATCCTGATGCGGCAGAGCGCCGAGACCATTAAAAAGGTTTCACTCGAGCTGGGTGGCAATGCGCCGCTCATTGTGTTTGACGACGCGGAACTCGACGCGGCCATTGAGGGAGCAATCATTTCAAAGTTCCGGAACGGCGGGCAAACGTGCGTCTGCGCCAACCGTATCTACGTCCAGGACGGCATTTACGATGAGTTCGCCGAAAAACTGGTTGCGGCCGTGCGGGAGCTGAAAGTTGGAAACGGTTTTGACACCGGTGTCATGCAGGGACCACTCATTGACCAGGCGGCGGTTGACAAAGTGGAAGGCCATATTTCGGATGCGGTTTCGAAAGGTGCTCGCGTTCTGCTGGGTGGAAAACGCCACAGTCTGGGAGGTACGTTCTTTGAACCGACTGTCATCGCCGACGTGACCTCGCAGATGAAAGTTGCCCGTGAGGAGACGTTCGGTCCGGTTGCGCCGCTGTTCCGGTTCTACAAAGATGAAGAAGCGACTCAACTTTCGAATGACACGGAGTTCGGCTTGGCCAGTTACTTTTTCAGTCGCGATGTTGCCAGGATTTGGCGGGTTGCCGAAGCGCTCGAATACGGGATGGTCGGCATTAACACCGGAATGATCTCAACCGAGGTTGTCCCGTTCGGCGGTGTGAAGCAGTCAGGCGTCGGCCGCGAAGGGTCTCACTACGGAATCGATGAGTTTCTGGAGGTGAAATATCTCTGCTTCGGTGGTGTTTGAGCGAGAGGGGTTCCAAGTTCCGGGTTCGGAGTTCAAAGTTCGAAAATTCGGGGCGGTTGGTGCAGTCAAAGGATAGGCAATATTTTGAGACCTCGTCCTCGAAAACCTGATGTTTCACAATCAGAATAACGGAACAAATTAGTTGCGGGATAACCGGGCTCTTTTCGCTGCAGAAAACGGCGACTCATCGAGGACGACGACGAAGTACGAGAATGAGGCCAAACTTCGGAGTTTAGGTTTAATTGATTCCTAGGGCTCCGCTCCCTAAGCGCTAACTTAAGTAAAATCCTACAACGGTATCCTGTCCCGGAGGGACCAAATGAAAGTAGCCTGGCACGAAGTGCCTGGAAACAAGAGAAAAGCGGATTCGTCCCGGAGGGACGGTTGATCTACTCACTAGTCCCAGAGATTTTTTTTCGTCGAGCTTTACATCGTGCGCTTTTAAAAACGCCAGATACTCCTCTCGAAAAGTTCGAGTCCGAGAAATCTGATCAACCGTCCCTACGGGACTGGGCGGGTCTTTCTTCTTTTTCCAGGCACTTCGTGCCAGGCTACCCTCGTTTTAATCCCTCCGGGATAAATCCTTCCCGCCGCTGCGATAAGTTAGCGCTTATGGGGTTAAAACCCTGGGCAGGGTCTGTTGCCACTCCGTGGCAGCATCGCGAATTGCATCTGTCCTAAAGGGTTCCACCAGCAAAAAACGTGGCACCTATTTACTGAACCTCTTCAGTCGCCGATTTTCTGAATCTACACGGTGCACTGCTCATGGAGAATCGAGATCAAAAAGGAAGTGGATGCCATTCACACGATCACAGCGGGGCTGGACACTCCCATGCTGGACACTCCCATGCCGGGCACTCGCACGCCGGGCACTCGCACGCCGGACATGCGCACGAACCGGCGGATTTCGGCAGGGCATTTGTCATCGGGATCACGCTGAATGTGGTCTATGTCGTTGCTCAGGCCGTGTTCGGGTTGGCTGCGCACTCGCTGGCGCTGTTGTCTGATGCCGGTCATAACCTCGGCGATGTCGTTGGTCTCCTTCTAGCATGGGGAGCGACCCTGCTTGCGCGGCGACAGCCAACTACACGGTATACTTATGGGCTTCGTCGAAGCACGATTTTAGCCTCGCTGGCGAACGCGATGCTCCTGCTGGTCGCGGTCGGCGGCATCACCTGGGAAGCGCTTCGCCGATTCGGAGGACGGGAAAACGTCGCGGGAATGACGGTGATCTGGGTCGCAGCCGCAGGGATCGTTATTAACTGGGTTACTGCAATGCTCTTCGCGGCCGGCCGGAAAGGAGATCTGAATGTCAGGGGCGCGTTTCTGCATATGGCTGCCGACGCTGCAGTCTCAGCGGGTGTCGTAGTTGCCGGTTTTCTGATTCTCGTCACAGGCTGGTGGTGGCTTGACCCGGCGGTCAGTCTGCTGATAAACGGGGTCATCGTATGGGGCACTTGGGGTTTGCTGCGCGATTCCGTGAATATGGCGATGGATGCCGTGCCGGCTGGTATCGATTTTGCCAGCGTGCAGAGTTACTTTCGCGGGTTGGCTGGGATTACCGATTGGCATCACCTTCATATTTGGGCACTCAGTACGACCGAGACGGCGCTGACTGTCCATCTGGTCAAGCCGGATCCGAACGGAGATGATGCGTTTCTTCGCACGGTAAACGGAGAATTAAGCGAGCGCTTCGGGATCGGGCACGCCACGATTCAACTAGAGCGGGCAACTTCGACTGTCGTATCAATGACCGGCCACGCCGGGGAGGAGTGCACCCAAGCACCGTGCGACGCGGCGGCACAGCCGGACGGTAAGGCGCGCCTCTGATCATTTTGAGTATCCTGAGCCTGCTGCTCACGCGACTTTCGCGGTCGAATCGGCAAGTCCTGTGCGCCGCACTTCAACTCCGAGAAGGCACATATCGTCGGTGAAATGACCGGAAACACAGGAACCCTGGATCTCTGAAACGATTTCCCCAAACATCTGGGCCACAGGCAGGTTGATTCGCTTACGTAACGCGGCCAGCAACCCGTCGGTGCCGAAATAGTCATCTTCCGTCGTCTCGACTTCAAAGATTCCATCGGTGAACAACACCACGAGATCATTCGCTGTAACCGTCGCGTAGCTGTTCTCATATCGTGCCTTGGGAAAAATTCCGAGTACCGGGCCATGCAGACCTTCAAACTTCAGGCGCTCGGCCGTGCCTCGTTCCCGGTGAATATGGAACGGGCAGGGATGCCCGGCGCTCGCGTAACAGAGTTTGCCTTCGGTCGTATCAACGACAAGGTAGAAAGCCGAAACGAGCATCGGCGTCTCGGTTTGCCGAAAGATCGCCATCAATCCGTCATTGATCTCAGATAAGACCCTGCCAGGGTCCATCGCTATTGCGGTTAACTCCTCGAGCAGTCCCCGAACAATGGCCGTAACGAGCGCCGCCCGAAGCCCATGCCCAAGGACGTCGCATATAAAAACCCCCGCCGCCGTGTCGGTCAGCGGCAGCACACAGAAGAAATCGCCCCCGACCTGCTCGGCAGGCTGATACCAATGGCAGAATCCGAGCCAACTCTCCTTTGGAGCAAGCGACCGCGGAAAAGTCGGATATTCCTGGGTGAGAAACACTTGCTGAATGTCGCGCGCCATTTCGAGGTCGGCTTCAAACTGGGCGTTCTTGATTCGCAATTCTTCGGCATACCGAACAAGATCTTCTTCGGCCCGTCTGCGCGCTTCTTCGGCAGATTTCCGTGGTGTGATGTCCTGTACCATCCCTTCGTAATAGAGGAGTTCACCCGTGACTTCGTCACGAACCGCACGCGCGTTCTCAGAAATCCAAATGGTACTTCCGTCCCGGCGGTAGACCTCCGATTCGAAGTTTTCAATTCGTCCATCCCTCAGCATGGCGAGAGTGAATTTTGCACGCCGGTCGGCCTCAACATAAAGTTGCCGGCTGATGTCCGTCAGCACCGATAACAGTTCGGCGGGCGAATTGTATCCATACATGCGGGCAAGCGCCGGGTTCGCGCTCAGGTATTTTCCCTCTGGCGTGGTCTGAAAGATCCCTTCCGTGGCATTCTCAAATATGCTGCGGTACTTCTGCTCGGCCCGGCGAAGGGCCTCGATTGTCTCTTCTGGTCGGGCGGATTGGCCAATACTGGCGTGATCAAAGAAAACTTCCCCAGGGCTCATGTAATACCGGTGCGGTAGAATAAATCACAGCATTTGGTGTGCCCGATCATGGTAGTTGGAAAGAAGAGGGAAGAAACAGGGCATAAAATTGACCAAGCAGCCCAGAGCACACAGAGACGGTTCGAGAAAGTTGGAGAGATTTGCAAATTGGGAGCCACACTGAGCCTCCGCATGTCCGCCAACCCGAAGCAACGGATCGGGCTGAAACCCGACCAATATTTTGGCAGTTGACAGGCCGCTTACTGCGAATGATTATCAAATGCAATAGACCACCGACTAAAGTTGGCAACCGATCAACAGTTAACCTGTTTCATTTCAGTCAAAATCGCTCTATGCCGATCAATGCACGGATCTCTTTGGGAATTGATTCCCCGAACACGGGTGTAAGGTGGAACCGGGTATTTGCCCGCGTTCCGGCAACGCTCTCTCTCTTGCTGTGGGTCGCCGTGACCTCGGTTCGCGCGGGTTCGGCAACGACAGATCAGACATCATCCAGCGCTATCGTCAATCCTTCCGAGAACACCAGATACGGTCTTTTCGGACTTCTGGACCGCCGCAGCGCGTATGGGGAGGGGGTGTTTCCTGAACCATTCCTGGTGGATGACTCAGATCTCGAAGTAAACGAGGCGCGACTCGACTGGTTCCATTCTGGGGCGGCCAATTTTCACAGCGATCAGGTTACGGCAGAAGTTGAAAAAGGGTTTGGGCTGGTGACCCTGGAACTCGAGGTTCCATTCGAGCGCAACGCCGTCGGCGGAAATGTGGTTGAAGGGTTCGACAACATCGACTTGGGAGCGCGTGGCCCGGTCGCACAGTACGTTTCACCGGATGGCTTTATTGACACGACCGTAGGCGTTGGAATCGAAATCGGAATTCCGCCAAATTCGAGCATTAGCAGAAACGGAGAGTGGGTTCCGAAAGTGTTCGACGATCTCAAACTTGGGGATCATTTTACCCTGCAATCCATTTTTGGTTATTCGACACTCTCGGGTGGCGGCGTCGACGGCGGCTTGCAAAATTTCGAATACGGCTTCGTTTTTGGCTATACAATTCCCCACGACGAACTCCCGATTCCGGGTGTGCAGCAACTGATCCCGGTGATCGAATTCTCGGGTGCAACACAGCTGAACCATGAGGATCATGGGGCGAATAGCGTCCTGGCGAACGTTGCTTTCCGGGCGAACCTGAAGACAGTTGCCGGAATCCAACCGCGACTTGGGTGGGGATTTGTTTTCCCGGTGACGAACGTCGCCCGCGAAGAGAATCACTGGGGCATCTATACGAGTCTCGTGTTTGAATATTGATCAAATAAATCTAGCCTGATTGTCAGGTTTTTATGGGACAAGATCGAGGCGAAGAAGTGCCGGTACCGGAAAGCAGCATGAACCGGCGCCATTTTTTATTGCTGGCTGCTGCGTGCGCTGCGGCATCGGCCCCTAAATCTGTTTACGCTCGCAGTTCTGCGGAACAGGTGATCGACGCAGGGCCTCTCAGCAATTATGCCGCTGACGGTGTGTATGAAACCTTTCGAGACGTCGGATTTTACGTGATCCGTAAAGGAGACAAACTGGTCGCGCTTTCGTCCAACTGTACCCATCGCAAGTGCAGGCTTAAGGCCGAGAAGGATCATTCTTTCTATTGCAAATGCCACGGATCGACATTCGATCCGAGCGGTAAAGTCACGGAGGGCCCTGCAAAACGTGATCTCCCTGCGTTCCCGACAACCAGCGAAAATGGGCGCTTACTGGTGAGAGTCTCGGGCGGCTGACGCCGCCCGAGGTTCCGGGTTCGGAGTTCAGTGTTCGGGGTTCCGAGTTAGTTAAATCGTAATCGTCCTCGAACTCGTCCTCGCTTGCCCAACGAGGCCTTGGCGAAGTTGGGTCCTCGGGCGTTAGTCGATGCTCGTTCTCGTGCTCGTGATCGTACTTCGAACGCGGCTTTCACACCAAGGCGCGAATGTCGCCGAGCACCTTAGCATCCGCGTCCCGCGTGTAATTGTCCGCGAGCACAATGACGATCACGAGTAGGAGCATCGATTAATGCCCGAGGAGGAGGACAAGTTCGAGTTCGAGGACGATTTAAAAGGATAACTCGGAACTTCGAACATTGAACTCGGAACTCCCTTGATTTTAGGATTGAAGCACCGTCCCAAATAGCGTGGGTTCGTGAGATGAGCGACTCCATGCGGAACGTGGACCACACGCTGTACAATCAGATCGCCGGCAGAAGTGTCGAGCGTCTGGCAGCAATCAGCGACGGTATATTTGCTGTAGCAATGACGCTTCTGGTGCTGGATCTGAAGGATCCTGCACACGAGTTGATTCACCGTGATCGCGATCTCGTTCACGCGTTGATCTCGATGTTTCCACAGTTCACGACTTACCTGCTCAGTTTCCTGACTCTCGCGATCCTTTGGAACGGCCAACAAGCGCAGCTGAACGTGTTCAGCCGGACCGATCGAAGCCTGACGTACATTCACATGGCCTTCCTGTTCACCGTTTCGATGATGCCATTCTCGACGCGGTTGCTCTCAGAATTCATTGGCTTTCGCACGGCGCTCTTATGCTACTGGTTTAACATTTTCCTGCTTGGGTTTACGCTCTTCTGCAGCTGGATTTACGCGACTCGCGCCGGCCTCATCGAGGAGAGCACGCCCGAAAGCGTTCGCAAAGCCGTGTTGCGAAGGGTGATTGGCGCGCAGGCACTATACGCCGCCGGAGCGCTTCTCTGCGTAATAAACACCTACGTGAGCATCGCCGTCATCGTGCTGATTCAACTCCACTTTGCCGTCGGACCAAAGATTCGGTGGCTCTCACGGATTTAGCGCGCATTTTTGACCGCGTACGAAAAAAGAGAATGTCGCCTGCAGACAGACCCGGGCCCGCGCTCCTTTTGCAGACAATCTTCGGCAAATATCGAAGATCCATTCTAATCACTTACACAGTCACGCTTCTGGAAAACGTATTTGAGCTATTCTATCCTTCGCTCACTGGGCTGGCGGTAAATGGGCTGCTAAAACACGACTTCATCGGACTTGCGTTGCTACTCGGAGTTTGGCTGGTGCACGCGGTAACCGGGGTTTTCAGGCAGCGGTACGACACGCGGGTTTTTTCGAGGATTTACACCGATCTCGCGACTCGTACGGTCGCTGAGCAAGAGATGATGGGGGTCTCGACGTCCCAAATTGTCGCGCGTTCGTCACTTTCAAGAGAGTTTGTCACTTTCTTCGAGAGGGATGTTCCGGCAACGGTCAATTCCGTGTTCGGACTGCTGGGGGCACTGGTACTCCTGCTTTTTTACGATGCGTTGAGCGCTGGCTTCTGTCTGCTGCTGTTGATCCCTCTTACGATTTTGAATCGGACCTATGCGAGGCGGACTTTGACGCTGAACAGGCGCCTGAACGATCAACTCGAGCGCGAGGTGACGGTGCTTGCGAGGCGGAGGCCCAGCAAAGTATCCGGTCACTACAAGCTCATTTCGCGATGGCGAATTCGCCTGTCGGACGCCGAAGCAATGAACTGGGGCGTTATGGAACTTTTTGACGTCGTATTGTCAGCCGCTGTTATTGTCCGAATCGCCTCCCTGAAGAATATCGCGCCGGGCACGATCTACGCGATGCTTGCCTATCTCTGGAACTTCATTGCAAGCCTCAACAACGTCCCGATGCTGGTCCAGCAGCTGAGCCGCCTCAAAGATATCGCGCAGCGGATGAATCAGACTCCGTCGACGGAAGCATCACACGGTTGACGAATTCCTTACGTCTAGCCCGCATTTTTTGGGACGGTTTTTGTCGCGAAGGGACTGCCGGATTCAGCCCCATAAGCGCTAACTTATTGCAGCGCTTATGGGATTCAGCCCGGGGCTTCAACCGGTTTCAACGCCGGGAACCGTCCAATGAAACGATCCGCCCTGAAACTGAAAGGGCGTAAGCTCACCTGGACCAATCCCGCACATATCGCTCCTCAAAACAAAATCCGTTCGATTTATCTTTTCAATCTTCTGGAGTGTTCGCTCGATTTCAGCCAGCGCTTCAGCCAGCGTCGGGCTCAGGCCGATCAGCCTGGGCACTGCTTGCCGCAGCGTTCCGGCCATGAACTGCAGGAGATTTTCGGTCGTACCAAATTTCGATGCATTGAATAGTCGCCGCCGGTCCCAGGCTTTGCCTTTTGCCTCTTCGCTCGTAAGCTCCCCGAACCTGATCTGGACAAGCTGGCGGATGAGCTCGCTTACGAGGTACCCGTCCCGACCGTGGAGTTTCTTATCGGTTTCTCGCAGCTTTTGAATCGAAGTAATTGTCCAATCCTCGTAATAGAGCTGGGCGGCGGTGCAGACCACTTCCTGGCCTTCTTCGCTCACTGCCAACTCTTCAATAATCTTACCCAAAAGATGTTCGTAATAGCTTTCCGCCGTGCGGAATTGGCATTTCAACTCGGGCGAACGGTCGTATCTTTTTTTGACCGTCATTACCTGGATCGAATGGATCATTTCCTCGCGTATCGCCGATCGGATACGGA
This sequence comes from uncultured Verrucomicrobiae bacterium, assembly GCA_963750185.1. Classification (GTDB taxonomy): domain Bacteria; phylum Verrucomicrobiota; class Verrucomicrobiia; order Chthoniobacterales; family JAFAMB01; genus JAFAMB01. The sequence continues at coordinate 94,047 of CAVVPV010000020.1, forward strand.
TCCGGTAGGCCTCAGCGTCCCTGCCCATTAGCTCCCAGTCAGCGAGAAGCGGGTGATGAAATGCGACGATATTGACGTCCCCTAAATTCCCGAAGTTGTAGCAACAGGCAAAATAGGGTGGCCTTTTTGGTCTTCCCGCACGAACCCGATCTTTTGCATACGAGACAGAAAAGCCGATTCCGAGCGCCCTGAGCGAGGGCCTGGCACGGCTGATTTCACTCGACAGGATCTTCTTCGCTTCGAAATCCGTTGCCAGAACTTGCTGGGGAAACTCTGCTAGATTTACCATCGCTTTCTCGTAGCAGAGTTGCGTAGCACGATTCGTGCCGAGTACTGCCAATTCTGCGCCGGCACGATCGAGCCTCAAACCACCGGCTTATCGAACAGGTATCGGGTTGGCAAAAATGGATATGAAAGCTGGTAACTACGAACGCGAAAATTTCCGATTCCGACCAGGGTGGTTCATTTACTTCAGACGGGAGGGTAGGTACACCACAAGAACTGGGCGAGCCAGCCGGCGAGCGCGAACGAGCGACCTGCTTGCCGAACAGCGTTTCTCAGTTATCTTGATATCAAGACAAAATCGAACATTGAATCTTATGAAACCTGATCTTCTCGGAATTCATCACGTCACGGCTGTTACGGCTGATGCCCCTGCAAACTTTCATTTTTACACGCAAGTCCTAGGAATGCGCCTGGTCAAAAAGACCGTTAACCAGGATGACGTCAGTGCCTACCATCTGTTCTACGCGGATGCAAAAGGGTCCCCTGGCAGCGACCTCACATTCTTCGATTGGGCGTATGCGTCGCCTCAACGTCGTGGCAACAACAGTATCAGTCGAACCGGTCTCCGTGTTGGTGGAGGTGAATCTCTCCAATGGTGGATCGGACGTTTTGACCATTTGGGTGTCGCGCATTCGTCTATTCAGGCGAGGGGTGGCCGTGCAGTGGTCGACTTCCGGGACGCCGAAGGACAGCCGTTGTGCCTGGTCGACGACGCCAGACAGGGAACCGCCTTTCCGTGGTCTGGTAGCCCGGTCCCGGCAGAACACCAAATTCGAGGTCTGGGTCCGGTCACGATCACGGTTCCGGTGCTGGAAAAGACTGGCCATGTCCTTACGGATGTGATGGGGATGAAGCCGACGCTG
>CAVVPV010000021.1:0-75294 GCA_963750185.1 uncultured Verrucomicrobiae bacterium
CACGAAGTGCCTGGATACAAGAGAAAAGCGGACCCGTCCCGTGGGGACGGTTGATTGTATCCGTCTGACTAACCGCAGGAATGGGCTTCCAGTCCGAGTCGATCACGTACGATTCCGTCGAGACCGAGGAAAGGAGAAATGACACATTTGCAAGAAATCTGATCAACCGTCCCTACGGGACTGGACGGGTCTTTCTTCTTTTTCCAGGCACTTCGTGCCAGGCTACCCTCGTTTTAATCCCTCCGGGATAATTGCGTAATGATACCTTCCCCAAAATACTTTCGACCGCCGTCTGGTTCGGAGTATCCGCCAATCACAAATTCCTGCTCCTGATCGAACTTGAGCTTGATCCAGGCTCCGTTGCGTTTCCCCGCCTCATACCGAGATCCAAGCCGTTTACCAATCAACCCTTCAAGTCCGAATTGCCGAGTTCGGTCGAGAAGCTCTTCTACGTTACTTCCAAAAGAAACGGAATACCGAATTACACCCGGCGGCTTTTTCAGCAGCGCTTCCAGTTTCGCCTTTCGTTCTTCAATTGGTAAATTCCGAAGGTCCTTGCCGTTGAGCCGGAGCAGATCAAATGCGTAATAGAGGATGGACGGTCGCACCTGGCCCTTTTCGAAACCTTGCAGTAGAGCACCGCTGGTCCCGGCTAACTCTTTAAGTACAGCTCTTTGAAATTGCTGGGGTCTTCACCAACGGGACCTATCTCGTTCCCGTCCGGACGTAATAGCCAAAACCAATCGTAGGAACCTCCACCGAGAAAATAGCGGTGTTGCCGTACGAGCAGACAATCGCGGTATTCACCGGAACGTAAAACCTCCAGGCTCCCGCCGGGACAAACAAAGTGCTCCTTCGCGTTCGTGGTATCCACGACATGGACGGCAGGCGACGTTGTCCAGGCAGGGGTCGTGAAGTAAACATACCGCCCGTCGGACGAGAACTGCGGGTCGTCGAACTCGGCAATCACGTTTTCCATCTTTTCACTGGGTCGGCATCGCAAAAGACGCGTCGCATCTTTACCATTCGCGCCAATTTGCCATAGTTCCGTGGGTTCCAATTCGTCTCCGGAGGCGGTCGAAATCCTCTGGCCGGACACCGCACGGATAAAGACAATCCATAGGCCGTCAGGGGAAAGCACGGGTCCGGAATCACGCCCGCTAAACGTAAGCTGCTTGGCAGTGCCGGACACATCAGTCAAATAGATGTTCCCGGATTTCGCTAAGACGGACTTGGCAGCCGCGCCTAATGCGGTAAACGCCATTCCAAGCACGAGAATTAAAAATCGTGACGTAACCGTCATGTTCGTGCGTTCCTAAGAACATTAATGAAAAAAAGAAGCAACACCAAAGGCATGGTCCAAGTCGTTCGCACCCGGAATCACCGGGAGCAACAACTTGTCCGTGCGTGTCTGCGGTGCGGTGTCGGTCACGGTTACCAAACGTCTTCGTGCGAAACCTGAAAGCTTACCACGTAGGTGACGTTTCCGGATCGATCCTTTACCAGGACTCTGTTGCCTTCGATGAAACCTACAACGGTCGCGATAAATTCGTTACCGTAGTCAGGCTTTACGGTCACTTGGTCGCCTATTGTTATGATGTTCATGCGATGCGTATGGTTAAATCGTTTGATGAATCGGTTGCAAAGTGATGCGTTGTCTCTGCTTAAACTTCGCGCAAGGCTGTCCGTACGGTCGTATGCTGCGATCAGGTTTCGGGACCTCGCAGAGCCGGTCGTTGCTGAAATAAAGGTGATCGGATTCTGCTTTAGCGAAACAAGCCAAGGATTTGGCTGAAGCAGCTGGCGACAGCGCAACCGGCGAAGAAGCCGAAAAAGAACAAAAGACCGTCTTCGACGCTCAAAAACCGGGACGCGGTAGCTTTGGCGGTGAATTTCCAAAGGCGAGATTCGCTTTCAGTACGTTTCGTATCGACCCCGAGAACGAAAATGCGTGAGGGTTCCCCGTTTTGAGGGACAGAGATTTTGGGCGCAAGAGGATGAGCAGGAATGGAAAGTTCGGCGGGCGGGACAAATTTGATAGTGGCAGACATAGCTCTTTCTCCGGTCATGGTTTCTTTGCTTTTGGACGTTGGCCAGACAAAATGGCCTTCACGCATTACAGAGGCTTTCCGGTCCCAAAGTTTCAGAGTTTCCGTATTTTTTTCGATTGGACCGAGCGCAAGCGCCCGCACGGTGTGTCGCTGGATTTTGGGCAAATCCAAGATTCTCAGGCCTCTTAATAAAGTCCAAAAGCCCGGCAGACTTGTTACGGGTGGACCCGAACGAGACCTTAGCGAGCGGTAACGCTGACCGGTTTCGAACCACCCATTGGAGTCAGGTCTTACTTTCCGCTCAGAGTCCGTGGGTTCCGGCATCGACGGATTAACCAAACGGTCTGCGGCGGAGTCGAAAGTTGTTTTCAACGCGAGCCACCGGCGACAGAAAAGTTCTTCCGAAACGCGATTTGACACGGTAGTATAACGTAACGCGCAATTGCTTGTGGAACGGGACATGAGTTTGCCAGGGCCGGTGCTGACCCATTGCTCACCATTTTTGTCGAGCGTGGCGTTGCTTTCGACTCAGATCGGGGCTGAAGGGCGGTTAGGGTCATGAGCTCAGAGGCACGACGCATCTGCGCGAGCTGCGGTAACGAGATTCCTGGAGCGACGGAATTCTGTCCGGTATGCATGCTGCGCGGAGCTCTTTCTGGCGAGGTTGAGCCCGGCGAGTCTTCTGCGCCCGAGGATACAGTAACCCCGAGACGGGAACAGGCAGTGCAACGATTTGAGCACTATGAGCTTGTGAGGGGTGAAGACGGGAAACCGGTCGAGTTGGGTCGCGGTGCGATGGGGGTCACTTACAAAGCGGTCGACGTCGATCTTCACTGTCCCGTGACACTAAAAGTTATCAGCGAAAGATATGTCGGCGACGAATCGGCGCGGCATCGTTTCCTTCGGGAAGCGCGGGCGGCGGCGAGCGTTCGTCATCAAAACGTTGCCTCGGTTTTCCATCTGGGCAGAAGAGCAGGGAACTACTTCTACGCGATGGAGTTCGTGGAGGGCGAGACGCTGGAACATCTGATTAAACGCTCAGGCCGGCTGGACGTAAAGCTGGCGCTGGAAATTGCGACGCAGGTGGCTGCCGGATTGGCCGCAGTTCACGAACAGAAGCTGGTCCACCGAGATATCAAGCCAACGAACATCATGGTGAGTTTGAAGGAGGAACGAAGTGTCACGGCGAAGATTATCGACCTTGGCCTGGCGAAGGCACTAGACGAATCGGATTCTGAAGCGGGGATTTCATCGCCCGGGGCATTTGCTGGGACACCGGAGTTCGCTAGTCCGGAGCAATTCGCGGGAGTTGGCGTGGACATCCGTTCGGATCTGTACTCGCTTGGGGTAACGCTCTGGGTAATGGTGACTGGCCAAACACTGTTCCGAGGTCCTTGCGCTGCGGTGATGTATCAGCATCAGCACTCGCCCTTACCGCTTGAGCGACTCAAAGATGTTCCACAGCCGGTCGTGGTTCTGCTTGAGAAACTCCTTGAGAAAGATCCGGCACAGCGTTTCCGGACTCCGAACGAGCTGCTGAAGGCGATACCGAATATAACAGCCGCTATCGACGCCCGGCGTAGAATCGCTCGTCAGAGCCTGCAGAAGGCGTCATCCACCGCTTCGCGAACCGTAACTCGCAAGCCAAAGGCGATGCTGGGACCGGAGAAAATTTCCGTCGCCAGATTGCCCGTAACAGGAAGTGATGTTTTTGGTCGAGAGGAGGATGTCGCTTTCCTGGATGATGCATGGGCAAACCAGCGCGTCAATGTCGTTACAATTGTGGCTTGGGCTGGGGTCGGAAAGTCCACCCTTGTTAACCATTGGCTGCGACGGATGGCTACTGACCAATATCGTTGTGCAGAGCTTATTTTTGGCTGGTCCTTCTACAGACAGGGCACTCGTGGAGACACTTCCTCCGCGGATGAATTTCTTGATGCGACTCTCAACTGGTTTGGAGATCCAGATCCACGGCTGGGAACGGCGTGGGAAAAGGGGGAAAGATTGGCGAAGCTGGTCGCGAATCGTCGGACTCTATTGGTTCTGGACGGCCTGGAGCCGCTCCAAAATCCGCCTGGGCCACAAGAAGGGCGCCTACGTGAGCCTTCGCTCCAGGCGCTTTTGCGCGAACTCGCTGCCTTCAATACGGGGCTTTGCGTGATTACCACGCGGACGCCGGTCGCTGATATTGCAGATTACGAGCGCAGCTCGGCTCTTCGTCGTGACCTGGAACAACTATCCAGCGATGCCGGTGCGAAACTGCTCCAAGCGCTGGGTGTCAAAGGGCATGAGGCGGAGCTACGCAATACCAGCGACGAGTTCAGTGGCCATTGTTTCGCTCTTACGCTGCTGGGCAGCTATTTGACCGATGCGTACGATGGAGACATTCGTTGCCGTAGCGAAGTGTCAGGACATCTTGCCCATGACGCACGGCAGGGAGTCCATGCCCGAAAGGTCATGGAATCGTATCAAACCTGGCTTGGAGAGGGTCCTGAGCTGGCCGTTCTCCGCACGTTAGGCCTATTTGACCGCCCGGCTGACGACAGGGCGCTTGGAGCTTTGCTAAAATCGCCTGCGATTTCTGGCCTTACAGAGTCACTAACTGATTTGCGGCCGGCCGAATGGCGCACGATTCTCGCCAAGTTAAGAAGAGCAAAACTCCTCGCGGGAGAAGATCCGCACAATCCTCGACAACTCGATACACATCCGCTCGTTCGTGAATACTTTGGCGAGCAGCTTCGGAGTCAACGAAGCGGGGCGTGGAAGGAATGTAACAAGCGGCTCTTTCACTATTATCGAACGCTTGCCCCGCAGCTGCCGGATAGTTTCAGGGAGATGGAACCACTTTTCTCAGCGGTCATCTGCGGCTGCAATGCCGGTCTGTTTCGAGAGGCATTACATGAGGTTTACATTCCGCGAATTCAGCGAGGAGACTCCTCCTTTGCAGCTAACGTTCTCGGAGCCAGAGGAGCATTGCTCTTGGCTTTAGCTCACTTTTTCGAACACGGACGCTGGGGTTCACCGGTGGAAACGGCCGTCAAAGGGCAGAGTCTCAATCCAGAAGATCAGCTATTCATTCTCATGCAGGCGGGGTCATATCTAACGGAGACGCGAGGATTGGGAGCGCCGGAGGCCCGAATTTGCTACGAGCGCGCCGAGTCCTTGTGTCATTTGCTTGGTCATCCGCCCCTCCTTTGCGTGGCACTCTTAGGTCAGTGGCGCTATTCTCTCCACACGGACAAGCTGACGGCAACCATGCAGATTGCCGAACGAGTTCACTCACTTGCGCAAGAACAGAATGACGCTGCGCTGATGCTTGAAGCCTATGGCGCTTTGGCAGTCACGCTCTACTGTTCTGGCGATTACGAGACCGCACAAAGTTACGCGATGCGTGCCATTCAGATCTGGCGCTCGGGAAACGTTAAGTCTCATATGGGAGGTCCCCGGACGCCAGTCGTCGTCTGTCTGTGCTATATGGCCGGGTCCAAGTGGCATCTCGGAGAGATCGCCTCTTGCCAAGCGACCATAGCGGAAGCGATCTCACTAGCAAAGGAGCTGAATGACACGAGTGCATTAGCCATCGCACTGGCTTGGGCAGCGGGTACGGCGGTGAATGAGCGTAATCCTGCCGAAGCGGACCGATTGGCATCGGATTTGATCGAACTCTCCACGCGTGTCAATTTCGCGTATTTTCTAGCGATAGGGGCCATTTACCGCGGTTGGGCGCGGAGCGCTTCGGGTAACACCGCGGAAGGTATTCCGTGGATCGAGCAGGGAATAAGAGGCTTTCGGGCAACCGGTGCGGTGCAAGATCTGCCATATTTCCTGGGACGAAAGGCTGAAGCATTATATCTAGCGGATCGTACTTCCGAAGCTCTTGAGGCAATCGACGAGGCGGAATCACTGGCTGAAAGAGTTGAGCGGGGCGATCACTGTGCCGAACTGCACCGGCTCCGCGGTGTGTTTCTCACCGCTATGGGTGCTGAGGAGACCCAAATTGAGGGTTCGTTTTGCGAAGCTATCAGAATCGCAAAGGAGCAGAAGTCGGTTTCGCTGGAGAAACGCGCCCAAGGAACGTACAGAGAATATCGCCGCCAAAAAGCGAGCGGGTCAGGAGGAGATGGATTCCGACTACGTCTTTGGTAATTCTGAATTAGGCTGATACGGATGAAACCGAACGAGAGCCGGGGGAGTGATCATGGCGGCCAGTTTCTAACTACGCATTGGAGCGTTGTCTTGCTTTCCGCTCAGTCTCAGGTGTCCGGTTCACAAAAGGCACTGGCGGATCTTTGCCAGCTCTATTGGTATCCGCTTTATGCCTTTGTTCGCCGCCGTGGGTACAGCGCTGAAGATGCCCAGGACTTGACCCAGGGTTTCTTTCTTAGCCTGCTTGAACGCAAGTCCCTACGCCAGGTAGGCCCGGAAAAAGGAAAGTTTCGTTCGTTTCTTTTGGCGTCTTTGAAGAATTATCTCTTAAACGCATTTGATCGCGAGAACAGTATCAAACGGGGCGGTCAAATCGAATTTGTGACTCTTGATTTCGAAAGTGGCGAAGAACGTTATCGCGAAGATGCGGGAGATTTTTTGACTGCCGAGAAAGTTTTCGATGCGCGTTGGGCAATGACTCTGCTGGACCACGCGATGGGACGCCTCGGCAAAGAATATGCCTTACAAGGAAAGACCGCGATAATGGACGCGCTTCGGCCTTTCCTCGATCCTATCAACTGCAAGCGGTTACCTTCCTACGAGGAAGTTGCCGAGAAACTCCAGGTGAGTCTGGGTGGAGTCAAAACGCTTATCCATCGGTTGCGAAAACGATACAACGAGCTATTGCGGGAGGAAGTTGCCCGGACAGTGACGGATCCCGAAGCAGTCGACGAGGAAATTCACGCTCTCTGCGAGGCGCTGATTGCTTCGCAAGACCGCCTGGGCCGTGAAAACGGCGTACCGTAGCATACGCGTCCCGCGTGTGTTCCTTCCGGTGCACGCAGCATTTGCGTGCAAAACTGAATACATGCGGGACGCATATGCTTCTTCAGCGCGGCTGTCAATCGTACCCGCTCTCTCAGTCCCAAGAAAACTGAGCGATGCTTGCGGTATTTCGATGTGCTAAAATTTTAGTCCAATGAGTCGCCTGGCAGAAATTGTCGCTTACAAACGAGAAGAGATTGCGCCGTGGGTGAAGCACACAGCGGATTGGCGCGATCGGGCCCTCTCTCTTGGGCCGCTTCGCGGATTCCGCGAAAAATTGATTACCGGTCAATTCAGTTTTATCGGCGAAGTGAAAAAGGCCTCACCATCTGCGGGCGTTATCGCCAGCGAATTTGATCCGGTGCGAACGGCCGTGGCTTACGATGATGCAGGCGTGAACTGCATCTCTGTAATCACGGACGAACGTTATTTTCAGGGACACCTCGACTACCTGGCGTTGATCCGGCGCAAGGTTTCGAAGCCGCTTCTAAGAAAGGATTTCACGATCCACGAAGTTCAGATCTATCAAGCTGCCTTGGCCGGCGCTGATGCGGTGTTGCTGATTGTTGCCGCGCTCACCGACGACGAACTGAAGCGATTCAAATCTGCTGCGGAACAGATTCGGATCGATTGTCTCGTTGAAGTCCACGACGAAACTGAACTCCACCGCGCATTGGACGCCGGAGCTGATTTTATCGGGATCAACAATCGAAACCTGGCGACTTTTGAGACCGAACTAAGCGCGACGGAGATTTTGGCTCCGAAGGTCCCCACTGGATGCGCGATCGTGAGCGAGAGTGGCATTCGAACAGCGGACGACATCCGCCGGGTTGTGCGCGCCGGCGCTCACGCCGCGTTGATCGGTGAATCGCTGATGCGGGCCTCTGATCCACGTGCGTTGCTAGGAAGTTTTGTAAGAGCCGCCACCGAGGCAAAGTAAATGCCTGGAAGGGTATCGGCCTCCCGTGAGCACTTTTCTGTCGTGGATAAAAGGAGCTTTGATCAGATCTTCGTGACTCCGTCCGATGCCGGGGTGCGTCTGGATGTCTATCTGGCGCGCAAAATCGACACGTTATCGCGAGCTCGAATTCAGGGGCTGATTCTGGCGGGGCATATCCAGGTGAATGGTGAATTGTGTCGTTCAAAACAAACCATCCGTGCCGGCGACAGAATAGACGTTTTAGAGCCGGATCCAGAAAAAACGGTTCTGCAACCGGAAGACATTGCTGTTCAGGTGCTATACGAAGATGAACACCTCGTCGTGGTAAACAAGCCTGCCGGGATGACGGTTCACCCTGGAGCCGGCGTCCAGTCTGGGACGCTCGTGAATGCGCTGCTTCACAGCATTTCGAGCTTGAGCGGAATCGGTGGAGAATTGCGGCCGGGCGTGGTGCATCGGCTCGACAAAGAGACGAGTGGATGTCTTGTGGTCGCCAAGGATAACGTCTCGCACATGCGATTGTCCGCTCAGTTCTCCGGAAGAAAGGTTCAAAAGTTCTATCTCGCGCTGTGCGTTCCAGGTTTCGCAAAGCCGGCAGGCGAAATAGTCAAACCGATCGGACGCCACCCGGTGCACCGGCAGAAGATGGCTGTTCTTGATCGCGGACGTCCTGCACATACGCGGTATGCGGTGATCGTAGAATCAAATCAGGTGGCGCTGGTTCTTTGCCAGATATTTACCGGACGGACACATCAGATCAGGGTCCATCTGCAATCGATTGGGCATCCAGTGCTTGGCGACAAATTGTATGGGAAGAAACCGAATACGTACGGCAGGCAAATGTTGCATGCGTGGCGGCTCGGTTTTTTGCACCCAATGACGGAAAATTGGTTGGAATTTGAAGCCGGATTACCAGATGATTTCGCGCAGAGTGGCGTCGAAGAGTCCTGGACTGTACGAGCAAGGGCTGAACTTGCGAAAAGGAGCGGTGGAGAACCGTGCTAGATAGGAGACAAGTGGCTTGTAATAATGGTTAGCATGCATGCCTCATCTCAAAAGTGCCGATTGACATATCCCGCCCGAGCGGATTTAGTCTATGGGACCCCTAACGACCGGCGGAGTGGTCAAGATTCTGGAGGATCTCGCAGGACTAATCCGCGAGCATGTTGCGGACGAAGAATACAATGCGGCACCACAGGCTGTCCGTGAGGGAAAGCCGCGATGATCGTCAAGCAGTACACGGTGACGCTTCCGGCCGACTATGACATGGAAATCATCCGGCAGAGGGTCGCGTCGAAGGGACCGGCTTTCGACGATTTTCCAGGGCTCGGCGTGAAGGTCTTCCTGATCCGACAGAAGGATCGTTTCGACGCGGAGAGCAATCAATATGCGGCGGTCTATCTCTGGCCATCGGTCAAACCGATGTGGAAGTTTATTGCGGGTGAGGGGTTTAAGGGCATCGTCGATTCCTTTGGCTGGACGCCGATCCATTGCTGGCTTGGCTTTGCATATGCCTGCGCGGCGGATATCGATTGGAGAGCCTTGCGAAGCGTCACGCGCGAACAGACCATGATTCAGCCGGGGACCGATCTCCCGGCATTGTGGGCGCGCGAGAACGACTGCGCGCGTGATGCGGTCGCGGCCGCGTTCGGACCGGTGGCCCGCGCAGTTGGCGTCGATACCGATCGTTGGGCTCTCGTGCGCTTCGACTACTGGACCTGCGAGCAACGCAGCCTGCCCAACGGTGCATGGAGTTACGAGGCGCTGCACGTCTCGGCGCCTCACCCGAGCGACTTGGTCGCGATTTGGTCATCGTAAGCGCCAGGTGCAGTCTAATCACATAGGGGCGGCACCCTCCCGTGTGCTTAGTAAGACGGTCGCGCCTCATCCGCGTAGGCGGATGAGGCATGCAGTTGGACATAAGCTATAACAGCGGGATTTTATATTGGCAGCGGCGGTTTGAACCATGGAGGGGAGCCAACGGTTGGTAGGGGTGACTAGGAAGAAGGACTGGGACTAAATCTGTTTGCGCAGGAGTGTTACCAGGTCCTGGCAGGAGGGACGCGGAGCGGCACTGTGACACTTGGGTAGAGGTACATAGGCAGTGGTACGAGTGGGTCCGTAGGTATATAAGGAGATAAAGAGAATAAAGCTGTAGGTAGATAAGATAATAGAAGGGACAAGAGGCAAGCTCAATTCGGCCCAGATGTGCATGAAAAACTACAAGGATATTCTTTTAGTAGAGATGGTTGATTTCAATTTGCAAAAGATAGAAGTAGGCTAGCAAAAGTTCTTTGGCAGCCAACTGGTTGTAGTAGCAAAACAGGTATGACTTTTGCCGGTAATAGCGCCGACTACTTAGAATAGAGATAGGGAGTGGGAGAGAGCACAAAGAGCGGCAAAAGCCGTAGAACACCTCAAAGTTGAAAGAGCACTTGACTGACTTCCTTGAAGCGAATCTTACGGTATTTAGAGCAGTGAAAGATTTTGGTCTCTTCCAGGGGATGGCAGGGTCATTATAGACCTTTTCGGGACTGAAGAGCTCTGTAACATAATAGCGAGGGCCTTGACTCTGGTGGGGAAAACAGAGTCGTAGGTCTTGCGAGCCCGAGTGATGAGGATGGTGCGATCCAAAGGTTGGCGGAATGTCGTTTTGTTGCAGAAGGAGCCATCGCCTACGGCAATGAAGGTCTTGCGCTCAAGACCCTGGGAGTCAAAGTCTTGGCGCAGTTCGCGCAGCATATACACAAAGGCCGTCGAGAGATTATGCGTCTTTTTGGCCTGGCGGTAAGCGGCCTTCTGTGCAGTGGTCGCGTTTTTGCCCGGTTTGCGCACTGGGGTGACTTCTTCAAAGCGTAGGGGCAGGCCGCGCGGTGAACTTTCTCCATCGAAGTAGTAGAGGGGCGTTAGCAGCGAGGCCTGGAGAAAGCGCTGACTCAACATCAGGTTAGTATGGAAGGGTGGACTGAGCGGATCACGCTGCCAGTAGGCGGTCTTAACTTTTTTACCCGAGCGTTTGATCCCGGTGTCGTCTAAGCCGACCACAATGTGTTTTGGGCAGTATTGGCCGATGGCTGTCTGGATGATCGGCTCAAAAAGGGCGTGTGCATCCCATCGACTGCGGTTGAAGAGCTTGTAATCGGCGCTCCAGTCCTGATGCTGGCGGTTGTTAAAGCAGATCGAGCGCGTGACGGTGCGACGCCCTAAGCCGCAGAGTAAGCCTAGCGCCAGCGCGACAGCTCGCGCACGGGTGCGCTGTTGGCGGAAGACCGGCGCCCCCCCTCCAAGCAAATGGAGTAAGTTCTCTAAGAGCATAGTACAAAGCTCTGAGTTAGACGCTGGCGAAAGTCCTTGCACAGCGCCCGCACATAAATGTCTTTGATCGGCACACACAGTTGGCGAGAGCGGTCGTTACGGCCGCGGCCCTGAGTTTGACTCAGCCAGCTCCAGTTTGCCGCTCGATAGCAGGTACCGCGGAAACGCTCGCAATCGACAAATGTCTCGGCCAGGTAGATCGGGTGACCATATTTGAGTTGCCAATGCCCGGAGAGCATCGAAAGCGAAGCGCTTAACAAATAGGAAGCCAGTTTTTGACCCGCACCCAGGGCAGGATCAGAAAACGCAGGTTGTTTGCCAAGTAGCACAGGTTAGCTTCGCGCTGCTGCTTACTCCAGCCGATGAACTGGTCGCGAACGGAGAGCTTCCACGCCGCTGCCTCATAAAGCAGGCAGGCTAACGGACGAGCGCGACAATCAAAAACCAAATACTTGATGTTCTCACCAGCTGCTCCGCTGTAAGGCAGATAGTGATAACGCCACAAAAGCCAGTCAAAGAGAGCGAGCTCTGCGCGGCTCTGCGCCGGCACTATGGAGAGCGGCTCCAATATACCGAGCTGGCTTTGGATTGGCTCAACGAGCGCCTCGGCCATGGGCGGAACCACCGGGCGGAAAGCGCAGCCGTTATTGGAGGGCCTCTGGGGGGCCGGCAAGCAGATCAAGCCTTTTTGCTCCAGTTTTAGGAGCATCGAGCGGCAGGCCATATCCTTGAGCTGCCCCGCTTGATTTCGCCACTCCCACCTCTGCGCAATGTGCCGGGAGAGCTTGGTGCGGTTCCAGCCGGGATGGGCATCAATAAGTCGGCGGATCCATTTTAGATCCTTTGCTTCTAACGTGCGGCTCTGAACATATAATGACTCCATTTTCGGAAGTCATTACACCGAACGAAATTCCGAGACCAGCAAAAAATCTCGCCTAGCGAAAAATCTTGAATTTTACCCGGCGTTACCTTCTAGAAATGTCCAAACTGCAGGCCTCATCCGCTAGGCGGATGAGGCATGCAGGCTAACTACTTATTGTCTCGACTAGCGTTGCTTTCCAAATTCCGATTTGAATTTGGTATCTTTGTTGGAATTTAACCTTAAATGATGCGGTTTTTTAAGGTATCGGATCCCATCGCCAAAGCGGTCTCTCTGCTAACCGCCTGGCGAAGATACGGTAATCCTGCTGGTTTGTGGCTTGCAGGTCATTTGAAGCCCAATGGGCGGCTCCAACTCGCCGATCGGCGCAGTCGCGTACGCTGCACCTGCACGAGACCATCCACCCCGATTTTCGCCGAGGTTTGGCACAGGCGTGATTATGACGTGCCCAGAATGCAGATTAGACCAAATGACGTTGTCATCGATATCGGAGCAAACCAGGGGGTCTTCACATGCTACGCTGCATACCATGGCGCGCAAGTCTATGCCTTTGAACCCTTCCCGCAAAGTTTCGAGACCCTCCGAGAAAATGTGCAGAGCAATGGATTCGAAAAGAATGTTACGGCCAGGCCCTGGGCGATCGCGGGACAGAACGGCACGGCAAATCTCACCTACACAGATAGCCTCGGCGGCGTAATGAACTCGATTAATTTGGCTTATTGCCAAAAGAAAAATCTCGATATGCGGCAGCAGATCGCGGTGCCTTGCTACACGCTGGCTCGCATTATTGAAGACATGAAAATCGACAGGATCCGCCTCTGTAAAATCGATTGCGAAGGGGCCGAACTCGATATCTTGAAGCAGGTAACGGAAAAGGAACTTCGGAAAATCGATTCGTTTGTCATCGAATACCATCCGGAATCGTATGCCTTGCAGGAGTTAATCGGGCTGATGTTGAACTGGGGAACGCACCAGATCAGCTTTGCTGACGAAATTGGGCCGATGCTGAAAATGGCCGGCCAAAGCGCCTGGGGCTTCCACTTCGAACGATTAATTCTCCGGGCCGTTTCGAACCGCGCGCTTAGCGCCGAGGTAACTTGGTAAACCATTTGGCATTCGGAGGAACGTCGACCGACTCGGGCATCCGTAGGAGAGCGTGGGTCAATGCTGTCCAAGACAGGTTCTAGAATACTAGTAATGAAATAGCCTCCGTATCCTTTATGGAAGATCTATATAGGCAAGGGCTGAACTTGGTCGTCGAAATGTTGCGCAGCCTGAAGCAGCACGCGGAGCCTGATCTCCACGCGGACATCGCCGCGCTCGAGAGGATCAGTCGGTTGCCAGAGCCAGGCAAGGAATCGAGCTCGCACGATCGGATCGAGGAACCTGCAATCCCGCAGAATTTAGAAGAGCCCGTTCCGGAACGCCTGGAGCATCTCGATGTTTCCGAACCTGTTCCAGCAGAGGAAGCTCGGGAGCAACCGGAGGAGTCTCCGAACCCTGGTGAGTTCGACCGGGCCTTTGAGGATTTACGCAGAGAGGTGCTTGCTTGCACCAAATGCCCGAACCTGGTCGCGTTTCGTCACACCGTTGTTTTTGGGGTGGGGAATCCGAATGCCGAGTTGATGTTTGTCGGCGAGGCCCCGGGTGCAGACGAAGATATCCAAGGCGAACCGTTTGTGGGCCGCGCAGGTGAATTGCTAACGAAAATTATCCAGACAATGGGGTACCAACGTTCAGAGGTGTATATCGCCAACGTTTTGAAATGCAGGCCGGACATCCCTCCTGGATCGCCTGGGAATCGGCAGCCAACGCAAACCGAAATGGAGACCTGTTTGCCGTATCTGCGCCGGCAGATTGAATTAATTCAGCCGAAGGTGATGGTCGCACTGGGTGCGACAGCGATGCGCGGGCTGTTCGGAAAAGTCGAGCCGATGCGACAGTTGCGCGGTCGTTGGCATGAGTTTAATTCGATCCCGGTGATGGCGACTTTCCATCCGTCCTATCTGCTCCGAAATCAGGCATTGTCCGAAAAGCGGAAGACCTGGGAGGATATGCTCCAGGTCCTCGAGAGACTCGGCCGGCCAATCACTGAACGCCAAAAGAATTACTTTCTCGCCAGATGACGCAACCTGTCGGAAAATGGTGCCCAGTGAAATTTGCTCGCCCTGAATCCCTGCAACACTTCTGTCTATCGCCACTGAATCACCTATGAAGTTGCTTTACTCCGCGTTTGTCGCCCTTGTTCTGTCTGTTGCTTCCGCTTCCGCGGGTTTTTGGAAATCGGAGGATTTCGGTTGTTCGATCAGTCTGCCCGACAGTACCTCTAACATCAGCCAATCGAACTGGTCTACGATCGGATCGACCGATGAAGGAACGTTGGTCGGCGCGGAGAGGGATGACCTGTCGGCGTTCGTTTTCCTGGGATATGTGGATCTCTCGAAGCGACCGAAGTTTCATTTGAACGAGAAGACAATCGAAGAACTCGAAAAACGGTTTTTCAGTTCTGGCCAGGGTTTCCGGCGTGGCCTCCAAAGAATTTCGTTGCATGGCCTGCCCGGTTACAGGCTGACTGGCGACTCCGTTTACCATGGCGGCCACTACGGACTGGTCGTCGACATGTACGAAGCGAATTCTCGAATCTACGAGGTGGCAGGGATGAAGCAAAACGACTCACAACCGCTGAAAGATCCGGATATCAAAGGAGCAATGTCGAGTTTCAGGCTGCTGCCGCAGTGACACTCCGTCCCTTGTGGTGGACTTGGATTGGGACATGGGAGTCGAAGAACGTCCAGAACTCAAGCACTCGAGAAGCCAAAGAAGAACAAAGATCTCGCGCCGAACTTCGCATCACACCATTCTTGAGTGCTTTAGTTCCTGGACCCCGATGCCACACCGGAAAATACTTTGCGCGCCAGCATTCGGCCACATCGGTAGACGATGCCGAGTCCTATCCAAAATCCTCACTACACCGCATTCCGCAGGTCTCTTGCGAATTGATCGACGTCTTCCGGAGTTGTGTCCCAGGAGCACATCAGGCGAGCGCCGCCACCAGGGCCGACGTGCGTATAAAAACGCCACCCCAGCTCGTATAGGCGCGCAATCGCCGATTCGGGGATCCTGACAAAAACGGCGTTGCCTTCACGCGGGAACAGGAGTTTGACGGCCGGGATTTGGCCGAGCCGAACGTATAGGGTTTCTGCCATCGCGTTCGAGTGACGGGCGTGTTCCAGCCATTTGCCGTTATTCAGCAATCCGAGCCACTGTGCGGCAAGGAACCGCATCTTGGAAGCGAGTTGCCCGCTCTGCTTCATTCGATACAAAAACTCCGCCGCATCTTTCCGGTCGAAGAAGATAACCGCCTCGCCAAACGCCAAGCCGTTTTTTGTTCCTCCAAAAACAAGTACGTCGACACCGGCTTTCCATGTGAGTTCTGCGGCTGTGCAACCGGCGGACGCGACCGCATTGGCAAACCGGGCGCCGTCGACATGGACCGCGAGCTCCTTGCTTCGCGCGAATGCCGTCAGTCGTGCGATTTCGTCCGGTCGATACAGGGTCCCAAGCTCGGTGACGTTGGTCAAGCTCAGCACGCGGGGCAGCGATGCGTGCACGTCGCGCCGGCCCTGGAGAGCTTCTTGAAGCGTTTCAATCGTAATTTTTCCGTTTTGGCCCTCTACCGGCACGATCCGTACACCCTGATTCAGAAATCCGACTGCATTGCACTCATCGGATTCAACATGGGAGTCGCTGTGACAGAGAACACTGTGATGACGGGAACAATAGTTGCCGATTGCCAACCCATTTGCCGCCGTGCCGTTGAACACAAAAAAAACTTCGCAATCGGTCTCAAAGAGGGTGCGAAAGCTCTCTTTAGCTTTGGTCGTGAGTTCGTCATCGCCGTAGCTGACAACGTGTCCCTGGTTCAAACTCTCAAGGGCCTCCATTGCTTCCGGACAACATCCGGAGTTGTTGTCACTCGCGAACTGGCGTCGATATTCAAAGTTCCACACGGCGACACACTGAAACGGGTTGAACTTGATCGCCAATATATTCTAGGGTCCTGTCCGCGAAATAACATGAACTTTGCCTCCGGCCCAGAGGCTTGCGATGAAAATGGGCCGGCGGCAGTGCGATGTAGGCGAAGCGTCCTCGCTTTGCACTCTCGGGAAGAAGCAAAGCGGGGACGCTTCGCCTACGGCGCCTTGCCGGCGGCCCATTTTCATCGCAACAAAGTACCTGCTATTTCGCGGAAATCTCACGGGCGCTTTGGCTTGTGAGATTTTCGGACTAGTATGCCGAGATCTCTTTATGAAAGAAGAAATGGTGTTGGTCGTGCGGCGTTCGCTTCTGGACTCACTCGGAATTTTCCAAGGTTTGCAGTTTAATGTCGACCATTACTTGGCGCCGATGTTGAGCCGGGAAAATAACTTTTTTGCGCCACGTTCCTCGGCGGAAACCGATCCAAGTCTGAAACAGATCATTCCGTACGCGATCCTCGTTTGCGGCGGTAAGGTTTTGCGGTACAGGCGCGGAAAGAAATCGGGGGAACAACGCTTGGTGGCCAAAGGATCGATCGGGATCGGGGGCCACATGAACGACCATGACGAAGGGCTGTTCGCGCTGGATAAAGAGGCGTATTTGACGGGAGTGCAAAGGGAGATTGACGAAGAGTTGATCGTGAAACGACCGCTGAGCAATCGTGTTGTGGCGTTAATTAACGATGATTCAAACGAAGTCGGGCAGGTGCATCTTGGAGTCGTCCATGTACTCGAACTGGCGACGCCGTCTGTTGAAAAACGGGAGAGCATGATTCTGGGGATCGAATTTTTGACACCGGATCAGCTCCGCGCAGAGCGTGAGACGCTGGAAACGTGGTCGCAGATTTTAGTCGACGACCTGGAAAAGTTGATCGGGAAACTACGGTAGAAGCATACGCGTTCCCCGTTTAGTTCCGTTTTGCGCGATCCAAAGTAGGATAGGCGTCTCGCCTGTCGATTAGCGCGAGATAGCAATAGCGTGAAGAGCGTTCCCGGGCTAATATCGGAAATCGAGCGGTGGGTTGATTAAATGGACAGGCGAGACGCCTATCCTACTTTCGTCCACTTCGCGCCGATACGGCATTCCGGCTTGGGCGCCGGCGCGCGTGACCGCGAGAGATGCGGCCTTGCACGCTCTTTCAACCGACTCTCGAAGCGGAAGACCTTCCCCAATGCCAACTCCAAGCCAGCCTACGAAACAATCGCCTGCTCCGGTCGTGTCGACTGCTTGAACCTTTGGAGCCGCGATAGACTCAATGATCGGCCCTTCGGAAAACATCACGCCCTCTGCACCAAGGGTTACGACGACATTTCTGCAACCCATTTTGTGGAGTGCGCCGATTGCATCCGGAATAGCCTGCTGGTCCGAAATATCCCGCGCCTCGTGCTCGTTCACGACAATGATGTGAAGACTTTCGTAGATAAGCTTCGGCAATTGGCGCGACGGTGCAGGATTTAGAATAAATGGTTTGCCGAGCTCGTGACAGAGCCGCGCCGTGGCCTCGATAGCGCCATCCCGAATCTCCAACTGCGAAATCACCGCGGCGGCGGCTTCAAATGCCGGGCGTGCCGCCGAAACCATTGCCGAGTCGACGGCATCGTTGGTCGATTTCGCGACCGCGATCAGATTCTCGCGTGTGACGCCATCCACGAGGATCAGCGCGACCCCGCTCGGTGCGTTGTGGACGCACTGAAAATAGTCGGTGCTTATCCCTTCCTTCTGAAGGCGCGCTTTTGCGTCAGTTCCGAATGTATCGGCGCCGTGTGCACCAAGAAACGCGACGTCTCCGCCGGCACGAGCCGCTGCGACCGCCTGGTTTGCTCCTTTTCCGCCTCCGAACGTTTGAAATTCGCCCCCGAGTACCGTTTCTCCGGGATTCGGCAGGCGATCGCAAAAGATCACAAGATCGGTGTTTGAGCTGCCGACGACCAGGATGCGCGGTTTAGCGGGCATGAAATTGGAAATGGTTCTCCTGCATAAATCGGCCCCGACCGGAAACGTTCAGAGCTCGGCCCTCTCTTCTTTTTGCGATCAATGGCTGCCGGAGAGGTTTAAATGTAGCCGACCCGCCGAAGAAACCCGGCCAATCGGGCCAACATGCAACGTTCTGGCTGAGCCGCTCCCCGAAGCCAGTTGACCAGGATTTCTTCGGTCACTCCTAGCTGTGTCGCAGTCTGCCGATCCGTCTCGGCGGATTCTATTGTGTACCGTTGCAAAGCCTCGAGGACCTCTTCCTTGCTCATTGAGGAGCAATAGCTAGATGAGGCGCGCCGAATTGTCCACTTCTTTGTCGGATTTGGGAGTTAGCGCGACTCGAGGCGTTCCGGAGGAGCCCTGAGGCGGACCATAATAACAAGGCTTCGGTATGTTATTCGCATTTTTATTGGTGACCGTGATCGTCGAGTGTGTGGAATGTTCGTTAAAGAAGGGCAAAACCACCGAGATATCGTTTGACTTTATGAGACTGAGAGTCATTCTCAGTACAAATGAACCATGCCGAAGTTCGCGGCTCTACCCTCCATGTTTCTGCTCAAACGAAGGCTCTCGGCACGTCAAAAACCCGGCCCGGATTTCAAGTTTTTCTCGTGTGCGCCGCTCTGGCAGTCCTGGCAGTGTTAGTGTGGCAGGCGCTCGCCGCGAACGGATCTCCGGACCCGACACAACCGCACACCAGCAAGACGGTTGCCATTCTTGATATCGCGGTACTCGTTTTCCGGGAAGGTTTGGAGTGCGTTCTGGTACTTTCGGCGATCACTGCCAGTATGGCCGGCAATCAGCGCGGGCGTCGGCGCCCGGTGATGATGGGGGCCGCTGTTGGTTTCGTCGCGACGTTGGTCACCTGGATCGTTGCGGTGGGAATCGTCACCAGTCTTGCCGAGAATATCCCGGCCCTCCAGCTCCAGGCCGCAACCGGAATGCTGGCTGTCGTCGTGCTGCTGATTGTCATGAACTGGTTCTTTCACAAAGTGTACTGGGGCGGTTGGATCGGTCTTCACAACCGGAAGAAAAAAGATCTCCTCAGTAAAGCGAGCGGATCGGAAATCTCCGAGAATCGATTGATCTGGGGGCTTGGCCTCTTGGGATTTGCTTCTTTGTACCGCGAAGGTTTTGAAGTGGTGCTCTTTTTGCAGAGTTACTTCCTGCAAATGGGTGGCCGAATTGTCCTCTGGGGCGCATTGATTGGCGTCATTTTATCGGGATTCGTGGCCGTGCTCACGTTTATAGCGCATACGCGATTGCCATATCGCAGAATGCTGATATCGACCGGCGTCATGCTAGGTTTTGTCCTCTTGATCATGGTGGGCGAACAGGCGCAGGAGATGCAACTGGCCAACTGGCTCCCGACAACAAAGATTGCGGCGCTGGAGCATATCATTCCTGACTGGATGGGTGTCTGGTTCTCAGTCTATCCGACGCTCGAGACGTTAGTCGCCCAGCTGCTCGCCGCCATTCTGGTGCTCGGTTCCTATTACGCCGCCAGCCGGCAAGGCGCGCGCAGGCGCATTGAGTTTCCGGCTTGAAGCAGCTCATCTACTTTCGGGGACAGGATACTAGGAAATGACCCAGGCCTTCAATCCGGCCTGTGACAGGTTCGGGGATCTCCCTTCGATTTCGGATGGTGCCGTCAGAGCGAACGAATAAACCACTTCGTAGTTTGCAAAAATCGTTCGATGGGCGAACGCATACCTGGCTAACGGTTCTGCAAGCGACTTCGCGACACTGTTGTCGTCCGAATGAAAGTCGTTCTTTTCCTGCCTGAATTTCTCGATGCATGCGCGCGGCACGCCTACGATCGCAGTCCTGGTTTTGTTCGGGGACTTAGAAGATGCGGTTATTTGGACAAAGATATCGGCGGTTGGCATGGCGTTTCACACGGCGCCTATGGCGGGACTGACAAAGTGCAGCTCATTCAGTCTTTGACAACTATTCTGAAGAACTTGGCCCCAAAAAAATCACAAATGAGCGTGCAAAGCTTTCGAGTCAATTATTTACAAAGATTTTTGTAACCGCTTGTGATCTGAGCTTGAAATGCGGATTGTTCATAACATGAAAGGTTGGATGACCTTATGTTTCGGGCTTGTAGTGATCGGTGCCGTTTTATCGGTGACAGGCTGCTCTGAGGAATCCGGTTGGAATGCCGGAATGATGGGAGTTCCCGTCAACACGGGTGGCAGCCAGGCTCCTACAGGCGCCCAGCCACAGACTGAGTCACCCTCGGGTTCCGGATCAGTTGAGTACGTGCCGCAGGGGCGATTTTAGGCGATTACCCACCGGATCCGATGTACCGGGCCGTATACTGGGCTACGCGCACGATCTGGCCACGAGGCGGTGTATCGATGATGATGTATCCTTGAGGGCTAACTGCGCGGCCGGTTTCGGTGTCAAAAATCAGGTATCCCTGAACACCTTGCTTGGAGCTGCTCGAGATCCCCTGTGTAAAGTAGGCGGCGCTCGTTGCAGAGTGGTCGAGTTTAATTGAGAACTCCGCATTCAGCTCTGCGGCAAGCATTGAGGATGCGGCCACGACGAGGTAATGCGGTTCCGGACCGACGCGGCTCCCATTTTTTTGCCAATAATCGCGTGCCCGTTGCTCAGCGATCTGGATCTCGTTTGGCGCCGGGTAGCATGTTTCAACGGCGTAATCGCGGTTATCTGCCTCGGAGGAATCGGAAAAACTGCATCCGCAGAGAAGGCCGAGATAACCGGAAAAGAGCATCAAAAGGATTTTCATTCGAACGGGACAAGCATTTTGCAAATAGGTGCGTTCCACCACGGTTGTTGGATGCAATTAATCGGCGAGTCCATCGTGCAATTAACGTGAAAAGGGAGGCGCAATGATTTCAGCCATTCATAATTCTGCGGCCTACCAGAATCCGCCGCCTCCGTATATGGCATTCACTCCGCCATAGAGCCCTATCTTGCCTTTCGTCGGAGTTCCGACCACCAGGACACCTTCCGGTGCCGCAAGTTCTCCTGTCCGCTGGTCGAAAACCAGAAGGAACTCGACGGGAACACTGGCCGCATTTTCCTGAAGATCGTCACCGTAGTAATCGTTCATCGGGATTCTGCCCAGGGCCATTCTCCAGATTAAGCCTGGCACTTCGGCAGCATTGAGCTCGTAGGCGCGTACTGCGACGTAGGGGGTCTGTGCGAGGAGCAGCCTCTGCTTGTCGTTCGCGCGTCTGATAAAATTCTTGAACCGCTTTTTTGCGAGAGCGATCTCGCGCGGATAGGGCTGAGCAGCCATGAAAGCATGATCATTCGGACCCCACGGTGTCGAAGTCCGATGGTAAGCGCAAGATCCGCAGGCAAGGCTGATCAATCCGAGGAGCAGCAGCGTTTTTTTCACTAGAGAAAGAAAAGTAACTCAGGTTGAGCGCTATACGGCTAACAAATATGCGTACAAGAAGTCTATTCTTCCCAAAAATTTGGTTTTCAGCGAGATATTATCGCATCCGGCAAAACGGCTCGGCTACCGTCCCGCTTCAATAGCCGGCTGCCTCTTCCGGTGAGTATCCCCTTTTATAAATCAGCATTGTCCGCTCGAAGCTCATCACTACCACACCGTCTTGATTGATGCCGCGCGTAGAGACCGTTACGATTCCTTGAGTCGGTCTGCTCTTTGACTCGCGCTTCGAAAGCACAGTGGATTCTGCATAGAGCGTGTCACCGGCAAAAACCGGATGGGTTGCCCTTACCTTGTCCCAACCGAGATTGGCGACGACCTTTGCACTCACCGTGCGGACGCTCATGCCAGTGAGCAAAGCGAGCGTGAATGTGCTGTCCACCAGCAGCTTCTTCCATTCCGTCTTCGCCGCGTAGGCGGCATCGAAATGAACCTGCTGCACGTTCATAGTGAGCAGCGTCATCCAGATATTATCTACATCCGTGATCGTTCTCCCAGGGCGGTGCTCGAATGTATCACCAACCTCAAAGTCTTCGTAATAAAGGCCTGATGTTTCGCGATAACGTTTCGGCCCTAGCTCCCGATACGCTGACAGTGTCCTATCCATGCGACCTCCTTTAATTTTTCAATGATCTTCGTCGACTTGCCTGCCTCTCGTGGCAGGTTCCCCAAGCCTTTCAGATTGGTGTTCACGTGCCATAGGCCAGATTCATCATATAAAAGGTCACAAGCGCGCATTGCGATGAAGGCAAGGTAAAGTGGGGGAGGAAGGATTCAAGCGGACAGGTTCGGTTTCAGCGTTTCAATTTGGAGATGTAGTGATTGCCCATCAGGAGGTAGGCATGGATTCGCAAACCGAAGCGCGTCGCCGTACGGCCGAGCAACTCCAGGAAATACCCGTTTGCGTGATTATCCGGAAACAACGGTCAGCCGTCGATTCCACGATTCACGAACGTGGTACCAGCCGTTCTCTATTACTTCCGTAATGGACCTATTTTGGACACCAATGTTTTTTTTGAATCTCGCCAACGTGAATTTCTTCGATAACATCTACATTCTTGGCCGAATGCGTTCTTGTTAGTTCTTGGCTTATGACGAGAAAATGAAGGGGCAAATCTTCATCAGTTACCGCCGTGAGGAAAGTCGCTGGTCAGCCAGAAGCCTGCGCGACCGCCTGTCCGCGAGTTTTGATCCGAACCAGATTTTCATGGATATCGATACCATCGCACTAGGCGAGGACTTTGTTAAAGCAATCGAAACAACTGTTGGGAAATGCGATGTGCTAATTGCTCTGATTGGAAATAATTGGCTCACTACGAAGGATGATCAAGGAGACCGACGACTCGACAATCCCGAGGACTTCGTGCGCATGGAAATCGCAACTGCGCTCAAACGTGAAATTCTTGTGATCCCAGTTCTTGTGGATGGCGCGTTAATGCCCCGGTCGCTGGAGCTTCCCGACGACTTAAAACCGCTAGTTCGCCGGAACGCCCTGCGAATCACTGATACCAGTTTCGACGGTGATTGCCGACGGTTGGCGGCTGCAATCAAGTTGGTTTTGGAGAAAGCGGCGACTGACCAGCAGGAGCGCGAGAAAAGACGATTCCAGGGTGAACAGCGCGATCGCGAGGAAACCAGCAAGGAGGAAATCGTTCTGCCGCACCCTGCGCTTTCGCAAGTTCGTGAATCCGCTCAAGCCGAAAGACCTCCGATTATGCGGAGTGAAGGTTCGGCGATGCGAAAACTACTTGCACTCAGGGCGCCGGTCGTGGTCGTCGGATTGCTATTAATCGCCGGAGTGATATGGCTCGCCGGATCGATACTCCACCATACTGATCGAGAAGTGGTATTCGTAACACCTACGCCTACGCCTGCACCTACACCTACGCCTACGCCTACGCCTACGCCTACGCCTACGCCTGCACCTATCACCTACACCTCACCTGCAACTTCAACGAGCCCAACTTCCTCAGATCCGGCGTTCTATAATAACCGTGGTTTCGACTTCTACCAAAAACGGGACTACGACAACGCGATAAGCGATTACAACGAGGCAATCAGGTTGGACCCCAATTATGCCTGGGCATATAACCGGCGCGGCCTCGTCTATTATGACAAAAAGGATTACGACAACGCGATAAGCGATTACAACGAAGCGATCAGGTCGAGTCCAAATTATGCCGAAGCGTACACCAATCGTGGACTCGCCTACGAAAACAAAGGGGATCACGACAAGGCGTTAAGCGATTACAACGAAGCGATCAGGTTAGATCCAAACTATGCAATAGCGTACAACGACCGTGGCTGGTGCTACTTTCTGCAAAGGGATTACGGGAAGGCAATAAGCGATTACAGCGAGGCGATCAGGTCGGATCCAAACTATGCAAAAGCGTACATCAACCGTGGCTGGTGCTACTATCTGCAAAGGGATTACGACAAGGCAATAAGTGATTACAACGAGGCGATCAGGTCGGATCCAAACTATGCCCTCGCGTACACCGACCGTGGCAGCGCTTACATTGGGAAAGCGGAATACGACAAGGCAATTAGCGACTACACCAAAATGATCAATTTGAATCCGGACGATGCCGACGGGTACTACGATCGCGGCATCGCTTACAATTACAAAAAGGAGTACGGCAAGGCAATTAGCGACTACACAGAAGCGATCAGGTTGAATCCAAACTATGCATACGCTTACTACAACCGCGGCATCGTGTACCGCGAACAGGGTAAATATGATAAGGCGGAGGCCGATTTTGCCAAAGCGAAGCAGCTCGGCTACACCGGGTCGCAATAAGCGTCGAGCGTGGACACCGGTACAGCGTTTTTGTCGGCGGGTTGGACGTGAGGGCGCGAGGAGCGTGGCGGAACCCGACACCTTCCGGCTCACGAGGATCTATTCGCATGAGTACGTTAAGGCTGGCGAGGGTTTTCACCTGATTGCTGTCCGGTGATGGCCTTCACTATTGCGGCGCCAGCCCCAAGGATAGTTCGCTCAATGGCGTATTTTCCATTTTCCGCTTCCGTCGGGAAACTGATGACCTCTCCGAGGTACTCTTGGTTGACCGCGATGCGTGCACCCGTTGGATCCGAAATGACTTGCATTGTTTTGGGCGCGGCCACCGGCCGCGGCGGCACCGGGGGATGATACGCGCTTTGCGGTGTTTGCGCACAGGCGCTAAAAACTAAGACGCCTAGTCCAAAGGCCAACCATTGTGTGAGCACGAGCGCGGACTTTAACAAACTGAACGCTCACCGTCACTCTGTTTGTGCGTTAGGGGCAAGCTTTCGCAAAAAGCCGCTTGCCTTCGATTAGTGCGGCAAGCGTTTGGATATGCCACGGCGAACATGAATTCCAAGGCGGTCCGCCCCGTGCAGGTCGCGCAGGATACGCGTTTCTAACGTAAAAATATCGCTTTGGTCAGCAAGTTCTTGGCCTAAATGATCCACTCAAGGTCCCGGTACCTCAGAACTTCGAACCTGGAACCCGGAACCCCGATCTCTCAGTCAAGTAAATCGTCGACAATCGAATCTTTTGAGATATCTTCCCCTCCCTGTTTTCTATCGACGGAAGGGTGGCTGAGCTGGTCGAAGGCACCTGACTCGAAATCAGGCGTACGGGTAACCGTACCGTGGGTTCGAATCCCACCCCTTCCGCCATAGAATCAATGACTTACGCATAGCGCGCTTAGTCGTGTAATAGATTTTCTGAGCACGATTATGAGGGTCGATCAGTGACCGAGACGCTGACTTCGCCAAGGACTTCGGCGAGCTCAGTCGAGCCGCTTCGTAGGGCAAGCTGAGGACGAGTACGATTTGGGGGAGTTGGCCCTAATAAACCTCCTCCTTTTCGTGATCCCGTTTTGTGGGATGAAGATATTCGTAGTTGTCGGAGAGCTTGTACATCGCATGCCGAAGCAATCGAACAAAACCAGGGCTCTGCGCATCAAACCATTGAGACGCGATGTAGTATAACGTCGCGGTGCTGATCGTCCGAGTTAAAGTGACAATACCGAGAACCGCGTTAGCCCAGCCGAATACCGACGCAAGGCTTACCTCGGATGAAGCCGGAAGGATCAACGCGTTGGACCAGGCAAACAAGCTGAGAACCGTGCACACAAGCGTCATCCTTCGGAGCCGACGTTTTTGGGGGATCCAGTAAAACCGTTCTGGTGGGATCGGATCTCGCTTTGAGAGGACGCCTTGCAGCCGCCAATGTCGGATTAAATAGCCATAATCGCGCATGCTCAGCAGCGGGCAAAGAATCGCTCCCGCTAGCATCGCAGGGAAAGCGGGTAGGGTGCTTAGCCACTGGAGAAACGCCAGAAACAACCAGCTCAAAAAGCCGAAGATGACCAGCACTTCGACCATATCCTCTACTATAGATTCCGATCGCCGCGAATCCAAGCGGAGATATGCGTTGCAAAACGTCTATTTCGGAAACACAAGGTGTGACACAACGGAAGTCGCAGGTTATAGACCCATCTTGGAAAGGAACTCTTTCATCTCATCTTTGTTCCCTTTGAACGCGACTAAAAAGCAGATGTCGTGCAGTCCAGTAACGGCGCCAACCCAATTGTTCGCTTCGACAATCTCCCATTTCCCTTTACGGATTTTTATTCCGAGATCATTCGGTTGAAACATGTAGAGGAGCAGCTCCTTATCAGTTACAGCCATGATCTGGGCCACGTCCGCACCATCGAACTTGAACACTCGACAGCCGACCGTCCTTACGCCTGCAAATTGTTTGGGGACGGCGCAATGTTCCAGACCGTGCTTTAGGAAGAACCAGTCCTGAAGGTCTGCGGCCCTGGTTTCGACTGCTTCAAATTCATCACCGGTGAGGCTATTTGCCGAATCGAGCAATTCGCTGATGTGATCGGCTCCGTCGAACGAGTTTAATCGGTCCGAAATCAGAAAGATCACCATACAAATGGTCGCGACTAAGCCAACCCCGACCGCAAAAAGAATGGTACGGCGAGGAGCACGCTTAACCAGTTCATCCTCCTCCTCCTGGACTTCGTCGGAGTCTTTTTGGTCGTCGGTTCCCGGCGAGCGAGATTTTCGAGGAGACGGAACTCCCGGCGACTCATTCGATGTTGATGCCGTGGCTGCGGTCGGAATTGGCTCGCCGCCTGGGGTCAACAGACTTCCGAACGCTTGCGCCTCAGCGTCAGTCAGCTTCAAGCCGGAGAGTGCTTCCGCAACTTTGTTGTCGAAGTCTATTTGCCGGTTCAGAATATCTAAGGATTCCGGTTCTGCGCGTGCTTGCGACGCGACTTCAGCGAATTCCGGCGCGCTTTCGTATGCCGGTCTGATGAGGGAAAGAAGCGGTTGCCCCATTGATTCAGCGGTTGTTTGAATCCATTCGGTTATTTTCGAGTGTTAGCCTCGCGGCCCCGATCATCCGGGCCAGGACTTCAATCTCGAGGCCGAGGATGTCGGCGAGTTCTCGAGGGTTAAATAGCTCAAGGTAGAAGAGGGTTATTGCCGAACGCTCGGGTTCGGGCAGGTGGTGCAGGGCAAGGGCCCAGCCGGTCAGTTCCTTTTCAGGTAATTGTGAGGCGGTGACCGGCATGCTCAGAGCCTTGCGGAACAACTCCGCCTCTTTATTAGCGGAGCGGTTGGAGTTCCGTGGCGATTGAGCCAACGTCTCGTTCAATGCGCGCTCGGCTTCTGTGCGTCGGCCGGTCCGGATCAGCAGGAGTCGATACAGCGCCTGAATTTGATCAACAGCGGAAACAGTGTTCAACGTCGTCATGCTATCTTGGGTTTCATAACAGCTCAAGGGGAATGAACCGACGCAGAGCGCTTGAACTAGCCATTGTGTCATGTCACTTTGCGCGTATTGAACGCGGTCAAAAATATTCTGTTTGTTTGTACTGGGAACGTCTGCCGGAGTCCCATGGCGGAAGGCTTGTTCCGGCATCTGGTGGCGACCCGTGATGATATCCGCGTGCATTCCGCCGGTGTCAGTACGTTTCCCGGCCAACCGCCGAGCCCTCATGCTATTGCGGTTCTCGCCGATCTCCAGATCGATATTTCGAGGCTCCGAAGCATGCCACTTTCCGACAAACTGGTGCGCGATGCGTCGTGTATTATCGCAATGACACGCGGGCACTTGGAATCGATCCAATACCTATTCCCGGAGGCCGCTGAGAAAACTTTCCTTCTGCGGGAGTTCGACGACTCTGCTTCTTCGTTGGACGTCGCTGACCCAATTGGACTGGGTCGCGAGGAATACGAGACAACGCGGGACATTATCCGGCGGGCACTTCCGGGGATTTTAAAGTTTATCGACAGCGGCGCACTCGGCGCCATATACGACAGCGAGTCATTGACGATGAATCAGCCAGGTAATCCCAGTTTGGAACAGGTCGATCCCGCGATCTTTGAGGTGATCCAGAACGAACGAAAACGCCAGTTCGAGAATATCGAATTGATCGCTTCGGAAAACTTTACAAGCCGCGCGGTGATGGAGGCCCAGGGGTCAGTCCTGACCAATAAATATGCTGAAGGTTACCCTGGACGGCGGTGGTACGGCGGATGCGAATTTGTCGACGTTGCTGAACAGCTGGCTATTGACCGGGCGAAACAGCTTTTTGGCGCTGAGCACGTCAATGTACAGGCGCATAGCGGCAGCCAGGCCAACATGGCGGTATATTTCAGCGTCTTGCAGCCGGGAGACCGCATCCTGACGATGGATCTGTCGCACGGCGGACACTTGACGCACGGCAACAAGGCGAATTTTTCCGGACGTTTCTACGACGTCCTGCACTATGGCGTCAGCAGAGAGACGGAGCAGATCGATTACGATCAGCTCGCAGACTTGGCTCAGCAGCATCGGCCCAAGATGATTACGGCAGGGGCATCTGCTTATCCGAGAGTGATCGATTTCGCCAAGATGCGACAGATTGCAGATTCGGTAGGCGCTTATTTGTTTGTGGATATCGCGCACATCGCCGGGCTGATCGCCGGCGGCGTTCATCCTACTCCTGTTGGGATTGCCGATTTCGTGACCACCACCACGCATAAGAGTTTGCGTGGCCCGCGAGGTGGCATTGTGATGTGCAAGGCTGAATATGCCAAGGGAATCGACAGCCTGATCTTTCCGGGTATCCAGGGCGGACCGTTAATGCACGTAATAGCAGCAAAGGCAGTCTGCCTCCATGAAGCGTTGCAGCCTGAATTCAAACAGTACCAAGTGCAGATCACGCGGAATGCGAAAGCGCTCGCCGCGAGTCTGAATATGAAAGGTTACCGCCTTGTCTCAGGCGGTACAGACAACCATCTCATGCTTGTCGACCTCCGTCCAAAAGGGATGAATGGAAGACAAGCACAGGAGACGCTTGATCTAGCCGGGATTACGGTAAACAAAAACTCGATTCCATTCGATACAGAAGCGGTCTTTAAAGGCGGTGGAATCCGGATAGGGACTCCGGCCGTCACGACCCGTGGGATGAAAGAGGAAGAGATGATGGCGATCGTCGACTTGATCGACAAAGCTCTCGCCTGTGGCGGCAATAAGACCATCCTATCGGAGGTCCGTTCGGAAGTCCGGCAGTTAACCTTGCATTACCCGCTGCCCGGATAAAGGCAGAAGTAAAAAGGCAAAATGCAAAATGAAGAAGTAAGAGGTTCCTGCACGAAGGGCAAGGGTTTGTACTTTTACCTTTTGCCTTTTTACTTCTGCCTTTCCCCCCTACCTTTCATAGAGGGCGCCGAGTTGCCGCAGGTACTCTGCCGCCTCTTGTTTCAACGTACCCAATTGTTCGAGGCTCAAGCGCCATTGCCAGTTGCCGGCCGGTTGTCCCGGGGTATTGAATCGCGCCTCGCTTCCAAGACTCAACAGGTCTTGTATCGGCGTGACAAAAAGGCGCGAAGGTGCGGCGTATCCAGCTCGGATGATGTCCCATGGGACAGTGTCTCCTTTGACGCGCAGATACCGCCGGAAGAAATCCTGGACCGCCGGGGCCGATTTTTTGAACCATCCCCAGGACGTATCGTTGTCATGCGTTCCCGGATAGAGGACCGAGTTCAGAATTCCGTTGTGGGGCAAATAATTGGTCGCCCCTTCAAATCCGAAGTGAAGAACGTACATCCCCGGCAGTCCGGATGTCGTAACCAAATTCCGAACGGAATCGGTGATGATTCCAAGGTCTTCCGCAACAAGCTTTGCCTCCGGAAATTCCTTCTTGATCGCTTCAAAAATTTCGAGACCCGGTCCAGGAGCCCATTTGTGCACTCGCGCATTCACAGCGTCCGGCGGGATTTCGCAGTACTCGTCGAATCCGCGGAAATGGTCAATTCGGACGATATCGAATAGTTCGAAGCACGCGCGAAGCCGGGCAAGCCACCAGGCGTATCCGGTCGCTTTGTGCTTTTGCCAGTCATAGAGCGGATTACCCCAGAGCTGGCCGTCAGCAGAAAAATAGTCCGGCGGCACGCCGGCGACGGCGAGCGGCTTTAGGTCGGGGTCCATTTGGAACAGGTCTGGATGGGTCCACACGTCGGCGCTGTCCATCGCCACGAAAATCGGAATGTCACCAAATATTTCGATTGCCCGCTCGTTCGCGTAGGCTTTCAACGCGAGCCATTGCCGGAAAAACTCAAACTGATACCAGGCTTGTGCCTCCATCTCGTCCCGAAGTTCCGATTTCGGGATTGTTTTTTTTGCCTGGGCGAAGTGTCGCAACTCCTTCGGCCAATATGGCCATGAACAGCCGTCGAATCGTTGCTTCAGCGCGACGAAACGCGTATAGGGATCGAGCCACTCCTTTTTTGATTTCTTGAACGCGGTAAATTCGGCTTTATCGGCACGAGACCCGTGAGAAACAAATGCCGAGAAAGCCTTTTTGAGAATCGGCCAACGCAGGATCCATTGTGCGCCGTAGTCAACCTTGTCAGCCGGGAGCCCGCGCAGTTCGACGAGATCGGCCTCGCCAAGCAATCCTCGCTCGACGAACGCTTCGAGATCGATGAGATACGGATTGCCGGCAAACGCTGAAAAGCATTGGTAGGGTGAATCGCCAAAGCCGGTCGGGCCAAGCGGACAAACCTGCCACGTTTTCATTCCGGCATCGGCCAAGAAATCGATGAAAAGACGTCCTTCCCGCCCGAGAGTACCGATTCCAGTTGATCCGGGGAATGCTGTGGGATGCAGGAGGACACCTGCTCTCCGGTGTTGAAGCCAGTTGAATAAAGGTGCCATAGAAAATCACGCGCTCAGCCGATGGAAATTTGAGGACCGGCAAACAACAGGGATCGCCGGCAGCGGCTGTTCGGGGCTTGTCCGTACTTTTTGCCCCGGAGTGACAATCGGCCTGAGCCCGCGGTGTCACGCTGGGAAAGCACATCCCCTGAGCGACCCGCCCTGGAAGGGGGCAGCAGATTGACCCGCCCCGGGGCGACCAGACCGACGCAATAAATAGAAATTATCTCCACGTTATGCGCGCGACGCGTCGGACTGCCGCCCCTCCGTGGGCGGACCCAGTGTATAGGACGTTCCCCGGTTAAAACCCCGGAGACAGGCCTATCGCCCCTCCGGGGCAAACTTTCCGGTCAATATCTCACAAGTTGGCAAACTTGTGCGAAATTTGGCTACTGTTCGGGAAATGCGAGCGTCTCCAAGAGGAATTTCTCGAACTTTTCCCGGTATAATTTCATCCATTCACCCCGCGCCTGATCCCAGGTCAGCTGCCGGCCTTTTTCTCCTTCGATCCATTTATACTTCCGGATCTCTTCCTTTATCAGGTAGGTGATTCGGTAAAACGGATCGGAAAGCATCATAGGGGGCACCTGAACGTATAGTTCGGTATCCAAAATCTGACGCATAAGATAGGACTAGCGGATAACGTTTTCGGTAGCCGGATCAAACAGAAGGACCTTGTCCATGTTAAGCTGCACGGTCACGGACTCGCCAAGCTCGTATTTGCGCTCGCCGTGCAATTTCGCGATCAGATTTGTGCTTCCGGCTTTGAGGTAGACAAGGGATTCTGATCCCATCGGTTCCGCGATTTCGACAGTCGATGTTATTGGCACCAGGACGCCCTCCTTGGCCTCGTCGGTCAGGTGTTCGGGGCGGATGCCGAATACGACGTCTTTGTCGATATATTTGCTTGCAAGCGGTTCCAGGCGGCCTTTAAGAGCAAACGTCAGAGCGTTCTTTTCGCCGGTCTCTACGAAGATAAGTCCTTCTTCGCGCTTCTGGATTTTCCCTTTGAGCAGGTTCATCGGAGGACTGCCGATGAAGCCGGCAACGAAGAGGTTTTCTGGCTGGCGATAGAGGGTTAGCGGATCGGCGACCTGCATGATCACGCCGTCGCGCATAACACAAATCCGGTCGCCCATGGTCATCGCTTCGACCTGGTCGTGCGTGACGTAGATCATCGTCGATCCAAGCTGCGCGTGAAGTTTCGAAATCTCGGAACGCATCTGGACACGCATCTTCGCGTCCAGGTTTGAAAGCGGCTCGTCGAACAAGAATACTTTCGGGCTGCGCACGATGGCGCGCCCGAGCGCCACACGCTGGCGTTGACCGCCGGAGAGTGCCTGCGGCTTACGCTCGAGCATATGATCGAGTCCGAGCGCCTTCGACGTGCGGCCGACCGTGTCGGAAATGAAATCTTTCTTCTTCTTCGCCAACTGCAGGCCGAACGCCATATTATTGAATATGGTCATGTGCGGATAGAGCGCGTAGTTTTGAAACACCATCGCGATACCGCGATCCTTCGGTTCGAGCTCATTGACGACCCGGCCACCGATCGAGATTGTACCGGCTGTGATCTTTTCCAAGCCGGCGACCATCCGAAGCGTTGTCGACTTTCCACAACCGGACGGCCCGACAAGCACCATAAATTCGCCATCGCTGATCGGCAGGCTAATGTTTTTGACGGCAGTAAACGTTGGGCGACCTCGATCATCAGTATAGGTCTTCACCAGGTTTTTAATTTCAACGGAACCTTCGCTCATGGCATTCGTTTCTGGGGTTTTATTCTTTAACGCCACCGGAGGTTAACCCTCCTATGACAAATCTTTGGCACAGCAGAAAAGCAACCGTGATCGGTACGCCACTCAAAACCGCCAGCGCAGCAAATCGACCCCAGAGTTTCTCCTGCTCGTACAAAAACGAGTTGGCACCCACCGCCAAGGTCCAGTTGTCGCTGGACTGAAGAACAACGGATGCCACCGGGTATTCAGACATATAGGAAATGAATGAGAGAATAAATACAACCGAAAAAATCGGAAGACTGATCGGAAGTAGAATGCGGACAAACGTTTGGAACTGCGAAGCACCGTCAATCCGCGCCGATTCCTCCATCGATGGAGGAATCGTTTCAAAGTATCCTTTGATCATCCAGATATAGTTCGAGATTCCGCCGAGATAAATCATGATCAGGCCCAGTTGAGTGTTGAGCCCGAGCCACTTGATGTACTGCCCGGTGAAATCCAGAATCACGTAAAACGCAACTAGAGAGAGCACCATCGGGAACATTTGCAGAATCAGCAGAGCGCGAAGAGTCGTCGATCTGAACTTAAATCGCAGCCGGGCAAACGCGTAAGCCGCCGTGCCGGAGAGACAGATGATGCCGGCCGACGAAATGATAGAGATTTTGATCGAGTTCCAGAACCAGTACAGCGGAGGCGTCTCTGATTTGACAATCCGGGTTTCGCCAGTTGCCGGATTGACCACCTCCTGGTAGGGGATTCCCAAAACAAATTTCCAATGATCCAGGCTGACCTTGTCCGGCCACAACTCGCTTGGAGCAAAGTTCCCCTGGCGCAGCGACGCGGAGATCACCATCACGAACGGGACCAGAATCAATACAAGAAAACAGATCAGAAAACCGTGCGCAGACGCTTTGCGGATTTTAAGTCTTAGTTCAGCTGTCATTGGGAGTTTGAGGTTCCCGGTTCAAAGTTCGGCGTTCGGCGTTCGGCGTTCGGCGTTCGGCGTTCGGCGTTCGGCGTTCGGCGTTCGGCGTTCGGCGTTCGGCGTTCGGCGTTCGGCGTTCGGCGTTCGGCGTTCGGCGTTCGGCGTTCGGCGTGATTGTGGATGCACGGCCTGTTTTGCAAGCCTATTTTTTTTTGACTTTTTTCTTAAACTCTGTGTTCTCTGTGGTGAAGTCCTTTTTCTGCGCTCTCCCGGCTTCGCTCCGTGCCTTAAATTTTTACGTTTCGCCCACTCAGTTTCAGATTTATCCAGGCCAGGAAACCGACCATGATAAACAGCAGCGTGGCAATCGCGCTCGCCAAACCAAAATTCGTTCCGGAATCTCGGAACGCGATGTTGAACGTGTAGTTGACCAGCAGATCTGTATCGCCCGCGATCCCGCCTCCGACCATTTTCGGTCCGCCGGCAGTGAGAAGATAGATCAGGTTAAAATTATTGAAGTTGAACGCGAAACTCGAAATAAGAATCGGCACCAGCGGGGGTAGTACGAGCGGCAATGTGATCTTAAAAAAGTTACCGAACGGACCGCTACCGTCAATGGCGCTAGCCTCGTAAATTCCGGATGGAATCGACTGCAGCATCCCGGTGCAGACCAGCATCATATAGGGATATCCGAGCCAGACGTTAACCAGCACGACCATTGCGCGCGCCGCCCAGGGATTGGTTTCCCACTCTGGGGCGACCCCGAAGATGCCTCGCAGGAAATCATTCACGGCACCGAATTCCTGGCTGAATAACCCTCTAAAGATGAGGATCGAAAGAACTGCCGGAACGGCGTACGGGAGAATCAAAAGTGTCCGATAGGCTCTCCGAAACCGAAGTTCCTTCCACTCAAGAATCACGGACAGCAACATTCCGACCGCAAAAGTTAACCCGACGGAGAACGCCGAAAATGCGACTGTCCATAAGAAAATCTTGAAAAAGGGTCCTTGAATCCGCGGATCGGAGACAATCCGGATGTAGTTATCGAGTCCTGAAAATGTGCGAAATCCTACGCCCACTTTTTCACCGTTGTCGTTCACAAAAAAGCCGAGTTTGAAATCAGGGTGAATCGTCTGGCCATTCCTTTTATTCGTTAGAGTGCCATCGGGGTTCACCACCCAAAGGCGGGCCCGTGAAACAAATTTCTGCAGGCCTTCCATGGTCACGAGGGTGTCATCCGGCAACGCGAATGGCCGGCCTCGCATCGGGATGAACAGTTTTTGTCGGGTGACCTGCGCGAACTCTAATGGAGTGCCCGGTATCTCTGTGCCCGGAGCGAGCGGGCTCAGTTTTTCTGCTTCCATCGGACCTGTTGGTTGGACACCGGCTTTTAGAGTGAAAGGAGTTGAGACGAAGCGTTTTGCCGGGTCGGTCTCATCTTCCAGGTAGAGAACGTAGTTTTCGTCCCCCTGGTCGTAGAGTTTATATTTGTACACCGTGCTCCCGACGGCGTAGCTCTCCTGTCGCAGCATCGCGAAAGCGCGGTCAAAATAGAGCAGGTTTTGAGAGCTGTACTTCGTGAAGCTCAGGCAGAACATGTAGACGATCGGAAAGATCACGAAGAGCCCGAATCCCAAAAAACCTGGGAAAAGGTAACGGTACGTATACCCTGCATCGGCAAGGTAGACGTACGACCCGAGGCCGGTTATAATCAGCACCGCAAGGGCAACCCAGATATTGCCGGCCAGATAAATGATAAAATCCAAGTAGAGCACCGCCAGGATCGCGAGCCCCACCAGAATCTGTCGCACTGGAAACCCTCTTTCGCCGCTCACTTCTCCATGTTTTTCTTCGCGTCATCCAGGGCAGCTTTTGGTGAAGCTTGCCCATTCGTTGCGAGCTGAAAAGCGGTTGCCATTGAACTCCAGAACTTTCCCATCTGAGGAATGTTCGGCATCACGTCTCCGTTCCTGGCATTTTCAAAAGTCGCCTTAATCAGAGGATCTTTAGCCGCCATTTCTTCCGAAAGAGCTTTTAGCGCCGGAACCCCGATTGGAACGTCTGCGTTGATCGTCTTCAAGCCATCTTCCGTCGCGACATATTTCTCGATAAATTGAGCGGCGATATCCGCGTTCGGTGTGGAGCGGTTGATTAGCGCCGCGAGGACTCCGACGAACGGGCGTCCCGGGTTGCCAGCGACGCCCGGCAACGGTGCGAGACCGAAATCGATTCCGCTCTTGCGCAGATTTGCCCACGCCCATGGCCCGCTGACCATCATGGCGAGGTCGCCACTGTTCATCTTCTGGTCCATGACACTGTAAGATGCCCCTTTTGGCATGACTCCGGTCGTAATCAAATCGACTATTGCCTGCAAACCTTTGACGGCGCCCTCATTATTGACACCGATATCGTTGACGTCGTACCCGCCTTCCACCTTTTTGAATGGGTAGCCGCCCCCGCTCGCGACGAACGGCCAGCTGAAGTAGGGGGTGTTGTAGTCCCACATAATCGCGATCAAGTTCGGATTATTGCCCTTAAGATATTTTGCGAAAGCCGGGATTTCCGATAACTGGGCCGGCGGCGTTCCGGTCACAAACTTCTTATTGTAGATCAGGGAGATCGCTTCAAGCGCGATGGGATAACCCCATACCTGGTTGTTGTGAGTGACGGCATCCCACGACATCGGGATGAAGTTCGCCTTGTAATCCGCTTTGATATCCAATGGCTTCAGCAAGCCGGCATCGGCCCATTCGCCGAGCCGGTCATGCGCCCAGAAAACGATATCCGGTCCTTTGCCGGATTGGGCTGCCGCTTGAAACTTGTCGGTTAGACCATCGGGCGTTTCGACCTTAACTGGGATTCCGAGGTCTTTTTCAAATTTTTTTCCCACTTCAGCGAGGCCGCGTGAACCCTTGTCACCATTGATCCAGACGAGAAGTTCGCCATCGGTCCATGCGAAGACGTGCGCTACGGAACAGAGCAGTAGGAATCCGGAAAGAAATTTCGCGATCATTCGACAATTAAAGGGGGGATGTCGTGCAAAAAGTCTCCCTCGCCCGAAACCGAAGAGAGAGAGATAAGCTTAAGACCTAACCAGCGAAAGGCAACCTAAAACCAGATTTCGAATTCGGAACCGAGCCGCGTTTCTGCACGCCCGGCGCAAATTGCCGTGCACTGCGTCAACAGCTGAATTGTTAAAAACTTGTCACCATTTTCTCGTTGGTCGGACTGGGCGGCTCAACTTGAATTTGCATCGGCTCCTCCTCGGCACCAAGCATGTGTGTTGCGGCCGTGGATCGCGAGCAGAAGTACGCTGCTCGAAAATGAATAGGACTATCAAACACGAAACGTGCGTCCAGGGGTTGTCGTTCGGCGTTGCGCCCGGCGCGATTCCGGAGAGCTACTTTTGCCGCGTTCGCAAAGAAAGATGATTCGAATGTTAAGGAAGGCATTCTATCCGATCGCGCTTCTTGGTTTATCGTTGTTTGTCTCTCGGGCAGCGGCAGACGATGCGGCGCTAATCAATGCGCTTGTTCACAAAGGAGTCTTGAGCCAAAAGGACGCCGACTCAATTGAGGCCGAAGTGAAGAACGAAGCCTCGCAAGCCGCTGAAAATAGTCCCAATACACCAAACAGTCTCATCAAGATCGGAGACTGGGTTAAGGAGCTGGATCTCTACGGAGATTTGCGTATTCGCAACTACTATCAACAGAACCAACTACAACTGCCTGCACCGCCGACAGTGAAGAATTACGACTCGATCGTCCAGCGTGATCGTTGGCGATTCAGGCTGCGGCTCAACGCGGATTTTAAGCTGGCCGGAAACTTTTTTGGCGGCGTACAGCTCAGCACTTCGGACAACCGGAACGGCTCGACCGGGAACGCGACGTACACTGGAGGTTACGATAACTATAACATTTATATCAGCCGAGCGTTCTTCGGTTGGGCACCCACAGATGGCCTGACATTTGTGGTAGGCCGACAGGAAAATCCTTTCTTTGCGACAGAAATGTTCTGGGCACCGGACTCTGGTCTGAATGGTGTCGTGGAACGAATCGATTTCGATAAGCTTTTTGGATGGGCAATAGCCGGTGGTGAACCGATCCCGGCTGAACAGGAGGGAAAATCTCCTCCGGTTCCCGCGCCAGCACCTGCCGGTTCTCCATTCGAGCTGAGCTTGATCGCGGGACAGTTTATATTCTTCAACAACAACGCGGATTCCGGCTACTCGCAGTTCCAAACGGATGCTTACCAGTTTGAAACACAGTTGCAGGGCAAGGTGCACCTGTTCCATGACAGAGTGACGATTACCTGGGCCCCGGGAGTGTTTGTTGCCAACAATGCGGCGCTTGGGCCAACGTCGGTTCTGCCAAACGGGCAACCGAATCCGGCTTCAGCGCCGACCGGTGGTTCAGGAGTCCTGGGAAGCCTGAATAATGCCGTCCCGTTTCCTGTCACCCAGCGGGATGAACTCTTTCTATTGGCCCCAGGTGAAATCCAGTTCAAGCTTTGGAATATTCCAGCGTCGATCTTTTGGGATATTTCTTACAACGTATGGGGCAACCAGCGCTTCGACCAGGTGTACGGCCCGCTGTTCAGCGATGTTTCCTTCACAAAGACTGGTTCCCCCGTGTTCTCTAATCGTACTCGGCCTTCCTTTTCTGATAACTTCGGCTGGCTTGTTGGAGCCCGTCTCGGCCAGAACAAGAAGGCGGGAGACCTCGGTGCGCTGGTTGACTTCCGGCAGATTGGCATTGATGCAGTTGATCCAAACATCAACTCTGATGACTTCGGCGACAGCTATCTGAACGTACAAGGGTTCCGAGTAAACCTGGCCTACAACCTGACCGACTTTGCTGTCCTCGCCTTCACGGGCTGGTTTGCATGGAATTTGACGCCGAATTTATATGGCGGTTACGCAACCAGTCCGTCTCTGTATCCGGTTGCCAACTCCAATTCATCAACTGTCTTTGCTGCGGATTTGCTGATCAAGTTCTAAGAGGACACACGACCCAATGACCGGAGCAAATAAGAGGCACGTGCTTGCGATGCAATTTTACCGTTGAATCAAAGAAAAAGGACCAATGCAGAACATAAATTTTGATCGCGCCAATATCGCCGGTCTTCAACGGTTGCTCCTGGTCGCGGCGATGTTCCCTGCAGTTATGCTCTCCGGGTGCGCACAAAGTGGTGGGACGTCAAACCAGTCCGGCACCAGTTCAAATCCGGCGATGTATACATATCGGCCCGGCTCACGCAGTTTCGAGACGCGCTGGCCATTTGGCCCGGCAAATTACCATTAATCCGCATCTGGCTGCCGAGAAGCCGGCCTCATTTGATGCGAGCGTAGGCGTACTTCGTCTGCGGATTATCGGGCGGATAGTCGGTCCGAATAATCAGGGTTGCAGAGGCCCGTTGTGCTGCGCTGTCTGGAGTGACCTGCGCCTCGTATTCCTTACCGCGCATGACCTCTGTCAATTTGACTTTTATCGCTGGATTATCCGAAGTAACAGAAAGAATCTTTACAGCGGTGTCACCGCCAATCGCGATCTGGATTGCTTTGGGACTAGGTTGTTCTCCCACGCGCCATAGAACGACCTGCGGCGCAACGCTTACGCGTTCCTGAATGTATACATTCAATTTCAGGGTTGTCGGCTGTCCCGGTGCAGCGGACGTCGAAACCATTATTCTTTTATACTGGCTCCCGGTGTGACCGCCAAAGACGAAATTGGCTGCGATCTCTCCCGATTCGCCCGGGGCATAGTCGTTTTTAGCCAGAGCGGCAGTCGTGCATCCGCAGGAGGTCAGCACGCTTTGTATCTTAATCGGCTTACTCCCCGTATTGGTAAATTTGTATCTCGCCACGACTGACCCGTCCTCGGGTGTGGCATAGAAAGTTTGTTCGGTCTTGTCCCAGGTCAGTTGGGCAAACGCTGAACTTGCACACAAGCAGAATATTAAAAGCAATAACTTCATATGGAGATTTCGATTCTGGAGACACGCCCACCGGCAGGGCCTCGCGCAAAGGTACGCGAAGTTACGCTAAGGAGAAATGCTGATCAGAGGTCATTTCTTTTCCTCGGCTATTTAGCGTACCTCTGCGTCCCTTTGCGCGAGACTCTGCTGTGATTCCGGCTCCGCTGCGCTTTGATTCCTAACCAACAAAAACCCGCCTCAGGGCGACTGAGGCGGGTGTAATCAATCCTACTAGGGTCGAGACCTTATTTGCCGACCGTTTGCTTACCGGTGGGTGGCGGCGGTGGCGGTGGCGGAGGCCCCCCCAAACAGCAGCCAGAAACTCCAAGAGTCGCAGCAGCCAAAGCCACTAGTGCAAAGTATTTCGCAATTTTCATAAGATTAACCTCCACGCGACTTAGAACCAGATTTCCATCTGCGAACCCAGCAGCCAGCCTTGATCGTGGCGGTTGTAAGGCGGATTGTTCCCGTTTACAGTCGTGCCTGTCAGCTGACTACTCCACCTAGCCCACGTTGCGAACACGCGTATTTCAGGCCTGGTGAAGAATCCACCTTTGGGCTTGATCGTTGGCGCAATCGTGATCTGGCCCATGTTTCCACTTCCTCCGAATGCATTCGTACCCGAGTTGCCGCGATCGTTGTTGATGTAGCTCCAACCACCCGCTGCCTGGATTGCGACATTATCCGAGATCCAGTAAACCGGCCGGATGCCAACTGTCACAATGTTGCGGCTTCCTCCCGCGAACCTGATGTTGCCGTGAGAATCCTGGCCAATTGCTACGGTTTGGTTGTCGTTGTACTCCCAGTTAGCCCAGAAACCCAACGAGAAGCATTCGGTCGGATTCCAGACAAAATAGGCAGTGGCTAACGCCTCCGTAGCGTCGGTAACCGGGTTCACCGCGACGAATGGCTCGCTGCCATTGGAGCCAGTACGGAAATGCACGTCGTTGCTCCGACCGGTAAGGAAACGATTGAATTGATTCTCCCATGCTGTGTTAACGTCATTTATCTGGTTGCCGATATTCCCTTGGAAATCGGTCGCGCCATAACCGTATAGCCCGGAAATCCGGAGCTCGCTCTTGTTGCCAAAGTCATACGTCCAGATTGCACCACCGCCAATTCCGTACATATCTTGGGTTTGCACTATGCCGTTAACACTTTTCGCGAAGGTGGTATGCCGCCAACAGTACCCCCGAAGGTGGTAAAAGAGCTCTCATAAGTATCACCCTTCACGTAGTTACCGATCAGGATTAATGACAATTTACCGAAGCCGATATCGATATCCTTGTAGCGAAGATCGATGGTTTGCTTGTACAGATCGCCGTTGGTATGATCACTGTTGAACAAGCTCACACCGTTCGTTCCATTAAACCCGGTCGCCTCATTTATATTGTCATTGTTGTTACCGAGCCAGGCTAGCCAAAGAGTGCCGGGGCCGAGGTGAATATTATACACACCGACTCCAAAGCCCGACGTATTCAACCAGAAATAATCCTCTGAATCGATGTTAAACCGGTCATAGAACCGGTCACCACCCCAGAACGTTATTTCAGGCGCGTTCTTGAACACGTTCTTCATTTCGGCATAT
Source organism: uncultured Verrucomicrobiae bacterium (assembly GCA_963750185.1). GTDB lineage: Bacteria > Verrucomicrobiota > Verrucomicrobiia > Chthoniobacterales > JAFAMB01 > JAFAMB01. The sequence continues at coordinate 41,045 of CAVVPV010000021.1, forward strand.
CCCTCAACGATACCCACGAAGACACCAGGAGTTTGCGTGTTGACGGCGTTAGCTTTTACCACGTTACTGCCGGCCTGCAAGGTCGCTCTGAACGAGACGTCCGCTACATCCGGGCTGTCACCAAGGAGGTGAGCCTGATTCCAGCTAAGTTCCGTGTAGAAGTCGTTTTCATTTCCAAGACGACTGATGGAACGACCGCCACCCACGTAGTTATCCGGCATAATGAAGGACTGGTCACCCCCGGCACCGCCACTGCCGTTGAACGAAACGCCAGCACGCATGTACACGTTAAAGCTGAAATTGCGTGTGAGCGATTTCAGGAAGGATTCATCCAGCATTGGGGCCGGAGCCTTGCCTGGTTCTTCTGTGCCATTCGCGTCGGTAAGGACACGGGTGTTGAGGATTGAACCGCTATTGGCATTCGCTTCGAGTGCTTTCATCTTGGCTTCCATGGCCTCGATGCGCTGCTCGTATTGCCTCTGCATCTGGTTCATCTGCGCCTGCAACGCAGAAACATCACTGCTCTGACCGGCGTTTTGAGCAAAAAGCCCGTCAGTCGTCAGTAGCGCCAATCCGGCTACTAACGTAAACTTCAAGCCACCTAATCGTGGCTTACCAACCTGGGAATCCATCTCTCGTGGTTTTCTTGGTTAAGGTGGGGATTTATGAAGGACAGTTCCGGTTTACCTCAGTCGAAAGCCAAGTGTCCAGATTAATTTGTAAAAAATTTTAAACATTTTTCACATTTAGCTGTCCACCGGTTTGGGGGAACACAGAATCGTGGAACAGGCAGACCCTCAGACTCGACGAGTTTTGCAATAATTCGCCCGGTTGTGAAGCTTTCTCTTTCTCTGAAACAAACTTTTGTCCAGAGGGGCGGGCAGAGGCGAGTCGGCCTTTTGGCGTCGGCAATTGAGCGGTTCGTCACCAGCCCTCACGTTGCCGCGTACGGTAGCATACGCGTGACACGTGCAAGTCCGCGAACCGGTTTGGAGGACGAGTACGATTGGAAGGAGCCCGCGGAAGCCGGACATCGAGCTTTGAAATTTGAACCCGTAACCGCGTTACGTAAATTCCTCTCGCCTGTGCGAATTTCGAAGAATCAAGACGAACTGTTTGAATTCCTTTTCGTGAAACAAGGAGCAGGATCGTCGCGTGGAAGCGGGACGAACCTGCAGGCTAGGCGGATACCATGACCGATAAAACATCTATAAACCCGCTGCTTCAGGGGCTCGCCAGCCGCGCTATGCCAGAGCCTTGTTCGGTAGTGATCTTTGGTGCAAGCGGGGATCTGACTCACAGAAAGCTTGTTCCGGCACTCTATAATTTAGCGGCCGACGGTGATCTGCCTCCAGGCCTGAGCTTGGTCGGATTCGCCCGCAGGGATAAAAGCGACGAAATTTTCCGATCGGAACTCGAGACGGCGGCAAAAAAATACTCCCGGCAGGCGATCAACGCCGAACTATGGAAGAATTTCTCGAGCACAATCTATTATCATCGGAGCGAGTTCGGAGACTCCGACGGTTACCGGCGGCTTGGAGAACGATTGGACCAATTGGACTGCGATCGCCGGACGCCCGGGAACCGGCTTTTCTATCTATCCTCCGGTCCGGATCAGTTTGAGAATATTCTCACGAATCTAAAGAGCTCCGGTCTGACCGCCGCGCCCAACGGGGGCTGGGCGCGCGTTATCGTAGAAAAGCCGTTCGGAACCGACTTGGAGTCTGCGCGCCATCTCAATGCAACAGTGCGCAATTCCTTTGACGAAGAGAGCACATTTCGCATCGACCATTTCCTCGGGAAAGAGACCGCCCAGAACATCATGGTGTTGCGGTTTGCCAACTCGATTTTCGAGCATCTCTGGAATCACCGGTACATCGATCACGTGCAGATCACAGCAAGTGAGCAACTCGGGATCGAGAACAGGGCGGGTTATTACGAAGGAACCGGGGCGTTGCGGGATATGGTTCAGAATCATTTGCTCCAACTCTTATGCCTGATCGCAATGGAGCCCCCTACCGATCTGAGCGCCGATTCGATCCGGGATGAAAAAGTGAAGGTTCTCCGGTCGCTTCGCCGGATCGCGAATGAGGACGTGGCGAAAGAAGTTGTCCGAGGCCAATACGGGTCCGGATCGATCAACGGCGAGGCGGTCACCGGGTACCTGGATGAGAAGAACGTCAATCCGAAGTCCGCGACAGAGACTTACGTTGCACTCAAGGTTCTGATTGATAATTGGCGGTGGGCGGACGTGCCGTTTTATGTCCGGGTCGGAAAGCGGTTACCGAAAGGAGTAACAGAGATCGGGATCCACTTTAAGAACGCGCCGGGCGTTCTATTTAACCGGAATCGCGGCGTGGTCCGCGATGGTTCACAGAACGTGCTCGTGATTCGTATTCAACCGGACGAAGGTGTTTCGCTTCGAATGCAATCCAAGGTTCCTGGCGCGAGCGTGCGGATTCAACCGGTCAAAATGGATTTCCGTTACGGCACCTCATTTGGGAAAGCGAGTCCTGAAGCGTACGAGCGGCTATTGCTCGATGCGATGGCTGGGGACGCCACTCTATTTGCCCGGAGGGACGAAGTTGAGGAGGCATGGAAATTTATCGATGATATCGAGGTGGCTTGGCACTCGGGTGCGTATCAATCCGGACTTTTCACCTATCCCGCCGGAAGCTGGGGACCAACCGAAGCCGATCAATTGATAGAGAACGATGGAAGGGCGTGGAGGAGGCTATAGGCGCGAACTCCGATCATGATCGGAGTTCGGGGTTCCGGGTTCCGGGTTCTATCCTTCTGAATTAATCGTCTTCGTCCTCGATTCTGGCTCACACGTCCAGGCCGCATTTTGCACCTGTCCGCAATTTCGGAGGCACTCCAGAGGTTCGATTTCGAGGACGAGTACGAGGACGATTAAGAAGAACCCGGAACCTCGAACATTGAACCCGGAACCCGCTTACGGTAAAAAGCAAACCGCCCAACCCCATGCTAAACTGACCCTGTTATGCCGCAAATACAGGACTTGGTTCGCGGAACGCCCATTGAGATTTCCCAGATTAACCGGAGGCTGAACGAGCTCTGGGAACAGGAAGGTGACGTGCTGACCAAAGCATCTCTGGTCAACTTTGCGGTTTACAGCGAGGCTCCGGACGCATTGAGCGTCAACACAGAGCTGATGGCGCAAGTGACACAGGAACATGCTTGCCGGGTTATCCTACTGGCGGCGAATCGCGCGGCAACAAGGCAGCGTGTGCAGGCATGGATCAGTGTCCATTGCCACACGACTGGGACCGGGACAAAACAGGTTTGCAGCGAGCAAATCGCATTCCTCCTTGATGGGGATAGCCCGGACTTGGTCCGGAACATCCTATTCGGCCAACTCGACTCGGATTTGCCACTTTATCTCTGGTGGCAGGGACAGTTTTCGAACCAGATCGACCAACAGCTCTGGAGGTGGGTTGACCGGTTCTTCTTCGACAGCCAATCCTGGCGCAGGCCAGCTGAACAAATTGAGATCCTGCGCGGCTCAGTCGCGTCGGCCGGTGCGCGCTGCGTGCTGTGCGATCTGAACTGGCGCCGGTTGATCTATATCCGACTTGCGGTGGCTCAGCTGTTCGAGCATCCCTGGGCTGCGCAGCAGATCCACTCCATTCGGGAAGTCACGCTCACTTATAATCCCGAGTACTGGACGACGGCCGTGCTGTTCGTCTCCTGGATGGCGTCGCAGCTTGGCTGGAGACTGGAAGAACAGAGCGATTATGAGTACCGGTTCAAATCTGGCAGGTCAGGCTCCGCTGTCCTCGTCAAAACGACTGCCCTTCCCGGGCCTTGGATCGGAGAGGTCAAAGTCGGCTTCGAGCGTGGGGCGCTCGGAGTGAAATGGGCTCATGATTTTCTGGAGACCTGTTTCACCGGCGATCTGCAACTCACGCAGATGCTGCCGGTCGGAGGAACCTCAATCCGGGCGCTCATGGAAGAAGAGTTGACCAGAGGCGGTGAGCACCGAACGTACCTCGCGGCATTGAAAATCGCCGAGAAACTCTGGCTCGGCGCGTAACGCGCCAATAAAAAGGCGCGATTTGCGCACTTTTCTTGCGATGTAAACCGCTGCGGCCACAGTATTGAAGTCAATATTGAACGCTAGTAGAGCAGCGATTCCCCCGATAATTCGATGAAAACAGTCACCTCCCTTAAGACAGTTGAAACAAATGTTCGTTCCCTCGTCGACGCGGCTTTGGAAGAAAGCGGTGGCCTGCTGCGTTTGGCGCCCTGCTGGGTCCCACGGTCATTCCTGCAGCCGGGGCGCCGACTGAAATTGCATCCGGATGATCTCTACGCGTACGGGTTGAATCGTGGCGGGATTGACGAACGCTGGTTCGGGTCAACGACGATCGCCGCGAACGAGAATCGAACCCCGGACGAGGGGCTCAGTTATTGCGTCTTTCAAGATAGCCGGTTCACTCTGGTGAATGCAGTAGAAGAGGGGGGCGCACAAATCGTAGGTGACTCAATCTGGCAAAAGTATCAGCGTTGGCCGGTTTACTCGAAGTTCTTCGACAACATGGGGCCGATTCCGCACCACATGCATCAGTCGCAAGAACATGCCCGCCTTGTCGGACAGGAGGGGAAACCGGAAAGTTATTATTTCCCGCCCCAACACAACAACACCGGCAACAATTTTCCCTACACTTTCATGGGGTTGGAGCCGGGGACTACGAAGGAAGAAGTCAGGAAGTGTCTTGAGAACTGGAACAAAGGAGACAATGGTATCCTGGATCTATCGAAAGCCTATCGTCTTAAACCGGGAAGCGGCTGGTTGATTGGACCCGGCATCCTCCATGCGCCGGGATCTCTGTGCACCTACGAACCGCAGTGGGGTTCGGATGTTTTTGCGATGTTCCAATCTCTGGTGGAAGGACGCGAAGTGCCGCGGGAATTGCTTGTGAAGAACATTCCGCCGGAGAAACACTTCGATTTGGATTTCATCCTCAGCGAGCTGGACTGGGAGGCGAATGTCGATCCTTACTTTAAGAACAATCATTACCTCGAACCGGTCCCGGTCGCCGAAGCGGAAGGGTACGCTGACAGGTGGATTGTCTACGGAAAAGTTAGCGGCGAACAGCTTTTTACCGCGAAGGAATTAACGATTGAGCCTGGCACAAAATGCACGATTCGTGACAATGGTGCATACGGACTAACCGTGGTCCAGGGGAGCGGGAAGATGAACAAGCTCGCACTCGACTGCCCGAAACTCATCCGCTTCACGGAGTTGACCGAGGACGAAGTGTTTTGCACGGAACCAGCCGCTCGGGCTGGCGTGACGTTCGAAAACACCAGCGACGTCGAGAACCTGGTTGTCCTGCGATATTTCGGGCCGGATGCAAACCCGGATGCGCCCGACTTGAGTAGCAATTTATCTCTTACTTCTTAGTTTTTCGAGAACGCGCAAAGTTTGCTCGACGTTGCTCTTTATTGTGTAGTGCCGGGCGACTTCTGAGCACTTGCCTCGGGCTGCCTCGCGGCGCTCTGGTTCGAGCCACTCTTCGATTGCCTGGCGGAGGGCTCGGATGTTATCGGCACGGTCAATCACTGCGCCATGAACGCCCGATTCGATGATTTCCGCGAAACCGTTCGTGGCGGTTGTGATCACGGGCAGTCCGTACGAAAGCGCCTCCAAGCAGGCGTTCGAGAAAGGGTCGTAAACCGTGGGCAATACGAAAATGTCCGAGGCCATAAGGAGCGATTGCATTTCGCTCACCGGACCGAGCAGCCGCACTCTTTTGGACTTGACCTGTTTTTTCCCTTTGCCGGCTACAAGGAGTTGGACGTTTGGATCGGAAATTCCGTCGACGGTCTGGATCGCGTATTGGAGGCCCTTTCGATCCCATCCTGAGCCGGCGAACAAAATTGCTATATCCTTGTCGCGGAGTCCCCAGCGGTTGCGCGTCTCGACGCGCGACTGCGGTTTCCGCTTGAAATGCGCCTCCGGCAGCCCGTTATAGACGACGGTAATCTTCTCGCTCGGGTAGCCGAAAGCGCTCATAATCTCGTTTTGCACCATGCGCGAATTCGCAATTACATGCCTTGCGCCGCTACTCTCGAACATGTTGCGTTCCAACTCGAGGAGTTCGCCATGTTTTCGGTTCATGAACCGGAAAAAAGCGCGCCAGCGCGGCTCATGCGCAACGCGGTGTTCCAACCAAAGCTTGTGAACACCATCCCCGGCCCGGTAACAATCGCATTCCCGAATCCGTTCGAGACTGTACAGCGTTTCGTCCGATTGCCGAGAGGCCTGGATCGCTTTTGCGAACTGCTGCGGGCCTGAAGCACGAACGCGGACGATCTTACCGTATGGCCATTCGGCCTGCGGCCAATCCGTCGTCGAATAGAGAACTGCCTCGTGTCCCGCGTCGGCAAGAGCGCGCCCAAGCCTTTTTACGTAACTTTCCGCACCTCCGGTAGGAGAGAATCCGCGTCGAACAAGGCCAATTTTCACGGGGAAGGAAGAAGTATGAATAAGAATGAAGAAGGAGAATTGTTCGACTTCGGACGATACTGTTACTTCTTAATTCTGCATTCTTAATTCTGGCTTCTCTTTGCGTCGATCGCCATCCGGCGTAACCTTTCACCGTCCTTATGGAAAGGGAACCGAGCCACGTCCTCTACGCGACCTCTGCCAGGATTGGCGGGATCGGGCTGGATTCGGTTGCGCACGAAACACTCCGCGGAATCAAAGATCAGCTGGGGCTGGCGATCGCCTATGCAAACCGGGCGCGCGATCTCGATCCGACTAAAATCTTGACGCTTCAATGGCATCCGGTGCGGTTGTTTTCGAGCCTCGAACGGAAATATTATTACGGCGCGAAAAAAAAGGTTCTCGATCGCGTCGCGAGTCGCTATTTGCGAAGGGGGTCATTTGATCTGTTTCATGGCTGGTCCGGAGAATCGTTGCTCTCGCTGCGAACGGCAAAGAAGCTCGGCATCCCGACTGTGCTGGAAATTCCAACCTGGCACCGGCACAAAGGGAACATCGTCCCGCAACGAACTGACGCTGAAATTCGGATGGAGAGTGCGCCGATCCCGGAGCGCTGGCTGAATCGGCTGCTGATTAGCCGCCACCAATCGCTGGAAGAGTACGAGCTTGCCGATATTCTCCTCGTTCTTTCGGAGAAAGCGGAAGAGACCTTCCGTTTTGCCGGATTTTCAAAGAGCAAGCTTTTCAGAATGTCGCGCGGCGTCGATGTGGATCGGTTTCGGCCCGGCATTCCACCCCGGGTTTTTCGAGCGCTTTTCGTTGGCGCGCTGATCCGCAGGAAAGGGGTTCACCTGTTGCTGGAGGCGTGGAAAAAACTTGCGCTGCCGAATGCAGAACTCTGGCTGGCAGGCCATCCGCACGGTGAAATCGAACCATATCTGCAGGGATTGCCGGGCTCAGTTAAAATTCTTGGATTCACCAATCGGGTCGAAGAGTTATATCGACAGTGCAGCGTCTTTGTTTTTCCGTCCGAGTGCGAAGGAAGCGCAAAATCCACTTATGAAGCAGCTGCATCCGGTCTCGCCCAGATCGTGACGCGTGAGTCCGGAGATGTTGTGATCGACGGGTTGAACGGATTTGTGATTCCTCCCAACAACGACGAAGCGATCGGTGACGCGATCCTCCGTCTCTACCGCAACCCGGACTTAGCGCTCAAGATGGGCGCCGCCGGAAGAGAGCGAGCGGTTGGACAGTTCACCTGGGACCATTTTCGCCGCCGCGTTTCGGAGGCCTATCGGGCTGCGATGGCTATTAGCCAGCCGCAACTCGTCTGATGAATTCAATCTTGGTGATTCAGTTGAAAAGGATCGGGGACGTTATCGCAACGACGCCGGCCTTGCGCGCGCTCCGAAAACTTCACCCGGAGGCCCATATTACACTGTTGCTCGAAGAACATTCGGCGGCGGTTGCACCGGCGCTTGCGACGCAAATCAATGAGCTCTGGCTCTACAATCGAGGCGCATCGTTCAATCTCTGGTTGAATCTAGTCCGCAGGGGATTCGATCTCTGCCTCGATTTCACGGGAAACGATCGTTCCGCTTTGATCACATTCCTTTCCAAAGCGGCGCGAAGGCTCGGATACAGCGACGTTGCGAAGCGGCCCGCGCGCTCCTGGGTTTACACGGGTCTGGTCCAGTCCTCAGTGCGAGAGAAGCACACGGTCGAGCATTACACTGATTTAGTTCGGTCCCTCGGCGATGTTGAGCCGGACGGGGGAATGTCCCTGGACCTAGGCTCCAGCATCGAGCGCTCGGCCGAAACGCTGCGGCGCGAAATCGGCGTGCCAGGCCCCTACATCGTTTTTCACCCGGGATCCGCCAGGCAGGAAAAATTTTGGCTGCCTGATCGCTGGGCGAAAGTGATCCAGTATGCGCAGCATCGGATGTTCTTACCGTGCGTCATCACAGGTGGTCCCGCCCCTGCGGAGCTTCGGCATACTGCGGATATTTTCAGCTCGCTACCGAACTCTTCGACCGTGATCGATCTGGCTGGACGCATCGACTTCTTGTTGAGTGCGGCGATAATTCAACATGCGGCCTGTTTTGTCGGGGTCGACACGGCGGCTGCGCATGTGGCGGCGGCATTTGAGCGACCGGAACTCGTTCTGTTCGGACCAACGAATCCTTTCCATTGGCGCCCAATGCACTCAAACGCTGTTATCGTTCGCGCCGGCTATCCCGAGCCGCTCGATCATTTCGAGCCACGACAGAACGGTTACCCGATGAGGGAATTGTCGACCGAAACTGTGATTCGTGGTATGGAGACCCTCTTTAAGTACGTGAAAGAGCAGTAACTGGAATGGCAAATAAGAGACCTACACCGCGCGAATTCGTACGGATGCTCGCCGGACCGTACCGGGACCTGTTCCCGTTTCTGAAGCCGCATCTGCTGCGATTTATCCTGGCGCTGGCGTTTGGGGCCTTCTTCGGCATCATCTCCGGACTCTTGCCTCTCGTATTGAACTACGTCAATTCTCAGGTTTTCCCGAGCGGCCGGAACAAAGTCGACATGCTCAAGGATGCTGTGAACGGGACTGGCGCCGGGATTAACTCCGTTCTCCTGGTCTGTTCGGTCATCCCGTTCATTTTCATCCTGCGCAGCCTCTGCGACTATCTGAACAGCTATTACATGGCATGGGTGGCACTACGCGTGCTGGCGGATATTCGGTCCAAGCTCTACTCCCACATTCTTAAACAATCCCTGGAGTTCTTTAACCGCGAGCGTTCGGGAAACCTGATCTCGCGCGTCGCAAATGATACCCGCATGGCACAGACGGCGCTGACAAGTATCAGCAGCGACCTGATCAAACAACCGCTGACGGTTATCAGCGCGTTTGTCGTGCTCATTCACCTGGATTGGAAATTCACCATTGTCAGTCTTTTTCTGTTCCCGGTCTGCATGGTGCCGATCGTTTACTATGGAAAGAAGGTTCGGCGTCAGGGAAAACTCGAAGAGGAACGTGTCGGATCGATGATGTCGATGCTGCAGGAAAGCTTTGCGGGCATCCGGGTAATCAAAGCTTTCGCGCGCGAAAAACGTGAAGCCGAGAATTTTGAATCGCTCAGCCATGAACAATTCAAGAGCGGTATTCGCGTCCGGAAAGCGATCGAGATCGTGAGCCCTATGGTCGAAGCGGTTTCAGCGCTCGGAGTCGGGCTTGCCCTCTTCTACGTTTGGTACACGCATCTCAGCGCAGCGAAGTTCCTGGCGCTTCTGGCCGGCATCTTCATGCTTTACGATCCGATTAAGAAGCTCAGCCGGATTCACCTGATCATGCAGCAGTGCTTCAATGCGACCAACAATATATTCGAAATATTGAACCGCCAACCGGCCATCCAGGATAAGCCGGATGCGGTGGTGATCGGTCACAGCGCGGGAGACATTCGCATCGAGAATTTGACGTTTCGTTACCGGCCAGGGCTGCCTTCGGCTGTGCGCGACCTTAGTCTGCACATCGCACCGGGGAAATATTACGCGTTGGTCGGTTCAAGCGGCGCCGGGAAAAGCACGATTCTCTCGTTGCTGCTCCGGTTTTACGAGGCGGAATCAGGCATTATCCGCCTCGACGGGCGGGATATCAGTACGATCAAGCAGACTTCGCTCCGGGAGCAGATCGGCATGGTCTCTCAGGAGACGTTTCTGTTCCACGATTCAATCTTGAATAACATCCGCTTTGGCCGGCTGGACGCATCCAAAGAAGCTGTGATCGACGCAGCAAAGCAGGCCTATGCGCACGACTTTATCATGCTTCAGCCGAGCGGCTATGAGACCGTGATCGGTGACAAGGGATGCCTGTTGTCAGGCGGTCAGCAACAACGCGTCTCAATTGCCCGCGCTTTGCTTAAGAATGCGCCGGTGCTGTTGTTGGACGAGGCGATGTCGGCGCTCGATTCCGAGGCGGAGCGCGAGATTCAAGCGGCATTGGATCGCCTCTCGGAGGGGCGCACCGTCATCGCAATCGCACACCGCTTGTCGACTGTTCTCAAAGCCGATCAGATTGTGGTAATGGACCGGGGCGAAATCCGTGAGATTGGTACCCACCGCGAACTCCTGGATAGCTCGACGATCTACCGAAAACTATACGACCTGCAATTCAACGTGCAGGCGGAGGAGTTGGCCGTGACGGGGTGAGCGGGTAAGAGTTCCGGGTTCGATGTTCAAAGTTCCGGGTTCTTCGATCTCGTACGTCGTGCTTAGAGATCGCTTTGTAACCGGGCAGCCCGGAACCCGGAACTTTGAACATCGAACCCGGAACTCTTACCCGCTACTGCGCCTCTCGCTTCGCGATTGCTTGCTGGAGGAATGCCCGGCGCCGTTCGCGAAAGTGTTCCAGTCCCTTTTGCTGGTCAGGATTCAGATCGGGTTCAATTTCAGTCAAGGCAGCATCCACCGCGTCACCGACCTGTTGCATCGCCTGAATCTGAATCGACTGCATTTGCTTGACTGCAGCTTCAATCCGGGGACGGAACTTTTCGGCCTGTTCTGGAGTCAGATGAGCCGCGCGCGTCAATCTTTGGATCAAAGCGTCCGTCCACGTATGGGAATTGCGCTGCATACCCGGCAACCCCTGTCGGCGCATCAGCGAATGAGTGATCAGAGACCCGGTAACACCGCCCGTTAGAAAGAGGACAGCGAATACCAGGATTAGTTTCCAATTGGATCCCATACGGAGTAGGCAATTTCAACCGCCGACTCCTGGTCATCCGATCCTGACGAGTTCGCCGTCTCAATATTGATTCCCAGAACAGTTCCGAGGATCACCAGCGCGGTCGTAACGGATAATATCGATGCCCGAAGAAATGCCTTGTTCTCTCGCAGGCGAGTGCGGTGTCGTCTCAGGACGTTTTCAGCGAAATCGGAAGGCATCGCGAGATTAGCTGAGAATCCCGCGATGCGAGCAGCGGCAAATAGCCGCTCGATGTTCTCATCCTCTTTCATTTTTCAAGTCGTTTTACTGCGCTAGCGAGCTTTTGTCTCGCCCGAAAAGCCGTAACCTTGATTTTAGACGCTTTCCAGCCGGTCAGGTCACAAATTTCCGCAACAGATTTCTCCTCGAGATAAAGCCACTGCACCACGAGCCGTTCCGCCGGCTTCAAAACCAGCATCAACCTGCCCAACAATTCCCGGGTTTCGTCCGGCGACTGCTCGGGTGGCTGACTCGAATTCTCTTTGAGATTTTCAAGGATTGCCTGCTGATCTTCGCTGAAGTCGGACCACCGGTACTCGGGCCGGTTTCGTTGTTTTCGCAGATGGTCGATACAAGTATTCACGGAAATGCGCGAAACCCAGTGCTCGAATGGCATATCCCCACGGTACTGGTGCAATCGTGCGAATATTTTCAAGAATACCTCCTGGCACAGGTCTTCCTCGGATTCTCGCCGTGGAAGATGGTTCCGTGCGATCTTCAGCACCGCAGGATAAAGTCGTTCTACGAGCTCTCGGGCCGCTTTTTCGTCGGATTTGCGGACGCGTGCAATTAGTTGCGAGAGTTCGTCGCCCTCCATTTTCAACGGCCCATTTTTATCGCAAAGACAGTCACCTTATTTCGGTGACAGGACACTAATATTGGAATTTTGCGATTCAGATTTTGCGTGTTCATTCAAGAAAACGCGTGGCGAAGGTCGCGCAAAAACCAAAACTCAAACCGCACATCACACGAGTCACAATGGCAATATTTGACGAATTCAGGGAATTTGCCTTTAAGGGAAACGTTATCGACCTTGCGGTCGGTGTCATCATCGGTGCCGCGTTCGGCAAAATCGTTACATCACTAGTTAATAATATCTTCATGCCGATTATCGGCTTGATTCTAGGAAGGGTCGATTTCTCCAACTTGTTTATCGCGCTGAACGGACAGCATGTGGCCTCGCTGAAAGAGGCCACCGATAGAGGGGTGCCCGTATTTGCCTACGGACTGTTTATAAACTCGGTAATCGAATTCCTCATTATCGCTTTCTGCCTGTTCCTGGTTATCAAACAGGTGAACCGGTTCAAGAAGCCGGCGGCTGCTACTCCCGCAGGGCCATCGGGGGAGGAAGTTCTGCTCACCGAGATTCGGGACCTTCTGAAAACCGGGCAGCGCCTCTGATCGCGACATATCCCTGCTCTCGAGGAAACCGCCCGGACGGGCGGTTTCCTTGGTTAACCACGGGCAAGGATCTCGGAAAGAGAGCATTGCCCGTCATGCAAAATAAGCTGCCGCGATGCACAGGAGCAGCAGCAGCAGGCACAATCCTCGCGCAATCCATGAGGGTCGTCCGCCAGAACCCCAGAAAAGGAGCATCCCCGCCACGACGGCCAGAATGAGTACTGCTACGACCAACGCCAGCATATTCCACTTACACAACAGGCTTAAATCGTGCCACACGGCTCATATAGGGCTTAATCTATTCAGATAAAGCCGGTTACGTTTAGGAGAAGGTTTTCGATGCGTCCTGACTACGTGCACTGTGCACGGCGTGGCAAGCGTCATGCATGGCGAACGCCAAACATTTGATGTCTCCCGAAATATTTGTGTTACGATTTTGGAAGATGTCACCCGATTGGGTGCTCTCACGTCTAAGATTAGTAGCTTGGGGGAGCGTGGAGCCAATTTCGTAACAGGAACTCGTGATGAGTCATTTTTTAACGCGGGCGTTACAGTGCGTCGGCTTATTGGCTGGATTTGGCGCTGTTTTCGCGGAACCGATCCAGGCGCAGGTTTATAATGGCAAGGAACTGGTCAAAGCCTCTCTCATCTCCGACGTCAGTGCGATCCAACCGGGCCAGAAGTTCCGGGTCGGAATCCTCTACAAGATCGAACCCGGCTGGCACATCTACTGGAAGTATTCGGGCGATTCAGGAATCCCAACGAAGATCGAATGGCAGTTGCCTGCCGGATTCGAGGTGGGTGATTTGCAGTGGCCGCTGCCGATCCGAGATAACGAGCCGGGCGGCCTCGAAGTATTCGACTACACATCGGATGTGCTCCTATTCGCCGATGTGCAGGCGCCGGCCGTACTGCCATCGGGTCCGATCGCAATCCAGGCAAAGACCGATTGGCTCGTCTGTCAGAACCTTTGTGTGCCTGGAAAGGCTCAACTTTCGCTGAACCTGACAGGGGGGGTAAACACGCCTTCAGATGCCGCGCCAGTATTCGAGAAATTTGCTTTACTCGTGCCTAAGGATTTGACGGCCCCAATCACAATCGCCTTCAGCCGCGCCAGCAAGAGCCTTATCGCGGGTGTGGGTGGCGTTCCTGCTGGGACAGCGCTCGATTTCTACCCGGTTCCCCCGAAGGATTCGGTGATTTTGCACGTCACCAGTGCCGACGGCAAACTCACGATTCCGATCGACACAGAGACTAAACCAATCAACCGGCTGAATGGCCTCCTTGTGGTTGGATCTGGGGACGCTCGCCAAGGATACGAGGTAACGGACAATACTGTCCTGGCTCACCCGCGAAGCCTGAGTCAGCCGGCGACGGTCGATCTCTTAACCGTATTGCAGATGCTCGGGTTCGCGATCGTGGGCGGTTTAATTCTGAACGTGATGCCGTGCGTGCTTCCGGTCATTTCTCTGAAGATTTTCGGTTTTGTTTCTGAGGCCGGCAATGAACACAAAAAGACTTTCCGACTCTCTATGGCGTTTGCGGGCGGTATAATCGGCTGCTTTGCGGTGCTTGCTACGGTCGTGGTTCTGTTGCGAGCGGTCGGTGCGCAAGTCGGCTGGGGATTTCAGTTCCAGGATTACCGGTTCATCGTCTTGATCTCCTGCTTGGTTTTCGCATTCGCTCTGAACCTGTTCGGTGTCTACGAGCTCTCTGTTTCGGCGAAAGCGACCCAGGGTCTGGCGACTCTGGCCGGCGGACACGGCTACCATGCCGCATTCTTCCAAGGCGTCTTCGCAACAGTGCTCGCCACGCCATGCACGGCGCCGTTCCTCGGCACTGCGTCCGCGTTTGCTTTTGCGCAGCCCGGTTGGGTCACGGTCCTGGTTTTCCTCTTTATCGGAATCGGCATGGCGTTGCCGTATATCGTGCTCGCCTTTAACCCGAGTTGGCTCCGGTATCTGCCGAAGCCGGGCCATTGGATGCTGCGGCTGAAGCAGTGTATGGGATTTTTGCTGGCGGGCACGCTGCTCTGGTTGATGTGGATTCTCGGCCAGATGCGAGGCGTCAACGGCATCGTCGAACTGGGAGCGATGCTCCTTGTTATCGCCATACTCGCATGGATCAAAGGTTCGTTCTGGACGCCGGTCTCTTCCGGCCGATCGCGTCTAATATCGGCCGCCGCGATGATATGTGTCCTGCTTGCCGCCGGCGGAGCCTATGAGTTTGTGACCCGGCCAAGCAAAATGGTTTGGAAACCGTTCACCAAATCGAGCCTCGAAGAAGCACTTGCGTCGGGCAAACCGGTATTCGTCGATTTCACCGCGGATTGGTGTATTACCTGCAAAGCCAATGAGCGATTTGCGATCGACACACCCCAGGTGCGCGAGGCGTTCTCGAAGCGAAACGTCGTGATCCTCAAAGCGGATTGGACCAATGGGAACCCGGAAATCACCCAGATCTTGAATCAGTACGGCAGAGCCGGCGTCCCGATGTACCTGGTCTATCCGGGTGGAAGCAAGGGACCGCAGCCGGTGCTTTTGCCTGAATTGATTACCTCTCAAACGGTCCTGGATGCATTGAATAAAACTTAGAATAAATCCTGGACCTGGATGGTCCCAAACAGAAAGTAAATCAAACGCTACACTACACACCATGATTAAGACGTTATTTATCACCTGCGCAATGTTTGCAATGACGACCGGGGTTGGCTTCGCGGAGGTCGAAGTTGGAAAGGCATCGCCGAATTTTTCTTTGCCGGACACGAATGGAAAGACGCACAGCCTCGCTGACTTGAAAGGGAAATACGTTGTTCTGGAATGGTATCAGCCGGATTGTCCTTTCGTTAGAAAGCATTACAACTCCGGCAACATGCAGGCGCTCCAAAAAGAGTACACGGCGAAAGGGGTGGTCTGGTTGTCGATTGATTCTTCCGCTCCCGGCGAACAAGGCAATTATCCAGCCGCTAAGCTGAACGAATTTGCGGCAAAAGATGGCGCGGCTCGAACGGCTTTATTGCTGGATCCAGACGGTAAGGTCGGACGATTGTACGGAGCGAAAACGACTCCGGACATGTATATCATCGATCCGAACGGAACCCTGGTCTATAGAGGGGCGATTGATAACAAGCGGAGCACCGATCTCGATGACGTGAAAACCGCGACCAATTACGTCAGGGCCGCGCTTGACGCTGCCTTGACCGGAAAACCGGTCTCGACGACGGCAACTCAGCCGTACGGATGCAGCGTGAAGTACGCTTCGAATTGAAGTGGGTAATTTCGAAAAGGACGCATAAAAAAAGTCGCTCCGGAGGATCCCGGGCGACTTTATTATTTTTCCGTCTCCAGTTTCCTTCCCTCCGTGCATTGCGGTCTTGCTTTGCAGGACCCTCTCTATGTGGTACGGTGCAGCGTTGTTTTAGTTTATGGCACAATCAGATCCCAGATCTCCGAAGGACAAGAACTCACGAAATTTCGGCAACGATAACAACTTCAATTGGCGCGGAATCCTCCTATTCGCCTGCGCGATAGCTCTGTTAGGCGGGTTTTTGTTATCTCGCAATGGCAACTACGGAAACGTCGAAGAGATCAGTTTTACCGATTTCGAGAAATACGTTGACGAAGGTCGCATCAGTAAGGATGAGCCGCTTCAGTTAGTCGTAACTGAGGGGCGATCGACCCAAACTTTGCGTGGGGCGTACGACAAAAGTAGAAAGCCGTCTCCAGTGGCCGGTGCACCCGACCATTTCAAGACCACCATTTTTATCGAGTACAACAAAGATTTAAAATCAGAGCTCGAGAATCGCGGTTATAAAGTGGACATCAAGGCGGATTCAGATGTCATGGTTTCCGCGCTTTTACAATTTCTCCCGATCGCGCTCTTTTTCCTGATCCTGTACTTCTTTTTCCGCCAACAGATCCGCAATGCGGGCAAAGGCGCTCTGAATTTCGGCAAAAGCAAAGCCAGAATGCTCGCACGTGACCGCAATCGCGTGACATTTAAAGATGTGGCCGGTGTCGAAGAAGCAAAAGAAGAGGTCCAGGAAATCGTAGATTTTCTGAAGGACCCGAAGAAGTTCCAGAAACTCGGAGGCCGGATCCCGAAGGGCGTTTTGATGGTCGGACCTCCGGGAACGGGTAAGACCTTGCTTGCTCGCGCAATTGCCGGAGAAGCCGACGTGCCGTTCTTCAGCATCAGTGGATCGGACTTTGTCGAAATGTTCGTGGGCGTCGGCGCATCCCGGGTTCGAGACATGTTCGAGCAGGGCAAGAAATCGGCCCCGTGCATCATTTTCATCGACGAAATCGACGCTGTTGGCCGTCACCGCGGCCACGGATTGGGCGGTGGACACGACGAGCGTGAACAGACGCTGAACGCGTTGCTCGTCGAAATGGACGGTTTCGACACTCAGGAAGGCGTGATTATCATCGCCGCAACGAACCGGCCCGATGTTCTGGACCCGGCACTGTTGCGTCCCGGTCGGTTTGACCGCCAGATCACGGTCAACCTTCCCGATGTGAAGGGCCGCGAAGAAATTCTGCGAGTTCATTCGAAAAGAGTGAAGCTTGCCGAAGGGGTTGATCTCGGAGTCGTCGCTCGCGGAACGCCGGGTTATTCCGGAGCAGAACTCGCGAACGTAATCAACGAAGCGGCGTTGCTGGCTGCCCGGCGCGGACTGAAGGCCATCACAATGGCTGAAATGGAAGAAGCCCGGGATAAAGTTCGCTGGGGGAAAGAGCGCCGCAGTTTGGCGATCAGCGAGAAAGAGAAGGAAAATACCGCCTATCATGAGGCAGGGCATGCATTGCTGTGTGAAGTGCTCGAACACACCGATCCACTCCACAAGGTGACGATTATTCCACGGGGACCGTCGCTCGGTTCCACCATGTACTTGCCGCTCGAAGACAAGTACACCAATCGCAAGAACGAACTGCTCGACCGGCTGGTTGTCATCATGGGTGGCCGTGTTGCAGAAGAGTTGATTTTTGGCGACGTAACGAATGGTGCCACCGGTGACATCCGGATGGCGACCGGTATTGCGCGTAAAATGGTGTGCGAATGGGGAATGAGCGAGCGGCTCGGCATGGTCGAATACGGAGAGCATGAAGATTATGTATTCCTCGGACGTGATATCGCCCGTTCTCGCGCATACAGTGAAGCGACTGCTCAGGAGATAGATCGGGAAGTGAAGCGGCTATGCGACGACTCCTATCAGCGTGCCCTGAAAGTTTTGACGCAACGCAAAGAGACGCTCGTAACAATCGCCAAGGCGTTGCTCGAGTACGAGACTTTGGATGCCACCCAGATTCGGGAAATCATCAATAATGGCAGACTCATCAATCCGCCACCGCCGATTTCTCCGGCAAATCGCGAAGATCGCCCGCCTGAAACCGTTCGTCCGCAACCCGAAGGTGTTGGCGGATTGACCGAGGCGCCGGCTTAGCCCGAAAAACTCATCCACCGCGGCGGATAACATTCGCGTGCTTAAGAGCCGCTTGCCAAGCGGCTCGGGAGGAGTATTGCAAAAATGTTCTCATTGACGGCGTATCGCGAGCCCGATTTAATGACTCTGGAATGTCTAGTAAAATTAAAAAACTCTGAAAGATAGTACGATGACGAAAATTGGAATAAATGGCTTCGGGAGAATAGGGCGTCTGGTTTTTCGAGCTCTCGTCGAACAAGGCTTGCTCGGCAAAGAGATCGATGTAGTTGCTCTAAATGACATCGTTCCTGCGGATAATCTTGCCTATCTGTTGAAATACGATTCGACGCAGGGTCGGTTCCAAGGTGAAGTCTTCAGCGAGAAATCGAGTCCAGAAATCGAAAGTGACGACACTCTAGTCGTGAACGGTCACAAGATTCGCTGTTTGGCTGTCAAAGAAGGTCCTTCGGAGCTTCCCTGGGCCAAACTCGGATGTGAAATTGTGATTGAGTCGACCGGGCTCTTCACCTCCGCCGACAAGGCGAAAGGGCATCTCGATGCCGGCGCAAAGCGAGTGTTGATCACCGCTCCGGCAAAGGGCGAAGATATCACAGTTTGTATCGGGGTGAACCACGAAAAGTACGATGCCTCGAAACATCGGATCATTTCGAATGCGAGCTGCACGACGAATTGTCTGGCCCCTGTCGTCTACGTTCTTTTAAAGGAAGGATTCGGCATTGAGGAGGGTCTTATGACCACCATTCACAGTTACACTGCGACGCAGAAGACTGTCGATGGTCCATCGCGCAAGGATTGGAAGGGTGGCCGAGCCGCCGCGATCAACTTAATCCCGTCGACAACCGGTGCGGCCAAGGCTGTTGGTCTGGTTTGTCCCGAAGTAAAAGGTAAACTCACCGGAATGTCGTTCCGAGTACCGACGCCGGCTGTCTCCGTCGTCGATCTGACGGTTCGGACCGTGAAAGAGACGAGCTACAAGGAGATCGCCGCCGCGATGAAAAATGCGAGTGAGACCTACCTGAAGGGCATTCTTGCTTACACGGAGGATGAAGTTGTATCGACCGATTTTCTCCACAGCTCCTATTCCAGCATTTTTGACTCCAGCTCTGGGATTGAGCTTAATCGCCGGTTCTTTAAACTGGTCAGCTGGTACGATAACGAATGGGGTTACTCGGTCCGATGTGTTGATCTGCTGAGGCACATCCTCTAACCGGATCCGACAATATGGCAAAACTATCGGTGCGCGACCTTGAGGTCAAAGGTCGCCGAGTGCTGGTGCGCGTCGATTTCAACGTTCCGACCGAAGAAATCGACGGGAAAATTCGAATCACGGACGATACGCGCATCCGAGAGAGCCTTCCCACGATCGAGCTCTTGCGCGGGAAAGGGGCAAAAGTGGTTTTGCTAGCGCATTTTGGCCGTCCGAAAGGTCAGCGAAATCTCAAATATTCTCTCAGACCGGTTGCGGATCATTTAGCGCAGATGCTTCCGCCGCCGGTGCGTTTCAGTCCCGAAGTAATCGGTCCGGAAGCGGAGGCTGCCTCCAAGGAGCTGCCCGATGGAGGGGTGCTGTTGATAGAGAACGTCCGGTTCTACAAAGAAGAAGAGGCGAATGATGATGGATTTGCGCAGTCACTTGCGAAGCTGGGGGATGTTTACGCCAATGATGCGTTTGGAGCGGCGCACCGCGCGCATGCCAGCACCGCCGGCGTTGCCAAGTTCCTGCCGCAGGCTGCAATGGGACTGCTCATGGAGCGCGAGCTCCAGTATCTGCACGACGAATTAGCCAATCCGGATCGTCCGTTCCTGGTGATTCTTGGCGGATCCAAAGTTTCGGATAAGATCGAAGTGATCAAGGCGCTGATGGAAAAAGCCGACGTGTTCCTGATCGGTGGAGCAATGGCGCACACGTTCTTCAGGGCGTTAGGCATTCCCACTGGAGCGAGCCGCATCGAGGCCGACAAAGTCGATCTTGCAGAAGAACTCCTCGCGCTGGCGAAACAAAAGGGAATTAAGTTCCTGGTGCCAGTCGACAGCCTTGAAACCCAGGAGTTCAAGGCGGGTGCCGATACGCGCAACACGCCCCTGCTCTCGCCTGCCCAAGGCATCAGCGACGGCTGGCAAGCCGTCGATATCGGCCGGGAGACGATCGCGTTGTATAAGGCAGAGATCGCGCGTGCGAAAACGATCGTTTGGAACGGTCCTGTGGGAGTCTTCGAGATTCCCGATTTTGCGACGGGCACCAGAGAAATTGCCGCGAAGCTGGCCGAATCAAACGCAAAGACAATTATTGGTGGTGGCGATTCTGTGACCGCCGTAAAGCAATTCGGATACGCCGATAAGATGACTTTCATCTCCACCGGAGGTGGTGCCTCACTTGAACTGCTGGAAGGGAAGCCACTTCCCGGGGTCGAAGCACTTTCGGAAAAATAGTCATGCGGAAAAAAATTCTTGCAGCTAACTGGAAGATGAACCTCACCCAGAGCGAGGCCGAATCTTACGTGACGACTTTTGCTTCGGAAATTGGAGAAGTTGACGATGTCGAAGTCGTGATCATTCCGCCGTTCACTGCGATTCCGCTGCTGGTTTCGGCCTCTGAAAAAATGCCGAGCATCCGGATCGGCGCTCAGAACATGCATTGGGAAAAGAGTGGGGCATTCACGGGCGAGGTGAGCGGCGCGATGTTGCGGGCACTATTCGTGAAATACGTCATTCTCGGGCATAGCGAGCGCCGGACCCTTTTCGGAGAGACGGACGAGATCGTGAACCGAAAAGTGCGCGCCGCTCTGGATGCAGGCCTTCGCCCAATTCTTTGTGTCGGTGAAACTCTGTACGAACGGGATAACGACAAAGTAGAAGAGGTCCTTGGGCGACAAGTCCGAAAAGCCCTGGAGGGCGTAGCGCAGAAGGACCTGCCTGAATTCGTGATTGCATACGAACCTTGCTGGGCGATCGGAACCGGGCGAACCGCCAGTCCGGATCAAGCGGAAAATGCGCACGCCTTCATCCGTTCGATTCTGTCGGAGGTCTCCAACCCGGCGACCGCGGACCGGATCCGGATTCAATACGGTGGGAGCGTCAAGCCGGAAAATACTGGAGAGTTGATGCGCCAAAAGAACATCGATGGCGCTTTGATCGGCGGAGCCAGCCTCGACCCGCGCAGCTTCGTCCGGATCATTCGCAATACGGAAGCGGTGCTGGCGTAAGTAGCATACGCGTCCCGCGTGTATTCTGGCGGGCGAATTTGATGTTTGCAGAAACAAAGGCCCAATTGCGCGAAAAACATTCGCACCGAAGTTAAAGTAATCTCTTATCCCTTCGCCTCAGGCTTTGCGGAGGCGGTCGGCTTCGGTGTCGCGACAGTCACTGCCACACCATTTGCCAATCCATCGGAAGGATTGATGATGACCTGATCCGTGTCACTCAAGCCTTGAGCGATCTGCAGCTTGTCACCAAGGTCGCGATTGATCACAACTTTGCGAATCTCGACTTTCCCATCCGGATGAACGACCCCGACTGCCGGACCTTCCGATCGGAATAAAAGTGCATTGGAAGGAATCGTTACCAATCCCGTATCGCCAACAAGTTTCAGTGTGATTTGAGCATACGCGCCGGGAAGCAGCTGATGGGTTTCGTTCGGCACTTCAAGCTCCGTCAGCAGTGTTCGTGAACTCGGATCGATGGCGCCGGCGGTATTGGTCACATGCGCCGGAAATTTCTTACCCGGAAGTTCGTTCAACGTCAGGTCCGCCTGCACTCCCTCCTTCACGAACCGAGCGAACGTCTGTGGGACGTTGATGTATACCCGCAGCGGGGAGGTTTGCTCCATCCGAAACAGCTGGACGCCGGATCCGGACGGGACGAAAGCGCCGATATCCGTGTCTCGTTCTGTCACGATCCCATCAAACGGTGCTCTGACCGTCTTGAAATCCTCAAGTGCTGAGAGCGCATTCACGGATGCCTGGTCTGCGTTGACGGTCGCCACGCTTTGCCGGTAGGTATCCGAGGCGGTGTCCCTGTCTTGAGCCGCAATCACCCTCCTATTGAAAAGGTCCTGGTCCCGCTTGTACGTCACTTCTGCAAGGTCCCGAGCCGCTTCGGCGACCTTCAGCTGCGCTCTCGCCTGGCTTAGCTGCTGGTCGACTTGCGGGGTATCAATATCCGCCAGCACGTCACCCGCCCTAACCTGTGCTCCGATCTCAAAGTACCACTTCTTCAGATACCCGCTGGTCTGTGCAAAGATCGGCGCTTCAATGTAGGCGCGCGTCTGTCCTGGCAATTGCAGCGGGATGATCGTCGCCGCCTTTTCCGGATGAATTACAGACACGACTGCCTGAGCCGCTTCATTGGATTGTGTTTGTAGATTCGCTGTCGTTGTGGTGCGGGAGGTAATTCCCGCCACGGCTAACGCGATTAAAAGCGCACCGCCGGCCAGAAATGAGAGCTTAACCCCTGCTCGGTTGTTGGCTGGTTCGGCGACTGGAGGTTTTTCTTCCAATGGTTTGGTGTCTCTCAAAGTACCCTGAGTCATTTTTGTCTCCAAAAGAAATTAGCTGGTAGTGTGAGCAGCAACCGGAGCTTGCCGATTATATTTGTTTCTGCGTACGATCGCGAACACCGTCGGCACGAAAAAGAGCGTTGCAACAGTCGCAAACAACAGCCCCCCAATGACGGCTCTTCCAAGCGGGGCGTTCTGCTCGCCGCCTTCTCCTAATCCCAGGGCCATGGGCACCATGCCGATGATCATCGCCAGTGCGGTCATAAGAACGGGGCGCAACCGAACGTACCCTGCCTGTAGCGCCGCTCGGTACGAATCCTTATATTCTTCGAGTACTTCGTTCGCAAATGTGACAACCAGGACGCTGTTCGCGGTGCCGACACCCATACACATGATCGCGCCCATCAGTGCGGGCACGCTCAGCGTGGTCCTTGTTACGAACAGGATCCAGACGATTCCTGCGAGCGCTAGGGGCAGCGCCGTTATGATGATCAATGGCTCCGTCCAGGATTGGAAATTGACGACCATCAGCAGGTACACGAGCAACATTGCAAACACCAAACCGCCGATCAGGCCCACGAACGATTCCCTCATCGTCTGAACCTGGCCTCGCAGCACCAGGCGGCTGCCCCGTGGCAGATCTTTCTGAGCGCCATCAATGACTTTCTGAACCTGAGATGCGACGTAACCGAGGTCCTTCCCTTCGTTCGCACCGTAAATGTCGATGACCGGTTGAATGTTGTAATGCGTCACAATCGGTGCCTCGTTGCTGCGATTGAATTGAACCAGATTCCCGAGAATCTGTGTCGGTGCCCCGGTCGCAGAAATCCCGGATGTCGGTGTCGCGGAGGTGGTTCCCGTCGGTCCCAGAATTGGCAGGTTCTGCAACGAGTCCAACGAATCGATCGAGTACTGTGGCGCCTGGGTGTTCAGGCTGTAGCTGACTCCGTTTTTCGGATCAACCCAGAAGTTCGGGTTGGTTTGGACCGAGCCGCTGAGCGCACCCAGGAGCGAATTCGCAACCTGGCTTTCTGTGATTCCAAGTTCCGAGGCCAGAGTTCGGTCAACGACAGCGTTCAGTCGAGGAGAATCCTGCGGCTGCTGGACGCGCACATCGACCGCGCCCGGAATCCGCGAAATCTGATCAACGAGCTTATAGGCAAGCTTCGAGTTTGCAGAGATGTTCGCGCCGATCACTTGCAGATCGAACGGTGCCGGCAATCCGAAGTTCAGAATCTGAGCGACAATATCCGCCGGCGGGAACGATGTAATGACACCCGGAAAATCGCGGTGAATGCGTTTCCGGACGGCGCTGACGAATTGCGCCGTTGGATCATGTTTGGCGTCCAGCGAAACAAGGATATCGGCATCCGCAGCGCTCGCGACGCCCGAGTTGGAGTAAGTAAGATTGATGCCGCTGTAAGGCAACCCGATGTTGTCGATTATTCCTTTCAGCTGATCCTTCGGGATCTCCTGGCGAATCGCGCTCTCAATCTTGTCAACCTGCCGCGCCACCTCTTCGATTCGCGTGCCGCTTTTCACTCGGACGTGTAATGTAAACTGGCCCGCGTCCACAGCGGGGAAGAAATCCTGACCCAACCAGGGCACCAGGATCATCGACACCGCAGCGAACCCGATAAACAGAATCACCACAGTACGAGTATTGCGCAGGCACATCGCCAGCAAATCGCGGTAACCCTCTCGAAATACCTCGAATCGCCGGTTGAACTCGCGATTGATCGCACCGAACAACCCAAAAATTAGATTGCCGCGCTTGCCCGGGATACCGGTTTTGCCGCCCTCCTGGTTGTGCTTTGCGTGATCGCTTCCGAGCCAGTACATCGCAAGCGTCGGCACGAGTGTCCGAGAAAGAATGTACGAAGCGAGCATCGCGAAGATGACGGCTTCGCCGAGCGGCGCAAACAGGAACTTCGCGGTTCCGCCCAGGAAAAAGATCGGGACAAACACAATGCAGATGCACAGGGTCGACACGAACGCAGGAACGGCAATCTGGGCGGCGCCATCCAGAATCCCGTCGTGAAGCGATTTGCCCTCTTCCAGATGCCGGTCGATGTTCTCGATTGTCACCGTCGCATCGTCGACAAGAATACCGACCGCTAACGCCAGGCCGCCGAGAGTCATTATATTGATCGTCTCGCCCAGTGCGGACAGGACCGCGATCGACGACAGAATCGACAGCGGAATTGAGACCGCAATAATTAACGTGCTGCGCCAGCTGCCAAGAAAGAGGAGAATCATCAGCGCTGTCAGGCACCCGGCAATCACGGCTTCCTTTACAACGCCTTCAATCGCCGCCTTAACGAAAATGGATTGGTCTGCGAGAGTCTGAATGTTCAGACCTTCCGGTAATGTCGGACGAAGCCTCTCAACGAGGTCCTTTTCTCCCTGCACAATATCGAGAGTGGACGCCTTACCGCTTTTTTGAACCTGGACCATCGTCGCCCGCTGACCGTCGAACCGTACAATATTCGTCTGCGGAAGCGATCCGTCGCGCACATTCGCTACGTCACGGATATACACGGTCGTCCCGTTCACGGTGCGAATCGGGATGTCGCCCAGTTCCTTGATCGTTTTCGGGCTCGAATTCAGTCCGATATCGAATTCCTGTTCCCCGATCTTCGCGGTTCCCGAAGGCAGAATGACGTTTTGCGCGTTGACAGCGTTAATGACGTCCGCCGGAGAAATGCCTCGTGCCTGGAGCTGTTGACTATCGATGTCGATCGAGACCACTCGCGTTTTGCCACCGTAAGGATAGGGGACAGCCGCTCCGGGGACCGTCACCAGTTGTACTCGGAGGAAGTTCAGCGCAAGGTCGTTCAGTTGCTGCTCGGAGAAGTTGGAACCGCTCAAACCGAGACGCAAGACCGGCACGTTCGAGGCGCTGAAACTCAAAATCAGCGGAGGCGTCTCCCCGGGCGGCAACTGTTTCAGGACAGCCTGCGAAGCCGCCGTTAACTGCGCCATCGCAACCGGGACGTTGGCATTCGGTTGGAGGTAGATTTTGACCACACCGATCCCGTTGTACGATGTGGATTCGATATGTTCGATGTCATTGACGACCGTCGTCAGGATCCGTTCGAACGGTGAGGTAATCCGGTTTGCGAAATCCTCCGCGGGCATTCCCGTGAAGTTCCAGATGGCGGCGCAGACCGGGATATTGATATCTGGAAAGATGTCCTTTGGCGTTTTCAAGATAGAAAGAACGCCGGCAATCAGAATGAAAATCGCCAGAACGATGAAAGTGTACGGGCGCCTGAGCGCTAACTGAACGATCCACATAGACTATTGCTTCCGAGCGAATTCCAGAGGCATACTAACGCGTAAACCGCCGGAAGAATCAAATTGAGTTGACCAGTCGGTCATATTTCCAACAATCCGAGATCCCGGCCCGGTTGTCATGTTTTTATTTGGAATGATTCGCGCGTGTTCTAGGAGTTTTCGACTGAGTGAGGGCGCGGTATCGGCGTGTCGGCGGTGTCGGCGTATCGGCGTGTCGGCGTGTCGGCCTGTCGGCGTGTCGGCGTGTCGGCGTGTCGGCGTGTCGGGGGCGAGGCTGTAGAGGGTTTTAGCCCGTCTTTCTCAACTTGACGGGGTATAATCTTGGAAGGCGCTCCAAATGGAAATCGCTGTTCAAAGGTTCTCGCCGACACGCCGATACGCTGATACGCCGATACGCTTCTCTCACCGGAATGCCTCCCTGAACTCCCGCGGGCTTAGCCCTTCCACTTGCCGGAACAGCCTCGTGAAATAGGATGGATCTTCAAACCCGAGCTCATATGCGATCTCCGAAACGTTCAGATCCGAATGCGCCAATAGCCGCTTCGATTCAAGAATCAGCCGGCCCTGCAGATGGTCGGTGAGATTTTTTGCCGTCTCCTGACGCACCAGCTGGTTCAACCAACTCCTCGAGACCCCGAGCACTTTTGCAATTTCCGACGCTTTCGTCAGCTGGTACGGTCGGGCGTTCAGCTTTCGCAGAAATCGAGCTGTTAAGGAGGAATACTTCCGGAACGAGTTCAACGAAGACTGCGCTGCCAGACATCGCCGGATTTCAACGAAGAGCAGACGCAAAAGGGCTGCTGTGGCAGATCGAAAGCCGGTCTGTTTCGAATTGAATTCCTCGTACATCCGCGTGCAATAGGAGTGCACGATTTCTATGGACGGTCCGCGCACCGGCAAAACGCTCCGGATTTGCGCCGGATCGAGCGGCGGGCACTCTAAAAAGAGATCCACCGCATGTCCCTCTGCTTCCAGAAAGTCATCCTTAAAAGATAGGATGAATCCCGCCGCCCGGTTCATCTCACCGAAAGAGTGAACCGCTCCGGGCGGAACGAAGACCAGTGCGAACGCCTCAACTGGCAGATGATAGAAATCGATGTTGAAAGACGGCGCATCGCGCGTCATCCAGAAAATCTGGTAAAAGTCGTGCCGGTGTGGACGCTCCCTGTTCTTTCGCAACTGCAGGGCCTCTTCGAAGGTGCTGACATGCAGTTTTTCGCGCGCGCTGACTGCATAAGCTGAGAACGAGAAAACCGCAGGCTCAGGCGTGATCGGATCCGAATTCGGTCTTCGAAGGTTTTCCACAATCAAAGAAGCGCTATCCTCTGTCAGGCAGCGCAAAGTATCGCCGCCGACGCGGTATACCCGTGGAGAAACGTTTTACCGCCCACCGGACCGATCTCACCGTTGCAGAAAAAACCGGCCAAGGGAATATCTCCAAGGATGTTCTCGAGCGTTTCCGCATCGTGATCGCGTTTCCCGAACAATCCTGTGCCGCGACCCGCACACGAAAAAAGCAGAGCAGCGATTGGTCCCGAGAGCCCCTTTTTAATCTGTTCAGCAGCCAGCACGAGATCTTCGTGTGCGGATCTCGAATCACGCAGTTGAAATTGAACCGTCTGTCCAACTCTGGGATGGGCAGAGACTGCAAGCGCGCCTATCTGGGGGTCTGCTCCGAGAATATTGCGAATCAAGAAGTCGCCCTGTTTGAAGTCGTCGATGTACTCTGAATTTGCCAGGCCCAAGAACAGGTTGTTTCGAACCGCGTGCCGCTGCTCCGCTGGGATGCTCAGAAACGCCGTCTCCAACGCTTTGTAAGCCGGCAAGTTCCCGATTTCGAGAATCACGTTATCCTGCATCTTGGTAATCGGTGACGGTTCGCCGATCGGGCGGCAACCCTGACTTACAAGCGAGCGCACGATCAGCCCCTTTTTGAATCCGACGACCAGAACCGGTGCATCGCACACCTGTCCATCCTTAACGAGGAAGAATTCCGGCCCGGTGGAACTAGCCAGCCCGCCGAGGATCGGACACCCCGGGTAAGCCTCGCTCCATCCAGCTAACCAGCTTTCAAACCCGTTGCACATTGGATTGACGACGATAACCCACGAGGTCACTTCGTCCGCGGCGAGACCGGTGACCGTGTGCCAGTACTCCGGGCCCGTCGATGCTTCGATCTGCGATTGGCTGATTTCAACGACGGAAAAGCTGTCGTTCGGCAGCGATAGCAGCACCAGACTCAGGCTTTGTTCTCGTTCGATCTCCCTTCGATTTCCGATTACACCGTAACCGGAGCAACCAACAAGCTGTGGTACGCGCGCATGCAACCGGATCAATTCAAGTGTGTCTTCAAGATATGGGCGCCATTCCCGGGTGAAATAGACAAATCCGAGCGAAGCGTTTGACCCGAGGTTCTCCCGAAGTGATCCTGCGGTTTCAATTACCGCCTTCTCCGAGTAACTTCCGGTAAATACCCGTGCTGCTGCTCTCGGTATCATCTGTTGTACTCTACGAGATGCTGCAGCAGATTCAAAACCTTCTCGAACATGAAATGCGGATAGTGATCACCGGCGGCCCTGGCAGTGAACCGATCGATCGGGTGCGTTATATCACCAACCAATCGACCGGTGAATTGGCGGTCAAACTTGCTCGACGATTCTCGGAGGGTGGACATCAGGTTGAATTGTTTTTGGGGAATGGAGCCATCTGGCGCCTACAAACTGCAAACTATTTTCAGACGACAGATGACCTCGAGCGGTTACTGAACGAAATCGTTGAGCGTGATCGAGTAGACGCGGTATTGCACGCCGCGGCGCTGTCCGATTTTGGCGTCGGAGAAACGATTGTTTCCGGCAAACGGACCCATGCTTCAAAAATACCAAGTGATGCGGAGTCTGTCCTGCTTCGGCTTGTGCCGCGCCCGAAATTGATCCGGCACCTTCGGGAACTCTTTCCGAACGCATATATTGTGGGCTGGAAGTTCGAACTGGAGGGGACACCGGCCGGCGTTGTGCAGGAAGCGGTTCGACAGATTCAATCCAACCGGACGGACGCCTGTATTGTGAACGGGTCCGCGTTTGGTCCTGGATTTGGTTTTTGCACTCCGAAGGGTCTTCTTGAAACGATCCCCTCCCGAGATGCTCTCACCGATTGGCTCCTGGACACAGTTTCCAGGGAAACCGCTGAGCATGGCAACATCGAAGGTCCGGCATCTTAGCGACGATGGTGCGATTCTAACAACCGTCGCACGGACGCGGGACGGAGCGGAGTTTTTCGCCCCCGGGAGACCGCAGCTCGAAGGGCGAAAAACTGTTGCATCCGCACTTCCATGAACTATCCTCGGAATTCTCCTCTTTCTGCGCGATTAGCTCAGTGGTAGAGCGCTTGCTTCACACGCAAGAAGTCGCAGGTTCGAACCCTGCATCGCGCACCAGTGCTCTCTTCTACGTCACGGGGGAAATCGAAGAATAAATCAAAGCCGTAGACTGTCCGAAAAAGCCCTAAACCACAAATAAAAGCCTTTAAAAGCCCTACGTTGTACCGTATTAATTGGTGTGGGGAGGCGAGCTAAACCGCAATTCCAAGTCTTCAAATCGAAGAAACCGAACGGCGACAAGTGGTGGTATATCGTAGGTCGTCCGAATGGTAAACGCGTTCGCGCCTGGTTCTCGTCCAAAGAGAAAGCGCAAGCGGACGCAACCGAACGGAATATACAGTTACGTAAGCACGGAACCGAAGTCGATTCGGTACTCGCGCAATATGGCAAGACGGTACACGACGCCGTTGCCTTTTACGCCAACTACTTGCGGACGCGAGCCGCATCGAAACCGGTGGACGTATTCATCCAAGAATTCAACGCTGAGATGGTATCCCGTGTCGCTTCCCGTGCATTGCGTCCCGGCGCGTTAAAGGCTATCAAGGAAACGTTCGTCAAAATCGTTGACCGCTTCGGTTCCACGCTTCTCTCGGAAATCAGCACTCCAGAAATCACCGCGTGGTTGAACTCGATGCCGGTTGCACCACGAACTAAAGAGCGTCACCGCTCTTACACGGTGCAAATATTTAATGCGGCTAAACGTTCGGGTCTTGTGCCGGGGAACCCAGCCGAATTCATCCCGACTTTTAAAAGTGAAGATGAAGAAATTCACGTGCTCACGCCAGAACAAGTGCAACGGCTACTTGAATGCGCTTGCGCGGAAACGAAACCGCTCTATGCCATCGCCGCTTTCGCTGGTTTGCGCTGGATAGAGATTGAGCGGCTGGTTTGGGAAAACGTCAAAGATGACGAAATCATCGTAACTGCTGGTACGGCAAAGACACGCTCACGCCGAGTAGTTTGTATCAACCCGACATTAAAGCCGTTTTTAGAGCCTTACAGGGCGCGTATTGGGTCGCTATTGCCACGCGTCTACAAGGAGCAACGACCATCTTCCCGCAGATTGGATAATTTGCGTGCCAAAGTGGAACACGCCGCAGGCTTACAGCCATGGAAGGAAGGCTGGCTACGACATTCTTTCATATCATATTTGTACGCTACTACGGATGACGAGAATAAGACCGCAGCCCAAGCTGGTAACTCTCCGCAGATGGTGCATAAGCATTACAAAGCGTTAGTTACTAAAGCGGAAGCTACACGATTCTGGGCTATTGTTCCTCAATAATGGACCGCGACCGGTACCGAGGTTGCCGTCCTCCATTTCGTCGGCAATGCTGAGACATCGACGCCCGCGCCGACCGGGACACCGGGCAAACCGAGCGTATCCGAATTGATTGTGGGAACCAAAATTCAATCCGGTTGCCTGTCGGGTGAAACTCTATTGGCGGGTACGGTCTCAAAAATAGACAAGAGTCCGCTCGCTTATTATATCCAATGGGACAAATTCCAGACCGAAATTCAATACACGAATGACCAACTGCAGAAAAATTTCGATTCTGGAGAATTCAAGCTGCTGCAGTGACCGCGCCGGTGCAAGCGCGTGCCGCTCGCACATTCATGCGCCTCAATCCTGCTTGACGCCTGAACGAGCCCGTGGCTACAACTCGGGCGGGACATCTTTCCAACTGACAAATTTATCACCGCCGTGTTCATGTTGCGCCCACTGTTGAACCAATTTAGGTTCTCGTAAAAAGGCATCAAGGCAACACTGCAATGAATCACACATTTTTACAAGTTCGTGGCGAAATCATGCACGAATTTAGCCTACTAGAATACAATGTCCGTAGTCATTTGGCAGGATTATTAGTCATGCAAACAAACCGACCATTGGTCAAGTACAGAGAACAATTTGACCTATTCCTCAAATTTTTTTCCCCACAGGAGATACAATGGAATCCGAAAGTATTGGAAAATCCAGATGTAAAACTAATGGATGCGGAGTTGACCGCTGCAGAAGGGACTTTTGACAATTGTCTTGACCAACTAATAGTGGCCGCTAATAAAACTCCATTCCCAAAAATAGGTGAGTTATGTTCATTGGTAGAAGAGTTAAAAGAAGCCACTCGTCAGCGAAACATTCTTGCTCATAGTGTCTGGCATGAGATAGAGGGAAAAATTGTTGTACACAATTTCCCAGACTATCATCGAAGCAAACATATGCGGATTAAAGGAGACGGTGCCCGACTTACTCCACAGGCTTTGGCAGAATGGACGCTTCAAGAGTTAGAAACTTTTACCGCTCGTCTTCATGACCTCTCCGAGAGATTGGATAATTTATTTCGAGGCTGAAAAGCCATGGTTAATTAGGAAATAAGAAGCGAGAGGTTACGGATATATCCGTCGAGAAGAGGGAGGCCTGTTGCAGCGCGTCGGAAACGGGGGTTCTCTAAGTCATGGAAGCCG
The DNA here is from genome assembly GCA_963750185.1 of uncultured Verrucomicrobiae bacterium. GTDB lineage: Bacteria > Verrucomicrobiota > Verrucomicrobiia > Chthoniobacterales > JAFAMB01 > JAFAMB01. Next base: position 72,745 of record CAVVPV010000021.1, read on the forward strand.
AAGAAGAACAATTTCAACTCACGCAAGCCCAAGAGAAAGAATTGTACAGGCTACAGCGATTCTACTGGGCTGAGGCAAAACGGTGTGAAGATGCCAATGCGCATTTAGCCGGTTGTGTAATGGTCGGCTCAGCCGTTGAATGCTTAATGGTTTTGTTCACGAACATTTTCTTTGAAGAGGCTCTCGCCACCGGAAAAGCGCCAACAAGGAAGAATGGTAAGATTAAGCCTTTACTCAAATGGGACTTGGGGGATTTCTTTCCTGTGGCGAAGGCTGCGAACTGGTTTCCAGAGACCATTAAGGGTAAGAGAGCCGCAATCCGCGATAGCGCTGTGACGCTGAAGCAAATCCGAAACTTAGTGCATCCTGCACGGTACTTGCAAGACCATCACGGGAGACGAGTCACAAAAAAATTTCTCGCTTTTTCCTTTGAGACCGCCTTGGACGCTCGCGATTGGCTACTCGATAGAGTCGAAACTGATATCGAGAAAAGGTTGCAGGAGGAAGAGCCCAGTCAAGAGCAAATGGGATAGGTCGCGGCTCAGCCATATCCTTTTGTTCGGCAATTTCATTTCTGGTTAATCCGGTTTAGGTCCACATCCTGGAGCGATGCTCTGCTCTTCCTCACCTACGGCGTTTGCATAAATAGCCGTGGTGGTAAGCTGAGCGTGACCAAGCCATTTCTGGACCATGTTGAGCGCGATGCCCTTGCTAACCAGCCGTCACGCCAAACCCATGCCTCAACCCCTTCGGTGATGCATGCGGTCCATCGGGGATGCCAGCCGCCTTGATGAGCGCAGCCATCTTGCGCCACGCCGTCATGCGACTCCAGGTCCAGAGACGCTCATTGAGTCGGGCTCGACCTTTCTTCTGGATTTCACGGATGCCGTGAACCATATCCAGGGTATCGAGCAACTCTGGCGGGACAGGCACCTGTCGGTGAACCCTGTTTGCGCTTTTTCAGGCTCTCGATGACGATGACCTTGGCGAACAAATCGATGCTTTTAGCAGTCAGCGCCAGTGCCTCCGATATTCGGCAACCGGTATAGCACAGGACACTGCAGAAGGACCGTACCTCGCGAGGTGCTTTAGCCGCAGCAGCAAGAAGCGCGTTCCGCTGCTCCTCTGTGAAGTAGAGCCGCTCGCCCTTTTCATTGACTATTTGCATGATGTTACATTAATCGGTAGTTTTGTAACTTTCTTGAGGCAAAACCCGGAAAATGGATGGTTTTTGCTTAGGAAAACAGCATAAAACGTTACACTATTAGTAATAGTGTAACAGTGACTCTTAACTTCCTGCGACAGGCAGTATCGGTCGCCGCCCCCCCACGATGACGCCTTGTTTCGCCAGCGTTCGAAGCAGTCGCTGCCGCATTCGATGTCTCGGGACAATGCCCAGTCGAGGGGCAGCGCCATCGGCAGAATTTAGAATCTCATGAAATGTATAAAGACGTGAACTTATACAACGTCTACTTCGCTTCCAAAGGCACCGGTCCTAAAACTGTCCAAATCGAGGCGCAGAATTCGGCTGGCGCGAAAGCTCAGGTTGAGGCTCGGTACCCAGGAGCCTACAATATCATGCTGATTCAGTTGCCAAGGACCGCAAAAAGGAAATCAGATTAGACAGTCGATGAAAGAGTACACAAAACTGACTGGCAAAGAGATTAATAAGCTGAAGCCGGGTGATTGGGTGGCTTGGCGCAAGGAGAGGTGGGAGCCAATTGGCCGGGACACGGAATGGGCGGAAAGTCCAGCTTCACGGACCATCCTATCCGTTGCTATCAAGTGGTTTTTGCGCGATTTGGAGGCATTCGAATATCCATCGAGAAGAATCGCTTGTATAAACCCCCGCCTGTTGTCGGTATAGACGCAATTCATGAAGTGTTGGACTACGATTCGTGAGGCGCGTCGCCGAATCCACAGGCCAGATGCAACAGGATTCCCGCCACCGTCGCGCTCGGCAGGAGGCAAACAACCGAGCTGACCAGGAGCGCAGACATCGCGAGAAATTAAGTGCTATTCAGCGGACTTGGCGCAATGCATCTCATCATTCTTCTACTCATCATTTGGTTGGTCTGGAGAGCCTTTCGATAAATCAGCGATTCGATTACAATGATTCGTGAACCGACACGTGATTGCGAGAACATTTGGAGTTGGTACGACTCAGCCCATACTTATCAAAATTGAATTCTCGCGAAATGTATAATGTATGAACATCTTGCCTCCGTACACGCATTTCGACCTATCCTCTATTGAGAGCTGTTCAGAAATACCCGCATGTCGTGGACCAGAGGTGCTTGCTATTTTGGTTGAGGTTGACCCAATAGCCGACGAGGAAGGAGAAGAATATCGTGAGCGGGTAGAAAAATTCTCCTGCAACTACATCTGGCGCAAATTGACCAATGACATCACCATCGACTTCATCGAAGCGGCAGTGGAGAGAATGTTCAACGCCGACGAAGTAACCACGGTCGTTGACCTCGCGAAACTTCACCGCCTCAAGCATCAGATTCTCAGTCTTTTCTTTAAAGTCATATGACGCTGGATGAA
>CAVVPV010000022.1:0-20789 GCA_963750185.1 uncultured Verrucomicrobiae bacterium
GGCAAAATTGATCGATCATATTGTACGTCCTGCCCTCAAACTTTCTTTCGTTAAAAGCGATGCGAGAAGGGCTGGAGGGAAGCCTCATAAGCGCTAACTTATCTGCAGCAGGGGGAAGGCGCCATTACGCATTTATCCCGGAGGGATCAAAGCGAAGGTAGCCTGGCACGAAGTGCCGGGAAAAAGAAGAAAGGCGCGTCCAGTCCCGTAGGGACGGTTGATCAGCATTCAGTGTGAGCGTTTCTCAGTTGCCAGAAACGATCGGTTACATCCACCGTCAGGTCGAACATCATCGGACTCGAACCTTTCAAGAGGAGTATCTGGCGTTTCTAAAAGCGCACGACGTAAAGTTCGAAGAAAAATATCTCTGGGACTAGTGAGGCAGATCAACCGTCCCTCCGGGACGGGTCGACTTTTATCTTGTTCCAGGCACTTCGTGCCAGGCTACTTTCATTTGGTCCCTCCGGGACAGGATCCACTCTTTCGTTGTAAAATTTTCCTTAAGTTAGCGCTTATGCCGCTGCGCTCCACCCCAGGCTTTTCTCCACTCGCGCCTTCGGCGCTTAAGACCGCTGCCATTTTAAGTTAGCGCTTATGGAGGGAAGCCTGAGGTAGTCGTCGATGGGAAAACCTTTAGCCTGTTGTCAATTGTCTTTTCTATGTTCCTAACAACGAATTATTTATTAATATCCGGTGAACGACTTGCGGGTCGATCAGCACACGGGATACCGCGGGGTTTCTCATCGGGATAGCCGCAGACCATGCGGCCGGCCCAGGCGCCTGTCCATAATTTGAAGGGCACTAATCGAGTCTCAGATGATCATCGGCGATCACATCGAAGTGCATCTGACGCAGTTGCCTCAGAATCGACTTTTGAATAAGGGAGATCTCCTGCTCGTTTATCCGACCGACTGAAAAACCTTCACTGCGTATTTCTCAAACCCTTCGAAAAGTTTTTCCTCGCTTAGCTCTCGCTGGTCACGCTCATCATGGTTGGGTGGCTATTGTATCCCGACAATCACTCAGTCACCAGATCTGAGCAAAGCGAACGACCGATCGCTCCAACTCAAATGCAAATGGGCTAAAACAGATTGCTAAATTGTTGAATGTTGATTCTGCTGAAAAACCCCCTGTTTTCCAACATTGTAAAAAATCGTATTCCGGTGACAAAAAAACGACGCTCTAAAATGCCCGTAGACGGGTTTTTGCGATATAGGCAGGGTGATTTGATCCCCCCAAAATCTAGAATTTTTCGACCAAGAGGGTTTTTCAGCAGAATCGAATGTTGAGATGCGACCCTGCGAAGCGACTTCTTCTGACGACGGGGTTGCTATCGGCGTCAATCACTTCGGAACCGCGCGACCTGCGGGCACGACGCATTGTTCACGGCGCAGGCGAACTGGGATCTCATTTAGAGTATGCTGCCACATACGCCGCGGGCAGATCTTCGACGTACGTGGAGCACAGTCTAGTCCAGCGGACCGAGACGTCTCAAGCGACGTGCGGCAGTGCTGTCAGCGACGAGGTTCCCACGGACCTCAATCAGGCGGAGCTAGGCCGGCGATCGGCTTTGGCCCCAATCGGGGAGGCGATTTTTCGTAGGAGGATTATCACTATTGTCAGATTCCAAATTAGATGCGACTGAATCTCCCAAATTATTTGCGACTGGGAAGAAGTCCCGTAGGAAGCCGCGTCAGACAAACGTCGATGAGCGGTTCGCTACGTTAATTTCCGTTTCCTGAGCTGACCCGTATTTGCTTCGGTCTGCCGCGCACAAGGCCTCGTAGCGCGGCAGTCGTGTTGCCGTTGAAGAACTGGGCCTCGAAGGGTACCATCAGCAATCTTGGCTGCGTATGGCACCTATCGGGTCGCTGCTGATCACGCCTACTGCTTGTTCGGAGTTGCATAAACGGTCCCGCCCGTCAGCAGCGCAACGATCAAGATCGACAGTGCCGTATGTACGTTGCCCGGCGCCGGAATGTAATTCACAAGCCAATCGGCGATAGGCGGAAATACGTTGGCGCCGACTGCGCCAATCACGGCTTTGAGGTACATAAGCGGATTCATAAATTCCTCCTGTGTGAGAGATTAAGCTCTTCCAAAGCACTAACAAAGTTACCATACCGGCGCGCGCGCGCAGCCGCTCAACCATTTTGGTCCTTATGTCATCGCAAATTGGCTAAAAATGATTCGAATCCAAAACAGGTTTCGGCGACACAACCGCCATTCTGGAGTGTTTCGGCTTCTATCCATCCAGGCGATTGCAGCGATCTCGACGAAGAAGAACGCTTACAGTTAGTTAGGGTATTGGCGCGGCGATTATCCATGGGAGCCTGGTGCCTAGGCAAGGGGCGCTCCAGGGGCTCAGGGAGCGATTCTTTACCGGGCAGGATATCGGGGATCGGTTCATCCGGATCGATCCCGTATGGCATTTCGTCTTCCTGGAAATGCGGTCTGTGCGTCAGACGGACGTGCTTGGGTTCGCGAACCAACGCGAATGCAGAAATTCTGCCGCGATGCTGGCCGCAGCAGAGAGTCGCTTCGCAGGGTCGCATCTCAACATTTGATTCCGGTGAAAAACCCGCGTTCCCGTTGAAGAGCATCCTGCCGAGTCGAACCAAGCAGGAAATCAAATTCTGACCAGCGAGTCACGCCGCAAATATCTGGAAACGATAAAATTTTTGCGCTCTCTCGGCCGCTTCAGGCAAATCTTCTTTCCGGAAAGCTCCACGGATCGGTCGGAGCAAAAAAGTCGGCCAAAACGCTCTGGGCAAAAGAACCGTTCAGCCCGAGATCTTCGTTTTGACCCCCAAAAACGGTTCCGAGCAGCTTTCGGAACCATCTTTTTATATTGCACGCGCTGGCGATGAGCTGATTTTGGAGATCCACCTTTGCGAATCCTTTGTAGCGGGCGCGCCGCAGACCATAGCCCCGCACTAACTCACTAATGGTTCCTTCGATCGCATTGCGTTGGTGCATTCGAAGCTGAAATTCTTCGCTCTGTTGATCGCGCCGTCGCTGCTGCAACTCTTCGTGGTAGGCTCCGACAAGGATGGTGCGATGGGGTTGAGCGCTCGGGACGCAGGCTGCTTTATGCGGGCAGCTATGACATTGGCTCCCGAACTCAAAACGATAGGTGACTTTACCGCTTTTCTCCTCAGTGAGCTTACTGCAATTGGTGCTGGTCTTTCCATCGGGACAGACCGCTTTTCGCTCGGTAATGCTGATATCGAAGGCTTCAATTCGATATTCCTTTGCTAGCCCGGCGCGAGAAGCGCTTGGTTGAGCCGGTCCCACCAGTTGCCACCCGGCCTCTTGGGCTTCTTGGATTGCTCGTCCCGAGATGTAAGCCCCGTCTGTGTACATCTCCGTTGGCTGTTCCAAGCCCAGCGCCTCTTGTTTTTGCAGCGTTGCGGGCAGCCCAGCGTCATCACTCTCGGTGGCTCGCTGCGTAACGACCGAGGCGATAAAGCTGCTCTGATCCTTTTGGGAAGCTACCGTCTCGGCCACCTGTATTTTATAGCCCTTCCACTCCTTTTTCTGTTTGCCCTGGCCTTTAGCCGACCACTCCACGTCGGCATCATGGGGATTTTGCACTACCCCGGAGGCATGCACTTTGACCGGCTCAATCGACTCGACTGAGCTCGTCGAAGTCTGTCCGCTCTGCTGCACCTCATATTGTTGGCTGAAGACCTTACGCAGCACAGCGACCCCTTTAGCCTCGCGAACCTCGGCGCCCAGCGGCTCAAGCCACTCCAATAGGCGCAAACAATCTGCGCCAGCTTGGCGGCGCTTGGATTGCAAGGTCTCTTCGGCACTCTTGTAATCAAGCTTGCTCTCGACGTAGCGTTCCCAGAGCTGTTCCCAGAATTCCGGACGTTGGCCCTGTGTTAATTTCTCCTCGAGCTCGTCAAGCGCCACCGCAAGCGTTTCACGCACACATTCCAAAGCGCTCATCCGGGCGACAGCTCCCAGTATATGCGTTGAGTCCAAGCGTTGCCTGGAGCGCTTGGCGATAAAGCCTTCCTCTTCTAGAGCTTTCAACACCACCCGAAAGGCAATGTCACTCTTTCCAGCTTCCAATAAGCGTTGCCGGAAATGCACCAATGTGGTCGGGTGGAATCCATCTGCCCCAAGCTTGAGGTTTAACGCCAGCTTCCAGCCCAAATGATATTTTACCATCTCGACTGCCTGCCGATCCGGTACGCGCTCCATAAACTGAAAGATCAACACTCCCAGTAAGACCACCGGTTCGATCCCAGGTCGCCCGTTTTCTGGCTCGTAGCATTGCGCTAATTCTTCCCGGCAGCCCGCCAATAGAGGCCAAACTTTCCTCGCGAAAAGCTTGTACTTATCTTTCTGGTCAAACAGATCGGCCGCGATCGATCCGAGGCTCTCGAACAGAAAGCCCTGCAGGTCAAACTTCGGTAGACTCATCGATGCCGGGCATGATAATAAAGATTCCGACGAGCATCCAGCATAACATTCTAAAAATATGCTTTTTCAGCAGAATCAACATTTGATTCTGCTGAGAAACCCCCTCTTTTCCAACATTGTAAAAAATCGTATTCCGGTGACAAAAAAACGACGCTCTAAAATGCCCGTAGACGGGTTTTTGCGATATAGGCAGGGTGATTTGATTCCCCCAAAATCTAGAATTTTTCGACCAAGAGGGTTTTTCAGCAGAATCAACATTCAACAATGTGAGAATCTGTTTTAACCTGATCTGGTCGGAGCGATCAGCCTTTCACCGTGCCTGAGATCTGGCGAAAGCGACGCTGCCGGCCGGGCATCCGATTCGCGCAAGTGGGCGCAGAGTGAGTCCGGCGCGCCGTCGTTCCGGCCAAAAGACCGGACCGACGACGCCATTGCCTTATTTTGCGAGATCGTCGGGAAACAACTGCCGGCCGTGGATTCCGCGGCCTATGACCTTGTAGGGGCGGTTTTCTAGCCTGAACTTCTCACAAGTTTTTAAACTTGTGAGAACAAAATATATTCATAACGGACACAGAAGACGTTGTGTTATGACGAGCTTTACTCTCGATCCTCTACATAGCGAGATTTCTTGGGTTCGAGGGCTTTTTTCCGAATTACCGCGATTTTTCGGCGACCGATCCGATCTGTTCGCTCCTCAGAGACAAAGCTCTTGCACTTTGACCCGCTCTCGCGAGCCAACTCTTTAGCTCCGTGGGTTGGGTGCGATTATTAAGCGGGGCTGTTCAGGGCACTGATTCGCTGGTGAACCAAGCTGAAAAGCCCTTTGAGAGGATAGGCCGAGCAGAGTTCGATGTGAATACGTCGAGCGCTCGTTTTGAGCCGAGCTGCAATCTTAAAGAGTCGTAAGCGGATCTGGCCGATCGAAGCAGACTCAAGTTCAGTGCCCTTCAAAACTCCAGCCTGCAGAGTGCTCATGATCAAGTGAGCAATGGCCGAGAACCACAGCCGCAACTGATTAGAAGCAAGCCAGTGGGTGCTGGTACGATCGGCAAAGAGATCCATTTGCTGTTCCTTGATGCGGTTTTCCATGTCGCCCCGTGCGCAGTAAAACTTCTCATACAAAGCGGCTGCTTCGAATCGAGCCGCTTGGGTCCGAGTAGCCCACCCATCTTTGGGTAGGTTCGTCACAATAAAGCGCGGATTGTCACCTTGAGATAAAATCTCGGCTTTGCCAATCACCCGTCGCGCTTTGGTCCAACTGTCGAGTGGAGTATTCAAACTCGGTGAAACTCCGACAGGGAGTCTCTACTTTGGTCTCCTTAATCTGCGCCCTAAGAGCTTCAAAGTCGGTCTTGAGCAGCTCCGTGAGCCGATCGTTTCGTGCCAGACCCAAACAGTAGAAGACATGGTTTTCTTCGCACCAGGCCATGATCGCTTCACGTGCAAAGCCGCTGTCGGCGCGCACAATGATGCGAACTTTCTTGCCAAAACGTTGACGAATTGCCGGCACAATCTTCTGGAGTGCCTCAACGGTGCCATCACTGGCATCGCGCTTGCAATCGCGCAGCTTAGCAAAAAGGGGAATGTTTCCACAAAAGCAGTAGAGCGGCAGGTAACAGTAGTGGCGATAGTAACCGTGAAAATAAGCGCCTTGCTGGCTGCCATGGAGCGGATCGTCGGTCGCATCAAAATCCAACACGATTTCAGCACTCTTGCGTGGAATGGCTTTGACTCCACGCTTGATTAGTAACGGCTCGATCTGGTCGGGCTGTGCCTGAATCTTATGGTAACGCGCATCGATCGCCTCGGCGCTTAACTCCAAACGATTGAGCGTGGAGTGAGCCGCCAGAGCTTTGCCCTTATCGCGTTCCAATATCCGATCCTGCCCGAGTGGATCGCTCTTGCCGGCGATCAAGCCATGGATGGGATCAAGCCGCAAATGGTCATGATCATTGAGATCTTCGTAGCCAAGCACCAAGCCATGAATCCGCTGACTGACAAGTTCCTGAACGCTGTGTTCGACATAACGCTGGTCACGGTAATCGACGAAGCAGCCGGAAAAATCCCGTAACAACCCGCTGTGGCGCTCCAGTTCGCGCAATATTAACCCACCCCCATCGCTGGAGAGGTAACCACCTCCGAAATCTACCTCTACTTTTCGGTTACCTAAGTCTTGAAATAACCAGGATTGTTCTCTACAGTCTGTCATCGAAGCGGCGTCCTTTTTGTAAAGTTTAACTTGTTGAGCACCAAGAACTTACAAAAAAAAGACGCCGCTTTGCTAGCTTTTTTGTGAGTTTTTCGGGCTAGGAATGCGAGACGCTCGACTCAGCGGCTTGAACCACTGGAAGGGTCGTCGCTTGGCGATTGCACCAATGGAGACACGGTGAATCCTCTTCGAGTCCCATCTTGAGTCGAATTATGTTGGTAAGCAGTAATTCGGCTCCCAGCCAAGGCGGTGTGATCAGGCTCCGCAAAATAGGTACGAATGTGGAATTGTATCCAATGGATCGCAATATGGCCCATCTTTGTAACCGCTATCGATGGTTTTCGATCGCCTTTATGGTTCTTCTTTTTGGAATCTCGGCCTTTGGCTCCGATAATATTACTTGGCAACTTAGTTTAAAAGACGGCCATCCGACGAACTGCCAACTCGCTTTCACGCGTGTCACTCAGGACGACAAAGGTAACCCAGCTCTCGAAGAGGACACTCGTCCTGACAAAGGCAGCTGGCACTCTTGCATTGTCCTACCTAAGGGCCTGCTTAAAGCCGGAATCGATTATGTGTTAACCCTCGATTACCGGGTCATCGAGCCATCGAGCAAAAATGGTTATTTTTACGTCTTTGCACGCTCCAGCCAACTTGGTTACGGTGCCGACCGATGGACACGATGGAATGGCGATCCCGGTTCTCAAGGTGTGGCAAAACTTCGCCTCACGCCGACCACCGCCGACTTCGTTATCTGCGTGGGGATTCTCAACCAAGGAGCCGTTTTGATTCGCAATCTGAAGGTTTCCCTGGGCAACGGCTGGACAACGATACCTTTAACGAGGGCATTCGGAACTGAGGCAGAGCCCCCCGCACCAAGGGGCGCAGAGCCCTTTACCGTCGATCCTCCCTCGAACTCAAACGGCCCCATTCTGAACCTGAGCGATTTTGGAGCTGTCGTCGACGGTGACGCTCCGCCGTCCGCAGGACCGGATCGAAACCTGGCTGCGTTTAAGGCGGCCATCGCCAAGTGTCGCGAAACCAAGGCGTCAAAACTCATCGTGCCGAAAGGGGTTTATCGAATCACTTCAGGTGCAACCATGGTTTTTGACGGATTGAGTGACTTTGTCTTCGATGGGGGCGGATCTACCTTTCTCTTCCATCAAATCAAAGGAGGTGCCGGTATCGCGATCTCGAACTGCCACCGAACGATCATCAGCAATTTCAATCTCGATTGGGATTGGAAGATCGATCCGTTAGCTTCAGTGGGAAGAATCCTGAAAGTCGCACCCGATTCCTCCTTTTTCGAGATGCACTTTGCGACTTCGGCACCGCTGGACCCCAAGCGATGGATCACCATGAATCCTCTCGATGAAAAACTGGGTGCGCCGGGCACAGGGCAGGAAATTGGAGGCTTTAATCCGAAAAAGATCGATGCCATCGATCCTCAAACGGTCCGGGTCTGGCCCTCCCGTTCCGTAGCCCCCAAGGTGGGCCAACTCTATCTGCTGCGTCATTATACCTTCGAGAAGCATGGCATCCTCATGTGGAGTAATACTCACCTGTCGCTTCAGAATGTAACGATCTTCTCCTTCCCCGGTATTGGGTTCATCGTGGGTGGCGATCAAGACCACTTCGAGTTGTTGCGTTGCCGGATTGCCTATCGCGATCATGAACGCCGCTGCATCACCACCACCGCCGACGGATTTCACGTGGATCGATCTCAAGGCTATATCCGCATGGAGGACTGCGATTTTGGATACATGGGGGATGATTGCGTCAACATTCACGATAACATGCACGCGGGAATTCGAGTCGTCGATTCACACACCCTCATCGCCGAGGGCATTGTGGATTGGAGATGTCCGTTTGCGGCGGGTGATGTCGTCGAAATTCGCAAAGGTGATTTCTCGCCCGCGGGTTTTCAGGGCAAACTGATTTCCTCCACGCCAAATTACAAAACCAGCGAAACGACGTTGGTTTTTGATCGGGACCTGCCCAGCCGCCTGGGCTCTGACTCGATCCTTTTCAATCTTCGCTATGGCTCCCGCAACTGCGTCATTCGGAACTGCTACTTTCACGAGAATCGCGCCCGCGGCATCCTTTGCAATACGGCAAATTGGCTGATCGAAGGAAACCGGTTTTTTCACAATCAGATGTCGGCCATCCTTCTACTTGCCGACGTTGGTGCAAGTTGGAAAGAGGGCTTCGGAGCGCAAAACGTGATTATCCGCAATAATCAGTTTGAGTCGTCAAATTCCATCGGAGCCTCTGATGGAGCGACCGTATGGATTTCCGCCAACAACAATGGCAGTCCAACTCCCTACCCTCTTCTGCGGGACCTCCTTTTTGAGAATAACGTGTTCAAAGAAATGACCGGCCCCGCCATTGAGGCAACTTCCTTTGAGAATCTGGTCATTCGCAAAAATAAGTTCATCAACCTTGAGAAGGCTCCCATCGCCCTGCCGATGCGCGGTTCCATTCGTGCCGAGCTGGGCCGTGGTCTCTGGGTGGAAGGCAATGAATGGACGACTCAGAACGGTTTTGCTCCGCCCAATCTCGCCTATGACGCTCAGACAACCGCAAAAATTGTGTGCAAGATCAATCAACTGAATACCCCGTCTGCAAAATAGAATGATTCTCATACGGGCTACCCGGATTTTGCGCAGGCGAAGCTGCTGATGTCGATTGTACGGCTGAGAACAGCAAAACTGAGCAAAATGGCTGTTCCAAAAATCCGCGCGAAATCGCGCGATTTTCAGCAACTAGAGTACAATAAAAAAACATGTTATTTTCTTATTGCCGTATTCGATAACACATTGTAAAAAAGTTGCTAAATGAAGCAGCGACTTTCACCCACTTCGAGCCAGATTCGTGTTGCCAGTGTCTGGCGAAGGTTCATGGCGGTTCTCTTGGTGAGCGTGGCGCCGGCGCATGGTGCGCTCGCTCAATCCACTGGATCGCTGGACAGTTTTATTTCTCCGCTCAAAAATGGACTGAACCTCATCATGGTTTTCGGATTCATTGCCGGCTGCGTGATGGTGATGTCCGGATTCCTTAATGCTAAACGGGACGAAAACTGGAAAATGACGGTCATCTACGGGATCGGCGTCGCCGGTGCCGTGGCTTTGATGAAGGCCCTCTTCGCCATGTTTGGCGGTGCGGCGAATAGCGCGGTGACCGGTTTCTGACGGCGTTTACCTGATCTCCTGGAGCTCAATTGACGATGAACGATAACCTCATTTACACGGATACGCGGCCACGCGCGCGTTCGACCGGGCACGCCTTCGGGTTTGAGGGAAACCTTGGATTTCCGGTGATTATTTCAGGCATGGGTTCAGTCTTTATCTTGACGATGCTTATGAACGGCGATAACGGGATGCCGTTATTCGTAAAGTTTGTCGTGGCGCTGCTTCCGACTGTTCTGACGATTGCCTACATCGTGACATTACGGAGCCGCAAGCCGCCGCGATTCGATGTCGATCTGTTCGCTTCTTGGATCAAAGGACGATCGTTTCAACCTGCGCGGATCCAACCGCGGCATCCGTTTGTTCCAAACAGATGATTGCTTCTCTCATAGGTGCGTGCGAGACCGTGGCCAGTCTGTTCACTGGGCAAAAATCCGCTCGGCCATCGCGCGTCTCGCGGGTCGGAATGCCAAACGGTTTTTTTCTGAATGATCTGATCTGGTTCGGTGACGGTTCCTCAAAGAAGACAGCGATTTCACGCGGGTTCATGGTTGAGCCGGGAGAGATCAGTGCCTTTAGCGTGACGCAGCTAAACGATCTGCATGAGCGGTTGCGAATCCTGCTTGGCATCCTCGGGGAAGAGTTCGCGCTGCAGATCCAGTGGACCATCGACAACGACTATCGCCAGGAGTTGGAACAATATCACCGCGAGACATTGAACCTGCGCCGCCAGGATCCGCTCCATGGTCAGTTCGGCGTATTGATTCGGGCGGAACGCTACGAACGCTACAAAACGGCAATGGAAGAAGGGCGCCTCCGCCGGGAACGGCTTGCACTCTTTTTTGCGCGGGTGATCGAGACCAAGGTTCCTGTCACCGGAGAGGGAGCGGGTGCGCAATATTTTGAAGCACTCTCGCGCAAAGAGAGCCGGGCATTGTGCGAATTCGCGATGGGTGCGTTGTCGCGCCTTTTTCCAGATTGCCGGATCACCCCGATGCGCGATCGGGATCACTTCCTGATGTACTACCGGTATTTGAATACGAACCTGGAGTCGACCGCGATTGACCCAACGGAACTGCTGGATCCCGGCTATTCAATCCAGCAAAACTGTCTGCATGGTGAAGGCATTGCTGAATCGGCCGACACTGGAGTCTCCTTCAAACTCGACTGTTATCACCACGCGATTTTCGCTGTTCGGCAATGGCCGCGCCGCACATTTCCCGGAATTGTGGCCGCCCTGACCGGGATGGGGTTCCAGGAGTATTCGATCACGATGAATGTCTACCCGAAGCGCGTTGATAAAGTCATCGAGAAAGAAGAGCAATATATTCAGCGGTTACAGATCGATGCGGTCTCGGAACGCAAACAATCCCTGGTTACGGACATGGTCGCGAAACAGGAGAAAGTCGCCGAACTGCAGCAAGGAAAGGTGATCCCGCTCAACGCGCTGTTCGTGGTTCGTCTCTGGCACAGAAAGCCAGAGCAATTGGCGGCGAGATGCGCCTCTTTGAAGAACGCATTTATCTCGATGGGCGGCGCAGTGGTTCATCATGCGACAATTCCTGAGAACGCTCGGCAGCTATTCTATCAGACCTGGCCCGGTTGGACCTATGGCACCTATCGAGCATTCGATTTGCCGGCTGAAGATGTTTACCTCGCTGATTTAATTCCATGGTCGGCGACGTTCACCGGGCATTTGGACGAAGCCGAAGCGATTTACAACGGAGCTAAAGGGAATCTCGTCGGAATCCGTACAAGGCTGGGGAACACTCCACAGCACGGGGTTCTGTTCGGCATGACCGGGGCCGGAAAGTCGGTTATTGTCGCCGATCTTCTGGCCCAGATCGGACATCGTTTCGGATTCCGCCTGATTGTAGAGGAAGGGCTTTCGCACGCAGTGCTCACCCAGACTCAAGGATGCCAGCCGATCATCGTGAACCCAGACGGGCATCTCACCGTCAACTACCTCGACACGTGCAACACGCCGCTGTCGCCGACGCACCTGGCATTCAGTGCCGGACTTTGCATGCTTTTTTGCGGGAACGAAGGGCTCGATGGAGAACGAAAGGCGATGCGGCACGCCATGATCGTCGAAAACCTGCAACAACTTTACACCGACGTTTTTAATGACTGGGTTGTTGCGAACGAACAGAGGGCAGAGGAACTCCGGTGGCGTGCCGCAGCGATTGACCGGTATCTCAAGGTTCGGATGCGTAGCTCGCACTCGAATTTCGTCGATGCGTTTGCCGCGTTTCGCGATTGGGAAATGCAGAATCCGGACGAAGCGGTCAGTTTTGTTCAGGAGTTGACGGAGGAGATGGTTGTTGATTTCGCGAAGAGTCCCGGGACAGCCAACTACGTTCGCGATCTCTCGTTTGCCTGCTTTCAGCCGGATCAATTTCCGACCCACAGCGGACTGATCGAACAGCTTCTGTTCAATCCCCGCGGCGGAGCGAAGGAACGGGAAGAGTGTGACCGCGTCGGAAAGCTTCTTCGAGCCTGGAGTCGAGACGGAGAGAAGGGGAGGCTTTTTGACGGCGTCAGCAACATCCGCATCGATGACAGAGTCGCACACTTCGAGCTAGGGCAGATCCCGGAGCACGCAACTGAAATGCGTGCAGCCGCCAACTTTCTTGTGGCGAACTATGGCCGGCAAAAAATCATCACGATGCCGCGGTCCGTTCCGAAGATTGCGATATTCGAAGAGGCTGCTCGAACCCTCGAAATCCCCGGGGGTGTGCGAATGATCCAGGAATACTATCGGCAGATGCGCAAGTTCGGGTGCAACATTCTGGCTGTCGTCCAGCAGTACGACGTTCTCAGAAACTCCGAGGCGCGGGGTGCGATCATCGGAAATTCAAAGATGTTTCTGGTCACATCTCAGCAAAGCCGGGAAGACGCAAAAGAGATCGGTGAGGCGCTCAGTCTTTCCGAGAAAACGGTGGATACGATCAATTCCTACCCGCTTCCCGAATTGATGGATCCGAGGGAACGATTCAGTGCGTTTACTTACGTCGCGAACGACAAAATCAGGCGGTTGGTCGGAACCGTCAAAAACGTCGCATCGCGGGAGCTTCTCTACGCAGCGGCGAGCGACAATGAAACATTCGATCGTCGAACTGCGTCGCTCGGTAATTATCAAAACATTGTTACCGGAATCATCGAGGAATCGGAAAAATTGCTCGCTGCCAGTGAAGAGTCCGCAACCAAGCCAATACTATGAAAATGATCGGTATTCCAATCAGCTTAATCCTCGCGGGTTGCACCGTCGGACCAACGGTGCCGAAAGGGGAGTTGACCGTTCAGGGGAAAGGCTCCGAGGCGCTGACCAATGATGGGGACCCGCTTTTGAACAGCGGATTGGACGCGCGCAAGGTACCGATCGAGTTTGCGAAGGGTTACACAAAGGGAGTTTCCGACCAGGTAAAACGGACCTATTGGGCGCGGCAGGACGCCCAGAAGACGGCGGATGACGACCTCGAGGGCCGAGTCCGCTATTACAACGCCACGATTCCGGAGCGCCAGGACTCAAACGGAGTCGTCCGGGTTCAACGAGAGGTCATCATCCCGATTGTGGAGTAATCATGAAAATCAAGCGAATCGTCGGATCTACGATCTTGCTGTGGAGTTTCTTTGCTACCGCGCGCGCGACTGTCGTCATGCACGATCCGATTCATACGGTGATGAACATCGCGCAACAGGTCTACGGGCAGGTCAAGCAGGAGATGCAGCATGCGGAAGATATCAGCAAATACGCGACGATGATCCAGAAGCAGTTGGAGCAGATCAATCAACTGACCAATATCATTAACCAGGATATCGAACAGCTGCAACGGTTCGGCAACCCGGATACCTACGTTAATATGCTAGGTCTGGACCAACTCTTTCAGGAGATTAACAGCATCAAAGCGGGAGTTGGCAAGACGGTCTCCGATTTCAGCTCGGTCGCAAATGGTCTGTCGGCATTGAAATACACCGGTCAAGGTCTTTACCAGGATCTTAGCACTCTGACGGACAAATATGGACAGCCGATGAATTACGAAACTGCGAGCTTCAAAAAATTCGGAGTGCTCCAGGATATGAACGACGATTACAACCGGCAGTTGGCCGCCGTGAATCAAGCGTTTAACCAGCTTGAGAACGATGTCCGGAACACCGCGAGTCAAATCAACAGCGCCGGTTCTTTGGTCGAGACAGAAAAGCTGAAGGCGAAATTGCAGGCGCTCCAGGGAAACCTGGATAGCAATATGAATCGCGCATCAGTGGCGGCTCTCAAGGTACTCGTGCAGAGCGAAGTAAATCGAAACGATCAAGCGCGCCTGCAGGAGGCGGGGCGCCAACGGCGGATCCAGGAAATGTCAACGGAGGATCAGCAGTTGAGCAGTCTGGGCAGCGAATTGCTAGGGCCTCCGAGCGGGAATTGAACAACTGATTCACTGACTTATGGGGGCTCTACTTCCATCAGCCGACTTGTATAGTCAAGCGGCGAGCGGGCTGGATAAATACATCAATCCGGATTCGTTGGTGAATACGATTCAGAGCGCGGTGAGCGTCTATATGCCGGCCGCCTATGCGATTGCGTTTGTGCTCCTCACTTCGGGTACGATGCGAGAGTTTTTATACCCGGAGACGCGCCGTTTCTTTGGGACATTGTTGCGGACCCTGGTGCTCGTCGCGTGCATGAGTGGCGCTCCGACGCTGGTTGGTTGGTTTAAAAGCGCCGCCAATGCGCTCGCTGAAATGCCGTCTGGCGTGTCGTTTTCTATAAATGATACTGCCTACTACCTGGGCGGCTCGCAGGCTCCTACCCTGACCCAATTGGAAAATGCATTGCAGTCGAAGGTGCAACTTGGGAGCACGGGGACTGGCGGCGCTGCAACCAGTAGCTCTTCCTGGAGTCCTCTCGACTGGTTAGGCAGCTCCGGAAAGGCTTTGCAAGGCATGCTGTCGGGCGCGCAGCATATCGCCTGGGAAGTGCTCTTTGCCATTTTTCTGCTGTGGCTGTTGCTATGCAAGGTCGTGATCATATTGATGCTGTTTATTCAGAAAGTGATCGTAATCGGGTTTACTCTGTACCTGCCGATTGCAATCGGTGAATACGCGCATCGGTCTCTGAAGAGCAAGGCCGTCAGTTTCTTCCTGACGTTTGTGGGAGTGCTCGTCTGGCCGGTCGGATGGAGCCTGGTCAACGCGGTGACGATGGGGATTTTAAAATCGGTGCCTGCGCCTGGGGGCCAGAATTTTGTCACGCTTTTAGTGGCAATCGTCGCAGCGATTCCGGTGTTCCTCTGGATCCTGATTGGTTATGTCGTGGCGCCGATCTATGTGCAGAAAGTTGTGGCTCGCGGTGGGGCAGCGATCCAGGGCTTTGTTGGCACAATGATTTCCACCGTTGGGCAGAGCTCGGCGGCGGCAGTCGCCGGGGCGCTGGGAGCGCCTGCAGCGGTTCTGAGCGTCGGACAATTAAATAGTGGCGGGGGAGCTCGAAAGACTCGATCGGAGGGGCGCAGTCCCAGATCTGAAAGGATATTCGGCGAATCAGGCGGTGGAACCGACTATGGCTTGGGCGACTCAAGCGATGCCTACGCTGCGCCGGCCGAGCGGCGGCGTGGAGCGGGAGGTGTGTTGGGCATCAGCGCAGGGGTTATCGGGGCCGGCGCAGCCGTGGCAAAGCCTGTAGCTGCGGTGATGGCGGCCGGAGGGCCGGTCGCGAGGCGATTCGGCAGTGCCGCTCAATTTATCGGCCATGCAGCGGCCGAAGGCGCTGGGGAAACGAGCGGGATGGAATCCCGCGCAATTCGGCTGATTGACGACGGCAGTCGCCGAGCCAACCGATCTTCGCTCCAGGCAAGGCGTTATATAGAGAAGATATAGCCACTGAATCCAGGTGAGATGTAGATGCCTCATAAACGAGCGCAACTAAGGAACAGGCCTCATGGATGAAAAACATACCTCAAGTGAGATCGATACGGAGGAGCCCTGGGCAGCCGAGGTACATTTGGTCCATACGCCGGTCTTTCGCGATCCGGTCGCGGAGCTGGACAGGCGATCCGGCAGTGCCGCATACGCGTTAGCCGCAGGCCGGCGGACGGTTCGGCTCCTCTGGATTGCTTTGATCGTTTCGCTTTTCGGCAATCTGGTAATTCCGGTCTGCATCGTGATGGCAATGGTTCGTCCCGAGAAAGTCGCGCTGATGGATGGAACGGAGTCGCTCATCATCGCGCCCTTGGTGCCCATCGAGGAAAGCAACGAGATCCTGGAGACTGTTTCTCTTTGGGCTGCCAAATCGTTTATGGATAGAGGCCCACAAGGATTCGACACGCCCGAAACGCTCGAACGGATCTTCCTGCCGGAGGCAGCCAAAAAAGCGGAGTCGGAATTCAAAGGTGTCGCGGCGGAGTTTTTGAAGAAGAATATCCATCAAAAATTCGAAGTTGCCCGGGTCGACCTGCAACGGCTCGAACAGGGCGTTGTGATAAGTCATGTGGTTGGGCAACTGCTGACTCAAGCTCAGATCGGCGATGAACAGGTAAACGAGCCGCAGCCGATGACCCTGAACCTAAAGCTTGTACGAAATCCTTTTCTCGGGCGGAACAAGCGGTATCCGTTCGCGGTTGCGGACTACGCGTTTGGTCAGCCCGAGCAGCTTTCAACGCAAAAACGAGAGTAAAGTCCGATGCGCTTCATAACGATATTCCTGGCTGGCGCTCTCCCGGTCCTGGCGGCTGCGAATCAGAACCTTGCTTCCAAAGTCGTCCGCATCCCTCTGAACCAGGATGAACCGGCGATTGTGAAGACCGGAACGAACGGAATCACAACGCTCGAATTCCCTTACAAAATCGAGGCGCTGGATGGGTTCGGATTCAGTCTCAACCCTTCTCCGGACGGTCCAGACCTTTTTCAGATCTCTTTCAACAAAGGAACAAACTTTCTTTCACTAAAAGCGATGCGGGAAGGGGTGGAAGGAAATCTGACGGTAGTCGTCGATGGGAAAGTCTATAGCCTTTTTTGCAAGGCCGATCCCAATCCCAGTTTTGTCGTAATTTTCGAGGATAATGCGGCGAGACCGGTTTCGAATCCGCGCGAAGTTCTTGCCAGGAATAAACCGGCTTCGCCAGGGCGACTGCTCGGTTTCCTGGACAAGGTGAAGGCGTATCCGACGCTTAAGGCAAGCGCGCCGGAAATGTTCAAGAACATGCAGGTCGCGGAGCCGAACTCCGAATCGAGTGTCGACGGACTCAAGGTCACATTGCGGCGTGTCATCCGGGATGACTCCCTCGATTCAGTCGGTTTCGAAATTGAGTTTAATAATCAATCTGGAAAGGATTTTCTGTACGATCCGGAAAGTCTTGGCATTCGTGTAGGCGACGAGGTCTATCCGCAGGCGATTTCCGATGCGGGAGGTGCTGTGGGTGCGGGCAAGACGCTGCCGGCGTTCTTCGTGGTCTCCGGATCAGCGACAGGGGAGCGAAACGATCTGGCGGTGAACAACAAATTCGACATCGTGTTGCGGCAGATCGTTGGCGAGCCGGAATCCAGACGGTCGACCGAATGGCAGGAGCCTCCGGATGCCGTGCCGGCGGCAATCGGTAATCCGCAGCAACCATCGTCGTCTGGCGACACAACTCGCGCGCCGGTTCCGGCGGCGGTTGCTGAAGAAAAACAATCGAAGCTGGCGGGCCGGCGCCGAACCAGACAGCCGACAACTTCTGGGGCGAATGGCACCGCTCAGGCGACCAAAAGAGAGAAAAGCACCAGGAATGTGGGACAGCTGGATGAGTAAACGGATATTCTTGCCACTCGGCCTTGTGGTGGGTCTTGCGGGCGCCGTTGTCTGGATGGCGCTCACGCAACAGCGAGGTCCGCAGAAAATTGCTCGGCGCGAGAAAGAGTTGGAGCAGGGCGCGGAGAAATTGACGGATCCAATGACATCTTCGATTCGGAATTTCAATCCGGTCGTGTTGGCGAAGCCGAAGCCGCATGCTTTGCGCGGAGAACCTGTGTTCGCGGAGGATCGACCGGAACCTCAGGATGCCACTAAGAGCCCTGCAGCGGCTCCACTGACGATTTATGCGGCTGACCCGCAGCCGCCGACGGTCCAATCCCGCGAGCCAAAGGGAGACTACGCGCCAGCATTCCGGCTCGTGAAATGTCAGCTTGTGAACACGGTTGACTCAAGCAATATCACAACACCAATTATCGGTCTTGTAACCGATGACCTCTGGTGGAATGGCAAGATCATCGTCCGCGCCAATTCTGAAGTTCATGGAGTCGCAAACGTTGACCGTGTCCGGGAACGAATCGCCGGCGATGGCGAATTTACCTTTGTCCTCAATGAGCCGGACGGTGCCGGACGCGAGCTGGTTGTCCGCGGAATGGTACTTGATATGGAGAAAGATGACAGCCTCGACAGCTACGGGATCACAGACGGAAGCGCCGGGTTGCGTGGGGATGTCATCCGCACTGCGAACAGCGACGTGATCAAGCTCTATGCAGCCTCGCTGATCAGTGGAATTGCCGGGGCGTTTTCTTCCAACGCGAATGGGGTACTCGGGAATCGAGTCTACACGAACAACAGCGCGCTTGGTCTGAGCGCACTCCAAGGCCTTGCGGTGAACCCGACGGTGGGCGCCGCGCAAAGTGTTCTGGACCGGTACGCCGAACAAATTGAGTCAAGCATCGAACGGGACGGCTTTTTTGTGCGCGTCCCGGCGGGAAAGCAGTTTTACGTGTACTGCACTGAAGCCATCGATCTCTCCAAAGCAGTGGTCGCGGCAGACGACGTACGGACAGCACGCGAAAATGCGGACTTCTCGAAACGCGAGGAACGTTCTGAAGTTCGCCGGGCGTTGCCGGTAATCCCGAATGAATTAACCAACCAGCTGCTTCCTGCGCTTGGTCAAGTAATAAATAACACAAACAAGTAGTGTATGCGATATTCTGTTTATATCTTCGCAATTGTTGCAATGGCCGGTTGCCACTCCGAGCAGTCCGTTTTGGTCGTGCCCGCGCAAAGAGCGGGGCAGTCAATACCGCGCGAGGTTTCGTCTACGGTTGCGATTCGCACAGACTCAACAGCAGGTATGCGACACTCCGAAATAATTAAGGTCTACGGAGTAAACCGATACGTCGATGCGGGAGATCCACGCGTGGTGCACGAACGGCATGCCATTTATCGCCTGGAACAGCAACCAACGTGGGTGACTCGGTCGCCAAAAAGTCACAATGAAGTGATTCTCGGTCCAATCGTTGGTCTTCGCAGGCCGGAATATGCTCCTGAGCCAATGCCTGGGGAGACGGCAAGAGAGCTTATTCAAGCTCGCCGTGGTATTCAGGAAGCAAATGATGGCATGAATGCTTTGCGAGAGAATCAGGAGAAGCTTGCGGGCAGCGTCGCCTCTTTTGCGAAGGAGACGACTGATGCCGAACGAAAACTGACGGCGGTTCTTTCCGCGTTGAACCAGCGGGTTAAACGTCTCGAAGGCGATAACGCGGCCTCCGCCGATGAACAGACCGCCAGGCAGTCGACAGGGACGGGAGATGACGCTGTTGTTGTTCGTAGCCCGAATCCGTAAAGACGCATTCGTGCGAATATTTACTCCTTCATGTCGCTTGCGTCTTGATAAACAGTCAACTGATCCGGCGGCAGCGCATATGCATTTACTTAAGCGATTCAGAGCTCGCGGAGGCGTCAATATTTGGGCGAACCGTCTCGGTCTGCGCGCCTTAGGAGAGGTGCAAAGCGGGGACGCTTCGCTTACTCCCGCTTAAGTAAATGCTTATGCGCGACTGCCGGACAAAAGAGATGCTATTTCAGGGACAGGAGACCAGATGTATCGGCTCGACGAAAGGACCGACCCGAAAGAGAGATGGTTGAAACCAGATCTTGAATCGGAATGGCGCTTTTATCTCTCAGGATTGGCTGGTTACATGAAGTCCCGAATTGCGGGCCAAGAAGGGGCGATCGACCGGATCGCTCGAGCCGTCCAGGCGGCTGAGCTCGGCCTGAATGAGAGCGGCAACCGGCCAAGGTGCAGTTTCCTTCTTCTTGGGCCGACCGGTGTCGGAAAGACAGAGTCGGCAAAGTGTTTCACCGAGTACCTTTTCGGATCACGCGCTGCGTTGGAGATGCTTTTCATGAACGAGTATTCATCTGACGCGCGATTGCCTCAATTTTTGCAAAATACGGAAGTCGCGATCCGTCGACATCCCGATGGTGGAACTCTCCTGTTCGACGAGATCGAGAAGGCGCACGCGCGATTAATCGACATCTTTTTGTCGCTGCTCGAAGAAGGGGAGTTGACGACTTTTTCCGGGAAACGAATTTCTATTTCCAAGTTTTATCTGGCCCTGACGAGTAACCTCGGAAGTGGCGATCTCGCGAAAATGGAAAACGCGCGGTACGCTATGATGGAACGCGTGGCTCTGGACAGCGCAAGCCAGGCTTTGAGGCCTGAACTGTTCGCACGCATCACAGAGCGAATCGTCTTCAAGCCTCTAGGTCTTGAGGTGCAGAAAAGCATCATCGACGGGTTAATCCGATCGAAACTGGACGTCCTTTCGCGTTACTTCGCAATGGACCTTTCTGTCGATACCGGACCCGTTACGGCATTTCTTCTGCGCGTCGGATACAATCGGTCTCAGGGCGCCCGTCGCTTGCGTCAAGAAGTGGATAGACAGTTTAACCTGGCGTCGCTGGATTGCGCATTGACCGGGACAAGGCCGAGCGAAGGCAAGTTTTATTACGACGCGAGTGCGGGGCAACTGGTCCTGAAGTAATGCGAGACTTTTGCGAGCGTTCTAGGCCCGTCTTTCTCTAACCAAAGTGTCTCAATTTTAATCCGAAAAAGCACCTTCGGTGCTTAACAGCGCGTAGCTCAACCCGCTCGCTCTTCAAGAAAAAAGAAGAGGCCAGAAAATGTCTGGCCTCTTCATACCTGCAGGTTGATCTACCT
>CAVVPV010000023.1:0-41103 GCA_963750185.1 uncultured Verrucomicrobiae bacterium
TACGGCTCGACCGTCGCCAAGGAGATCTTAAGAGTTACAACCTGAAACGGTGTGAACGATAGCGCCACCTTCCGAGCGTTTTTAATCGAAAGCTCCTGCAATTCCTCTTCAAGAATGTTCACGATCGCCACTCGCCGGAGGTCGAGGCCTGCGTTCAGAACTGCCTGGCCGCAGTCTCCGTGCGGCTCGTACATGCGCACAATGAGATCGTCGGAATCTTCAGCTCGTTTCAGACACGCGAGTTGGAGCGCGTCTCCGTTCAGCCACGATAAAATCGAGACTGGATATGATCGGCCCGCGACGTATCTAAGCGGCGCTTGCAGATTATTGGCAGCTCGCACGGTGCCGTTCCGCCAGGTGCCGCGATGCGGATAAATTGCGTAAACAAACACGTGATCGCCTTCGTCAGCGTACGGATCCGGGTAGATCGGAGAGCGAAGAAGTGTGATGCCTAAGATATTGCCGTGCGCGCTGTGACCGTATTTGCCAGTGTTCAGAATGCTAACGCCGTAGCTCGGTTCGCTAAGATCGACCCACCGATGAGCCGGTACCTCGAATCGTGCTGCATCCCACGGTGTGTTTCGATTGTTGGAGCGCGCAACGGCTCCGAATGCGGTCTCCGCCCACATTTCATGCGTGTGAACGGTAACTGGAACGAGTGCGCGCAAGAGTCTTCTGCGTCCGCACCAATGCACCGAGTTATGAACCTCGAGAACGCGAGAATGCCGTTGAGCCGGTACGTTTGAACTATCTCGATTCCGTCGTGGCGGCGAGTGAACCGCAAAGCGGCGCGCAACGGCCCAATTTCGACCAGTTCCGGCGAGCCGCACGCTAACAGTTCAATTCCTTCGTCTTCGTAAAAAGCGTCGATGTCCCACGCGTCGAACTGCCGCGGGATGTCAGTATACAACCAAAGCTGATTGCCTCGATCCGCCAGGACCTTTCTCCCGCATTCCTTATCGTAAATCGAGCCAATAGCACCATCTGCTCGAAACTCGATTCGAAGGAATTCGTTTTCGATCGCTTCGGCGGTAGCCGAAACAGGAGAAGAAGCAGGAGATCCACCGCCGTCAGCAAAGCGTACGGGGACTGCTCCCAGCGCCGGCACGACAATCTCCTCATCCATTACCAGGATGCGGTCTCCTTCGAGCCGTTGCACCGAAACTTCGCGTCCATCACAATAAACGCCTTCGACGTTGTGAGGTTTCCTCGCTGCCATCTCGACGATTAGTGGGCGGTCGTAAATCTCTAGGTTCCATACCAATCCTTCGGGCTCCTGGGCTGAGGGCGGTTCTTTGCCGGCGTTTGCGTCCGTGAGTACTTCTGAACGAATCCGATCGGATTCGCTAATCGCACTCCCCAGCTGGGTATGCGCCGTTTCGTAGACCGAATGAATGCTTGATCCGGGCAGTATGTCATGAAACTCGTTCAGAAGGAGGGTCTTCCAGAGCCGATCCAGCGTTTCTTTCGGGTAGCTGATCCCTTTTTGGAGGAATGCAAGTGTCGCCGCGGTTTCTGATTCGACAAGCGTCTGTTCCAGTTTGCGATGGAGGGATTTCAGTCTACCCTGCGTCGTAAACGTGGCGCGGTGGAATTCCAGGTATTGCTCGCCGATCCAGACCGGTAATGATTCCGTCCGGACGCCCTCGTAAAGCTCCGCTACGACTCCCATGCGCAACCGGGGCAGACCAGGAAATTCTCTCAAGCGGCTAAAACGCTCCAACATCTCGCCGCTGGGACCGCCACCACCGTTACCATAGCCGAAGGCCAGAAGCGTGCTGTTATGAAGCTTCTTCGCGCGGAAATTCTGCCAGGTTTCCGCTACCTCGCGAACGGTCAAGCGCGAGTTGTAGCCATTTTCCGGGTTTTTAAAACTGTGCGCCAGTACGCGGCTGCCGTCGATCCCTTGCCACCAGTATAAGTCATAAGGAAAAGGGTTCCGTTCGTTCCACGTCAACTTGTGCGTGAAAAAGAAAGGCAGGCCGGCGGATTTGAAGAGCTGCGGCAGATTTCCGGCGAATCCAAACGAGTCCGGAAGCCAGGCTACCTTCGCTCGTTTGCCGAAACGATTTTCATAGTATCTCTGCCCAAATAATAGCTGGCGAACCCAGGATTCGCCGGCCGGCAGATTCCCGTCCGGTTCGACCCACATTCCTCCCACAATATCCCAGGCCCCTTCACGGACACGTTCTCGTATCTTTTCGAAGAGCTCCGGGTCAGATTCCTCAATCCAGGAGTAGAGTTGTGCGCTCGACTGGTTAAAATGCAATTCCGGGTAACGCTTCATCAGGCTAACGACATTTTGAAAAGTTCTACGCCCCTTTCGCTGCGTCTCTTCCACTGGCCAGAGCCATGCCAGGTCAATGTGCGCATGGCCTGTCAGCCAGACACTTCCCTCGGGCGGAAATTTCGACCGAATTAATTCGAGCTCACTGGCAAAAGCCTGTCTCACGTTCCGCAACGTTTCGCGATCGGCCGGAGTTAAAGAATCCACCGGCAAACGGAACGTCCAATTTTCCCAGAGCGACGCCAGGCTTTCCTGATTGCCATAAAAGCCTTCGATCGAGTGGCCCTGCGAAATCGCTCCGATCCTCGAGAGGTACTCGGCCGTGTCACCACGAGGTAGAGCTAGACTGGCGGACGCCGCCTGGATGGCCTCCACAAGGCACTCAGCGAGAAACGTGCGTCCAACCGAATGAAGATACCGAGCGGCTTCCAAGGCCGCCGCAAGATCTTCGTAGAGCGGGCGGACATCGGTATCAGGCACCAATAAGGAAGCGTATTCAATCTTTGGATGTTTGTTTGGCACGCCAAAAAGGCCGTGTGGAACGACCTCTGCGCGAAAGCGGATCGTTTCCTCGCCGGCCGCATTCGCAAGCACCGGGTGTTCATTCTGGAACGGATTCAAGCCCCCAACCGGTTTGTCGTTGATGAACAGCAATGCCTCGCCACCGAGAAAAAATCGGCAATGCACGGGGAGCTCCGCCCAACTTTTCGGCACCGAGCCGGTAAACCGGATTTCTACAAACTCCTCTCGTGAGGGCCAAAAGTCGCCCTGCTTGATTGGGAGCCACGGCGCATCTGATTGAAGGCGAATCTCACCGTGAGAAAAGAAAGTAAGTTCACGATCCCGCCAGGCGCTTAGCTCAAACAGGCGATTGGAGAGCCGGACCAATGACTTTTGAAGCAAATCGCCAGAGGTTTCCGCTGACATAAGCCTTGACCGAATAATTCACGTGGGCTGTATTGTCAAAAAAAAGGAGTTCGCACACCCGTCGCATTTGACTAGCTGTAGCCTTTGCGTGGACTTCCTTGCGCAACTATTCCCCCGATATGAAAAGTCATCTCAGGATTCTACTTGCCGTCGGCTTTTTCCTCTGGTTTGCGGGAGGAGCTTATGGACAATCCGTAATCAAGTTCTGGCTCAATTCATCGCTCGGTGCCGATGAAAAGGGCGCTTATCAAAAGGCAGCGGACGAATTTGGCCAGAAAAATCCGAAGTATAAGATCAACGTCGAGGTTGTTCCAGGATCGGAAACCGACGTCACGAAGTTGATGACCGCCGTGCGGAGCGGCGCCGGGCCGGATGTAGCTGTTATCGATCGGTTCACCGTTGCGCAGCGTGCGGCGACCGGCTTGCTGGTCGACTTAACTCCGCTGATAAAGCAGGAAGGAACGGATCCCAGCAAGGAGTATTCGGAGGGACCCTGGCGTGAAGTGCTATATCAGGACAAAGTATATGCGTTCCCGACTAACACTGACGCGCGCGTCCTCTTCTACAACAAGCAACTGCTTAAAGAGGCTGGAGTAGACTTGAGCGAGTTTGACCCTGCGAAGGGGCCAATGGACCCGAAGCGGTTCCAGGAGATCGCGTTCAAGCTCAACCAGACCGATTCATCCGGAGCCTATACCCGCGTTGGATTTGTCCCATGGCTCGAACAGGGATGGGGTTACACCTGGGGTTATGCGTTCGGAGGTAATTTCTTTGACTTCGCGAATTGCAAAGTCACGGCGACCGATCCTGGCGTCGTTAAAGGTTACCAGTTTTTATATGATTGGGCAAAAGCGTTGGACCCGCAAAAGGTCAGGACCTTTGTCGATACATATTGGCAGTGGCCTTCGAATGGAACGTTGCCCGACGCACAAATGCCCTTTTATACAGGGCGCGTGGCATTTGTGATAACGGGGAACTGGGTTTTTTCCACAATGAAAAAGGTTGCCCCGGACCTTGATTATGGGGTGACTTACATCCCCGCACCAGATGGCCTGAAAACGACGTGGTCCGGAGGATGGTCTCTCGCAATTCTACAGGGTTCCAAAAACATTGAGGGCGCATACGATTTTATTCGTTTTGCCGCCGGAGAAGAGGGACAAACGCTCCTCGTTAAGGACGCATCCTCGCTGCCGACTCTCAATGCTTTGATGCAAAACAAGGATCTTTTTGCCCCGGAATACAGCTTCTTTCTGAGTCTTCTTCCTGTATCGAAATCCCGTCCTCCGCTCCCGGTCGGCGCGTTGTACTGGGACAAATTGAAGGAAGCTGAGGAAGCAGTGATCAGTAATAGTCAGACGCCGGAAGACGCGCTTAAGACGGTCGTAGACGCTGTCCAACCGCAAATGGACCGCTACTGTAAATAATAAGTCCTATAAGTCCAATAAGTCCTATACTGCTTCTCCTGAACTCGAAAGACCTTCGCAATCTGATGCTCGGACTGTTGTTTATCAGTCCGTGGATCGTTGGTTTTTTCCTCTTTCTCGTATACCCGGTCTTCTCCAATTTTCATCTTGGCATGACCGACTACTCCGGGTTTGGGGAGCCGGCATGGATCGGATTCAAGAACTATCAGGAGTTGTTTCACGATTCCTTGTTCTGGACTTCGATTTACAACACGTTTGTTTACGTCGTTCTGGCTGTTCCCCTGGGTGTCGTGGTGGCGATTCTCCTGGCTCTGGCGATGAACCAAAAAGTCCGGGAGGCTCGTGTTTACCGCGCACTTTTATATATCCCGAGCATTGCCCCGGCCTTTGCGCTTTCGATGATGCTGATTTGGATACTAAATCCGCGGTACGGACTGTTTAATTTTCTCCTCGGTTTTCTACACATTCCGGCGATAGACTGGCTTGGCGATCGCCGGTTTTCCAAGCTTGCCATCGTGCTTGTTGCACAGTTTGGAGCTGGGCAGATCGCCCTCATTTTTCTTGCCGCGTTGAAAGCGATTCCATCGCATCTGTACGACGCTGCGTCGTTGGATGGGGCCGGATACTTGAGAAAGTTCTGGTACGTCACATTGCCGTTGCTAACACCGGTGATTTTGTACGATCTGATCATTGGCGTCGGGTTGGGGCTTCAAGTCTTTGTGCCGGCCTACATCATGACGGATGGCGGGCCGTTGAACTCGACAATGTTCGCGGCCCTATACATCTACAAAAACGCATTCGAGTACGGCCGAGTAGGTTTTGCAGCTGCGGTTTCGGGCCTTCTCTTTCTCATTAATGCGACCGTTGCCGTGATAACATTCTGGTCCTCAAAATACTGGGTCAACTACAACATCGACTAAACCCATGTGATAAGTTCCAGACGAGATTTGTTGTTTCGCGCGGATACGAGCCGACGGGAAATGTCCCGCCTGCTCGTGTTACGGGTCTTCCTCGTTGCGATGAGTCTGTTCTACATCTCGCCGATCTACTGGATGCTAGTGACGGCATTGAAATCGGATCAGGAATTGTCCCAGTTTCCACCGACGCTATTGCCCCAAACCGCAGTATGGAACAACTTCGACCACGCGACGAAAGCGTTCCCGTTTCTTACCTTCTTCGGGAACACAGTTTTCTATGCTGCGCTTGTGATGCTGGGAAGCGTGCTGTCAAACTTTCTCATCGCATATGGCTTCTCACGGATCAAATGGCCCGGGCGCGAACTGTTATTTTATCCTGTGATCGCGTCGATCTTCATCTTTATTCAGTTCCCAGTAAATCCGATTACAATGGTCCCGATGTTCGCCCTCTTTGCTAAGCTCGGAATGGTAAATTCCTATCTTCCATTGGTCGTCCCAACCTTTTTTGGGAATCCCTTTTTCATATTCCTGCTGCGACAATTCATGCTCCAGATCCCAACCGATATCTCGGAGGCCGCCCGGATTGATGGCGCGAACGAATTTCAGATCATGACTCGACTGATCCTGCCGTTGGCAAAACCTGCCTTGGTCGTCGTCGCACTGTTTGCCGGGGTCGGTGCGTGGAACGACTTTCTCGGTCCCTTGATTTATCTTCACGACGATAAGCTCTACACACTGTCGCTCGGACTGACATACTTCAAAACGATGCACGGGATTCAATTCAATCTACTAATGGCGGCTTCCTGCCTCGTCGTGTTGCCGGTGGTAGCGGTGTTTCTGCTCTTTCAGCGCTTTTTTATCGACGGTATTACGCTCGCAGGCGGTAAATAAGATAAATCTATCTTTAAGAGGCCGCACTACGAAAGGCGTTTAGCGCTCCTGAATCCTCGATGATGAGCAGACGGTTGTATTTAGCCAGACGCTCGGATTGCGTGATCGATCCGACTTTGATGAAATCGCCGGCCCAGCCGGTAGCAAGATCCGCGAGCCAGTTGTCTTCGGTTTCGCCACTGCGTGCGCTCACGGAAATCTTCCAGCCGGCTTGCCGGGCCAGCAATGCGGCGTTTTTAGCTTCGGTGACAGTGCCGATCTGGTTCGCTTTCAGCAACAACGCATTTGCGGCTTCCAATTGAATGGCATGCTCAATTCGGCCGGGATTGGTGCAAGTAAGGTCGTCTGCTAATGTGAGGGTTTCTCTACCAAGTCGCCGGCAGAGAAGAGGCCAATGATCCCAGTCGTCTTCACCGAGCCCATCTTCGACGCTTACCAGCGGAAAGCTTTTTCGCCAGCTGTCCAGTACGCTGATCATCTCGTCCGCCGTTAAGACCCGGTCATCGATCCGGTAGCTGCCATCGGCCTGTACGAAATGACTCGCAGCAACGTCGATCGCCAGACTCACCTCGCGCCCAATTTCATAGCCGGCAGCCTCAATCGATTCCGCCGCTCGTTCGAGCATTTCTGCGCTCGACGAAAAAGGCGGCGCCAATCCGCCTTCGTCGGCTTTCAGCGCCCGCGCGTTGTATCGCTTCGCGATTATATCCGCCGCTGTCTGGTAAATTTCGTAGATCATCGCCAGGCCCGCTGAGACGGATGTTCCCACCGCAGGCACAAGCATAACATCCTGGATCGCGACCTGACCGAATGCGTGTTTTCCGCCGCTGAAAAGATTCACTGAGAGACGCGGAAGCGCCGGTTTTCCGTCCGGCAGCAGCTGGAAGAAATATTCGTAAAGTTCTATTCCCTCATAAGCCGCCGATGCCCTGGCGAACGCGAGGGATGTCGCAAGAATTGCGTTTGCGCCGAGACGCGCTTTGTCCGGTGTCCCATCGAGTTCACACAAAATGCGGTCCAACTCTTCCTGATCCCTGAATCTGCGGCCAACGATCAGGTGAGCGATCGAATTTCGAATGTTCTCGACAGCTTTACTGCATCCCAGACCTCGGTACCGGCTAGACTGATCCCGAAGCTCTTTAGCTTCGGCCTTTCCTGTTGAGGCTCCAGACGGAATTGAGGCCATTCCTCTAATGCCCTCTTCGAGACAGACGGTTGCTGCCAATGTCGGGCGGCCGCGACTGTCGAGAATCTCGACGGCATGAAGATTTGTGATTTTGATCATCCCTGACAAGGTTCGTTTATCTCACGCACCGAGATTCTTTCTATAAAACGAGTGATGACGTCATCGAGATTTGAGTAATCCTCGCCGATCATTTCGATCACGACCTGCTTTTGGATGTGGCGTTCCTGTTTTCCGAGGTACTCCAGTGGCGATCGTCCACAGATTCGCGCCAGCAATGACGCGAGTGTGTGCCTGGGGGTCCGGGTTTCCATATCTGTGAACCACGGCATATCGTGAACCTTTGTGCGGTAAACCTTCCAGAACAGTCGCGCCGCTTCCGCAAACTGATGGCGATGTTTGGGCAGATGGAGGGCTTTGCTCAGGAAATGGGTGAGGCTGAACCCGATGTCAAACGCCGGGTCGCCGAAGTGCAATACTTCATGATCCAGCAGAATGAGTCGGTCGCTGAGTATCAGGACATTCTTTGGGCTTGCGTCGCCGTGTACCAAGGCGTCCGAACGACAGAGCGTCGATTGCACGAGTTCATTCAGAAACGGGGCCGCATCCGGGACAACCATCGCCGTGTGTTCATAGTACGGTTCAAGGCGCAGTGTCCGAAAATACTCTTTGGTGGCAAACAGCGCGGCAAATTCGGGTCCGAACCTTGTGCTCTCGCGATGAACCGATCCAACGATCTCGGCGAACTGCCGGAAATGTCCCGGTTCAATATGCCCTTCTAAGAGTCGTTGCTTCCAGTTCTGATGCGGTTGGGGGACGGCCGCCATGGCGAGCAGGCGTTGCGTGCGATCCTCGAAGATCAAGGGTGTAATGCTTCCTTCGGGCGCAACGCGAGGCAGATGCCGCAGACCGTTCGCTTCGACCTCGATGCGCTGAGGGTTGCTGAACCAATCTGATTGTACTCTGAGTTTCGAGAGGGCCTGCTTCACTACCCATGATTCGCCGCCGGAGCGCGTCACCAGGAGCGTCTTGTTCGAGACGCCGCCGGTCAGAATTTGGAGAGATGGAGTCTCGGTGGGCGCAATCCGACCCGAATCGCGCAAATAACGGATCAACTCGTCAAAATTCTCGACATCAATCATAACGTTGACGCTTCGCGCTTTGAGCAAATCCGGCGAAGCATTCGACGTATTTAATGCCGCCGCCCGTGTTGAAAATTACAACCGGATCGCTCGGCTGAATCCAGCCGGATTTTGCGAGTTTTCCGGCCGCGGCGCAACATGCCGCGCTCTCCGGGGCAACAAAGAGCCCTTCTGCGGCTCCAAGCTTGCGAGCGGAATCGATCATTTCCTCGTCACTGACCGAAATGGCGGTCCCACCCGATTCGCGGATTGCATCGAGGATCAAAAAATCTCCAATGGCCTGCGGGACACGCAACCCGGACGCAACGGTTGAAGCGTTCAGATGCGGCTCGGCAAAACGGTGCCCGTTCTCGAACGCTGTCACGATCGGGCGACAACCTTCGGCTTGGACCGCAACCATCCTGGGGCGTTTTGACGAAATCCATCCGAGCAGCTCCATCTCGCGGAACGCTTTCCACATGCCGACAAGGCCCGTCCCGCCGCCCGTTGGATAGAGAATTACGCCCGGCAGCTGCCAATTCATTTGTTCGGCAATTTCGTACCCTAAAGTCTTCTTTCCTTCCACCCTGTACGGTTCCTTCAGAGTGGAAAGGTCGAACCAATTTTCTGTTGCGGCTCGCTTTGCGACTTCCCGCGCGCAATCAGTGATCAATCCGTCGATCAACGTGACATTGGCTCCGGCCGCAATCGATTCGACGATATTGGCTTTTGGCGTGTCGCTCGGCATAAAGAGATGCGTCTCCAGTCCGGCTCGCGCTGCGTAGGCTGCCAGCGCACCGGCTGCATTTCCGGCGGATGGCGCCGCCAGCGCTCGCAGTCCGAAGTGCCTGGCCATGCTGACCGCGACACTCATTCCGCGGGCCTTGAAGCTCCCTGTTGGATTTTGTGATTCGTCCTTGAACCGGACATCCGATAGACCAAGTTGCCTCGCGAACCGGGGTGCAAACAGGAGCGGAGTCCAGCCCTCCGACAGGGTCACTGGTTCTTCGTCCGTAGGTAGCGGCAGAAGCTCCCGATAACGCCAGAGCGACGACTCACGGCCCCGAAAATCCCCTCTATTAACTGCCGCTTCAACGGCCGGTAGATCGTACTGCGCTAGAAGCGGCCGCCGGCAATCTCTGCAGACCGTCTGCGGTTCCGTCGCCGGATGCGACTTTTTGCATAGGCCGCAAGAGAGTCCGATCAAATACATCTGATCACGCGCGCTCTGGCTTCTGGGCTTTTCGCGCTAAAAGCCTTTCTCAGCGAGTTGGTTCAAGCATTTCCCGATCGCATCGAGCGCTTTGCCTGCGTCGACACCTTCGGCAGTCACAGTAATCTCCGCGCCTCGACGAATATCGGCGGTCATTAGATCCATGATGCTAACCGCGGAACATTTCTTGCCGTTTACGGAGATCGTAATTTCGCTCTTGAAGCGCATCGCACAACGAACGAGTTCACTGACCGGACGTGCGTGCAATCCGCTCTCATTTGCGATGAGAAATTTGCGGGATTCTTGGTTTATGGTTGCCTTCTCCATGGGGCTGGTTTTTTCAGTCCTGAACCGGAAATTTGGTGCTGCTTTCAGCTGCGCTACAATCTGCAGGAGTACCCGCAAATTTCACGCAAAATTGCGGAGGTTCTTCTCCGGCGTACGATCTGAGTGGCAATTCGCGATCAAGTTGTCGCGTGGGTTCCAATTGCGCGCGCTTTCCCGTTGCGCGCGCCACGAAGTGCAGTGAGCGCCGGCACTTTTGATTTTTCTGGACGACCTCGCTGATCCAATTCAAGGAGGACCAGACTAGCAGCGCCCCGGGCCCAGACTTCATCTCCCCAGTGATGAATCACGATATCGAGATTTTTCTTCAACGGTGGAATGACCATTCGTTCAACCACTGAACGCAGGCTCTCCTCAAACAGATGCGCGCATCGCACCGAACCCTGGCAGATAATCACGCGCTGTGGATTCAACAAATTAACAAGATTCGCAATGCCCAATCCGAGGTATCGGCCCATCTGCTCGAAGATCCGCTTCATCGGTTTGTCACCGGCTTCGGCTCTTGCGACAATTGCCTGCAGCAAACGCGACCGTTCGTTGTAGTCGAGCACCCGTTTCGGAACACGAAATCCGGCTTTGCCCGCTTCATGGATCAACGCGAATGCGGCAGTGTGCGTTTCCATGCACCCGCTCTCACCACATTGGCAAGGAGGGCCGCCGAATACCAGTTTCGTATGTCCGAATTCCGCCGCCAGCCCTTGGGCCCCACGGTAAAGTTTTCCGTCGAAAATCAGGCCGCTCCCTGTGCCGTGCTCGATCGTAATAACAACGGCATTCTGCAATCCTTTTGCCATCCCGAACCAATGCTCGGCCAGCGTTACCAGGTTTGCATCGTTCTCAACAAAAACCGGCACATCAAACTTTGATTGAATCAATTCCCGAAAATTAACATTCGGAATCGCGAAAGCCGGGCTCCAGTACGCAATGCCGCGATGCGAATCGATAAATCCAGGCAGGCCGAGACCGATTCCGCTCACATCGTCCACCGTTTTGCCTGCTTTTTTGAGGCAATTGCGGACACCGCGCACGACGAAAGCCGCCAGCTGGGCTGGTGTCATCTTCGGCGATTGCACCGCGATATTATCAGAAGCGACAACATTGCCGACGAAGTCGGTAACCGAGAAGACGATCTGATGAACCGCAATCTTGACGCCGATCACGTGCGTATATTGCGGGTTCAGACGCAACATCACCAGC
Organism: uncultured Verrucomicrobiae bacterium; assembly: GCA_963750185.1. Lineage (GTDB taxonomy): Bacteria > Verrucomicrobiota > Verrucomicrobiia > Chthoniobacterales > JAFAMB01 > JAFAMB01. The sequence goes on from CAVVPV010000023.1 coordinate 11,506, forward strand.
GGACGGCCTCGAGCTCTAGCGACAAGCCCGGAAGCGTTGTCTTCGATCAGTGCGCCTTCCGAAATCAGATGCCCTACGATACTTGAGATCGTCGCCTGACTAAGCCCGGTTAAATCTGATAATTCGGAACGGGAGATTTGGTTATCGTGGAGGCGAATCGTTTGAAGGACTTCAAATCGATTGATATTACGTATGGTGGCTGGACCGCGCGCTGACATTAAAAAAAATGTGACTGTTTTCAGTTGTTAACCGAAAAATGCACAGTTCGACAAGCATGTACTCCTAAACTAAGTAGAACAGTTTGAAAAACTGTAAAAAAAAAGTGAATGCACCGTGCCCCATAAAAGCTTGACGGCGGCGCGTGCGGGCGAAAGGATACCATACGTTAATCCGGTGCTCGTCCGCTTCTGCCGGACAGACCGACAAACCAATTCCCCTCGATCTTATGAAGTTCCAAGCGGTTCTTACTTTGGCCCTGTGTGGTCTTTTCTCCCTGTCGGCTTCGGCCGAATCGACTGTAAAGATACTGCACCTGCAAAAAAACCCAAAGATTCTCGCAATCTGGCAGCAGGCAGCGGATGAATACGAAAAGGCCCATCCGGGCGTTACAGTCAAGTTCGACTACCTCGAAAACGAAGCGTTCAAAGCGAAGCTTCCGACGCTGCTGCAATCGAAAGATCGCCCAAGCCTATTTCACAGCTGGGGCGGAGGAGTGATGATTGAACAGATCCAAGCCGGTGTCGTCCAGGACATCACGGCTGCGATCGCCGACGGCGGCTTTAAAGACACGTTTTATCCCGCCGGCATCCAAAACTTCACTTACCAGGGAAAGACTTACGGATTACCGAACGACATCGGTCCGGTCGTTTTCTGGTACAACAAGGATCTATGCGCCAAAGCGTCGGTAGATCCGACAACGATCAAGACGTGGGATGATTTTATTGACGCGGTCAAGAAATTCCAGGCTGCAGGGATTACGCCGATCGCGGCGGGAGGGAAGGACGAATGGCCGCTCCATTTCTATCCCGCGTTCCTTTTAATGAGGATTCTGGGCAAGGAGGGCTTGCAGGCTGTTGTCGAAGGCAAGAATGGAGGGTTCAATAGCCCGGACGCCGTAAAAGCGTTCCAGCTATACCAGGAGCTTGCTGCGCTAAAACCGTTTCAGCCTGGATTTCTGGCGAATACCTATGGTGAGGCCGCGGGCACGTTTCACGATGCAAAGACAGCGTTTCACTTGATGGGAACCTGGGATGTCATAGAAGGCCGCGCAGATGCGGCCGATGGCAAAGGGCTGCCGAATGAAAAACTCGGCTGGTTCTTCTTCCCCGAAGTGCAAGGTGGCAAAGGTCACGCAAACGATATATTTGCCAGTGTTGACGGCTGGCTCGTTGCAAAAGATGCTCCCAAGGAGACCGTCGATTTCATGAGGGTCTGGCTCGGAAAGGATATCCAGAGCAAGCTCGCAGAGGAAGGGTTATTCATCCCGATGGTGAAAGGCACAGCTGAAGTGATCAAGGACCCGCTTCAAAAGTCGATCGCTCAGGAGGTTGGAAACTCGCAATGGATCCAAATCGCGATGGACCAGTTGCTTGGTCCTGATACCGGCCGCGTGTTTAACGATGCGTGCGCTAATATCGCCGCCGGAACTATGACGGCCGAAAAAGCCGCCAAGTCGATCCAAGACTCCTGGGAGCAAAATAACAAATAGCGGTCGGACGACCGCCGGTCGTGGGCCGCGCAGTGCGCCGGCTGCATTTCGGTGCAGCGACAGACTCCGGCGCGGCCCGGACAAAAATTCGCTTGCTGTTCGAAGCGAATTCCATTTTTTTGCTTCGCTTCCCGAAATTATATGACTTCTCCACTCCGCGTCGGCATTGTTGGTTCCGGATATATCAGTGCGGCCTATCTCAAAGCCGCGAAGCACTTTTCCGAATTTGCGCCCGTAGCATGCGCAGACGCGATCCGTGAAAACGCCGTGCGGCGTGGCGAAGAGTTCGGTCTGAAGGCTGAGACCGTGGACGAGTTGCTGCATGACAACTCGGTTGACATCATCCTGAACCTGACGACGCCGCAGAGTCATTTTGAAATCACTTCAAAAGCGTTGCAGGCTGGAAAACATGTCTACTCTGAGAAACCGCTGACGCTCAGCCTGAGGGAAGCGGAGATACTGTTGAAACTGGGACGTGAGCACAACGTCAGATTGGGCTGCGCCCCCGACACGTTTTTGGGCGGTGGGCAGCAGACGGTGCGAAAGTTGGTCGACGACGGCGCGATCGGCAAACCGGTGGGCGGCACAGCTTTCATTATGACTGGCGGCCCGGAAACCTGGCATCCCAACCCGCAGTTCTATTATCAAAAAGGGGGCGGACCCGTTTTTGACATGGGGCCATATTACATTACGGCTCTCATCAATTTGTTTGGTCCGATAAAGCGGGTCACATCCATTGGTCGCCGCAGCCTCGAGAGTCGCGTATTTGGGGCCGGCCCCAACAAAGGGGGTACCTTCCCAATCGAGATCCTGACGCATTTCAATGCGCTCCTCGACTTTGACCAGGGACCGGTGATTAGTTTTCACGCGAGCTTTGACGTTCCTGGGCATACTCATCTGCCGATTGAAATTTATGGAACGGAGGGAAGCCTGCAGGTCCCGGATCCCAATACATTCGGTGGTCCGGTCCGCCTCCTGGAAAAGGGAGGAAAATGGAACGATGTGCCGCTCACGCACGGGTTCGCTGACGGAAACTATCGCAGCCTCGGTGTAGCGGAGATGGCGGCCGCGATCCGTGCAAACCGGCAACACCGTGCGGCGGAAGATCTCGTTACGCACACAGTGGAAGTCATGGAAGCCATTGTGAACGGTGGTGAAACCGGTCAGCCCATTTCGATCATCACTCGATGCGAACGGCCCCGCGCTTTGCAACCGATAACGACGTTGGGACTTCTAGAGTAGTGAAAAACGCCTTGATCGTTTGGGGCGGATGGGATGGCCATCAGCCGGAGCAGTGTGCCGCAATTGTGGAAGAATTCCTGATAGAAGACGGATTCAGCGTCTCAAAGCAAAACAAAACGAGCGCGTTTGCAGACCCTGATTTGGCCCGGTTCGATCTAATCGTTCCAATCTATACGATGGGAACGATAGCTGATGGGGAAGCGAAGAACCTTTCGGCCGCCGTCGAATCCGGTGTTGGTCTGGCCGGGTATCACGGTGGGATGGGAGATAGTTTTCGAGGCAGTACGGACTACCAGTTTATGACCGGGGGTCAGTGGGTTGCGCATCCGGGCAATATTATTTCCTACCGGGTGAACATCACTGACAAGAGTGATCCGATCACGGCCGGGATCGACGACTTCGACTACAAGTCGGAGCAGTACTACATGCACGTCGACCCGAGTAACCATGTCCTGGCGACGACAACGTTCTCCGGAGAGTACTGTTCCTGGATCAAAGGGGTTCAGATGCCGGTTGTCTGGAAGCGGACGCACGGGGCCGGGAAAGTCTTTTACAGCTCACTGGGCCACGTTGCGGCCGAGTTCGATGTACCGGAGATGGCGACGATTTTCCGTCGCGGAATGCGTTGGGCAACCCGACAGAGCGGCTAGGTTCTGTGTCCGCGGATATAATCCCGGTACCAATAGTAGGAATCTTTTGGGATCCGTTTCCGGGTCGGGAAGTCGACGCGAACAATTCCAAAAGTAGGTCTGTAACCGGCGGCCCACTCAAAGTTGTCCATCAAGGACCAGAGGAAATACCCACGGATATCGACGCCTTGTTTGCGAGCCTCCTGCATCGCCTTGAGGTAACCGTCAAGAAATTCGATGCGTTTTTCGTCATGAATCTTTCCGTCAGCGGACAAGGTATCAGTGAAGAACGCGCCATTCTCCGTGATGTAGATAGGAGGACAGTTGTAGCGCTCATGCGCCTCGAGGAGCACCTCGTAGAACTCAGTTGGGTTAATTTCCCACGCATAATCGGTTCTCGGGATCCCGGGAGGAGGATCGACTTGATCATAACCGATGAGGGACCTGGGATTCGCGACGACGTAAACACGAAAATAGTGGTTTACCCCCAGAAAATCGATCGGCTGACGCGTCACCTTGAGGTCGCCCTCCTGAATGTGAGGCACAAGCTCTGGAAGAACGCGCTCCGGATATTCACCGGCAAGCAGCGGGCCTAAAAAACAACCGTTCCACAGATCGGTATGCCGCTCGGCCATAATAGCGGATGCCTTGGATTTGTCGGCTGGCACCCCGCGTTGGATATTCAACGTTGTGCCGAGCTTGAACGACGAATCCGTTGCACGAAGCGCCTGAATTGCTCTTCCTTGTGCGAGGTTGAGATGGTGCGTTGCGGCGAAAAACGAATTCACGTCGGTGACCCCCGGTGCGTGTATCCCGAGTGCGTGCCCGAGAAGCGAATAGACCGATGGTTCATTCAGCATGATCCAGTGCTTCACGCGGTCGCCAAGCCGTTCTGCGGTCTGGACGGCGTAGTCGGCGAACCACCCGGCGATATCGCGAGAGATGAAACCGCCCCGGTCCTGCAGTGCTTGCGGCAAGTCCCAGTGGAACAATGTCACAAACGGAACGATCCCGGCGGCCAGAAGCCCGTCTACCAGGCGGCTATAGAAATCGAACCCCTTTTGATTTTGCCGTCCCGTCCCTTCAGGCAGAACTCGCGACCACGAAATCGAAAATCGGTAAGCGCCCACGCCGAGATCGCGCATCAGTTGGATATCGTCGACGTAACGATGATAGTGGTCGCAGGCGATATCCGCGTTTTCAGAGCGCTCGACCTTGCCCGGAGTGTGAGAGAAGGTGTCCCAAACAGACGTGCCCCGTCCGTCTTCTGAGGTCGCACCTTCAATCTGATAGCTGGCGGTGGCTGTTCCCCACAGGAATGGTGGATTGGAGGAGGAAGGCATACGAAGGGTTCGCAAAGCTATCTTGAAGGAGTCTGAATGTTCAAGCGAAACTTTTTGCAATCCGCGCCGGCCATCAGACAGAGCCATTCCATTCGCGACTTGAATGTCGATTTTGAAAATAACAAGATGCGTTTTTGCGGCGAATTATTCAAATTACTCGTTTCCAAGGACAAAGGGCTAGGGAAGATGACAGGCAAAATTCGGTTGGCGAGAGAGTCTGATGCACAGGCAGTCGTCGGGATCTATGGACCCTTTTGCGAAGACTCTCCCGTTTCGTTCGAAACAACGATCCCTTCGGTTTCCGAAGTCGAGCGCCGCATCCGGACGGTTTCTGAGCACTATCCATGGCTTGTGTGCGAGTCACAGGGCAAGGTCCTTGGATACGTGTATGCGGGTCGGCACCATGATCGGGCAGCGTACCGATGGTCGGTCGACGTGGCGGTTTACCTGTCTGAAAGCAGTCGCAGCCTGGGAGTTGGAACGGCGCTGTATACCGCGTTGTTCGCGCTTTTGCGCATTCAAGGCTTCTTCAACGCATACGCCGGAATTACTCTACCGAACCCGGCGAGCGTTCGGCTTCACCAGCGATTTGGTTTCGAACCGGTCGGCGTCTACCGAGGCGTAGGATACAAAGCGGGCGGGTGGCACGATGTGGCCTGGTGGGCACTGGCTCTTCGGCCGCGGGAAGATTCTCCTGAGGAGCCAATTCGAATGCAAGATGCAACCCAACGCGCAGACTTTCTTGCCGCAATTGACTCCGCAGAATATCTGCTTCGATGATGAAGAGTCGCACATCGCCGAATTTGGCTCTCCAGATTCTCAGGCTTGCTTCCTTTGCCATCTTTCTTGAGACAACCGGACACAGTTTGGCTCAGTCGATCCAGCTCTCTGACTCCCAAGCGGAACGAATCGGCCGGCGGCTCTGGCAGAATGAGTCGGGCGGCTCGATCGCAGGGCTGACCGCCTGGAATTACGGCGAAGAGTTCGCATCGCTTGGGATCGGCCACTTTATCTGGTATCCGGCCGGTGAGAAGGGCCCGTTTGAAGAAAGCTTTCCGCCACTGGTTCGTTACCTTGAGTCGCAAGGGGTATCGGTCCCGGAATGGCTCACTCAGGGACGCGTGTGTCCTTGGTCGAGCCGCACTCAATTCCTGGCCGATGAACAAACGCCACGGATGAAGGAGCTAAGGGCTTTGCTTACCGGGACGATCGGACTTCAGGCCAAGTTTGCCGCACTGAGGCTGGAGCGGGCGCTGCCGAAGATACTGGAGGCGGCTCCGGCCGAGCGTCGTGAACAGATTAGAAGAAATTTCGACCGTGTAGCGGGCGAACCGGGTGGGCTGTACGCCCTGGTCGACTACGTCAATTTCAAAGGTGAAGGCACGCTTGCAAGCGAACGTTATCGCGGGGAGGGTTGGGGTCTGTTGCAGGTCCTGGAGGAAATGGGCAACGGACCTGCGAAAGCAGAATTTGCACGGTCTGCTGATGAGGTTTTGACTCGGCGGGTTGCGAATTCTCCTGTGGCGCGTGGTGAAAAACGGTGGCTTCCCGGATGGAGAAACCGAGTCCGGACGTACGCTGAATAGCGCTTGCGAGAAAAGTTCGACCCCGGCGGTCGTTGTACTTCTTACACCCCAAACCGGCGCGCCGGGGTATGAGGCGCGCTCGGAACTCCCTTTGGTCTTAGCAGAACATGCGGATTAAAGGAATTTACCCGCTACGAATAGCACAATGATTGCGCCGATGACAGATAAGATCAGACCGGCCGGATGAAATTGCGGCGCCATCCGCCGGCTTCGAAAAGATTCTGGCAATCAGCCCGCCAACAATCGATCCGACGATTCCCAGGATTGTCGTCCATAGGAAGCCCATGTGCGTGTGCATGATAAAATTGGCGATCGCGCCTGCGATGAACCCAAGAATGATGGACCAAATAATATGTAACATAGAGGTTTTGAGGTTTAATTAACAGATAGCTGTAGGAAAGATCTCTAGCAGACCGGGTGGGCGATGTCGATGCCCTTTGGCGCGCGACCGTGACATCCTGTCGCAGCGGAATTATTCTACCCTCCCCAATCGTCCTCATCCTCGTCCTCGTCGTCAACCTCGTTCTCGTTCTCGCCTTCCTTGGACGCGGGAAGCGCACCGATTGCAAGCAACGTTCAAAGATCGAGAACGAGGACGACGACGAGGACGAGGATGAGGACGATTGGGGAGGGTACTTATACCGGGTTAACCACATACGGCCGTGAGGAATACGGGCTAGAGAAATCGTGTCCCGTCTATTCCTCCCGGGTTTCTGAGGACCCTGGAAATCAGTCGAGCTCACGCCGGAGCGCTGAGCCCCATGTTGCGATCGTGTTACGACCGTTCAGCGTGCAAACTTTCAGGGCGGTTCTCTGCCGTGTTCGATCGAACGCGGGCTTCTCTTTGCGTGATATACACACTAATCGAAACTATTTTTAGAACTGTTCTTGGCCAGCGCGCGATTCTCCCCCGAACTCGAACAGAAACAGTTTGTGAAAGCCGGGACCGTTAATTGGTCCAATATCGAACATTGACCACCCTCAATAATTGATGAGTCTACGAGGCGTTTAGTGAAACATTACTTAAATCAATTCGAGGAGACCTTGTTGTAATTACCATAATTACCAAGTTTTAGAAGCATGGAAGCTGATCAGCATACCTGCATTCGCTATGATAAACAAAGCGTTAGTATCCGCTACATTCTGCGCTCTTGTTTCCGGGGTTTTCACCTCGGGACTGAGCCAGGTCGCGTTGCCAGCCGGCAACGCTATTGATGGCTGTTTTGATAACGATCAACAATCGATTCTAGCAGCACCACTATACTTCGCGACATCGGCCGAGCCGGTCACACGTCGCACATTGGCATTCACAATGCCGACGCATCCGCCACAAGCGAGCGTAGCATTCACGATGCCGACCCATCCGCCACAAGCGAGCGTTGCATTCACGATGCCGACGCATCCGCCACAAGCGAGCGTTGCATTCACGATGCCGACGCATCCGCCACAAGCGAGCGTTGCATTCACGATGCCGACGCATCCGCCACAAGCGAGCGTTGCATTCACGATGCCGACGCATCCGCCACAATCCGGCGTAGCATTCACGATGCCGACGCATCCGCCACAAGCGAGCGTTGCATTCACAATGCCGACGCATCCGCCACAAGCGAGCGTAGCGTTCACAATGCTGACGCATCCGCCACAATCCGGCGTAGCGTTCACGATGCCGACGCATCCGCCACAATCCGGCGTAGCGTTCACAATGCTGACGCATCCGCCACAATCCGGCGTAGCGTTCACAATGCCGACGTATCCGCCGTCAACAAGTCCCATGGCATAGCCGGAGGCCCGTTAATAGTGCAGAAGTGACGAACCGGGTCTGACCCCGGGTCCTTTCGGTTTGGCTTGAGTGATCGAGGCGAAGCGAGGCGCTCGGAGCGATCCGGTTTGCATTTGTTATTCGTTCGAGCACTCAGAGTCGAGGTGACGTTCAGCGGAGAGAGTGTTAGGGTCCGCAAAATGATTTCCTTGCAGTTCGATAACGCCCAACCGCTCAAAGGCTATCGACTGGTTTCACTTCGGGCCGAAGACCGTGACGCGCCGCTTGCGATCTGCTTGTTTGTGCGGGTCGACAGTTCTGGATCGCCGCCTTTCATCCTGCTGCGGGAGACAATCGATTCTTCGATTTATCTCGGTTGCATCGTCGATCGGGCCGGGCATCCAAAGGCATCCGTTGAAGTCTGGGTACAGAACGTTGACCGCGTCGCTTTCAGTTTCCACGCACGGCTCGAGCAACTGACGAACGCCGTCCTCGATCGCCGATGGTCCGAGCGCGCGGCGATGTTTCGCACGCTGAAACGTGGCACGATCATCGAGACTGGTGCCGAGTTTAGCCATCCTGCTCCCGCATTAGTCGACGACAACGAAGGCGCGCTGGTCCATCCGGTTGAGCCGGTGACCGGCCGTCCGTTTATCCTTTGTGAGGACGAAAAAGCACTGGAGCTGGCCGGTTTGCCCTCCTATGCCTCCTCATTGCATCGTTATTTGTGGAATGGGCCCGGTATCGAGGAACCGGTGTTCCTGGCGGTGACTACCGATGCACCTCTTCCGCCGGGAGTCAGACCGGCGACCGAGCAGTTCAAAGGTTTTTACTTGTTCAATCCAGGTGGAGGGCTGCTCCTTGTACGGCCATTGGCGCCGCTCGCTCTTGCCGAGTTCGCAGATTTACTCTCCGGCAAAGTCTGGACCGGAATCGTTTCCGGAAAAGAAACTCTTCGCCTTGGTTCGCCTTATTCGGAGCTTGCTGACGCTGAGGCAATCCTTTATCGCGGCGCGCATCTCTTTAGCGGGCGAGCAGGCAGGGGAGGGCGATTGCTAGAGATTTTCCATCTAAAACTGAATCTGGTCCTGCAGGTGCTCGAAGAAACGCGAGCTGCAATCCGGTTTCAGCAATTGCCTTTTCTCGTCCTTAGCGCGGATAGCTTTCGGGTCCAACTCTTTGAGTTGGGAACAGGGCTCCCGCTGTTCTGGAGCGGAAAGGTGGACTTGGCGGAGTCAAGCTGTGCAATGGCCCTTTCTGTTGGGGGCAATGCCGCTCGGTACTTTCTGCCACCAGAGTTGCACGGCCGTTCCGTTTACCGGCCGCAAGCGAGATATTCAGCGGAATTAGGAGTGGCAAGCGTTCGCCTCCGGAGGGTGCTTCCACCGGCACAGGGCGGCACAAGCCTCGAAGCGACGTTAGCAACGGACGAGCGAATGAATGTCAATTCCAGTGACTTGATCCATGTGCGACTTCCGATCGCCGGCGGCAGAGTTGACCTCTATGGGCACGTCGACGAATCCGAAGCGCTTGCAAAAGGGGAAACGAGATTTCGTACAGTTCCACAGATTTTTTCGGCATCCGAGAAAATAGGGCTTGAAGAGATGGAGGGTGCTTCAGTCAATAACGCGAGTTTTGAAATTCTGCCTCTTCTCACGTCTCCTTGCGATATGTACGCCCTTGGGGTGCTTGCCGTTCGGATCTTGCTCGTCGATGCAGAGAATACGCTTGCGATCGCTTTGGACGAGATTCTCAGCCTCGCTCGAGAGGCTGCTATCGAGCACAAGCCGGACAACTCTCTTGGAAAGCGCCTGCAGAGTATCGTCGCAAAGGATGCGCGCTGGGCCGAGTCACTCGGTCCGCATCGGCTTGTGAGAGATGCCGGTGTTCGGACAACTGCCGCGGGAATCATTCCGTCCGATCTCTGGTGGGAGACGATCGGCGTGATCGTCCGCTTATTTCCCGGCATCGGCCCGGACAGTTATTGCAGAGACCTCGGAGATGCCCCATCGACCTCGTTGGATCAAATTTTCGACGAACCGATCAGTCAGATCAGTCTATTGCTCCTCCGCTCCAGGAGCCTCGTTGTTGCGGATTGGAATCAGAATCTGGAAGTCCACGACGCCATATACGAGGTCATTGCCAAGAAGGCGTCGCGACAAAAGTGAAGAAGGAAGGAATTCAGGAGCCAGGAGTCAGGAGTCAGGAGTCAGGAGTTGCAAATGTCCGTGGCTGGAACAGGTACTGGCTTCGAATTGACTGCTAGCCGTGTCGAAATCTTCATCGCATGGAGGCCGCCTTCTTATCCTGCAAACCGCCTTCTGACTCCCGACTCCTGCCTTCTGCCTTCTGCCTTCTGCCTTCTGACTCCTGACTCCTGACTCCTGACTCCTGACTCCTGACTCCTGCCTAAGGCAAAACCGCCCAGACTTCCACAATCCGGTTCTTTGCGAGCTCGCGGGGATCGAGCAAGTCGGTACCTCCCATCGGCACGGTATGCATCACATTCTGGATACCGAGCTGGTCGCGGAGCACATCCTTAACCTCTTCGGCCCGGGCACTTGAGATCTGCAGATTCTTTTGGTTGTCGCCCTGTTTGTCCGCGTACCCAAGGATGACCAGAACAAGAGTCGGGTCGTCAATGTAGGACTTTATCTGGGGTCGCTCCAGCTGACTTTTCATGTCTGCGAGGGCTTCCGGGGAAACCTTAGTCAACGAAGTCTCGAATGACACAGTGAATAAACGCCCCATGCCGCGAGCTCTTTCGACTGCGCTGTAGAGACGATCCTTGTTTTGTGCGGAAACGTTGGGCATCTGGTCGATCCGCTTGAGAACCTCACGCTTCACTTCTGCGATTTCGGGCAGGGTTAGATCGAAGTTGATCGGCGTTCCGGAAGCATTGGCTGTTGGCGTCGGAGCGGGTGTAGGTGCGGGGGACTCGCTGGGAGCCGGTGTCGGCGTTGGTGTCGGCGTTGGTGTCTGTGTTGGCGTCGGAGCGGGCGTTGGCGACAACTCGAGGACATAGGGTTGCCGTTTCGGAGCGCTGCTGAGAGTCCAGAGGATCGCCGCGACCGCTAAAACGAGCACGATCCCCACTCCGATCGAAAGAATCAGCACCGGCGACACGGTCCGCCTCGGTCCAAGTGACTCCAGCGGCGAGCCGCATTCCGGACAACGAAATTCCTTGGTAACAACGGTGATTTTCTCGTTTCGGTACGCCAGTTTGCAACCCGAGTAATTCGTGCATTTGCCGATGCGTTGAGCCATAAAGAAACCAACGATTGATATAGCCCGAACCGGGCATGGTCAATCGCCGATCAAGCCTCCGGCAAGAAACGGAGAATTCGCGAAATGAACAGGCGGGACGCCTATTCTACTTTTGGCTCGGTAACGTTCGGGCTTTAGTGGTCTAAGCGGTTGCCGTCTGGCTCCGCATCGGAAGAGCTCAGGACCTCGCTCCTGAGCTTCGTCCCCGCGCGCGGCAAAAAAGCTCGCCTTCAAGAGACCGGACAGCTACGCTAGGCTGCAATGAAGAGGGCGGCGCAGCTGAGTATTAGCGAGCGGACGGAAGGGCACGACAGGATCCTCAGTCTGAAGGGGGCGGCCGATATTCTCGCGATTTCGGCGGTCCAGGATTGCCTCGCGCGAGCCGGCCGAGACGAGATCCGCTTAGTGCTGGTGGATTTGTCCGAAACAGATTTCATCAACAGCCCTGTCTGGGCAGTGATCACCCTCTACGCGCGAAAAAAGCGAGACAAATCTCGCGTCGCGATAATCGGGATGTCTGATCGAATCAAGGGTTCTTTTGAGATGATGGGATTGCAGAAGGAACTTCCAACTTTTGCTGACATCGACAGCGCTCGCAACGCTCTGCTGCATTGACGCGAAGGCAGGCTCTTGAGGTCGCCGGATGATTACCACCAGGATTGGTTATGTCAGTCTGGTAAAGCAATTACTGGAAGCGACGGCGCGGACCTTGTTCCGTCCATCGGCCGTCACATTTGAGAATGTGACCGTGCAAATTCAATCGATCGGTGTCGGAGCGATTCCTGCGGCAAGTTTGATTGCTTTAACGGCGGGATTTGTTCTGGGACTCGTTCTTGAGCTCCAGCTCAGCCAACTTGGCAAGGTGGAGATCGTCCCGAGTTTACTCTGGGTCATCCTGACCGAACAGGTTGTCCCGGTCGGTGTCGCCCTGATCTTCGCGGGCCGGAGCGTTTCTGCGGTTACCGCCGAACTGGGCGCGATGCAGGTTTCCGAGGAGGTCAAGGCCCTGTTTACGATGGGGATCGACGTCGAATCCTATTTGCTCGTTCCGCGTTTCGTCGGCTTCCAGCTCATGTTGCCGGTTGTGACACTAGTCTGCATCTACGCGTCGCTTATCGGCGGCTGGCTACTGTGCGGCACGGTCCTGAAGATGAGCATTGCCGATTATATATATTACGTTTTCGACGGAGCTAACTTCTGGAGCGTGCTGATTGCCCTGCTTAAAAGCGCGCTATTCGCGTTCCTGATCGCAACGATCGCGTTCTATAAAGGTCTAAACGTCCGGAACGGATCACGGGAAATCAGCGAAGCGACGACCCAATCAGTGGTAATGGCCGTGATTGTTGTCACACTCGCCAATGCCGCTGTTACCTCAATCCAGCTTGTTTGACGATCAGCAACAGGGAGATCGAAGTTGAACCAATGACCGCAGAACGATCGGAGGCGCTATCGCCCATTCTGGAGGTGATTAACGTGACGAAGAAATTCCCGAACGGGCGAACCGTTCTGAACGGAATCAGCTTCGAAGTCTTTCCAGAAGAGACCTTCGTGATTCTGGGCGGAAGCGGCTGCGGAAAAAGCACTCTACTGAATATCCTGATCGGCGTTCTCCCGCCCAGCTCCGGAGAAATTCGGATATTTGGACGGAACATTCATGCGATGAAAGAGGAAGAGTTGAGAGAAATGCACATCCGATGCGGGATGCTCTTTCAATCCGGTGCGCTGATAGAATCTCTTTCGTTACTCGGAAATGTGCATCTGCCGCTGCGCGAACATTACCGGCAGATGGACCCCGCAATTCTGACGGAGACAGCGCGGCTCAAGCTTCGAATGGTTGGACTTGAGGAGCACGGATCCAAGCGGCCATCCGGGATAAGCGGCGGGATGAAAAAACGCGTCGCGCTGGCTAGAGCACTGGCGCTGGATCCCGATCTGGTCTTTGCAGATGAACCAACCTCCGGTCTCGATCCGGTCAGCACGCACGAAATTGACGAAATGTTCATCCGGCTAACAAGACGGATTGGCGCCGCTGCGGTCGTTGTGACGCATGATATTGCAAGCTTTTTCAGGATCGCCCATCGCGCTATTATGTTGGGAGGAGAGCGCGACGGCGAACTTCAAGGCCGAGTTATCATGCAAGGAAATCCGGACGAGTTTCGCGCATCGGCGCATCCGGTGGTGAAGCGGTTTTTCAGCCTCGGCCCGGGCGGTTTTGCTATTTAAACTATGGGTGGATGTTAAACTTCGCAACATTCCAGACTGCACTTTGGTCTATATGAGCGACGGCGATCCAAAAAAGCGTGGAATCAGTTTGATCGTTGGCATCGCGGTCGTTCTGCTGCTGATTGCCGGACTATACTTCGGTGTCGAAGAAAATCCGTTCAGGAAGCCGTATCTCACATTCACAATCCGTTTCGACGACGTTGCTGGAATCCACGAACGCTCAAAGGTGACATTTCTCGGGATTCCGGCCGGTTATGTCACGCGCCTGGATTATGCGCCCGGAAACCGGCAGACAGCTGTGAAGGTCGAGGTGGTCATTGAGCGCAAACTGTACATTCCGGCTGACGTAAGGGCGTATCTCGAGCCGACTTTGCTAGGGGATGCGTCGATTGCTTTGCGGCTACCTCGGCTTTCGGCCGGGGATGGGCCGGGAAATGAATCGCAGAATGACGCTGGTCCCAGACTCGCCAACGGCCAGGAGGTCGTCGGTATTCACGCAACGAAACTGGAAGCCGTATTGCCCGGATTTGACGACACCATGGCTGAAGTAAAGGCTTATGGTGTAACGGCCGGTGAACGACTTTCGAGCATTGGCGATGTGATCGATCGAGGCGTTGGAGCATTGAGCAGCCTGTTCCTTGAAAAAGACTCGAATGGACAAACAAAGATCGACGAGCTCGTCTCGAGCCTCCAGGCGATAATCAACGGCCCGGAAGGCCAGCAAGATCAATCGATTCGTGGCCAACTCGAAGCGATTGTCGGCAACCTGCGGGCTAGCAGCGACAGCATCCGCCAGCTTTCGGATGTGCAGGGCAAACAGCAGGGGAGCATCGGCGAGGTTCTGCATGTGTTTGAAGAGACTGCAAAACTGCTCAGCGCCGACGCCGAAACAGCTCAAAAACTGCTCGGAAAAATGGGTCACGCGAGCGATGCGGTCACTCAAGCGAGCGACCAGATCAGAAATCTTGCGGTGATCGCCACTCAGGCCGTTGAACAATTTCATAGCCGCCCATTTCATTACCTGACTACAACCCGATCGCTTCCGCCTGCGACAAGTCCCACGCCCAAGCATTGATAGTGTAGCGTATGGACGAATTTTCCGAACGAAAAGAACTGGCTTACCGGTGTTTGATCGCTGCCGCGCGTTCGCTCAGCAGCGCCGCGGACGTGGATGAACTGATCGGCGAAATTCTTGCCTCCACCCGTGACGTCATGCACTGCCTGGCCTGCTCGGTGTCGTTGCCCGATCCCGGAACAGGCGATTTGCTGATTCGAGGTACGCAGGCCGAATTGAAAAATCTCGTCCTTCGCGTCCCCTCCGGCAAAGGGATCGCCGGACGCGTTTTCCGAACGCGACTCGCTGAAAATACTGCGAACGCGCAGACAGACAGCGATCACTATGCAGGAATAGGAGCTGAAACAAGGACACCTGCGCAGGCGATGCTGACGATACCGCTCCTGGACGGCGAGGTCTGTCATGGAGTAATGCAGGCTTTGAACCCGATCGACCGGAAGCAATTTGATTCTTTCGACGAGGAAGTCTTCCTGGCGTTTGGTTCTCTCATCGCCGCGACGTTGACCCGGATGCAAGTGTGGGAACAGGCAAAACAGAAGGAAATAGAAGATGCCTATCGCCATGCCGAATTATCGATCGCGAGACAGGCTCAGGTCTCCTTTATGCCTTCCAGAAGCTTTGAGTGGGACGTGCTCAAGATTCGCGTATTTCAGGAGCAGGCGGCGGATATTGGTGGAGATTTTTATGCGTACCGCGAGGTTGGGGATCAATGTCTCCTCGTCGCGGTCGGCGATGCGAGCGGCAAAGGAATCCCGGCGGCGCTCGAATCGGCTCGAGTCTGCACTTTGATTTCGCTGACGGCGCTTTCCTGCAGTCCGGAACGATTGCCGCAGTGGTTGGCGGAACTTAACAACTCGATTCAGGCGACTGCGGAGGACGCGGGAAGCTTGACGACGCTGGCCGTTCTATTAATCGATCGGAAGCGCCGCGTGATTTCCGCCTGCAGCTTCGGTCAATACCGGCCCAGGTTCCTATCACAGGCCAGTCGATGGGAAGAGTTGGTTTGTCCAGTTTATCCTCCGTTGGGCGTTGAAACAGCGGTTGTATTTCCGGTTTTGGCGGTCCCGATGGCGGTCGGGCGCAAATGGATTCTGCTGACAGATGGATTCGTTGAAGCGCGGAACTACGAGGGAGAACAGTTCGGCGCGTTCGCCCTGGCCGATGCGCTCGCGGGAAGCGTCGATACGCGTTCGGAACCGCTGGCGGCACTGGAAGCCAGTTGGAGGGAATTCTCCAAAAGCGGCCCGGACCGCGATGATGCAACGGCGCTACTGGTGACCGATTCGTCACCGCACCCGGAACCTTCAACAGAGTGCGAAGTTTCGCCTGGAACAATTCCGGAATTACGCGCTTTCTGCAAGGAATGGGCGGAATACTCCGGGCTAGGGGAGGCTGATAGCTACAACGCGATTCTCGCCTGCGACGAAATATTTACTAACATCTATCGGCACGCTTACAACGGTCATCCCGGGCGAGTCCGGTGTGAGGCAACGATTGATCTGACTTCGATCACGTTTCTAATCGAGCATTGGGGAATTGGCCTGACATCTGAAGCAGGTCACCATGCCGTTCCGGACGAATCGCGGATCGGCGGCTACGGACTTCCGTTCGTCCGCCGCGTCTTCGACCGGGTGGAATTCGTTACGCGGCCGGAACATTCGACGGTGCTTCTTAGCAAACGATTCGCGGGCTGTTTATGAAGTGAGAATTTCGAGTGCCCAACTTCGCCAAGGCTTCGTTGGGCAAGTGAGGACGATGAAGAAAAGGACAATTTCGCAATGGCTAGACCCCGACAATCTAGCTCACCAGCATCCCTTCCCGTGCGAGGGAAACGAGCCCTTCGTCGACCCGGCGGCGCAAGATGATTGCCACTTGATCCATGTCTTCCACCTGGATTCCATCCTCGACCACTTTGCCGAGGCCTTTCCGAACGAAATCGATCAGCTCTTGCGTGAGCGTTTCCCGATCGCGCGTGCCGTCGAGAAGCAGAAGAAGCTGGCGACTGAGAGGATCCGGAAACTTTATCGCGACGTGGAGCTGATTCGTCGCTGCATCGCCGTGCCTTAACTGACATCGCGCTAATTTGCTGGTGGAGGGACGCTCGCCGGCCACGTTAGTGAGCTGGTGCGGAGCAATCTGCAGTTGAACGAATCCGGTTCGATACGCGCGTAACAATGCGTGGGTGAGCGTTTCGGACTCGTCGGCTCCGGAGGTTAACTCTGCTTCGCGCGACGCGCCGGCCAGCAGCGTCTCGAACGCAACTTCGCAT
Organism: uncultured Verrucomicrobiae bacterium; assembly: GCA_963750185.1. Classification (GTDB taxonomy): domain Bacteria; phylum Verrucomicrobiota; class Verrucomicrobiia; order Chthoniobacterales; family JAFAMB01; genus JAFAMB01. The sequence goes on from CAVVPV010000023.1 coordinate 28,607, forward strand.
GGCCACCTGGAAAACAGGATTTTTAGCGCCGCGCAAACGAACCGGTTCGTTGTTTCCAGTTCCGCTCCGGTGGGACGCACGAACCGTGTCGGCGCCGTGCCCGCCTCCGGATTGGCCTGCTCCGGGGCTGCATCGCACGATGCATAAAGCTTCTGAATCCGGTCGACGAGGAAATCCGGCGCAAGCGTAATCTCTTTGTGACACAACAGCGTCTGCCTGAACGCGGTGCCGCGAACGAAGTCCTTGTACTGTTCCCGAACAAATTCCGGCGCGGCTTCGAGATCCCGCATTCTTTCAATGACTTGATCGGTGAATTTTCCGGGCAATAAATCGTTAGAGCTAGCTTCTCCGACGAATTGCAATCCGTGGCGCTCGGCGTCTGCATTGAACTCATGGAAATAGAAGGGCTGGTTCACCGCGCTCAGATCATCGTGAAAGAAAGCTTGGTCCGCGTATTTGATCGTTCGATCATATTGTGACTGGATGGCCGCGACGTAATAGTCGGGTTTGGTTGCGGACTCGGCGATAAACTTCAACAGGCCGCGAGCTTGTCCGACTTTTTCATCAGGGTCCTCGATTGCTGCAGTATGGAACAGCATCATCCTGCGAACCATGTCCCGCAGGTGGTTGCCGGGGTAGGCATTATAGCTGATGTAAGCGACGCCCTGAGGAGTCAGCATTTCATGACAAATCGCCAGGATCCGCTCGCGAACATGTTTCGGGACCCACGAGTATAGACCGTGGGCGATTATGAAATCGAAATGGCCAAACTTTGCGGCTGTCGCTTCGCAGACGTCGATCGCGTGTAGCGCGATATTCTGCAGTCCTAACTCGGTAATGAACGCCTGGCCCGTTGCGATAGGGCGCCGCGCTAAATCAAAGCCGACGAACTCGCTTCCCGGCAGATGGAATGCCATTGATGTTAAGTTGCTTCCGACACCGCAGCCTAACTCGAGGACACGGCAACGGCCGATCGGCCCGGGATTAACTCCTCGAAGAAAAGCGACCGTTGCAAGTCGGTTAGGGTGGGTTTGGGGAAATACAGCGGATGGATACAGAACCTGATCATAGACGGTAGGAGCGTCGTCTCCGGCTGTGGTCATAATCCGTTAGGGTGAGGTATTCAAATAGCGCTCGACAAGCCAATTCAGATCCTGTCTGTTGACAATCGGCATCTCAAAATAGTCGCATCCATGATCAACGCGGAAGAGCTGTTGAAGCCCATTGCTGAGGACGCACCATGCGGAGAAGATCTCTCGTATGACGTCGGTCTGCAGGAGCTCGAAACGATGGCACGCGGAAAAGAGGAGACGCAGTTTTCGGCGGCTGAACCCCCAGACTGGAAAAAGCTGCAGGCTCGCTGTATTGACCTGTTCGCGCGGTCCAAGGATCTCCGGATCGCGGTAACGCTTGCCGCGACGTCGATCGAGCTGGATGGCCTCGCCGGATTCCGGGAGAGTCTGACGCTCGTCAAAGGGTTGATCGAAACCTATTGGACGACCGTCCACCCACAGCTCGACCCGGCGGACGACAATGATCCGCTTCAGCGCATGAATATTGTCGCAACTCTGGCGACGCCGATCGGTACTTTTGGAGATACTCTTAAGATCCTCGAACGATTACGGGCTCTTCCGTTGTCCAAATCCGTACAGATGGGGAGTTTCAATCTCGGCGACATACTTCGCGCAGAATCAGGGACTCCCGCACAAGGCGATAAGCCGGTTCCGACAACTTCCCAGATCGAGGCTGGCTTCCGAGACTCAAAACCGGAAGAGCTCCGCCGGACTCGGGATCTGCTGAACGAGTGCATTTCATTGGAACAATCCATCGATGATTCGATCACGAGAAGCGTCGGAGCCGCGAGAGCCCCGGATCTATCGCTTTTGTCCGCCGAACTTGTGGCGATGCGCACCCGAGTGGCCGCGTACGTGAAGGGGGACGACGTCGCCGTTCCTGGTGCGCAGGCTGATACAGGGGCTATCGCTGAGCAATCCTCCGCCGGCAGGGCGCTGTCCTTGGACGGAGAGATCGGTTCGCGTGAAGACGTGATCAAGCTACTCGAAAAGATCTGCCGGTTTTACGAACACGCGGAACCATCCAGCCCTGTTCCTTTGATTCTGAAACGCGCGGTGCGGCTCGCCGGTATGGACTTTATGGAGATAATAAATGACCTTACCCCGGACTCAATCTCCCAGATTCGAACGGTTACAGGTGAGAAACCGGAAGAATAGCTTCAGAGCGGACTTCGAAAGGCACTATCGCATTGACAAATTCCAAATATTTTGGCCTCTTGATTCAACTTGCGCCCGGGAACGCCGATTCAGGAGGAAAGCGAGCGATGCAGGATGTCTCTCCAGGTTGGTCTCCGTCTATCTGAAGAACCCTTCATGTGCCATAATGCAAACGGAGGATAGGAGTCATTAACAAGCTCTAAAACGTCTTTTGCATAGATCCTGCTGACGCGAATGTCTCTAGTACTGTGCAATGCGATCTCGTGCGCGCGACATAAGAGGTCAAGTTTATGCCATCAAAAGCTAGCAGCCAGAAATTTATCGCTCGAAACCGAGCCCCAAGAGTTCAGATCGAATACGATGTGGAGGTCTATGGCTCGCAGAAGAAAATCGAATTGCCATTCATTATGGGCGTGATGGCGGATCTTTCCGGCAAACCGGCCGATCCACTTGCGCCCGTCGCGGATCGTAAGTTCCTGGAAATCGACATTGATAACTTCGACGACCGACTAAAAGCCGCAAAACCGCGTGTGGCACTCAGGGTCCCGAACACTCTGACGGGCGAGGGAAACCTGAGTGTCGATCTGACATTCGAGAGTATGGACGACTTTTCACCCGGTGCGGTGGCCCGAAAGGTCGAGTCGCTCAATAAATTGCTTACCGCTCGGAACCAGCTTTCCAATCTGATCACTTACATGGATGGCAAGGTGGGAGCGGAGGAGGTCGTTAAAAAGATGTTGGCCGATCCGACACTTTTAAGTGCGCTTGCTGCAACGCCGAACCCTGAAAGTTCGAAGGAGGCCGGGAGCGCATCCTAGGGAGAACGATTATGGCTGAACCGAATCCCCAGACACAAACGGAGCTGGCAGGCGGCACATCGACTATCGAAACTACTGAGTTCGAGTCGCTCCTGACAAAAGAATTCAAACCGAAGAGCGACCAGGCAAAAACGGCGGTGCAGGAAGCCGTCAAGACGCTCGCGCAGCAGGCGCTTGGATCCGCTTCACTGATTTCGGATGACGTCCTGGTGACAATCCAATCGCTTGTGGCGGAACTCGACCGCAAGCTCACCGAGCAGGTTAACCTGATTATTCACCACGAGGATTTTCGCAAACTCGAAGGAACCTGGAGAGGCCTTTACCATCTTGTCAGCAACACCGAGACGGACGAAATGCTGAAGATCCGTGTGATGAATATCTCCAAGCAGGAGCTCGGTAAGACGCTTAAGAAATATAAGGGCGTTGCCTGGGATCAAAGCCCGATCCACAAGCGCATCTATGAAGACGAGTATGGGTCTCCCGGCGGCCAGCCATACGGATGTATTCTTGGCGACTATTATTTCGACCACACCGCGCCAGACGTCGAGTTGCTCGCCGGGATGGCACAGATTGCAGCGGCCGCGCATGCGCCGTTTATTGCGGGCGCCTCCCCGACGGTGATGAATATGGACACTTGGCGAGAGCTGAGTGACCCGCGCGATTTGACGAAGATTTTCCAGACGCCGGAGTACGCTCCATGGCGTTCGCTCCGAGATTCCGAGGACTCACGGTATCTCGGTCTCGCGATGCCGCGGTTTCTCTCACGAATTCCGTACGGGGCTAAGACGTCACCGGTCGAAGACTTCGCGTTCGAAGAGGATGTCGAAGGTGCTGACCACAACAAATACGTCTGGTCGAATTCCGCCTTCGCGATGGGCACAAACATCACCCGGGCGTTCAAGCTGTTCGGTTGGTGCGCTCAGATTCGTGGCACTGAAAGCGGTGGGATGCTGGAAGGCCTCCCGGTCCATACATTCCCGACCGACGACGGCGGGGTGGATATGAAATGCCCGACAGAAATCGCGATTACGGACCGGCGCGAAGCCGAGTTGGCGAAAAACGGGTTTATGCCGTTGTCCCACTACAAGAACACGGATTACGCTGTGTTTATCGGCGCCCAGTCGCTTCAGAAGCCGGCTGCGTATTACGATCCGGATGCGACTGCAAATGCGAATTTGTCGGCGAGGTTGCCGTACTTGTTTGCGACCTGCCGATTCGCTCATTACCTGAAATGCATGGTCCGGGACAAGATCGGAACGTTCAAGGAGCGCGCAGATATGGAGCGCTGGTTGAACGACTGGATAAAGAACTTCTGCGTCGATGGATCGACCGCGTCGGAAACGCAAAAGGCACAGCGACCGTTGGCCGATGCACAGGTTGAGGTAACTGAAGTCGAGGGGAACCCAGGCTACTACGCGTCGAAGTTCTTCCTGCGGCCTCACTACCAGTTGGAGGGTTTGACCGTTTCGCTGCGGTTAGTCTCAAAACTTCCGTCGGTAAAAAGTAAATAATTTAATCAGTAGATGTAATTCCTGACGTCCGAACGCCTATGCTGCCGCGCCACAGCGGGCAGCCGGAAGGTCAGAGTGAGCGGAACGAATAGATGCAACGTTGCGGCGCACTAACCTAAGAATAAAGTATATATATGGCAGTCGACATTTTTCTGAAAATAGCTGGTGTTGACGGCGAGTCGAAGGACGACAAGCACAAAAAAGAGATGGACATCTTGGCTTGGTCCTGGGGCTTGTCGAATAGTGGCTCTGCACAAACTGGAGGTGGCGCCGGAGCTGGTAAAGTAAACGTTCAGGACGTCAGTTTTACGAAATGGGTTGACGCAGCCACCCCGAAACTGGTCTTGGCCTGCTGCAACGGTACGCACTATGACGAGGCGACCCTAGTCGTTCGTAAGGCAGGCGGTAGCCCAGTCGAATACATCAAGCTAAAGCTTCAGGAGGTCCTGATTACTAGTGTGTCGACCGGCGGCTCCGGCGGGGAAGACCGGCTGACGGAGAACATCACACTGAACTTCGCGAAGTTTAACCTCGACTATACCCCGCAGGATGATAAAGGCGCGGCAGGAACTGCGATTCCGGCCGGCTGGGATGTTGCGGCAAATAAGAAGCTTTAATCGCTCTTATATCGCGCGGCCGGGTGCACCGGCCGCGTTTTTTTTAGTTACTTCAACCCCAGGCAAAGGCCGCGAGGCGCTGCAGTCCAGGCAGATGCGGCCGGTTCGAATTGACGATCAGGCGCGGAAGCGCAGCGTTCCCGGATCTAACTGCTTTTTTTTCTGACAAGCCTATGACACCAGAAGAATTGCTAAAAGAAGGCCGCCTTGACGACGCGCTGAAATCTCTTCAGCAGGTGGTCCGGGACGATCCTGCGAATCCAAAGCCGCGCGTGTTTCTTTTCCAGCTCTTCAGTATTCTGGGGGATTGGAATCGAGCGAACACGCAGCTCCAGGTTCTCGCCGACATGGATTCGGACAGCATGATGATGTCACGAATTTTTACGCCGGTCCTGCTTTGCGAGGCGATTCGACGCGAAGTTTTCGCCGGCAAGCGAACCCCGATTATCTTTGGCGAGCCGCCGGAGTGGATCGGATCTCTAGCTGAGGCGATGGCTTTTTTCGGCAGAGGAGAATACTCCGCCGGCGCGAAACTGCGCGACCAGGCTTTTGAATTGGCACCCGCCACTTCCGGAAAGGTGAATGGCGAGCCGTTCGAATGGATTGCCGATGCAGACGAGAGACTGGGCCCCGTGCTGGAGGTGATTCTTGAAGGACACTACTATTGGGTGCCGTTTTCCCGTATCCGGCAGCTTTTTATCGAACCGGTTACCGATTTGCGTGATCTTGTCTGGGCTCCCGCTCAATTCGTCTGGGAGAACGGTGGTGAAGCCTCGGGACATATTCCAGCCCGCTACACCGAGACAGAGAATGCGCCTGAAAACAGCTTGAAACTGGCACGAAAAACTGAATGGCGCGATCGAGGCGGTGTTCACACGGGCCTTGGACAACGGGTGCTCGCAACGGATGTAAACGAGTACCCACTACTGGAAATTCGAACGATTGAATTTGAGGCGCCTGATCTGACATCTGCAGATATTCCGGAGTCGAAGGCCTGATAGGGAACATGGTGAGGCGACGCGTGGCGTGGCGGCAGATGCGGAGCCAGGGTAGAACAGGCGTCTCAGCCTGTTCATTTTGGGGGCGAACGCAGCGAGTGAGTTCGCTTTGACAACACCGCCGTTCCTTGCCAGGTACATCCGCTGCTGTGTGTCCATGTCCAGCGCGGCGCAGGCAGAATGCCTACGCTCTACCTTCGGCTTCCGATGTCCAACGATGCCGGTCCTTGCAAAAACCTCGCTGAAAAACATTAATTGCAACGGTAGTAGTATAGGGAAGCGAAACTATGGCCGAAACGATCACCCCGCTCGATAAATTGCAACCCTGCCTGCTCGACCGACTTACCGACGATGACCCGGGAACTCGCGTGGAGAGCCGTAACCAAAGGATCATTTCCGTTCAACGCTACAGGGCGGGCGTACTGCGCGATTTGGAGTGGCTTTTCAATTCGATTGGGCACTTTCCTGACGAGGCCGTCGGGGAGTCCAGATTCGCGGATTACGAGGAGGCGTACCGCTCGGTGATTAACTTTGGCGTGCGTCAATTGTATGGCCGTCTCGCGCCGGATATCGAAGAGATCGAAAAGGAACTGTTCGACGCCCTGGTGACGTTCGAACCGCGGATTGACCGGCGTACGCTCACTGTAAAGGTCGGGATCGAACGGAATGTCCTGTCAATCGAATTGATTGGCGAATTGTGGGTGAACCCGTTGCCGGAAAGGTTATTCATTAAGACCGAGCTCGACCTTGAGTCGAGTGAATGCAGTACGAAGGAAGCCGGTAATGGATGAGCGTCTTGTGACCTACTACAACAGCGAACTGCGTCACGTTCGCGAGATGGCCGCAGAATTCGCGCGTGAGTTTCCAAAAATCGCGGGGAGACTTGCGCTGGACCGCGATGCCAAAGAGATCTGTCCTGATCCGTACGTGGAACGCCTTCTCGAGGGATTCGCGTTCCTGGCCGCGCGCGTGCACTTAAAGCTGGATGCGGAATTTCCGCGATTCACCCAGACGCTCCTCGAGACAGTTTATCCACATTATCTTTGCCCCGTCCCATCGATGGGCGTGATTCATTTCGAGCCAGATCCCAAAGAACCGGGACCGGAAGATGGCTACCTGCTGGAGCGAGGAACTGCACTGCGGAGCCAGAGCGATGAGACGCCGTGCCAATTCCGGACGGCCCACGACGTGCGCCTCTGGCCATTAAAAATCAGCGACGCGAAATATTACACGCGCACAATCGGCGAACTTGGGCTTCCCGGATCGATGGAAGCGAAGGCTGCCCTCGTGATCCGACTGCAAACCACCCTAGGCAAAAAATTCAAAGAGCTGAAGCTTGACCGCCTTCCATTTTTTATCCGGGGCGCCGACGAGATCCCAATCTCGATCTATGAACAGATCTTTGCTCTTGGGAAAAACGTGGTCATCCAACCGGCCAAGGGGCAAGGGGAATTCCGCGAGATATTGCCGGCTTCAACAATCCGAAGAGTCGGGTTCGGCGAGGAAGAGGGATTGCTTCCCCGAGGGCCGCGCACCTTCGAGGGGTACAGGCTCCTCAAAGAGTATTTTGCGTGTCCGCAGCGATTCCTCTTCTTTGAATTGACTGGGCTTCTGCCGGCTGTACAGCGATTCGACGGCGATAATCTGGAGATCGTGATCACTCTCCAGACAGCCGAGCCAAAGCTGGACAACCGCATCGAGGGGAACAGTTTCGCGCTCTTTTGTACGCCTGTGATAAACCTCTTCCCGAAGAGGCTGGATCCAGTCCTCGTTTCCGATCGATTTGCGGAATTTCACGTCGTCCCGGAACGAACCCGGCCGATTGACTTCGAAGTGTTTGAGATTCAGCAGGTCGTTGGCGTGCTGGCCAACGTCAATGAAGAACAGCGTTTCGAACCATTCTACTTCGCAAGGGATGGCGATAGCCGCTCGGGATCCTATTATACCGTCAACCGTATCCCGAGGGTCCTGACCGCCAAAGAAAAGAAATTTGGCGCCATCTCCTCGTATGCTGGTAGCGAAGTCTTCATTTCCCTGGTCGATTCGAGCGTTGCGCCTTTTAAGCGGGAACTAAGCCAACTCAATATAATTGCCCTCTGCACAAACCGGCATCTGCCGATTCAACTGGCGATCGGCACGGGGGAGACAGATCTTGTGACAGACCTTTATTCCCCGGTCGCCAATATTCGCTGGTACGCGGTACCGACGGTGCCGATTGCCTCCGTTGCGGAGGGGGATCCTTCCTGGAGAACAATCAACCATCTCTCTCTCAATTATCTTTCGCTCCTCGATACGAAAGAAGGAGACGGCGCCGTTGCGTTACGGGATCTGTTGAAGCTTTACGTCAATGCTAACGATGTCTATACGCTCCGGCAAATCGAAGGGATTCGATCGGTCGTTGCGACGCCAATGGTTCGCAGGGTGGCTAGCACAGGCCCTCTGACTTTCGCACGCGGTTTGGAGGTCAGGGTAATTTTCGACGAAGCAGCCTTCGAAGGTTCGGGGATCTTCATCATGGGGGCTGTTCTGGCCCAGTTTTTTGCCCGGTATGTATCGATCAATTCATTTACCGAGACTGTCATTGTCTCACAACGACGCGGGGAGATCATGCGATGGCCGAGTCTGGTCGGCAAACGTCAGATAGCATAGCCGCGGAATTGGCGCTGCGGCCGTACACATTCAATTTCTTCCAGGCGGTTCGGCGCCTGGAGTCGGAGCATCCGTCCAATCCGCGCGTGGGTTCTTCCATTCGTCTCGAAGAGGAATATATACGCTTCTGCCAGCTACCGTCACTGGCGTTTGCTCCCTCCAGCATCGAGCAGGTCCAGCAGGTAAATGCCGTCGTCCGGATGTACGTGAATTTTCTCGGCTTGTTCGGTCCAAATGGTCCGTTGCCGCAACATTTGACCGAGTTCGCGCGCGACCGTCAGAGAAATGCTCACGATCCGACGTTGGTCCGGTTCATGGACATTTTTCATCACCGGATGCTTTCATTTTTTTACCGAGCCTGGGCCACCAACGAGAAGAGCGTCGATTTCGATCGAGCGGATGACGCGCGTTATGCGGACTATTTCGGAAGTCTTTTTGGAATTGGCACCGATTCGCTGCAGGATCGCGACTCGGTGGCGGACTGGGCGAAGATCCATTTCTCGGGGCGGATGTCTGCTCAAACGCGCAACGCCGAGGGCCTGGAAGCAATCCTCGGGAACTACTTCGGAATTCCAACCAGGATCCGGGAGTTCGAAGGGTACTGGATGAAGATCCCGAAGGAGAACCAGTGCCGTCTGGGTGAGACGCCAGAAACAGGGAGCCTTGGCATCAACGCGATTGCCGGTGAACGAAAGTACGAAGTGCAGTTGAAATTCCGGATCCTGATGGGTCCGATGGATTTTGCGGATCTGCAGCGCCTCGTCCCGATCGGGCCTAGTTTCAGGCGTTTGAAAGATTGGGTCCTGAACTATGTAAACCAGGAATTCTACTGGGACCTCCAATGTATCGTGAAAGCGGTGGATGTTCGCGGTATTGTCCTTGGACAGGGCGCGATGCTCGGCTGGACGACCTGGCTAAAGAGCAAAGAATTCGCCCGGGACCCGGACGATCCAATTTTTGACCCTGATAGTTTCCAATAGAATAGGACAAAAGACATTTGGACTTCAGGTGCTGCTCGGCAACCGTTTAATATTGATAGCGTGTGTGAAACTGAATAGATGATAGCGATAGGTTCGATCCCTATCCTGGAGCCTTCCCTGCACGAAACCTGATATTCGGGTCCGACCGTAGACCACGGAATTTGGGGCTACAACGCATGGCTGAAATCAAAAGAGCGATTCTTTTCGGGAAACTAAATCCGATCGCTTACAAAGCAGTCGAGAGTGCGACCATCCTTTGTAAGATCCGGGGCAACCCGTACGTCGAGTTAGTCCATTGGATAAATCAGATATTCCAATCGGCTGACTCCGATCTTCACAAGATTATCAAATACTTCGAAGTCAACAGTTCGAGAGTGGCCACGGATCTGACGGCAGCTCTTGACAGGCTTCCCCGCGGAGCCACATCGATCTCGGATTTTTCTCCGCACCTCGAGGAAGCGGTCGAACGCGGCTGGGTGTACGGATCCCTTCTTTTTGGGGAGAACCGGGTCCGGACCGGCCATGTGGTTGTCGCCCTGTTAAAGACGCCCTCCTTGCGGAACGTTTTTCTCAGTCTCTCGAAAGAATTCTCGAATATAAAACTCGAGACTCTCACGGATAGTTTCGGCAAGATAACCGCTGGATCGCCCGAGGAGTCGCTCGGCGCGGCGGAGCAGGCCGGGGCCGCCGGGGCCGTTCCAGGCGAAACAAGCGGTGCAATGGCGCCCGGGCAAATGGGCAAGCAGGAGGCCCTCGGAAAGTTCTCGGTCGACCTCACTGATAAAGCCAGGAAAGGTGAGATCGACCCAATCCTCGGTCGCGACGGAGAGATTCGCCAGATTGTCGACATTCTAATGCGGCGCCGGCAGAATAATCCGATTCTAACCGGTGAGGCCGGTGTCGGAAAGACAGCCGTTGTCGAAGGGTTCGCGTTGCGGATTGTTGCCGGGGATGTGCCGCCCGCCTTGAAAGAGGTTAGCCTCAGGACCTTGGACCTTGGATTGCTCCAGGCCGGTGCAAGCATGAAAGGGGAGTTCGAGAATCGGTTGCGTCAGGTAATCGACGAAGTCCAGGCATCTCCGAAACCGATTATCCTCTTCATTGACGAAGCCCATACATTGATCGGCGCCGGCGGTGCGGCCGGACAAGGTGACGCCGCCAACTTGCTGAAACCGGCTCTGGCGCGCGGAACGCTGCGTACGATTGCCGCGACGACCTGGGCAGAATACAAAAAATATTTTGAGAAAGACCCTGCGCTGACCCGTCGTTTCCAGGTGATCAAGGTCGACGAACCGGATGAAGATAAAGCGGTTCTTATGATCCGTGGCCTTGCGCCGGTGCTGGAAAAACACCACAAAGTGCATCTGCTTGACGAGGCTCTTGAAGCCGCCGCTCGGTTATCGCATCGGTATATTCCTTCGCGCCAGCTTCCGGACAAAGCTGTCAGTCTCATCGATACCGCTTGCGCACGGGTCGCAATCAGCCAGCACGCGACTCCTCCGGCCCTGGAGGATTGTCACCGGAGGATATCGGCTTATGAAAGCGAACTTGCGATTATCAATCGAGAATCGGCCATCGGAATTGATCACGAGCAGAGAACCCAGGATCTTGAGGCGGATCTTAAGAAAGAAAAAGAGCGCCTCGCCACGCTGGAAGCCGCTTACAAAAAGGAGAAGGGGGTCGTCGACGAAATTCTCGAGCTCCGGCGAAAGTTGAGGCTGGATGGCGAAACCGCTCCGCCGAAAAACGGAGACACCAAAGGTCCAGAGACGAAAGTGGAACAGCTCCAGCCGGAAGAGCGCGATGCGCTCCTCGCGAAACTTCGGGAGTCCGAAAAAGAGCTATCCGCCCTGCAGGGCGAGAACCCTCTCATTCATCCCAGCGTCGACGAGCAGGCCGTAGCGTCGGTCGTTGCTGATTGGACCGGCATCCCAGTCGGACGGATGGTCAAAAACGAAATTCAGGCCGTGCTGAGTCTCGCGGACAGTCTCGAGAAGCGAGTGATCGGACAGAGACACGGCCTCGAGGCAGTCGCCAAACGAATTCAAACCTCGCGCGCTGGGCTCGATAATCCTGGCAAGCCAATCGGGGTTTTCCTTTTGGCCGGGCCCAGCGGCGTCGGTAAAACCGAAACCGCGCTTGCGCTGTCCGAGACGCTCTATGGCGGTGAGAGCAACATCATCACGATCAACATGAGTGAATTCCAGGAGGCACACACCGTCTCTACATTGAAAGGGGCGCCTCCCGGTTATGTCGGCTACGGGGAGGGGGGGATCCTGACGGAAGCGGTTCGCCGTCGTCCCTACAGCGTGGTGTTACTGGATGAAGTGGAAAAGGCGCATCCGGATGTGCATGAAATCTTCTTTCAGGTCTTCGACAAAGGGATGATGGAGGATGGCGAAGGGCGGCTCATTGATTTCAAGAACACGATCATCCTTCTTACGACCAATGTCGGAAGCGATTTGATCATGAACATGTGCAAGGATCCTGAGATGATGCCTTCTCCGGAAGGTGTCGCAAAGGCTCTTCGCACGCCGTTGTTGAAGGTGTTTCCCGCGGCTCTGCTTGGCCGCCTTGTTGTCATCCCGTATTATCCGCTCAGCGACGCGATGCTGCGTTCGATTATCCGGCTCCAGCTCAGTCGCATCCAGAAACGTGTGACAGAGAATCGCGATATCACGTTCGGCTACGAC
>CAVVPV010000024.1:0-75111 GCA_963750185.1 uncultured Verrucomicrobiae bacterium
GAAAATTTCACACTCGAGCGCGGCCCGCTCATCATGGGAGCGACGGCATCGCGCCACTTGGCATAGTGGCTGGTCTCTTTGTGTGCCTTGGTTGCCTCTTCATCGCGATAGACTTCCACCAGAATGAATCGTGTCGGGTCATCGGATTGCTGCGCGACATCGAATCTTGCGATGCCCGGTTCCCGGAGACTGTTCCGGGCATTTTCGGTCGTTGCCTCGATGAAATCCGCGAGAGACTCCGGTTTCACCTGCACGTGAACATGAACGATCAGCATACACGCAGTTTTCATGCGCTCGCGCTTTGGCGCAAGAGTACGGGAAGGGGATTCACCAAAGTTGGCCGCATTGATCGAAATTTGCTGGTCAGTCGCTTCAGCCATGAGCCGCAGCATACGGCCTTTCACAGCACTCACTGACGGATATCTACAGGCCCGCCACCCCCCAGAAAGAGATCGCAACAGCGGGCCTGTCTGGCGTGCGGGGCAACTCGCGAAACGCCACCCGGCGCTCCGAGCGCCCCGCATGCCGATGACGCAACTAACGCCGTCAAACTTACCATACCGGCGCGCGCGCGCAGCCGCTCAACCATTTTGGTCCTTATGTCATCGCAAATTGGCTAAAACACTGGCAACTTGACTGCCCCGACCGCCGAAGTTCGCTCATCCACTTTGGGTATCTCGGATAAACGTGGCTCACTTCGTTCAGCACAGGCTTCGAGGTCGCTCCACTGCAGAATCTGAGTTTTTGGGAGAGCCATCAGGACAACTAGTACACGCCGGAGCACCTCCCGCTATTCACCATACGGGATCCAGATATTCTTTATCTGAACGGCGCGGCGCAGGTATTCCCAACCCTGGGCCTGGTGATCGTCGAACCAGTTGCGGCGTCTTCCGTGATTAACCCAGGTCGCCTTCAGATTTCCGATGGACTCGCGCTCCACTAACGCGCTGGTTCGTGCCGACCCGACGTACCAGAGCGCCGCAACATCATCATGCTGAGCGAGCACGGTTGCCAGTTCATCCGGATGTCCGGTCACGAAATTAATCACTCCCGGCGGCAGATCGCTCGTATCCAGAACCTGATAAAGGTCAGTTGCAAGCAATGGGAACCGCCAGGAAGGAACTGCCACGACACGATTACCCATCGCAATCAATGGGGCCACCAGAGAGATCAAGCCAAGCAATGGTTGCTCAGCCGGGCAGACGACACCGACAATACCCCACGGTTCTCGCATTGCGACGGTGACGTTGCGAAGCGGCGTTTGATGCACGCTCCCATCATATTTGTCCGCCCATCCAGCATAGTAAAAGAGTCTTTCGATCGTTCTTTCGACTTCCGAAAGCGCTTCGCTCTGGCTGACTCCAGTTAACGATCCAAGCCGGTCCGAAAATTCCGGCGCCCGCACCGAAAGATTTTCACCGAGATAAAAAAGAATCTGGCCGCGCAAATGCGCGGTCGACCGAGACCAGCTGCCGGCTTTGCCGGCCGCTTCGACGGCATTGCGGATGTCTTTACGGTTACCCAGCCCGTTCTCTGAAACGTGCTGGCCGGCGGCGTCTTCGATCGAATAGCTGTACCCACTCTCGGATCTCGTCTGTTTGCCTCCAATGTAAAGTTTCGGTGATCGGTCGATCAACGCTCCGGCGCGTGTCTGATTTACCGGTTTAGCCGATGGGTAAGGGCGAAGTGTGACTTCGCTCTGTTCGTACGCCGGTAGATGCTGTTCCCAAGTCGCGACCAGGTATTCATACATTCCCTCGTTGCCTCCCTCGCGTCCGAACCCACTCTCCCGGTAGCCGCCAAAGCCGGATGCTGCGTCAAAGAGATTGGTGGAATTCACCCAAACGACGCCCGCTTTCAATTTCGGTGCAATATCGAGAGCGAGATTGATGTTCTCCGTCCAGAGCGATGCCGCGAGGCCATATCTTGTGTTGTTGGCAAGTTCCACCGATTCGCCCGGCGTTCGAAACGTTATCGTAACGAGTACCGGGCCGAAGATTTCGATCTGTGCGAGTGCTGACGCGGGCTCGACGTCGGTGAACAACGTCGGAGGATAAAACAGACCTTCCTTTGGAGCGGCCCAGTTCGGTTGCCAACAGGTCGCGCCTTCCGCGACACCCTGTGCTACGAGCTGTTTGATTCTCTGCAATTGGGCCGGGGCAACAATCGCGCCCATGTCGACCCCCTTGTCGAGCGGATCGCCTACGCGGAGATTTTCCATCCGGCGCCGGAGTTTCTCGATGATTATTGCAGCGACCCCTTCCTGGACAAGCAGGCGGCTGCCCGCGCAGCAGACCTGACCCTGGTTGAACCAGATCGCGTCGACGATCCCTTCGACTGCTCCATCAAGATCCGCGTCTTCAAAAACGATAAAAGGGGACTTGCCACCCAATTCCAGAGAGAGTTTTTTTCCTGTCCCAGCCGTTTCGCGGCGAATGATTCGCCCAACTTCGGTTGATCCGGTGAACGCGATTTTTTTGACGTCTTTGTGCCGAACGATCAGTTCACCGGTCTTGCCATCTCCGGTGACGATGTTCACGACTCCTTTGGGTAAGCCAATTTGCTGCAGGATCTCGGCAAACAGCAAGGCGGTGAGCGAAGTGAACTCAGCCGGCTTCAGGACCACGGTGTTGCCGGCGGCAAGTGCCGGAGCAACCTTCCATGCAAGCATAAGCAATGGAAAGCTCCACGGAATGATTTGCCCGCAAACACCGATGGGTTCGTATCCGATCAATGTTTCGTTCCGCAGTTGCGCCCAGCCGGCATGATGATAGAAGTGCCGCGCGACCAGCGGAATGTCGATATCGCGCGTTTCGCGGATCGGTTTCCCGTTATCCAGGCTTTCCAGGACGGCCAACAGACGGGAATGCTTTTGGATCTGGCGCGCGATTGCGTAAAGATATCGGGCGCGCTCGTGCCCAGTCAGTCCGGCCCAAGCTGGAAACGCCGCTTTCGCGGCCGCGACAGCCGCATTGACTTCGATCTCACCGCATTGGACGAGCCGGGCAAGGAGTGTACCGTCGCGCGGATTAATCGATTCGAAGTGCGACTCATCTATGAACTTCGCAAACTCTCCGTTGATAAATGGCTGCATCGCGTACCCATGTTCCTCCAGCCAGGTCAACGCTGGATCCGCCTGTTCGGGTGCGGGACCATATTCCATTGTTTCGAAGATCTTTCGGACGGTTTTCATAGGGGGTGGCGGTCTTATGCTGGTCGAATCAGCGCAGGGCGTCAGGGCATCGGGTGACGGTATTGAGCGGAGTAACGGCCGGTGACATAATGTTCCAGCTGGCGCTCGATATCGGTCAAAAGGCTGGAGGCGCCGATCCGAAACAGTTCAGGCTCTAACCATTCTTGACCGAGCTCTTCTTTCATCAGGATTAACCAGGCGATCGCATCCTTTGCGGTACGAATCCCCCCGGCCGGTTTGAATCCGACATCGTGTCCGGTTCGTTCCAGGTATTCGCGGATCGCACGTACCATTGTGAGACTCACCGGCAAAGTCGCATTCTCGGATTCCTTGCCAGTGGAAGTCTTTATAAAATCGGCCCCGGCCATCATGGCGACGAAACTGGCTTTCTGGACGTTGCGTAGCGTTGCAAGTTCGCCTGTGGCGAGAATCGTTTTGAGATGTGCCTCGCCACACGCTTCACGGAATCCAGCAATTTCATCGTACAGCGCCTGCCAGTTTCCGGTCAAAACATGTTGCCGCGAAATGACAATGTCGATCTCGGCGGCTCCTTCCCGGACCGCGTAACGAATCTCCTCAAGGCGCGAGCTCATCGGGCTAAGACCGGCCGGAAAAGCAGCTGCTACCGAAGCGACTGGAATGCCGGTCCCTTCCAATGCATGGACGGCGTGCGGAACCATAGTCGGGTAAACGCAAACCGCGCCGACCGTGATCCCGAGATCGGCGACTCCCATGGCTTCGAGCAGGTCGGCCCGAACCGGGTGCCGGGCCTTTGCGCAAAGCCGATGGATCCTTCCTGGCGTGTCGTCTCCGGCGAGCGTAGTGAGATCGAGACAACTGATCGCTTTGAGCAGCCATGCCGCCTGCCATTGTTCTTTTACGGTGCGTCGCGCAGTCAGCGTCGATGTACGTCGTTCTACAGCACTCCTGTTAACCGCGACTTGCTTGAGCCACCCCAGATCCAACGGGATGCCGTTGTTTCTTCCCGGTGTTTCCGGTCGGTGGATCGCTGCCGGCTTGTCGGCCGATGTTGTACGCATAGTGGGTGTCTTCAACTGGGGGTGAACGAAAAACAAAATTATCCGTTTTGCAGAAGATAGCTCGCAGCTTTTTCCTCCGTGATCAGAACGTTGAAATAACCGGCCCGGAGCCCTGCGAGGATAACGCGATGCTTCGATTCTCCGCCCGCGACGCAGATCGAATACTCTTTCCGACGCAACATGGCGGGATCGAGTCCGACTGTTCTTGCGTCGATTTCGCGGTCGGCGATTTCGCCATCGATATCGATAAAGCGCCCCAGAATGTCTCCGATTGCCCCTTTCTTGCGGAGCGCGGCGACCTCCCGTTTTGTGAGGTGCCCGGATTCGACGTGAACCGATTGCTCGGAAAGGGCTTCCATCGTGAAGCAGACAATTGTCACCTTTTCTGCGAGAGCGAGGACAGTCGAAATCACGGGATCCTGTTCCAATGCCTCCTTCGTGGATCGAAGTCCCAGGATCGCCGGAACTGGAATAATCGTTGCGAATCCGCCGGCAGAATTGGCGAGTCGAACGGCGACGTCAACTGGTTGAGTTGGTGAACTTGTCCGCCCGGTTCCGCCGTTGAGTACGACAACATGGAGACCCTGATTCCAGCCATGCGGCATCCACCGGACCATAGCCGCCATTGTCCGGCCCCAGGATATTCCGAACATTTTCGGCTTCGGGTAAAGTGAGGCAATAAACTGCGCGCCGGCCAGTGCAATGCTATCGAGGATGATTCCTTCGTTTTCGAGCGTAACACGGACAACAACCGCTTCTCGGAGCTTGTAGCGTCGTTGAAGCTCACTTTCCAGATTCGGGCGACGAGGTGATCTGGGGACGATGTCGACTCGGACGACTCCGTGCGCTCTGGCATCGCTCAGCAGCCGGCCGATCTGCCACCGGGTCAGCCCGAGTTCCTTTGCAATCTCGCTTTGGGTGCGGTCGAGGTCGTGATACAACTTTGCAGCCCGCACCATGAGATGTTCCCTCTGTTCGTCGGACGAGACTCTCGATCGGCTGTTTCGAGATTGGGGTGAATGTTTGCCGGCTTTACATTTCGGGGTCATCAAGCTTCTCCGCGATCCGGAGGGAACTCTTGGAAAATTTGCTCAAATGCTGCTCATAGCATCATTTGGCGAATCGTAAGTTTTCCTATCGGATTGTCAACAGAGCGATGAGGCACTATTAACGGGTCGCAATATTATTTGCAGCCATTCAGCAAATGCAGGAAACTACAACAGTTGCGCAGTGCTGCAATCCTCCAAGTTGGTGGATGGCCTGCCCAGCACGGGCTGGATCGATTGCACTTTTTGGACTTCGGCGAACGAAGTCCGGCAACAGTCGTTCGCGATTTTCCTCCAAAAATACTTAACCAGGGGCGTTACAATGGGCGCCGTCAAATAAGAATAACAACATAGACCATGCTAAAACACCTCAGTCCGCTTCATACACCAGAGTTACTCCACACCTTGGCTTCGATGGGTCACGGAGACGATCTCGCGATTGTCGACGCGCATTTCCCGGCATCGACAATGGCGAAACGGCTTGTGCGCCTGGACGGTATTTCCGCTCCGGCAGTGCTGGAAGCCTGCTTGCGGTTAATTCCGCTCGACACGTTTGTTGACGATCCTGCTTTACGAATGGAAGTCGTTGGCCAGCCCGACCATGTTCCGGATGTGCAGCAGGACTTCCAGAAAGTGATCGATCAAGAAGAGGGCAAACATGTACCTCTCTCGAAACTCGAACGTCACGCGTTTTACGAACGGGCAAGGAATGCTTTTGCGGTCGTCGCTACCGGCGAACTGCGGCCGTATGGTTGCGTGTTAATAAAGAAGGGTGTTGTTCTAAATAAATAAAATATCGGAGGGAGACTTCAGTGGCGAAGCCGAAGCTATGCGTCGATGAATTGGTCAGACGCTCATGATCTGGCTAATTCAAAGCTGGCACGTTCTCCTCCCGAAACCCTGGGCTGCGATTCTGTTGGCGATTATAGCAGTCCTTTGCGGCGGTTGGGTTGGAAGCGAGAGGGAGCGACGCGATAAACCCGCCGGGCTGCGCACAATGGCGCTCGTCGCGCTTGGCGCGACTGTCTTCACGATGGTTGGGTTCGCGTTTACCAGCAATACAGGCGATTCGGGTCGAGTCGCTGCGCAGATCGTTGCCGGTATAGGGTTTCTTGGGGCCGGAGTCCTTATGCGCGGGAGCACCGGTGTGCAGGGGATGACGACGGCCGCAACAATCTGGATCGTGGCCGCGATAGGCATGGCGATCGGCGCCGGCTATCCACTAGCGGGGATTGGGCTGGCGGTGTTGGTCCGTTCGCTCCTTAGCCTTGTCGGGCGCTGGGAAGTCAACCACTACGCAGCAACCCGTGAAATGGCGCTCGGTATTGTTTTTGATCCGGATCACGGGAAAACGGAAATCAAACTGGAACGGGTGCTGGAAGAGTTCGCTATTCCGAACAATGCCGTTCAGCGCAGCTACGATCCGGACGGCCATGAACGCTGGGTCGTGCGATTTCGCCTTTCGGGTCGGCACATGCGCGATTTTTTTTCGGAACTGGTCCAGATTCCAGAGGTGTATGCGATTGAGCGCAACACTGTACTTCTGAACGAACGCGGCATCCCTTAGCCTGCATCGCTCATCCGTCGCGGCGGATGAGCGATGCAGGTTTTTGCGGGTTAAGCCGGTTGCCCTAGTTTTTCTTCCGGAGGTGTCGCGGCGCCTACGTTGGGGCTTGTTCGGACGCCGTGTGATCGGACCTCGACGTGGGCTTTTTTGCACCGTCGCGCTTCTTCGCAAAAGTGTGCCTGAGCGTCGACCGGCTTCCCGGCCGCTGCGCGACGAACGTAAGTCGGATCTCCTTTTAACTCTCGTGCCTTGACGTTATCGCTCCAATAAATTTCCACCATTTGATTGACACGATTACACAGTTCGGCGTCCTCAACCGGGAAACAAACTTCGACACGGCGGAAAAAAGTTCTGGCGGTCCAATCCGCGCTTGCGAGGTAAGTCTCCGGGATGCCGGCATTTTCGAATTGATAAATACGCCCGTGCTCTAAAAATCTGCCAACGACACTGCGCACGATAATGTTTTCGCTCACGCCGGGAATCCCCGGACGCAGGCAACAGATGCCGCGGACCAGAAGCCGGATCTTTACGCCCGCCTGAGATCCGAGATAGAGGGCCTTGATCACTTCTTCATCCACGAGTGCATTAATCTTCGCGAATATTGCTGCCGGTTTCCCGCTCTTTGCGTGGTCCGTTTCACGGTGAATCATCTCAAGGACAAACTCGCGAAGCAATTTGGGGGCTGCTTTGATCTTCTTTAAGTCAGGGAACACGGAGACGCCGGTTAGCCAGTTGAATAGCTCGGCGCTGTCGTTCGTGATCTCCGGACCACATGTTAGCAATCCGAAATCTTCGTATAGTTTTGCAGTCGATGGGTGATAGTTCCCGGTGGCAAGGTGCAGGTAGCGCCGGATGCTGTCTCCTTCTCTGCGAACCACCAGTGCTAACTTCGCGCGAGTTATGAGGCCCGCGATCCCGTAGACAACATTGACCCCAGCTTCCTGAAGGAACCTCGCCCACTTTATGTTTGCTGCCTCGTCGTAGCGCGCCTTGAGCTCGATTACTGCCGTGACCTGTTTTCCGCTTTGAGCGGCTTGCGCCAGAGACGCAATGATCGGTGAATCGCCACTCGTCCGATAAATCGTTTGCTTGATCGCCAGGACATCCGGATCTTCAGATGCCTGCTCGATGAAATCGATCACTGTCTGGAAACTTTCATAAGGGTGATGCAACAGGATCGGTTTCCGACGGATCTGCGAGAAGATGTCTTCCTCTTCAAGTGGTGCGGTCACAATAGCCGGTACGAATGGGCGAAACTTGAGCTCAGGCCGGTCAATTTCGGCAATCACAGGCAGAAGGCGAGCGAAATTGACCGGCCCGTCGACGACGTAAAGGTCATCTTCTGTCAGTCCAAAGGTCTGCAGCAGTTGATCTGCGACATGCCGCGGACAGTCCTTCTGGACTTCGAGACGGACTGCTGCACCACGGTTCCTCTTTCGTAACTCGATTTCGATGGACCTCAAGAGGTTGTCGGTCTCATCCTCGTGAAGATAGAGTTCGCTGTTTCGAGTGACACGAAATTGGTAAGCCCCCTTCACACCGACTCCGTGGAAAAGCGAAGCCACGTGTGCCTGGATCAGGTTACCGATGAAGATGTGCCGATAGATGTCTTTCTTTTTAGACTGATGAAGAAGCAGTCTTGGTAATATTCGCGGGACCTGAACGACTCCCAGATTGGTGCTGATTTCGGTTCCTTCGAGTTCCACCGCGACATTGAGGCTTTTGTTAAGCAGTTGCGGAAACGGGTGCACCGTATCCACTGCGAGCGGTGTTAGAACTGGGTAGACCGATTTTTCGAAATAGGTGGTATAGTAGCGTTTCTCTTCCCGTGTGAGCTCATCGTATCGCAGGAACATGATGTTCTGTTCCTTCAGAGCGGGAGCCAACTCTTGGTTCCATGCGCTATACATGTCCTGCACCATGCGGCGCACACGCACTGAGATCGCCGCGAGTTGTTCCCCGGGACGCATTCCGTCGGGGCCGTTCCACCCGATATTGCCTTGGCGTTGTTGTTTCAGGCCCGCGACTCGCACCTCGAAAAAGTCATCGAGATTTGAGGCAACCATACAAAGAAACCTTAAGCGCTCGAGAAGCGGATTTCTCGGGTCGCAAGCCTCCTCCAAAACGCGTTGATGGTACTCTAACAAGCTTAACTCACGGTTGTTGTAAAGAGAAGGATCGGAGAGAACAGAAGCAGTTTGTTCGTGCATACACCGGAATCGTTCAATCAACTAGGAGGGTTTCGAGAACTGGCAACGCACTTACAATATGCGGGAATTTTACGGTTGTCTGCAAACAATCGATGGGGAGGGGCGCGGCGTAGCCGCGATCGCTGGAGTTTGGACATTTCGAAAGGGTCACTCCGCCGCTTGACCGTGTAGCGTCATGGTAGGGACGCGCTCCCGCGCGTCCGGCGTGACGATACCCCAAAAGCAGTCTTGATCAACGTTGCCAGTCGATCTTTGGGAACCACGCGTTGACTTAATTGAAAATAATTTATTCGTATTTTCAGTGTGTTTTGGGTACAGCTCCTTCCCACAGCGAATCCGGGCGGGGTCTTGTACAAAGGGCTTGCGACTGGCCCTACCGAGGCCAGGTGCTCAAATCGGGGTTCCGGTGGTAGGGCGTTTGGGGTATCGCCACACGGTCACGCAGGAGCGTGACCCGATCCATCGTGGCACACCGCTACGACCTATTTAAAATGTCCAAACTCCAGGGATCGCGGCGTAGCCGCGATCGTATGCTCAGTTTCGTTTGGTCAGGCATCAACCCGCGATGGTCCGGACCGTTCATACGCCGAAGATTCCGCTGAAGACAACTTGAATTTCGCCCGCAAAGATTTTGGTGCTCCAAGTCCTGGCGCGGGATCCGGGTGCATCTTTTTTGCGTTGGTTATTGATTGGACGGCGAGAGGTATCGTGCCATAGAAGCTGTCTATTATGGCGAATGTTTATGTCGTTTATCACAGCGGATTCGGTCACACGAAATTGCAGGCCGAAGCGGTTCATCGTGGCGCCGCATCGGTTGAAGGGATCAAAGCTGAAATCCGGACCTCAGAGGAGGCCTCGGCAAATCTTGACGAACTGGACCAGGCGGATGCCATCATTTTCGGGTGTCCGACTTACATGGGAAACATCTCGGCCGACATGAAAAAGTTCATTGAGGTTGCCGCCAAGAAATGGTTCACGCTGGCGTGGAAGGACAAGATTGCGGGTGGCTTTACGAACTCGAGCAGTTTCTCGGGAGACAAACTCAACACGCTCATTGGACTGTTGATCAACGCGATGCAACATGGGATGATTTATGTCGGAACGGCAATGCTGCCTTCGGCGAATCGCCCTGAAGATTTTCAACAGAGCTCGGGGCCCAGTCCGGAAGCGTTAAACCGAGTTGGTTCATTTACCGGTGCGATGTCTGCGAGTTTCCAGATTCAGGCGCCGAACGCGCCGCTTCCCGGCGATATTCAGACTGCGGAGCTCTACGGAAAGCGTGTGGCGGAAATCACCGCACGCTGGGTTAAGGCTAAATCGCTGTAGGAGATTCTGGGGTCGAAGAGCGGCCTCATTTACTTCACAGAAAATGATACCGCACGATCACGAAGGAGAGATAGGCGGTCAACTCCGCAATGAATGAGGCGATGTTCGGCGAGGCAGCGTTGTTGAGAACCGAAAACGCCAGTCGAATCGACAAATAGACTGCGACGATGGATAAAACCGGTCCACGAAGCTGTGCAACCAAGTCGTGATGCAACGAGATCTGGGCTCCATTGTAGACGGCGAGGTTCGTCCCGACCAGCCAGATGAACCCGAGCAGCATTATCCACCGGTGTACTTTGGCCGGTCTGAGAAGCGGCGCAATGAACCCGGCCATAATGCCCAATGTCAAAAGGCGAACGGTTTCGACTAGATAGAATTGCCGTAAGATCGCGTACTTGAGCAGAATTCCAACGACGAGGCAGGTGACTCCCGGAACACCTGGAACTGGGCGTTCAGTCAGGCGTCTGCGCTGACCGAAGAACATGTCGCACAATTGACAAAAGTCGATCTCCGGCTTGAACCCTCGCAGCCAACTAACGGCGATCAGCGCCGGGACGACGGCGACGTCGATCGGAAAATACAGTGAGGCGAGTGGCACGTAAAAGCCGACGGCGAGA
The DNA here is from genome assembly GCA_963750185.1 of uncultured Verrucomicrobiae bacterium. Lineage (GTDB taxonomy): Bacteria > Verrucomicrobiota > Verrucomicrobiia > Chthoniobacterales > JAFAMB01 > JAFAMB01. The sequence goes on from CAVVPV010000024.1 coordinate 11,000, forward strand.
ACGGAGGCAACTATGCCGATAACCGGGAGCCATGCAATTGCCGCCGAGTCAATCGGGTAACGCGCCACCCTGCTAACTCTTACCGCGGTGAAATGGTGCAGGGCGGTGAGGAACGGCTCCACCGTTACGCGACGAGGACCTCGTTTGAGGAGATTCCTCGCAGTTCGTACACCCGCAGGATTGTGTCTTCAATCAAGTTGTTTGGGCAGGATGCACCGGCAGTGATGCCCACGATAATCGGACCGTCCGGCAGCCAGTTCTCGGTCACAATTTCTCGTTTTTCGTGGAGGTTGTAATGGGTGATGCGCGCTACCGACTCAAGCTTGCTGGCACTTCGGATGAAATAGGTCGGAAGTTTCTCTTCCCCCATCTCCGCCAGATGCGAAGTGTTCGAGCTGTTGTATCCGCCGACCACAAGCAGCAGATTCATCTTTTCCTGTAGAAGCCTGCCGAGTGCGTCCTGTCGCTCCTGAGTTGCACCGCAGATGGTATCGAAAAATCGAAAACTCTTGGATCCGCGTTCCGGACCGTCGCGATCGAGAATTGCCGCCCGAATTCTTCTCTGCACTTCTTCCGTCTCACCGCGGAGCATCGTTGTCTGATTGGCGACGCCTACGGCTTCGAGGTGGATGTCTGGATCGAATCCGGGGGAATAAGCGTCCTTGAAGCGCGCTAAAAACTCCTCCTTATTCCCTCCGTGACGAATGTAATCGCAAACGTAATCGGTCTCCTCAAGCGTGAGGACAATCAGATAATGGCCGCCTCCCAGGCCGAGCGCGCGCGAGGCGGTAGCCTTCGTCTCCTCATGCTCGGCTTTCCCGTGAATGATCGATGTGACCTGTTCGGTGGCATTTTGCCTGACTCGTTTCCAAACGCTCATTACATCCCCGCAGGTAGTGTCGACAATCTGGCAACCGCGGTCCTGGATTTTTTTCAACGTAATCAGGTCGGTACCGAAAGCCGGGACGATCACGACGTCCTGAGCAGTAAGGTCTTCGATCTCTGCCTCGGATCCGGTACCGAGCAGGTTCTTAATCCCCAGGGCGGCGATCTGCTCGTTCACAAGCGGGTTATGGATGATTTCGCCGAGAATAAAGAGACGGCTTTCGGCAAAGACCTTTCGGGCTGCGTATGCGAGATCGATTGCTCGCTCAACGCCGTAGCAAAAGCCGAATTGTTTTGCGAGCCGCAACGTCGTGTCCTGAACGGTCAGGGTGCCTCCGTTCGCACGGATTCGCTCTACAATCACGCTTCGGTAGTGCGACTCCACCTGCTCCTGTACCCTCGCCATGACGTCGGGCGTGCGGAGGTTGATCTTTCTCGGCTTACCAGCAGCAGGTGTGGAGTCGGCGGGCATACTTCAGACTTTATCGATTTCTGTGCGTCAAGATCACTGATCCTGCAGCAGCGGTCCCGGTAACGGCGCGAAGACTGCATCCGAGATCATGTATGGACCTGGAGGATCCGGATTGACGTAGTCACCTGGTCGCGCAACATCTCTCCCGATTGTCTGATCTTCAGGCTGTGATTGCGCAATATTGACCGGTGTTCCAATTTTCACCAGTGCAAAAAACTTAGGCGCTGCGTTCGGGTGCAATCTCAAGCAGCCGTGCGAATGCGGGATAGGCCAGACAGGTCCCTGGTGGAAACCGTAGGCTGGTGCGAACTCGACCCAATAGGCCATCGGGTAGCCCACATAATGATAGCCGCCACCGGGCGCATGATCGCTTGTTCCGGGTCGAACGTCGCCTCCGTTGGCCCAGAAGCCGTAGGTTGCGGATCGTTTTCTCCGGATTTTGTCGCTCACGTGGAACGAACCGGTAGGCGTGACTGCGCCCGACTTACCGATTGTGGTGGGAGTCACCAGCAGCGGTCGATTGCCTTCCATGACATAAACCATTCGATTTTGCAGCGACACTTTCACACGGACGGCGTCGGGGTTCCTTGGCTTGTAAGCAACGACCTGGTAGTTCTTTGGATTCGTGGTCGTCAACGTGGTACATCCGGTAAGCAACGCGAATCCGATCGCTGTTCCGGCAATTAAGGCTCGAACGTAATGGCTTCTCATACAGACGGTTAATTAGGCGACTATTTTACTTCATCACAGAGATTTGCAAGCAAGGAAAACTAGAGGAGCCCGGCGATCCATCGGCAGGCTGCTAACCCGCATTTCTCACGGCCCCGTGAGAAATGCGCACGAAGTGCCGATCCCGCGGCCGTGGGATCGGGGTAAGTCGCGAAATCTTTCGCCCCTGAAAGACTTCGGCGAGCTCAGTCGAGTCGTTGCTACCCAAACAGCTTGCAATGGGTGAACTTTTCATCCGGGCTCGCCCGGATGAAAAGTTCAGCCTAATGCTTTTCCCGGCGCCACCGTGCATGGTCGCGGATCTGTTCTGCGAGAGAGTCGGCCTTTTCAGGGTGCTCCTGGCTTTCAACCTCGAGATCGAATTGCGTGGAGCTGTTCGCGTAGAACGGATAGGTTGCGGTCGATTCGGTCGGCTTATAGCGCCAATGCTTATAGACCCAAAGCCAGTAGTCCGGGTATTCGCGGATAATCGGTTCGAATTGATTCCAGCAAGCCTGGGTAACTTCCTGGTACGAAGTGCCTGCCGGGAATCGGAGCCACGGTAGAAGTCGAACCATGTATCCGCCGTCCGGCCTCGGCAGGGTCACCCAGGGCACGATTGGAGCCCCAGTTCGCAAATGGAGGAAAGCATGAATCTGCGTCACGCGCATTTTCAGACCGAATCCGTCGATGACGACGGCCGCATCTCTGAGCTTGAGTGTGAGGTCACTGAATAGAAACACCGATTCCCCGCGGCGAAGTGCTTGCAGCAGACGTGCAATGGCATTGTCGGGCACGATGATTTTGTGCCCGGGCGCCTCTCGCAGTTTTCTGAAGATCGGAGTCAAAAGCTCGTTTTTGAACGGCGCAGAAATGATCGTAAACGGCAGTCCCTCAAATCCGAGGAATGATCCAACCAGCTCGACATTTCCAAAGTGTGGCGTGATCGCGATAATCGGGCCGTCATATTCAAGTACTTGCCGGAACATTGCCGGGTCTTCAAAGGAGATATATTTCCCGACGTTGTCGCGTGTGAGCCTGGTTGTCCAGAAGAGCTGCAGGAAGTTTTTCCCAAAAATCTGCAATGATCGCGTTGCGATGCGGCGGCGTTGCCTGTCATCAAGTTCCGAACTGAAAACCGCTGCGAGGTTGGCGAGCGCGACGGCTCGCCCTCTGGCATCCACCCAGAACACCAGGGTGCCAGCGATGTCGCCGATCCTTTGAACGACCCAAAATGGTAGTGAGCGGATAAGCCGCCCGAATAAACGGACGAAATAAAACTCGATCCGGTACCGAACGCGTTTCACTCTCTATCTGGTAACATATTTTTCAGGTTCGGTGTCATCAAGCCTGCCCGGCGGTGTTCTAAGAGAGCAGAACAAACCCAACCGCGGTGAGGATAGTCACTATGCGGAAAAAGATCTTTATGTTCTTTATTTTCATGCGCTGCGTTTGAGTACAGTTCGGTTCTCTTCATTTGGCAACAAATCAGACAAAATAAAAGTTGTTCGCTCAGTAGTTAAAGATGCTTCCAGTACGCGCAACGTTCGCAAAGCCAACAGCGTTTCCCGACGCCCCTTCCGCGAACCTCTGCGACAGGGTGCTCATATCCTCAATCCCTCATACTCGGCCGCCAGCGTCGCAGTCACCAGATTTGAAGCGCGGCGAACGACCGATCGCTGCGACCCTGCGAAGCGACTCCTCCACTGCTGTCCAAAATAATCGCTAGTTGGACAGGTCTCCCAGGGTTCCGCTACGCTCCATAATCGCTAACTTGAGCAAAATCCTACAACGAAAGAGCGTATCCTGTCCCGGAGGGACCAAATGAAAGTAGCCTGGCACGAAGTGCCTGGAAACAAGATAAAAGTAGAGCCGTCCCGGAGGGACGGTTGATCTGCCTCACTAGTCCCAGAGATATTTTTCGTCGAACTTTACATCGTGCACTTATTAAAAACGCCAGATACTCCTCTTGAAAAGTTCGAGTCCGATGATATTTCGCCAAGACCGAGGAAAGGAGAATGACATATTTGCAAGAAACCTTATCAACCGTCCCGACGGGACTGGACGCGTCTTTCTTCTTTTTCCCGGCACTTCGTGACAGGCTACCTTCGCTTTGATCCCTCCGGGATAAATGCGTAATGGCGCCTTCCCGCTGCTGCAATAAGTTAGCGTTTATGCCGCTGCGCTCGCCGATCTCGACTCTATCGGCCGTGAGAATTGCTGGCCGATTAACGAAGACTTGGCAAGCGAACCGGTCGGAAGTAACCGTTTTGTCATGTCAAAGACCCCCAGCGAAAAATTCTTTGTCGGAGTAGATGTCGGCACTGCAAGCGCTCGTGCCGGTGTTTTCGACGCAACTGGCAATATAAAGGGAAGCGCTTCCGCCCCGATTCAGCTTTGGAAGCCTGTAACCGATTTTGTCGAGCAATCGTCTGATGATATCTGGGCCCGGTGCTGTGAAGTTGTTCGTACGGCCTTAGCGCAAGCTGGTATCACACCGGAGGCGGTTGCAGGGCTTGGCTTCGACGCAACCTGTTCACTGGTCGTTCTGGACGCTGAAGGCCGACCGGTTTCCGCGAGTCCTTCGGGCGATGACCGGCAGAACGTGATTGTCTGGATGGATCATCGGGCCGTTGAACAGGCTCATCGTATCAACGCCACGGAGCACGAAGTTCTGCGGTACGTCGGAGGTGTGATTTCTCCTGAGATGGAATCGCCCAAGTTATTATGGCTGAAAGAACGTTTGCCGGAGACCTGGAAAAGAGCCGCTCACTTTTTCGATCTACCGGACTTCTTAACCTACCGTGCGACTGGGGACATTGGACGGTCCCTCTGCTCACTGGTCTGCAAGTGGACCTACCTGGGTCATAAACGGAATGCCGGTGATCTGGCCGGGTGGAGTGATTCGTACTGGGAGCAGATTGGCCTGAGCGACCTTGTCGCCGAGGATTACCGCCGGCTCGGGGCGACGATTCGCCCAATGGGGGCGCCGGTCGGCAACGGATTATCAAAACAAGCTGCAAACGAATTGGGTTTGAATGTCGGGACCGCCGTTGGCGCTTCGATTATCGATGCTCATGCCGGCGGGCTCGGAGTCCTCGGTGCGGTGGACAACGGGGAGACATTGACTCCTGAAGTTCTAAATTCGCGGATAGCCCTGATCGCCGGTACATCGTCATGCCAGATGGCGGTCTCGCAGGAACCGAGATATATTCCGGGAGTCTGGGGGCCATATTATTCTGCGATGATTCCAGACCTGTGGCTTACTGAAGCCGGTCAATCTGCGACCGGTGCAGCATTGGACCACGTCATCTACAGTCACGGTGCCTACCCTGAGGCGAAAAAGCGCGCAGAAGCCGAAGGGATCTCGATATTCGATTATCTCAACCAGAGGTTGGCCGCTTTGCAAAAGGAGCAGGGGCTGAGCTCTCAATCAGAATTGACCGGCGAGCTTCATGTCTATCCGGATTTCCATGGGAATCGATCGCCTTTGGCGGATCCAACTTTGCGGGGAATGGTGAGTGGACTGAAGCTATCGGCCGGCGTCGATGATCTCGCGTTATTGTATCTCGCGACGATTCAGGCGATCGCGTACGGACTGCGTCACATTCTGGAAGAAATGGATGCGAAGGGCTACACGATTTCAAAAATATTCGCATGTGGCGGGGGTCTGAAAAACAGAGTTTTCTTGCGCGAGCACGCGAGCGTAACCGGGTGCGAGTTGGTTCTCCCCAAGGAACCCGAGGCGGTACTATTAGGTGCAGCGATTCTAGGGGCAGTAGCAGCCGGAGTTTTCACCGACATTCTGGATGCAATGAAGTCGATGAATGCTAGTGCAGACCATATCCATCCTGAAAAAGGATTGGTCGCTGAATACCACAACCGGAAATACAAAGTGTTCCGCCGGATGCACGATGACCAGATGGCGTACCGGCACCTGATGGCTTGAGCGACTTTGCGCTACTTTTTATACATCTCCCGGAAGGGGTGTTCGTCGAGAAGGTTCGGGTCGATCCCGCCGAACTTCTCGCCGTCAAATATCTGAATACCGACGTAAAAGTAGAGTGGACAAATTGGTGTGGCCTGGTTTAGCAGGATCTCTTCGGCATGATACAGGATTTGCAGACGTTTTGCAGTTTCCGGCTCCTGCGCGGCAGCAGCGATGAGCCCGTCGTACTCTTTGTTGCTCCAGCCGGTCCGATTGTTCCCACTGCCAGTTACGAAACAATCAACGAACGTGTTTGGATCATTGTAATCGCCTACCCAACTTGACCTTGCAAAATCGTAATCGAATTGAGACAACGAGTTCAGATAAACTTTCCATTCCTGTTTTTGTAGGTCGACATGAACCCCTAATCCATCTGCGAGCATATTCTGGATCTCGACCGCAATATCTTCGTTGAGCTTCTTGTTATCGTAGAGATAAGCAACGGACGGAAATCCTCTGCCGTCAGGGTACCCTGCTGCAGCCATCAGTTCGCGCGCCTTTTGAATGTTGCGTCCGAACATTTTTGGCGGTTGGTAACCGCCGGCGGTTCCGGGCGGAGTAAATGAATACGCCGGCGGTTCACCCGCCTGCGTGATCTTCTCTACAATCCGGTTGCGATCAATTACCAAGGCGAACGCCTGACGGACCCGCACATCATTGAACGGTTTTCTGGTGACATTAAATCGAATGAAATAGGTTCCGAGAAAAGGAGCCGCATGAAAATCCGGACGGATTTTCAGGTCCGGGATCAGCGAAGAGGGGGTCAGCCCTTTATCGAGAATCAAGTCTGCCACGTGAGACGCGTAAAAGTTGTAAGCCGTGATCGAATTCTCGATTGGCAACGCATCCACCGTGTGCAAGGCGACATGCGCCGCATCCCAGTACAGCGGGTTTTTCTCGAGTCGGATTCGATAATTCAATCGCCACTCTTTCAAGAGGAACGGGCCGTCGTTGACAAGCTTGCCCGGCTTGATCCAGTCATCGCCATATTTTTCGACGGTTGGTATGTGGACCGGCAAAAGTGTCGCAAACGCACAGAGATCAAGAAAGTAGGGAACCGGGGCGTCGAGTTCGACCTGCAACGTTTCATCGTCTACTGCCTTGATGCCGACCTTGTCGAAGTCTTTGAGCGTGCCCAAGTTGAACGCTTTCGCATTTTTGATGTGGTAGAGGAGGTAAGCGTACTCTGATGACGTGTCGGGCAGAAGAACGCGTTTCCAGGACCTCAAAAAGTCAGTCGCGGTAACTGCATCGCCGTTGCTCCATTTTGCGCCGGAACGCAGATGGAACATATAAGTTTTTCCGTCGCTTGAGAGGTCCCAGCGCTCTGCGATGGCTGGCCGAGGCTTCCCAAATCGGTCGAAATGCAGAAGGCCGTCGAAAAGGGCATAACAGATCCGACCGTCGAGTTGGCCGGTGATGACCGCGGGATCAATCGATTCCGGTTCGGCGCCATTCAGAATGACGAGGTCGGCTCGTTTATCGCCGGCATCGCAGCCGGTCAGGCTCAATATGGTCAGGCAGATGACGGGCCACGAAGCGAAGAGAAGGTAACGGAGAAAAGATTTTGCCGTTAATACGCCGAAAAAGCGGTCGGTTAGTTTGGAATGGAACACGTTACGCGCAACGGCTGTTCCTCGCTCACTGGCGGCTTTACCGCTTGGGCGAAGACGATGGCGCAGGAGAGCCAGACGCATTAGGTGAAGCAGACGCACCCGGCGAAGGGTTCGCTTCGCTCGCGCTCGGACTCGGAGCCGGGCTTGACTCGGCAGCACTCGGCGAGGGCGAAGCGCTTCTCTCCGGAGCCGGTGAGGCAGACACGGCTGGGCTGGATGAAGGCTCCGGGCTTGCAGAAGCGGAAGCTGTGGCCGATGCGCTGGCAGAAGTGGTCGCGGTTCCAGAAGCCTGCGGCGATCCGGAAGCCACCGGCGAGACTGAAGCCTGAGGCGCCGATGGAACGGTCGTCGCGGATGGAATGCCGGCTTTACGCACCTCGTTCTCCAATACGCCGGTTCGTTGTTCGAGACTACGCCGTGCAGTGAGGACGGTGAGCAACAGAGTCACAGCAAAGAAAGTGCACCCGAGATAAACTGTGGCCTTGGTTAAAACCGTCGCGGTCTGAGCGCCGAAGATGTTTTCGGTCACACCGCTACCGAATGCGGCGCCGAGGCCCTCGTTTTTAGGCCGTTGCATCAGCACGACTAGTGTCAGTAAGACACAGACGATCACCAGGATCGCGAGGAGGATGGGAATGATAATGCTCAGCCACATAAGGGCGGGAATATGGAGCGCTGTCTCCTCTTTGTAAAGTCGTGGCGAACAGGGCCCGAACGGGGGGTGTTCGACCCTCGCAAATTGAACTCACGGATGTTCTGTGCTTTCGTTGGCGGCATGTTTCGGGTCGTTTTGCTGGTACTGGGTTCACTCGCCGTCGCCGCTTTAGCGCAGCCGCTGACGTATCCGACCGCCAGGAGAGGAGATGTCGTCGACGACTACTTCGGGACCAAGGTCCCGGATCCGTACCGCTGGTTGGAAGACCCTGACTCACCGGAGACGGCAGCCTGGGCAAAAGCGGAAAGCGCTCTTACCTCCGGGTACATCGACAAACTCCCGGACCGGGCTGCCTTCCGGGACGAGTTGACGAAGCTTTTAAATTACCAGCGGTACAGCGTTCCGGTTTGGGAGGGACATCGCTATGTCTACCGCAAGAACGACGGTCTTCAGAACCAGAGCGTGATCTATACGCTGAAAGCCCTGAGCGATACGCCGGTAGTGTTATTGGATCCGAATCAGTTTGCGAGCGATGGAACTGTTGCGGTGTCGAGTACGACCGTGAGTGAGAACAGCCGTTACGTGGCTTATGGCGTGTCGGCGAGCGGGTCGGACTGGACTGAGATCAAGGTACGGGATATCGATGGCGCGAAAGATCTTCCGGACGTCATCAAGTGGGTGAAGTTTTCTGAGCCGACCTGGACGAAGGACAGCAAAGGATTTTTTTACAGCAGGTTCCCGGTTCCGACCGGGAACGAAAACCTCGCGAAAGTGACGGATCAGCGGATCTACTATCATATGCTGGGAGAGCCGGAAGAGAAGGACCGAATGATTTATGAGCGGCCGGACGATCCCGATCTGACGCTTGACTCGGCTGTATCGTATGATGGGCGGTACCTTTTTACGGTCATGGAAAAGGGGACCCAATCGCAGAATTTGTTGTATTTCAAAGATCTCGGCGACCCGATGGAGCCAAAGGTCGATGCCGAATTCCAACCAATCGTCGACAAATTCGATGGCGAATACAAAATAGCCGGCTCGATTGGGAACCATTTGTATATCATCACGGATCTCGACGCGCCGCGGTATCGAATCGTTGAGGTCGACCTCGCAAACCCTGCCCGGGATAATTGGAAAGAAATCATTCCGGAATCGAAAAACCTGGTGGAGGACGCCGCAGTCGTCGGCGGCAAGCTGGTTGTCAAATACCTGGTCGACGCGAAAAATCGACTAACCGTTTTCGGTCTGAATGGAAAAATGGAACGCGAAATCGGCCTTCCGGCGCTCGGAACCGTCGGAACCTTGTCCGGCGATCCCGACCGCTCGGAGCTCTTTTACCAGTTCACCTCATTTACCTATCCGACGACCATCTACCGGTACGATGTGGGTACTGCCGAAAGCACCGTGTTTAAGAAGCCAGATCTCAATTTCGACTCGGGTTTGTATGTCACGCGACAGATGTTTTACAAGTCGAAAGATGGAACGAAGATCCCGATGTTCATCGTCGCCAGGAAGGGGCTTCCGCTCGACGGAAACAACCCTGTTTACCTGACCGGGTACGGCGGGTTCAACATTTCGATGACGCCGTTATTCGCCGCAACGTACGTGAGCTGGATCGAAAAAGGGGGTGTTTTAGCTCTCCCAAATCTGCGCGGCGGCGGAGAGTACGGCCGCGAATGGCACGAAGCCGGTATCAAGGAAAAGAAACAGAATGTGTTCGACGATTTCATCGCGGCTGCCGACTCGCTGATTAGAGAGAAATATACCAATCCACATAAAATCGCCATCGCTGGAGGGTCGAATGGGGGGCTCCTGATTGGAGCGGTTCTTACGCAGCGCCCGGATTTGTTTGGTGCAGCCGTTTCTGAGGTGGGCGTTCTTGATATGCTACGCTTCCACAAGTTTACGATTGGCTGGGCATGGCAATCGGATTACGGATCGTCGGACACGCCGGACGGGTTCGCATACCTGATCAAGTATTCGCCGCTTCAGAACATAAAGCCGGGCACCTGTTACCCGCCAACGTTGATCACGACCGGGGATCATGACGATAGGGTCGTGCCAGGGCATTCGTTCAAATTCGCGGCGACGTTACAGGCGGCGCAGGGTTGTGCGAATCCTGTCTTGATACGCATTGAAACTAAAGCTGGCCACGGCGGTGGCAAACCAATCAGCAAAATCGTCGACGAACAATCAGATGTCCTTGCGTTCATGTGGAATGCTGTTGGATCCGGAGCGCACTCAGCGGCGGTCCCCGATCCTCGCCCGCCAGGTCAATAGAATCTGCGAATCTCCGCCAGCATCCGTCTGACATGCGCGTAGTCGTGGCGCGGTTTCAGGACGTGATAGCTTTTCCAGGGATCACCCCATTCCAGGATCTGAATTGTGACTCGGCGAACGCCCCAGTTATTCATCTCCATCGGTGACGGACAATAGAGGTCGATCGTGTTCCGGCCGGATAGCGCCCATCCGTAATCATCCACTTGGTAAGTCTGGCCGGTGGATAGAATAATGAACTTGGTTCCCGCAGGCCATCGCGCCCAGTCTGCGGCTGCGCTGCGAATATCGCCGGCTCCAAGGAGAGTCGTGCCGACGGCGTTGGATTTGCCGTAGCGCAAGTGATCGCTTTCGGTGTGAGTATAGGCGGTTGTCCGCACTTTCATGAACTGGCTGCGCTTTAGAGGCGGTTCGTACTCCGGGAGAGAACGCCCCGCGCAGCCAGCAAACAGAATCGCCAGACTGCCGCACGCAGCCAGGCGAACGATACAAAACTTCATGCGCGCGGATCATAGCGCGATCCGACGGCAGACTGAACAATTTTCGTTCCGCGATTCGCTGCGGTTGCACGAAAAGCGAATGTGGAATAAAAAACGCGTGTGAAATGGGAGCGCTCGATTTTTTTGTTGTTGCTTGGTTTTTGGATTGGCTTGGCTGGTGTGGAAAGAGGCGAAGCTCGCGCCACGGAACTCCGCAAGGCGATCCCTGTGGATTCAACCACCGATTCCACAGGGCCGGCTCAAAACAGCGTCCCATTTGAGGAGCCGAATCCGAATCGTACAATCAGCGTCGCCGGGACTCCCGCTTCGACGTCGTCGCTGGCGGTTTATCCGGCAGGCGCGCCAGTCACAATCGCCAGTTCCGCAATGATGATCGATGCCAGGTCCGGCACGGTCCTGTTTTTCAAAAATCCGGATATTCAGCGGCCCGTTGCCAGCACGCAGAAGCTTCTCACTGCCTTGCTGATCGCGGAGCACGGAGGACTAGAGAGCACGGTTCGGGTCGCTGCAGAGGATTGTGCGGTCGAACCGACAAAACTCGGATTCAGACCGGGTGAGACCTACACAAAACGGCAGCTCCTGGCCGCGATGCTTGTGCATAGCTGCAACGATGCGGCTGTCTGCCTTGCGAGAAATGACGCCGGGAGCATTGCGGCTTTCGCTGGTTTGATGAATCTGAAAGCAGCGCAACTCGGCGCTGTCAACAGCCATTTCGTCAATCCAAACGGCCTCCCCAAACCGGGTCAGTACTCGACGGCACGCGACATGGCGCGAATTGCTTTTGCGGCTTATCACATTCCGACCTTGCGAGAGTTCATGCGGTTGCCTGGTCTAACTTTTACGTACAGCTCGGGCCGGCGCCGTTTTCTGGAGCCGACTAACAAGCTGGTTACGCGTTCGACTATTTTCACCGGAATGAAAACCGGTTACACCGAGGCTAGCGGTCGTTGTCTTGTGTCGAGCGTTTCCGCGAGCGGCAACGATATAATCCTGGTTCAGCTCGGTGGGACGCATCGGATGCTGTTCGATGATGCCGAACGTCTGTTGCAATGGGGGGTTGAACGACGCCAAGGCGGCCGCGACACTAACTTATTTTCGAACCGCGACTAACATCGTTTTCTCACAAGCTTATGAACTTGTAATCAATCCTTTCCAGGAGGCGTTCTAAAAAAAAGACTGACAAGAAGGCTTTTGTTTCTGGTTGGAGTTGAATCATATCGGACCGAGCCGCTCCGCCGGCGATGGTAGGGAAGCGCTCCCGCGCGTCCGGCCCGATATGTGTCGACGCTCCTTTTTTGTGCCTCTGCGAATGGGCTCTTGGGTTATGGGAGCTGAGGCTCTTTGCGATTTAGCAACACCGGATCGCGCGGGAGCGCGTCCCTACCAGTCGCTACGGCATCGGCTAATAAAATCGGCAAAACCAGGGGCTTCTTCGCGGAGATGCAGTCTATACGACCCTTGTAACGGCTACAGTCCAAGACTACGCAGCCTAACTAACATTTAATTTGGAAAGCAGTGCCTTATAATAAGGTCATGCTAAGAGCGACTCGGCCGGGCAACGACGGCGTAATCCATTCCCGCTGCTTTTGCTGCTTCGAATCCAGCCGGACTGTCCTCCAGGACCAGACAATCTCCAGGGGCGACTCCCATGCGCCGGGCAGCCTCCAGAAACAAGTCGGGCGCCGGCTTGCCGTGCTTGACCTGTTCTGAGGTCACGATCACCGGGAAAAGTTCCTTCAACCCGATCGCCTTCAGTGTCTCGGTCACTACGGGAAGAACTCCGCCCGATGCAACCGAGACTTTTGCAAATGTTACGACTTCGCGCGCGAAAGCCGCGACTTCAGGAATCGATTGAATCGTTGAAATATGTTCTACGTAAAACTGCTCTTTTTCCTCCGCAACGGTGTCCGGATCGAGCGATGTACCGAAGAGTTCGTTCAAATGGACAACCATCTTTCTGCTCGGCCAGCCGCCCAGAGTGTAGAACAGCTCTTCCGGAATTTGGCCTCCGTGTTTCTGAACGGTGTGTGCCCAGGCGGAATAATGCGCCGGCATGGAATCGGCGAGGGTGCCATCGCAGTCAAAAATATATCCGGCATACCGTCTTTCGGGTGGCGTAAACAACGTCATAAAAAGCCCGAGGATACTTGCACGGCTTCGAACCGGGCACAACCGGATCGAAAGCCGGCAATCGGAAATTTTTATTGATTTTGGGCGCTTTCCCAGGATGATTGCGTCTCCCTTATTATGCGTCACACGATTTCTGTGCTGGTTGAAAACAAGTTTGGCGTCCTTGCCCGGATCGCCGGCATGTTCAGCGGACGCGGATTCAACATCGATAGTCTGAATGTTGCGCCCACCAATGATCCCTCTGCATCCAGGATGACGATCGTCGTACGTGGAGATGACACCGTGCTCGAACAGGTTACAAAGCAGCTTAACAAGCTCGTCGACGTCATTGAAATTCAGGATTTTCAGGATGGTGAGTATGTCGATCGCGAGTTGGTCATGCTTCGCGTGAATGCGGATTCTGCGAATCGGTCGGAAGTGATGCAGATATGCGACATTTTTCGCGCCAAAATCGTGGATGTGCAGCCGAAGCGGCTCGCAATCGAAATCACCGGAAATGAAAGCAAGATCAGCAAATTCCTCAGACTCATGGAGACCTTTGGCATCAGTGATTTGACCCGTACGGGCAAAGTTGCCATGGCTCGAGTCGAGTGACCCTCATCTAAAAGAACAGAAGATTATGCCTGCAAAAGTCTACTCAGATAAAGACGCCGACCTCGCGCACCTCAACGGTAAGGTGTGTGCAGTTATCGGATTCGGATCCCAAGGCCACGCGCATGCGCTCAATCTGAAAGACAGCGGTGTACAGGTCGTAGTCGGTTTGTACAAAGGCAGCAAGTCTGCCTCGGTGGCTGCCGACCACGGGTTCGAGGTTCTTGACGTCGCCAAGGCGGCAGAAAAGGCCGACATCATCTTTTTTGCGACTCCGGACCTTAAAAGCGCGGCGATCTACGAAAGTGAAGTTGCGCCTCAGTTGACAAAAGGGAAAGCCATTTTGTTCAGTCACGGTTTCGCAATCCATTTCAAAACGATTGTACCACCGCCGGATGTAGATGTAATCATGGTCGCCCCGAAAGGACCTGGACACATTGTTCGGCGGCAGTACCTCGAAGGAAAAGGTGTTCCTGCGCTGATTGCAGTTTATCAGAATCCCTCCAAACAGGCAAAGAAGCTCGCATTAGCGTGGGCCAAAGGGATTGGAGCGACTCGTGCCGGCGTGCTCGAAACAACGTTCAAGGAAGAGACGGAAACCGATCTGTTCGGGGAGCAGACTGTATTGTGTGGCGGTCTGACGTCGCTGGTTCAAAACGGCTACGAAACCTTGGTCGAGGCCGGGTACCAGCCGGAGATGGCCTACTTCGAATGCCTGCACGAACTGAAACTGATCGTCGATCTCATGTATGAGTCAGGGATCGCCGGGATGCGGTTTTCGATTTCTGAGACCGCAAAGTGGGGCGACGTTTCGGTCGGGCCTCAGATAGTCGATGGCTCGGTGAAGAAGAAAATGCAGAAGGCGCTTAAGGATATCCAGAGCGGAAAATTCGCCAAAGGTTGGATCGCGGAATACGCCGCGGGTTTACCGAACTATAAAAAGCTTTTAAAGGATGGCGAGAAGCACTCAATCGAGAAGACCGGTGCACGACTTCGTGGATCTGATGCCCTGGATCGCAAAGAAAAATCTGAAGGGGGCTCAGGCGTCGTATTAGATTGTCGGCGAGCGAACCGGCGAACTGCTAATATCCCCACCCGAGTCGTTACGATGTGCGGCTATGGCCTGCGATACTCAATCGGGCAATTCCGGAGTCGTGGCAGTTTGATGAACATCATAGTTCAGTTCGTTCAGCGCCGTATGCCGCTGGAGGGCCAGCGCAACGAGCCGGTCAATGAGGTCGGAATAACTTACGCCACTGGCCTCCCAGAGCAGCGGGAACATACTGATGTTGGTGAATCCTGGCACCGTGTTGATCTCATTGAGCAGGACGCGTCCGTCCTCGGCCAAAAAAAAGTCCACACGAGCCATACCAGCGCAGTTGAGGACCTTGAACGCTTCAACTGCCAGCCGGCGCACTGTTTCGCTGATTTCTGAAGGAATGAGTGCAGGAATCTCGAGAATCGCACCATTCTCGTTCACGTACTTCGCTTCATATGAATAAAACTCGTCCCGCACAACAACCTCGCCGACCACCGAGGCCTCCGGCTCTCCGTTTCCCAAGACACCGCACTCAAGCTCCCGCCCGCGGATGCCTTCTTCAACCAATACCTTCTCGTCAAACCGGAATGCTTCCTGCAGCGCCTGGGCGAATTGGGTAGTATTCGCTACCTTCGACACGCCAACCGACGAACCGGCGTTCGCGGGCTTGACAAAAAAAGGTAAGCCGAGCTCGCGCTCTAATGCGGCAAAACTCGCCTTGCGAGCATTCTGTCCCGTAATAACATGAAATTTCGCTGTTTCGATTCCGGAATGATTGAGGAGACGCTTCATCACGTCCTTATCCATGCCGACTGCAGACCCGAGCACGTCGGTTCCTACAAACGGAACGTTGAGGAGGCGCAAAAATCCTTGAAGACAACCATCCTCCCCGAAGGCGCCATGGATGAGCGGGAGCACAACGTCCGCGGCTTGATCAAGTGAACTTGATGCGATTGATTGCAACATCTCAGATCCAGACACGGCTGATTGCAGCATAACAGGGCACGAGGAATCGAATCGCTCAAATCCAGGAGCTGCTTGCAACTCGGCGACGGAGCGCAACAAGGTCCAGAAACCAGACTTTTCGATTCGAACCAAAGAGATCTCGTACTTTGATTTGTCGACCGCGTCGTACACATTTCGTGCCGAACAAATGGACACTTCGTGCTCGGTTGACTTCCCACCGCAGAGGATCGCTAGCCGAATCTTGGACTTTTTCATGCTGACCACCGTTTTATCGGGTGTATTTGTGTGCGATAAGGCGCTGTGGGCGCAAGCAGAAACACCAGATCGCGAGGAGCGGCGCTACGGTCCCGGACCTTACCCTTTCCCCAGAAGGACGTGCAGTTCACCGATCCGCGTCGCAAATAAAGTCATCGTTTTTTCGATTGGCTCCGGCGATTGCATGTCGACACCTGCTTCCCGCAGCGTATCGATCGGGAACTTGGAGCCGCCGGATTTGAGGAAGCCGAGAAAAGCTGTAATTTCCGCTTTGCCGCCATTTAAAACTCTGTCTGCCAGTGAAACTGCCGCTGAAATTCCCGTTGCATATTTATAGACATAAAAAGCGGAATAAAAGTGCGGGATCCGGAGGCATTCGAGATCGAGTTCGGGATCAATCGTAAACCGCGTCCCGAAATAGGCCCGAAGCAATTCGCGATAGACGTTGCGGAACACGTCGAGCGTTAAAGGACCGCCGTTTTCTTCAATTTCGTGCACCTGTTTTTCAAACTCGGCGAACATCGTCTGCCGAAACAGGACGTTCCGGATATCCTCGATCTGGCGATCAATAAGATAGGCCCGCATCGCCGGGTCGTCTGCCTGTTCCAGCAGGTGGTGCGTCAGGAGCTCTTCATTAAAGGTCGACGCCACCTCCGCAAGAAAGATCGGATAACCGTAATTTTGGAAGAGTTGATGCTTCTGCGAGAACCAGCTATGCATCGAATGTCCCGCTTCATGCGCCAGCGTGAAAACGTCGGAAAAGACATCCGTTTTGTAGTTCATCAAAATGTAAGGTGGGTTTCCGTAACTGGACGATGAGAACGCGCCGCTTCGTTTCCCCTTGGTCTCGTAGCGGTCGACCCAGCGGGAGTTAAGCCCTTCCTTAAGCGTCGCGATATACTCGTCGCCCAATGGAGACAGAGCTCCCACAACAAGGCCGATCGCCTCGTCGAACGTGACATTACTTTGCACTTTCCGAACCAACGGCACATAAGTGTCGTACTGGTGAATCTCTTCCAGCTTCAACAACTCACGGCGCAGCTCGTAGTAGTCGTGCAGGATCGGAAGATTATTCCGGACCGTGGCAACCAGGTTGTCATAAACGGCGACAGGAATGTTGTCGCCAAACAGCGATGCCTCACGCGCGGACGGATGGTTCCGGATCTTTGCGGAAAAAACGTCGGCTCGAACGGAAGACGCAAGCGTCGAGGCCAAGCTGTATTTGTGGTCGTCGAATTCCTTGTAAAATTGTTTGAAAGCCCTAATCCGCAGCTCTCGATCCTGCTTGTGCAGAAACGATGAATAGGTGCTTTGCGACAGGGGCAGTTCCTCTCCCTCGTCGGTCGTTACGACGCCAAATTTCAAATCGACATTCGTCAGCTGCGAAAACGTTTCAGAGTGGCCGCGGAGCACAGGCGAACCAAGGGTAAGTAGCCGTTCTTCCGGTTCCGAGAGAGTGTGCGGTTTGTGCCGGCGAAGTCGCGAAAGAGAGATATGCCAATTCGCCAGTTTCGGTTCGTTGAGAAGGGCTTGAAAATTGTCATCCGGAATTGCC
Source organism: uncultured Verrucomicrobiae bacterium (assembly GCA_963750185.1). GTDB lineage: Bacteria > Verrucomicrobiota > Verrucomicrobiia > Chthoniobacterales > JAFAMB01 > JAFAMB01. The sequence continues at coordinate 28,637 of CAVVPV010000024.1, forward strand.
TGGAGTTCCGGAGTGATGTATGAGCAGGCCTCATTGAACTTGGTGAGCAGATTCGTCAATTCCGCCTTCCGCGAGAGGTTCCGGTTATCCGAGCTGTCTTCTGAGTTGCGGAGTCCCGCATAGTGTTGGAGCCGTTCGGCAACGAGATTGAGCTGATTCTCGCACTCAAGGCAGGCGAGGAGCGAATCTGCCGACTCTCCGAGGTGCCCTTTGAATTCCGTGATCCTTGAATACCGATCGCTCAGCTCGGAAAATGCGGCGCGATAGTCTTCTTCATTCTTAAATAGATGGGTTAGATCCCATGTATCGGCTTCCGGGATCTCAGAACGGGTCGGGATCTTGCGGGTCGTAGTCATAGTCAGGTTTACGCGTCAGGAGCGGGGATGCGCTTCGTCGTAAGCTTTTTTCATTCGCTCCACAGTCACATGTGTATAGATTTGCGTCGTCGACAGGCTCGCGTGCCCGAGCAATGTCTGCACACTGCGGAGATCCGCGCCATTGTCCAGCAGGTGCGTTGCGAAACTGTGCCGAAGCTTGTGAGGACTGACGCGAAGCTGAATGGAAGTCTGCGCGAGATGCTTTTTCAGCATCAGCCAGACTGATCGGGCCGACAGCCGTTTCCGCAGCTTGCTAATAAACAGCGGACCCGCGTGGACGTTGGCTTCAAAGCGGTATCGCTGGATTGCCGTGAGCGCGAGTTCGCCCACCGGAATAACCCGTTCCTTGCGCCCTTTGCCAATGACACGCGCGGTTTCGCTGTATGTATCTATGTCGGCGACATTCAGTGCGGCAAGCTCGCTTAAGCGAAGGCCGCTGCTGTAGAAGAGTTCCATCATCGCGGTGTCCCGGGCCGCGGCCCACTTTGGAGCCTGGGACTTACGCTCGAACTTCTGCGGGGCTTCGAGCAATTCGTCAACCTGAGAGACCGAAAGAACGATCGGAAGTTTCTTCTCCAACTTTGGCAACTGGACTTCTTTGAGCGGGTTTTCAGTAAAACCTTCGCGCTCGACGAGGTATTTGTAAAAGCTGCGGAGCGCTGCAAAGGTAAGACGAACATACGATCGTGCCATCCCGCTTTTCATGCAATCCAGAAGGAACTCTCGGAACTGTTGCGCTTTCCACTGATCCCACGACACCTTATCGCCGCAAAAGTTTTTCAACTTTCTCAGGGCGTGCTGGTAGGCGATGACCGTGCGCGGAGAAGCATTCCTTTCAACCTCCAGATACTGAATGTAACGCTCTAGGAACCTGTCCTTTTTCAGATACGACATACACCCGCGACGAGTACAACAAGCATATCACAAAAACGCAAGCGATGACGGGCGCTACCGGAGCAGAGCGCTAAACAGTCTGCGCTGTTCTCGCTCTTCGGACAACAGATCGATCACCAGATCCTGCGTGACGTAATCCATGCCTTCTGTAACTGCGATGATTCTTTCGTACTGAGCGATAGCAGCCTCGCTCGCGCGTATGACTCCGTGAATCACCGGGTAGGCGTCTGCCCGGTCTAACGCCGGCTGCAGAAAATCTTGATTCCTAGGAAGCTCGAGCGAGCCTGGCACGCGGCCTCCCATCACGCTAATCCGTTTTGCCAGCCGACGCGCGTGGTTAAGCCGGAGAGCAACCGACGCTTCAAGGGATTGCTGGACTCCGGCCGGTTGGGCTCCGTCAAGATCGATTGAGTTGGCGAGGTGGTTCTGGAGCGTCTCGAGCTCGGCGGCGTACGATCGTTTAAGTTCCGAAATAATTTCGTTCGTTTTGTCCACACGCAATAGCCCGAGATACCATGGAAAGAACCGCTCCGAGGGTGATTCGCTAATTCCGCTGACCCATCGGCGTTTCCAACTCCTTGGGTTGCGCCGTTGCGCCGACTTCGCCGTATCGATTGGTATCCCGATTCAGGAACAGAACAGCGGATCTCGTTTCGACTCCGTCCGGCGAGACAGCAACGATCGGAATTTCGAAATTGTTGTCCGGGAATACGAAGTGATAACGAAAGGTTCCGTCCGGCTGGAGTTGCACCGGCCGACCGGCAATCGTGACTTTCGCCTGCGGGTCAGTTCCCCCGTAAAAAATCACCTCTGCGTTCACGTGCATGAAGAATTCGCGTCCCCCGAAAGGCTGCGCACTCCAACTCGCGCCGAATCCGCTGGAAAGGCTGGTCTCAGATACGAGCGCACTCCAACTTGAGGGACCGAACTCCAGGCCGCTCCAACTTGAAGCACCGAACTCCAGGCCGCTCCAACTCGAAGGACCGAACTCCACGCCGCTCCAACTGGATAGATTCCAGCTTGAGAGTCCCCAGCTTGATAACTGCTCGGACGCAATAGCCGATCCAATAGAGTAGGAGCTCACGCTGTAGGAGCTCACGCCGTAGGAGCTCACGCCGTAGGAGCTAAATGCCGTTTCCCAGCTTGAGAGAACCGCGCTGCTGAGGCCGTACGACGAAACGAGGGCACCCCAGCTCGACGTGATTTCGGTGAGTCCGGTTTCCCAGCTTGCGAGCATCTGGCTGCTCACTCCATAGGAACTCAGGATCGATTCCCATTTACCGAAGATTTCGCCAACACCGGCCTGCCAGCTGGCGAGCGATTCGCTACTCAAACCATACGAGCTGATCGCGCTGCTGAAGCTGGAAGCAATCTCGCTGAGGCCGGCGCGCCAGCTCGCAAGCACTTCGCTTCCAAGCCCGAGGGTAAGAAGCGCCCGTTCCCATTTCGAGATGATTGCGCTCACTCCAACCTGCCAACTCGCCAGTGTTTCACTTCCGCCCGCAAGAACCTCAGACGAGAGACCGCCTAGTGCCGAAGAAACTCCGCCGACTTCGGCGGCTCCAAAACTGCTCACCCCTGCGCTCGAGAGTTCCTGGCGCACAAATTCCCGGATCGAACCGCTGAACAAGCTCGATTCACCGGGAGCCAGCAAAGAAGCCAGACGGCCTTTGGCAAGCAGTTCGCTCGCCGATTCCGAGTCCAGGCGTCCACTCATTTCAGCATGCAAAAATTCCAAAACTTCCTGCGAGCTCATTGAGAAGAGCCGGTCGAGAAGATTCTTTCCAAGCAGTGTCTCGAGAACTTTGACCTGTTCACCACCCCAGCTCGAGACCCCTTCGGTGCTGCCGATTGCCGCTTGCTGGAGCAGTCCCAATGTCTCGGCTAGCCGCTGCCCTGCGGATTGTGCAGACGAAATAACGTCGAGCAGAAAGTTGAAACTCAGATGGAATGGTACAGTCGCGAATTGGGTCTCCCAATTCGAACTGATTGATTCGGGCGGCGTTTGCGTTGCACCAGCCTTACCGACGACGGTTCGCTCATCGTTAGCGTCCCGATACCCAAAAGCGACGGTGTAAGGCGACGCAGCAGCCTTAACCGGAATATACCAGTTACGCGCGACCTCGTTGATCTCGATCGTCGATTCGAGTTCGTCTCCGCGGTAGACTTCGAGAAAGAGCTTTCTCGGCGTCGGGAAACTCGAGTAGTCGAAATCCCAGTAACTGAACAGCCAATGCGGATCACGAGCGATCAAAAACATATCGCCGTATCCTGCCGGCAGCGTTCCCAAATCTTCAAACTTCAGTTTGTCGGCAGGGTCAATGGGACCCTTAGCCGTCGTTCCCGGCACGGACACTGGCTCTTGCCGTGTCGGCTCGGCCGCTTTACGCGAGTCACTACTTTTCAGAGAACCTTTTTTGCTCATTGTATCACCCTTAAGCGCGCCGGGGGGCCCGCACTCGGCAATCGTGTGCCAATTCTGGTGAAATGCAAATTGATTTTGGCGAGTCAACGCACGGGCGCCGGTCCCATCTGCTGACACGTCAGATTTGGATTACATTTTCCTGGCCTTCCGAAGCAAAATTCGGGTAGCCTCCGCCGGCGTTCCCTCCGCCCGTTCAGGCCGTTCTCTTGCCCTGGCCGACAACTGCCAGACCTATTCGCCCGTTGTGACCGCGGACTCGGCAAGCGCCTCGCCGATCGACGACTCTTTTCCCGTCAGGCCCGCCAGATAACTGTTCCTCGCAGGGAGGCTGGCGGAGTATTCGATATTCGCCGGCGATTCGAGTCGCGAAAAGATTGCGTAGGCAATCCGGGACCGCGGCACATCTTTGTCACCGTATCCTCCGGGCTGATTGCTCGACCAGAACCGAACTCTCTCCACACCATTCACGAAAACCCGTCCGAGATAAATTACGGAATGCCCATGCTCCCGGCGACCGACGGCGGTATTCCAGAAGATCTTCATGAAATCGCCGGGTCTTGCTTGGTCGAACGACGTGAAGTTGCGCCCCAGCTTCAGTTCGCGAAAAAGGCAGGCAGTGCCCGGGCCGTTCGCGTTCCACCGACCCCAGATTCCAACTCCGTCCGGCTGCCCTTTGATTGCGAGCGCTTGAGCCAGGCCGGGTCCGAATTGCGATTCGGGTACGAGCGATCTAATGGCCTGTACGAAGACCAGGTAAGTCGCTCCGGAGCAATAAGTCGTCGGAGCGGCGGATGGATTCACGTGAAGCCGGCCGCCCTGGACTTGGACGGCTGATTGAAGATCGCGTGTGGCGCTCGCGCTCGCGGAGTAGCCTCCGCCAACCGGCATGGCTTGCGTGAGCGAGACGATCAAGCCATTCGGATCTTTCGGCGCAAACGGGCCTTGCGCATGAACAACCGAACAACAATACAGCAAGAGGCTGAGAACCAACGAAAGACGAGTCATAGAAACAGGTCGAGATACTTGCGGGCCCGTTCAACAGGATCGGATAGACCTGCGACTGCGGAAAAATCGCCGCGAAGCGCTTCGAGCGAATATTTCTCGGCCTCGATCTCTTTGCGTGAACGGTAGCCGCGCCTCCTTAAAATGTCGGTCAATCCGTTGCGGCCCTGATAAGAATACTGCAGCTGAAGCGCAGCGATCGCGATTGCAAGAATCCACGCGGCCCTTTTTCTGCCTCTCAACAGAAGCAGGATGAGGCCGGCGATCGTCAATGCTGCACCTCCACGGTAAACAAAAGTTTCGATTGGCACTTCTTCCGCGAGTTCCTCGATTCGCTTGCTGAGAAGTTGAGTCGGCCGATTGGCGTAGAAATGGATGCTGCGCGCCGTATCACGATCGACCTCTTTGCGAGGCTTCGAATTGGAGACGGCGGAATTCGCGCGTGGGTTGCCCGGATTGAGAACGATCTCGGCTTCAACTGGTCCGGCCTCCTTGTGGATGCGGAGGAGGACTTCACTTTGGAAGTGGGCGGAACGAATTGCGGCTTCGATCGCATCGATCCTCGATGAAAATGAAGATTCTCTTGAGGGAGAACGAAACCACCATTTAGAGTCGGCAAAGACAACTTCGTAGAGCGTTTCCGGCATACGGTTCGATTTTGGTTCAGGAAAGGGAGCTGGAAACAATCATCTGACAGCGGGCAGGAGTAAAGCGTTACGTGCCGAGTTCCGAGGTCAAAGTTGGAGGACGATATGAAAGTGGCACTTCGTACACTTTCGCAATCCAGCTTGCGTGATTCACGTATGGCGCCTAGTGTTCGGGTGAACATCCTGCTGCTATGTTTGAACTTACTACCCGGCAAAAAGAGGTACTCGATTTCATTCGCCAACAACTAAGAGAAACCGGGTTTCCTCCTTCGAGCCGCGAAATCCAGGCCTATTTCGGGTTCCAAAGTCAAACTGCCGCGATGAATCATCTGCGCGCCCTTGAACGAAAGGGTGTGATCAATCGAACTCCGGGAAAGGCCCGGTCGGCGGTCGATCCGAATTTGCGATTCCTGCCCGGCTTCCGACCGGTGCCGGTGCTCGGCCAGATTCCGGCCGGCATGCCGACGGAAACCACCGAAACAGGGGACACGAAATTAGGAGTCGACCTTGCGGCCTTTGGCGTTCAGAACAACGCGGAAGTGTTTGCGGTTAAAATCCGGGGCGACTCAATGATTGGCGCTCAGATTGCCGATGGAGACACTGTGCTTCTGCAGCGGCGGGCTCCAAAGAATCGGGAGATCGTTGCGGCGTTAATCGACGGGGAGTCGACTCTGAAACGGTATATTGTCAATCGGGGCGAACCGTTTCTCAAAGCGGAGAACCCATTGTACCCAGACCTTATCCCCGCGGCGGAACTCGTGATCCAAGGCGTGATGATCGGACTCTTGCGACGTGTCCCTTAATAGTCGTACTCGGCTAGCCCTGCGAAGCCATGGCCTCGCAGGGCTAGCCGAGTACGATTATATTGACTTGGGCCAGGGTATTGCCATCGTCACCGGCAGTATGAGAATTCCTGCGCTGCTTCTTGCTCTGGTGTTTGTGCGTGTCGCGATCGCACAGGAGGAGAATGTGTTCGGGTATCGAGACGTCATCCAAAAGGCTCAAGAACTCTCCAAACAGACTTTTGCTGTCCAAAACCAGGAGCTGTCGCCGGAGATTCAAAATCTGGACTACGATCTTTATCGCCGGATCCGTTTTCTTCCGGAACATTCGGTTTGGCCCGATGCTCCTTACCGGCTCGGGTTTTTCCATCCGGGCTATTATTACACGCGAAGGGTCCTTTTTGAAGAGATCGAAAAAGAGCGCCTCCGAGATATACCGTTTTCTCCGGAATACTTTTACTACGATAAACCGCTTCAATTCAGCGGGCACGAGACATTTGTTGGATTCAGGACGTACGCTCCGTCGAGCGAACCCGGTGTTCAGGACGAATTCATGTCGTTCCTCGGTGCCAGTTATTTTCGAGCGATAGCAAAAGGTCTGCACTGGGGACTGTCGACTCGCGGGTTGGGTGTCAACACCGGGATTAACGGGCCGGAGGAATTTCCGGATTTCCGCGAATTCTGGATGCGGAAACCGAATCCGGCAGATGATCATCTTGAATTCTATGCGCTCCTCGACAGCGAGAGCCTGACGGGTGGTTACCAATTCGACGTTCAGTACGGGGTAATCACGACGATTGATGTGAGAGCGACGATTTTTGTGCGGAAAAAACCGGAAGTCATCGTGATAGCGCCACTCACGAGCATGTTCTATTTCGGCGGAAATACGGTGAATAAACCGACGCTCAAACCCGACTATCAACCTACGGGTAAAACCGAATTTTCGATGAACAAGACAGATTTTCATCGCCGGGAGTTTCGTCCTCAGGTCCATGACTCCGATGGGTTGTTGATCGAGACGACGTCTGGCGAGAAGCTTTGGGCCCCGCTGAGTAATCCTCATGCGGTGAATGTGCGTCTGTTCTCAAACGTGCTTTCCTATTCTCTCGTGCAGAGGGACCGGGACGTAAACGATTACCTCGACCGTGAAGCGGACTACCACATGCGCCCGACCGTCACGGTCATCCCAAAGAGCGATTTCGGGCCGGGATATGTCCGGCTCCTCGAGCTTCCGAGCAGCGACGAATACTCCGACAATATCGTCGCCGGGTGGCAGCCGCAGAATCCGCCGGAAGCGGGATCGAGCTTCGAATTCGCGTACCAGATGAGATGGCGGGGCGACGAGCCGGATACAAATCAGTTTCGGGTTCTCTCGACCACGGTGCGACCGAGCCCGCGTTCGAATGAAACGCGCTTTGTTGTCGAGTATGGGAAGCCGGCCAACGGAGAAACAATCCCGGTCGCAGAATTAAGACCGTACATTTTGGCTGGGGAGGGCGGCCAAGTGAAAGATATTCAGTTCACGCCGACCGACCGAGGATGGCTGGTTGGATTTACGGTGTTTGATCCTGACAACATCCGGCCTTTGGACCTGAGCTGTGTTATATTGAGACGGGACACATTCTGCTCAGAGAAATGGCAATATCTCCTGAATATCTAACGTTACTGCGAATCGGAATTGATTCGTCTCCGGAATGGAAGGAGGCGTGGGAACGGATCAACGACTATCTCGATGCACTCCGAACGCCCGAAAGCGTTGACCGGGAGTTGATCCTGCTCACGAGTTTCGAACGCGCGATCGTACGCAAACGTCAGCAACCTTCAACTCCCGCAACGGAACTGGCTTTTGAAGAGGCTCAGAAGACGCTCGATGAAGCGCTCAAGCACTTGATCGGCGAAGCGGTTTCGGGAGATCGTCGCTCGGTGGAGGAGCGTGTGAGACTTTATCTAACGGAAACTATCGATGGGAATCTCCTTGGTCGGACTGATGAAATGCCGGAGGAAATTCAGCAGGCGCTGCGAGAAGTTCGGCTCCAGTCTGCGCCCAATCTGCGAGTGGCGAGCATCGTGGCGCGTCCGCTGGAATTTTCGCCTTCTGGGAAGGGACTGATCTCTTTAGCGGGAAGACTTTCACCACTCGGAGCGAACGGTATCGTCGGCTGGATCATCGGATTGGGAATCCTCGGGTTCCTCGTCGTAACCAGCTTTTACAGGGCATGATGTTTCGGCAACGGTCTATTTTAGCACGTCGCATGAACGAGACGCTTAGCGGGGCCAGGGACCAATTTGGTTTCCGGTCAGGATTATGAATGGTAATGATCGTTCCGGGAAATTCGTTCAGCTGATCTCGTCGGACGGCGCCGAAGCAGCGCTTACTCGAAGGGTTGAATACCGCCGTTGGGCCGTCGCGTCTGTGACCTTTTGGATTTTCGCGCTTGGTCTTTGGATGATGGTCGACATCGTCGGGGCCCGGGGCTGGACCTCTCTAGAGATCGCTGATATCGCTGTTTTTGGGATCCTGTTCGCGAACCTTGCGTTCGGGTTTACCCAGGCGTTTCTTGGATTTCTGGTGCTCGCGGAGGGACACGAACCGCTCAAAATCACGAACACTCTCGACGAACGCACGCCGTTGGCTTCGACGGCGGTTGTGATGCCCGTTTACAACGAGGATGCCGAGACTGTCTTTGGAAATATCCGTGCGCTGTATCAATCGCTCCAGCAGAGGCACGAGCTTGATTCGTTTGATTTCTATATCCTGAGTGATTCCACGGATCCGGCGAAATTTGTTGAAGAAGAACTGGCCTGGTCGGACATCTGCCGGCAAACCAACGGATTTGGCAAAATCCATTACCGCCGCCGGAAACTTCCGGTGAATCGAAAGAGCGGCAACATCGCCGATTTTTGCCGGCGCTGGGGGCATCGTCACCGTTACATGGTTGTCCTGGATGCGGACAGCCTGATGACCGGTGCGGCTGTTGCTTCTTTGGTTCGGCTCATGGAGTTAAATCCGCGTGCGGGAATCATCCAGACGATGCCCCGACTTGTGAAGGCGGAGACGTTGTTTGGCCGGGTTCAACAGTTTGCTTCACGGGTTTACAGTTCGATTTTTGCGGCTGGGTTAAATTTCTGGCAGCAGGGTGCGGGTAATTACTGGGGACACAACGCCATCATACGTGTATCGCCATTCCTCTCCAGTTGCGCGCTCCCCGGTTTGCCGGGAAAGGAACCGCTTGGAGGGCGTGTGCTGAGCCACGACTTTGTCGAAGCTGCTCTCATGCGGAATGCGGGATGGGATGTCTGGTTCGCCTATGACCTGGATGGGAGCTATGAAGGGCTGCCGCCGAACATGACGGAATATGTCAAGAGAGACCGTCGCTGGTGTCAGGGGAACCTGCAGCATATGTGGTTTTTGCTGGCGCAAAACATCCGGCCGATCAGCCGGATCCACCTGATTCAAGGAATTCTGGCTTACGCGTCCGCTCCGTTGCTGGTTTTGTTCGTACTCCTTGGTGGACTGCAGGCGGGAATTGACCGTGTACAGGCAAGGCCAGAGTCGATTTCATGGGCACCGGCTGGAGTCCTTTTTATCATGACTCTGATCCTGTTATTTGGTCCGAAGGTTTTGAGTCTCCTGTATCTTTTCGCCCGGCCAAAAGAGGTGGCCTCGTACGGTGGACCGATCCGACTTCTGGCGGGAGCGATTGTGGAAACGCTGTTTTCGATTCTGACTGCTCCGGTCCTTGTCTGGTTCCACACGAAGTTCGTCGTGCGCAACATAGCCGGACAGACGGTCACTTGGAATACGCAGACACGAGACGGTGGCTCGGGGCCGCGATGGAGCGAAATTATTCGCGAATATTGGCCTTTACCGATAGCAGGGATTGGTCTTTCGGTGGTTACCTGGTGGATTGGGCCGGCCTACCTGGCCTGGCTTTCGCCACTGTTAATCGGGCTCATCGTTGCAGTCCCGATTGCTTGGATCAGCGGTCGCACTGACCTGTTTCGCAGCCTCTTCAAAACACCCGAAGAGCTCCATCCGCCGCAGGAGCTTGCTGCGCAATTTCAGTTGCAGCTTCGCGATGGAGATCAGTTTATTCACGCAGTGCTCGACCCGTTTTACAATGCCGTGCATGTCGTTCTACAGCGTGCGCGCGAGGTTGAGTCCCCCGCCGTAGAAGGCTACGTTGAATCGCTCGCAACAAAGCTGTTTCAAGAGGGTCCCGATTCATTGAGCTCACAGCAAAAGCGAGCTCTCCTAGCTGATGGAGAGACCCTGGCATATTTGCACAATCTCGTCTGGAAGACTCCGTCGGATAGGATGAACCCAGCCTGGGCCCGGGCACTTGCGCAATATCGGTCGTCGTTTCACCGTCCGCGTTCCAATCCGGAGGACTCAGTCCAGAAGCAACCGGCAGTGGCTTGAGGAGGGGGTCCGGGTTCGATGTTCCTGGTTCCGGGTTCAAAGCTCCTAGTTCCAGCCACGCAACGGCGCGATCAGAATTCGAAACCCCGAACCTTGAACCCGGAATATTGAAGCCTCGCCGGCCTCGGCGGGCCCAACAGAAGCTCGACAAATCCGGTAAGGGCATCTTTCTTATCAGGCTTTAAATGAAACGACTAGTTGCCGGTGGGCTGCTATTCTTGTTCGTAGCGATTGGATTATTTATCCTTTGGGAGCGAGGCGCGGAATCGTTGTTGCCGAGCCAGATCGCGCCGGCAGAGTGCCTGGTCTACGTTGAATTTCCAAAGATCGATCGAATGTCCAAGCGCTGGCCGGATACGGCGCTCTCTCAGATGCTGGAAGAACCTTCGGTCCAGCAATTTCTCAAGAAGCCAGTCTCAAAGATGCCAGCAAACTGGCAGGAGGCGGGACGCGCATTTGCCAGATTGCGGTGTGGTGCGCTGTTTTTTGGAATGACGGAGCCCGGGTTGAATAGCTGGATCTGCGGATTCCAGGCGAACACCGATGCGTCAACCGCGCAACGGGAAATCGGGGATATTTCAAAGGCGCTGTTCGGGGTTGCGAGCAAACAAATGCGACCGGGGGAACTGGAACAGTCTGGCGGAGTGCCGCCGGTTTTTGGGCAACCACTTTGCACGCAGATCGGTTCCTGGACTTTGCTGAGTCGGAGCAACGAACTTTTGAAGGAGGCCATCCGGAATTCACGGGTGAAATCAGTAGGCTTGCAATCGCAGGAGCGGTTTCGGAAATGCCGGGCAAATGTTCCGTCAGATTATGATGCCCTCACGTTTGTCCAAGGCGAACCGTCGTTCGATTCGTTTACTCACTTCCATTGGCAATATCGCGGATCGGATAACTCCAAAAACAGTCGTGCGGTGCTTGCGGTAACAACCATTGAAGGGGCGAGGTTGCGCGATACCGTGTTCACTCTAGGCGTCCCCCCTGCTGCAACCGGACCCCTCGATCGCCAGGGATTGTCGATGACGAGCGCATCGACAATCGGCTACCTGGCTGCTCACGTTGGCCTTTCCGAAATCTGGAAATGGTGCAGCCGATTCGCCGAAGAATCGGCGCTTGCAGAATTGATACGCGACTACATGGGGCAAGCTAAATCTTTCGGGATCGACCCTGAGGATCTCGATAAACTGATCTCCGGCGCCGAGATCATCATTGATCGCGGTTCGACACCGGACTCGTTGACGGCCGCATTCTCCCTTCAGGTGATCGATCCGGCCAAGTTTCAGCATCTGATGGATCAGGTTGTCGCCGCAAAATTCCCGGACAACTGCAATAGAGTGGAGATCGCGTCGATCCCTGCGTACTTGATTCACGTCAACAGGAGTGCATCGATCGTTTTTGGACTGGCAGATCGCCATCTGCTGGTTTCCGGGAGCGAATCGAAATTTGCGGATCTTGTAAACCGGCTGCGCATGCGCGCCCCAGGTTTGGAAACCGATGATCAATTCAAATCGGTCTCAAAGCTGGTGAATGACCCGGACGACCTCTTTCTCTATTTTGATGCGAAGGCGTTTTTTGAACAAGTCTATGGCGCGTCGAGGCCGATGCTTGCTCTGGGCCTCGGAATGATGCCAGTCGTTAGCCGATACGTTGATGGAATGGCGCTTCCAGAAACGAGTTCGATTTCAAAGCATCTGAGTCCGGTCGTGCTCTCGCGACGCCGCGTGACAGAAGGCGTTGTGGACGAATCGGCTGGACCAATCACCGCGTATGACGCCGCGGCGCTGATTTCGGGAGGCGCGTTGGCGATGCGTTTGCTGGCTCGGTAGCCGCTTGCTTGCGACGCCGGGCCAGCAAATCCTTTGATACGATCTGTTGTGCAGAATAATCTAGGACACGGATAAATGGAGCCAGACATCGCTGATAATTTGCGTGCTGTTCGCGCTGCAATCGCCGAATCCGAGAGAATATCGGGTCGGCTCGCCGGGGCCGTTGAACTGGTCGCTGTGACCAAAACCCATCCTGTCGAAGTAATCCGCCAAGCAGTTGAGGCGGGCCAGATTTTGTTTGGTGAAAACAGAGTCCAGGAGGCAAAAGCGAAAATACCGTGTCTTCCTGCAAAGTTGCGCTGGCATTTAATTGGGCATCTACAGAGCAACAAGATTCGGCAAGCGCTGCCACTGTTCGAAATAATTCATGGAGTCGACTCGGTTGAGTTGCTCGAGGACATCCAGCGCATTGCAGGCGAACTCGGTCTCTTTCCTCGTGTCTTTTTGCAGGTGAACGTCGCGGGAGAATCCTCGAAGTTCGGGTTTCCGCCGGAGAGAGTACTTGCGCAAGTCGAACGGATTGTCGGTGCCGACCGGGTTCAGATCGAAGGGCTCATGACAATTCCGCCAATGGCCGCGAACCCGGAAGACTCCAGAAAATACTTTGTTGAGTTACGGGATCTCCGGGACCGGCTGGAGAAGGAATATCGGTTTTCTCTTCCGCATTTGTCGATGGGCATGAGTGCGGACTACCGGGTTGCAATCGAAGAAGGCGCAACGCTTGTGCGGGTCGGGACCGCGATATTTGGAGAGCGAATTGCAAATCGACAATGAGTAATCACACAGCCCGGCGAATTGCCGGCATTATCGGGTTCTGCGGCGTCTTGTTCGGAGCGTTCGGCGCACATATGCTGCATGGACTTCTTCAAAAGAACGAGACAACAGGAATCTGGGAGACGGGTGTTCTATACCATTTGGTACACGCCCTGGCGCTGTTGACGCTGAGTGGATGGCGGCCAATGCCGCACCGCGCATTTGCCCTGATGCTTGGCGGATTAATAGTTTTCAGCGGATCGCTCTATCTTCTCTCGCTAACCAACGTCCGATGGCTAGGCGCGATCACGCCGATCGGCGGCCTCGGCATGATGGCGGGATGGCTAGCGCTTGTCCTCTCCAAGCGCGAGGAGTCGTGAGCCTGGAGAGCAGGCCAAGTCATTTCAGTTTTTTTCGCGCCTCTGCGAGATAATGACGGTCATCGGAGTCGGTTGGCTTGAGCTGAGTGACTTTCAACCATTCCGCCTTGGCTTCCTGCGTTTTTCCCATCGCTTCCAGTGCGTTTGCGTATTCGGCGTGGTTCATGATGCGATCCGGTGCGGCAGCGATCGCTTTTCGAAAATACGCCACTGCCTGTTCCTTTGAGGCAGGCGGCATCTCGCCATAAAGCGTCTGGGCGATGCCCTTCAGGAATGGGTTCAAGGTTGCCATGTCGAAGTTCCAACGAGCCAGAATCAACAATGCCACGTCATTGTGCGGATTTAGTTCAACCGCTTTTTCCGCCTCGGATTTTACGACCGTCGAATATTGCATCTTCGTCTTGTTGTCGACAAAATCGGTCATTTTGCCGTAGGCTATCGAGAGGCAGGTGTGGGCGTCGGAGTTGTCCGGAGCCGCGTGGACCGCCTTTTTCGCATATTCCAAGCAAAGCGACGCATTGGCAGATTTTTGGGACTGTTCTTTAGCGACGTCGATCGCGTCAGAGTATTCTTGCGAAAGCTTAATAACGATCTGAGGATCGTTCGGGCTGATCTTTTCTGCTTGCTTAAGCACCTCAATCGCGTCGAGTGTTCGCTCCTGCGCATCGAGCGCATCCGCTTTTTTGATCAAATTGGAAATATCCTGGGCCCCGGCGAAGCCGGTGAACAAAATGAAGCCGGTGAACAAAATGAAGCCGTGGATCGCTATCACTGGGAGAACTCGCATGCAATTATGATGGAGGCGGAATGCGCATTTGCAAGGTGGCCGGTGACGGTGTCGATTCCAGAATACGAGCGGAGAAACCCGTTGACAGGTCGAGGGCTTAACCATAGATTCCCGGCTCTTTTCCGGGGAAAAACCTTCATGAAAACGTTTTCAGCCAAAGCGAGTGAGATCGAGCGCAAGTGGTATGTAGTAGACGCCAAGGATCGCTCGCTTGGCCGCGTTGCGGTAACCGTAGCGAATCTTCTTCGCGGTAAAGGAAAGGCGATCTTCACTCCGCATATAGATACAGGCGATTTTGTCATCGTAATCAACGCTGAGAAAGTCCGGCTGACTGGGAAGAAAGAGGTTCAGAAAAAATTCACTAGTTTTTCCGGCTTTGTCGGCGGGCATAAATCTGAAAGTGCGGGTCGCCGCCGCGAGCGATCTCCGGAGCTGTTGATCGAGCACGCTGTTAAGGGAATGATTCCTCACAACCGGCTTGGGCGCGCTCTTTACACGAAACTGAAAGTGTACAAGGGTGATCGTCACCCGCACGAAGCACAGCAACCGATCGCGGTTTCATAATCCAAATTATTAATATGTCTGAGGCATTCGCCGCTACAGGTCGCCGTAAAACAGCAGTCGCACAGGTTCGTCTCGCTCGCGGTACGGGAAAGATTCAGGTCAACGGACGTCCGCTTGAAGAATACTTCGCGACGCCGTCACTGCAGTTTACGGTTCTCAAGGCATTTGAAGTGACCAAAACGAGCAATGCTTTCGACGTTCGTGTCATCACCAAGGGCGGCGGGATCGCGGGACAAGCTGGGGCGGTCCGTCTGGCTATTTCGCGAGCTCTGCTCGCGCAGGATACCGCTATGCGCCCGGCGCTGAAGGAAGAAGGGCTCCTGACCCGTGATCCACGAATGAAAGAGCGGAAGAAATCCGGACAACCCGGAGCTCGCAAGCGGTTCCAGTTCTCGAAGCGCTAATCGGGGGACCGACGGCGCAGTACCATACGCGTCCCGCGTGTATTCCGTCGGCGTCCGGTCTATCGCGGCAGGATCACGCACAAAAGAATACACGCGGGACGCATATGGTACTGTACCCAGCCGGTTGCTTTTCGAAAGTTGAACCGGTAGCTTGACCGCAGAGATGTCCTGTTCGAAAATCGATCCGTCGCTGCACCAGGCAAAAAAGCCTGAGTGGATTAAAGTCCGGCTCCCTTCGAGTCCGGTCTTCTTCTCAACGAAAGCGCTGATTTCCGACCTCCGACTTCACACCGTGTGCGAATCGGCGCAGTGCCCGAATCGTTGGGAGTGCTGGAGCCAGGGGACCGCCACTTTCATGATTGCGGGTGAAAGATGCACGAGAGCTTGCGGATTTTGTGCGGTATCCACCGCCAAGCCATTCGCGCTCGAGGAGGATGAACCTGCACGTGTTGCAGAGGCAATTGGGCGAATGAAGCTGAAGCATGTAGTCATCACCGCGGTTGCGCGCGATGACCTTGCGGACGGCGGAGCGGCGCATTTTGCAGAAACAATCCGCGCAATTCGAGGCATGGACCCTGAGATCGTCATTGAAGTGCTGACTCCGGATTTCAATGGGAAGGAGAGTTCACTCCGAGTTGTCCTGGACGCACGGCCTGACATTTTTAATCATAACCTGGAGACAGTTGAAAGACTCACGCCTTCTGTGCGCTCCCGGGCGAAGTACCGCCTCTCCCTCGCCGTGCTTTCTCACGTCAAGGAGCTCGACCCGCAGGTGGTCACGAAGAGCGGAATCATGCTGGGGCTTGGAGAGACCGAGACGGAGCTATTCGAGTCGATGGATGATCTACGCGAAGCCAATGTGCAGGTTCTCACGCTTGGCCAATACTTGCGTCCGACGCCGGCTCACTTACCGGTGGTTGAGTATATCAGACCCGAAGCTTTCGATCTGTATAGACAGGTTGCCGAAGAAAAAGGTTTCGAGTACGTCGCCTCCGGGCCGCTGGTTCGAAGCTCGTATCACGCCGCGGACTATCACCCGGCTCGCCGCCGAGCGACGTAAGACTGATAAGCGTAATTCAGTGGGCAGCTACTGGCGGCGTCGTCTTGGCATTCAGGTTCGAGAATTCTTTTTTTAGCATCTCGATGATAGCGGCGTTGCCAACTTGCCGTTTTTCCTCGATTTCGTGCGCTAGTTGCTCCTCAAGGTGGCGCCGTTCCTGAAGGTAGCGCTTGTGAAACAGTGCTCGCTGTTCGTCGTTCAGTTGGAGGCCTGATTTCTGGTATGCCTCGTTAATGGACGCTTCAAGTTTCTGTCGTTGGACGCGCTCTCTCTGCCGCAATACCTCGCGTTCATCCTGACTTAATTCCTGCCAGCGATGCATATTTTGAAGTATCCGTTCCTGTTGTTCTGCGGAAAGCTGATCAAACTGCTTCCGCAATTGATCAAACCTGCCGGCGCTCGCGGAGCTTGAAACGCTTGCCTGCGGAGTTGGGCTCGTAGATGGTGAAGGGGTCGCAACCTGGGCCTGACTCTCCGCGATAGCAAATCGGGTAAGAATCAGTGCGACGAAGAATCTAACCATACGGAAGTTTCCTCGGATGAAAGCGCAGGATCCAGATCGGCTATCAACTCGAGGTCACTTGGCTCAGACTGTGTGAGGATTGCTGCAGGTTTGGTCTGCATTTTGTGTTCAACCCGGACGCTAAACACCGTCAAACACACCGCAAGAGCGCCTGCAACAGCCCCAGGTAAACCAAATCGCACCCAATTTGCCCAGAACATCCTGCGATCAGCTTTCAGTTTCCGAACCGAAGCAACGACCTTGGCTGCAAAGAAAGGCGAAGGCTGCTCGAGCTTTGCCTTCCCGAGCAAGTGCCAAAGTTGATCGCGTTCTGGATCGTTCATCGCGTTGAATTGAACACCGCAGATTGGGTAAAGTTTCAATCAGACCACGACTGATTCTCTTAATTATAAGAGCAAAGAATCAGTACAACGCTCCTCGCCTCTGCTCAAGAAAGTTTTGGAGGGCGGGGAGGGAAGAGAAGCGGTGTCAGCGTCTCGGCTTGCCCTACGAAGCCTTGGCGTAGTAGGGTGTGTCGGCGAGGCTGCAGAGGATAGTTGCGCCTACGCCGCGCCTCTGTGGCTGAATCCTCTCGGCCTGCAGACCCGGAACCCGGAACATTGAACGCGGAACTTTGAACTCTGCCTTCCTCACTCACCGGCTTCGAGGAAACCTTCGAGTTGCCGAATGCGGGTTGGGTGCCGCATTTTTCTAAGTGCTTTTGCTTCGATCTGCCGGATGCGTTCGCGCGTGACTCGGAATTGACGGCCGACTTCTTCGAGTGTTCTGCTGTAGCCGTCGACGAGGCCGAACCGTTGCTCAAGGACTTGGCGTTCCCGCTCGGTCAAGGTGTCCAGGACATCCCGGATCTTTTCGCGCAGGAGGACGATTGCGGTCATGTCACTAGGGTTCTCTGCTCCCTTATCCTCGATGAAATCGCCAAAGCTCGTGTCGTCGCTATCGCCGACAGGGCTCTGGAGCGAGATCGGTTGCTGGGCCATTTTGAGGACAGCGCGTACCCGTTCAACCGGCAATTGAATTTCTTCAGCAACCTCTTCGGGGGTGGGTTCGCGGCCGTACTCCTGCACCAACTGCTTTTGGACCCGCATCAATTTGTTGATCGTTTCGATCATGTGGACCGGAATCCGAATGGTGCGGGCCTGGTCTGCGATCGATCGGGTGATTGCCTGCCGGATCCACCAGGTCGCATAGGTCGAAAACTTGTAGCCGCGCCGGTACTCGAATTTCTCGACGGCTTTCATGAGGCCCATGTTGCCTTCCTGGATCAGGTCGAGAAATGAAAGACCGCGATTGGTGTATTTTTTTGCAATCGATATTACGAGCCGCAGATTCGCTTCGACCATCTCGGTCTTGGCACGAAGCGCGCGCTTGAGCCAGTCTTTTAGATCGCTGTGTTGGCGGATGAATTCTTCCGGCTTGAGCCAGAGTTTGTATTCTAGATCACGTAACCGGTTTTTGTAGTCGGGCAACTTTTCTCTCGCGGCGGCTGAGCCCTGTTCTGCGCGGGAAATCTCATTCTGTAAATTGTTCAGAACACGCAAAAAATCGTCTGCGAGCTGTACGAACTCTTCGGTCACCTTCTGTTTGAAGTAAAACTTCGGGTAGAGCTTCATCAAGGCGGTGTGCGCTTTTTGAAACTCCGATTTCGCTGCGAAGTCTCTCCCGGTTTCGCGTGCTTCCAATAGCTTGCTGTAGAGATTAGCAACTTCGCGGCTTGAGCGTTCAATCTGCGAACAGAGTTTCGGCAGTCCTTTCATGTAACGCTCCCGGTTCTCGATCTTCTTATCGAGAATGACGCGATCAAATCTTTCGCGTCCCTCAATCAGCTTCTGTGCAAGGTCCAAATGCGATTTCGATGTAAAACCGAATCGGTTGATGAATTTCTGGACCATCATCTCGGCGTCTTCGATCCGCTTCGAGATTTCGACTTCCTGTTCCCGTGTTAACAGCGGGACCTGTCCCATCTGCTTCAGGTACATCCGGACAGGATCGTCGAGGATGTCGAGTTTCTGATCCTTTTCCTCTTCCTCGTCGTCGATATCTTTTTTGCCGTCCTTGTACCGATCGACTTCGGAGGCGTCGATGATATCAACTTCCATCGATCGGAGCCGGTTGATCAACTGCTCCATTTCCTCCGGATCCGCCATGTTGTCCGGGAGAGCTTCGTTGATATCGTCGTAAGTAACGTAACCCTGCTCTTTGGCGAGCTTCACCATGTCGCGCACCCGCTCCTGAAGATCAAACGCCGGATCAGCGGTGATCAGCCTTGACGCTGACGGTCCGTGTCCGTTTCCTGTGGTGACGGCATCCGTCAGTGCCGGGACAACGGTTGGACGAATCTTCTCTTTTGCGGCAAGCGCAGAAATCTTCGGTGCCGGGCCAGGCGATTTCTTGACAATGCCACTATGCTTCTTCTCCGCGTCGGTGGATTTCGATTTGATTGAGTTTTGAGAAGTGCGCTTTGCCATGTCCACCTACGAATTCTTTCGCCGCGGCTTCGAAAGAGGTGAAGTTAGAAATGAGTGCAATAGAATAGGGTTAATCCACGTTGGTCACTGTGCCCTGCTCGAAAGTCGCGAAATATCTGTGAACGAGGATTCTAGGTCAAGGACTTCTTTGAGCTCATGTTTTGCCTGGTTCTGGATGGTGACATCTTCGCCTGCAAGTCTCAGGATCGTTTCGATCTGTCGTTTTCGGCGTTGCAGTTCTGCGGCCGCAAGGCGCGTCCAAAACAGATGGCCCATTTGTTCGTTTAATTCTTTGTTGGCTAAGATCAGCGACAAGACCGCAGCCTCGGATTTATCCAGGGACGCGAAAAACGCTGCGATGCTGGACGGTTCGACAGGGTCCAGCGTGGATTCAAAAATCTTTGAAAGCAACGTTGCTCCATCGACGTGTTCCAAGATGGCGTTCCAAGGTTGTTTTTGAATCTCTTTTAGCAGCTTGGTGTCAACAAGTGCCGCCTTGCAGATAACCGCCAAATCGTGACGTGGCATCGGACATTGAGGTACGAGAACATCTTCTGCGATCGTAATTGTTCCTTGGGCTTGTTTGGCTGAGAGTCGCACCATTTGCTGTAGGGTGTCTCTTGGGATTTTGAGTCGAACCGCCGACCGACTGATCAATGTATCACGCAAAACCGGGTCGGGCACCAGACCGATGAAGTAACAGATCTTTCGAGCAAAAGCAACTCTGCCCGCCGTTGTGTGTGCTTCGGCCGAACTCAGCTTGCGGTTGATCTGGAAATCAAAAAAATCTGCCGCTTCATTCACCCGCGCACGGAATGCATCCGGTCCCGATTTACGGATCATCGAATCGGGGTCTTCCCCGGGTGGGAGTTCTCCAATTTTGACCTGGAGCCCGGCGGCAAACAGAACTTCAAGGGCGCGTTCGGTGGCCTTTTCGCCCGCAGCGTCGGCGTCGAAAAATAAAATTACCGAATCCGCGAATCGATGAAGCAAAGTGGCATGCCGGGCGGTTAACGCTGTCCCTTGGGGTGCGACCACGTTCCGGATCCCGGCTTCGAACGAGCGTATTAAATCGAGTTGTCCCTCAAGGACAATCGCTTGCCGGCTATTCGCGATGTACCGCTTCGACTGATGCAATCCGAACAAGAGGTTCCCTTTTGAAAACAGCGGGGTCTCGGGCGAGTTGATATACTTGCCACCCGGAGTCTTGGGATCAAGGATGCGTCCGCTGAAGGCAACGACTTCACCGATGTCGTTAAAAATCGGAAACATCAAGCGATCTCGGAATCGATCATAGATGCGGGAACGCGAATTGCCTTCTTCGCGCAGTTTTACCAAGCCACTTTCAACCAGTTCTTCATTGGTGAACTTGGCATCTAATGCCCATTCCGTGAGCGCATCCCAGCTATCTGGTGCAAATCCGATCTGCCAGCGCTTTGCTGTCTCGATGTTAATACCCCGGCCCTGCAAATACGATCGCGCGTGCGCAGCGGCTTTTGTCCGTAGAAGATTGCGATGAAACCATGCACTTGCTTCAAAGTGGAGACGAAGAAGTCGCTTTCGAAGGGTTAGTTTTGCCTCCTCTTCGACGCTGAACTCATCCTCCACAATCGAAATCCCGGCGCGTGTCGCCAAACGACGCACCGCTTCCGGGAAATCGACGTTCTCATACTGCATCAGGAACTGAAATACCGCACCTCCGGCTCCGCATCCATGACAGTAGTACGATTGCTTGGATGGATTGACGTAAAACGATGGGGTTTTTTCCTCGTGAAACGGACAAAGCGCTCGCAATTCCGTTCCGGCTCGCCTGAGTGGGAAATAACTCCCAATCACCGCTACGATATCTGAAGCAGCCGCCACCTGTTCAACGGTTTCCTGAGCGATACGAGGCATAATGGCGCGCCCGTCTAAATTACCCGCCACCCACCATGCGCACGATCTCAACGGTGTCACCATCTATCAAGCTAGCCGAGCTAAAATTGACTCGGTGGACCGCCTGACCGTTCAATTCGACCAATACCATTTTCTCCGTCAGTTGGAGTGACGCCAGAAGGTCCGACACTGTCCCACATGTTGCCAGGTCGCGAGCTTCTCCGTTCAGGGTTAACTTCATACCGACAGAATGGCGGAGTCCCAATCTTTCCAGACCGGTTCCAAATCAGTTGCGCGAATCGCGGCTGCGACCTCTTCGGGTGATCTGCTGTCTTCGACTTCGAATTGTCCTTCGGCCTTTGAATTAGCGCATGCGGACGGAGTGACTCTCCCTTTCACGGTCAAATGCAGCGCGTCTTTTCCCTGGCCGGTGTATCCACCGGGCTCGGTGCGGCTTCCGGCGCTCATCATCGTTACGCCAATCGGCATCAGAAAGTTTCTGAACTTTGTTGATTCACGCGTACTCAGCACGATGCCAATCTGTGGAAAAGTTACTCGAAGCGCGCATAGGAGCTGGATCATGTCCCGGTCCGACAATGAGTGCTGAGGATGAAAACCGCCCGCAGCAGGTCGTAGCCGAGGCAGGCTGACGGTCAATTGCGAGCGCCAACATTTTCTTAGCAGGTAGTCGACGTGTTCCGCGAGCGCGACCGCCTCGAATTGCCAGTCCGCGAGACCGAACAGCGGGGCAATACCGATTCGTCGGAAACCGGCTGCATATGCGCGCTCGGGCGTTTCCAATCGCCATTCGAAATCCTTCTTGGGACCAGCTGTATGAACTTCTGCGTAGGCGGTGCGGTCGTACGTTTCCTGGTAGACGATTAAACCTTCGACACCTGCCGCAACGAGGGGCAGGTAATCGTCGGTCTCCATCGGAGCAACTTCGATTGAGACCGACGGAACGAACCGAACGAGCCGGCCAACGACATCCAGAAGGTAACCGTTTGAAACGAATTTTGGATGTTCGCCGGACACAAGCAGGACGTTTCGGAACCCTTGTTGCACCAGGTATTTTGCTTCCGCTTCAGCCTGATCGACAGACAGCGTGACTCGCAATATGGGGTTATCCCGTGAAAATCCGCAGTATTTGCAACTATTGATGCACTCGCTCGAAAGATAGAGCGGCGCGAACAACCGCATAGTCCGTCCGAAAAACCTCCGCGTAACCGATTCCGATTGAAGGATGAACCGCGCCAGCGTCTCGTCATTCATCGGTTCAAGCAACGAGATGAACTGATTTAACGTCCGATTTCTGGGCCGGTTTGGCAGACTGAATAATCGGGCAAACGTCATTCCGATAATAGCTTGTTGGCTTCCGATTAAATTTTTCCCGCGGGCAGGCGCAATCGCTGGCAGCAGGCCATCTATCCAGCCGTTGAGACTTTCATCGTATAGTTTGGGTACCGTGTCCTCAGCTCGGAAAGCGTCTTGGTAGCCTGCGGTTCGTTCCCGGCCTTTTGAAACGCCTCGTATGCATGCTCCAGGGCGCGCGGTGTAACGTCCGGATCTTCGTACAAAACTGCTACGCTCATATAGGAGCGCGCCGCGTTTTCGTAGTTACCTCGAGCGGATTCGATATCGCCGAGTAACATTCGCGCCTCAGCGTTCATCCGGCCTTCTGGTTGGAGTGTAAGCGCTTGTTCTGCGGATTTCGTCGCACCATCCAGATCCTTCGCGCCGAGTTGACCGCTGCTTAAGACGAGGAACCCTTGCGCACGTTCAGCGGGATCTGTTGCCTGCTCCAGGTAATGAGTAACTGCCGGAATCGAGGCCGTATAATTCTTGAGATCCTTGAGAGACTTCGCGTAACTCAACCAGATATTCTTGTCGATCTTTGCAGGGTCGGCGTCTTTCGTCACCAGTCCAAAGTATTTCGCCGCTTGAGCCGAGTTGCTTTCGTTGAAGAACTCGCTCCCGAGCCACCGGCAGACGTCGAGCACCAACGAGGTGCGCTGAGGATCTTTCTGGATGAACCCGTCGACCTCTTTCGCCGCATCCTCTTTCCTCTGCAAATTTTGATAACAGAGGATGAGCCGGAGCGTTGTCTTTTCGGCGAATTCGTCCGGGTTCAGTTCGCGCGCCTTTAACAGGGGCGATATAGCATCGTCGTATCGCTTTGCTTCGAAAGCGGCCCACCCGATCCAATAATTGGCCTGTGCAGCCCCGGGTGTGTTCGGGAATTTTGTGAGCAGATCGTGGAATGCCGCCGTCATCTGCGGATAATCGCCTTGTTGGCCCAACGTTAACCCCTTCTGGAGCAGTGCCGTTTCGACTTCCGGCGAACTTGGGTAGCTCGCAATAATACGATTAAAGTCGTTGATTGCGGCGAAAAGATTCTTCGCCTCCTGAAACAGCAGGCCTCTTTTCAGGATGGCCTTCGATGCCATCGGGTGCTTCGGATATTTGTCGATGAGGCCGGTAAACGCGTGAATTGCCGATGCGTTGTCGTTCAGCTGCAGAAAGCAAAATCCCGCGGCATAAAAGCAATCGGCCTTGTACGGATCCGAAAGCGATGAGTTTGCGAGCTCGAGATACAGTCTCGCTGCCGGTTCGAGCCGCTTTTGCTGGAAAAGCGCTTGAGCTTTTAGCAGCTTCGCCTTGTCGGCTCGCTCGCGGCCCGGGCCTGTTGCGAGGTAGGCATCGACTTCTGTAACGAGCGCGGGATCCTTGATCGCATCGAGCGAAACCAAGCGCTGATATCGCGCGTCGTAAGCTTCCTGTGTATTCGAATAAACGCGGATTAAGTCGTTGTAGAGGTCGAGTGCCTGTTGTTGCTTTCCGAGTTGCCGATACGAATTCGCAACCAGGAGCATGACGCTCGGACGCGTTTCATCGCCGAGCGTATTGGCGGCTTTGGCGTACGAATCGAGCACCTGTGAAAACCGGTCGCCTTCGTACTGCAACTTCATTTCCTCCAGTTCGGCGACCTGCCTCCACTTCCCTTCAGCATTCAACGCGATTGCGGCTTTAAAAAACTGATCGGCCTTTTCTTTTTGCTTCAGATCGGCTGCGAGTATTCCGGCACGGGTGAGCGCTTCGGCTTTAACCGCTGGCTTTGCGGCATCGTTCCCGAGGCCGCTGAAGAGATCGAGAGCCTGCTGCTTTTGATCGTTCTCGAGCGCAAAATAGGCAAGCGAGAGTCGGGCGGCGTCCCGGTATGGATTCTTGCCGGGCATTTTAGCTACGTCGGCGTAGGCAATTGCGGCTTCCCCCTTTTTTCCGACTAGTTCGAGGCACTTCGCCTGGTAATACCTCGCGGTTAATTTGATCTCTGGCGACTTGGCGTTTGCGTACGCCTTCTCGTAGAGAAGAGCAGCGTTTTGAAAGCTTTTCTGGTCGAACTCTCTGGAGGCTAATCGAAACGCGGCGCTGCCGACAAACTCTCCGGTGCCGACCTGGTCGACAAGCAACCGATAGGTGCTGAGCGCGGACGCTACCTGGCCAAGATTCCAGTAGCAGTCTGCCAGTCGGAACATCGCTGAGGGACGGCCGGGATCACCGGGAAATTGGCCAAGGTATCTTTCGTACTCGGGCGCGGCGAGGTCGTACAGCTTGCGAATATAGAGTCCGTCGGCAATTGCGAGTTGGGCTTTTGCCGGATCGACATTTTGCGTGTCTCCGCCCTGGCCGGGTGCGAGCCGGATTTCATCCTGGTCGGTCTCATCCTTGTTTGTTGAGTCAGGTTCCGCGACTGAACCGGTGGAAGCTTTCGGGTCCTGCGGGTTATCTAGCGGCTGCCGGGGCTGCAGGGAGCGCCCTGGGGGCAGGTTCTCATTCAGGATCGAGGGTTGATCGGTCTGATCGTCCGGGATCACCGGTTGTGCGCGCGGCGCCGGTGCTTCCGTTTGCCTCGGCGTTGGGCCCACGGGCAACGCCCGTCGCACGTCCTGTCCGTGAAGGCTCGACGCTAGACAAACACCGCAAGTAACTATTTTCCAAGGACGCAATCTCATCGGTCGATTTTGCCTGTTGCAAACGCAACGTTCCAAATGTCCGCCTGGCGGCAAATATCCAGGACGTCTACAATATGCTTGTAATCGACGGCTTGGTCACCGCGGACGATCACTGCCTGGTCTGGGTAAAGTTGTGACAGCTTCTTTAAGAGGTCGAGAAGTTCTTGTGCACTCTTTTGTTGCCGATTGACAATCACTGTTCCGTCGGCCTTGATGTTAATCACGACTTGACCGACGTACGGCTGGGCCTCGTTCGCCTTCGTCGCGGTCGGCACGCGAACATCGAGTTCATTCTCACTGAGAGCGAAATTCCAGGTAACAATGAAAAAGACGAGGATGACCAACAGGACGTCGACCATCGGCGCGATTAGAAAACCGAAGACTCTCGGTTCCGCGTGCTTACGGAAATTCATTCGTTCAAGCCATGTTCCATGTCATTTCGGGGAGAGGACAATGATTCAGATCTAATCGCTCTCAAGCACCTGAGACCGCGCCGGATTCCGGAGTGCTTGTTGAGTAGTGATGATGTGCACAATATGAGATGTCGCCGATTCGAGGTCTGAAATCATTGA
The DNA here is from genome assembly GCA_963750185.1 of uncultured Verrucomicrobiae bacterium. GTDB lineage: Bacteria > Verrucomicrobiota > Verrucomicrobiia > Chthoniobacterales > JAFAMB01 > JAFAMB01. The sequence goes on from CAVVPV010000024.1 coordinate 54,412, forward strand.
CGCAACTTTGCCGCGAAAAATTGTGTAAAACGCCATGGCGACAATCCCGATTACAAGTCCGGTTGCCGTTGTGACGAGTGCTTCTGAGACACCATGTGCGAGCAACATCGGGCGCGGTTGTGTTGTATTGCTCGCGAGGACGCCAAAAGAATTGATAATACCGATCACAGTCCCAAGCAGCCCCAGCATCGGGGATAGCGTTGCGATATCCGCCAGGTACACAATCCGATGGTTCAGACTGCTGGCGATCCGCGAACCTTCTGTTTCCGCGACCTCCCGAATGGACGAAGCTGAAGCGGCAGGGTTCTTCGTCGTAAAATCGAGTGTTCGAGAGGTGATTCGGGCGACAGCTTCCGAATGACGATTGGATATTGCGATCAATCCGAGATAGTCGCGTTTCCTGAGAAGCGCCTCAGCAGTCTCCATAAATCGGCGGGTTACAACGGTGGAACGCCGGAGACTAAATAAGCAGGCAACAACCAGCGAGAGCGTGATCACCGATGTCAGAATCAGCGGCACCATCACCCAGCCGCCGGCTTTCAACAATTGGAGTAACGTCGCCTGTGCAGACCCAGGGCTCGGGGTAGCTTCCGCTGCCTGCGCGAGCGGGCCGATGAGAAGAACAAGCCAATTCATTCCGGTTAGCCTTCTATTTAAATGCACCTGGTGGCGAAGTGCAAATTCGTTCGACTGAGGGAAGCATAAGAGCCATCAGCGCGCCTCGCGAGCGCGTATCGTAAACTGCTTCCGCGGCTTACATGCCAAAAGCTAATAGCCGCGGATACCCTGCTCGAAATCAACTGGTGCTTTCATCGATGCACGATTATCCTCCCATTTATGGAGGATTTCGTCCTCGCAGAAAAGCCCGATCCGAACATTAAACTGCGCGAGGTTCCACATAAGCCGGGCGTCTACTTGATGAGGGACCGATTAAAGCGCGTGATCTACGTAGGGAAGGCGCGGGATCTGAGGAAGCGGCTTGGACAATATTTTATGCCGTCGCGACGGATGACAGCTGATCTGAAGACGCGGGCGTTGCTCGACAGCATCTGGAACTTCGAATTTCATCTCGTTCGCAACGAGCCAGAGGCGCTGCTGCTCGAGGGGAAGTTAATCAAGGAGTTTCGCCCGAAATACAACGTCAGCTTTCGTGATGATAAGCGTTTTCTCTTGGTGAAAGTGAACTTGTCGGATGCGATTCCGCGCTTTCAGTTAAGCCGGTTGAAAAAGGATGATGGATGCAGGTACTTCGGACCGTTTGCCCATGCAGGCGCGCTTCGCACAACGCTCAAGTGGATGAGAAAACGGTTCGGAATAAGGTCCTGCCGAGTATTGGAGCCGGGACAATCAGATTACAACCGGTGCATGGATCACATCATCAAAAACTGTTCCGCGCCCTGTATCCGGCGAGTGACTCTCGATGACTACAAGGCCCGTGTCCTTGAGGCGTGCGAGTTCCTCGAAGGAGAGAGTCAGGAAATGCTGAAGCAGATCGAAGTCGAGATGAAACGAGCTGCCGAGAATCTTGACTTCGAGAAGGCCGCAGAAATGCGAAACATGCTCGACGACCTTCGTCGAACCACGCGACCGGCGCGCCGCTTCGAGAGAGGTTCGTTGCCGCGCTCCATCGATCCAAAAGCGGATCTGCAGAGTCTGGCGGATGCGCTTCGATTGCCGGGCCCACCGAGCGTGATGGAGTGTTTCGATATCTCGAATATATCGGACACGCACATCGTAGCTTCGATGGTCAGCTTCCGAAACGGAGCGCCGGATAAGTCGAATTACCGGCGTTACCGTATCAGGACCGTGAAAGGTCAGGATGACTTTGCGAGCATGGCGGAAGTGGTTCGTCGCCGGTATTCACGAGTCCTTCTGGAGAATCGGAACGCCGCCCCGGACCTGGTGGAGTTCAGCCAGGAGAGTCCGGAAGAATCGGTCGCGCGAATTCAGCGTGCGATGCCGGAGCGATTGGTGCGTGTTCCGGATCTCATCATTGTTGACGGCGGAAAGGGTCAGCTAAGTTCTGCATGCAAGGAACTTCAGCGGCTGGGCCTTGAAAATATTGCGATCATCGGCCTGGCCAAGGAATTCGAAGAGATCTATCGCCCCGGCCGGCCGCAACCGATTCAGTTGCCGGATGATTCCGGAGCGCTGCAACTTCTCCAAAGAATCCGTGACGAAGCGCATCGGTTTGCGAACGGCTATCATCAGCTCCTGATGAAGCGACGGATCGCAGAAAGCATTCTCGACGAGTGCCCCGGAGTGAGCGAGAACAGGAAACAGGCGTTGTTGAAGGCGTTCGGTTCTGTGGATCGTCTTAGGAAAGCATCGGTTGCAGAGATCGAGCAGGTGGATGGCATCAGCGCCAAACTCGCCGAAGGAATCTTTCAATTTCTCCATCGCTAAGGAATGTTCGGCGCGTCGGGTAGATTTGTCTGGGCACAGCCGTCGGTGTAAAATCTCCTTGCGCGCTCACGGCACGATGATGAGTTTAGCCACTTTATGCTTGGCCGCTTGATATTTGGAACCTGCTTCGTACTACTTACGCAAATCTCGAGCTCAGTTGCGCAGGAAGGCGCAGCGCCGAATGCCACTCCTTTGACGCCAAGCTGGGAGACGCAACGGCAAGCCGCGTCCTACGCGCTAGCGATTCCGGCGCCAAGGGGGCAGATCACGGACAGAAACGGGATACCGCTCGCGCAGACGCGTGTCAGTTACGACCTCTGTGTGGTATTTCCGACTCCGTTCGATTTTACAGACCAACAGATCGTCAACTTCGTGAACCAGCAGGCTGCTTCCGCTCGCGCGTTCACAGCGCGCCCGGTTGCATTCTCGGAAGAAGCGGCAGTGCAGCATTATCGTAATCGCGGCGCGATTCCGTTCGATATTGCGATGGACCTGCCCGACGACGAAGTCGCAAAGGCCCAGGGCCATCTGCCGCCCGGTTTGACGTTGCGGGGGGTTTATGTGCGCATTTACCCACAAGGATCACTGGCCGGACAAGTGGTGGGGTACACCGGCCGAACAAGCCGCGAGAGCACTCGCACACTTCAGAATAACGAACCGCTCTGGCCGGAAAGCGAAGGCCGCGAAGGGATTGAACAGACTTTCGACGACCAGCTTCGTGGAAGGCCAGGCCAGCTAAATCTTACCTTCGATAAGGATGGCAACAAAACCGGTGAACGCATCGCGGTTCCACCGCAACCTGGGTACAACGTTGTGACGACCCTCGACGCTGAGATGCAGCGCCTCGCTGAAAAGATTCTGCAAAAGCGAGCGAAGCGGGGCGCTCTCGTCGTAATGGATCCGAATAGCGGCGAGGTGCTGGTGCTTGCTTCGTGGCCGACGATCAATCCGAACGATTTTGTGCCGACGATATCAGAGGAGAAGTTCAAGAAGATAGCGAGCGATCCGAATATCCCGATGCTCCCGCGTGCCTATCGGTCGGCATATCCGGCAGGATCAACGTTTAAAGTATTCGTAGGTGTTGCCGGTTTCGAGACCCATTCGATAGAGCCAACGGAAGAATTCGATTGTCCGTCTTCGCTTGAGATCGGAAATATCGTTTTCAGAAACTGGAAAAAAACGGATTCTGGTGAACTCGATTTTCGTCAGGCGCTGGCGCAATCGTGTAACACCTGGTTTTACCAGGCAGGCCAAAAAATCGGGTCGCGCGCGCTAGTGAGCTGGGCGAAGCGGTTCGGTCTCGGCGCCAAGACAGGTATTCTCTTGAATGGCGAGGCCGACGGCAGAATACCGACAGACGAGTACATGGAGCAGACATATCATCGGCACATTCTCGGTGGCGACCTTGCGAACCTTTCAATCGGTCAGGGCGACATTTTGATATCTCCGCTACAAATGGCGCAGGCGATGGGCGCGCTCGCAAATGGCGGAACCTTATATCAGGCCAAAATCGCGCGGCAGGTCCAGACCCTGAATAACGAAGTGGTGTACGCTTACAGCCCGCGCGCCAAGGACATCTTCAAACTTAGTTCCGTCACCATGGAACAGCTGCGCAAGGCGATGATGGAGGTCGTTTCCGATGGTACCGGCGGCGCTGCCGAGCTCAAGAACGTCAAAGTGGCGGGTAAAACCGGGACAGCGCAATGGGGACCCAAAAAGAAAGAGCGAACTGCCGCCTGGTTCGCCGGATTTGCTCCCGCCGACGCACCAAAATATGCATTCGCAGCGCTTTATGAAGGGGCTCCGGGAGAATTCGCTCACGGTGGCACTGTTGCCGCGCCGATCGTAGGCGACCTGTTGCGGGAACTCTTCAAAGAGGAGGCTCCGCCCAAAAAGAGCTCGAAAGACGAGGATTCCAACGATTCGGACGATAACTCCTCACGCATGGACGACCAGAGCAATTAAATCTCTGTGCAGCCGGGCCTCTGACCGCCCGCGTTCCCTGCTAGGCGAGCCCTTGTTGATCGGGCAAAAATGGGTTGCGGCGTATTGGCTTTGCGTTGAGGCTGCTCCCCACCATCATGAAACGGATTCGAATTACCCTCATGGCTCTGTTAATCTGTTCGGCGCTTACCTCATACGCCGAAGATGCAAAACCGAGTCCATCCCCGACAGACAATACCCCACCATCTTCAGCTCTTAAAGACGATAAGGACAAGATCAGCTACAGCTTGGGCGTGGATATCGGACGTACGCTCCAGCGGCTTGAGCTCGATCTGAATATTCCCGCTCTGTCTCAGGGAATCGCTGACGTTCTTGGCAATAAGCCGAAGGCTTTAACCGACGATCAGGTGCAACAGACTCTTCAGGCGTTTCAGCAACAGATGATGCAGAAACAACAGGAAGCGATGTCCAAAAAGCAGGATGAAATGAAGGCGGTCGCTGAGAAAAATAAAACGGACGGCAAGAAATTCCTGGACGACAACGCCAAGAAGCCCGGCGTGAAAACAACCGCCAGCGGGCTTCAATACAAGGTGATCAAAGAGGGGGCGGGCGCAAAGCCGGGCGATAGCGACATTGTTGAAACGAATTACCGCGGCACGACGATCGACGGCAAAGAGTTCGATAGTTCTGCAAAGCATGGAAGTTCATTTACGTTGCCGGTCAATGGGGTGATCAAAGGATGGGCTGAGGCACTCAAAATGATGCCGGTTGGCTCCAAATGGCAGATTTACGTTCCCTCAGAGCTTGCCTATGGCGACGAAGGCTACGGAGACGATATCCCCCCGGGATCGACACTTGTTTTTGATCTCGAGCTCCTGAGCATCAAGAAGGCAGCCACTACCCCGCCAAGCCCGAATGCCCAGCCCGAGAGCGGCGCTGACAAAAAGGCGACCGGTTCCTAGCCGCATTTCTCACGTTCCGTAAGAAATGCCTGTCTCCTGATTCATTTAAGGGCTCTTCATCCAAGCGTCCAGAGTAGCATAGGCGTCTCGCCTTTGTCCTCCTCATCCGAGGAGCTTCGTGACGGAGAACCCGTTAGCTCTCCGGTCAATCGATACCCTTGGTGTCCGACACAGGCGAGACGCCTATGCTACTTTGGACGCCGGCTCAGAGCCACAGCGGGTGCACATCAAGCTCGCACGCCACACTGAGACTGGAAATCTATGTTCTTCCCAAACAACCCGGAACTCCGAACCCCGAACTCGGAACCGCGCCGCGCGCGTCATCTTTGAGGCGGCCTTATCGATCTCACGGAGATCGTCTGAGGAAATGCAAACTACTGAGTTTTCCGGTTTTGGATATGAAGTTCTCGAAGCTGCTTGTCCGGGACTTCGCTCGGCGCACTCATCATCAAATCGTAACCGCGACTGTTCTTCGGGAACGCGATCACTTCCCGGATATTCGACGTTCCAGAGATTAACATCACCAGGCGATCAACCCCTAGCGCAATCCCTCCGTGGGGTGGCGCCCCAAATGTGAAAGCTTTCAGCAGGTGACCGAACAGTTTCGTTTGCTGTTCGGGTCCAATTCCGAGCACCTGGAACAGTTTTGATTGTAGGTCTTGTTCGTGTATTCGAATGCTGCCACCACCGATCTCGACGCCGTTCAGGACCACATCGTATGCTTCGGCGCGTACCTGACTGTATTCACCGGTGTCGAGGAGCGGGATGTCCTCTCGGTTTGGACGCGTGAATGGATGATGCATTGCGTTCCACTTGTTCTCCGCTGCATCAAAAGCCAACAACGGAAAGTCGAAAACCCAAAGAAACTTTAGATCGTCCGAGTTCTTCATGAGTTGGAGGATCTCCGCGACCTTCAGTCTGATCCGGCCGAGCACCACGCAAACGGTCTCCCAACGATCTGCGCCAAAAAGAAGCAGGTCTCCTTCTTCAACGCCGAGCTTCTCTTTAAGCCCCTCTTTTTCAGCTTCAGTGAAAAATTTTACGATCGGCGATTTCCATTCGTCCCCTTCGACTTTGATGAATGCGAGTCCCTTAGCCCCGGACTCCTTTGCGAGGTTGGTCAGATCTTCGATCTGACCAATTGTGGCATGAGCGAATCCTTTCGCATTGATACATTTCACAACGCCACCACCATCCAGAGCACTGCGAAAAACCTTGAATTGAGAGCTGGAAAACAGCTCGCTCAGATCGACAAGTTCGATTCCAAACCGCAAATCCGGCTTGTCGGTTCCGAACCTATCCATCGCCTCGCGATAGGTGAGGCGCAGAAACGGGGTCGGAACATCCACACCGCGCGTTACCAGGAATATTTCCTTCAACAGCCCTTCGATCAGTTCGATGATATCTTCCTGGTTAATAAACGAGGCTTCGATATCGATTTGAGTAAGCTCAGTGATTCTGTCGGCCCGCGGATCCTCGTCCCGAAAACACTTTGCGATCTGGAAATATTTCTCGATACCACCGACCATTAAGAGCTGCTTGTATTGCTGAGGCGATTGCGAAAGGGCGTAATAATGGTTCGGAATCAGGCGGCTCGGAACCAGAAATTCCCGGGCTCCTTCTGGTGTACTCTTCGAAAGGATCGGCGTCTCAATTTCCAGGTAACCGTTTCGATCGAGGTATCCTCGCGTCGCTTTCGCTACCTGATGGCGGATTTTCAGGTTACGAACGAGGGACTCTCGACGCAGATCGAGATAACGATGACTAAGCCGCAGGTCCTCGTTGCCGACGTCCGAATCGAGCGGAAACGGAAGAATATCGGAACGATTCAGAATATTTAAATGGGATGCAACGATCTCGATTTCTCCAGTGGCGAGTTTCAGGTTCTGCGTCCCGTCGATCCGCCGCGCTACGGTGCCCTCGATCTGGACAACATCCTCGCGCCGAAGAGTCTGCGCAGCGGCCGCGAGGTCCGCTGATTCTTCCGGACGGAACACGACCTGGGTCCGTCCTTCCCGGTCTCTAACGTCGACAAAGATCACGCCTCCATGATCGCGGGTTGAATCTACCCAGCCGGCAAGCGTAACGGCGCGACCGACATCCGAGGCCCTTAATTCGTTGCAGTGATGAGTGCGGTACATGGTAAAAAACAGTCTGCGAGAAATCAGTGACCACTCCCCAATGCGCCTGGAAGGTCCCGTAGGGAGAGAATTCGTTCCGTACGATCAGCTAATTCTTTTATGCGGATCCCGGGCCACTCCTGACCAATGACCACGGCATACTTCGCGCGGAGCGCTTCGGCCTGCTCAAATTGCCGCCCAACCTTGGCCGGACGGAGTGAATAATCAACCGTAATCCCGGATCGACGCAGTTCGGCGGCAAGCCCGATTGCGTCGGGACGCCGGCTTTCGTCGGCGATAACAAGAAATGCGCCCCGAGGCAAGTGCAGAACCGCATCGATCCGGGCCCGAGTGTGCTCGAGCTCTTCCAGTAGATTCGTGAACGTGACATCGCCTATCGCAAAGCCGGCTGCTGGTAGATCTGTTTCTCCGTCACTGATCGCTGAAATCAGGTTGTCATACCGACCGCCTCCGGCGAGCGCTCGATTTTCTTTCTTCCGGTCAAAAATCTCGAATACGAGGCCGGTATAGTAATCGAGCCCGCGAACAATCGTGAGGTCCAGTTGGACGTATTTATCCAGTCCGCGCCACTGCAGCTCTCGAAACAGGTCGCCAAATCCGTGTACGGAAGCGGCAGGCGTTCCAAGAAACTCATGTACGTCCGCTACCTCGATTCCAAACGATTGCAGCTTGCGGGCGGTTATCACTTCGGTTTCGCGCTCAAGCTTGTCGATAATCGAGAGAAATTCTGACAACCGCTCGGTCGACTGCTGATGTTCGCTCAAGAATTTTGCCCAGAGGTTTCGATTATTAACGCGAACATAAAAATCGTTCTCAGTCAGACCGAAAACCTCGTGTAAAGCGACGGCAAGCCCGATCAATTCCGCGTCTGCAGCCGCGGAGTCGTCTCCGATGATATCGCAATTGATTTGATAGAACTCCCGGAGACGACCTTTCTGCGGCTTTTCGAATCGAAAAAAGGGAGAAATACTGAACCACTTGATCGGCTTCCGATAGTCGCGCGCACGGGCAGCGACCAAACGGGCCAGGGTCGGTGTCATTTCCGGTTTCATGCAGACGTCGCGATCGCCTTGTTCGATGAATCGGAACAACTGAGACTTCAGTTCTTCGCCGCTCTTCTTTTTGTAGAGTTCGGTCGGTTCCAGTGTCGGGCCGTCATATTCCTGAAATCCAAACGAGTTCGCAACACGGCGCCACTGATCGAAGACGTAATTTCTGCGTGCGCAATCCTCGGGATAAAAATCACGAAATCCAGGCAACCGTTGCATAGGAAGAGTTCGAAAGGATGCATTCAACGCGCCGAAAAGCAAACGATTCGCCTCTCCCCTTTTGAATTCCTGCAATTGCGTGAAAACTCCCGTTGGCACTGTATCCGTTTTAATGCCATGTTGCGGGCCCGATGAATCCTCCCTTACTAAAGCTCATCATCCTAGCGCAACGGCTCGCGGTGTGTCGGCTTGACGTCAACGCTCCGATTCCTGAGTGGGCCGGGGGCGAGTCGTTCCTTTCGATCAGCCGCACGCGGGACGAGCTTTCCGTGATCTGCGAGGAACACCTGGTTCCTGCCGGTATCCAGGCGAGTCGCGGTTGGCGCGGGTTCAAAATCGTTGGACCACTCGATCTGGATCTTGTCGGGATTTTGGTTTCTGTGGCAGTTCCACTTGCACAATCGAACGTCGGGATTCTCCCCGTCGGCACTTACGAGACAGACTATGTTCTCGTACGCGACCGGCACTTGAAAGATGCGATAAAAGCGCTGCGTTTTGTCGGGTTCGACGTCGTTGAAGATACGCCTTAGGCGTTTCGGCCAATTATGGAAACGGCCGGCAATTGCAAGCCTATTCTATATTCTTTTCTTAAACTCCGTGTTCTCTGTGCCTCTGTGGTGAATATTCTTCCTCCGTTCACTCCGCCCCCTCCGCGTTCTCCCCCCTGTCAGATTCGCTTTTCAAAACAAACCGCAGATCGCTCGTTTTGATAGGGCGAAAAGTTTGGAATCCGGTAGAACCCGGATTTGGCGTAAAGCGCGATCGATTCGGGCTGCTTGTTTCCAGTCTCGAGCCTCATCGCGTCATACCCAAAATCGCGCGCCAATCGTTCGAGTTCGTCCAAGATCATTGTGGCAATCCCATGGCCTCTCTCTTCACGAACCACGAATGTCCGTTTGACCTCCACCCGGAACTCGTCTATCGGGACGAGCGCGCCGCAGGCGATGGCGTTACCGTCGCGTCTGGCGATGAGGAAAACGCTTCGCGGGACCGAAACCAGAGATGGATCGAAGACTCCGACATCTGTCGGAGAAAAATCATAGCGGTTTTTAACATCATCGACGAATGCGGATAGCAATCGCAACGCGTCAGGGGACTGAGGATCTTCTTTCGCTATCGTAATCATTTCGTAAATTGGGTCCACTCTTGCTCAATTGTTCGCTTCAAAGCGACGCTAAACTTTCGGCACGTTCATTTTCGTGGTGCTCTTGCTAGTCGCGTGTTGAAAACGAATCGCCTGGGGCATGCGCGGCATCGTTACGAGATCGACTTTGCCGAGGTTCGGCCTTGTCGCGCGATTTTCCTTGAGTCAGTATTTCAGGATGGTTGGACCTTCTAAGCGGACGAAAATTGTAGCGACGATCGGCCCGGCGAGCGAGAGCGAAGAGATGCTTCGCCGGCTAATCGACGCAGGGATGGATGTAGCGCGACTGAATTTTTCGCATCGCGCGGCCGAAGTAGCAAAGCCTTTGGTGGAGCGGATACGCAGAGTCGCGGATGAAGCGGGGGTTTTCGTTGCGATTCTCGGTGACCTGCGCGGGCCGCGAATTCGAGTTGGCGAGATGGAGAACGGCAGTATCGATCTGCAACGAGGACAAAAAATTGTTGTGACTTCCGAAAAGGTGATCGGGAATCCGGGAAGAATCGGAGTAAGCTTCAAGGGACTCTACCGGGATGTTGCGCCTGGCGCGGTGGTGCTTCTGGATGACGGGAATATCGAACTGCAAGTACTGGAGATTCGTGCCAGCGGAGATATCCTCTGCGACATTGTCCGGGGCGCCGAGCTCAAAAGCAACAAAGGGGTAAACCTAAAAAACCGGCTCGTCTCACTCCCCTCGCTGACAACAAAGGACTATCAGGACCTCGATTTTGCCGTCGCAGAAGACCTCGATTTTCTGGCGCTTTCTTTCGTTCAGTCGTCTTCGGATGTGCGATTTCTAAAGCAGGCACTTGCGGAAAGAGGCGCGTCGATCCCGGTGATTGCCAAGATCGAACGGAAAAACGCTCTGGACGACATTGAGAATATTGTGCGCGAATCATACGGCGTGATGGTAGCCCGAGGCGATCTTGCATTGGAGATGAGCTTCGAAGACGTCCCGATTGCGCAAAAGCGGATCATCCGGGTCTGTCGCGATGCGGCTGTACCGGTAATCACCGCCACGCAGATGCTCGAATCGATGATCAATTTCCACAAGCCGACGAGAGCGGAAGCCGCCGATATCGCGAACGCGATCCTCGATGGCACAGATGCGGTGATGCTGTCCGCTGAGTCGGCTGTGGGCCGGTTCCCGGTTGAGGCGGTCGCAACGATGGCAACGATTGCAGCGCGGGCGGAGGAATCATGGATCACGGGAGAGCTCCCGAACCTACCGGCGGTTTCGGATCGCGCCGATCTCGAGGCTGCCGTGGGCCATGCAGCGCATGCGATCGCGAACTCGGTGACAGCCAGAGCGATTATTGCTGCTACGGCCTCCGGCGGCACGCCCAGGAGAGTTGCCTGTCATCGGCCCAAAATGCCAATCCTGGCACTCTGCTCTTCAAAGGAGGTCTGCCGCAGGCTCGCGCTGATCTGGGGCGTTCGACCGATGCTGTGCGAGGCGGTCAACGGCACGGCGCACCTGGTCCGACTCAGCGTAGATGCTGCAACGAAGCTGCTTGGAGCGAAACCAGATGATGTTTTGACGATTGTCGCAGGGACGCCCTACAACATGCCAGGTAAAACCAACCTGATTAAGGTCGAGAAAATCGCGGATGCCCTTCGCGCTGAGCAAAGCGACGTGGCCGAATAACCGCTCTGGGTCAGGCTACAGCTGTTCAACCGAGTAGCCTGCGCGCTGGAGTTGCGCGACAACTCCGTCGTCGCCCACTAGATGACCGGCGCCAACAATGATCAGGAAGTCGCCGTTTTCGTGCGCGAGTCGCTCGATTTCTGGCAACCAGCGCGCATTTCGCCTCGAAAACAGAGCTTCATGGCCTTTCCGGTCGGTTGCTCTGTTTTGGTTCACCATTTGGTCGAGCGCGCCCACGTCGCCGATTTCCCAAGCTTTCACGAGCTTCGCCATGACTTGCGGATAAGCCGGCAAGCCGTAAATGGCATTGATCAGATACTGCTCGTTCTGAGCGTCATCCATTCGACTGAAGATCTGCGCCTGGTCGTGGACCGTTTCAAGGCCGAGCACGGGCTTGCGAGCAGCGAGTGCTCTACGATAAAAATAGATGTCTACGCCGAGTTGCTCGCTGAATCCCGCCATGTGGAGGGCACGCGAACTGAGCGTTTCAGCAAGAAACCACGGCCTGTACCGTTCAACCTGTTGCAACGTTAGGCCGTATACTGGCAATACCCGTTCCAGGAGGAGGACCGTTTCAGGTTTAAGATTCTTTGAGAGTGAATCTCCGAGCGGATAAAAAGCGGTCTGACCGTAAGCTTGTCTTAAGGTGTGCTTCGTTACCCTGTTCAAGTCGATTTCAAAGGCAACCGCGTTTGCGCGATCAAATGCTCGCTCGACAACTGGTTTGAGAGGATAAGCCTGTTTAGGCAAGACATGAATCGATCCTAGCAGGTAAAGGGTGTTGTGTTCTCCTTGAACCCGCCAGAGTGTAGCTGTCCCATTCCCAGGCGAATGAACCGATGCGCACGAACTGAGCGCAACGCTCAAGGTCATCAAGACAAACGCGCAAGAAACCTGAATTCGACCATTCAAATCATTGAACCAAGACCAAAATCTGGTCGGAAAGGGCGCTATGAATATGTACCGACGTTGACCGACTGCCGCCGGATCGGTTGCGTATCGATTCAGATATGCGCCCTCCTACCGCCAGTCTGGCTCGGACAGCCTGGCCGCCGGCCCATTTTGATCGGAACAAACCTCATGTTATTTCGGGGATCGGACACTCCAAGATGTTGACTGATTCGTTAAATGTTGCGCTCCGCGAGTTTCTGGTCCACCAAAAAGCAGATGCAAACGAGCAAGAGCGTCGGGGCACAGGCGGGCGAAGGCTTCCCGCCTGCTCCGATAACGCGCCGGAGACTTGGCATCTTTGTTCTCGTGGGCATGGCGGGCGTGCTGGTGGTTCTTGTCGGGTGGTACTATTATGTTGGCACAAGAACGATTCCGTCCAGCGGTGGCCTCTATTTCTTTTCGCGCCTCGTTATTCCGGTCCAGAGATTTGCGCAGGCAGATCCGCGCTGGAGTGATGACGAGCTGGGAACGACCGCATCGACGATGGGAGAAGCCGGCTGCGCTGTTAGTTCCGCCGCGATGGTTCTGGCATTTTATGGGCAGGACATCGATCCGGGGCGCTTGAACACATTTCTTTCTGATAATGGCGGTTATACGCCTCAAGGCTGGCTCTATTGGGAAAAGGCCGCCGATTTTCATCCCGGATTGGCGCGTCATGCGTATGAAGATCTACCTTCCTATTTCCTGATTGACTCTAACCTTGAGCATGGAAACCCAGTGATTATCAGGATCCGACTCCCAAATGGGATTACGCATTTTGTCGTGATTGTCGGGAAGGCAGGTTTTGACTACCTGATTCAAGACCCTGCTTCGGGAGGTGCAAACGGAGTCTATCCATTGCGCAGCCTCGCTCCTCAAATTGAGGCGCTCCGATTTTACGAACGAGTGTCGCCGCCAGCTGTTTTGCCTTGACTGGTCGCACCCAGCCGGGAGGGTGAGTCTGCCCCGTCATGACCACGAAACTTCGACAGCCATTGATTGTAGCTGTGATCGGATCGCTTCAGGATTTTGACGAGCTTGGAAAATTCTCGGCCGATTCTTTCGATATTTGCGAGCTGCGTCTTGACCTGCTTTACGGAAAGTCGAAAAACATCGAGGCACTTTCACGGGGTATTCGAAGTCAGAAGATCGCGACAGTTCGTGATCCTGGCGAAGGTGGAGCAAACGCGTTGCCGGAGACTACCCGGATCGAAATATTCGAGCAGTGGTTGCCTCACTGCGACTTCCTCGACATTGAGTTGAGAAACTTGGGCAGGTGCTCGGGGTTGGTCGAGCGGGTCGCAGCCGAAGGGAAACAGGTGATTGTTTCTTTCCACGATTTCCGCGAGACGCCGCAGATTGAACGGCTCCAGGGGATGTTGGATTCCTGCGGCATTCGTGAGAACTGGATCTTTAAAGTCGCGACGAGGACCTCTCAATGGGAGGATATTAAAACTCTGGCCAGTTTCATACAACGCAATGCAGGTGTGCGAATCGCTGCGATGGGCATGGGGGAGTTCGGGAAACTTTCCAGGCTTGTCCTGCCGCGCCTGGGATCCGCCCTGGTCTACGGCTCGATCAGTCACGCTGTGGCACCCGGGGTGTGGCCTGTGACCGAACTAGCGCGACTGCTGGCCGAGATCTCATGAGTGGGATGTTGGGATGACAAATCAAAAGAAGAAGCTAAGTCGCGCCTGCGTTGACTTGGAACGCATCCGAGCCGGCGGTTCGTTAAGCCTTGACAAAAAGTGCTGCGAATGCGCCGTCGACGCGATCCCTGATCGGCATCGAAGATTTGGCTACCGCAAATTGGAGCTCTGGAATCTCTTGATCGATCGATGTGACGACGCGCTCGTTTTCTTCCGGTTCGATGCTGCAGGTGCTGTAGACGAGACGGCCACCCGGTTTCAAAAGCTGGGCGGTCGCTTTCACGATCCGGCTCTGCAGTGACTGCATTCTGGAAAAGTCCTGCGGGGTCAGACGCCATCGGACGTCTGTGCGCCTCCGGATCACCCCGGTGTTCGTGCAGGGGGCATCGACGAGGATTGCATCGAATGTACACGCATCGAACGGGGAGGACTGCTGGAGCCAGTCAATCAGGACGACCGTCGAGTTCGTGACACCGAGCCGCTTCAGGTTCTGCTCCAGCCTGAGAAGACGAACCTTGTCGTAATCGCAAGCGATCAGGCGCCCCTGGTTTTCCATTTTCTGAGCCATGTATCCCGCTTTGCCTCCGGGCGCCGCGCATGCGTCAAGAACGACCTCACCCGGCTTCGGATTTAGCAGGTCGCCGGCAAGAAGCGTGCTGGGATCCTGAACGTAAGCGACACCTGACGCGATCCAGGAGAGAGGAAGCCGGTCAACTTCAAGGCAATCGGTATGACCGTCAACCAGTTTCGCCCCCGGTAAACTCTCGGTAAGTTCTCCAGGGGTGACTCTGAGTCTGTTCGCCCGGACATAGATTCTTGCGGGCTCGTTGTTCCACGCGCAAAGTTCCTCCGCGAGCTTGCCGCCGTGCCGGGATTCCCATTTTTGCCAGAGAAACTCCGGGTGCGAGTAACGGATATGTGGAGGAGCGATCTGCAGTTGCGCGAGGATGCTATCTTTTTCGGTGATAGCCTTCCGGAGGACGGCGTTTACTAAAGTTCTTGCAGGGCCGGCGATGTTCACGGTCTCGTAAACTGCGGCATGATCCGGTATTCGCATTTTGTACAGCTGGTAAACTCCTAGCCGAAGAATCTGCCGGGTCGGCATGTCGAGGCCTGTGGGCCTGAACCTCTGAATAATAAAATCGAGATACGATTTATTTCGGATAATCCCGTAAAAAGTCTCAGTCACGAAACTCTTGTTCACGTTGTTCAGCCCGGAGCGTTGCAGCACCTGATGAAGCACTTCGTCCGCGAACTCGCGGCTGGTTTCCCACCTTTGTAGCGCATGCATGCAACTGAGTCGCGGATTATTGCCTGACATAGGACCTTCCTTGATCTCGCCGAATCGTGCTCGGGGGGTAAAACGTTTGCGGGAAGGCTTTTAAACTCCCACAATTCGGCAGAACGTCTACCGAAATCGAATTATGCGATTCTTTCCGCTGGAGATGCTTGCGATTTATCGACGGCGACACCCGATAAATTCATAGGTCCATTCCGCTTTTTTGATCAACCAAAATCTCAGTTCGCCCGGGCGCGTCCAATCCCGTGATAGATGAAACCCAGTTCCTTCATCGTCTCCGGGTCAAATAAGTTGCGACCATCAAAGATTAGCGGGGTGTGCATTTTCTTCCGGACCTGGACGAAATCGACGCTTTGGAACTCGTTCCATTCAGTTGCCAGGACGAGCGCCTCGGCATTCTCGACGGCGGCGAGCGCAGACTCGGCGAGGACCGCGCCACTGCACAAATTGTATTCGGCCACCTTGTCAGCGCCTTTTGGATCGTATGCGTGGACGATTGCTCCTTCCCGTAGCAATTGAGCAACTAAATCGATTGCAACAGAATTGCGAACATCGTCGGTGTCAGGCTTGAACGTAAGCCCCCAGACCGCTATCCGCTTGTCTTTCAGAACCCAAAGCGTATCCCTAATCTTTTTAATAAAACGATCGATCTGGTTTTGATTAATGCGCTGCACTTCCTTCAACAGCGTAAAGGGGACCCCGATCTCGTCGCTGATTGCAATGAACGCCGCAACATCTTTCGGGAAGCAGGATCCTCCATAACCAAGCCCCGCGTTCAGAAAACTCCGTCCAATTCGCTTGTCCGCACCGATGCCATCGGCAACTCGTTCGACGTCTGCTCCGCTTGCTTCGCAGATGGCGGAGATTGCATTAATATAAGAAATCTTGAGCGCCAGGAACGAGTTAGCAGCATGCTTGATCAGTTCGGCGCTATTGATATCGGTCACCAGAATCGGTGCCATAAATGGTTCGTAAACCTTCTTCATCAACGACAGTGCACGGTCGCTGTTTGAGCCGATCACGATTCGATCGGGATTCATCAGGTCGGCGACAGCGCAACCTTCACGAAGAAATTCAGGATTGCTGACGACGTCGAAATCGACGGCCCCTTTGGTGTATCGTCGAATTGTGTCTGCCACTTTTTGGCCGGTCTTGACCGGGACCGTGCTTTTATCGACGATCACGCGATATTCCTTGAGAACTTCTGCGATCTCGCGCGCGACTTTCTCGATATAGGTCAGGTCAACGCTCCCATCCGGCTGCGGCGGAGTCGGCACAGCGATGAAGACGATTTGCGATTGCTCGACTCCTTCTGCTGTGCTGGTTGTAAACCGCAGACGGTTGGCCGAAACATTGCGGTGAACGACTTCTTCCAGGCCAGGTTCGTAAATCGGGATAATGCCGTTCTTAAGGTTTTCGACTTTGCGTTGATCGTTATCGACGCAAATCACGCTATGCCCGACATCCGCCAGGCATGCGCCGGTGACAAGTCCGACGTATCCGGAACCAATAATTGCGATATCCATAGACCGTTCTTACACAGCGAGTCTCTCAGATAGCCGGGCTCGCTGTTTTGTCCAGCAGAAGGTTAGGACGCCAGAGTACCCCGGAGCATTACTCTCCGATCGCGCTTCCAACATTCAGATTAAGCGGTATGCCGAACCGGGGCAGATCTTTTAGCGTAAAGCTCAGGACGAGCGCTACCTGCGTTTTTCCTGATCCGTTATTCGTGATGTTTAATCCGATGGCTCCGACCCAGCTGCTGAGGTCGCGATGCAGCGCATAGGTCTGTTGATTCAGCAGCCCGGTCTTAAATTGGTAATCCTCGTAGATGCTGAATCCCCAGTTGTCATTGAGCCGCATGTAAGTGTAAAAGGAAAGTTCGCTGCTATCCTGGTAAAACGGGTTGCTTTGGAGGTATGTATGGCCGACTCGGACCTCAAGACTCGGAGTCGCGGTCCAGTCGGCGTATGTATTGATCTCCCAGAATCCTTTGTCCAGGAGGGGAACCTGGGAGTCGACGGAAAAATAAAGCCACGGCACAGGCTGGAACCGGACGCGTTCGAATACGTTGGAGAAGGTCTCGTTGGTCGGCTGGAGTGGCGTCGTACGAGAGACGCTGGTGCTCGACGGCGGAGTCATTTGACCGAGCGGGTTATTGAAATTTACGTCAAAATAGGTATCGACATCCAGCCAGTTGACTGTTGATGAATCCCTGCGCGTCTGGAGCCTGTTCCGAATGCCCAGGCGTAATATTGACCAGCCGTCGAGCGAATCAATTGAATTGAACTGCGGCAAATCGATTGCCTGCAGTCTTGTGCTCTGGATATACTGATCAAATGGAAGGATGTCCGAAGGGGACACGTTCGGTGTCGATTCCCAGGAAAAGTCTGCGTAGGGTTGGATAATGTGGCGTAACCCGTCCAGGCCAAGCCAGTGGGCTTGTACGCCTTCATAGGCCTTGGAGAGTTTGAAAGAGCCTTCCACTCCGGCATTCATCAGAAACCTCCAGCGTGCACCTCGTTCGTTCAAGATGCCCTCAGGCAGATCGTTAATGTTGTTCGCCTCGGTAAAGGTCCCTGTCGTGCTGTAGTAGGTGCCGCGGAATCCAACGTTCGGATCGATCGAGAGCCAACCAAAATAGGTCTTTGGAAACGAGAACTGGTGGAACGTATCGAACCGAAAGGCCTGATAGTCAGGGTTTAACGCGCCGGACGAGAGGTCGACGGACTGATTGCCCGTTTGCCCCGCAAACGCTCGATGCAACAAGGCCCCACTGTTCGTGGACTCGTAGAAAATTGGCCCGTTGAACAGGGGCGTCCGGGCAACTTCCCAGCTCAAATCGGGGAGGCGCTCGGCAGTCTCCTGAAAGGTATTCACTTGCGGACGGACAAGCGAGGTCAAGGTGTAAGCTTCACCTTGCTTCACCAATTCGGAATAGGTGTCCGGCTGCGGATCGTAGGAGAAAATGTTGGGATAAAAGTCCTGCAGGAAGTACTGGTCGCTCAACTTGTTGAAGTCGACGACGGCCGAGGTATCGTCGGTCAGTTTGGTCCGGGATTGGTACAGGAGTCTGTACCGGCCCTCGTCGATTGGGACGCGGTCGAGCGCGGTCTCATTGAGATTCGGTTCCTGGTCTTCGATGCCGTAGACTTGCAGTCTGCCGAATGATTCCCTTTCCTCGCCGAGGTGATAGTGGACATCGAGACCGAGTGCAGGACCCCGGGAAGACCGCAGGTCGACGCGAACCGTACCACTGACATTGGTCGCGATCGGAAATGTAAATGTTGTCAGCAAATACGCGCCCCACGTGGAGTCGTATCCTGGGGAGAGATTGTAGCTGAATTGGTCATTGAGAGACTGGTAGAGGTAGGGGAACCACAAAATCGGTACGCGACCGACGAACACAGTCACGTTTGAGAGAATAATGCGGTCCCCGGAATAGATGCGGATTGTGCGGGCGCGAAGATAATAGTCGGGTTTTGACGAATCGCTCGTTGTGATGAGGCCGTTGAGGATCGTGTACTCATTTTCCTTGAACGAAAGAACGGTGTCACCGACGACCTGGAATGGCTGTTTCGGTCCGGCAAAATCACTCATCTTGAGTTGTCTGGTCTGGACATTGTAGATTGCGCGATCGGCAACGAACGCGTACCTGTCCTGAAAGAAGCGGACATTACCCCTTAGGACGATGTCGTGCGTGTCCGGGTTGTATTCTGCATAGTCGCAGTAAATCGTTACAATCCCATAACGGACGACGACGTTCCCTTCGCCAATAGCGATGCCTCCCTCGTACCGCGTTGCATCCGAGTTGATCTCAATCGGAACCGCTGCCCCCCCTTTTTGGCCGCTCGGAAACGGTAGCAGTGGACCGATCTCTGATTGGTTGGGTTTTGCAGGTTCTGCGGTCGGGCTCGGAGCCGGAGTGCCTCCATAGGGCGCCGCTTGAGCGAAAAGATTCATTGGCAGCAGCAGGAAAAAAAGCAAGCCTAGAATCGTGAACCTCATGCGGAATCTATAGGGGACCAGCGTAAACCAGTAGCCAACATCTGGCCGTTTGAAATGCAAGGAAAAAGCCCAGGGCCCGACAACCTCACAAACCAACGCGCCCGTGAAAATTTCGCGATTTAGAGCATCCCACGGGCCACGGCGGATGAACGATGCAGGCTAACCTGAGTAGCCGCTCGGATGAGCAACGCGCCAGCTCCAGGCGGTTTCCACGATCTTCTGGATATCCTCAAACTCCGGCTTCCAGTTGAGTTTGCGCCTTGCTTTTTCCGAAGAGGCGACGAGGCGAGCCGGATCGCCGGCGCGTCGCGGTTTTTCTATCACCGGGATTGGATGGCCAGATACGCTGCGGCACGCGTCGAGAACTTCGCGAACGGATGTGCCGCGGCCTGTTCCCAGATTGAATGAGTCGCTTTCGTCCGCCGACAATGCCAGAAGGTGAGCGGAAGCGATGTCCCGCACATGAATGTAATCGCGAACACAAGTGCCATCGGGAGTGTCAAAATCGGTTCCAAAAATCTCGGCATGTTCTGCCTGCCCAAGCGCAACCTGAAGGATCCGCGGGATCAAATGCGTTTCAGTCTTATGGTCTTCGCCATACTTTTCCGAGGCTCCCGCAACGTTGAAGTACCGGAGCGTGACGAACGTGAGCTTATGGATGCGATTGAACCAGTGAAGGATTTTTTCAAAAATCAGCTTCGATTCACCATATGGGTTGATCGGATTCTGTGGCGTCTGTTCGTCAATCGGTACGCGCTCCGGAGTCCCGAAGGTCGCGCATGTGGAAGAAAACACGATTCGTTTGACTCCGCACTCGACCATGGAGCGAAGGAGGTTGAGACCTCCGGATACGTTGTTATGAAAATATTTTCCCGGATCTGCCATTGATTCCCCAACCAGCGCGTTCGCCCCAAGATGGAGAACGGCAGCGGGCGCAAATTGCTTGAGAGCGAGGGAAATCGAGCCAGGGTCGTTCAGATCTCCCTCGATAAACGTCGCCTTTGGATCGATCGCCGCGCGATGCCCTTCCGATAAATTGTCGAAAACAACGACATCCTCACCGCGAGCGAGCAATTGCTCGACGCAAACGCTGCCGATGTAACCGGCACCTCCTGTAACAAAAACCCTCACGCGCTAGTATTTGGTGCCGATCCGCTTTTCGTTGGTCATTGAGTTGGCCTATGTAACCAACCGGGAGCGATTGATCAAACAAAAAGGTTATCGGGCTCTCCGGCAACCGGAAAAAAGGTATATCCAAGTTCAGACTTCCTCGCCGATAAATGCGGCTCCTTTGACCTGCCCC
>CAVVPV010000025.1:0-36669 GCA_963750185.1 uncultured Verrucomicrobiae bacterium
TCAAGCTTCAACCCGGTGTTTACTTTACCGGAGACCACATCACAGCAAATTCGTTTGATATCCCGGTTCGCGCAGTCGCCGGAATCAAGACTCGGGAAGACCTTTACGTCGTCCTCGGAATCGACGCGGATCCATATGAACAAGAGCTGGTTACCCCGGTCTGTGGAGTGAACTGGAAGATCAACGACCAGTACAATATGAGGGCAGTTTTTCCGCAACCGCGGTTCAGCTACAACCCCAATAAGGCGGTCGAACTATTCCTTGCAGCTGACCTGGTCGGCGGTGGATATCGAAGTGGTCCCACAAACGATCGCCGCACTAGCAACGCAGTCTTGGACTACACGGAATATCGCGCGGCCAGCGGAGTAAACTACAATCCTCGAAAAGGTCTTTCGGTAGAGATGTCTGCCGGTTGGAGCTTCGAGAGACGCTTTGATTACTTCCACGCCGGTCCGGATGACGCCGCCAAGAGCGCGCCGTACTTCAAGCTGGACCTCAGCATCGATCTTTGAGGATTTGCGGTAGGCTAGGCGAGTCGCAGATCCTACCGGAAATCCTTAGCCGCGGTTCAAAGAGCGTTGATGCCCGCTGACGACGGCGCCGGCGTCTGCGTCCAGCTTGAGAAAGTCGGCAACAGAGATCAGAGCGAAAACCGAGATCAGCACAAACGCGAGGTGAAAATCTGGAATGCTTGGAGAGTTTGCCGACCCGTGGTGCACGTTGCCGCAATCCGCAAAGCGATCGCACCGGCTGCGACACCCATTCCCATCGTCATTTGCTGGATCATACTGGCGAAAGTCGTCGCAGCGCTCATCTGCTCCTGCGGGATATCAGCAAAACCGAGCGTGTTGAGACTCGTGAATTGCATCGATCGACAGAGTCCGCCAAAAAACAGGATCGCAACGATAGCGGGCACCGGCGTCGCGGGTGTGAGAAACGCACATGCAAGCAGCGACAAGGTCGTCAACAGCCCATTCCAGATCAACACTCGGCGGAAACCAAATAGCCGAATCACCGGTGTGGTAACGGTTTTCATGCCCAGGTTGCCCGCGAATACGGCGAGTACAAACAATCCGGATGTATACGCACTGAACCCGAATCCGATCTGGAACAGTAACGGCAGGAGGAACGGAATCACGCTGATCGCGATGCGGAAAAACGATCCACCCCAGATCGTGACAGCAAATGTCCGGATCGAGAGGGACGAAAGATCGATCAAAGGTGTCTCGTGACGTTTTGAATGAAACAGCATCACCAAGCCGGTGATCAGGCTCACGGCCAATAAAAGCATGAACTGGAACCAAGGAGTCGGCTGTTGGCCCACCAGTTCGAGTGCGTACATCAGCGTAGAGCAGGAGAGCGCGCACGCTACGAACCCGATGAGATCAAACGGTCGATTCGATTCTGCCCGGCTATTTCTGATGAGCAGCGCGGCTAATACAACGCCTATCAATCCGAGAGGGACATTAAGGAAAAAGATCCAGCGCCAGCTCGCATAAGTTGTGATGAATCCGCCGACCGGTGGACCGAGCACCGGAGCGACCAAGCCGGGCCAGGTGATGTAGGCAACTGCATTCAGGAGATTCTCCTTTTGCGCGCTCCGTAACACAACCAACCGGCCGACAGGCACCATCATCGCACCGCCGATGCCCTGAATTACCCGCGCCACGAGGAGGGCGATCGATAGTGAGTGCCGGGAAGAGAGGGACATCTCAGACGAGAGACTAAAAAAGAGCGCTAATGCGGCACGTTGGTGTCGGCCTTGGAAGCCGCGGAGAGGTTGCCCTCCCCAAGTTTACGTTTGAACAACTCGATTGCCATTCCATACACGGTGCGCGCCGCGGCAGCGTCGTATCGCGCCCCTTCGTCTCGCATGAATGCGTGAGCTCCATTGAACTCGTGCCAGCTGAAAATTCGATCGGCGTCGGCCAACGCGTTGTAAATGATCGCCCGTCCTTCTCGCGGGATGTGCGGATCCTGGCGACCAAATACAATCAGCAACTCGCCGCTGATCTCCGGAATTCGATCCAGCGAATTATCGTCAAGTCCTTTGCCAAGGCTTCTTTTATGAATATCGGTCGGATAACAGCACGTTGCGGCAAGCACGTCGGTGTTCATTGCCGCGCGAAATGCAAGGTGGCCGCCAATACAGAACCCCATCACACCCAGTTTGCCTGTACATTTCGGATGGGCCCTTAAGTAGTTGAGGGCAGCTCGCGCATCGTCATCATAGCTCGATAATTCCTTGGCGATTTTGTCCGCGTTCCCACGATCGGCGCCTGCCTGATCATACGGCAGAACGGTTCCGGGCTGCTCGAACTCATGAAAAACCTCCGGGACCGCAACGACGAACCCATGACCGGCCAACATTGCCGCAGAGCGCCGAATGGGCCCGGTCACCTGAAAAATTTCAGAAAACAGGACGAGACCGGGGTAACGGCCTTCTGCGACCGGCCTCAGAATATAGGTTCTCATTGGACCCACCGGGGTTTCGAGGTCAATCGATTCGTCGTCTTTGATTGTCATAAAATGAGGCAATAGAGTCGAAGAGCAGGGAGGTCAAATAACGACGTCGAAAAAGGAGGAAGTGAGAGGGATGCGCTTGATAACAAGCTGTGCCACCGATATATGAATGTACCAGCAGCAATTTCGGAAATGCGTTGAGTGCTTTCTTTGCAAGGATGTTCGCCCCAATAAACTGAGAGGAGGAGATCATGTTTGAACTCAAACAGCTTTCTACGGACGCTGTTCCGGCTGCGCTTGAAAAGGCATTGCGCTATCGTTTGCTCAACGAACCCGGAACGGCTGAAAGCATTTGTCGCGATGTATTGAGCATCGAACCGGAAAATCAACAAGCCCTTGTGACGCTGCTGTTGGCTTTGACCGACGAATTTGCTAAGGGATACGCTGTCGGAATCACACAAGCCCAGGAGGTACTTTCACTTCTTCACGATCCGTATGAGAGGGCGTACTACGCCGGCATTATCTGCGAGCGGCGCGCAAAAGCCCAACTCCAGCGGGGACACCCAGGTTCCGGCCACGATGCATACGAGTTACTCCACGAAGCAATGACTTGGTACGAAAAGGCAGAGGCGCTTCGCCCCGTAAGGAACGACGATTCTCTGTTGCATTGGAACTCTTGTGCTCGCCTTATTATGGGAAATCAACTCACTCCGAGGCCGGAAGAGAAAGTCGAGCTGTCGTTGGAGTAGCAGGGACCGTCAAATCACATGAGAGATTATCGTCTCGGTGCGTGCTGCGCCGCGATCGCGTGGTCGTTCGTACTCTCGGCGAGCGCAACAGAACCGGCAAACGAGCAACTTCCGCCACCGTTCCCTGTACCAAGCATACCAAAGCAGAGAATCATTGTCGGCATTACGCCGGGTCCGCCATTCAATATCCATCAATCGGACGGTACCTGGAGCGGAATCAGTGTTGAGCTTTGGAGAGAAATAGCATCAGACCTCGGCCTTGATTTCGAATTTCGCGAAACGGATCTACCCGGGAACTTTGACGGTCTTGCCAGCGGCTGGCTTGATGTTGCCATCGGACCGCTCACAATCACCGAACGTCGCGAATCAGTTTGCGATTTTACACATGCTTTTTATTCTTCGACTCTGGCAGTCGCTGTTAGAGCAGGTCGCTTTCCGAATGATATCAGATTTATTGGTGCGTTGTTTGACCGGCAACTCTGGGCGACGATACTCCGGATTTCGGTCGGACTGCTAGCGATCATGGCTCTTGTTGCCGCGTTGATCTGGCTCTGCGAGCGCAAAGCCAACGCCGCTGCCTTCGGAGGACGCGGCCGTCCTGCGCGCGGATTTGGCGCGGCCCTGTGGTGGTCGGCCGTGACGATGACGACGGTAGGCTACGGCGATATCTCCCCTCAGACATTCAAGGGACGAGTAATTGCTGTCGTGTGGATGTTTGTCAGTCTGGTACTGGTTTCCACATTTACGGCCACGATGGCTTCGATTATGACTGCAGCGCGCCTCGACGAAGACTCACCTATCCACGGTCTGGACGACCTTCGAAAGGTTCGCGCCGGCACATTTTTTGCAAGCGCCGCTGCGCAATATCTTGAAGAAAATCACATCGATTACGTTACCTATCCACGCGCCGCCCTCTTCAACGCCCTCATGAAGAATAAGATTCAGGCAATCGTCTATGATGAGCCATTTCTGCGCTACGTGGTCCGAAATGAGTACCCGACTGAGTTTACCGTGATCCCGTTGCACCTCGATCCGCAACTCTACGCGTTCGCGGTCCGAGAGGGCAGCCCGCTGCGTGAATCGATAAACCGCGAACTATTGCGCAAAATTCATGAACCTGCATGGCGCGATCTTCTTTATCACTACATGGGAGCTTTCCGGCAGTAGGAATACGGAGGCAACCATGACGAAGGAGTCAGGGCTAGCGGAACAAAATCACTGCAGGGCAATCGAGCTCCGGCCAACAGAATACACGCGGGACGCTTATGCTACCGTACGCGGCGTCAGGCGGGATCGACGAGGATGATTGTCAGGTGGCGAGGGCCGTGCGCACCGAGGACAAGAATGCGTTCGATGTCGCCGGTTCTGCTTGGGCCTGTAATAAACCCTACGAAGCTCGGATAACGATCGCCGTATTTCGAGTAGAGCAATTCAAACGCAGAGGGAAGATCCGGGAGAAGTTGGTCCGGAGTCGCAATCACGACATGGTGCGGGGGGAGCACTGAGAGTGCACGGCCGCCGGCGCTCCGCGACGTGACGAGTATTGAGCCAGTCTGCGCGATGAGGGCGTCACATCCAGTGATCCCGACGGGGTATCGTTCCAGCGATTTGGGTTCCAGCCGCTCTTCTACGAAGACGGTCTCCAATCCGAGAGACGGGATTAGGGGGTCGATCAATGCATGATGGTGTGAAGCCAACGAGGTCCATCCATAGTCGTCACGAAGCTTCTTCAGTATTGCCGATGCCGATTCAGCGCCCTTCACAACGTGAAAATCGGTCTTAAGTTGAATCGACCTTTCCCGAAAAAGGGCAAGACGGCCTTCGGCGTCGGATGGTACAGCGGGCAACAACTCCCGGACAGTTTTAGACCCGTCAGGCGCCGGATATTTTCCAATGGAATGCCCGCTCTGGTTGCGCGGCGCAGGAACCCGGAGTGCCTCGCGGATGCGACCCAATATTTCGTCTCGCTTTCCGTCGCTCACCGATCCCTCCAGTAGTCCCTGAAACTTTTTCGAGCTATCGCAGGAAGGTCTCTAGAGGAGGTCCACGCCCGCACTGGCCCCGGCATTATCGGGTCAACGACTTTCGCAAACGGCAGAAACGGCCGGCCCACCCGGGCAAGCCAATTCAGAATGGCCGGATACCGGGCGAGAAAAGCGAACGCGCGAAAAGCGAATTGCTCGGATAAATTGGGCTCCTTTTTCTCCGCATTGCGCCGGTTCTGCAGCAAGTGATGATGGAGATCGACCTTGACGGGGCATGTTTCGGTACAAGCACCGCACAGAGACGACGCCTCTGAGAGATGCTTCCAATCCGTCAACCCGCGCAGATGCGGCGTAATTACAGAACCGATTGGCCCCTGATACGTCGTATCGTAAGTATGCCCGCCGACATTGCGAAAAATCGGGCAGACATTTAAACAGGCTCCACAGCGTATACAATGCAATGCGTCCCGTTGCTCGGAGTCGGCTAACAGTTGCGTTCGGTGATTATCGAGGAGGATGAGGTGAAACTCTTCCGGGCCATCCACCTCGTCCTCCTGGCGCGGCCCCCCAAACATTGAATTGTAGCAGGAGATTTGCTGGCCGGTTCCGGCAGTGGCCAGCATCGGCAACAGCAGCGCCAGATCAGACAGCTTCGGAATTACCTTCTCGATCCCCATCAAGGCGACGTGAATTTTCGGCAGAGCTGTGGTCAGCCGGGCATTTCCCTCATTCTCGGTGATCGATATCATCCCGGTCTCGGCAACACCAAAGTTAGCTCCGCTAATCCCGATATCCGCCTGCAAATATTTCAATCGTAGTTCTCTACGCGCAATCATTGTCAGGTCTTCCGGATTCTCAGAGGGAGCAGAGTGGAGCTTCCGCTCAAACAGGTCACTGATCTGGTGGCGAGTGAGATGCATCGCCGGGAAGACCAGATGGTATGGAGCTTCATCTCGAAGTTGAACGATGAACTCTCCGAGATCCGATTCGACGACTTCGCATCCGATTTTTTGAAGGAGATCATTAAGATGGATCTCTTCGGTCGTCATGCTTTTGGATTTGATGATCGTGCGAGCGCTCCGCTCTTTGGCGAGGGCGACGATATAATCCCGAGCTTCCTGGCCGTTTCCAGCCCAGAACACCTTGGTTCCACGCGCAGTCAGTTTGCTGACGAACTCCAGCAGGTAAGAATCCAGGTGATTGACGGCCTCCCATTTGATTTCTGACGCTCTCTCACGGGCCGCCTCCCAGTCCTGGTACTGTCCCTTCTTTTCGTCTCGCGCTTTCTCGTAGCTCTTGAGCGCGGTCCGAATGTTTGCCCGATGATCGAGATCTGCGGTTATTTGAGTCGCGCGGGCTTTAAACTTCGTTGCAAACAAGGAAGCCATAATCAAATCAGATTACGTACTGGTTAGAACGTCAGCGAGGTGAATCGTTTTAAGTTTTCGATTTTGACGGCTCAGAAGTCCCTGGAGATGCATCAAACAACTCGAGTCATTCGATACGAGATATTCGGCGCCCGTCTCCAGGGCGAATGTCGACTTAGTCTCCCCCATCGCCGTTGAGATCATCGGAAACCTCACGCAAAAAGTGCCGCCAAATCCACAGCAGCTTGTCTGGTCCTCCATTTCGACCAGCGTTAGATCCTTAACGCGTTCCAATAATATGCGCGGCTGCCGTTTTATCCGGAGTTCACGCAATCCATGACAGCCATCGTGAAACGTCACTTTCGCAGGAAACCGGCTTCCGAGGTCGGTGACGCCGAGGCGGTCGACGAGGAACGACGAAAACTCAAATGTCCGCCGGCTGACCTGAACCGCGGCTTCCGCCTGAGACGTGGACCGAAATAGCTCCGGATAAAAGTTTTTAATCATCGCGGCGCAGGATCCTGAAGGCAACACAATGGGATCGTCGCCGCTCAGGGCTTCAAGTACTCGAACCGCAATCGCTCTGCTCTCATCCCAGAAGCCAGCATTGAAAGCGGGCTGTCCGCAGCAGAAGATGCTTTGCTTGAAATCAACCGTGTGGCCCAATTTTTCAAGAATGCGCACCACACTGATCCCCACCGAGGGGAACAACTGGTCAACAAAACAGGGAATTAGAATGGTTATCTTCAACGCAGAAACGCCTCGATCAGGCCACCGTCGACCGTGATTACCTGCCCGGTCGTCTTGTTCAATCGATCGGTTAACAGGATATAGAACGCCTCCGCCTGATCAGTCGGGGTGATCGGCAAATGTGTCAACGTTCTGTCTGCATAAAACTGCGCAAGCTTTTGCGTTAGCGCTTCCGTCGGCTCCTCGTAGCTAAAGCTAATCTTATATTTTGAGAGCGATGCGATCACTCTATCGCGCGGGAACATGGCACTCCCCTGCACCACGGTCGCCGGCGCAACCGCATTGACGCGCACAAGCGGCGACAATTCAATCGCCAGCTCACGGGTTAGGTGGTTCGCTGCCGCTTTTGACGTGTCGTATGCGAGGCTCCCTTTCTTCGCAACTACCGCATTGGCGCTCGTCGTCAGTACA
This sequence comes from uncultured Verrucomicrobiae bacterium, assembly GCA_963750185.1. Taxonomy (GTDB): domain Bacteria; phylum Verrucomicrobiota; class Verrucomicrobiia; order Chthoniobacterales; family JAFAMB01; genus JAFAMB01. Next base: position 7,726 of record CAVVPV010000025.1, read on the forward strand.
AGGCTTCCGGGCAGGTTCTGTTCCTTCCAGATTTTTGCAGCCTCGTCCGCGACGATATAGGAGCCGGTGACATTGATTGCAAACGTCGCCGCCCATTTTTCATCCGGGATGCGGCCATGCGAGTCGGGAGAATAGAAAATCCCGGCGGTTACAGCGATCGAGTCGAACCCCCCGTACGCAAGAACCGCTTCGTGCAGCATCGAGCGCACCGACGCACGATTTGCAATGTTGCAGCTCAAGCCAATTGCCGGACCGCAATTCGAGATTCCGGATCCGGCGACCCCGATCCCAACGCCATACTTGTTGGTGAGGTCCTCCGCTGTGGCCACAGCCGCTTCCTCATTCAAATCGACGCAGATTACATGGGCTCCATCCTTTAAGATCCGAAGTGCCACTTCCCTGCCGATTCCGGATCCGGCTCCTATGACGGCGATTACCTGTCGCGCGAGTTCCTTTTCCGCAGGCATCCGCTTCAGCTTTGCCTCTTCGAGCAGCCAATACTCGATATCGAACGCCTCCTGCTGCGGCAGAGCAATATACTGGTCGATCGCTTCGGCGCCGCGCATCACTTCGACCGCGCAATTATAGAACTCGGCAGTAACCCGCGATTCGGACTTGTCTTTGCCCCATGCGATCATACCCAGACCGGGAATCAGGACGACCGTCGGATTCGGATCCCGCATAGCGGGAGAACCCGGCCGCTTACAGCGATCATAATAGGCCGCATAGTCGGCCCGGTATTTCTCGAGGCCTGCCTGCAATTTGGATTTGAGTGCGGCGGTATCTTCTTTCGCCGGATCCCAATCAACATAGAGCGGCTTTATCTTAGTACGGAGGAAGTGATCAGGACAACTCGTCCCAAGTTCCGCCAATCTGGCGGCATCGACTGAATTGACAAAACGCAAGATTGGCTCGTCATCCTGAATCGTGCCGATCAAGCGTTTTTTCTGGCTGATCTGACCACGCAGCCAGGGAAGAATTACCGCAAACAGTTCCCTGCGTTGCGCTAAATCCATGGCCCGGACCCTCGATCCGCCGAACGCCGTCGCGTCACCTCCCTTGGATTCGTATCTGCCTGCGATATACCTGGCGGCCTTCTCGATTAAATACAACGAGAGTTCGTAGCACTCTTTGTCGTCATTCGCCCAATTGATTAGTCCATGCTGCCCGAGGATCACTCCTTTCGCCTGCGGGTGCTCCGAACAAATCCGTTGCAATTCGATGCCGAGTTCAAATCCGGGTCTGAGCCAGGGTGTCCAGACGACTTCGTCTCCGTATATTTCTTTCGTTAGTTCCCTGGAATTCTTTGCTGCCGCGACAGAGATCGCAGCGTTTGGATGCGTGTGATCGACAAATTTGAACGGAACAAACGAATGCAGCGGTGTATCGATCGAACTGGCTCTGGGATTGAGGTTATAGGTCGTGTGGGCCTGCATTCCGACCATTCCGTCTTCGGCCGGCGTTTTCGGGCCTTTGTTCGGTTCGGCTGCATAAAGACGCTGCAGCCCAATCAGTTTTTCCTGATATAGAGATGAGAAGTTTTCTCGTTTGCTTGTCCGTAAATCTCCGCCTGACCCTTTTACCCACAGCACTTCCACAGCATGGCCAGTCAACGGATCCTTTTCACTAAGTTTCGAGGAGGTATTCCCGCCTCCCGTATTTGTAATCCGCTGATCGCTCCCCAGAAGATTTGACCGATATACGAGCCGATCGACAGGGTCGAGTTTTGACGCGAGGGCGTCATCCCATAGGTAATTCACGTACTGATAGTTCATGTCACAAGATTGAGTCCGAGGAATCGTTGGTAACCAGCCTGCCAATCCGCGGACACACGCGGTTCGAAGGTATGCAAGGAATATGAATCACGAACAATTTCGCGCAACGCGGCGAGCGACTGGACATGCCCAAGCGCAATCGCCTGGATCAAGACGTTCCCAATTGCTGTCGCTTCCACCGGGCCGGCGATGACCTTCCGCTCTGTTGCGTCCGCGGCAAATTCATTGAGCAACTCATTCTGGCTCCCGCCGCCGACGATGTGCAGCCGCCGAATCGGATTTCCTGTTGCCTGCTCAATCTCTTCAATCGTCAGGCGGTAAAGCAGCGAAAGACTTTCCAGGATGCATCGCACAAACTGGCCGGGTGAATTCGGGACCGGTTGATGTGTCTCTTTGCAGTAATTGACAATCCGTTGCGGCATGTCGCCCGGCTTCAAGAACCGAGCCGCTCTCGGGTCTATCAAGGAACGAAACGGTTCTGCGCGCTTTGCCTCGACGATTAGCGATGCGTAGTCATGTTTCGCGCCCTGGCTTTGCCAGACGCGGCGACATTCCTGGAGCAGCCAAAGGCCGACAATGTTTTTCAGGAAACGAGTGGTCCCACCGTATCCGGCTTCGTTGGTAAAATTCAATTTTCGCGCACCCTCGTCAATCAACGGCGCCGGCAATTCCACACCCAGCAATGACCAGGTCCCTGACGAAAGGTAGGCCCAACCCTCAGTTTCGTTTGCCGGCACGGCGGCAACTGCGGCCGCAGTATCATGCGAGCAAGCCGCAACCACCTGAATCCCGGTAAGCCCGGTTTCGGCGGCAACGTCCGGTGACAACCCGCCCAGGACGGTCCCAGGCGCGACTAGATCTGGAAAGATCTTCTTGGGAAAACCACATCGCTCGATCAGCGCGCTCGACCACGTGCGAGTCCGCGGATTGTAAAGCTGGGTCGTGCTCGCAATGCTTTCATCTACACGCGGCACGCCTGAAAAAAGATAATTAAAATAATCCCCAATGGTTAGAAAGCAGTCGGCGCATTCGAGCAGTGATCGGCTCTTTTCCAGGTCAGACGCTAGGTGGTAGATCGTATTGATAGGCATGAACTGGATCCCGGTCTCAGCGAAGATCAGCTCCGAACCGATCTCAGTCCGAAGCTTCTCGTAGGTCTGCTCAGTTCGCGCGTCACGGTAGTGGAACGGTGGCCAGAGAAACGGATGAACCGCATTGAGCAAAACGTAGTCAACGCCCCAGGAATCAACACTCAGACTGGCAACCGGAAGATTCCGCTGCGCGAGAACGCGGAGCCCGGCCTTCAACTCTTCGAAGATCCGCAATACATCCCAGCGTAACGATCCTAGAACACTGACCGCCGCGCTCGGGAATCGATGAAGTTGCTCCAGCGCAATACGACCATCTTCCAGGTGGCCGAGCATCACACGGCCGCTTTCCGCGCCGAGATCGCACGCGACGTAGTAATTCGGGTTCATATGCAATCAGGCTCTGACGGATTGATATGATCCGGCCGGCCGAATGAAAGGGGGGAATATGACTTCATCGGATCGCAAATAATTCAAATTTCTATCATCAACGCCTACATATTGGATTCCAAGTTAATCTAAATGAAACATCTCATTAAGTTCGTGAGCGACGGGTGAATTGTCTGGATTTACGGCCATTAGGCCGGACATGTGATCCCACCAGCGACGGCAGACTTGAGTCTGGGCAATGTTCGCCCATTCCGCTTCATCTTCGATCTCGGCGTACGCAAACAATTGCTGCGTTTCCGGATGCAGAAAGATCGAATAATTATGAACTCCGTGCGCTCGAAGGGTTTCCTCCAGATCCTTCCAAATCGGATTGTGCCGGCACCGATATTGTTCCTCGGATCCGGGATTTAACTGCATGACAAAGCCTTTGCGAATTAACATACTTGCGTGATTTCCATCTGGAGCAGCGCTGCGAGTTTTTTGAGCTTTCCGGCGATGTGGCCGACCCCGATCGCGCAATGATGCGCCGGGCCATTCGCATTCCACTCATTGACGAATCGACGCGCACCGATGGGGAATCGGTAGCGACTGTTCGTATTCCCGATTTCAAGAGTCGGTCCCGGAACAGACTCGGCTTCGGCAGCGAGTAGCTTCAGCTGGCGATCCCGGGTCTCAACCACGGACAGCAAAGTCACCGCTCCATGCCGAACAGACATCTCCACGGATAAGCCCTTCCCGACTTTGCCATGAAACACTTCGAGAGGACGGACCTTTGTCTTTCCTTCCGCGATTGCGATATGCCCGGGACCGTCGTGACCCATCAGCACGACATCATCGTTGTAATCAATAGCGTAGTATTCGGTGAATGATCCGCCTGCACCGAAACTGTCCATGACCTTCATAGCCTGGACATTCTTGATTTCCATTTCGCCTGCGGCCGGGATCCCGCGGGCTGTTAGAAGCGAGTTTCCAAGGATGATCGAGCTGATCGTCTCCTCGTTTTCAGCATTCCCGGAGCCAACATAATAATACGCCAGCGAACCCAGCCGATACTTGTCCACGACCCGGTCAAGGGCAACCGAAGTCATCGCAGCCCGCTCCAGTTCTGACTCGGGGCAATCGGGCTGCACGTTGAATGTCTCGCGGAAGTGAGCCACACGATCGCGAATCTCCGACGGCGTCACCGCCCGACGGACGCCGGCGAGTTCGTCGACCTCCAGAAAATCGGCATGACCGCCGAACCATGCGCACTGCTGCGTGACATCTGTATAGATATCCAGCATCCCGCCGTAGTAGTGGCCCATGAGACCGAGCCGATTGTGTTCCATTACGCTCGCCACGTGTGCCGCTTCGATCCACTCATCGACTTCCCGCCAGCACTCCGGGTCCCCTTCCAGCATTCCGGTGACCTGGTGAAACGCCACGCCTGTCCGACTGAACACATTTGCGATCTCGGGCGTGGAACAGGCAGCGCAATAAGCAAGCCATTCCCCCGTCATTGCTGTACGGTCGTTCATCCGGTTAAAACGATCATAATCGATCGCCGCCGCAGGCTGCAGATTTAAGATAATCACCGGTACTTTTGCTCGTCGGACAACGGGCAAGACCGTTGCCGACAATGCGTAGGTCGTTACATAAAGAAAGATAAGATCAACATCTGCCCGGCGGAATTCGTGTCCCGCTTCTTCGGCTTTGGCAGAGTTGTCGATCAGCCCCAGGTTCACAACCTGAACCGTGGGCCGTTGGAGCTTTTCTGCAACCCGCTCAATATACCCTGCAAGCCGCCGCTCCAATCCGGCGAATTGCGGCCAATAGGCGTCCAAACCGACTCCGAACAAACCTACATGAAAGGGCCTCGTACTTTGTGAGGTTTGTGACATTCGCAATTCGCCCGGCGATTCTAAGGAGTTACGAAAACCGCGATGTTCGCAGACACATTCAAAAATTGAACTGGTCGATATTTTCAGCGGTGAACACCGTAGGCGGGCCAAGGATCACAACACCATCTTTCCCGATCGTACGAGTTCCGAGCTTCCCGGCAGAGAATGTTTCACCCTCTTTTCCCTCAATGTTGCCAGAGGCAAGCTGCGCAGCCGCGTACGCCGCGAGGTAGCCCAGGTCAGCCGGGCTCCAGAGCGCAAATTCCTTCACCGTTCCATCCTTCACGAATTCGCGCATTTGATTCGGCGTACCAAGTCCAACAAGCGCGACCTTGCCTTTGTATGGACTAGTCGAAAGATAACGAGCGGCCGCCGCAATACCAACCGTAGTCGGACTGATGATCCCTTTTAAGTCCGGGTACGCCTGCAGAAGTCCCTGCGTCTCGGTGAACGATTTCTGGTCCTCGTCATTCCCATACGCAATTTTGACCAGCTTCATTCCGGCATACTCCGGTTTCGTCAGCTCATCCTGCATATACTTGATCCAGGTGTTCTGGTTCGTCGCATTCGGTGTCGCGGATAGGATGGCGATTTGACCCTGGCTGTTGATCTCTTTTGCCAACATTTGCACTTGTCCGCGTCCGATCCCCTCGCTCGTTGCCTGATTGACGAAGATCGTTCTTCCCGCAGGCGCCGTATCAGAATCCATGGTCACCACTGTGATCTTTTGCTCCATCGCCCGTTTGAGGTACGGGATCAGCGCATTCGGATCATTTGCAGCAAGCACGATGGCGTTTTCGCGCTGGGTGATCAGCGTGTTGATATATGAAACCTGTGACGAAGCCGATGGATCGGAGGGTCCGACCACTTTGCCCTCAGCTCCCATCTCCTTGGACGCCGCCATCGAACCGCCAGTTTCGATTACATTGTACGGGTTATTAATGTTTTTTGGGACGAATGCGAGTTTGAGACCTTGTTTAATCGGTTTCTCCTCGGCGTGCGCCGCTGTGCCAAGCAGAGCAAGACAGCAAACGGCGAAGTGAATAACTGATGGCTTTTTCATTTAATTCTTAGTCAGGGGGGTAATCGTTTCTGGGTTTGGGATGATACACCTCACCAGGAAGCAACACCAGCCAAACCCCTTCGAACAGACGGGCGTTTCCGAACGATTTGTGGATCAGTATGTCTAGACAAAAACCAAGAAAAACCGTTGTGGACATGCCGCGATACTCCGCCGACGGTTTGAGGCATCATCCCCACTCTTTTATGAATGATTCACAGACAGAAAGGATCCACACCGCTCTCGATCGTTTTGAGATCGAGACCCCAAGCTGGGGATTCGCCGATACCGGCACTCGCTTTGGCAAATTCCTGCAGGATGCAGCCGCAATCGATATCAACGACAAACTGGCTGATGCCGGACAGGTTCATGCATTTACCGGTTTTTGTCCGACTGTTGCCCTCCATGTGCTCTGGGACTTCCGTCCGGGACAATCCACGTCCGAGGTTGTGCAGCTTGGCCGGAAAAACGGGGTCCGCATCGGTGCGATTAATCCAAACCTCTTTCAGGACCAGATCTACAAATACGGCTCCCTCTGTAACCGCGACCCGGATGTCCGCGCGCAGGCGGTCAAACACCTCTTGGAAAGCGGAGAACTGGCAAAGCAGACCGGGAGCCGGCTCATTTCAATCTGGTTGGGAGACGGTTCAAACTATCCCGGGCAGTCGAACATCCGGTGGCGGAAATGCGCGCTTGCGGAAACCCTCCGCCCTCTGCACGAATCGTTAAATCCTGAACAGCTGATGCTGCTCGAATACAAGCCGTTCGAACCGGCTTTTTATCATACCGACCTGGCGGATTGGGGAATGGCCTACGTCGTGGCAAAAGAGGTCGGGGCGAAAGCCAAAGTTCTGGTCGACACTGGTCACCACTATTTATCACAGAACATCGAACAGATCGTCGCCTGGCTGCTGGACGCCGATATGCTTGGCGGATTTCACTTCAATGACCGCCGGTACGCTGACGATGATCTTACATTTGGATCCATTGATCCGTATCAGGCATTCCGGATATTTCATGAAATCCATTACTTTGGGTGGGAAACAAGTCGTGCGCTGACGATTCCGTACATGATCGACCAATCGCACATAGATAAGCCGAAAATCGAAGCAATGATCCAGACAGCGGTGGTCGCTCAGGAACTGTACGCGAGAGCCGCTGCGGTCGACCACGAGAAACTCGCCCGACACCAGGAGCGCAACGAACAGATCGATGCCGAGGAATGCATTCGGCAGGCGTTTTTCGCGGATATTCGGCCTTTGATTCTCGAATGGAGAAAGGCCCGGAATCTACCACTGGATCCGCTCGCAGCTTTTCGGGAAAGCGGATATGAAAAGCGGATAGCCTCCGAACGCAAAACACGCCGGGCGGAGTTAGGAATTACCGCCTCCGGGTCTTACGCCTGATCGACCGGCCGCCACCTGGAGTCGAGCGTTAGCGAAATTACGCCGGTCTGGTAATGAATCTCGGCGTAGTCGAGCGCTAGATCGTTCGCGTCGAGCGTCGTACGAATTCGAAGCAACAGCGGGCCACCCTTGTTGATCCGCAGCCGTCTGGCAAGCACCGCATTTGCCGATATTGCACTAAACTCCTCAAGAGCCTGGACCGGCGTAATGCCTGTTTTCTGCCTTAAAACCTCATAGAGCGGTTTTCGAAAATCTTCCGAGCCACTCAGCTTTAATCGGGGATGAAACCAGGAAACCGACTGGAGAACGGGTCTGTTGTCCCACCCCCTCACCTGTTCCAGGCATTTAACGATGGTTCCCTCCGGAATTTTTAGCGCAGCCGCCACTTTTGAGTTTGCACGCTTTTCCGAAACTTCGAGCAGGAAAGACTGGATCTCGATCCCTTTCCGCCGCATTTCGCCCGTCAGACTAGCCCACGCGACGAGACCGGATTGAACGACTTTGGTCCCAATTCCTTTCCGACGTTCGAGCAGCCCCTGATTAACTAGGTGTAAAATACTGTTGCGAACGGTGCCGCGACTAACTCCTAACTTTTCTGCCAACGTCAATTCGTCCGGCAACAACGCGCCGGAAGAGTACGGTGGAGAAGATATTAACTTTCTGAGCATTCGCTCAATTTGAAGATGCAACGGTACGCCGTTCGACCGATTCAGCTTCCGGCGCAGGAGAGAACTTTCTGCATTAGTCGCAGCCATACCTACTATAATGTCGGACAGACACTTAAAAAATTCCAGTAATCTTGTGCAACGTAAAGAATGAAATGTTCGTACGTCGATTTTTTTTGCATCGCGCTGTTCACTTAATAACAAGAGATAGTGGCACATTGTTTCTACATTTGGCTGCTTAGCCGTTGACTCAAATAAAGAGTTCTGAGCAAATGCTCTGGGAACAAAAAAAGAATCGATCCAATTGCTATGCGCAGTCTTAAGCCGGGATCAGTAGACAGTTTGACCAATCGGAATCGTTGGGGCGGGACCGAAATATTGACTCGCATGCGACCGAAGAAATAGTATTTAAGGCTCTTCTCAAACGATGCGCTGCAGGTTGGTCGTCGGATTACTTCTGATCGGTCTTTTGAGCTCTTCTTTGCCTGCGGCTGCAGACGAAGAGGGTGGCTGGCTGTTTGATTCGCTCACGCCGCCTCCCGGCGGCCAGAAATCTGACGGTGAACAGATCTACGAAGTCCTCTTGAAAATGCTCGATCGGTGGAATGCGCACGACGTGGATGGCTACCTTAGCCTCTACTGGAAATCGCCGAGTCTACTGGTCGTTGTGGACTCCGAGCAGTACAACGGCTGGCAGGAGCTTCACGACTCGTATATCAACGGGTATCCGAATCGCGATTCAATGGGGTACATCACCCCCTCAAGAATCCAAATCAAACTTCTAAAGCCGGATCTTGCGCTAGCTCTTACCTGGTGGTCGATCACATTCCCGAACTCGAAGCAGAAGGTCGTGGGTAACTCCACGATGAATCTGGAACGCTTTGACGAGGGTTGGAAAATCGTCGCATCCCATTCCAGCACCGCCGAGATGTGATCGGATGCGAAACAAAACAGCGCTCACTGTTTCCAGTGAACGCTGTGACGTCGTTTGTTACGATTATTTTACAAATTCATCTTTTGATGGATGTTCGTCCGCCTCGCTGTCGAACAAACCATCAACTCCCGAAGTAACGGCGGAATCCGGGCGAACTCGGGAGCTGGTAAAGCTGCCAGTTCTCGTCCGCCTTTTTGACGTTGGTGTCCGGGTCGCTGCTGAAAATCTTCAATCCTCTCTTGGTAGTGCAGACGTAGAGCTTCCCTTTGTAGACGAAGAACGCCCCCGGATCGATGTCAGCGACCCGATGTCTGCTCATGCTGTACGCGCAGAAACCACCGTATTGAGGAACGTACTTGTCAGGACTGGCGTCAAAATCGGCTTTGTCGGACTCCGATGCGAACAGATAGGTTGCGCCATTGTAAGTGCTTTTGATCGAAGGATTTCCTTTTACGGCCTTGCCCTCCTTAATGTATGCAACCGCATCGTATCCCTTTAGAATAACGCCGTTTGAATCGAGGTTGAGTAAGGGTCCGTGCTTGGCTTTGGCCGAATCCGTGGTATCAGCCTGGGCCAATTGCATCGGTTCGCTGCCAATGCTGTAATCTGGTGACCCTGATTGCTGAAGCTCAGCCGCATGCGCTGTCACCAACGCTCCGACTGAACCAATTGCCGCGACACATGCCGCCGTTAATAAACTTTGCATTTTTTTCATGTCTGACGTCTCGAATGTGATATTTGATCGAGACCTCCTGTCTCCTTGCGAAGATGTCTGATCTCCGCTCTTCAGTAGCCAGAACATCGTTGTGGTGCAAAGCAAAATCGTTCGGAGTCAAATCCAGGCCTTCAACGCCCCTTGGGCGTCATTGCGTTGGCAGACTCGGCCAGGTGCGCAAGACCAACCTGAATTGGTCGCACCTTTGGCGCTCAGGAATAGGGAGCGCAACCCTCTCATCGACGCGCGGCGGCGCCTAAATCGTTCGAGTGCAAACTCGCGGGGCTTCGGCTAATGTTGCATGCGTATGCCGAAATCGATCTACGAGTTGAGCGAGAAGGAGATCCTCGCTTTGGCCATTACCCTCGAGGAAAACGATGGGAAAATTTATGGGGAATTCGCCGAGCGGATGCGACCGAACTACCCGAAAACCGCCTTTGTGCTTGACACCATGCGCGAAGAGGAGTCAGGACACCGGCATAGATTAACCGAGACATATCGTCAGAAATTCGGCGAGCACATTCCGCTCCTCCGCCCGCAGGACGTCAAAGGATTCGTAAACAGGAAACCAATCTGGCTGAACCGGATTTTGACCGTTAAACAGGTTCGGAACGAGATCGGCTCGATGGAACAGGAGACTCAACGGTTCTACGAAGCGACCGCTCAGCGATCCACGAGCGCCGCCGTTCGAGAACTGCTCGGCGACCTTGCCGGGGAGGAGAGCAAGCACGTCAAACTTGCCGAGGAACTCGAGGAATCCCAGATCGAATCAGGAGCCCGAAAGGAAGAAGATCAAGGCGCACGGCGGACATTCGTATTGCAGGTCGTTCAACCTGGTCTGGCCGGACTAATGGATGGCTCTGTTTCGACTTTGGCTCCGGTTTTCGCTGCAGCGTTTGCCACCCGGAACAGCTGGGATGCTTTCCTTGTCGGTCTCGCTGCCTCGATCGGTGCGGGCATCAGCATGGGGTTTGCGGAGGCTTTGTCTGATGACGGCGCACTGAGCGGCCGCGGTCAGCCTTGGCTGCGCGGGAGTGTCTGTGGTGCGATGACAACTCTCGGAGGAATCGGCCACACGCTCCCGTTCCTGATTCCAAATTTCTACTACGCGACGCTCGTGGCGGTCGTTGTCGTGGCAATCGAACTGGCCGTGATATCATGGATTCGTCACCACTACATGGATACACCACTGTTGGGGGCGATCTTTCAGGTCGTTCTGGGCGGCGTGCTTGTGTTCATTACAGGGATATTGATCGGGTCGGCGTAACTGCAGAGCCGGATGCGACCGCTACTCTGTGTACCTAGACTGGCGTTGCTGTTGCTGGCCGCTGGTTGTTCCAAGGCTCCCTCCTCTCCGCCCGGTCAGCAGAGTGCTCCGGCGTCCCGCGACGGCGAATCAATCTTTCAGACCAGATGTTTCGTTTGTCACGGACGCGACGGCAAAGGAGATGGACCCGCCGCGGCTGGGCTCGGCGCCACCGTCCGGGATTTGACGAATCCGGGCTGGCAGGAATCGACCTCGGATGAAACCGTCCGTTCCGTGATCCGCAATGGCGCCCGCGCGGTTGGCGGAAGCGCCGCAATGGCACCGAACCCGGATCTTTCAGATGAACAGATTAGATCTTTGGTTCAGTATATTCGACACCTTCGCGCTCAGACTCCGCCATGATTATACGGCTCGTTTTCCTTGTTCTTTGCTGCATCTCCCCGATCGCGCTGGCGGGGAGCACACCGGTCAAGATTGAAGGGGCATGGATGCAGGCGGTCCCACCGGTTGCGGAAGCGACTGCGGCATATATGAAAATCACGAACCTTGGACCGACATTGTTGCAGCTTATCGGTGCAACATCGTCGGTTGCCACAAAGATTGAACCGATGATCACGACGCGCAACGAGCGAAACGGACAGGAAATCATGGGCATGGAGAGAGTTGAACACTTGGAGATCCCCCCAGGAGGCGTCCTCGAATTGAAACCGGGCGGAAACCATCTAATGGTCATGGGACTGGTCTCCCATCCGAAGGAAGGTGAACACGTAAAGTTTTCGGTGCGATTTGCGCCGGGAGATCAACAGATTGATGTTGATGTCCCGGTCCTGCAAGAGGAGCCAAAATGAAGGAAACTGTCTCGGAGCTAAAATCGCAGCATGCCTCTGTCGGCTCCTCCCGGGCCAACACGCGCCGGATTTTCATCACCGCGACTGCGCTCGGCGTTGCGCTGCTGATCAGCCTCCTGGTGACTCGCTATTTTGCCTACCGCGACATTCAGACAAATTTTTACGGACAGGCGCTCGTGCCCGCCAAGGAGGCGTTTGATTTTCATCTCGTGGATCAGGACGGAAAGGCATTTCAACTCAGGCAACTTCGAGGGAAAGTCGTGCTGTTCTCCTTCGGGTTTACCCATTGCCCGAATGTCTGCCCGACGACATTGAGCGATTTGGCAAAGGTTTACCGCGCGATTCCCGCGAACGATCAAAAGCTCGTTCAGGTGCTTTTCGTCAGCGTCGACCCGCAACGCGATACGCCGGCAATGTTGAAAAGCTACGTTCCGTACTTCAACGATTCATTTATTGGATTGACCGGCGCGCAAGACCAGATTGCGGAGGCCGCTAAAGCTTACGGCGCTTTTTACGAATTCGTACCTGATTCAACCGGCAATCCAGACTCCTACACTGTCAATCATTCAGCGATCACGTACGTGATCAGCCCGGACGGGAAATGGAAACTCCTGTACGACCTCGATCAGCTCAAGGATTCAAAGAAGATCGTCCAGGACATCGAACGCGTTCTCGCCGGTGCCTAGTGTCCTGTCCCCGAAATAGGAGGTACTCTCTTATTTCGGGGACAGGACACTAGCCCAATAATCTCGCAAGCCAGACGAACACTTACTTGAAGACCTCGTCGAAGAACAGCTGCATCTGTTTCCAGGAGCGGGCCGCGGCTTCGGCGTTGTAGCCCACTCCATCGAGGCCGGCCGCGTGCGCCTTGTCGGCATCGGGATTTGAGAACGCGTGCAAGGCTCCGGAGTAAGCGATGAACTGATAATCGAACTTCCCATCGTTCATCGATTTTAGAAATGCATCGACTGCCTCTTTGTTGACCCGTGGATCCAACGCCCCGTGGAGGATCAGGAATTTGGCTTTCGTCTTTTGTCCTGCATCGGCCGGGGCCGGAATCAGGCCGCCATGGAATGTCACCACTGCCGAAAGCGGCGCTCCGCTGTAAGCCAGCGCTAGCGACGCAGAACCTCCGAAACAAAACCCGATAGCGGCAATCTTCGATTCGTCCACCAAGCCCGTTTTCAGAAGTTGATCGAGAGCGGCTTGCGCATGACCAACCATCAGCGACGAATCCTTGTAAAATGGCGTGGCGAGTTCCTTGGCTTTGGCGGGTTCGGTCGTTGTCTGCCCGTCTCCATACATATCGGCTGCAAATGCCACGTAACCCAGAGTCGCAAGTTGTTGCGCTCGGCCTTTGATGTAGTCATTCAATCCCCACCACTCGGGGAAGACGACAATCCCCGGGGGTTTGCCTTTATCCGTGACCGAGTCGTCGTAGGCCAGGTAACCCTCCAGCTTGGCACCGTTTTGTCCATAGCTGACGGTTTTCGTAACCAATTTAGCCCCAACAGTGATCCCGCAAAACATGATTAACAAGGCGATCGGAAGCGCTTTCATAAGAAATTCGGAGTCTGGTTATCGCGAATGAGTTTTGGAGTTCGATGAAGACCTAGTGTCCTGTCCCCGAAATAGCATGTACTTTGTTGCGATCAAAATGGGCCGCCGGCAAGGCGCGAGGAGGGCGCGTGTCTCAATCGATACGTAACCGGCGAGCAACGCCGCCGCCGGCCCATTTTCATCGCAACCCTCCGGGCCGGAGCCAGTTGGCTGTTTTTCTGCGTTGCTCTCTCGACCCGTATCATCAAGATATGGGTCTTCGTTCGCGCCTTGAAAAAACAGCCAACTGACTCCCGGCAAAGTTCATGTTATTTCGGGGACAGGACACTAGGGGAACCAACCTCAACTTCCCGCAAATTCCTCAATATGCCAGAGGTTCAACGGACGGGGGCGTTGTTGTTCTCTACATTTTCATGGATTGAGACAATTCTGTAGGTCCCGTCGTTGTCCTGGACTACAACGGTCACATCCGAGGTACCGCGGATTTCGTCGCGCCGATCGCCCAGCTCAAATCCGGTGCGATAAGTCACGACATACTGGTCGGGCCGACCTCCCGCATGAGCCACCGGGTTGCTGAGAAGGTCATATTTCCTACGTGGCCAACGGCGCCGAAAATCGGTGACATCTTTTCGTATGAATTCACCGTCAACGATCCCTTTGTCGTAGTAGTTCACGTTCGACGCGTAGAACTGCATAGCGCTATTGAGCGGGTCGGACGCGCGCGACTGAACAAATGCCTGCAAAAATGCAAGCAGGCTTGGCTTCATCGTAACCTGCTCCGAAGTCGGTTCATTCGGCGCCGCAGGCCGAGGCCCGTTCGAAGGCAATCCCGGCGGCACCGCAGCCTGTTCATTGGGGAGGTAGACGTTCTTCGGCGCCAGGATAAGAACCGTAGCGTCCTTGGATTCCGAGAAAATCTCCTGATCTTTCAACTGAGCCGTGCGATTGGACGGGGTAAATCCTCCCGGATACGCGATCATTATCATTGAACGTGCTTCATCGATCGGGATTGCGAAGTTTATTCGCTCCGGAATAGCACCCATTGTTTTTGCCAACTCCATCGCGTTGATCTTTGCAACGACGATTCCGATCACTTCGCCTCGATCATTTAGAAGCGGGCCGCCACTGTTTCCAGGATTGATGTTGGCGTCGATCTGAAGAAGCGGCCGATGCATCTCCGTAAGTCGGATCGCGTTGATTTTTCCATCATAGGCCGAAACGTCGTACCCGATCTTTGAATACATCGGGTACCCCATGGCCAGCACAGTGTCCATGACTGTCATCGACCGGGATCGCCCAATCGGAAGCGTCGGATAATTCGACCCTTCGATTTTCAGGAGAGCGAGATCTTTTTCCGGGTCGGTCGCGATTATCTTCGCCGGAAGGCGGGTCCCGTTGGACAGGACAACTTTTTGTTCCCGGGAATCGGCTACGACGTGATTGTTCGTCAGGATGTACCCATTCGGGTGAAATATAAATCCCGACCCCGATTTAATGATCTCCTCTCCAAAAAGAGGAAGCGATCGCATAGCCCAAGCGACCAGCAGGAACAACACGTTGCACGTTCGGTTCATCGCTTGGAATCCAAACACCCCTTCTCTCACATCTTCAATGTCGCGCGAACCAGATCTTTCGCGTCCTGCGAGTATCGGATCTGCTGCTCCAAGGAATCGCTTCGGCCGTCCAGCCCGGTAAACGTGAACCGAAATGTGCGAATGGTATCATTGGGTTCGTATAGCCAATGAACGCTTGCGGCCGATGCCGCCATCAGGCCGGCGGTTTCATTCCATTGGCCCCCGTCGAGTTGCGGTGCAACATCATTGACGAGAAGCAGAGGCGTCGGGTCGGTCACATCTTCGATTCGAATCGAGCTGAGTGCATTGGCCTGTTTTGGCCGGATCGAGAAGTTCCACCGGACATAGTAGTTCCCGTCCAAGACGACCGCCTGAAGAACCGCGCCTGCCACGATCACTTGATCGTTTTCGGCCTGGGCAAAACCCGGAGTTGGCCCGGAGCTGTTGGATGAAGGACTTGCGCAACCGCTCAATAAGATGATCGGCACGACAATGGAGACTAATTCGTTTAACCGGGCGCGCATCATAACTTGCACAATTATTCAGGTATCAAGCGAAGGACAGCGGTAAGTTCCCCGGTTAGGGCGATACGCTGTTCGCGCTCGCGAGGACCGTAGCCTCAATGGAATACGGCTATGATGAGTTCAGGAGCTGAAGAGTCCAGACGCGAGGTTGATGGTTAGCGCAAGAATCACTGTATTAAACAGAAACGAGAGCAATCCGTGCACGAGCGCAAGTCGGCGCATTTCCTGCGAGGTGATCTGCACATCGGAGACTTGACAGGTCATCCCGATCACAAACGAGAAATAAGCGAAATCAAGGAAATCCGGTTCCCTCTCGTTTGGGAACTCCAGCCCACCGAAAGTACTCTGCGCGCCGTCCCCATCGCCGTCGCTGTAATATCCGTGCGCGTAATGCATTGTAAAGACGGTGTGTACGAGAAACCACGAGGAAACCACCGTCGCTGCTGCGAGCGCGAGATGTTCCGCAAGGGCTCGGTGGCTGAGCCCTTTGGCGCCGCCAATCAGTACCGCGACAGAAACCAGGCTCGCCACCGCCGCTATTAGCACAAAAATGAAGATCGCCAACCGCGCGGAATCCTCAAGTCTCGCGTCCAGGACCGCAGACTTTGCTTCGACCAGCAGGATTCGCGCCCAAATGAGGAGAATCATAGTCCACGCAAAAACGTTCCAGACGAAGATTGACTGGGCTGGCTGTTGAACTCTGCCGACGGTAGCAAAGAATACGATCGCCGCAACGATCACTGCAGCGATCAGACGCCCATGGGCATCCGTGTTCAGCAATAGTTCTTTCATAGTTCCTTCATGTCCTGATCATTTCCTATGAAGCAGATGAACGGACCGCAAGCCGATCCGATCGTCCGACGCAAGAGTTCAATTGTGACAGAATCGTAACGTTGTGCTGATTGCCTCTAAAGCATGCAACTGGTCTTCTCCGTGTGCGTACAACAGCAACCCCACTATGGAAATATTCGGCGAAACCCTCGGCATAGCGACCGTTCTGTTTCTGCTGCTTGCCCTCCTACTGGCATTCAGTTTTGAGTTCGTGAACGGATTTCATGACACCGCGAATGCGGTGGCGACGGTAATCTATACGCACACCCTGAAGCCCTGGATTGCTGTAACATGGTCCGGTTTGTGGAATCTTGTCGGCGTGCTGACCTCGACCGGCGCTGTCGCCTTCAGTGTCGTCGCGCTGCTCCCGGTTGAACTGGTGCTCAATGTCGGTTCCGGAGCGGGATTTGCCATGGTATTTGCGCTCTTGATTTCGGCGATTATCTGGAACGTCGGAACATGGTATCTGGGTCTGCCCGCCTCCAGCTCGCACACATTGATCGGTTCGATCATGGGGGTCGGGCTCGCTAACTCGGTAATCTCAGGCCACGTCTTCGGCGAAGGAGTGAACTGGGCAAAAGCGTCCGAAGTGTTCAGCTCCCTGATCGTCTCCCCAATTGTCGGGTTCGTCTGTTCGGCGATTTTGCTCCTGGTAGTCAAAGGGCTTGTGCGAAAGAAGGAGTTGTTCGAACCGCCAGATCCGACCAAAGCTCCTCCTTGGTGGATTCGCGGGATTCTTATGTTGACCTGCACCGGTGTGAGCTTCGCGCACGGCTCGAATGACGGTCAAAAGGGGATGGGTCTGATCATGCTGATTTTGATCGGAATTGTTCCAACCGTCTTTGCACTCAACCTTGACGCAGACTCCAAAGCAGTCGCGAATCTGGAGCTGACGGCGCGCAAAACGATGGCGATGCTCGATCTCGCTGGCAACGGTAAGAGCATCGAAGAAAAACCGGCCGAAGATGTGCTCTCCGCGTTTCTGAAAACAACGGGCCAATTCAATGACGATATCTACCCGGCGCTCGCTGCCAAAGGTCGCGACATCGTCAACCGGCTCAACGGCAAGAACAGCTTCAGGGACGTCCCCAAGGAAGAACGCGCCGCGCTGCGAAGCGACATCTATCTCGTCTCCGAATCTCTCAACAAACTCAGCAAGCAGGGCAAGCTAGGAGATCCTGAGCAAAAGCAGATATTAAGCGAGTTTCGAACACAGCTTAGGCCGATGGTCCAATTCATCCCGACCTGGGTGAAGATCGCAGTCGCGTTCGCGCTAGGCTGCGGCACGATGATCGGCTGGAAAAGAATCGTAGTCACCGTCGGTGAAAAGATTGGTAAGTCTCATCTGACTTATGCGCAGGGAGCGTCGGCGGAATTTGTTGCGATGGCAACCATCATGGCCGCCGATAATTTCGGTCTGCCAGTAAGCACAACGCACGTTCTTTCCTCTGGTATCGCCGGAACGATGGCAGCCAACCGGTCCGGGCTGCAGGCCAAAACCCTTCGAAACATCCTTCTCGCCTGGGTCCTGACCTTGCCGGCCTGTGTGTTAATCGGGGCCGCTACCTTTGCGGGCTCGCTGTACATCGTGCTCAACGTGCTACGCATAGGCTGAACCGGCGCATTAATCTTCATTGTTAGCGGTCGACACCGCTCCGTTTTGGAGCGCCCAGTGAATAAAATCAGCGGACGCATTTTTCGCCCCGTAAATGTCCGCGGATTTAATGTTGGCGATCGACTGCCACTTGATATCGCGAAGGTCGGCGTTTCGAAGGTCGACACCGCTAAGGCTTGCGCCGGTGAGATCGGCGCCCCCAAGATCAGCCCCGTTCAAATCGGCGTCCTTGAAGGTGACACCTTGCAGGGTTGCTTTCCGAAAGCTGCCGTTCCGGACATTTGCCGATGCAAAATTAGAGAATTCCAATCGCGCAGAGTCGAACCTCCCTCCTCGAATGTCGGATGAACTAAAATTGGAGCGAACAAGATTTGCCTGCGCCAGGTCGATGTTCTGTAGGAATGAATCGCTGACGTCCACACCGACGAGCGGCACGTTGTCCTGGTTCAGTTCCTCCAGTGCGTCAATTCTGCCTCCGGATCCTCCTTTGCCGGCGGCGGTGTTTATCACTTGCCACGCCTGGTAGTGCTTTTGTTTTACGCGATCGCCGCTTTCGGCAAAATAGGAGATCACCCCAAATACAATCGAGAGCGTACCGACATATTCGAGGACTTCGAGCACGGCCGAGCCACTGAGCCAGTACACCGTCCATTTGGAAGCCCACTCCAGCCAATGCACCGGCATCATCAGCGGATGCCGCGCTTCTCCGCGATACTCCGACCACGGTTTTGGACGAGTGCGTTCGGTAGTAATAAACATTTCGAAAATTCCGATAACGCGGCGTAAAAGCCGGCACTCTCATTCGTGCGAATTATTCGGCGCTACGTCAAGAGCGTGGTAACTTATATGAAACATGAGACTAACGGGTCTGCTTATCGCGTGCTGGCTCGTCGCATTCACAATCGCCGCGAGCGCAGAAACCGTTTGTGTAAGCACCGTTGACGGAGCCATCGGCCCTGCAACGGCCAGCTACATCTCCCGGAGCGTTGACGAAGCGAAATCGAAAGATGCTCAGTGCCTTATCATTGAACTTAACACGCCCGGCGGCTTGCTCGACTCGACAAGAGTGATCGTCCAGAAGCTCCTCGGTTCACCGATCCCGGTCGTTGTCTACGTTGCACCAACCGGCGGTTCCGCAGCTAGCGCCGGATCCTTTATCACCCTGGCCGCGAGCGTTGCCGCAATGGCGCCGGCGACAACAATCGGGGCAGCGCACCCGGTCACATTGAGCGGTATTCCGGGTGGCGGTCAGGTACAACCGGACCAGACAATGACCCAAAAACTGGAGAACTTCGCGGTGAGCTACATCGAGGCGATCGCGAGCCGGCGCAGCCGAAATGTCGAGTGGGCTAAATCAGCCGTTCGCGAAAGTGCTTCGATTACCTCAGAAAAAGCCCTTCAACTGAAGGTGATCGAAATTATCGCACCGAACCTCAAAGATCTCCTCAGACAACTGGATGGACGCATTGTCGACGGAAGGCGGCTCGAAACGGCGAGCGCGAAGATCGTCGAAATCAAAATGTCGTTGGCTGAGCGCCTGTTCCAGATGTTCTGGCGACCGGAGACCATGTTCATTTTGATGTTGATCGCGATCGTCGGACTCGTAGGCGAAGTCACTACCCCAGGAGCCATCCTTCCGGGCGTCGCCGGCACAATCGCGTTTGTGCTGGCGTTGTATATGGCCGCAATTCTTCCAGTGAATGTCGCCGGGTTGCTCTTGATCGGGTTGGCCGTTGTGCTTTTTGTCATCGATCTGTTCGCGCCGACGCACGGCGTGCTTACGGGCGGCGGGATCCTCGCGTTCCTTGTCGGATCGCTGATGCTGTTCGACCAGCGGGACCCTCTGTTCCGGCTTTCACTGTGGTATATCATCCCGAGCGCGGTGCTCATCACCGGGTTTTTCGTGTTCGTCGTCGGGAAAGGCGTGCGATCGCAACTCGTTCCAGCTAAAACCGGGATGCAGACAATGCTGGGCAAAGAGGTGAACGCGTTGACGCAGATTGATTCCGAGAGCGGCAAGGTCTTTTACGAAGGGGCGTACTGGAACGCAAGAAGCGCGGCGCCAATTAGTCAGGGAGCGCCCGTCCGCATCGTCGCAATCGAAGGCTTGACACTACGAGTCGCACCGAAATCCTGAGGAATAATTCAATGATAGAAGACGTTACAAAACTGCTGGGCCTCGTGATCCCGATCTTCGTACTCGCCGTGATCATTCTCCCCCAGGTTGCGCGGATCCTGCGCGAGTATGAACGCGCCGTTATCTTCCGCCTCGGCAAGCTTCTCGGGACCAAAGGCCCTGGCCTGATCTTCCTGATTCCTATCGTGGACCGAATGGTGAAGATGGATCTTCGGGTCGTGACCATCGACGTAGCGCGTCAGGAGCTTATGACTCGCGATAACGTCCCGGTAACGGTCGATGCCGTGGTCTATTTCCGCGTCGTTGATCCGGAGTCAGCCGTGATCAAGGTTGAAAACTTCCTGAAAGCGACGTCGCTCATCTCTCAGACGACTCTCCGCAGCGTTCTCGGCCAGGCAGAACTCGATGAGTTGCTCTCCCAGCGCGAGAAGATCAATCTGACGTTGCAGGAAATTATCGACCGGCAAACCGATCCCTGGGGAATCAAGGTGACCGCAGTGGAGGTAAAAGATGTCGTTTTGCCGGACGGCATGAAGCGCGCAATGGCCCGGCAAGCTGAAACCGAGCGCGAACGACGCGCGAAGATCATCAACGCCGAAGGCGAATTTCAGGCCGCAGAAAAACTGGTGCAAGCCGCTGCCATGATTTCCGAACAACCGATTGCTCTCCAGCTACGTTACCTGCAAACGATGAAGGAAATCTCCAGCGAGCACAGTACCACCACTTTCCTGCCAATCCCGATTGAATTGTTCGCGCCGTTTATGAACAAAACAGAAAGTCATAAAAAGGAAACAACCTGAGCAATTGGCGTGCTGCCATTTTCAAAGGCGAACTTTTCGGCAATCTGCGCGGTGACTGCAGCCAATACTCAGCCTCAGGATTCGCCAAACTCCTTCAATCTGGTTGAGAGCGCCTCAGCCTTATCGGTTTGCCCTGCCTGTCTCAAGGCCTCGATCGCTTCCGTTAACGCGCTCACCAATTTCGGATAGACGTTGTGTCGATGCACCAGTTCCTTGGCGGTCTCCGGATCGAGCCGGACATCGTAATCCTCCATGGAATCGGCAATAAACCAGTTCAACGGATCATTCAGGTCGACTTCATTTTTGCTCATGGCTCGGTTCCAGATGAATCATACGGCGTTTGATTTCCGGTCAGTCGTCGCGCGGTCGGCATGCCCTTGGTCAATTCTTAACTAAGCCCAGGCACGACCGATGAGCGACTAGAAATTTTCAGACATCTGCGGGGCTGAAATTCCTCAGTTGACAAAATTACAATATATGTTCAAATGAACATTATCTCGAAAAGGAGAACCTATGCCAACAAAACCTGTTCCCGATGGTTATCACACCGTTACACCCTGCCTTGTCGTTAAGGGTGCACAAAAGTTGCTCGATTTTTTAAAGAATGCTTTTGACGCAAAAGAGACCTTCTGCTTCAGAGGGGAGAACGGAACGATCGCTCACGCCGAACTCCAGATTGGTGACTCGATTGTGATGTTGTCAGACGCAACGCCGCAGTGGGAGGCTCGAAGCACCGCGCTCTACATGTACGTCGAAGATGTCGACGCAGTGTATGAACGCGCCATCGCTGCAGGTGGAGAATCCCGTGGGAAACCGGCCAACCAGTTCTATGGAGACCGAAGCGCCCGAATTATCGATCCTTTGGGGAATCATTGGGGAATCGCAACACGGATTGAGGACGTTCCGATGGACGAGCTTGTCAAGCGTGCGGCCGCATTTGATAAAGAATCCTCGGAGAATTGATATTCCCGTTTAGAGTCACTTGGCATGCCCCCATTTAGAGCTATCATGCGCACTGACGCGCAAGTCAGTTTGGCATACAAAATACTCCCTTCGGGCCATTGAAGCAGAGCGATTCGAGGTTTAGCTTTGAACCCGAAAGGAGGAAAACCGTTGTGGATACCATGACGTATGCCTCGGTCGCAGTGCTCCCCTGGAGCATCGCTCAAGACCGCACTCATCCCGTCCTACCGGAGGTTGAAGTTACCCGGTTGGACATTTCGATAATCAAGCGATGACGGCCGACGGATTCCAGATCCCGGCGACACCTGGACACGCAGGGCAGCTTGCTACCCCGATGAAAGCGAAGTGTCCGGTTTGGCTCTTAACCCGATTAACGTCCGTCGCCAAGTTTGAGGCGGCGGCAGTCCCACACGCCAAACGGGCCGTTCAGGCCGGAGTAATCCGGCGTTTCTAGCCCGATCGAAAGCCGGGCCGCAGCACTCGATCCACTGTTCGACCCAACCGGTTTTGGGGTCGGGCGCGTAGCGGTGCCAGACGCCCGGGAACAGCGTCATGACGGCACCGTCTTCGATACGATGGCATTTGGGGGATACCTCGGATTCAAACACGCCTTGGTCCTCGGTGACGTACACCAGTTGGTAGGCGGAAAGGACGCGACCATGATCCCAATCGAAATGGTGATCGACGGGGTGGCGCCGAGGTGGGTAAGGACTTCCAGGTTGCACACGTTCATAACCCACCGAAGTAACGGTTGCACGACAGACCAAAAAGAAACCTATTTTTTTTATTTTTCGATCCCGTGCCGATCTGTGTAACAATCGGTGTTAAAAGCTCGGGCGATGGCAGAAACGTGCCAAACTTTGTCCGAAAGTTACGAAACGGCTTTGGCGACACGGCGACCGAAGCATCGTAGGAATTGTCAAGAATGACTCCTTGTCAGCTATCCCCCAGCCTCTCGGGTCTTGCGCCCGGAGCACATTCGATCGAAATCGACCAATGAGCGGCACGCCTACCATTGAGTTGGTCGACATCTACAAATCATTCGGAAGCACCCGCGTGCTAGAGGGAGTCAGCCTGCCGCTTTTCTCTGGGGAAGTACATTCCTTAATGGGCGAGAACGGGGCAGGCAAAAGCACCCTCGTGAAAATCATGGCCGGGCTGTACCTGGCCGACAAAGGCGCAGTCCGCATCGGCAGACACGAGGTGCTTTTCCGCTCAACTGCGCAGGCGCAACAAGCCGGTGTGTCTGTGATTTACCAGGAGCCGACCCTATTTCGCGACCTTTCGATTGCGGAAAACGTATTCATGCACCGGCAGCCAAAAACCAGCTATGGCTGGATCGACTACGCTGAAATGAACCGGGTAGTTTCGCAACATTTGAGGCAACTTGGTGTCTCACTGCGCCCCGAGGATCCGGTGCTCGGATTAAGCATCGCCGACCAGCAGATCGTAGAAATCATAAAAGCGCTCACGTTCGAGGCCAAAGTGCTGATCATGGACGAACCAACTGCGGCGTTATCCCTGGAAGAAGTTAAGCGCCTTTTCCAGGTCGTCGAGCGGCTGCGGACTAAAGAGGTAGCCATTATGTTTGTTTCGCACCGACTCGAGGAAGTTTTTGCCATTTCTCAACGGATCACCGTCATGCGCGACGGCCGGGTAGTCGGATCGGGAAGTATCAAGGAGTGGACGCCCGAAAAGGTGATCCACAATATGGTAGGGCGCTCGTTGGAAGCGCTGTACCCGAAAGAAAAGGTGGAACCAGGCAAGGTGGTTCTACGCGTTCGCAATTTGCGGAGAGCGGGGGTGTTCAAAGAGATCAGCTTCGAGGTGCGGCAAGGAGAAATCGTTTGTCTATCCGGCCTGGTCGGCGCGGGACGCAGCGAGGTCGCACGAGCGATTTTTGGAATTGATCCCCTGGATAGCGGAGAAGTGTTAATCGGCGACAAAGCGCTCACCAAACACACGCCGCAATTGGCGATGGCCGCCGGGATCGGCTTCGTGCCTGAAGATCGACAACAACAGGGGTTGGTGATGGAAATGACGGTCATGCGCAACGTCACGTTGACCGTTCTGCGCCAGGTTCAACGTTTCGGCTTGGTCTCAAAAGAAAAAGAACGGGAAATTGCCGCTCAATGGACGCAGCGCATGCGCCTGAAGGGCCATATTGAGGAACCGGCTAGCATCTTGTCAGGCGGCAACCAGCAAAAAGTCGTGCTGGCTAAATGGCTGGCTACGCAGCCGAAGCTCCTAATCGTTGACGAGCCCACCCGTGGCGTCGACGTCGGGGCCAAATCCGAAGTCCACCGCACCTTAAGCCAGTTAGCAAAAGAAGGGATGGCGATCATCATGATTTCCAGTGAGTTGCCGGAAGTTATAGGGATGGCCGACCGCGTTCTCGTGATGCACGAAGGGAAGCTTACCGCCGAGCTGGCCCGGTCTGAAGCTACCGAAGAGGCGATTATGTTCGCCGCCACCGGCCAAACGGGGCCGATCCGCGACAAGAAAGCAAAAGCTACTTCCAACGGACAATAATGACGAAAGAATTGAAAAATACCTCCGCCGGGCAAGGATGGCTAAACGTATTGCTGCGGAGTCGTGAGAGTAATCTGGTCCTTCTCATCGCAGTGATGACCGCGCTGACCACCTCGCTCAATCCGCGTTTCATCAACCCGCAGAGTCTGAAAGACTTGATGTTAAACGTCTCAATCATCGCTCTGCTCGTGCTGGGTCAGACGGTGATCATTGTGATGCGCCAGATTGATCTCTCCATCAGTTCAATTGTCGGGATCACTGCCTTTCTCTCAGGAACGCTATTCATCAATCATCCGGGGATCCCCGGCGTGTTGGTAGTGTTGATCGCCCTCCTCGCCGGTCTGCTTCTCGGGGCGGTAAATGCGACCCTTATCGCGTGGGGAAGTATTCCGGCGCTTATTACCACCCTGGGCACGCTGTACATCTTTCGGGGCGCCAACTACGCGTGGGTTCACGGGCGCCAGGTCAATGCGGTGAACGTTCCAAGTTCCTTCCTGGCGATCGGTACCTCCACCTTCGCAGGCATTCCGCTCCTGACCTGGATTGTCCTGAGCCTGCTGGTCGTTTTTGCGATCGGGTTACGCCAATATATAGTCGGACGGGAATTCTATGCGATAGGTAGCAATCCGAACGCGGCCGTTCTCGCCGGGATCAATGTTAAGAGCAGACTAGCCATCGGGTTTCTCATTTCCGGTATGATAGCCGGATTGGCTGGCGCGCTTTGGCTGGCACGTTTTGGGACCGTAGACGCGACAGCAGCTGAGGGAATTGAATTGACGGTGATTACGTCGACCGTAGTGGGAGGCGTTGCCATTACGGGCGGGGTAGGCACAGTTGTCGGCGCAGTGCTGGGAGCACTGTTGTTAAGCGTTTTTAGCAGCACCTTGGTTTTTTTGCGAGTGCCTTCCTTCTGGCAGCAGGCTTTCCAGGGCGCGATGCTTCTCCTAGCTATCGCGGCGGACGCCTACCTGGCGCATCGTCATGCGCTGCGGCTACGAGTTAAATGGAGTCGCGTATGAGCCAAAGCCAACCGAGCACACGACGTCTTGCCCACCGAATCAGCTGGGAGACAATCCTCGCTCTCCTTGTGGTTATCGCTGTCGTAGGTGGAATGCTTCTCAACAAGGATTTCCTGACCGTCGAGAATTGGTCAAACCTGCTCGCTAATTTTGTGGAGATTGCGCTGATGGCGCTGCCGCTAAGCTTGATCGTGATCACCGGCGAAATCGACCTCTCGGTTGCGTCGATGCTGGGCCTTTCGAGCTCCCTGCTTGGGTTGCTCTGGGCGGACAAGCTCGCCATGCCGCTGGGGATCCTCATTTGCCTGGTGGTAGGGGCCTTATGCGGCGCGCTCAACGGCTTTCTGATCGTGCGGTTCCGACTCCCATCCTTGGCCGTGACCATCGGTACGCTCGCGCTGTTCCGAGGCTTTGCGTATATCGTGCTGGGAGATCAAGCCGTTGCCGACTTTCCGCCTGAGTACACAGAGTTCGGAATTGGGACTGTTCCCTACACGTTCATTCCGTCGCCATTTGTGCTGTTCATCGTGTTGGCAGCGATCTTCTGGGTTCTGCTTCATCATACGACCATCGGCCGGAGCATTTACGCAATCGGGGGCAATCAAACGGCGGCCCGTTTCTCCGGAGTCAATATCAGCCGATTGAAGATGCTGTTGTTTATCGCTTCGGGTGTCATTAGCGCGCTGGCAGGAATGGTTTTCACCTTCCGCTTTTCCAGTTCGCGTGCGGATAACGGCACAGGCTTCGAGCTAAGCGCCATTGCTGCAGTGTTTTTAGGTGGCGTGACGGTTCAAGGCGGCAAGGGTACGGTGACGGGTGTGGTGCTCTCCCTTCTCTTGATCGGGATCATCAACAACGTTTTGACCCTGGCCGACGTAGCGAGCGAGATCTTGAGAATCGTCACTGGAACGCTGCTGATTATCAGCATTCTTCTGCCCAATCTGATCGCGTCAGCTCAAGAAAGGTTGCGCTTGATACAGCGCCAAAGGGAGCTCGCCAAACTTGGCTCCCTGTCCGTCACAAAATGAATATTATCCTGTAACTATAAATCCCCATGAACATCCCTATGATCAAAAACTCGTTGTTTCGAACCCTCGCCGTCGTTTGTGCCCTAACATCTATTGGACCGGTTATTTACGGCCAAGACAAGCCGATTAAGAAAGACCTGAAATTTACCGCCATTCCTAAGAACGTTAACAATCCGTACATGGTGATTCAAAGCGGAGGCGCTGTGGACGCCTGCAAGGAGCTCGGCATCGAATGCAAGGTGGTCGGCCCTTCTGAAACCGGTGCTTCGGCTCAGGTTCCCTACATCAATACGGCCATCACCCAGCATCAGAACGCTATTCTCATTGCCGCGAATGACCCCAACGCGCTGGTGCCGTACCTCAAAAAAGCGATGAGCCAAAAGATCACCGTTGTGAGCTTGGATTCCGACACAGCCCCGGAAGGTCGAAACGTTTTCATTAACCAGGCCTCAGCCGAAGGGATCGGCCAAAGTCTAGTGCAAACTTTAGCCAAAGAGATCGGGAACAGCGGCGACTTTGCTATTCTGTCCGCGACACCCAATGCCACGAACCAGAATACCTGGATCAAGTATATGCAAGAGGAGCTAGAAAAGCCGGATTATAAGGACATGAAATTGGTCAAGATCGCTTACGGAAATGACGAGGACCAAAAGTCCTTCACGGAGACGCAGGGTTTACTACAGGCATACCCAAACCTCAAAGGCATCATCAGCCCGACAAGCGTTGGGATTGCGGCGGCTGCACGCTACATTTCCACCAGCCCCTATAAAGGCAAGGTTGCTCTCACCGGGTTAGGAACACCCAATCAACTACGCGAGTTTGTCAAGGACGGCACAATCAAGGAGTTCGAGTTGTGGAACCCTGCCGATGTCGGTTACCTGGCCGCTTACGCCGCGGCGCAGATTGCCTCGGGTAACATGCAGGGCAAGGAGGGTGAAACATTTGCCGCCGGTAAACTCGGTAATCGCACTGTGGGCAAAGACGGGGTCGTGCTGTTGGGACCGCCGACGGTGTTTAACGCGGACAACATCGATAAGTTTAACTTTTAGACAATGACTGCCGCCGCCTGCAGATGCGGCCACCTCAATGCACCGTGATCGGAAGTTCATGAAGTCCTTCTCACTTCTTCACCCGCGCGATCAGATCGTCTCGATCATGGAGCGCATCTACATTCACGAAATGACCACAACCTCCGGCGGTAACATCTCCGTGCGGGACGAAAACGGTGATGTGTGGATTACGCCGGCGAGGGTGGACAAAGGAAATTTGCGCCGCCAGGACATTGTGCGGATTCGCCCAAATGGAGAAAAGGAAGGTGCGCATCCACCTTCGTCGGAGAGCCCATTTCACCTGAATATTTACGAGGTAAGGCCGGACCTCCATGCTGTTATCCATGCGCATCCTGGAGCTCTGGTGAGCTTTAGTATCTGCGGACAGGTGCCGGACACCCGCCTATTCCCGGAGGCTTGGCACGTCTGCGGGCCGGTGGCTTTCGCGCCGTACGCACTACCTGGGAGCCTCAAACTCGGGGCACGCATAGCCGAGCAATGTGGTTCAAAGGCGCAGGCGAATTGTGTCGTACTGGAAAACCACGGGGTCGTGGTTGGCGGCCAAACCCTCGCTCAAGCCTTTGAACGTTTTGAAACGCTCGAGTTCACCGCCCAGATTATCCTCAATGCCCGGCTGCTCGGGCGGGTGAACTACCTCAGCGACGCGCAGATTGAACTATCGAAAAAGCCGCGTAGCCTCTCGCCGGCGGGTTCGCCGGAAACGCCCTCGAGCCGGGAAAAAGAGCTGCGCAAAGAAATCTGCGACTTTATTCATCGTGCCTACGAGCACCGGCTCATGACGAGCACTTGGGGCAGTTTCTCTGCGAGGGTGCATGAAGACACTTTTGTCGTCACGCCTTCACACGTGGATCGCCGCGAGATGGGGTTGGAAGATTTGGTTCTCATCCGCGACGGCCAGCACACGCCGGATCAAAGGCCCAGTCGGGCCGCGGGGCTGCACCGAGGCATTTACCACGCGCATCCCGAGATCCAGGCAATCGTCAACGCGTTGCCTCTGAACGGTAGCGCGTTTTGCGTCAGCGATTTTCCACTCGACACCCGCACAATTCCGGAAAGTTACCTGTTCTTAAAAGATGTGGCAAAGATCCCCTTCGAACACCAGTTCGGCAATGGCGAAAAGGTGGCGAAGATCTTCGGCCGAAAAACCCGGTAGCGCATCTTGAAAATAACGGTGTGACGGTTGCCGGTCGCACGGTATTGGACGCCTTCGATCGTTTGGAAGTGCTGGAAGCCACAGCCGCCGCAATGATTCGCAGCCGGGCG
>CAVVPV010000026.1:0-100449 GCA_963750185.1 uncultured Verrucomicrobiae bacterium
ACGAGGAGAGGGAGACATAGCCTGGCTCAAAAGTTGCTTTCAAAAGCTTTTGCCAAACTTTACCTGGTGGGTAAACCGCAAGGATCGGTTCGGGCGGAACGTATTTGAGGGCGGGTTCCTAGGTCTGGATAACATCGGAGTGTTCGATCGGAGCGCACCCTTGCCGACCGGCGGTTATCTAGAACAGGCGGACGGTACCGCCTGGATGGCGCTCTTCTGCCAGAACATGCTCGAGATCGCTGTCGAGATAGCGATGACTGACGCGAGCTATGAGGATATGGCGCTCAAGTTCTTCGAGCACAATCTATGGATCGCCTCCTCGATGGCGCACCTCGGTCAGAACACCGGAATGTGGGATGAGGAGATGGTTTTTTCTACGACGTTTTACGGTTACCCAACGGTACGTCTCAGCGACTCAAGGTTCGCTCCATGGTTGGCCTCTTACCCCTGTGCGCGGCCACTGTTTTTGAGGGGCAACTCATGGCGAAGTGCCCGGAACTCGAGGAGCGAATGCATTGGTTCCTCGACGCTCGTCCCGAACTGTTCGCTGCGGTCCACGACCCTAGAGAGGTGGGTGCCATTGCAGGCCGCCGGCTCGCTGCCATCCTCGACGAGACCAAGCTCCGCCGGGTGCTGGCCAAGATGCTCGATGAAAATGAGTTTCTGAGCCCCTGCGGGCTTCGCTCACTCTCACGCTACCACGCTGAGCACCCTTACGTTATCCGTGCAGGCGGCCAGGAATACCGTGTTTCCTACCTGCCGGCCGAGTCCGACACCGGGATGTTCGGCGGTAACTCAAATTGGCGCGGCCCCATTTGGATGCCGGTCAACGCATTAGTAATCCGGGCCTTGCTCCATTATTTTGCCTACTACGGCAAAGATTTTACTGTGGAATGTCCAACAGGTTCCGGGCAGCAAATGAACCTGTATCAGGTGGCCGAGGAGATCGGGCGCCGCCTGACAAACATTTTTTTAAGAGACAAAGGCGGCTGGCGTCCTGTCAACGGCGGAACCCGCAAGTTTCAGGAGGATCCGTACTGGCGCGACTACCTGCTATTCTACGAGTATTTTCATGGTGACAACGGGGCTGGGCTCGGAGCCAACCACCAAACAGGCTGGACCGGAATCATCGCACGGATCATGCACCTGTTCGCAACCCTCAAACCTGAACATCTCGCGATCGGCAAAAAGGCCTATTTCGAGACCCATGCCCAATCAGGGGCCGCCGCGCCGCCCGATCCTGGCGGAACGAATTGAACATTGACTCTCAGACGCATCATCTGGTCGGATCGATAATCGCGTTGAAATCTTCCATGGACGAACCGCATTTCATGCCCGAACGGTATTCCGTGACCGAACCTATTTACGATAAGCAAGGGATGCTGGTTGTTAGAAAGCAGGTGCCGACACTCTTCGTGGACAGATCCAATCGTCACTGGATTGTATTGGATCCTGAAGGCAACTTCTGGACGCTGCCTTCCATCGAAAACCCTTGGGACCATCGCCAGCCGTTCCAACCGAAAGACGAGGCGGATCTTGAGCGGGTCCCTGGACATTACAAATGTATGCTTGGTTTGCCCTTTTGAGCAAACAGTAGGTGCTCTAAGACCACGTCCGCCTTCTCGCCGGTCAAGCCGTCCCTCGGAGGTCCGGTGAGCCATCAGCCCTCCCGAATCGGCGAAGTTGGGCTAGTTTCGGACCGTCTTCGGTGTATGGTCGTCGCCGCCGTCAACAGCTGCCGGTTAATTTTCTCACAACGTCCGGCCCGGTTTGGTACAAAATGATTCAATCGATGCGATGCGTGGTCGGTCCCTAATATCTCTCCGAAATACCTCGATACCGTTGGGCCCATGGCCAAAGACGTAAACGGACTCGTAGAGGGGATGGAGCTTTTACAAGAAGACTTCGACACTCGATGCCATCGCGCTGCCCGTTCTCAGAGAAGCACCACCGAAGAGGAACTTGTTTTTGACCGGGATTTTCGAGGCACGGTTTCTCAAGATCCAGAACACCGCGGCAGTGAACTATGCTGGGCGTCCCCGCGTTAGCCCTGCCGATTCCACTCTCGGGCGAAAAGTTTCCAGTGACCAGCATTCAGCTGATCGGACCACCGAAAAGCGAAGCCGCCCTGCTAAACATCGGACGGCTTGTCGAGACGAAGAACTAAGCGAAATCGCGGTCACCTCGGAAGCGCCTGACGTTGGCTCCCCGTTAGCGTCAGATGAGAAGATTCCCGTGTAGAAAACGACGACCTGCGGAAAAGCTTTCCGGCTATTGTCGCAAGCGCGGTATGGTAGCCTTGATCAGATCGCGGTGCTCTCTGTGTTGGTCAGACTGATCATTCCGTTCGTCCGTTTGCAAAATTCGGTAAATTGGCCAGTTCAGGAGGCGAAGCTAACAGCGTATGAATAATTTAACCGACAACGAATTGATTGTTTTCGCGCTCGCTCTCTTTGTGCTGTGGCTCTCGGCGCGGATCGGTTCCTCTTTTCTCAAAAGGCGACTAAGCCTGGCAGAAGGCGTGTATGAAGACTTCAGCGTAATCCTGGCAGCTACGCTGACGCTGCTAGTCCTCATCATCGGTTTCAGCTTTTCGATGGCCATAAGCCGGTACGAGCAGCGCAAGAATTATGAGGAGGAAGAGGCGAACGCGGTTGGCACAGAATACCTCCGGGCCGACCTCCTGCCTGCCGCCGACGCGCCCAGAGTACGTTCACTGCTTAGGAACTATCTCGATGAGCGTATCTCGTTCTATAGGACCGGCAATGAGCAACAGCTTCGGCAGATCAATGCCAATACGGCTCAATTGCAGAGTGAGCTGTGGGCCGCGGTCAAGGCCCCGGCCGCAGCGCAGCCGACATGCGTCGTCGCCTTAGTTATTTCGGGCATGAACGATGTATTCAACTCGCAGGGATACACGCAGGCTTCCTGGTGGAACCGAATCCCGCTTGCGGCCTGGGGTCTGTTGGCCGTGATCGCCATCTGCTGCAACTTTTTGGTCGGTTATGGTGCGCGTCACCCCGAGTCGGAAGGTATCCTGATGTTAATTCTACCGATTGTGGTGTCCATCTCGTTGTTTCTCATCGCGGACATTGACAGCCCACGTAGCGGCATCATTGTCGTGCAACCGCAAAATCTAGTAAGCTTGGCTCAATCTTTACAGGCGCACTAACTAGGTACGCACTTAATCGCTGAAGACATGAGCTACAGACTTTTATATTTGTCGGCCGGTCGGGGTGCGGTAAGGGCACGCAGGTCTTGTTGCTTCAGGAGTATATGAAGAAGCAAGATCAGCACCGGCATTAGCCATCGAAATCTGCTCAAGGGGCGTTGCGGCTGATATTAGTGAACCGCAGCTTCTCATTCACTTCGTGCTGGCGCCCGCTTCCTTCGATACTTCTTCTTGCGGACCTGGCTCGCGGGTCACCGGCGTCTCCTTCTTCGCGGAGAACCGCTCAACCAGGTAAAACAATACCGGAACCATAAAGATCGCGATGAATGACGCCGCCAGCATGCCTCCGATAACCGCTGTACCGATAATCTGCCGGGAGACAGCCCCCGCACCTACTGCGACCCAGAGAGGGACGCAGCCCAAAATAAAAGCAAACGAGGTCATGAGAATCGGGCGAAGACGCAACCGCGCACCTTCCAAAGCAGCATCTCGGAGGGATTTACCTCTTTCGCGCTCTGCTCGGGCAAATTCTACAATCAGAATGGCGTTCTTAGCGGATAGTCCGATCAGCATCACAAGCCCAATCTGGGCGTAAATATTATTTTCCAGTCCTCTCCCGAACAAGGCCATGAACGCTCCAAAAACCGCGATCGGGGTGCCGAGCAAGACGCTTATCGGCAGCGCCCAACTCTCGTACTGAGCGGCAAGGATTAAGAATACCAATAGCAACGAGAGCCCGAAGATCAGTGCAGGCGGCACGCCTTGTTGCGCCACTTTCTCCTGATACGACATGCCCAGATAATCGTATCCCATCCCGGCCGGCATCGTCGCGGCAAATACCTCCTCCAGCGCTTTCATGGCTTGAAGCGAGCTTACGCCCGGTTTGGCCGTCACGTTCAGCTGCGCGCAGCGGTACAGGTTGTAGCGCATTGTAAACTCCGGACCGTAAGCGCGCTCAATGTCGATAAAGGCGCCAAGAGGTACCGCAGTACCGTTATTGTTCTTGACGTAGAATTGTCCGAGATTCTGAGCATCGGTCCGATAATCCCCCTCGGCCTGCACATAAACCTGCCACTGCCGGCCGAAACGATTGAAATAGTTTACGAACAGGCCGCCCATGAATGTTTGCAGAGTTTTGTAAACTTGCGAAAGCTCAACCCCTTGCTTTGAAACCTTATCGCGATTCACATGCACATAAACCTGGGGCACCGCCGGAATGAAAGTTGGAGTTATGCCCGCGATTTCCGGCCGTTTGACGGCTTCCTCGATGAATTTCTTTGTCTGGCTTGCCAGAAACGGGACATCTCTGCCGGCACGGTCTTCGAGCATGAACGTCACGCCTCCGGACGTGCCGATCCCTGGAATCGCCGGAGGCGGAAACACAAAAGCCCGCCCTTCCGGCAATGAGGCCAAAGCCCGGTTCGCGGAGGCCTTGATATGCTCAATGTGCTCCTCAGGATTGGTCCTCTCTTCCCATGGCTTAAGTGTCACAAAGAAAAACCCGTTATAGGTACTGTAGACCGTGCTCAGCAGACTGAAGCCCGAAATGCTTGTGACCTTCTCGACCCCGGGCGTATGCATCAGAATCTCCTCGACCTTTTTTGCCGCGTTATCAGTTCGCTCTAGCGAAGCCGCGTTGGGGAGCGACAGATTGGCGTAAAGGAAGCCCTGATCCTCGTCGGGCAGAAATCCCACCGGGATCCGACCCCCAAGCCATCCCGTTGCCACCACAAATAACGCGAGGAAAAGGATAGCAAACAAGCTTCGACGAATGAGCAGCCCGCACAAGGCCACGTATCCGTCGGTAGCTTTGGTGAAGCCTTTGTTGAACGCTCCGAACAAGAATCCGAGAGGACCCCGAGATTTCTTTTTCGGCCGAAGCAGGAGAGCGGACAGAGCCGGGCTAAGTGTCAGAGCGTTGAAAGCGGAGAAGATCACCGACACCGCAATGGTAATGGCGAACTGCTGGTAAAGCCGCCCGGTGATTCCCGGAATAAATGCTGTTGGTATAAAGACGGCTGCCAGAATCAGGGCGATGGCAATGACCGGCCCGGAAACTTCATCCATCGCCTTCAACGTAGCCTCCTTAGGCGAGAGCCCGCGTTCGATGTGGTGTTCAACGGCTTCGACCACGACGATCGCATCATCGACGACCAAGCCGATGGCCAACACCAACCCCAGCAGAGAGAGCGTATTGACAGAAAATCCAAGGAGCGGAAAGACCATGAAGGTCCCGACCAGCGAAACTGGAACCGCCAGCAGAGGGATGAGGGTTGCACGCCAGCCTTGCAGGAAGATAAATACAACGATGATCACGAGGATCATCGCCTCAAAAAGGGTCTTATAGATGTCATGAATGCCGGCAGTGACCGCCAAGGTAGTGTCCAGCGCCACATCGTATTGCAGCCCAGGCGGAAAGCTCTTACTTAACGTATCCATCAGTTTTCGCACTCCCTCAGCGGCCTGAACCGCATTGGATCCAGGGAGCTGGTAAAGAGCCATAACCGCCGCCGGCTTGCCGTTGACCCGACTCGTCATCGCATAGGTCTGGGCGCCGAGTTCAACTCGGGCGACATCCTTGACGCGAACGAGCGATCCATTGACGTTTGCCCGAACCACGATGTCTTCGAAATCTTCCTGCGTCACCAACCGACCTTGCGCTCTTACGGTGTTCGTAAAATCCTGGCCTTTCGGAATAGGCTCCGCACTGATTTGACCCGCCGGGTTCACGGTGTTCTGTGCGTTAATCGCATTCACGATCTCCGGGACGGTGATGTTGAGTTTCGCCAGTTTATCGGGATTAACCCAAATGCGCATCGCGTATTGCCCGGCGCCGAAAACCGTCACGCTAGCGATGCCCGGCACACGAGTTAGCGCGTCGTTGAGGTTGATGTAGGCGTAGTTCGCAAGAAACGTTGAATCATAGGCGCCGCTCGGCGAGGAAAGGGCCAGGACCATTAGCGGCGCGGATGTCGATTTGACTACTGTGACTCCGTAATTTCGAACATCCGAAGGTAACTGAGATTCGGCTTGCGACTGCCGCATCTGGGTCAGCACGTGATCGGTATTGGGATCGGTGGCAACGTCAAAATTCACGACGAGCCGCATCGCTCCATTATTTGCATTGGTGGAATACATGTAATTCATGTGGTCCACCCCGCTCATTTGTTGTTCAATGGGCGTCGCTACCGATTGTTCGACCGTCAACGCATCAGCGCCGACGTAGGTAGTGTTCACCTGGATCTCCGGCGGAATGATGTTCGGGTACTGAGCGACGGGAAGGCCGAGAAACGCGACAATCCCGGCAATCACCATGATAATGGCGATCACCATTGCAACGATCGGTCGATTAATGAAGAACCTTGCCATTAAAGCTTTGAATTAGAGCTGCCGCTTCAGCCTTTCGACGCGTTGCGCTCTTCCTTTGGATTCGGGGAGTTGGCCGCGTTCGAATTGGAGTCTTCCTTCACGGTTTTCTCATAAGGTTTAGCATTTACATTCATTCCCGGCCGCACGTTTTGCAGCCCCTCGACAATGACCGTCTCCCCGTTCTTCAAACCTTCCGTGACAACGACCTGATGATTGTAACGTGGCCCGATTTTGATCGGACGAATCTCAGCTTTGCCGTTGTCATCAATAACACCGATCTGATAACTGCCCTGCAGCTCCGAAAGAGCTCGCTCGGGCACCAGCAAAGCGCCGGAAATCTTTTCGATCGCAGCCCTGGCCTTCGCGAATTGTCCGGGTCTTAAGCTATGGTCAGGATTTGGAAAGTTTGCCGCTACAAGGATCGTGCCGGTCGTGGGGTCCACCTGCCGATCGACGAAGGAGAACTTTCCTCTCTGCGGATAAACGGTCCCGTCCGCGAACACCAGTTCGATAGCGGCCTCACGCTCAGATTCCGGTTTTTGCATCGCCTTTTGCAGGGAGCTGGCGTGCTGCTTATAGTCTGCCTCGTTTATGGGAAAATAGAGCCGGATCGGATCGATCTTCGAGACCGTAGTCAGCGTGACCTCGGATCCTGTCCCGACCAAGTCTCCGATATTGGCTTTGGAAAGCCCGGCGATGCCATCCACGGGCGCCGCAATTTTTGTGTAATCCAAGTTCAGCTGAGCTGTTTGAGCTGCCGCTTCGAGCGCCTGGATCTTGGCGACTTGGGCTTCGTTGAGCTGCCTCTTGTTCTCGTATTCCTGCTCCGAGATTACTTTCTTATTGTAAAGCTCTTGCGATCGTTCAAAGTCGGCCTGAGTGGCCGCCTGAGTCGCCTGCACCTGCGCGAGCTCGCTCTTGGCCTGCGCCAGAGCGGCCTCGAACGGTCTCGGATCGATCTCAAAAAGCAGGTCACCCTCTTTGACGTACGACCCCTCCTGATAGTCTCTCTTTTGCAAATAACCGGTCACTCGCGCCCTGATATCGGCATCCTCCGATCCATCTAACGTGCCAACCCATTCGCGGATCACAGGTACGTCCGCGCTGACGACCTGCGTGACCAATACTTCGGGCGGAGCCGGGGGTCCGGTTTCCGCGACCTTCTTTTCGCAACCCAGAACGCTAATTATGACAGCTAGGGCGAGCGCCTTTGCGACAATCGATTTTCGGTGCATTCGGGTGGCTTCTGGGATGAAGAGGTTCGATTACATGCTAGTGGTTAGAGCAATAAGTGGTCGACCTGTTGCTCTAAACAAGGCGAAGCAACGGAGGTTGGTCATCATTCTCGCCATTGACGCTTATTTGGCGCACATCCACACTACTTCGCTCAACCTATGTTGGCAATTCAAACTGCCGCTTGCCAAATCCTGATTGTTTGACGATCAGAATAAGGGAATAGAATATTTCCGGGACAATCGGGTTCTTTTTTGCTGCGAAACTGGGCGCCTTCTTGCTTCCTTCCTTCCCCAATCGCTTCGTCGTCGTTCTCGACCTCGCTCTTTGATCGTTGATCTCGGTTCAGGTTCCGGTTCCGGTTTTTAGCTGTGCCCCTGTCCGGCAGATCGGAGCCACCACCCAGTTCCAAGAACGAGAACGAGAACGAGAACGACGACGAGGACGAGAACGACAATACCGCTTATTTTTGCGGGTAACTACTGGCTCGATTTTTGGGACAGGACGTGAGAGACCATTTCAGGGAAGCGGCAATCGACACAGTTCGTGGTGTCGGCAAGGCAAAAGTCTTCGAATATCTGCAACAGGCCTTGCTGTTGATAAAGAAATCGGAGGTGCTCGGTGCCACGCTCCGTTTCGCCAAATAGTCGCCTGCAGACGATGCTTAGACGCCGGTTCCCCAAATCCGCCCGGATGCATTTGTAAGCCTCCCAGTCGGAGTGAT
Organism: uncultured Verrucomicrobiae bacterium; assembly: GCA_963750185.1. Classification (GTDB taxonomy): domain Bacteria; phylum Verrucomicrobiota; class Verrucomicrobiia; order Chthoniobacterales; family JAFAMB01; genus JAFAMB01. Next base: position 8,499 of record CAVVPV010000026.1, read on the forward strand.
TTGTTAGGACCAGCATTGGTGCGATCACGTTGGCGAGAATCTCGTTCACTCGCGCCTCGCCGAGCAGGCGAACCGGTTTAGGCGCAGGCTGCGATCCGAGCGTAAAGTGATGATCCCAAAAGTGGTGCGACAATCCGCCCATCCATTCGCCGACGGAATCGAGGCACGGTGTCAACATTCTAAATTCTTTCCACCGCCGTACCATTTCCGCCAAAGCGCCGAGACGCCGGTGAGGATGGTTGCCCGGCCGCGTCATCCCAAATTTCCAGAGGTTTTCGCGAAGGACAAGATGCGCGAATTGACTTCTGAGCTGCCACCAATCTCCCCAAAGATGTCGCCAATAATTCCGATCCGCCGGCAAAGCCTGATTGATTCGCTTGTCCTCGAGAAAACCGGCCATCCCGAACAAGAGGCTTTCTGCGGCGGATCCATATTCATGAAGCAATTTCAGATTGGCCCGTTGGGCCAGGACGAGGAACGGAATCTTGTTGAGTTTGTAGCCAAGCGAGATCGCGAACGCCTGAAAGATTGCCTCATCCATACCGTGAGCAGCGGCAGCACGTTGAAGCTGATCCGCCTTCTTCTGCATTCGCACGTGGGCAGCTGTTTCGATGAGATCGTTAGTTGTCTGGGATGGCAGCTGTTTAAGGGGTGCACAACAGCGACCAGGGTGCGCGATCGGCGGGGAAAGCAGTTCTGTCAGCTCGACCTCACTTCGCAGATGGATCTGCGGAACCTCACGATTGGCGGTTGTCCGAGTGAAATGGCTTGCGCTCCCTTTGTGGAGGAACAGATGAAGGATCGTGCCGTCAAAAGCCGGGTTTTGCGAATGGCCATGCCGCTCCCAATCCGCGACGTGCATGTCGAATTCGACGTCGCCTTCGAGGATCTGCCCGCCGTCGATTCGTATTGATGCATGAACGAAATCTGGTCCCGGTTCGCGATTCCAAAATCCGAATTGGATAACTTCCACGAGAGATCCTGAAACGGATCGGAAAGTGGTGCCGAACGCTCCGGAATACCACATGGCCTGCCACTCGAGCTCGGTCCACTTCTCGGTCAACGTCGCCTGCGGTTCGCAGACAGTCGGCGAAACCCGCCGGCACACATCATGGTAAACTGACGCGTATGAGGAAACAGAAAACGGCCTCTGGAACGAGTTCATACAACAGATGGAAAGAATGTTATATGAGTCTAAATGCAAGTGCAAGCCGCCTGCGAGATTTCGTCCAGCCTGAACTTCTCACAAGTGCATTGGTGTCCAAAATAGGTTCTGGAATAGCCGGTCGCAATTGCATCCCGGTATGAATGTTTCAATGACGCCTTTGCAATGGATCCGAGCCACGGAGTGGCGATAGACCTTAGCCCAGGGTGGAGCGTAGCGGCATAAGCGCTAACTTATTGCAGCAGCGGGAAGGCGCCATTACGCATTTATCCCGGAGGGATCAAAGCGAAGGTAGCCTGGCACGAAGTGCCGGGAAAAAAGCAAAAAGACCCGTCGGTTACATCCACCATCAGGTCGAACATCATCGGACTCGAACTTTTCAAAAGGAGTATCTGGCGTTTCTCAAAAGCGCACGACGTAAAGTTCGAAGAAAAATATCTCTGGGACTAGTGAGGCAGATCAATCGTCCCTCCGGGACGGGTCTACTTTTCTCTTGTTTCCAGGCACTTCGTGCCAGGCTACTTTCGTTTGGTCCCTCCGGGACAGGATACACTCTTTCGTTGTAAAATTTTCCTTAAGTTAGCGCTTATGGAGCGTAGCGGAACCCTGGGAGAGTATAAGAGACTGCCCCGCTCTGAAGGAGCGACAGAATCTTCCGACGCGGAGGGTGTAGGAGTTCCCTCCCTGGGTGCATCTCGATTGCAGCAATGATCTTTTGCTGCCGCGGGTCTCGCTACTTCCGCTCTTTCAGAGCGGCGCTGATATTAATACAACTCGAGATTCGTCGTTAAGGGGCGAGTGACAGACGGCTTTAACCTATGGCCGTCCCGGAGGGACGTTCGAAAGTAGGCCGGCGATTTATCGCCGGTGTTTTCAGTTTAAGTTTGGCTTCGTCTCGGAGGGACGACTGAACATCGGTATCCGGGCTAGCTGTGGGCTAGTCTACCCCAAAATCCGGCCCTATTGGCGACAGGCCGTTGAGTTCTGACCAGTATCGTCAAAATCAGGCGACTCTTTGGCAACAAAGTGTCGTCGGCTTTTCGAAGGAAGCGTAAGGTTGGCCAGGGATATGAATGAAGAATTTCATCTTGCGGTCATAGGTACTGGGTCGGGAGGCAGCGAGTCGGCGATGCAAGCAGCAAAAAAGGGTTTCAAAGTGGTGGTCATCGAAAAGGGGGCACTTGGTGGCACGCGGCTTCATCATGGGTCGTACGCCGTGCGCGCCCTTCACGCATCCGTGCGACTTCGCGGCGAGTTTATTAGAGCGACAAGATATGGAATCGAAGCTGATCTGTTTACGGATTCGCTTATGGAGTGGATGAAAGCGCAGCGTGCCGCCATCACTCGACTGGCCCACGAATTGCAAAACGAGATGGAAAGGCTCAATATCCGGGTGGTGTTCGGGCGCGGAACACTGGTGGATGACCATCGAATTCGAATTACGACCGAAGATGAGCAGCAGGAGGAAATTGAAGCGGACAACATCATTTTAGCGACGGGGGCGCGCCCGGATTATGTCGGTTCTCAGAATTCGCGATTGATCAATAGCGACGAACTTCTAGACAGGATTCATCCTCCTTCCCATCTCTTCATTGTCGGTGGTGGTTATGTCGGTTGCGAGTTTGCCGCTATTTATCGCGGATTCGGCTGTCAGGTTACGCTGGCGGAACGAAGTGAACGACTACTTTCCGACTGGGATGAAAGTGTCGGAGCGCACATTGCCGACCAGCTGAGCGCGGACGGAGTGGAACTGATGCTTGGCCGGCACATTCCCGTCCACGATTTGCCGATGAACGAAGGCCGGCCGATTATTGCGAGAGCTGATGGAACCGAGATTTCACCTGATCTGGTACTCGTTGCGACGGGCCGCAAACCAAACATCGAGTCTTTGGGACTGGCGGAACTTGGCATAGCAACGACACCGTTTATTGAAGTCGACGGGCAGCTAAGAACGCAGCGGCGGAATATATTTGCTGTCGGTGACGTAAATGGGCTCGATATGCTCGATAGCGCGGCATCTTCGCAGGCTCGAGTTGCCATCGACGCCATTGCCGGCGGCACGGTGTCGTTCGGTTCCCGCTGGCTTCCGCGGTATCTTGATACCGACCCGCCCGTTGCGGCTGTTGGCTGGATGGAGCGCGAAGCCGCCGAAGCCGGGGTCGATGTTAGAGTAGAATCGGAAGTTGCAGAGATGGTTACAGCCGATGACCGGACGATTGCGGAACCATCTAAGACCTTGATTAAAATCATCGCTGAACGCTCCACCAAACAGATCAGAGGCTGCGTAGCCATTGGCAACCAGGCCTCAGAAGTCGTCAACCTTGCGGCTTTAGCAATTCAAAGTGGCATTGGTACTAGAGAAATCGAGCGGTTGCTTCTGATTCACCCGAGCGCATCTGTGGCATTCCAGCGATGCGCAACGAAATTTCACGACGAACATAGGTGGCACGATTCGATCATGAAACTTCTTTCCAGAAAGTGATTCGGAATTGCTTTAACCTTTTTTACATTCGCGATTTAACTGCGCCGGATCGCTACGCTGAGCGCGGCAAGGACGGCAAAAGCGACGCATAGCCACAGATATTAGCTTTTTGTCTGTTGAGTCGTTTTCTCCTCGTTTTTTGCCCCGGTTACGATGTGTGGATGCGAACACTTTTTCGCATCATCACTGTGAGCTCGGTCACGGGGCCAATCAACTGCTCGCAACTGCCAGCCGTACCAGGCCGTCAGCGAGAATGCGCCCACGATGATGAGTCCCGTGACCGCGAAAAAGGGAAGATCACCGTCCGGGTATTCGGGTGCCGCTGCCGCGGCAACCATCCACGTCGCGGCAGCGGCGAGAATCCCGAGTCCGACGCTGGCAAACAGGGCGCGTGCCGGATACGCTATCGCCGGTCTTGGCTGACCGCGCAGTTTGACCGCGCATGCCGCGGCCACGGCCATGCAGAACCCCGACCAGGCCAGAGCCCCTAACGCGTCAGACGGCCGATGCCAGCCGGCAAACAGGACGCCCGTTGCAAAAGATGCGGTGATGCAGCCTGCAGCGACAGCCAACCACGGTCGCCAGCGGGACGAGGAGACCAAAAGCAAGCTCAAGACGAGCGAGGTGCCTATGGTCGCGTGTCCGCTTGGGTAAGTGTCAGCCTGAAAGCGTTTCTCGAGCATGCCGTCACTGGGCACCAACGCATGCCATGGGAGCTTCTGTTTGAGAACCTCAGCGCCTACGACCGAGCATCCGAATCCCACTACCGCGACTACGCCCACTAAGGCGCAACGGCGCACGGCGGCGATGACGAGCACGAATGCTGCCGAGAGCGGCAGCACCGCCTTGGTAACAAGGTCGAGCATGTCGGAGTCCAACCTGATGATTTTCCGATTTAACGCTAGGTGGCCCAAGAAGGCGTCGTCATCGAATTGATGGCCCCAGGACGTGCTTACGAGGACAAAATAGCCGACGATCAGCAGGACGGCGCAAACAAGCGCCCCCAGCACGAGTCGGCTCTGAACAGTCCAGTCGTCACGATTACTCATCCGGATGTGGCCTTAAGGTAGCGAAGCCCGAAATTTCCGCAAAGTAGAACGCCAGGCTCTGGAGCGACCCTGGAATGCTTTGAGCCGCGGCTATATCGGCGATCGCAAAAAAATTTTGTGATCGCGTCTACGGCCCCGTCCAGGCATAGACACTGTAGATATTTGACGCACCTAAGAGCTATGGATAATCCTGGCGGCGTAGGCGAAGCGTCCCCGCTTTGCTTCTTCCCGAGAGTGCAAAGCGAGGACGCTTCGCCTACATTCGCATGGCCGCCGGTCCATTTTCATCGCAACCCTCCGGGCCGGAGCCAGTTGGCTGTTTTTCTGCGTTGCTCTCTCGACCCGTATCATCAAGATATGGCTCTGGCTGTGGGGCGAACGATCTCGGACTATCCTGATCCGCTCACAGCTCCAGACGGAGCCCGTCATACGCCAGAAAGATGTTTTCCGGCAGTTCCTTTTGCGTCGCGGCATGACCAAAATCGTGACTGAGATGGGTAAAGTAGGTGCGCTTTGGGTTCAGGCTCCTTGCGAAGGCCAGGCCCTCAGTCATGTTCATGTGTGTCGGGTGCGTTCGCCGGCAGGGCGTCCCGAGGATCAGGGTTTCGACGCCCTCGAGCGTTTCGAGTCCTTCCGGGTAGACGACTTTGCAATCGCTCAAGTATGCGGCAATCGAACGGTTTTCCTGCCGAAATAGATATCCAAACACCTGCGCGCTCCCGTGCTCGAGCGGAATCGGATGAATCTTGGTTCTTCCAAGAGAAAATGGACCATCGATAATGTGCCGTTCCGGGCGCAAATATCCCGGGAAATTGAACTTCCCGCTAAACGCATAGGAAAACGCTCTTTCCAGGGCCTGCATCGTCTCGGCAGACGCGTACAGCGGTATCGTTGTTCCGGGCGCTGAACAGAATCGCCGGAGGTCATCGAGTCCCATGACGTGATCCGCATGCGCGTGTGAATACAAAACAGCATCCAGATTCTGGATATTTTCGCGCAATGCCTGAATTCTGAATTCTGGTCCGGTATCCACGACCCAGGAGCGGTCAGCCGCTTGGACGTAGATCGAGGAACGGGTCCGCTGATCGCGTGGATCGCGCGATCGGCAGACCTCGCAATTGCAGCGAATGATGGGTACCCCCATGGAAGTTCCTGTACCCAGAAATGTGATCGCGAGCATCTATTGAAAAAAACCGCTGCACCCTTACATAATCGGTTTGTGCCCGCAACGCTACGATTGCTACGAATTCGAAACCTCGCCCTGGTGGAATCGCTCGACTGGGAATTAACCCCAGGCTTCAGCGTTGTAACGGGCGAAACCGGGGCCGGGAAATCGGTCATCCTGGGCGCGCTCAAATTGATTCTCGGTGAGCGGGCGGACAAATCGCTGATCCGGACGGGCGCTGAGCAGTGCTCCGTCGAAGCGGCCTTCGAACTCGATGACATCACCAACATGAATCAGCTCCTTGAAGAACAGGGCGTGGATCGATGCGAAGAAGGGGAGCTTCTGCTTAAACGGGTCGTATCGATATCAGGTGGCAGCCGGCAATTCGTCAATGGATCTTTGGCGACGCTTGGCGTCCTGAAAGAGGTTGGGGAGGGCCTTGTGGATCTGCATGGACCTCACGATCACCAGTCTCTCTTTTCCGCGGATCATCAGTTGGGGCTCGTCGATGCCTTCGCCGATCATCGCGAGCTGCTGGAGAATTATCGAACGGCGTTCCGATCACTGAGCGACCTGCGAAAGAAGCAGGAGGAGCTTCTTGATCAGACGACGGACCAGAATCTTGACCTCTGGCGTCACCAGCTGCAGGAGCTCGAGTCGGCAGATCTTCAACCCGCGGAGTTTGAAACGCTGCGGGCTCGCTACAGCGTCGCGTCAAACTCGAGGCGCCTGATCGAGGCGGCTGGGACCGCTTTACGAGAACTGTCCGGGGAGGACGACTCGATCCTCACACGGCTGGCCGACATTGCGCGGCAGGTTCGTGAAATCGCTCGGTTAGATGAATCTGCCAGTGATCTGATCCGGGCCCATGAATCGGCCACCATCGAACTCGAAGAATTCCAGCGAAGCATCTCCAGCTACCGATCGAGCGTCGAGATTGACCCGGAAGCGCTTCAAACCATGGAGGGCCGATTAAACCTGTTGCAGTCCCTTCAGCGCAAGCACCGGCGCGATGAAAACGGACTGCTCGAATTGATGGCAGAACTGAAAAAGCGACTCGATCAATTCGGCCGCCGGGACGAAATGCTCGGTGAAATCGAGTCTCAACTCGCGACCGAAACCGAGCGGCTGAATAACCTTGGAAAAGAGTTATCCGATTCCCGAAAGAAGACCGCAACCGCTCTTTCAAAGTCGATTCGCGCGCATCTTGGGGACCTTGGATTCGGCCAGGCAGGGTTTGATATCCGGTTGGATCCGCACGAGAAACCTCGCGTCACCGGCTTTGAGACTGTTGAGTTCCTTTTCGCGGCAAACCTTGGAGAACCGCTCAAACCACTGCGAGCGGTCGCATCCAGCGGTGAAATATCGCGGCTGATGCTTGCGTTGAAAACGGTTCTGGCACAACAGGATCTTGTCGGCCTGCTGGTGTTCGACGAGATCGACGCCAATGTGGGTGGCGAGATCGCTCATTCAATCGGCGCAAAAATGCGGTCCTTGGGTGAGAGCCGTCAAGTGATCACGATCACTCATATGCCTCAGGTCGCTGCCGCTGCGTCTCGTCATTTCACCGTCACCAAGACTGTTTCGCAGGGCCGGACTCGCACGATGTTGACAGAAGCCGGCGGTGAGAATCGCGTCGAAGAGATTGCGCGTATGCTGGGGGGCAGAACAAAATCGGCTGTCGAGCACGCAAAAGAACTGTTGAAGCGAAATTGTTCGGGATTCTTTAAATATTAGAGGAAATTTGTCCTGGACCGCGCCGGCCTGTTCGTCGCCCAAATAATCGGGCTGCTATCGTCCATTCGTTAAACATTGGACGACTGAGGCCGTCCATGACCAACACCGAGTTAAAATTATGACCACACCAGCGACTACATCCGATTATATGCTGCTGTTCCGCGGGAATGATTGGGACACAAAACTCTCCCCGGAAGAGCTTCAACAGATAATGAGCAAATGGACTGCCTGGTACGACCAACTCGTCGACCAAGGCAAAATAAAGTCTGCGCACCCGTTGATTCCTGAGGGTCGCGTCGTTTCTCAAAAGAAAGGCCAGGCGGTTGCAGATGGGCCCTTTGCTGAATCGAAAGAAGCCATTGGCGGGTACTTTTTGATCCAAATGACGAACCTGGATGAAGCGCTCCAAATCGCTAAGCGATGCCCGGCCCTCCCATATGGCATGATCGTTGAGGTCCGGCCAATAGCAGAAGTGTGTCCGAAGTTCCAGCGAATAAGTCGCGAGCTGGCGCACACGGCACATTGAGGCTTGTGAGCAAGAGTGATGGCGAGGTTGATCAGCCGGCCGTAGGGGACGTTTCGCGGCTGACAGAGCACTTCTTCCGAATCGAAGCGGGAAAACTGGTCTCTGTCTTGACGGGTCTATTTGGGATCGACCGGTTACAACTCGCCGAAGATGTTGTTCAGGAAGCGCTTGTCCGCGCGCTCCGCACTTGGCCGTATTACGGGGTTCCAACCAATCCGGCAGCCTGGATCACGCAGACGGCGAAGAATCTGGCTCTCGATCTTCTCAGGCGAGAAAAGCTTTTCCGAGATAAGCAGCCGGAAATCATCACGTCCGTCGAGCGATGGTCGTCGGATTCGCTCGACACGGACGCGCCGCTATTTGACACCGAGATCAAGGACAGCCGGTTGCGCCTCTTCTTTGCGTGCTGCCATCCGTTGCTTCCGCCCGAGGGACAGACAGCTCTCGCCCTCAGGACGCTATGCGGCTTCAGCCCGGCAGAAATCGCAAAGGCATTTCTGACGACGGAAGCCGCAATTGCCAAACGGCTCACGCGAACTAGACAGAGGATCCGCGAGCTCGGCATTCGATTTGAGATCCCGTCCGGAGAAGAGTTTTCAGCGCGGCTCGATGGCGTACTTCAGACCCTTTATCTGCTGTTCAACGAAGGGTACAAGGCATCCACCGGGGAGTATCTCGTAAGGGAAGATCTTTGTCACGAGGCGATCCGGCTCGCCACGCTGCTCAGCGAGCACCCGCTCGCGGATCAGCCCCGCACGCATGCGCTTGTCGCTTTGATGCTGCTGGATGCAGCAAGACTCCCGGCGCGGTCGGACGCCGAAGGAAATATTCTGCGTTTGAAGGAACAGGATCGCTCGAAATGGAATCACTCGTTGATCGCGCGCGGTATCGCCCGCCTTGGAAGAGCAGCGGAGGGAACGGAACTGAGCGAGTATCATCTACAAGCCGGAATCTCAGCGTGCCATTGTCTCGCCACCGACTATCAATCAACAGATTGGACGAGGATTTTGTCGCTATATGATCACTGGGTGACGATGAAACGCTCGCCGGTTGTGGCGCTCAACAGGGCGGTCGCCGTGGCCTACGTAAGCGGGCCGGCCGCCGGAATTAACGAGCTCGATGCGATTGTTGCCCGGGGAGAACTGGAGTCCTATTACCTCCTCTATGCTGTCCGGGGCGAGTTCGAAGAGCAGTTGCATCGTTTCGATGTTGCTGTCGATCAATTTCAAAAGGCGCTGCGACTCACCGACCTTAAGTCGGAACGAGAGTTTCTCTCAAAACGGATCCATTCATTAAGGCAGGCACGGTCTACCAGGAGACATGGGGCGTAACGGACTTACTGCAGCATACGCGTCCCGCGTGTTTTCCGATCGGGTGTCAGCGTAGCCGTAAACAGTCTACCCCATTTGCGAACCGCCAAAACAGAATACACGCGGGACGCGTATGCTACACGAAACCTGCCGCAAGCAGATAGTTCTGCACTTTTAATGTTTCGAGAGGGACGGCTCCACCAGTTCACAAATCAGGTGAATCATCACCTTGTGGGCCTCCTGAATCTTCGCAGTGACCTGCTCGGGGACCAGGAGTTCGACATCGGCCAATCCACGGCAGGCGCCGCCGTCGCGGCCGAGCATAGAAATTGACTTCAGGCCTGATTCTTTGGCTTGTTGAAGAGCGCGTTTGACGTTCTCAGAGTTTCCGCTGGTGGTCAGCGCCACCAGCAGATCGCCGGAACTGCCAAACGCTTTAACCTGCCGAGCGAAAAGTTCCGCAAACGAGTAATCGTTTCCGGTAGCCGTTAAAAGTCCGCCGTCCCCGGTCAGCGAGATGGCAGGGTAGGGGCGTCTGTCTCCGACGAAGCGGCAGGCTAATTCAGTCGCAAAATGAGCGCTGTCCGAGGCGCTCCCGCCGTTGCCACAGGCGAGGACCTTGTGACCCGAAAGCAAGGTCTCCCGCAGCAGATCCGCTGCGCGGGTTACCTGATCTTCCAACTCGAAAATTGTGCGAATGGCAGCGATGGAGTCGTTCAAACTCGCCCGGATAGACATACTGAAGCGAGTTTCACCAGTGATCCCGCCGATTTCAAGCTGGAAATCCTGGCTGAAAGTCCTACGATGGCCCCAATGCGTCACTGGGCACTTCCAATTATTGCAGTACTCTTTTTGGCCGGCTGCGAATCGTCCGACGATGCGTTTGTTCCTGGCCGAGTTCCGAAAGAGACCGCAGTGGCCATCGCAATGCGTGCGAACAAACAATATCCTTACCCGCTTTCGAAAGTCACTCGTGTCGAATGGCGCCCGAACCAGGGATATTGGGCCATCGACTTCAAGGATGAAGACGAGGACTACGGCAAGTTCTATCTCGTCAACGGCGCCGGCAAAATCGTCGGTGTAGGTCAAATCCAGGGCGACAATTATTACTGATTCGGCGTGCTGTAGCATACGCGTCCCGCGTGTATTCGGTTTGTTCTGTGCGACTAAGTCGTTATATTTCAGACGCGAAACATCAGAATAGAACGTTCGCAATTTTTGTTGCAATTAAGCTCAGCGAACAGAATACACGCGAGACGCGTATGCTACAGTACGGTTGCCCGCTCAAAACGGCCAGAATCCAAACGGCGGTGGAGTCACGACGCGTCCCCTGTAGTAGCTGGGATTGTTATAGAACCGGTCATAATAGCCGCGTTGGTAGTCGTCCCGGTACCTGACCTGGTACTGCCGTGCCCTCGGAATCGACCCGAACACAGTCACGGGCGTGCCGACTGACACCGCCTTGAAGAACGCGATAGCCTTCTGCTCGGGCATGCGAACGCATCCATGTGACGCGGGGTATCCGGGGAGGTACCCGGCATGCAATCCGATCCCAGGCGCGAATTGCATAAAATACCGCATCGGCGCATTGATGAACTTCGTCCCGGCCGGAGTTGGCATATCGACATCCGCATCTGAAACCACTGTCTGATTCCGACCGTCCACAATCCGTCCGTAAATGCTGGAAACGTGATTCAAATCTTTGTCCATGATATGAAAAGTTCCCGTCGGTGTCAGATGCCCTGGGCGGCCGGAGCAAATTTCGGACTCCATGACCGCGCGATCGTTGTACAGCAAATAAGCCTTCTGCTCCGTCAAATCGAGTTCCACGGAATACTGGGCGAATGCCAGCCGCGGCAGGTAGACAAATGTCAGAACCGCAAATGCGAAAAGTTTCATCGCGATAAACGGAAACGGATTCCTTTAATCAAGCAAATCGCCGTGAACGGCTCCACAGCGAGATGAAGTTCAAATGACCGGTTCCGATACGAGTTTGACGCTCGACAAGCCGGCGAATTCGTAAAAAATTCCCATACCATGGAGCCGGCTGTTGACGTCGATAAGTTGAGGAAAGAGTACACTTTGTCGGGTCTTTACCGAAAGGACCTCTCAGAAGATCCCTTCGAACAGTTCCGAATTTGGTTTGACGAATCGGTTCGGACAGCCGGTGATCGGGAGCCAAACGCGATGTCCCTTGCAACCGCCTCTCGCTTCGGGCTTCCCTCCGTACGGGTGGTGCTCCTCAAAGGCTTTGATTCTCACGGAGTGGTCTTTTTCACGAATTACGAAAGTCGCAAGGCGCAGCAGATCGCCGAAAATCCAAATGCCGCGTTGAGCTTTCACTGGGCCTGGCTGGAACGGCAGATTCAGATCGAAGGGACCGTCGGAAAGACCAGCCGGGAAGAGTCCCGAGTCTATTTCGATAAAAGGCCGCTTGGCAGCCGCCTCGGCGCGATCGCCTCAGAACGCCAGAGCGCGCCGATCGACAGCAGGCGGGTCCTGGAGGAAAGACTTTCCGCTTTGAAGACCCAGTACACGAGCTGCGACCCGCCACTTCCCGATTTCTGGGGCGGCTACCGCCTTGTCCCGCGAAGATTCGAATTCTGGCAGGGACGGGAAAATCGGCTCCACGACCGGTTTCTTTATTTGCTGGACGCGGACGGATCGTGGAAAATTGACCGGCTTGCACCCTGACCACCAGACTAAAGCGAAAACGCGGTCCGGCCAATTGTCAGAAATTGCCACGTGCGGACGCAACTCCCTAAATTCCGATCCAGAGTTCAACGAACAGGAGACGTTAAAAAAATGCCTGATGTTGCGAGCCTCATGGATCCGATCCGGAACGTGGAAATTAAGCGGCTCCGTTCTGTTCCGGCCCCGGATTTTGACCTCGAAAAAACGCTCAATTCCGGACAGGTGTTTCACTGGAAACGATCAGGAAAAGGTTTTGTCGGAGCGATTGACCAGACACCGGTCTTTGTCGAACAGGATGGGAACTCAGTCCGGGTCCTGAAAGAACACGTTTCGCTGGTTACCCGTTATTTTGCTCTCGATCACCCGCTGCCAAAAATCCTTAAGACATTTCCCGCAGACGCGGTGATGAAAGTTGCAGTCGAATACTGCCATGGACTGCGAATCATCCGGCAGCCGCGATGGGAGTGTCTCGCGACCTTCCTGACTTCCCCGCTCAAGCAGGTCCAGCATATTCGGGCAATATCGCTTTTGATCCGTAAAAGCTTTGGCCACCGTCTGCAAGGAGGCGAGGTGGAGACATTCAGCTATCCTGGCCCTGCAGAGGTTGCCGAGGTATCGCTGGTAAAGCTGCTCGAGTGCAAACTTGGATTTCGCGCGGCAAATCTGATTGCCACCGCCCGCCTCGTTGCCTCGGGTGCCGTCGATCTCGAGGCGCTTGACGATTTATCCACCGATGAAGCGCGGACGGTGCTCTGCAGCCTGCCCGGCGTCGGGGAAAAGATTGCAAACTGCCTCCTGCTCTTCGCGTACGAACGGTTGGATGCCGTTCCGATCGATGTCTGGATCTCGCGGATAATGAACGAAGTTTATTTTGCGGGCCGCTCAAAAGTCTCGTTGCGGGAAATGAAATCGTTCGCGGCGAATTACTTCGGCGCGTACGCGGGCTATGCACAACAATACCTGTTTCACCACTGGCGATTGACATACCGAAAAAGGCAATGATTCAAGTAGCTCTTTGTCCAAGCGAAATTCGCAGAATCTCGGCAGCTGACCTGACCGATACGACCGCTGTTGTCTTCGACGTTCTCCGGGCGACCTCGTCCGTTATCACCGGGCTGGATTCCGGCGTTGATTCGATTATTCCAGTCCGAACCCTGGAAGAAGCGCGGACCCTGAAAGAAAAAAATCCCGGCCTGTTGCTGGCAGGTGAAAGAGGCGGCCTGCCTCCGAAAGGATTCGATTTCGGTAATTCGCCCGAGGAATTCCAAAACGCGAAGAGCCGCACGGTCGTGCTGACGACTACCAACGGAACCGCCGCAATTGAAAGCGTCAAATCGGCTCAGAGTGTTTTGATCGGTGCCTTGCTGAACATTGATGCGCTGGCGAATTACCTGTTCACGCATCGACCCACTAACCTGTTGCTCGTCTGTTCCGGCACCGGCGAAGAATTCAGCCTCGAAGATGCGATCGCCGCCGGCGCGCTGGTTGCGCGGCTCTCGGGTGACGACGGGCTCTCAGATTCTGCAATGATCACCCGGAGCCTCTACGAACAGGTTGGGGATGATTTTTACGAATGGCTCCGGCACACGAAAAACGGCACTTCATTGCGAAAACTTGGCAAAGATGCGGATATCCGCTGGTGCGCTCAGTTTTCTGTGATAGATATCGTCGGTCAGCTGATAGCGGGCCGGATCGTCCCTTCGGCGCAGTGATCTCGGAAGGGGGCGACCGAGCAAAAGGCTTGATGCTCCGGTAATTATTTGTTTTTCTAATCACTTGAGCTGTTCGGGGAGCAGAATTACTCTACGCCGGTCTGTCGATGTCAGATCGTAAAAAGATCATCCTGGCGATCATTGGGTCGCTCGTGCTCCACGTCATTATTATCCTTGGATTGAGCAAGGTGATCGCGCTCTGGCCGGATGTCTCCATCCCTCCGCAAAAACCGGATGAGTCGCCTCCGGAGTTAACGGTCTTGGACGAGCCGGCTCCGGATGAACAGAAGCAGCAACAACGCCAGTACCTCCGGACCAACGACGATCAAAAGACAGACAAAAAACCGGACAACGCTCAATTTGAGTCCGATAAGGACACAGCTGCGGCCAGTGAGAAACCGGCAACGGGGACACAACCTGTGCCGACCCAGGAGGGGAAAGATTTGCCCGATATCGGTTTCAGGAATGAGGACTCCTCCTTGGCGCAAAAGGGTGCAACCTTCGCGCACGACCCGGGAGATGCACCTGATCTGGCGCAAGCACAGCCACAGGATGAAAAGCAAGAGGCGCCGCAGCAGGAGGAAACTCCAACGCCTGCGCCTACCCCCCCTCCAACTCCGACGCCTCCACCGACTCCTCACGCCGACTCCCACGCCGACTCCCGACGTGGTTCCTTCCGATGACGAATTGGCGATGCTGCGTGAGGAGCCGACACCGGTACCTACGCCCGTACCGAGACCGGTGCGCAAACAGCAGACCGCTCCGCAGCGTCCACGCGCTCCTGTTACGGCGTATCGGCCGGAGCAACGGGTCACCCGGATGCAAGGCAATATCGACAGCCGCGGACGGGCGTCGATCGCTGCCCTGGGGACTCCCCAGGGCAGATTCGAGAAGGCGGTTTCGGATGCGGTCGGATCGCGCTGGTACTACTACGTTCGAGAACGAAGCGACGTGATCAGCATCGGCACCGTTGAAATCAAATTCTATATCCTGCCTGACGGGAGAGTGCAGGACGTCAAGGTCATCCGAAATTCTTCCAGTGAAGGATTGGCCGCTGCATCGTTGCAGTCGATTCTCGATGCGGAAATCCCACCGATGCCCGAAGAGCTCTCGTCGGTGAGCCCCGACGGACGGATGGAGTTCACAATGTCGTTTACTTCCTATTAGCTATGTTCCACTTAGCCCTGTTTGATAATACGTTGGATTTCTTCGCCAAAGGCGGCATTTTCATGGGCGTCCTGCTGGCGTGTTCCTTTGTCGCGGTGATCGTCATCCTGCTAAGGTTGATCGCCTTGCGCCGTGCGGCCGTAATTCCGCCCCTGATCGAAAAAGAGATCAACAAAATAAAACCCGGCGATGAACCGGAGCATCTCCGACATTTGATCCAGGATGATTCATCGCCCCTGTCGCGAATTGTCGAGGTCGCTGTGCGCCCTTACAACAGCACGAAACAGGAGACCCTCGAGGTCGTCCAATCGCGCGCACGCCAGCAGATCGTTCGGCTCGAAAGTGGGCTTTTCATCCTTGAAATTGTCGTTGGTATCGCGCCTTTACTGGGGCTGCTTGGAGCGGTGACCGGCTTGGTCCGCGTCTTCGGCAACATCGGTTCGGGAGCCATGTCGACATCGGACCTGAAAGGGATCGCTTCCGGTATCGGTGAAGCGCTCAGCACGACGATTGTCGGGTTGTCGATCGCGATTCCGGCTCTTGTCGCATTCAGCTACTTTTCCAGGAGGGTCGAACGCCTCGCTGTCGAGATGGAGTCGCTCATGACCGAACTGGTGGAGAAAATATTTCATGGAAGCAGAACGCCCGAGACTTTCACACCGGAAAGCAATCCGTTGGAGGGCGCAGCCCGATGAGGTTTTACGTCAAACCAAAGCGGACACCGGTGATCATCATTGTATCGCTGATCGATATCTTTGCGATGCTTCTGATCTTTTTTATCGTCACCACAACGTTCAAAACAGCGCAGTCAGAGCTTGCAATTAAGATCCCGGAATCGAAGACCGCAACGCAATCGGCGAATCCAACAGATCCGATCGTTCTTGCGATCACAGCGGACGAAAAAATTGTGTTAGACACTCGGCCCCTGAGTAGTGTGAACGAACTTTCTTCCGCGTTGGAGGAGGTTCAAAAGAGCAGTCCAAACCGGCCGCTCGCCATGAAGGCCGACCAGAAGGTTTCATTCGGCTTCCTGGTTCAGGTGCTTGATGAGCTGAAAAAGGCTGGAATCAAGAACCTGCCGACATTTACTAAAGCGCCCGATCAGAAATGATTCTAGATATCGTCAAATACGGAAATCCTGCGCTCCGTGCGAAAGGGAAAAAGATCGACAACATCGACGATGATCTCCGCGCTTTGGCTGCGGATATGCTCGAGACGATGTACGATGCGAGCGGTGTGGGGCTCGCCGCTCAGCAGGTTGGGCGGGCGGTACAATTGACGGTCGTCGACATCAGCGATGCTGAAAATCGCCCGAGCCGAATGTGGATTGGGGGAGAAGAGGTGGATCCAAAGGAGCATATGCCCTTGATTCTAATTAATCCGGAATTGATGTTGGACGAAGAGCAGGAGCTTGGGACGGAAGGGTGCCTTAGTTTTCCGGAGATATCTGCCGAGATTTCCCGCGCGGCCAGGGTAAAAGTCAAGGCGAAGGATCTCGAGGGGCGCCAAATCGAATTTGAAGCGGCGGGACTGTTGGGGCGGGCTGTCCAGCATGAAGCCGATCATCTGAACGGCATCCTGTTCATCGATCGGATGTCCTCGGCAACGAAAGTCTCGCTGGCCGGCAAGTTGAAGCGGTTGGCGGCGGAATCCAAACCGTAATGCGATTTTCTGCCGGTGCCGAATTGCACGATTAACAAGTTGGATGGGGCCACGGGTGCTCATATTCCTTTCCGACCAGAGCGAGTCTCACGTTCTTGGGTCATTGCTCTTGGAGTGCTTTTGTTCGTCTATCTCATGACCTGCGGCGTGCCGCGGTTGTTCGATCAAATCGATGGTC
Organism: uncultured Verrucomicrobiae bacterium; assembly: GCA_963750185.1. Classification (GTDB taxonomy): domain Bacteria; phylum Verrucomicrobiota; class Verrucomicrobiia; order Chthoniobacterales; family JAFAMB01; genus JAFAMB01. Next base: position 25,346 of record CAVVPV010000026.1, read on the forward strand.
AATACGCCGGGGCCGCCCGGGAGATGATCGCGCGAAACGACTGGTTGATTCCAACACAGGATGGTGTCCCGAGGCTGCAGAAACCCCCGTTGGTTTACTGGTGCGAAGCAGCTTCGATGCGCGTATTTGGAATCACAGAATTTGCTGCGCGGTTACCAGTTGCAGTGGCGACGGTCGGCTGGTTCGTTGCTACCGGCCTGATTGCATGGCGTGCAACCGGCAGTTGGTCTGCCGGTGTTGCAGGAGCGCTCACGCTCGCAATGTTCACCGCCACGTTTTTCTTCGCGCATCTAGTCATGCCGGAACCGTTTCTGTGCTGCTTCGTTGCCCTTACATTCTGGTCATTCCTGATGGCTATGGAATTAGACGCTCTCGGTGAGAGGAAGCAGACGGCCGATCTCTGGCTGCTGGCTGCCTGGCTGTTTATCGCGCTCGGGACGCTGGCAAAAGGTGTCCACGCCTTGGTGATACCGCTTGCGGCTTTTTCCTGCGGCGCGTTGCTTAGACCATCGATCCGCCCGATTTGGCGCCGGTTTCTTTTGCGACCGCAAGGGTGGATCCTGTTCGTGGTTCTTTTTGTACCGTGGTACCTGATGGTCGAAGCGCGGTACCCAGGATTTCTCAGTGATCATTTCTTCAATGAACAGATCGGGTCTGCGCTTAGCCGGAGATGGCCGCCGGATAGTGACCGGGTTCCTCTCGGAATATTCTGGGGCGAACAGTTGGCATTGATTTTCCCAATGACTCTTCTGCTTCCATCGGCGATCATTGTCACGTTGCGCCGGCGGAGGGAATTCTGCCCTTGGATCAGCGACGACGGAGTGATTCTTTTGGCATGGTTTCTGGTCATTGCGGTAGGAATCAGCTTCTCCAACATTCAGGATTATTACCTGATGATCGCGTGGGCACCTGTCGCGGCCTGGATCGGTTGGGTCGTGACAAAGCACACGATTTCATTCAAATGGCCCGCAATTATTGTGGCGCTTCTTGGTATTGCTGGGATTGTCCTTGCACTCGGTTTGGAATTTTTCCGGGGTTATAGTTTGAGGAATTCTGCCGCGTCATCGGCCCTGATCGGCGACACGATTATGAACGTGTTCCAGATCCTGCCTCCCGCCAGTTGGAAGGAAATCATTCCGCTTCTCTGCGTGACTTCGGGATTCGCAGTCGGGACCGGGATCGTTGTCTTTCTGTTCGATCGCAAAGGGAAATCCGATCATTGCCTTGCGGCCTTCGCGCTGTTGATGGCGGTGTTCTTTTTGGCGGGTGCCCGTGGCATGCAGCTCGTTGAAGATCAGTTTTCCTCCGCAAAAATTGGCGAACTGATCGGATCTCGAGCGGGTCCTGAAAGCATGGTGATCGTACAGGGCGACCCAAACATTAAGACAACCCTCTTTTTCTATTTGCACCAGCACATCTTCTGGGTGGACGGACACCCGAACATTGAGTTTGCGACGCGTTCTCTCGGGATTGGGCGCGCAAACTTTCTGACGCGTGATCAGGTTGCCGCCGCATGGAAAGAGGCTCGCCAGGTCTTTCTGATTATTGAAGGAGCGGACGTCGCAGAATGGGAAAGGGACCTCGGGCTCTCTGCAGCCCAATCCAACCCGATTGGTCGCTGCGGTGCGTGCGTAATACTCGCCAACAGGTAGCGCTGCCATTCAACTGAACATGGCCGCAGCCAAGTTTACCGAGCGACTTTTCCTTGGCCTGTGCAAGTGTATCATTCGAGCTGCTCTTTTACCGGTTTGCCGGATTCAAGTGGTCTATTTTGCGACGCTCCCGAGCGAGCCGGGGTACATCGTCGCATCCAATCATATCAGCCATTTCGATCCTCCGATTCTGAGCGCATTTTTTCCGCACAATGTGGATTGGATGACGATGGAGGAGATGTTTCGAAATCCTGCAAGCGCGCTCTTGATGAATCTAGTCCGCGCTTTCAAAGTCCGGCGGGATGGGTCAGATCGAATCGGGATTCGCACCGCGATGTCCAGGCTGGCTGAAGCACGGGTCGTCGGACTATTTCCGGAAGGCGGGATCAGAGCCGGCAGCGTCTCGGTGCTCGAGGGAGCACCAATGTGGCCGGGCGCGGCCGCGCTTAGCGTTCTCTCCGGCAGGCCGATCGTGCCGGTCGTGATCCTCGGCACCGACCGATTGTACGATCCGCGTAATTGGATCCGGTTTCGTCGTGTCCGCGTCTGGATTGGATTCGGCGAGCAGATTGTGCCGCGCCGCGACCTTGCCAGGAAACAAGCACGCGAGCTGGTTCACGAGTCTCTTTCGAACGCATTCCTCTTCATGAAGGATCGGATGGTGGCGAAATTCGGATTGGCCCAGGATGATCTGCCGGCAACACCGCAGGCTCGGAAACGTGAGGATTATCTTCCTGACGCGCGACGTTGAGGGCGGGCCGCGCTTATCCTGCCCGGTAATGCAGGCTGACGGAGCGATAGACATCGCTGTTCCGCTCTGCGGAATAGAAAAACAGCTGGATACTGCTCCCTTGTGCTTGCCACTGGTATCCGACAACTGTCTGCATTACGTCACCCTCGGGCTTCTTGTCTTTGACGAGGACAGTCGCCGGGCCGTAGCGCGATTCGAGTGTCTGGCGGGCGCTGTCGAGGAATTGTTCATAAGCCACGAGATCCCACTCCGGACGCTGGTATTGCAGTTCGACCTCCACGAGAACTTTCGCTGTGCCGAAGTAGACAATCGTCTGCTTGAGTGCGGGCTGAATCAGCCCGTCAATCGTCCAGGCTTCGCGTCCCTGAACGACCGACCTGTCAATGATGGTTGCGCCCGTGCGTGTAAGAATCTTCGCGATTTCTTTCTGGGTCTCGCCCCAATAAAAACCGAACGGCGGCGTGATTTGCTGTGCCAACGCCTGTTGCATATTCGCGAAACCGAGCAGTCCGATCACAAGCCAAAGAACCCAAGCGCGCACCGCCCACATAGATTGATGAGAGTTGTAAAAACTTAATTTATGACCGGTGCCCCTGCGCGCAACCGAAGCACAGGAATTTATTGCCGTTTGTGACAAGCTACTGGCCTCGGTCTTGAAGGCATTGAGCTCGCAAAAGCTTGCTAAACGCGGTATGCGGGTTGTTTCGTCCGAGGCACCTGTCTATTCCGGCGGGACAGGTCTGGGTTTGCGATCGTCGTCGGTGGCAACCAATGTAAAGGTTGCTTCTGTGACTTTGCTTCTGACGTCGGCGGTGCGGCTTCGCCGCCACGCCTCAACGCGAATCGTCATCGAAGTTCGGCCGACGCGTGTGATTTTAGCGTAGAGACTCACTTCATCCCCGATAAAGACCGGCTCATGGAAAATCATCCCATCGACGGCCACGGTTGCGCAGCGTCCCCGGCATCGGCGACTTGCTAAGTTCCCCGCAGCAAGGTCCATTTGGGACATCAGCCAGCCGCCGAAGATGTCCCCGAACGGATTCGCGTCTCTAGGCATAGTGATCGCGCGGATGAGCGGTTCGTCATCGGGTAGGCGAGGAATCTCCGGCATAGCAGTGTGTAATCGGTCGGAGTAACCCTTTATCCGTTTATCCGGAAAACCGAAGCAGAAATAAGAGGAAATCCGCCCGCCAAGCACAGCCGACCACAATGTAAGACAGGCGGGACGCCTATCCTACATTGCTGTCGAATTTCACTTCTTCACTTGCGCGGCGCGAAGCGCAAGAAAACCATCTCGGACGGCAATGTACGGATCGACTGCCGCGGACGTGATCTGGTCGTATGTGTCTACAGCCTTCGGGAGCCCGTTGACAAATTTGGCCGCTCCGAGAGAAAAGTTGATCGTGTTGCTGATAAGCACGTGATGCATCAGGCCGATCGCGTGCCAGTTGAGTGGATACATCACAAAATCACCGGCATATCCAATCAGGTCGCGGCAATCGGAGGGTCCCAGTGCGGGCACGACAAGGTACGGACCGGTCCGAATACCCCAGACGCCAAGCGTTTGGCCGAAGTCTGCGGCAGGCACATTGGCAATTGCGGTGATGTGCTCAGACGGACGCATCCATCCGCCAATCCCGATTGTGCTGTTTACAACGAATTTGCCTGTCTCCTGAGCGGAACGCTTAATTTTCCCCTGCAGCACGCAGTTGATGAAACGCACAGGATATTGCGCGTTGTCGAATACATTTGCGATCCCCGTCCGGACCGGGGTTGGGACGATCGCTGCGTACCCATGCGCCAACGGGCGCAAAGCAAATTTGTACAATGTGTTGTTTATACGGAACATCGACCGGTTAAATCCCTGAAAAGGGTCGTCCACCTTTTGCACGGGAATATTCGTGAAATCGTCGGCCGAAGAAGCAGTATTAACCGGCGTCGATTGAGCAATCGAATGCTTGCTCTCTCCGGCGCTCAAGGAGACGCAAACTAAAAGCGCCAATAGGAAAACGGTGCAACGTTTCACGAGCGATTGACCTCCGGCGTTGCAAGCTTCGCTTCAATGCTGTGGATGACGGCCTGGGCGCCTCCTCTTTGAATCAGTTCGTCAAATTGCGCGCGATAATTTGCAACAAAGCTGACACCCTCAATGAGAATGTCGTAAATTCGCCATCCTACGGGCAGCTTGACCATGCGATACGAAACGGCAAATGGTTCGTTGCCGGTAGAGGTGCTGACCTGGGTCGGAATTTCGCAGCGATCAGGCGCAAGCGAACTCGGCGAGCCAAACGTGATTTTCGGCCTCTGGGTGCCGACTACGCGCGCAGCGTAGGTTCTGGTCACGAGCTGGCTGAAAAGGTCCGTCACACGTTTCTGTTCTGCGGGCGAGAACTGCCGCCATCCGGGACCCATGGCCTGCCGCGTAACGAGGTCGAATGCGACAGATTTCTCCAAAGCCGGCCGCACGCGTTCGGGCAAGCTCTCAGTCGATTGACCGGAATACGCGATGGAAAGAACTTCATTGACAGAGCTGCGGAGCATAACGACGGGATCGTCTGCCGCGGCTGATTTTGAAATCAGTCCGGAACCGGCGAAGAGCATCACGAGAGCATATTTCACAAGGGATTGGACGTGGTCGTACGACATAGATATTATTTGGGCGCCGATGGAGACGGGGCGGGCGACGACGAGACGTTCCCGAACGCGAACCGGCTGACGAGCGATTCGAGATCCAGAGCGGATTCGGTGTCGGTGATCAGGCTCCCGGGCGCGAGGTTCTTACTGTCTGAGCCCGGGGAAAGGGCGATAAATTTGTCTCCGATCAAGCCGCTGGTCTTGATCGACGCGATGGTATCGAGCGGAAGCTGGACGGTTTCTTTCACGTTCATGAGCACAACCGCGGCATACTGCGGATCGAGGTCGACTTTCACAACGCGCCCAACCGGTACGCCGGCAATAAACACCTGGCTTCCCGATTTGAGCCCGCCGACGTTCGCGAATCGTGCACTGACCGAATAGCTCGACCCGCCAACGGCTACACCGGCTCCAGCTTCCAGCGCGAACCAGACGATCGCCCCAATGCCAATTAAAACAAACGCGCCCACTGAAAGTTCGATGCTGGATTGCTTCATCTTGGATTGGGAGCTAGTTGCCGGCATTTTCCCGGATTGCAACGTTACTTTCTCCGAAGCTCCGCACAATGCAATCGTCCGAAGCCGCGAACTCAGACGGCGTTCCTGCAAAGCGAATTCGGCCTTCATCAAGCAAAGCAACCCGGTCGCTGGTAGCGAGCGCTTCGGGGATATCATGCGTCACGATAACGGCGGTAAAATCAAATTGGCGACGGTACTGCACGATCATCTCGAATACCGCCGCGCGCCCAGGTGGATCCAATCCCGCGGTCGGTTCGTCGAAGAGCACGAGATGTGGACGCGTGACAAGCGCCCGCGCCAGTGCGAGGCGCTTTTGCATTCCGCCGGACATTTGTGCCGGGAAATGATCCGCGAACTTCTCCAGGCCCAGACTCTCCAGAGCGTTGCGTGCTGCATTTACTATATCGTTTCTGCGCAGCCGAGTCGTTTGCTCCAACGGAAGGGCAACATTTTCCAAGGCCGTCAGCGAATCAAACAGGGCGTTGGATTGGAACAGGTAACTGCATCGGGAACGGATGCCATCGAACGATTCGCCGTCGAACCGGACGACTCCTGTGTCGGGCGCAAGCAGCCCAGCAAGACACTTCAGAAAAACCGATTTTCCTGTGCCGCTCCGGCCGAACACGGAGATAATGCTGCCACGCGGCACCACCAGATCAACCGAGTTCAGGACCAGCTGTTCGCCGAACCCTTTCCGCAGCCCGGTAACCTCAAGAATCGGTCGCCGCGAGAGCTCGCTCATACAAGGAAAGAAGTGATCAAATAATCGGCCGCGAGCGTCGCGGTGCTCGCAAGGACGACTCCGCGCGTCGTCGACAGGCTTACCGCGCGGGATCCGGAGACGCCCGGTCGACGATGCGTCGTGAACCCGCTGTGGCAACAGATCGCCATCGTCAGCAGCCCAAACACCAAAGCCTTCAACAGGCATTCCCGCACGTCCGCGGACCGAACAGCGGAATGAACAGCTGACCAGTAGACTCCGGGATCAAGTCCAAGTAGAAGCGATCCCGAAAGATAGCCGCCCGCAAGTCCGACGAGGGTAAATGCGACGGTTAATATCGGGAACACAACTACCGCAGCGAGCAATCGCGGGGTGATCAGATACCCGATCGGATCGATTCCCATCGTCGTCAGAGCGTCGATCTGCTCGCTGTTTCGGTGGATTCCGATCTCTGCGGTAATCGCAGACCCGGCTTGCCCGACAATCATCAGGGCGGCAAGCACCGGCGCGAGTTCTCTCGCCAGCGTCAGCGCAACGAATGTTCCGAGAAGTCCTTCCGACCCGAATCGAGCAAGTACGTAGTACCCTTGAAGTCCAAGTACGAGTCCGGAGAACAGGCCGACAATTGTCACCACCGGCACGCAGCGAACACCCTGTTCGTGGACTGCACGCGCCCAACGCCTCCCCAAATGCCGAGTTGCCGGCAATACGGCGACAGCACGTGACGTAAACATCGCAAAGTCACCAAGACCGGCAGCGGCGGCCAAGCTGTTTTGACCAACCGCTTGCAACAAACGCATCATTTTGAGGACTCCAATAATTGAGCCCGAACCGTTTTGCAAGGATCCGCTAACCATATAGGCAGGCCAGCTAAGATACTTTTCGTTCGTCGGCCTCTGGTCCGGAAACTGTAGCATAGGTGTCCCGCGTGTATTCCTTTCACTGCATGCAGGTACGGATCCGGAAAATAAAATCGACGTTAAACCGGATTTTTAGGTGAGTGTCCTGTCAACACGCGAATAATTTCCTCTATTGCGCTCCGGCGCAGCTGCAAATCAGCTTCCTCGGAATACCAGGCGATATGAGGAGTTAAGACGATATTCTCCAAGCGACTGGAGCGACATCGTTTCCAGTTCTTTCGTTGCGAATTGGGCTGCGGAGTTGATTCTCGAAAGAAAGATCGGTGTAAGGAGGGCTTAAATAGGAGATTTTCACTTTGAACCCGAATCGCGCAACTGCGCCCGCTCTAGCCTTTAACCGCGCCCGAGGTCAAACCGGCGATGATATGCTTCTGCGCCATGAGATAAAAAATCAGAGCCGGTGCCAGGGTCAGGGTGACGAAGGCAAGGACCTTGCCCCAATCGGTCCCGTATTGGCCTTGGTATTGCATGATCCCGAGCGGCCACGGATACAGACTGTCATCGTTAATCATAACGAGTGGCAGTAAAAATTCGTTCCAGCTGCCGACCAGGGAGAGCACTCCGACCGTGGCCAGAACCGGACGCGAGAGCGGCAGCGTGATTTGCCAGAAAATGCGCGTATAACTGCATCCATCCACAAATGCCGCTTCAAAGAGCTCTTTGGGTAACTCCGCGAAAAAACCCTGAAGGATCACCACGGAAAAGCCGAGGTTAAACGCCACCTGGGGCAGAATCACACCCCAGTAAGTGTCCAGCAATCCGAGATCTCGCACCCGGATAAAAACCGGCAGCACAGCGGTGGCGAACGGAAAGGTCAAACCCAGCGCAAGATAGTTGCCCAGCCACCTGATGCCGGCAAACCGAAGGTGCGCCAGCACATACGCGGCCATGGAACTGAGCAGCAGTGTAAAGAAAACAGTGAAGCCGGAAATGAATGCCGAGTTGCCGAGCATCTGCCAGAATCGCGCGCTTGTGGCAATCGATATGTAATTGTCGACAAGCCACTGGCGTGGGAGCCCGAGAGCGTTCGTGCGCAGTTCCCCCGAAGATTTGAATCCGCCGATCACTGTGGCCCAGAGCGGAAGCAGGCAGAGACCCGCCACCAGGAGAAGCAACAACCAACGGTAATAGATAAACAGACCAGGACGACGTGTAGATGTGGATGCCATAGCGTTTTACCTCGTTGCTTTCTGCCGCATGAAGAGCCGCTTGTAGACGAGCATCACGACGACGCAGATGACAAACAGCGTCACGCCGACCGCGCTACCGTAGCCGACCCGCATCCGTTTGATGCCGAAAGTATACAGATAGGAGACCGCGGAATGTGTTGAGTTCGATGGTCCTCCGTCGGTCAGCGGAATGATCATCGCAAAGAATTGGAGAGATCCCAGAATGCTGAAAAACAGCGAAAGAATCACCACCGGCTTCATGAGTGGAAGAACAATATAAAATGTCGACTGTCGTCTTGTCGCTCCGTCGATCTGGGCAGATTCCAGCACATCGTCGGGAACGCTTTGACGCCCAGCAACAAACAGTGCCATGTGGAATCCGAAGTATTTCCAGATGACGACCAATAAGAGCGCAGCCTCCGCCCAACCTTCCGTTGCCAGCACCTGTGGGGGTTCCTGCCCGAGGGCGTGAAAGATAAGGGCAACGACGCCGTAGTTGCCGTCATACATGTACCGCCAGATAAGACCGGCGACTATTTCGCCCAGAATATAGGGGAGGAAGAATATAGCTCGAAATACGACGCTCGACCTCGTCTTGTCCGAGATTAAAAGTGCCATCCACAACGCCAGCGGCACCTGTATGAACGCGGAGACCAGGATAACCCAGAGGTTGTTCAGCAGTGAGCCGTAAAATATCGGATCCTGCAGAACGCGTTGGTAGTTTTCGAGACCGATTACCTTGCTGGGCGCACCGTATCCATTCCAGTTAAAGAAGCTGTAATACGCGGCTTCGATTACCGGCAATGTAACAAACAATGTAAATAACAGCAGCGCCGGGGGTAGAAAGAGCAGGGCAGCCTGCAATTGTCCCCCGCCTAAAAGTTCTTTCAGGCGTTGCACAAGACTGAGTCGCGCGATTCCGACCGGCCGCCCCTCGACAAGGGCAGACAGATCACCCTCGGCTTTTGGACTCTGCCCTTGCATCGCCACTGTTGTATGGGGCCGCGATGAATTTTGGGGAGATGGCATTGGGGGTGGGTTGTTTGGGAAATTTGGGTCTCGCTCGGCATTGAGCACGGGAACCCGGGTTACGGCACTGTTCCCGTGGGGACCGGCAATTAGTTCCTGGGTGCCACGATTATCTCTTTAAAATACGTACCAGCAATCGCAGAACGAATCACCAACATTTTTCCTGTTGTTTGCCCTAATGCCGTCTCTGCCCACAGCAGCATACGCGTCCCGCGCGTATTCTGTTGGCGGGCTATTTTCTACCGGTTGCTCGTCCGCGCACCGCGTACAGCGGATCATACGGACATAACAAAGATTGTAGCGCGCGACGCCGGCCGAGCTATATTCCCGATATGAATGCGCCCCTGGGTTACGCGCTCCTCCGGGACCGGCGCGTCTCGCTTCGCCCCAAGCTCGTGGCCTTGGGCGTAGGACTGGCGGCTGCGGGCCTCATAGAGCTTTTGCAAATTCCGCTCGAGAGCGTCTTTGCTCTTGTCCTGCCCATTGTCGGTGCGGCCGGCGATGTCGCTGTCGATGGCGCTGAAGCCGTGATCATTCCGGTGCTTGTTGCGACGCTGCTGATGCCTTATCTGGCTCCTCCGAGCATTGTCGAGCAACTCCGGGCCGAACGCGCGGCCGGCGTTTGATTCAAGAAGTCAGGTGTTCAGGAGTAGCAGAATCAGGCTGCCTTCCGGTCCGCGTGGATTTTGCTCGAGGGCAGAGGTCCGCACTGGAAGCGGTGTAAGCAGCCGCCGAAAGTAAAGGGGATTTCAGCTTTTACATGTTGGAACCTGCTTGTCAGAGCAGGAAGACATAGAGGAATGGCCGAGGGTGAAACCGGTGAACCGGAACCTTCCGGCTCGCTTGTTTTGTTCTTGAACAACTTTGAAGAAGGCAAGCAGGTCTTCGGTAGACATTTCAGAACATTTGAACTGGCTGCCCGGTGGCTTCCAACACAGATCGCCAGATGTCGCCTTCGGGCTCAATTTTGCGCCTGCCGCCGATTACCAGGATTACCGGAATATGGACGAACGTATCATGCCAACGACCAACCAGCATATTTGTCTTCCCGGCCATACCGGCATGAACCGCGTTGTGAGCAAGAATTGAACAATAGACGTTGTCTTGCGGGGATGCGGGCACACTTCTGATTGCGTAACTGGGGTCAATATACTTAAGAGTGATTGATATATTTCTCGACTGGAAGAAATGGTTGATCTCATCTCGCAGAAATACGCCGATATCACCTAACCGGCGGTTTCCGGAAGCGTCTGTACCCGCTGAATCGGACGGCAACAAGTCCTGGCCTGCGCCTTCGGCAACAACGATCACGGCATGTTTACGGAGTGCGATCCGGTGGCGAAGCGTTTCAAGAAGGCCACGTGATCCATTCAATTCGAAATGAACTTCTGGAATGAGGCAGAAGTTGGCTTGCTGACTGGCCAGCGCGGCGTAACAAGCGATGAATCCGGACTCGCGCCCCATTAGCTTAATCAACCCGATACCGTTGTTTACACAGATCGCCTCGACGTGGCCGCACGAAAGAGCTTTTACGGCTTCCGCGAACGCCGTTTCAAAACCAAAGCTCTTATCGAGGTACATGATATCGTTATCGATGGTTTTCGGTATTCCAATGACACTCTTTTTAAGACCTCTGCGCTGGATCTCCGCGACAATTGCGGCTACGCCCTTCAGGGTGCCATCGCCGCCAATGGCGAATAGAATGTCCACGCCAAGTTCCTCCAAACCGTCTACCATTTCGTTGACGTCCTGAGGGCCACGCGAGCTACCGAGAATTGTGCCGCCAAAAGTTTGAATATTCGAGACCATTTCAGGTTGGAGCCGCAAAGGCACATGGCCATGCTTCAGCACTAATCCTTCATAGCCGTAGCGGATTCCGACGATTTCAGTCACGTGGTATCTGTGCCAAAGCTCCATCACGATGCCCCGGATAACGTCGTTCAGACCGGGACACAAACCACCGCAGCTCACCACCGCCGCAACTGTCTGTCCTGGATCAAAATAGATTCGCTCCCGTGGACCAGCGACCTCAAAGGCCAGAGGTGATGGCAGAGCGGTGCCGACCTCAACGTTATCCTTGGATCGGTCGTCGCAAAGGATCCGTTCGGAATCGATCTTGAACTTTGCCGCGCCGGGACCGACATGGCGCAGAGGTGAAGGAACCCTGCACTCGCCTAGAGAATCAATTGTGGGGTACATAGAATGCTTTTACGGCACTGGGAAGCGGCAACAAGCAGAATCTGTTTTCTTCGCCGAGGGCGAGTTCAGGTCCGGTATACCACATAACGATTTCAGAATACGCTCGCGATCGCCGGGGACTATACCGCGGCGGCGACTTTTTTAGGTGTAACAGGGTTAGTCTATACGTCCGGATTCGACGGACTGAGGATGGCCGAGAATTCGAATGTGTTTACCGACCGCTGTCTGAACGGCCGGTGTAGCAGAAGCTTGAACAACCTCCTTGGTCTCTTTCTTGGGATTGATTGCCGCCCCTAAGGCTCCGAGCAGGAAAGGAATTGAGGCGATAGGAAAGAGAATCCCTTGCGCGAACGATGATTTTGATTCGATAATGTCGGACCCGACATGAATCAGGATCCTCACCCCCCGCCCTTCTTGTCATACCGGCCAGTTTCTGAAGAAATTGGCTCCCAATGAAGTCCAGGCATAGCGGGTTTGGCGGGCCTTTTTTATCGCCTTGTCTCTTTCCTCCCACGGCCTTTGCTCGAGGAATGCTTTCTGGAGATCAACTTCGGCGGCATGCATTTCCCGAAGTGCCTTAGTGAGCGCCTCCACCGTCTTCAGGCGTCATAGCTGGTTTGGGCATGGCTCAAATCGTAGAATCTTCAAATAGGAATACGATCTCTTTCTTACTTCCAGCGGTTGCAGAGAACGTGGTGCTTGGTGTGGCGGCGCCTACTCGTGGTCAGCACGACCAGGCGGCTGAGCATGGTTCTGGGTGATGCAGAGTTGATCATTCCATTGCGCGGCGCTGCAGAACTTTCTGTCATTCGCGACCGTTGGCTCAATTGACACGAAGAAAGCGAAAGAGATTGTGTGCACGATTCTGGAAGACAACCCAAAGCTGGACACGTGGCTGAATCCGGAAGATCGCGCGAAGTTTTGGGCGAACTTGAGGAGCAATGGTTCGGTGCACGAAGTCGAGTGCCAGGCTCGCACGCGCCGGGGCAGTGTGGGCACGTTGCTGGTCTCGGCCGACATAATTGAGATTGACCACGAGCCGCACATTCTCGGTTTCGGTATCGACATCACTGAGCGCAAGAAAGCAGAAGTCGAACTGCTCCGAACGCTGACCGCCCCGGCACGGGCCTCAGCTTGGCGATCGTAAAGCGCTGCGTCGATTTGCATGGCGGCAAAATCAATGTGGAGAGCGAACTCGGTGAAGGCACGGAAGGTACCGTGAGGCTGCCAAGGTTCAGCCCGAAGCCCTCATTTGCAGGCGATGAGGCGAGTCCATAGAAACAGCATTGTTAGCCATAACACGTGCAACGCTTTGTGTTAGTCTCGTATAAATCCAAGCCTGTTGCGAAATAGCTGCAAGCTGCGTCCCGTAGGGACACACCGATCGTAGCCTGGCACGCAGTGCCTGGGAAAGCGTGTCTAGAAAGAAGCCGTCCCGTAGGGTACGGTATGATCTGGCGCACCTAATCCCAGAGGTATTTTTCGTCGAAATGTGCGCCGTGTTTCTTGAGGAAGGTTAAATACTCTTCTTGAAAGGTTCGCGTCCGATGATGTTCGAGCTGCTTGCGGAGTCGGGCTACGATCATGCAGTCCCTCCGGGACATTTTGCCGGTAGCTCTCACACCGCCACATGCCCACGGCACCGCGCTAAACACACATCAGACCGTATCCTACACCTGCGGGGCGGCGACTCTTCGGGCATGCGTTCCAGGAGTTCGTACCTGGTTACCATCGTTCACCACCCGGGCGTCTCTTTCGATCTCCGGTGGCCCTATCGAGCCATAAAGAAAGATTCGGGCGAGCCATAGTTCCTCCCACGGATTGATATAGGGTTCTTCGACTAAAGATGGCTGAACAAAACAAACGATAAGAAACGACTCATGCGATGAACACAATTTACGAAAGCGCACTTCTCGGGCAACCCGGCTCTAAGCGAACCTCTGTCCGTTCCCGGGAACTCAGTGTCCTGAGTCTGCCAACTCGTTCGTCGCATAATTGAACAAGGATCTTCGAAACGAGAATTAAAGGACTCAACCAACATCTTATGGACGCTTACACAATTGAATCCCTGGAGGCTAAATTAGGCCGATATGGTATCTCCCAGGCTTCACGATCGATTCAGAAGATTTCCGCAGGCATCAGTCTTGTCATACTTGCGCTAGGATTTTCATTGATCGGTCTCCTGTCGCTTACCCACGGACCACTCGCTGGTGATGCGCCCGCATTCAGCTCCACCAGCTGCGTTCTGGGAGCCTGGGCAGGTCTCGGGGCGGGTAGCATCTTTTTTGGCGCCGCCTTCGTCTATTGGCGCCGCTACACCACCTAGCCTGACCTTCTGATCCGGCCCAGGCCGGATGAGAAGGTCACCCGTTGCCCCGAAAGTCTTTCGGGACCGGGGCGAAAGCCTTCGCAGTTAGCCTTCCACCTCTTCGGTATCGTGAATCCGGCCGTAATCGACTGTTAGCCGACCGTCAGATGTCTCGGTATATATTTCCACGAAGCGGCGATTCCAGAGAATATCGTTGTGCGAGTAATCGGTCGCACTCTGGACGGGAGCTGGAATGACGGTGTCGATGCAGACGATCGATGCCATCAACCGCGTGTCGTTGTTTTTCAAGTCTTCGGAGGTCATCCCGTAGAGCGGGCTGGTTTCGTCGATCACGTGCCGGAGAGTCAGCGCCACTGGAAACGCGATCATCCGATCGAACTGAAGTTTAAGCGGATAAAACAGCCGAACAGTATCTTTTTCCTTGGTCGTTTCATCGCGGAAAAGGATCACACGAAATTCGGCTTCAGCCATCGGGATGTGGCGCTGGTTGGCAACCCGCAGCATCAATGTTGGTACTCCGTTGAAGGGCGAAATGACGGCACATTTGCTGAATAGAATCCGTGCGGTCGGTCGCGAGAACCGAATAAAGATCAGACCGGTGATAACGGCCATACCAAACATCCCAATCACGATCTCGACAGTCGTGACCCAGTGGCCGTAGAGGGTGTCCGGGTACATGTGCCCGTAGCCGACCGTGGCCAGCGTTTCCACGCTGAAGAAAAAAGCATCGGAAAACGAACCTGGCGGCAGCTCAGCGATGCACCTGCCGCCAAGCAAGTACAAAACGGCGAACACGAGATTGATCAAGACGTAAACGGCCAGGACCAAGGCGGCAAACTGTGGCCAGGTTAAGGTGAGAATGAGATGATAGGTGTCTCGCAAGTTGAATTTGGCGGCATTGATCTTAACGAATTCCAAACGGCCAGCCCGGACTGAGATTGATCTGCCACTCTTGCTCATACTGGTGGAAGCAATATCTAACGATGTCTGTCACCCACAAGCGTGATCCAAAGTTGATGGCGGATGATTGGACGAATGCGGTCCGGTCTCGACTCTGGAAGGCCAAAAATAATCGTTGAGCAGCCAAAAAACAGAGTAGCCAAGAAATAAGAGCGCAGAGACAGGCTGAGCCGCAAATAGCCAGCGTTGTTTGAAATGAAACAGGTATAGCGTCCTGGAATCATGGTTAATTAGCTGAAGAGCGAACGCAAACGAGAGGATGGCACGAAGTACGTTTGACTGCCGTTCATGGAACGACTGCACCAGCGCTAGAACGAGCGCCGGAGCCATGAGCAAGTAGGTATGAGATTCTGTCGCTGGACCACAAAGAGGTAACCAGACCGAGCCCAAGAAAAAAAGGCCGACCAGCAACCTCTCGATTTTCCAGTTTTTCCATCTCCCCCAGATGCACAAAAGAGCTATAGCGGCGCCGGTTCCAGCTTGGATCACAGAGTAGCACCAAGGCAATATAGGTAGCCGGCCAACCCAGTGGAGCAAAAACCAGAGATCAACTGGGACATACTTTTCCGGGTACTGGACTCGATTGTCTGAAATGCGCGTCTCAATCCAGGCATGACACTGGTCCGAGACGTAAGACCAATTCTGAAACAAAAATGGAACAACCGCTAGAAGCACAAGGGCAAGTACCAGACGCCACACGAAACGCCGAGGTGCGATAACACAAATCAACATTCCTATAGCGAGAGGGTATATTTTGAAAAATGTTGGAATTGCGACACAAAGCGCAGCAATGTTCCAGCGTTTGACACGCACCGCTGCTATAGCGAACATCAGGAGCCCAATGATCAAAGGGTTCGCCTGACCCACAGCTAGATTCCCAAGTCCAAGGGGCAGGAGAAGCAAGTAGACAATGCCGATGCATTTTCGGTTGAAATTAGGAAACAGGTTTGTACTGAAAAGGGCAGCCAGACCCCCAAGCAATGCGGCGACACTGACAAGCAACCAGAGACTGTAGGCAAGTCCAGGAGGCAGGCAGGAGAACGGCGCAAAGAATGCCGCCGTCAACGGGCTGTAAATGAATCCGCGCCAGTTCCCATAAAGATTTTCGCCGCGCATCCAATGCGAGCCGGCAAGCATGTAGTCGTTGAAAGCGTATACTGCGTGAGAGCCGCGGCCAAAAAAGCAAACTACCGCCCCGCCGCTGCGAGCAGCCAAACGATCCGGGCAGCGATGATCCAAAAGCCAGACCGATTCAAAAACTGTCTCCAAAAAGTTTGCACCAGAATCTTTGCGCTGAGGCGTAACCCGGTAAAAAGCGTTCAGATTCAGTTCTCAGCATTCAGCAATTTAGTTACCTGTTTTCGGCTTTTCTGCAACGAGCGACCGGTCCTGAGTCGTTTTCGACGGAAATTCTTTGAAGCGGATTCTCCCGGTGCAGTATAGACGTTCCATTGAAAATGAATCGAGACAAGGAAGTGAGATAGACCAGAAAGGCGCAAGAAAAACAGTGACGGAATCCCGGCGAAACGAGAAGTCGACAAAGGTTCGTTGCCCGAACCGCCTGGCTCATAGCGCCGCGCCGACCGAGAAACCGCTTTTCGTCTACGACGCGGACTGTTATTTTTGCATACGCTGGATCCGGCGTTGGCAGGAAACGACCTGCGGAAGGGTTGATGTTGCCTCGTTTCAGGCGGTTGGAGAGCAATTCGTAACAGACATACCAGTCGACTGTTTTCGCTCCGCTGTTCATTTGATCGAGACCGACGCAACTGTCTATGCCGGCGCAGAAGCTGTCTTTCGGATGCTTAGTCACGGCCCGCGGACCGGGAGCGGATTCGGACTCTGGTGCTACCGCTACGTTCCTGGCTTCGCTGCCGTGGCGCGGTGTGGGTATCAGGTCGTTGCCGGGCACCGGAACCTGGCTTCAGTTCTTACTACGGTGCTGTGGGGAAAGGGAGAATATGCTGTTTGCCAGCCTACCTACTACAGCGCGCGCCACTGGTTTCTTCGGTTGCTTGGACTTGTGTACCTCATTGCATTCGGGTCGCTCTGGAGCCAGGTCGATGGGTTGATCGGCAGTGACGGCATTCTGCCTGTGACTCCTTGGTTAGAGGTATTGCGGAATCGGTTCGGAACGGAAGCGTATCGGTTATTGCCAACACTCTGTTGGTTCAACTCGAGTGACTGGTTTCTTCATTTTTTGTGCGGGTCAGGCGTCGTGCTGAGTCTCCTGCTCATCTTGCAAGTCGCGCCACTTTTCTGTCTGATTCTGTTGTGGGCCTCTATCTTTCACTCACTGTGGCTGGCCAGGTTTTCATGAATTTTCAGTGGGATGCCCTCCTTCTGGAAGCAGGCTTTCTCAGCGTCTTCCTGGCGCCATTTAGACTCCTTCCGTCCCGGCGCTCCCAATCGCCCCTTTCCCCCTGGGCCCATTTTCTTCTTCGCTGGCTGTTATTCCGACTGATGTTCATGTCAGGTGTCGTGAAGCTACCAGCGGGGATGAATCATGGTGGAACCTCGCCGCTCTCCGTTATCATTATGAGACGCAACCGCTGCCGACGCCGCCGGCATGGTGGGCGAATCTGGCTCCTCCCTGGTTTCACGCATTTTCAACGGTTGTCATGTTCGCCGTCGAACTGGAGCGCCGCTTCTGTTGTTCGGGCCCCGCCGATTACGTCTGACAGGCGTTACCGCTTTGATAAGCCTGCAGCTGTTGATAGCCTTCACAGGCAACTATTGTTTTTCAATCTGTTGACATTCGCCCTCTGTCTGCTTTCGGTGGACGATGCCGTTTGGCCGCGTCTAGCAAGAAGGACCGGAATGATCCCGAGGTCCGAGGTCCCGCCTGGCCTTGGTGGATTGTCGTACCGGTTACTGTCGCCATGCTCGGTTCAGCGGACCTCTGATCTGGAATGCCTTTTTTCCAGAAGTGGACTGGCCGCCGTTAATCAGTGTGCCTTACGCCTGGATTGGTCCTTCCGCTCGCTCAACGGTTACGGGCTATTCCGGGTCATGACGGAAAACGCGTCCCGAAATTATTGTTGAAGGAAGTCAATTATGGACCTGGCAGGAGATATGTATTCAAAGCCAAAAATGGCGATTTACAACGGAGCGGCGTCTGTCGTTTGACCCTTTGAGCCGTGGCTCGATTGGCAAGAGGTGGTTTGCCGTCTGGGATGAGACTCAGAGCCAGCGATGGTTGACGTATTTCCTGGTGCGGCTGCTGGAGGGTTTCAAGCCAGTTTTAGGCTTGCTGGAAACAGTCTCCTTTCCCGCACGCCCCGCCTGGGCACGCCCTCGTCTGCAATTTTGAGTATCATTTTACGAATTTCCTGGAGAAACGGCAGACAGGTGCGTGGTGGAAACGGGAAGAGAAGGGGCTTTATTGCCCGGCGATCACCCTCCGGACCCAGGAATAGCACCTACGAAGGTATTCCATCTAGCTGCATGCCGTTGCGACTGCGTCAGGGACGTCGCTCCTGCGCAATTCGGCCTTGCACGTCCCGAGAAAGTGCAACTGGTAGGGACGCGCTCCTGCGCGATCCTGCCTTGCGCGTCCCGAGCAAGTGCAACTGGTAGGGACGCGCTCCCGCGCGATCCGGCGTCGCTAAATGGGAAAGAGCCTCAGCTCCCATAGCCCAAGAGCGCGTTCGCAGGGGCACCAAAAAGGAGAGTCGAGGCATATGGCGCCTGACGCGCGGGAGCGCGTCCCTATCGTCGCAGGCGGAGCGGCTTGGTCCGATCATTTACAAGGCGCCTACCAACGATTCAACTCTAACCAGAACTTCTAGCCTGCCATACCGATCACGTAGTTACATTATCCGCTGCATCCGCCTGCCGCATGCGAGCGCATTAATTTATGCATGACGAAATCTACCCGTTGCGGTCCTTACTGCCCGTCGAAATGCCGAGCAATTTCATCAGCCGAAGTCCTATGAAGTGGCGCTACTTGGTTCTTCTTTTGGGCGGTTGCGCTCTGGCCGGCTTAGGAATCGGCCTATGGAAACCGAAGGTCCAATCGCAGCAGCTTTTTTCGTCTGCTTCAAGCGATAATATAGGGAGCATTTCGCCTCACGGCATCACTCCATGCGCAATTGCGCTCGCTCCGCACAAGGGAGATGAAGCGATCGATCGCGAAATAAAGCGGCTGCAGGATGAGGCGCGATCTAATTCGGAGCGCCCCGATACTATCAAACGCCTCGGATGGGCGTTCATAGCGAAGGCTCGTCTGAGCTACGATCCCGGATACTACAAGCTTAGCGAACAGTGCGCACTTTGCGTTCGATCAAAGAACAATGATGACCCGGACGCTCTCCTGCTGCAAGGCCATATCTTACAAAGCCTACACAAATTCAAGGACGGGGAGTCAATCGCGCGGAAACTGGTAACGGTCCGGAATGAAGCGTTCGACTACGGCCTGTTGGGAGACGTTTTGATGGAAGAGGGGCGTTTGAGGGAAGCGGTAGGAGCTTACCAGAAGATGATTGAACTCAGGCCGGACCTTCAATCCTACACCCGCGTTGCCCATATGCGTTGGTTAAAGGGCGACCTGGACGGTGCCATTGAAGTGATGCGGATGGCCGTAACATCTGGCAGCCCGCGCGACCCTGAACCGACGGCGTGGGCCTATACTCGGCTGGGCATTTATGAGCTGCAAGCCGGCGATACAGAGACTGCGATGAATTCAGCGGAAGTCGCGCTCCAATTTGCAAAGAACTACGCCGCCGCATTGCTACTCCGCGGTCGGATCCAGTTGGGCCAGGGTAAAGCCAAGGAGGCAATTGAATCTCTGCAACGTTCTGCGGATCTGACTCGACTACCCGAATACGAATGGACGCTTGCGGATGCCTTACGGGAAGCGGGGCGGACCCGAAGCGGCCGAAGGGGTCGAGAGCAGTCTGGTTCGCGATGGAGCAATGAACGATCCGCGGACGTTTTCGCTTTTTCTTGCAACGAGGAGGCAACAGGTCGGACAGGCGTTAAAACTCGCCCAAGACGAGCTGCATACTCGCGCAGACGTCTTTACCATGGACGCTCTCGCTTGGGTCTTGAATGCCAATGGCCGAATTACAGAAGCGCGGGAATACTCAAAGGAAGCGCTGCGCGAAGGCACGCAGGACGCACGATTATTTTATCACTCCGGGTGCATCGCGTTGTCCGCGGGCGATTACGTCGACGCCGAGAGGTCGTTCGCGCTCTCCGATCGAATCAAACAGATGCTCATGCCTTCGGAGAGAGATGATCTGGAAAAAAATTTCGCTGTCTTAGAAGAGGACGGGAGACACCCCGGCCTGCCGTAGTCAACAACTAACAAATAATGAAATATATGAATATTCCACAACGCGCGCTCGCTTTCACGCGAATGTCTGCGCTGCGTTATCGACGCTGCTTGTTGAAAAATCTATAAGCATAGCTTCCAGTCACATGGATGCACCGCTCATCACTCGCGATCCGTCGGCACACATCACGGATGTGTACGCCTTTATTTCGAAGGTCGGTAACGTCAAATACCTGACGGCAGCAGTCGCCGTTTACCCATTTGAAGAGCCAAGTATTGGTCCGAACAAATACAATTTCGATGACAATGTCCTCTATGCGATCCATATCGCCACCGGCGCCGATCTAGCGGAGGTGAAGCCGACTATCAGCTATCTGTTTAAGTTCAATACAACGTTCAAAAACAACAACACGATTGAGCAATCCTTCCTTGGACCCATCGAAAATGTAAACGATGCGAACCAGAATCTGACACAACGTTATAGCGTCACTAAGGTCGTCCACAAAGGCGAAACGGTCGACGTACTTGGTACGGATCTGCTTGTCCCACCTAACAACCAGGGTTTGGTGACACCACACTACAACCAGAACGAAAATGGAAACAACTTCGCAAAGGAAGGCGTCAATGACCTTTCGCAGTTGGATGTGTACACTTCTCAAACCGTTCACCCAATAAGCAAAGGATATATCGTATTTGCAGGACAACGATCTGACGGCTTTTACGCTAATATTCAAAGTATCTTCGACCTGGACGCGACATTTCCGGCCCGGAAAGGCCGTTGGACAGCCAGGCTGGGTTTAATGTTCACACAATCGTCATCAATATTCCCGTATCTGAGTTGGGTGGTGACCAACAAATTGTCGGTGTGTATGCCACAACCAGCCGGAAAGCTCTTACGGTTTTACGTGAACCCAGAGCTCCTGCGACCTTTGGTGAATACGTCCAGGTCCATCGTAAGGGGAATCCTGCGTTTTGCTAGTTTTTGGTTGCCGGCAAAGATAAAAATCTTTTCACGGAAACTTCTCCGACCGTCGATTGGACTATCTTCGCAGATAATGTTTTGGCTCCCGAGCTAGCGAAATTTTTAGGCGCTCCTCCGAATTTACAGACTGCCAGAACTGATCTCAGCGGGGAATATTCATTCCGGACTTGATCAAGGTCGATCTGTCGACGGATCCGGCGCGTTTGGCAGGCAATCCGGACAACCCAGGGTTTAATCGACTCGGAATATTCGGAGGAGATACCCTCACGAGCAAGGTTCAAGCAGGATTCGGGAACGGAACCGTGCCCGGCGGATATGCAGCTTGTTCAGCCCTGGAATATTGAAGCGCGGGGCCACCTGGCGCGTGGTTGCAGTAAATTCTTTTAACAAGGCAGAATCGTTGTGATGCAGCCATACCAACTGAAGATTCGCGGCAAGCTCGAGGTCCTTCAGCTCCTTGAACACGACATAGTCGGAACAGTGGCAGAGGGGGTCGGGGATTATTGCAACACCAAGTCCCTGGGCCACAAACTCCAACAAGGTGTGCAATCGTTGCGCCTCTTGAACAACACGCATGGCGAAACCTGCTTCGACACATTTCTGGCCTATGGCATCAATCCGTTCGGGCCAGAGCTGGCGTGAGAATTGAACAAACGATTCTCCCGCCAGGTCGCGGACGAAAAGTTTACTCTTCCGCGCTAATCGATGATCGGCGGGAAGGGCCGCGATGTGACGATTTTCCAGGACGATGAAGCTATCATAGATGGAACTCTCCTCTGGAGGCCGGTAAACGAACCCGGCGTCCAGTTCACGGGCCGCAATAAGTCGATGTTGTTCGACTGAAAATAGCTCCCGCAGATCGACTCGAACTGTCGGCCAGGAGCTTGAGAAGCTTTTAAGGATCTTTGCCAACAAGCCACTGGACATCAAAGGCTCGACGGTGCCAATCGACAGTTGCCGACGTTCCGAGCGCC
The DNA here is from genome assembly GCA_963750185.1 of uncultured Verrucomicrobiae bacterium. Lineage (GTDB taxonomy): Bacteria > Verrucomicrobiota > Verrucomicrobiia > Chthoniobacterales > JAFAMB01 > JAFAMB01. The sequence goes on from CAVVPV010000026.1 coordinate 47,462, forward strand.
CAGCCGCTTGTGTGACTCGGACCGCAGCGTCTGAATCCGCGAGCAATTTGCGGGCCTGTACGAGGTATTCGTTGCCGGCGGCTGTGAGGGTAATGCCGCCTTTGCCCCGGTTCAGAAGCGACACGCCGAGTTCGTCCTCCAGGTCACGAATCTGTCGGCCGAGAGAAGGTTGAGCCAGGTGCAAACGCGCCGCGGCGCGCGTGAAATTTCTTTCTTCGGCGACGGCGACAAAGTAGCGCATGTGGCGCAGTTCCATAGGCGATACGCGATAGTAGCTTAAAAGCATGAAATGAGCACTTACGAAGCATTGGCTGCGCCCGGCAGGAAGCGATTAGTTTGGGAGCAAGAATGCTTCCATTCGTGAAAATGTGGATGCCAATTTGGCTGCGACTTTGCGGCAAGATCGGTCATCCGCATTTCAACCTTCGTCTTACTATCTCAAGCACAGCATCAAACTAACGGAACAGATGATACTCGTTACTGGAGCCACCGGAAATAACGGGCAGGAACTTGTCCGACAACTCACCGTTTTGGGCCAACGTGTTCGCGCGCTAGCGCGTAAACCTGCCGACGCTGCCACGCTCAAAAGTCCGAACGTCGAGGTGGCCGCAGGCGACTTTGATCGACCTGAAACGCTCAAGGCGGCCTTGCAAGGCATCGAAAAAGCGTTTCTTCTGACGCCAGTTGCCGAACCCTTCGTTCAATGGCAAAAGGATTTTATCGAAGCCGCCCAACGCGCCGGCGTGAAGCATGTGGTCAAGTTTTCCGGCATGGGGGCAAGTTACGACTGTGAAGCCGAGCTGTTGCGTCTCCACCACGAAACGGATGTCATTTTACGCAACTCAGGTGTGCCGTTCACGATTTTGCAACCGAATTCGTTTTATCAAAACATGTTATGGTCCGTTGCCACCATCAAGGCACAGGACAAGTTCTATTTGCCCCTCAAGAACGCGCCGCAAAGCACGGTGGACATTCGCGACATCAACGCGGTCGCTGCCAGGGTGTTCACCAGTTCCGGTCACGAAGGAAAAACCTACGTTATCACCGGACCGGAAGCGTTTACCTTTCAACAGGCCGCGGAAAAACTGTCATCCGCGCTCGGACGGACAATACAATACGTGGACGTACCACTCGCCGCGGCGGCCGATGGAATGCGCAAATCGGGAATGCCCGAGTGGAACGTCCGCGTCGTGAGTGACCTGATGGCTTATTTCGCCAGCGGCGCCGCGGCAACCGTCACGGACACAATTCTCCGGCTGCTTGGCCGACCGGCGATCTCTTTCGACCAATTTGTAAAGGACCATCGCGCTGCGTTTGTGACCTAACCGGGCACAAAGGTGAATTGTAATGTGACGCGATCGGGACTGGAAAGCGCGAGATGCATCTGTCCCGTATTCGTGAACCTCTGTCTAACCACTCGTCCTTCACAGAATGTAGTGAGAGATTGCACAGCGAACGGCCATGGGTCGACTTCCCAGATGTTTTTGACTTTGTCTTTCTGACGAAGGAGCAGGTCGACGCGTTTAGATTCGGAAAGCGGTGCACCGGGAATCTTGAATTCTGTGTATCGACCTCGGCAGAGTTCCAGCGAAAGTAGGTCCCAAACGGCAATCAGATCACGATGATAGTCAAGGATCTCGGATGCAACGGCGTGCTCGAGCAGCGGATCGCTTCGCAGCGTTTCGCGCGCCTTTCTTTGATGCTCCCTCTGTGTCGTCAGGAAGTGAACGACCTCGGGTCGATCAGGTTCTGATTGTTTTTGATGAAATCTTTCACACAGGCTGCAGAAGTGAAGTGAGACAACCAATGAGGCATAATAACAGACCGGCATGAGCTGGGTAATTCCTCTGCGCCAAATTTCCAAATGGATCGATTCCGGAAGTTCATCGAACGTGTAGGGTAAACCGGACCGCGCGTTCAGAGTCGGTTGACTTTCCCAGTCGAGAAATCCGATGTCATGTTGTTCAGCCGCATAACAGATTTGTTCATATGGCTCGAACCGAGCGAACATATCATTGCCCCAGGCTCGTGCCAGTTGCCCGGAGACCCAGGAGTGTGAAGTTTGACTGATGGTGATCGTTCGGTCGCACGGCTGATCTGGAGGAATGATCATTGTTCAAGGTTTATTCATTCGCGGGCAACGTTTACGAAGCTCTCGGGAAGACTCGCGACAACCTGTTGCCCTCCGGTATACCACCCGATGTCGACGCCTATTGTTGGCTCCTCCAGGATCTGGAGGCGAACATCGGCTTCCATCCACCGCGCCACAACCACCTTCTGCTGATTGCCACCGCTCGGGGTTGCGATGGGCCGGGTGGGTTCGGGCGGTCTGACGGAGAACCCCGCAAATTTGACTAAACACGCGGAAGCGGTCAACCAAAATCCTGGATCCGAGGGTCTGGGATAGCCGATGACATCGTGTTACACTGGAATCGCGCCGTTGCATTTCTGAGTATCGTGACTGCTAATACCTCCATCTGGTCGTCGTTGCGTAATCCCACCTATCTACGTTTGTGGTTGGCCCTGGTGGTGTCCGGTTGCTGCGTCTCTGCGCATGAAATGGCCGCGACCTGGGCGATGAATTCTCTCGGGGCATCAACTCTTTGGCTCTCGTTGATGTCCTCTGCCGGCACACTCCCTTTTTTTCTGTTTACTTTGCCTGCCGGCGCCCTAGCTGATCTAGCCGACCGTCGCAGGTTGCTGCGCATTTTCAACTGTTGGCTCGCCGGAAGTGCGGGTCTGCTAGCCGTCGGTTCCTTTTTGGGAAGATTGACGCCCGGGGTCATCCTCGCCGGCGTCTTTCTGCTTGGAATCGGATTTTCTTTCCAGGCTCCGGTCGCTTCAGCCTCGATACCGGAGATCGTCGGTCAAGAACAGCTTCCTTCCGCAATTGCGCTCGGCGGAATCCAAATGAATCTGGCAGGTATTATCGGTCCGGCGATCGGTGGTTTCTTGGTCCCATTGGTTGGTGTGAGCAGCGTATTTGCGATGAACGCGGTGGCGTTTGTCCTAGTGGTGCTCGCTGTGTTGACTTGGAAGCGCAAAAGCGAGGTGCTCGATACACCACTGGAAAGCTTTATCGATTCGCTTGCCGGTGCTGTCCGATACATGCGGTACGCACCGGGTGTTCAAATCGTTCTACTCCGAAATTTCATCTTCGGTGTGCTAATCGGAGCGACTCCGGCGTTGATACCAGTGATTGGGCTAAAGGCACTTCACCTCGACCCGTTAAAGCTTGGTTTCGTATTCACCTGCATGGGACTTGGGTCATTGGCCGGCGCTCTTTTTATACTCGAGCCAGCCAGGAAGAAGTTCACACCGAATCAGATGACAATGTTGAGCGGCATTGTTCTCGCCGCGAGCTATGCGTTAATGGCGATCGTCCGCCATCCGCAGGTATTCTTTTTTGTTTCTGCCATGGCCGGAGTCGCCTGGACAGTTTCTGCCTCGGAGCTTTGGGTAGCTGGCCAACGGGTCATACCGGATTGGATCCGAGGCCGGATGAATGCCACCCATATGATGGTATCGCAGGCCGGTATTTCGATAGCCGGCCTCGTATGGGGAACGCTGGCGACAACACTCGGTTTAGAGTGGGCCTTGTTCTCGGCCAGCGCTGCTGGAATCGTTGGCGCACTCACTGCGAAACGATGGTCGATCGACTTCTCCACCGAGATCAACCTGGAGCCTGACCCATTGGGCTCCGACGCTCCCCATCTATACCTGCCGGCGGCCGACGACGGACCGATCACGGTGGCGACAGAGATCGAGGTGGCGCCGGAAAACCAAATCCGATTCTTCCGGCTGATGAAAAAAATCAGATTGGTCTTTCTTCGGAATGGCGCATTTAGCGCTCGGCTGGATCAAGATATGGATAACCCAAATCGGTTCCGTTTACAGGGCATGTACAGCTCGTGGGCTGCGGTCGAGCGACTCGATCGACGCATCACACGGGACGAGCATGCGCTGTGGTCTGAGCTCTGGACGCTGCACGTCGGGGCGCACTCGCCGACTACGAAACGCCACCTCGGCATTCAACACTGGATCCCTGAGGAGTCGGCCGTGTCACGACTGAAACCGGTCGGGACGGTGAAGGGCCCAAAGGACCGGCCGCAAGACGGACCGGTTGTGAATAGTTAGACTGCATCGCTCATCCGCGTGGCTGATGAGCGATCTCCAGGCTAGGGTCTCCGACTGGTAGGGACGCGCTCCCGCGCGATCCGGGGTTGCTAAATCGGAAAGTGCGCCCCGATAGCGCTAAAGAAATTGGTTGCTCGTCCGCGGCACGTTTGTTACCTAATTCCCGAGGGTTTACAGCGCGATACCCAAGTGCATGCAAGAGCTTCCATCGCCTGAACCGGAGTATCCTTATGCCTGATTCATGGAAAATTAGTGGATCCTACTTCGAGGCCTGTAATTGTGAGGTTGCGTGTCCATGTGTATTTCTGAGTCCACCTACAAGCGGGGAGTGCACCGTCTTGCTTGCCTGGCACATCGACCAGGGTCGCTTTGGGCAGATCGATCTGGAAGGACTTAATGCGGTGCTTGCGGCTCACTCGCCCGGCCACATGCTGGAGGTCAAATGGAAAGTTGCCCTCTATGTGGATCAGCGGGCAAACCAAAGTCAGCAGGATGCTTTGACTCAAATCTTCTCCGGACAAGCAGGCGGCCATCTAGCGGGTCTTGCGCCGCTCATCGGCGAAGTCCTGGGAGTTAAGGCGGCACCGATCGAATATCGCTCCGAAGGAAAAAGGCGCAGCTTGCATCTTGGCGACGTCGCCGAGCTAGAGATCGAGGGGATTCCCGGGCAGGAAGGTGGGGAGGTGACTATCACTAGCCATCCCTTCGCCGCGGTTCCGGGCTTTCCGGCGGTGGTGGCCAAGTCCAAACAAATGAGGTTCAGTGATTACGGCCTAAAATGGGAAATCTCGAATAAGAACGGATTCTTTTCCCCGTTCGTTTACCAGTCTGCGTGACCCAGCGTGTCCATGGGCCCAATCCTGGTGCAAGTTCTCAAGCGTGACCGTACGATCGTAGCGTTTGGTCTTGCAGGAGTCGTGATACTGTCGTGGACATATCTGATCTGCATGGACTGGGGAATGCGCCATATGGACGCCGGGATGCAGATGGTGATCATGCCCGCCATGCAGCACTGGACGGCTTGGGATCTGCTCCTCGTGTTTCTGATGTGGGCGGTCATGATGGTCGCGATGATGGTCCCCGCTGCCAGTCCGGTCATTCTGCTTTATGCTGAGATCAACCGACGTCGCAACGACCAGCAAGGCACGTTCGCAGCAACCGGACTGTTCCTGTGTGGCTATGTGATGGTGTGGACCTGCTTCAGTGCCATCGCCACGCTAGCGCAATGGGGCCTCCTGACTGCCGCTTTGCTCTCACCGATGATGGAGAGCACGAGTAAAGCCTTGGGCGCAGGATCGCTTCTCATCGCTGGCCTCTTCCAATTCTCCCGTCTGAAATTTGCCTGTCTCGCTCATTGCCGATCTCCAATCGGGTTCCTGGCTACGGAATGGAGAAGCGGCTTATGGGGCGCCTTTACGATGGGATTGAAGCATGGCGGCTATTGTCTCGGTTGCTGCTGGGCATTGATGTGTCTCCTGTTTGCCTTTGGCGTGATGAACCTCTTATGGGTCGCCGGTCTCAGCGCCTTTGTCCTGGTGGAGAAGATCACTCCCGCAAACCGATCGGCCAGCTGCCTTAGTGGTCTTTTGTTCATCGGTTGGGCGGCATGGATTGCTTTCGGGTCGCGAAGCTAGTGTCCTGTCCCCGAAAAATTTCGCCTCCGAAGCTGAAAAGCTTGTCCGAACTCAATTCCAGCGCAGCGTTCTTCGTTTGGCCCAATACTCATTTGGAGATTCGACAATCTCTAGCAATCGGGAACGTGCGTCGGCATCGAGAACAATGCGGCTGCCGATGAGATTGGAAAGTAGCTGATTCGTACTAGTTGCTCCGCTTAGCACCGTATCGGCAAACGGCTCAGCCAGAGTGGCCGCGATGACGAGGGCGTCCACCGAAACGGTCAGCCTCTCTGATTCTTCTCTAAGCAGAGTCAGCTTTGGAGCAAAATCAGGATCATCGTTCCGATCCGTTAGTCGGCCATTTGCGAGCGCTTCCTTAATAATAATCCCGACCCCAGCAGCATGGGCTGCAGCAAGGGCGGGACCTGCGGATCGTTCGAGCAAATTCCACGTTGCCTGAACGCACTCGAAGAGATGCGATCCATCGAGAATGATTCCCATCGCCTTTCGCAATACTTCGCCCTGGCCCGTGCCGGTCAACGAAAGACCGATTCGAATTCCTTTATCGCGAAGACGCGCAAGGTGTTCCAGGATTCCCTTGTTCTCAAGAACGCCACTCTCCATTGTCGCGGAGTGAATCTGGTATAGGCTGATGTAACCGTCGAGGAGGGAAACGGATTCGCTCCATTGCTTTTTAAGCATTGGCAAAGTGTGTTCTTTTACCTCGTGGACCTCCGCGTCTACCTTCCAATTGGCGGTGTAGCGATAACCCCATTTCGATGCGACCGTGACGTTTTCCCGCGAAATACCGCGGTCAATCAACCAGTTGCCAAGGAACCGTTCTCCTAACCCGTAGGACCTTGCCACATCGAAATAGCGGATTTCAGAGCGCCAAGCCGTATCGAGTATTTCTCGAGCGCGAGCCTCCATTGCCTCTTCACCCGAATCGTCGCCCAAATCCTGCCCATGCCCGAGATTGATGTAGCCCGGTCTCCCTAGCGCCGCCATCCCAAGCCCGATCCGGGATACCAATAGTCCAGTGCTTCCAAGGGTGCGCAGCTCCATTTACGAGAAGCGATATGGTCAGGTCCCAACAGTCAACAACTTGATTACCTGTTTTACCCTCTTCTGCAACGAACGATCGGTTTTGAGTCGTTTTTTGAATTCTCGGAATTGCGACAGGAGCCGGCGCCATTTCAGAGCCTCCGCCGGCTCCAACGCGAACAGGTAAAGGTAACCGGCGCGGGATTCGCGCTTGAAAGAGACGGCAAAGAACGGGCGGTGGATTGAATCTACCGCCCTTTCTTGATCAATCAGCTTTTGAAACTGGCAGCGTCATCCGCCTCGAGATAATCCACTAAGGTCGAGCTCTCTGGCTTGAGGCCCAGCTTTGCGCATTCGCCGGAAAACCATTCCTTCTTTTCGGGATCGTCGTAGGGACGATAGCCTTCGACTCCATTGGACCATGTCTTGATTTCTTCGGCTGTCCTCGCCGTGCCATGGCTGTCGAACCAAGTGACGACTTGATCGTCAGTGGCACCCGAAGCGAGCAGCTTCTTGACTTCATCGGCGTCGACGCCCTTGAACTCGAATAGCATTTGATCAAGGGGGCAGGCGTAGTGATATTCGCCGGCGTTCCCTTGCAGATCCGCCCGTCCCTTATCGATCATGCGGGCTATCAACGCGTAGTCGCCGAGGTGGTAGCGGGGGCTTCGGGGTGGTTCTTTGGTCAGATTTCTTGCGGTATTCATGATTAGTTCACTTCCTTCAGATTTTGGCCTTGTCGTCACTACATGGCAAAACGACAATTGTTGGTAACACATCATTAGACGGATAGATTGTCAAAAGCTACCTTGATGCATGACGGCTGAGCCAATGAAGCTTGACCCGCGAATCCGGCGCACTAGGCAAATGCTCTTTGAAGCCTTTCAGGATCTCCTCGCGGAAAAGACCTTCGATCTCATTACGGTGCAGGACATCGCTGAGCGCTCCACACTCAACCGAGCCACTTTTTACGATCATTTCACCGACAAGTTCGCTCTCCTGGAAGCGATGATGGGCGAAAGATTTGGCACATTGATCGCCGCCCGGATGGCGGGAAACGAAGGAACTTGTGAAGAGACACTAAGACAGCTGATTCTTGCCGCGTGCGATTTCCTGGCCGAGGTATCTTCCGGTTGCCAGAAACATCAGCGTCAATTCGAGCCGATGGTTGAATCCCAGGTGAAGGCCGTCATACGCGAATTATTGTTGGCCGGGCTTCGCCGCCACGGAGCTCAAAATCCGGATCTGAAGGCGACGATGGTCAGTTGGGCAATCACAGGTGCGGCACTCCAGTGGAGTCGCGAAAAAAGGACCTCGGCGGACGAGCTCGCAGATGCTGTTCTGCCGACGGTGCACACCGCTTTGCGGGCGGGAGAATGACGCGCAACGCTATAATTCTTGTTTCGCGGGTCGTATAGACTGCATCTGGGCGAAGAAACCCTTGGTTTTGCCGATTTGATTAGGCGATGCCGTTGCCGCTGGTAGGGACGCGCTCTGCGCGATCCGGCTACCATCCCGGATCCGGCATTGCTAAATGGGAAAGGGTCTCAGCTCTGATAGCGTAAGAGCGCGTTCGCAGAGGCACAAATATAGTGTTATTTACAACTGGCAGATAACTTTCTCGTTTTGAGCATGAGCACTGGCACAGCGACGTGATGGCGCACGCTATCCGCAGTGCTGCCGTAAAGGAGGTCGCTGATGAAACGGTGGCCATGGGTGGACATCGCCACCAGATCACAGCCACGATTTTCAACCCATTGGACGATCTGGTCCGCAGGTTCACCGTAAGCCAGTTCCGCTTCGACCTGGATGCCCGCAGCCGCCAGCCGGGACCGGACTGATTCCAGGTACGCTTCGTCGCGTTGGATTTCAGGACTCACTGCTTCAGCGCCGAACAAACGCGCGGCCCAGCCATCGGCCACGTGAAGGAGTACCAACGAACTATGGAAGGCTATTGCCAGTTTGGTCACGTGTTCCAAAATTGTTTGATCAGCGGCGGTTGCATCCAGGGCAACAAGAATTTTTTCGTACATGACTTCAAAGGATATTCAGCGAGGAGTGAATATTGCCATTGCGTCATGGATCGCGCCCGGCAAACCATAAATGTCAAGCGCGGTGATGAGCAGGCAGGAGGTCCAGCCAGCGGTGGCGAGGAAGCGCCCGTTGCGATAAGATCTCATGAGCTTCCGGGAACCGCTGAACCAGAGGAGCGGAAACATGGCAAGCGGCAACTGGATCGCGAGGACCACCTGGCTGAGGTTTAACAGATCGTTAACACCGCTGTCACCGCGCATACCGATGAGGAAGATCGCGGGAACGATGGCCGCCAGCCGGGTGATCAACCGGCGCAACCAGGGCCGGATTTTCCAATCCATGAATCCCTCCATCACCACTTGTCCCGCAAGCGTACCCGTGATGGTGCTGCTCTGCCCGCTGGCAAGGAGCGCCAAGGCAAAAAGAAGGCTTGCCGCAGCAGTGCCGAGCAGCGGAGACAGCGTGAGGTAAGCCACCTGTATCCAGTCCGCATCTGCGTTGAACACTACCACCTCGCCGCCGGGTAATGTCATCTTGTCCTTGCCAAAAAAGACCTGCGCCGCCAGCACGAGGATGGCGGCATTCACAAAAAACGCGATCGAGAGCGCGATAACGGAATCGAGTGTATTGAACTTTATCGCGCGGCGCACCGAAGCATCGTCGGCCTGCAGTTTTCTCGATTGAACGAGCGCCGAATGCAGATACAAATTGTGAGGCATCACCGTGGCTCCGATTATGCCGATGCCGATAAAAACCATGTCTTTGTTTTTAAGGAAAGCTGGCAGATTCGGTGCGACCGCTGCAGTAGCTATTTCAAGCAGATTCGGTGTGGTCTGCGGTAGCACGAAGATTTCGATGAAATAACAGACGCCAATCGTTCCGATCAGGACGACGATCACCGCCTCGATCCACCTCATTCCCAGCCTTTGAAGGGACAGGAGGAGAAGCACGTCGAACGCGGTGATGATAACTGCTGCGAGGAGCGAAATGCGTGGGAACAGGAGATGGATGGCGACTGCGCTGCCCAGCACCTCGGCGAGGTCGCAAGCGGCGATAGCGATTTCGCAACTGAGGTAATTCGGCCACCGCGTCCACTCGGGCAGATGGTCCCGACAACATTGGGCCAGGTCTTTGCCGGTCACCACGCCGAGTCTGGCGGAAATTACCTGCAGAAAAATCGCCATGAGGCTTGCCAGGCCTACGATAAAAAGCAGGTCGTATTTGAACCCGGCTCCGGCACTCAAGTCTGTGGACCAGTTTCCGGGATCCATGTAACCCACGCTGACAAGCATGGCCGGTCCCGCGAACGCGATATACTGCCGCCATGGATGAGCGGATCCCGGCGGAACACTAACCGTACTGTGGAGCCCCTCCAAAGAGCGAAGCCTTCGAGTTGGTTTGGATGTTTCGTTCACGTTTTTCATCTCAAATTCTCAACGTGTGCCCTGGTTCAATTGCTCAGAAAGATAGCCATGAGTCCGGAGATGATCGCCACTGATAGGACCGTGTAGTGGAGTTCATGGCTTTAGGTGACTTATCCCATTCCAAGAGATGTTGGCTATTCTAAGACACTTATCCCTGTCAATCTTTCATTGCAAGACCAATTGTCGCGCTTGGGAGTGATCGAACCGAGCCGCTCCGCCCGATCCGGTGGCAACTGTGTTTCTTGAAAACTTCTAGCTGGCCAAAAATCTCGATTCAAGGTTCCGAGTTCGGGGTTCGGAGTTCCGGGTTGTTTGGGAGGAGCATAGATTTCCAGTCTCAGTGTGGCGTGCGAGCCCCGCTGTGGCTGTGAGCCGGCGTCCAAAGTAGCATAGGCGTCTCGCCTGTGTCTTCCTCATCCGAGTAGCTTCGTGACGGAGAACCCGTTAGCTCTCCGGTCAATCGATGCCCTTGGTGTCCGACACAGGCGAGACGCCTATGCTACTTTGGACGCCGGCAACGTTCACCCTTCTCCTTTGGGGCGCCGTCTGTGCAGGGTCAGATCTCAATATTCAACACTTTAGTTATCTGTTTCAGCTACTTCTGCCCACGGCCGTATTTCCAGATGGTCTTTATGAAAAAAATGCATGATATCAACAACACCTGCCGCTTTTGATTTGGAGTTATAAACGCCAGGCGCAAAGAGGAACGTATCCGCTACTTGGCCTCGCGGGGGAGACCACCAGATCATCGTATTGCTGTTTGATAAGCCGGATTTCCATGATTTGGTGCGGCTCTCGATACACACTGAATAGTTCTTATAGTCATGAATAAGACCTCTGGCTCGCGTCGGTATAACAAGACTAAGTGCTATGCAAAATGCTATCGACCCAATCCACTCACATCTTTGCGCGGATATGTTCCGCGCGTGATAATGACAGGAAAGCAAGGCAACGGTCGCAACGAAAAGCATAATCAGACATTGTCGCAATTCCTGGTGCCAGCCGTTAGTGAGCCCACCATAACCGTAGTAAGTAGCCGCCACTGAAAAGTACGTCGTCCCGATTAGTGACAGAGCCAGTACAATCAATATTTGTTTGCGGGCTACCTTCATCCCGCTAGATAACCAACAGTATCGGGCAGCAAAAAAGAAACTCCCTTTAAGCAATAAGCCGAAAAGAATACCACGATCGCTTAGCCGCTGACCGCTAGCGAGGCATTCTTTCGTTAGTTGACCAACCGCAGTTTTCAGACTGATGACAACATTATGATACTCCGCAGTGGCGAACAATGCCTGTTGCGTTTGAAGGCGATTTGAAATGATGAGGTAAAACATACCGGTTCCAACAAAAACCGGAACCAGAAACCAAAGGATCTTCTCCAGCTTTTGGCATAAGCCGCATAAGATTTCAGCGGACATTAAGATTAACGATAGCAAGCCGAATACGATTGCAAAGAACGCCCCGGTTTCACTGCTGGCAGCGGCAGCGAGCAATGCCAGCGCTGTAGTCACTCGTCCTCGTTGGCGCTCTGTAAGACCGAAAGCAAGTTGGAAAAAGCACAGAGTTATGGCACTGAGAGTCGTCAGGTAAGCGGCAGAAATCACTGGAGAGTAGAACAGTGATCCCAGATTATGTTCCACGAGGAAAAGGGCGAGCAGTCCGAACCCGAACAGCGTTAGAAACATTACGGATCTTCGCGAAATCGCGCGGAGGTCCCTGGGAACCTGGACGAACGCAATCAATGGTGCCGAGATCAGCGTTAACCACAAAAACGCTAAAAAGGCACCTATAAGAGGCCTGTGCGTCCAATTCACGAGCCAGCCGTATATCCCTATGAGAATCTCAGATACTGGACGTGGACTCCAGTGCAACAATCGCGTGCTAAAGGCTACCCAGCCGTTGTCCCTATAGGAACTGAGAATCGAAAATTCATCATAGGCCCATTGACCAATATCGACGAGCCCAAAGTGTAAAGCGATCGTCACTAGCACGATGGCTAACGCGATCCCGCAAAGCAGTGTCCGTGCGGGGAATCCCTTAACTCCCTCTTCCGTCGCGGCACTCGGAGATGCAGGCATATGCTTGGCAGGCTCGGTTAGAGATGAAGAGATCAACTCATGGGGCAATTCGGTCAACTCAATATTGAATCCGTTCCACTGGCGGCGCTCCGTTGCCCCGTTTCACAGAGATCACTTCCCAGGGCTCTTTGCATCCTTCCAAGGTCGCCATTGCGAAGAATGGGCATAAAGGTCTCGACGCAATACGAAATCACTTGTTATTGGAATCGATTCTGATTTGAGATTCTCGATTACACACTCAACTGCCTACACCTACGCGCTGCCTGTCCAATTGGCGCCGCACGTCGTCCGGCTCCGGCCGCGGTGTGACGGTGCTCTATGGCTGATGCATTTTGACATCCGCATTGAACCCCAACCTTCTGCTATATCACAGTGCTTCGACCTCGAGGGAAACACGGTTACTCACGCGTGGTTCGATGGAAAAACAGAACGGCTTAGAGTAACGAGCCAGTCCGAAGTTGAGACGCTTCGGACAAATGCCTTTGACTTCTTGCTCGATCCTTCGGCATTGACACTGCCGCTACGCTATACGGGCGGTTTGGAAAGGCTACTCGCGCCATACAGTTTGCGGGCAGAATCGGACGACCATATCGGGAAATATGCACAGGAAATTGCTTGTGAATCCAGTGGATACACATTGGATTTTCTCGACCGGCTTAACCGGCGGCTCCACGAGACCTGTTCGCACATCATTCGAGAAACGGGTATGCCACAAGCACCGGCGTTTACGCTTAAACAACGGCTGGGCTCGTGCCGCGACCTGGCTGTGCTATTTATCGACGCATGCCGTGCAGTAGGGCTAGCCGCCCGATTCGTCAGTGGCTATCGGCGCTACGGCAGGGATCCAACGAAGCGTTACATGCACGCCTGGGCAGAGGTATTTTTGCCGGGTGGCGGGTGGCGTGGTTACGACCCGACACTAGGTGGTCCAGTCGCGGATCTTCACGTAGCCGTGGCTGCTTCCTATGAGCCAGCCGGGGCGGCGCCGATTCAAGGCGCCTTCTTTGGTGAGAGCGTTTCGTCCAGAATGGAGGTTCGGGTACAAATTGGCGACCGGCTGTTGCTATCGCCTTGATTCGCTTCACTGCAGAGGGCCGGGGAGCGCTTTGGTCGTGACTTTCACCCCGCGCGCGGATAGGGCTTGAGCGGTCATCGGTGAGACGACGCCGGTAAGGATAACAGTGTAGCCGGAAACCGGGGTGGAGAATTTCTGGGCTTTGAGCGCGGTGATAAAACGCTCTGTCATCGGCGTCCATGCTACGTAGTCCCACTGAATTGGAATGACCACGGTCCCGTCATTGGTCTGGCAGACGGTGAGCCCGCTGAGATGCGTGATGCGGGCGACCGGCCTACTGTTGTTCAGATTGGCCATCAATTGGGCACTCTGCTGGAAGGCGATCGCGTCGTGTTCATCCTGGCTGGTCGCAGCCTGACGGATGAATTCGGCTTGGCCGGGGATGTTGCCGAGCTGCGCGAGGGCTGCGACGAGGATCGTCTGGGTGGTGGGCGAAATAACGTTGTTATTCAGGAAGGCGTCAGCGGTCGCCCAGGAGATGCCCATATTGTTCGTTAGCAGTCCGAGATTCATCAGCCGTAGCTGCGTCGGGTTCTTGTCGCGCAGCGAATCGGTCAGCGTACCGGTCCAATTGACGGCGGAGAGTGCCGGGCCGCCGACTGCGGCCATCCCGAGGTCCACGGTGAATTTTCCCAGGAACGCCGGCCAGGCGACCTTGTTCAGCTCTTTCTGGAAGACTTCATTTGTAGTGTAGGGATCGACCCCGAGCTTGATCGCGAGGTCGCGTTTGATTTTTGAAAATCCGGTCATGTTCTCCACGGCGTCGCCTTCTGCCGCGGTGGTCTGGTTGCCTTCCGCGGCTTCCTTCACCGCCTCTCCTGCTTGATTGAGAAAGCCCCAGATGCCTTTCGGAACGCTGGAGATCGTGGAGACTGGATTGGTGACCAAATCCTGGGCGACATTGAGCGGGGCCTCCGCCGCCTGCGCCGCGCCCTGCGTGAACTCTTTAGTCTGCGACATCGCCTGCAGCTTGGCGATGCCGTTGATTTCTGCGACCCGACGCATGAGCATCTCATTGCCGTCGGCCTCAAAGACCCCAAAGTCGGAGTCGATCGTGTAGTGGTTTGAGCCGAAGTAAGTCGGAACGGGATTGCGCACGGTAAAATTCGGCCCCTGTAAATACTGCGGCTGGAGAATAACGCTGGCGTTGAGCGTCGGCAACTGCTCGTAGGCGACAGGCGTCGCGGTGGCGGTTGGCGCTGCGGTAGCGACAGGCGCTGCGGTAGCGACAGGCGCTGCGCTGGTGGCCGGCGAAGGCTGACCCTGCGCGCATAGGGAAACCGTGTTGGTGAGGAGGGTGGCAGCGAGTAGGAGTATGGAGGTCGGTTTCATGGGTGGATGTTAATTTGAGAAACAGTCTGTTGCTTCCTGCTTCATCTGATGCAGACAACTGGCAGTGGCACTGGCAACCGCCTTCTGGCTTATTGGTCGATGTAATCCGGCGGCAGTCCCCCTGTTCTCACTCTCCTGTTGAGAACTTCCTTCTCCACAGAAAGAGAGACCCATTCTTCCGGAGGACTTGGATCGATCCGCAGACCGCGAAGATTATCGATCACCTCCTTTTCGCTCTTTGTCATCCGCTCGCGTTGGAGCAGGTGCTGCTTCCAAGAGGGGACAACCACTTCCATACGGAATTTATTAGGGTTTTTCAGATCCTCGTATAAATGCCACCGGTAGGCACCGTTTCGCAAAAAGATCAGTCGAGCATCGCGCATCAGTTCGATGCATTCGTTTCGGCGCGTCGAATCGATATTAAATTCTGCTGTAATTGATACAGGTCCGTCTTTGGGTGCAGGTAACCGGCTCGGGTCCAGGCTCTGGGAAAAGATCGAGACCGGCGCAGACTCGAAACTGAGGCTTTTGGTAAAGTCGATCGAGATCTGCAAGCCTGGAACAACACGGACGACAATCATCACCAATATGCCGAACACGGCTGCCCCGAGAAAAGTGGGAACGACTCCAGCGTGATGTGCTGCCAATCCCCAGATTATCCCGCCAAGAGCAGTGGCCCCCTGTGCAACCATGACCATTGTCGCGTTCATGCGCCCTCTGGCCCAGTCCGGCATCGCGCGTTGACTGGCTACCCAGAGTTCTGAAGCAGAAAGGGTCCATCCCATGCCGCCGAGCGCTGCAACCACTAGGAATACGAACGGTCGATGGACTATCACCATCAGACAGCCAACCAACAGCAACACGAAATTAGCAAAGGTCGTAATGCGTTGCGGCGAATACTTGCTGCGTGCCCACGGAATGATAAAAGCGCCGCTGATGACTGAGCCGACGGCCATACTCGTGAAGAGATACCCCAGGTGAGACGCTTCAAGATGTAGTTCCTTCAAGCCGACAACCGGCATCAACGAAGGAATAATAGAGATAAAGAACGAAAACAACGCGTGCCGGGCCAGAAGAATCTTGATCCCGGAGGTGTAGCGCACGTAACGGATTGCCGTCGTTAACGACTCAAAGAAATTCTCCAGTGGAAGATTGGACTGCACCTTTACCCGCTTCCACTGCAGAATTGCCAGAAACATGAGTAGGAAACCGAGCCCGTTGGCGCCAAAGATGAAGCTTACTCCGGCCAACGGAAGCAAGAGCGCTGAAAGCAGCGGCCCGATTATCCCCGATACATCCATCTGTAACCCAGCGAGCGTATATGCGGAGCCCAAATCTTCCGCCGAAACGATCTCAGCGATGACCGAAGAGTGAGCCGGAGAGCCAAACGCGAAGCCGGCGTTGAAAAGAAATGCGCTTGCCAGAATCAGGTAAGGATTAAGGAGATGCGCCATCCACAGAATCGCCAGTGCGATCGCGAGCGACGCATGCCAGAGTTGAACAGCTAATAAAATCTTTTTGCGGTCTACCATGTCGGCGATCGCGCCTGCGGGTAAGGTAAACAGGGTGTAAGGCAGCGCGGAAACCGTGGCCATCAGAGAGATAAGCACGGTTGAGCCACCCAGCGAGTGCAGCGCCCAATAGACAGCCGTGTTGTGGGCCCCAATGCAACTTCCGGAGACCACCATTGCCAACCAGAGTCTTTTGAAGACGGGGTTTCGCAATGCGAGCCAAGTCGAGGTCTTACTGGCGGCATCTTTCATAGGAGAGTGATATGGTTAAGTGTTAGTCAGGGGCAAGAGCATTCATCATATTGTGGGATTCTCCGCATCGGAGTCGCCGCGTCTGAGGAGCGACTGCAGGGACTCCAGCAGCTCCGCGCCGACAAATGGCTTGGTTAGATAGACGCTGTCTGGAATCCGTGACGCTCGCTCCCACAAGCTGTCCGCGTCCTGTCCCGTGATGAAGATCGCCGGGCGGGGCGAGGCTGACGCGACAAGTTGGTCGAATAACTCGAAACCGGTCAGCCCCGGCAGGTGAATATCGATGATCAGGCAGGCGTGCGACTCAGGAGCAGTGCTCCGGAGGAATTCCTCCGCGGAAGCAAAGGTGTGCGCCTCAAACCCGGACGCACGCAGCAACAGTTCTACGGCGCAGCGGTAGCTCGCGTCGTCCTCGACGATAGCGATGGTGCACTTCCTTGGGGGCATGTCTGGTGTGAACTACGACTCATGATCACAAATCTGCGGTCACTCCGATATTGTCCCTTCGGGCAAATTTCGATGAAGGGACAAGTCGAATTCTTCATCGCCATTCACAGAACCGGGAAGCCCGAATCCATTCTGCAACTCCTGGATTCTTCATAAGAACTCTCCGAGCCACTCGACCGTTCGCCCCAACTCAGCCGGCGACTGTACACCCAGTTTATCCATCACTTGGCAGCGATGCGCTTTGACAGTGCGCTCGGAGATGCCGAGGGTGACTGCGATCTGCTTATTCGGTAAGCCGCGCACGACGAGCGCAAAGACCTCGCGCTCGCGCAAGCTCAGCCTTTCGTAGCGAGTGCCCCAATCCCGCTTATGGCGTCTGGTTTCCCGCGCCGCGACGTCACGGGCCAGCGCCCGGCGCACAGTATCAAGCAGCTCATCTCCATTGACCGGCTTGGTGAGGAAGTCCACCGCACCTCCCTTCATCGCGCGCACCGCGGAGGAAACGTCGCCGTGGGCCGTGAGAAAGATCACCGGCAGCGGTTCTTCGGCCAGGGCAAGCGCCTCCTGCAACTCCAGCCCGCTGGGCCCCGGCATCTGCAGGTCGAGCACGGCGCAACCGGCGGCTTCCAAACGACGACGGCGGCGGCTAAGGAATTCCGCTGCCGAACCAAAGACTTCGACTTGGTAATCTGCCGCCTGGAGCCGATAGGACAAAGCGCGGAGGAAAGAGAGGTCATCATCTACCAAATAGATAATCGGCGCGTCTTGACGTTTGACCTCGGTCTGGAGGCTGGCAGCTTGGTGGCTCATCCGGATTGCTCCTCTTCGTGAGGGCTCGCGGGAAGTGTGAACCGCATCGTTGCACCGCGATCGGGATTATTCTCTGCGGTAAGCTGCCCACCGTGCGCCTCGATGATCGTTTGGCAGATCCTCAACCCAATCCCCATCCCATGCTTTTTCGTGGTGAAGAAAGGCTCGAACAACTTCGCCAGAATCTCATTGCTGAAGCCGGGCCCTCGATCAGTTACACTCATTTCCACCCCCCACGTGGCGGAGGGCAAAGCGCGAACCAACACTTCGCGCTCTGCCTCCGGGCAGTCGACCATGGCGTCCAGTGCATTGACGATCAAATTCAGCAAGACCTGCTGCAATTGCACAGCGTCGCCCCACAACGGCGGCAATGCTGGCGCCACATCGAATCGTAGGCGGGCCTTGCGCGAAATCGCCGCGCTCTGGAGCAATCCGCCCAAGGCTTCTAGCAGGCCCTTGACTTCGATCCGATCCATCTTAAACGGTTGCCTGCGGAGCAGCGAGCGCATCCGGTGTATAACTTCCCCGGTACGCCACGCATCCTGCCTGATATGGCCAAGGATATCCCGCAGCAGGTTGAGATCCGGTGGATTTTTTTGCAGGAAAAGTTCCGCGGCTTCGGCATAGCTATGAATCGCTCCTACGGGCTGGTTCAATTCGTGTGCCAGCGTCGTCGCCATTTCGCCGAGAGTCGTCACACGGCTAAGATGGGCGAGTTCATCCCGGAGTTGCTGCACTTGGAACTTAGCGAGCTTACGGGCCGTGATGTCGATGCTGACGCCCAGCAGCCGCGCCGCCCTGTTGTGGTTGTCGAAAATCGCGTGGCCTCGTGCGCTGATCCAGCGCACGCCGGAGTCAGGCAGCTGCAGCCGGTGTTCCGCGTCGAATTCGCCTCGGGTTTGCAGTAAGCGCAGCACTGCTTCCCGCGTCTGTTCACGATCGTCGGGATGCACCCGATCGATAAATCTTTGAAAATCGACCCGCTCGGCTGCCTGGAAACCGTAGAGCGACCGACATTTTTCGGTTGCCCAAATGTCGTCGCGTGGAATGTCCCACACCCATATCCCAAGGTTCGCCGATTCTGCTGCGAGGCTCATCCGCTCCTCGCTTTCGCGGAGCGAACCCTCCGTCTGCTTCATCTTCGAGCGCTGAACAATCAACCCCGCGATGAGAAGTGACTGAAGTACGAGGGTCGCGGCCGTCGCCAGGATCAGCCGGGGGCGCTGCTCCCACAAGCTCGGTTCGCGGTACAGCACCGTTGCTTCCCTGGGAATCCGACTCTCGGAGAGACGCCATTTTCTGAGTGCACGCCAGTTAATAAGCAGTGGGTTAGTACTCGGGTCGGGTGAGGACACCAGCGGTAACCTCTCCCCCGCAAGCACGCGGAGGGCAAGTGTTGCGGTCTTGCCGCCGATCTCAGAAAAATCCAGCAGCGCTCCGCCGATGATTCCCCGTTCAAGTTCGGGTCGGGAGATCAATACGTCAGGCTTTCGCGTCCCGTATCTAGCGCGCAGATAACGCACGAGATCGTCACCATACAGAGCTGCCGGGAAACGCGTTAGGTCGAGGTATTCCGAAAAAACTTCCACGTCCCGAGCGTGTCCGCTCGACAGGCCAGCCATCAAGCCTTGTTCCGTCATTCTCATGGGCGGTATGGATAGCCGTTCGCCATACAGCACCAGTACCGTTTTCTTTTGGGCGATGGGGGCTTCAAGAGCCCCGCCGAAGGCAAGGTCACTCCATGGAACGCAGAACAGCAGTGCAAAGAATGCAACCGGACGAAGTCGGGCCAGCTGGATAAGCATGCCACAGGCGTCCATTTTCCTGTTTAAAAATTCCGGCACTTTCCACGTAGGAAGCTTCGGCTTTGTTTTGCCAAATAATTGGCATCACTAGCGAGTTTCCAAGGTCACAGGGTAAACCTTTCATGGGAGACCCTTAGGCAGATCAAGCCACAGTCGGCAACATCTTGTCAATCCTGGGCACCAAATACTAATTTAGACGAAACACGCTGAGTCGCGCAGCTCCGGTGAAGCAGGGCTTCATCTTAGAAACGCAGAAGTCCTGTTACTTGCTGAGACAAGTATTTATGATCGACGAAAACACCCTCTTCTATTTAGGGTAATCGTGTACTCATGAATCTCCTCAATCAGTTCAGGCCTCTGACACTATTCGTGCTGATCTTAACAACCGCCTGCAGCTCAGTACAAACGGGCCAGCAGCCCTCCTCGGGTTCCGCTTCCGGTCCCAATCTTGCGACGCTCTATCTCTTTCGCACGCGCGATTCACCCGGCGGCGCCGTAGGGGTCGATATTAAAGACAATGGGATAGACATCGGTACGCTGCAGGATGGAACCTATTTCATTTATCATGCAAACCCGGGCCAACACGTCTTTACCGCGACCACCGATACAACTTCGACCCAGAATCTCAATCTACAGGCCGGTGCGACTTATTATGTCAAGGCAGGCGTTGTATCGAGCCAACATCTTGCTCACCCTTCGTTAAGTGTCGTTTTTGATCTGCAGGGTCAGGCTGCGATTCAGAACTTGAATCGTATTTACTATCATGAATAACAAGAGAGCGTTGGGCCGGGTTCGTATTTGCGATTGAGTGACCTCGTTTTGATCGTTATGCTCAGCCACAGCTAGTGTCCTGCTCACGAAATAGAGGCACTTTAGGTGGCGCTTTCTCTACCTGAGGCTGCCAACCACGGCGGCCAAATAGCATAGGCGTCCCGCCACTCTCTGGGCCGGAGAAGTAGCCTCCAGAATCGTCTGAAGTCGTAATAGAGATACATTTCGGTTCAGCTGGCGCGTTAGACTATTGCCCGAAAGTACAATAGCGCCGCCGGATCAGCATCGATAGAGTTCCCTCCACTTGGCGCATGGAAAGCTGTACCGGGCCCCATAATAGCTGGCAAATCGATAAAGCTTCCAACAATCACGTATGCATTTCCGGCGAATTACAGTAAGAAGACTGCTCGCGTGCGGTGTGAACGGCGCGATTTCGAACGTGTTCCGTTGGCTTGGTTGCTTTGGGGAATTATTGGGATCGCCACCCTTTTGCTGGCTTCAGCCGGAGCGATAGCGAACCCTGGTGCTAGCGGCTCGGGCCCGGCATGAGGCTGCTTGGGCTCAAGCTGCTTCAAAGGTGCCGCCGGGTATGGTCTGGATCCCCGAAGGGACGTTTCTGATGGGAACCGATGATGTCAGCAGTTTCCCGAACGAACGACCGGCCCACCGAGTGCATGTAGAGGGATTCTGGATAGACGACCATGACGTAACGAACGCCGAATTTGCGAAATTTGTAGATGCTACCGGCTATGTCACGACCGCGGAGCGGAAGCCGGACTGGGAAGAACTGAAAAAGGAACTTCCGTCCGATACACCAAAGCCGGATGACAGCACGCTGGTAGCCGGTTCACTGGTTTTTACTCCCACGGCACACCCTGTGCCGCTCGACAATCTTTCAGCCTGGTGGCGTTGGGTGCCGGGGGCATGCTGGCGCCATCCGGAAGGTCCGGGCAGCAGTATCAAAGGTCGGGAGAATTATCCGGTTGTTCAGGTCTCCTGGTATGACGCTGTTGCTTATGCGAAATGGGCCGGTAAACGACTCCCAACGGAAGCCGAATGGGAGTTCGCCGCTCGTGGCGGTCTGGAAGGTAAGCGCTACGTTTGGGGCGACGAGTTCCGACCCGGGGGCAAATATATGGCCAACACCTGGCAGGGTTTGTTTCCGGTTACCAACACCGCGGAAGACGGATTTGTGGGAACATCTCCGGTTAAGTCTTTCCCGCCGAATGGCTACGGGCTCTATGATATGGCCGGGAACGTCTGGCAGTGGTGCAGCGACTGGTACCGTGTCGATGCCTTCACAGAGCTCGCGAGCAAGAATGTCTGTCGCGACCCGGCAGGGCCAAGCGAGAGCTGGGACCCCGCTGATCCCTACACCCCAAAACGCGTGGTAAAAGGGGGATCATTTCTGTGCAATCCCTCCTACTGTGAAAGCTATCGGCCGAGCGCGCGCCGAGGCACACCGCCCGATACCGGTTCGTCGCACGCGGGTTTTCGATGCGTGATGTCGGGAGATGACGCACACGCTAGCCGGTCGGCTGAAAGCCAACCTTTTCTCACCAAGTAGACATCTTCTGACGTAACGCGATCCAAAATAACACCCCCCACATAATGAGCAATAACTCCCGAAAATTCAGTTACGTACTGTCCCTTGTGACAGCTGTGGCGGCGTCAGCTGCCATATTGTCGGCAGTCTGCCCTGCAAAGGCGGCGGACAAGAAACCAAACATCGTCGTCATCATGGGTGATGACGTTGGCTGGTTCAACATTGGCGCCTACAACCGCGGCATCATGTCCGGGAAGACGCCGAACCTCGACAAGCTCGCCTCAGAGGGGATGCTATTTACCGATTATTACGCCGAAGCAAGCTGCACGGCGGGTCGCGCCAACTTCATCACCGGCGAGTTGCCGCTCCGCACGGGGCTAACGACGGTTGGTCAGGCTGGGGCTAACGTGGGCATTCCGGATGAGGCGGTGACGCTGGCCACCGTGCTGAAGGCGCTTGGTTATGCAACCGGGCAGTTCGGCAAGAACCATTTGGGCGATCTGAACAAGTATCTGCCGACCGTGCACGGCTTCGACGAATTTTTCGGTTACCTCTACCATCTGGACGCGATGTCGGACCCGTACTGGTTCGACTATCCACAGGACTGGCTCGACAAATACGGACCGCGCGACCTCGTGCATTGTTGGGCGACCGACGTGGATGACCCCACCGAAATGCCACGCTGGGGCAAGGTCGGTAAGCAGCGGATTGTGGATGAAGGGCCCTTGGCTCCGTTCCCGGATATGGCCGGTCGCCAATGCTGGCAGGAAGGTCGCAGCGCCAAGTACGACATGGAGACCTTTGATGATGTCTTGGTCAAAGCGAGCGAGGACTTCATGGACAAGGCAAAGCAAGCAGGCAAGCCCTTCTTTATCTGGCACAACACGACGCGGATGCATGTCTTCACCTACCTCCCCCCGAAATACCAGGCACTCATGAATCCTAAGAACAACTACGGCGTCGAAGAGGCAGGCATGGCGCAGTTGGACGATTCCGTCGGTGCGCTGCTGAAGCATCTACAGGACATCGGTGAAGCCGATAACACGATTGTCATCTTCACCACCGACAACGGGGCGGAAGTATTCACTTGGCCGGACGGTGGGATGACGCCGTTCAAGGCCACCAAAGGCACAATTTTCGAAGGGGGCTTCCGCGTGCCCGCCATCATCCGCTGGCCGGGCAAGATCAAGCCGGGTAGCGTTGAGAACGGCATCTTCTCCGGGCTCGACTGGCTGCCCACTCTCGCGGACGCCGCCGGCAACCCTGACATCAAGGTTCAGCTCCTGAAAGGGGTGCAGCTGGGCGACCGTACCTACAAAAACCACCTCGACGGCTACGACCAGATGGACCTGTTGCTTGGCAACGCGCCGTCCGCTCGCCATGAGCTCTTCTACTTCGGTGGTCCGCATCTGGGCGCCCTTCGGATCGATGATTTCAAATTCGTGTTCTACCAGCAGCCGCAGGGCTGGCCAGGGGAAAAGGTCACCACCGATATGCCGATAATCATCAACCTCCGTCAGGATCCGTTCGAGCGGACGCCATCAATCCGTAGCGAAAACCTGAACGAGCAAGGCGGTGGGTACATGAATGACTTCATGGCGCGAGAATTTTGGCGCTTCGTAGTCGTGCAACAGAAAGTAGCGGAGCTAGCACAAACGGCTGTCGAGTTTCCGCCAATGCAGGCGCCGGCTACATTCAATCTGGACGCGATAAAGAGGGAAATCGAGGAAAAGATCAAACAACACGAGGGCGAATAAAGGGATAACTCGGGCGCCGGTGGTTGCACTCAAGTTCGGCGGGTGGCGCGAAACGGCCGCCCGCCTTTCTCCGCGACGATTTCAGCCGGCGCTTAAAGTGCAAACCCAATAGCCAACGACCAGTCGGATCATCTTCACCGGACTACGGGAATCAAACCGAGACCAAACAACTATCCACAAAAATGAGAAAGCCATGAAACATATCTTCTTCGGATTCAAACATATCTTCGTCTTCGCGCTTCTAGCCCTGGCAGCTGGCTGCACCAGCACGCAGACGCAGACACAGAACAAAGAGAACCTTCTGATCGCCGCGGGCTTCCGCGTGATCACTCCTCGTACCGCCGCGCAGCAACGAAAGCTCCAATCACTGCCGCCGGGCAAGATGACGTTGGTCCAGAAAGATTCGAAGAACTACTACGTGTTTCCGGACGCGGCTAACAACCAGGCCTACGTTGGTGGTCCGACACAATATCAAGCTTACCAGCAGCTCCGTCTGGAGAAAAAATTGGCAGCCGAAAGTCTTGAAGCCGCGCAGATGAACCAGGATGCGTCGATGGATTGGGGCGGCTGGGGTGGATGGGGTGGGCGGGGATGGGGAAGACTAAGATAGAGGACTGCAAGGGAACCGTCCTTCGTCCTCGAAAATCCTGAATTCACGATCGCGTAGGGATACCAACGGCCTCTGTCCCTGCCACATCGGATTAGTACGCCGTGGCAATGGTGATTATTGTTGGACATTCCCAACGATGATCCTTCATGGTCTGGCGGTGGCGAGCGTTGTCGTCATTTAACGGAGCACCGAAAAATATACAGAGCATTTTGAGACTAGAGGGATTGACCATGAAACGTACCAAGGAAATGAAATACGCGACTACGCCGGGGAAAGCTGAGCGGTTCATCGCACCACTACCTTTGGCTTTCGCGTTCCTGTTGGCATCTTGTGCTGCTTATGGGCCGTACCACCCAAATACGTCCAGCGAACCGCTCAATTCGGTCCGAGGCCCCGCCGATGGTCGCTACAAAATGGCATTCATCGAATTCGGTGATCAAGGTTCGGCGTTGGACCTCTCCCAGCGAAGTGCTGCGCTGGAGGTGATCCACCAAGCGCCACGTCCGATGCTTTTTGTCTATATTCACGGCTGGCAGAACAACGCGAACTCAGGCGATGTCTGCCGCTTTGAGCACTTCATTGATACAATGTCGCGTTTTCCCGAGATCACGGGTCGAAAGATTAACGTGATCGGGGTCTACATCGCGTGGCGTGGCGAAGATATTACCATGCCCGTGGCGAAATTTCTCACATTCTGGAGCCGCAAGAACGCCGGCTCAACAATCGCCTCGCAAAACGGCATCCTGGCGACCATCAGCGAACTCGCATTAGCGGCTCGCGCGCCCGATAAGGCGTGGCAT
The DNA here is from genome assembly GCA_963750185.1 of uncultured Verrucomicrobiae bacterium. Taxonomy (GTDB): domain Bacteria; phylum Verrucomicrobiota; class Verrucomicrobiia; order Chthoniobacterales; family JAFAMB01; genus JAFAMB01. The sequence goes on from CAVVPV010000026.1 coordinate 72,511, forward strand.
CATTGTGTGCTTTTGGGCCATTCCTTCGGCGGATTGGTCCTGGAGAATACAATTTCGCATTCCATCCTTGATGCCAGCAGCACAGGCGAGCGCAACACCAGCCCATGGGACATGGCCGTGGCATTTAATGCGGCCGACAGCTCTATCGGTACCCGGCAATTGATGTCGGAACTCGACTACCTCTATAAGTATGACCCGGTACGGCATGGGTACGTCCCCCGATCTACCGGGGTTCAAGCGGGCAGCGTCCTGCCCGAAAACCGTCCATTTCTTATCATCCTCCAATCAGAAAACGACATGGCGACTGGCCAATTCTTTCCCATCGGCACGGGACTCTTTAATATAGTAAATCTTCGTGCCCACTGGGATAAAGTTCCTGTGCCGGGTAGCAACGGACAAAAAGTGTCTGAGAGCACGTTCTATACGCATACGCCCGGCAACAATAGTTACCTGGTCAATTATCACGTCGTTCCACTTGGAGAGACCACTCCGCCGCCAGGTCTGCGAGCAACTGAAGACAGGGCGTTAGAAGCCAATATCAAGGAAAACCACCCAGATTACACCTTTTATACGAGCGAGCATAATGACGGCCACGAGGACAGATTCTGCCACGGCGCGAACTATAACCCCGATGAAATCCGCCCTGGCACGGGACGCGAAATTTGGCGAAAGTGGCAATTTGTCTATACCGGAAACGCCCGCGTGCCATGCTGGATTGTGCGCGTGCCGAAAGAGATTATTTGGGGCCATGGGGGATTATGGAGCGACAACTCCGTTGCCATGCTGGCAGCCCTTTTCCGCATTCATTTCCCGCTGACAGCTGAAGGCGTGATTGCTCCTCCACCGCCGCGTCTGGCCCCAAGAAGTCCGGACCTTGAAGGGCTAAAGCAGGACAGACTGCACTAAAGACCAATTTCGGCTGTAATCTGGGCGCCCGCAAATCTCTAGGATTTTCGAGCGCTGCCGGCTTATGTCAATCCATACCCAATGGACCTAACGGCCAAGGTGATTCAAATTCTGTTGTACCGGGAGCGACAGTTGCGGGGCCGACCGTCACAACGTTACTTTTGGAAGATACTTGAGCTTTGCTTGCACCGCACGGCGATTCGCCGTGACCGGCGACAAACTGACGTGGACAAATTCGTCTCCATTGGGTCGCGCGGGAACTGCCGATCTAGTCTGGAAGCGAGTTAAGTAAGTCGCAGACCAAAGGTCTGTCCGACATCCGATTCGCTAACCCATTGCTGTGCAAGAAGCGTTTCAGAAAACGGCTAACAGAAGGACCGTTGCTTCTGGTTAGGCTTAAATCGTTGGGGATGCAACCTCAGAAATGATAGGACAGAGCCGCCCGGCTGCCGGCGCAGGTAGGGACGCGCTCCCGCGCGTCCGGCGCTGGAAGCCTCGACGCTTCTTTTTGCTGCTTCTTCTGAATACGCGTGGTCGTAGTTTCAGAGCTGAGGCTCTTTTCAATTAGCTTCCGCCTTTCCCCTATTCCGCACCTTCTTTAGACGCGCGACGCAGGATCGTGCGGGAGCGCATCCCTACCATCGCAACGCATCACCTAATCAAACTCGTCAAACCCAGGGCTTCTTCGCCGAAACGCTCTCTAGCCTAACCCTAGTATGCTGAGATAATGGAAAAAGCCGCGGCTCCGATAGCGCAGAGCCGTTCGAGAAGCAGCAAAAAGAAGCGTCGGGACCTTGCAGCGCCGGACGCGCGGGAGCGCATCCCTACCGGCGCCCGGAACGGCACGGTCCTATTATTTCTACGGCGCACACACCAATGATGCAACTCTAACCAGAAACAAAGGCCTTTTTTGTCAGTCGTTTTTTAGAACGCTTCTTGGACACTTGTCAGCTTTCGGATTAGCCGGCAATGATTAGCAGACACGTTAGAGGATCGAGGAAGCGCCTTACTGGTTCATTTGAATCACGACGGCATCCCCGCCAAGACTCAGCATCAGCCCTTGCCGCTTGGCTACAAGACGCATGACTACGCCGTTTCCGTTCTGCAGCCACAGGTCACCTGTACTGGTGTTGCCGAGAGCAAATCCGTAGCGGCCCTGAAGATAAGCTCCCGGGAAATCGCTTAAGCGCCTTAGCCCATAAACATCGCCATACGCCTCGATCTTCGATACGCCAATCCCTCCGACCCCCAAGCCGCCGACACTGAAAGGATATCTGCTGCCCTGGTAATAGAGTACGCCGCTTCCGGCGTTCCCGCTTCCTATATAAGCAGCCTGCACTTGCGTCATGCGTACGCGGCCAGATAATGGTTTGCCCTCCAGGCTGATCGCGCCACCGTGACTGGCACATGCGGCCAATGCCAGCACAGCGACGGCGAATATCGCGATACTGGCATTTCGGAACCATGAATACTGTCTCGCGGTTGTCGCCATTACCAGATTATAAATTTTCATAAATTAAACGCAGAGACCGGCACACAACGCGAGCTTTGCAGCCGAAGCCCGACGGCCGCAGTCGCTAGTATTACGGAAAAACGCTATTAAACTCTTCGCGAGTCAATTATAGCTTAGAAGGCGTATCTGAGGCCGAAATTGGTCTGGATAAAGTTGTTGTTAGCCAAATTTGGGAAGTCATAACCAATTTCGCCGAAAATCGCAATATTGGGAGTAAAGCGATATTCGAGGCCGCCGCCGACATGGCCGAGCACTTGGCTGCCACCAGGAAAATCCTCCTGTAACCTACTGACGGCCCGACCTCTGAAAGTGACCGCTTGTGTGGCCGGAGCGCCTTCTGTTCTGCTCACGAAAACGGTTCTCTCCTGAAACTTAAAGTTGCCGTTCCCAGGGCTACCGATAATGATGGCACCGAAACCCGCGAACGCATACGGCGCCAGATGAAAGTTCGGCCAGTAGGCATCTAACGGCAATCGCAACAGGAAGTCTCCCGTAACCACACCCGCTGCCGCACTGCCTCCGCCTCCTGAAACAGTTGCAGTTTCCCCGTCGGGAAAAGTAAACGTTCTGCTTCGTGGACCGCCACCTCCACTGACATCTAGTCCCGCCCCTTGGAACCTGATACCTGCATATTTCCATGAAAACCAATAAGTGAAGTCCATGCCTCCTCCCCAACCGTGCAAGTGGTGACCGCCTGAACCAACGCCCTCAGCATAGGTCCCGAACGCTCCAATATCGAATTCGTTCGGTCTGAAGTACTCAGGTGGCGGTGGTGCCGGTGGCGGAACAACTTCCTTAGAGGAAACTTCTGGACCGGCAAGCGCGGTGAACGCTTGCGATAGTGACAAAAATACACCGAAGACAATTGCTCTTTTCATATCATCCATTTTTACAGGTATTGCATTCAGATCGTCTATTGTACTTTAGTACAATTGTATTGCGGCACCCGGTCATTGTAATCTCGTTCTGCAATTCTACCGTCCCGCGAATTCTAAATGTTGATCTGATGCCCTAACTGCTCCACGGCCTGAAACAAATGCCGGCAATATCCGGGCTAGCGGAAGCGTGCCTCGATGATTGAGAAATCGTCTTCCAGGCGAGGCGAGCCGTGCAGGTGGTAAACGTGCTGCAGGAGTTCATTCATCACGCTCTCCTGGCGGTCGGCGAGGGCTGCCATGTAAGCAATGCAAGCATCCAGATTCCAAGCGGCTCGTCCGTCGCGGAAGATTTCAAACACGCCGTCGCTGAAGATCAACAGGCGCGCGCCTGCCGGTATCTGGCACGACCGAGCTGGAAAACCTGCACCACGCATAACACCGAGCATCACACCGGATGAGCGAAGAAGGTGCGGATTCGGCTCTCCAGGAACCAGCACAATCGAGGGTGGATGACCGCCTCCAGCCCAGGTCATCGTGCGGCTGGCGCAGCGGTAAACACCATACCAGATCGTGAAAAATCTTTCGCCATGGTGTTCGCTTTGGAAAGCGTCATTGAGCTTGGCGAGTACCTGATCTGGCCGCCTCATGTCGGCACCCGGTACTGCGCCCGCCCGGATAACGTTGGCGACACTGACCGATAACAGCGCCGCGTCCAGCCCGTGTCCCGTCACGTCGATGAGGTAAAGTGCGAGGTGATCGTAATCGACCCAGTGGTAACCGATAGTATCTCCGCCCAGTTCGGAGGCGGGAAGGTAGCGCCAATCAACCGAGACCAAGCCCTCCAATGGCGGCGGGATGCAGTCGCGGACATACTTGATGCCGGCGGCGAACTCCGCGCGCATACGTTCGTCCTCCAGGTCCTCGAGTAAGGCCGTGGCCTCCACCAGGTCGGGCATCGTAAAGCCCTCTGCGAAGAGGCCACGTGCAGCGCTGAGCGCCCGTAAAGCGTCTTCGCGGCGGCCTTGCTTTTGCCAAAGTCGCGCCAGGCTCGTCGTGGCGCGCAATTCCCAAGCTTTGCTGTGCTGGTGTTGAGCGGTCTCAATCGCCTGGCGAAAGCATGCCTCAGCGGCGGTTTGGTCGCCCGACTCGGAGAGCAGCAATTCACCCTTGAGTCGATGCAGTTCTGCTTCCTGAAATCGCTCATCATTTTTTGCGACCAGTGTGAGAGCCTCGCTGAGGGCCGCGCGCGCTTCACTGAATCTACCGACTCGCATACAGACATCCGCCAGCATGCTTAAGTAATATGGAACCGCCAGTTCCGCACCCGTAGCCCTGTAGGCTTCCAGCCCCTTCTGAAGCAGTCGAAGCCCTTCCTGCAGTCGGCCCTGCAGCAGTAAGCCGCTCGCGGCATAGAGCGTGCCCGACGCATGCCAGAAACGAAATCCTTGCTCGGTGGCGATTCGAATTTGCTCATCGCCGGCTGCCTGCGCCTGCGTCCCCAGCCGGCAGTGCTGGTAGAGCCATCCCGTGTGATGTAATGCGTACTCGAGGCTGAACGGCTGGTTGATTGCGCGCGCCAGCCTGAGCATCTCATCATTAAGTCGCAGCGCCTGGTCCGGAAAACCGAGATACCACAAGGCCAGCGCCAGATAGCACCGATGAGTAATACCGGCATCCTCGCCCACGAGCCCGGCCCAGAATGCCGTACGCTCGCGGTCATCGAAGTCAGCGATCGCGCGCGCGCAGCATTCGCGAGCCCCGGTAAAATCGCCGCGATAGAGCCGCGTTAGGCCCTTAAGAAAGAGAGCCTCCATAAGGATGCCGGGATCGTTGAGGCGTTCACCAAATGACATCGCTTCTTCCGCCAAATCGGTGCAAATAGCAGAATTCGCCGCGCACCACATGAAAAGCGAAATTTCCCCATAACATCGCGAATACCTGCGGCGTTTGCCCCACACGCTCGCAAAGCACGCGGGCGCGTTCAAAAACCGGACCAACTTCAGGCGCCGCATATCCGCGAGCAGCGATGTAAGCCGTGCCCAGCGGACCGAGCAGCTCTAATTCGCGGGCATCCCTTTCTGGCGATGGTTCGAGCGTTTCAAGCAAATTAAGGCCTTTCGTAAGATGGCCAATCGCCTCAACCAGAGCGAATCGGTCTCGCGATCTCAGCCCCGCCTTCAAGAAATAACTGATCGCCTTGTCGATGACCCCGGCTTTAGTGAAATGTTCCGCAAGCAGTTCCGGTTCCGTCTCCGCCAAGTGTGTAAACTGCGTTTCAATGACCTCGGCGACTCGCTGGTGAAATCGCTGGCGCTTTGACTCGCCAATCGCACTTCGCAACGCTTCTTCAAGCAGCACGTGCCTGAAAAGGTAAACGTCTTCTGGCGGTTCACCTCTCACGTACAGGATCCCGGACGATACCAACTTTGCCAACTCGGCTCGCAGCATCCGATCGTCCATATCTACAACGGCCGCGAGCAATGCGAAGTCAAACTCGCGGCCTAGCGTTGCCGAAATTTGAGCCACCTCACAGTTGATCGACATGCGATCGACTCGGGCCATCACGAGCTCCTGTAGCGTCGCGGGCAGTTCTCTTGTGCTCGCCGGCGCGCGACGCGAAGGCGCGACGCCGACGGATTCGAAAACCGATGATTCGCGTGCCACACGGGTAAACTCTTCGACAAGCAGTGGCACCCCGCTCGTGCGCTGGTAGACTTGCGCGACCAACGGCTCCGCCAACACTCCGCCGGCATCTCTTCGAATCCACTCGGCCACCTGCCGGCGCGTTAGCCGATTCAACGCCAGGGTCGTTTGATGGGCCAATGCCGGCCACGGGGATTTGAATTCAGGGCGGAAGGTGAGCACCGACAGAATTCGGTCATGCGAGCCTTCGCCGATGAACTGCCCAAGGAACTCCAGGCTCGATGCGTCGATCCAGTGCAGGTCCTCGACTACGAATAGGACCGATCGCTTGCGGGAGTAGGCGTGCAACCATTGACGCAGCGCGCGAAATGTCTCCTCTCGCTCGCGGGCGGGCGAGAGACCAGCCGCCGAATATCGGTCATCCGGCGGCAAAAAGAGCATCTTGGCAAATAGCGCAACGAACTCCGGCCGACCCATGTCGCAATCGTCCAAGTGCCGCGCCAATCGGTCGAAACGCGCCGTTGGTGACGGATAGTGCGCGAACCCGAGAAAGCGCTCCAAATAATCGGACACCGGGTGCAGCTCCGAGTTCTGGAAATGTTGCGAGCAGCGCCATTCAATTACCGGCGAATCCTGGTCGCACGACGGGCTCGCGGATTCGCCGGCTGCGATCACGGAACCGGCATTCGCCTCTCCCTGAACAAATTCGGTGATCGTCTGCACCAGGCGGGATTTCCCCAAACCTGCCTCCCCGACCACGAGGACGACTTGGCCCATCCCCTCTTGAGCCTGGTCCCATCGGTCTTTCAGCAAACTGAACTCCGTATCGCGGCCCATGAGCGGTGTGAGCTCATAGGGCGCAGGCGCTTTAGATTCGCCTCGATTCCTGGATTCGGACTTCGTTCCCGCTTCCCTGCCGCGTTGCCGCGGCTTTGATCGACCAGTGGACCTGAAGGGATTCACCGAATCCTCCTTGCGATGGAGCAGAATGCTCGGCGATAACCGCGCACCGGCTTTGTTACAGATCCGGCCGCCGGCATTGAAGTGACCCTTTCGCTCATTTTCGAGTTGCTCAAAATAACCGATTTAGCATTCCGGCACGGAGCCGGCAGAGGCGCCGTCTACAAATTATATAGTTTCAAATTTTTTGTAAAATGTGCAAATGCGACCCCTTTTTCGGGGCACCCCACTGCGGTCCAACATAATCGGGTGCAATTGAACGATGACGGCAAATGGCGTGCCAGGGACGTTATAAACGACGTACGGAGCGGCTCATTGAATGGAGTGGCCTTAGGCCGGCGATTTCTCTACCGGACGTTGCAAAAAACGGCGCCCAAAGTATCATAGGCGTCTCGCCTGTGTCTGGTTGGATGACTCCACAAGCCGGTAGGGAACCGACACCGAAACAGCGCTTGTTCGTCCCCCTCAATTCTTTGCGACGCTTTCGGCCTTACTAATGTGATCAACCAGGGCACGCCAGTGCGATAAACCGGGCGATACAAAGTGGCAATCCTCACCACCCAATTGCTCGGCACCCCAAGTTAAATATATGTCCAGGTCAAACTTGGAATAAATCCATGTATCGGAATCGCGAGGGGCTGTCAAAAGGTGGAGTTGGTAGGCGTTTCCAGTCGCCGCGCTAATCCACTCTAATAACCAGTGATTTGAGTAATAGCTCCCAAGTTCCGGACGGTGAGGACGCCATTTATAGTAGCGTGTCACAATCGGATTACCCTCAGCGTAGGGGGTCAGATTATTATAAATAGCTCGGCTAAACCTCATCTCTTCAACTAGAAAAAAATCAATCATAGTGATCGTGAATCTATCCGGCCATTCCAAACGCCGGAACCAATTAGGGCAAGGGTCCGGGTCAAGATTGCAGCCAACAGACGCACTAGTGTCGCCGGCGTGTACTTTAAAAATTCGTTCGAAAAGGTTCTCTACTGTCATTCACGAGCCTTATCTGCGCCTCCGCAATTTATTGAGGAAGCTTGGTTGCGAGGATATCAGCCTTTTCGATCGTGGGTGGCTGCGCAAAAAGTTTTCGACATCCACTTCCTTCCCGGGCTTTGCCTCGAGCCGAACGAATAATGCTACGTTTAACCATCTCTCATTTCCTTTTCTGATGCCTTTGTGAACTCCACTCAACGCGCGACTGTGGCGCTGCGGAAAGCAATGTGCCACCAAATAATTTCAATCCTGTCCAGGAAGCGTTCTAAAAAAAGGACTGAGACAAGTAGGCTTTTGTTTCTGGCAAGAGCTGAATCGTTGGTATGCACCGTGGAAATGATCGGGCCGAGCCGCTCCGACGGACGGACAAGGGACGCGCTCTCGCGCGTCCGGCGCGATATGTCTGGACGCTCTTCTCTGGCGCCTCTGCGAACGCACTCTTGCGCTATCGGAGCTGAGGCCCTTTCCCATTTAGCAACGCCGGACGCGCGGAAGCGCGTCCCTTATCGCACCCCCTCGGGACGTGCAAAGTCTGGGGACCCTGGCAATATTAAGCCGTGCGTATTTTCAACCCCGATGTGTCCGTCATTGCAGGTGTCGGTGCAGGACTAGGTGCCTCGCTGGCGCGCAAATTAGCGAAGGAAGGATGCCGCCTCGCCGTGTTGGCAAGGTCATCCGATTTTCTCGAAAGCTTAGCCGAAGAAATTCGACAACGTGGAACGGAAATCCTCGCCATTCCCACTGACATCGGTGAAGCCGACCAGGTGGCCGCGGCGTTTGAATGCATCCGTGACCAACTCGGCCCTGTCGATCTTCTGATCAATAACGCCAGCGCGAGTGGGCCTTTCGGTCAACCCTTTGTTGAGCTCTCTCCGGAAAGCTTTGCTCGCGGTTGGAAAGTTGGTGTGCTGGGTCCGTTCCTCTGCTCGCAAGCAGTCGTTCCGGACATGCTCATTAAGAACGCCGGCTGCATCCTGTTCACCGGAGCGACGTCATCGGTTCGCGGGGGCGCCATCACTTTTAGTAGTGCAAAATTTGGGATGCGCGGACTCGCTCAGGCTTTGGCGAGGGAGTTGTGGCCTAAGGGCATCCATGTTGCGCATATCATCATCGATGGTGTGATCCGTGAGAACGAAAGCGAGCCGGGTGCCGAAAACCAAACCGCGGAACCGCTGATGAATCCGGCGGCGATTGCAGACGCCTATTGGGGGTTAATCCAGCAGGATCAATCGGCCTGGACCATGGAGCTCGATCTGCGGCCGCATCGGGAGAAGTTTTTCGAGTAATTGAGTAGGGGAAAATCCTGCGCAATCGATTCAACTAACTCAACAACATTCGGGGATTTGATCATATCGAGCCGCCGTTTTTTTATAGTCGCGGAACTTTCCATCGAACAGACTTAGCAAAAGGTTTTGGAACCAAACGAGCCGAGGTGCAGATATGCCAGATCAATCCCATAAGCAGACTCCATACGATCAATTCAACTTTGAGATCCCGCAGAAGTTCCCCGAGCAGGGGATGTCCGCGGCTGCGGCAAACGGTATCGTGAACAGCGAAACGTGGACGGACGCCAACCCGATGTTAAACCTCTCTTCCTTCGTGACTACCTATTGTGAGCCCGAGGCAAAGAATCTTTACGATCTTCACATGTATCGAAATTTTGCCGATCCCGACATGTATCCACACACCACAGAGACAGAGTACCAGTGCGTTCAATGGCTGCACGACCTGTGGAACGGTCCGAAGGACGCAGAGCCCTACGGAGCTGCGACTATCGGCTCTTCCGAGGCCTGTATGCTCGCCGGGCTGGCCCACAAATGGAATTGGCGGGAGGCTCGAAAGAAGGCGGGAAGGGATTCCAGCAGGCCAAATATGGTAACCGGCGGTAACGTCCAGATTGTCTGGAAAAAGTTTTTGCGCTACTTCGACGTTGAGCCGCGGATTGTGCCGCTGAAGCCCGGCAATTACCGGCTCACTGCTGAGCACCTTGATAAGTATGTAGACGAAAACACAATCTGCGTGGTGGCGATCGCCGGCCAGACCTTCACCGGCGAAGACGATGATATCCAGGAGATTCACGACTGGCTTGACGACTACGAGAGAAAGACAGGAGTCTTCATCCCGATGCATATCGACGGCGCTTCAGGCGGTTTCGTGAACCCGTTTCTCTATCCCGATTACAAGTGGGATTTCCGGCTCCCTCGGGTCCAATCAATCAATGCGTCGGGCCACAAATATGGCTTGGTCCCGCCCGGCCTCGGCTGGATAGTGTTCAAGGATCGCAAGGTGTTTAACGAAGACCTTGTATTCTACGTCAATTACCTGGGCGGCGAAGCGCCGACGGCGACGTTGAATTTCAGCAAAGGTTCGGCCACCGTGCTGATGCAGTACTTCATGTTTCTCAGGCTCGGACGCGAAGGGTATACGCGCGTTATGAAGTACGCATTGGCTCACGCCGTTTACCTCCGGGATCGGCTGACCAAAACCGGGAAGTTCCAGATCTTGAATAAAATCCAGCGGATCCCGGTGGTGGCGCTGACGTTGGATGAGTCCGTGAAGCGTTACAATGAATTTGACATCTCTAACAAAGTGCGCGAGCGAGGTTGGGTTCTGTCGGCTTATTCAATGCCTCCGGATGCCCAGGAAATCAACAGCCTGCGGATCGTCGTGCGCCCGCATCTGAACCAGGATGTGACCGAGATCCTTGCACGCGATATCGAGTCGGCCTGCGAATACCTTGAGCAGCACGGGGGCTCCGCAACCCCACCGAGGCTTCATGCCGCGCATAAGACTTCGGTGAAGTGCTGAAAGCATTCAGCGTTGAGGTACTCGCAAAAACGCCCTAGCCCGTTATGCGAAGAATAACGGGCTAGTGTCCTTCATGCGATCGCAATTTTCTCGCGAGCCAAAGCTTCGTTCACAGCCACCGAAAGATCGCTTCGCAGCTGAGCCCAGTCCTCATTGCGATCCGTCCAGGCGCGAAGTTGAAAGGTGACCGCACCGGCGCTGAAGTTGGTTACGTAGACCTGCGGCGCTGGTTGTTTTCCGACACCGGGATAACCAGCGGCAGTACGTTTCAACAATTCAACCACGCATTGGGGATCGGCGCCTCCAGCCACGTTGACCGAGATTTCGACCGCGCGGCTGCGATCCGAGAAGGTCCAGTTAGTCACCTGACTCGAGATGAGCGAACCATTCGGCACGATGACTTCGGAACCGTCCGCGGCGCGAATAACGCTGGCCCGGATGCCAATGCGGCTAACCTCTCCCACAATGCCACCTACCTCGATGACGTCACCGACTTTGATCGGACGTTCAAAAAGCAGAATCAGGCCGGACACAAAATTATTGATCACGTTTTGTAATCCAAATCCGATCCCGACGCTGAACGCCCCGGCCAGGATAGTAACCTTTGTCAGATCGATCCCGAGTGCGCCCAAGGCGACGAAGAAGCCTATGAGCAGGATGACATAGTGAAGCATCGTTGAGATCGCATACGGAATCCCGGCAGCGAGATGCAAATGATGATAGACGTCTTCTTCCAGCAGAAAACGCAAGAATTTCGATACCAGAAAGGAAGCCCAAACCGTGATCACGAACGCCAGGATGCCGCCCAAAGTGATGTTGAAGGAGCCGATTCCGAGGTTCGTGTTCAGCGCCGCTGCAGCCGTCTCAATAAGAGGAGTTCGTAGACCGAAAAAGCTCAGCAGTATATTCAACCAAAACAAAAATGCTAAAAACTCGAGTGCGCGGCAGGTCCGACGCAGGATCATCTCGCGATGCAGGCTAATGACCCGCAACGAGCCAAGTGGTCGGACCTGCAGCGCGATGATCATCAATCCTTCAATGATCCGTATGGCGGTGTAGAGCACGGCCGCGATGTAGGCGCTCCTGAAAAAAATGATTCCCAAAAGGTTCCCCAAGTTGACGTATCCGAAAATATTTGCGAGGAGTGCAGCCGGCAAAAAAACAAGTCCAATTTTGGCAATCGCTCGGATAGTTCGCCAAACGCGGCCGTGGGTCTCAGCAGCTTCAGCCGGTAGGCGCCATCTCCGAAGCAGCCAGACAAGAAAGACAGACGCCCCAAGTATTTGGGCGAGAAATATGAACCTGGCCAACACCGGTAAGGACGCTGCGAGTATTCGCACTTCACCAACGAAATACAGGATGACGAGCGCGTTGATGATTGGATAAGAATTACGTGCCAGTAGCCGTCGAAGAACCAGAGCGGTTGGGATCAGCGTTACGGCTCCCATGATTGCATCAATCAAGCGGGGAGCTTGCTCATAGATTACGGGCACCAGCAGCATTGAAAGCGCGAAGGCAGTTGAGACGGGGAGATCGAGGATCGACAGCGCGCGCTGCAGATCCGGTTTTTCCTCAGCTGGTTTTCGAATTCTGCGCCGCATCCAGTGAAGCGCGGTAGCTACAAGCAGAATGAAAAGAGCGTGGATCAGGAACGTAAAAGGGAGTCGTTTAGAGAACGCGACGGATATTTTCAGTTGCGAAGAAAACGACTCGCTACTGTGGCTTTCCCACTCTGCGCTCAGACTCGTATTAAGGTTCCAGATGGGCCTGCTATCTCTGACAAAAATACTTTTCAATGCCTGGGCTTCCGCCTGCTCGATCGACGACAGAGCCATCCGCAGACGGGTTTCCTGCTCGGCAAGGTGGCTCTGCAACGTCAAAGCATCGTCTTGGCCGGATTCGGCCGCCTGTCGGGTCCGCCCAACGGAGTCGACGACACTCTGCACGCTCTGCAAGATTGCCGAGGGCGTTCCGGGCTGTTTCGCCAATTGGAGCGTTCCCTGCCAGACTTTGTTCAACTGGTCCAGACGCGCGAGTTGTTCTCCCAGGCTCGTAGAGTGGTCTGTCAGCTGGCGATCTAATATCAACAAACGAACGCGAAAATTCTCCCAGGCAAGCTTGAGCCGATAAAGCATGTCGAGAGGAGGACTCGTCGTCAGGAACCTCGTGTCGTCAGCGAATCTTGCATCCATTTCACTTGTCAACTCCGAGAGAGTGCGGGCGATCCCGTCCGCACCTGACTGATCCCCCGACACGTTCGCGTCGATCTCCTGGAGGGAGGCAAGCGCCGACTGCGCTTCCAAAGGTACTTTGGCTAACGGGATGGGTGTGGGCGCCGGAGCTGGTTTCGCCAGTGTGGTAGAAGCTTGCTGGCCTGGTGCGGTGCGCCCGGTGGAAACCAAAACCAGGATGATAAGTAAGACGGTTCGAACTACCAGGCGGATAAAACGCAGGAGAGGGCTCAGAGGGCACGGCACCTTCCGTGCGGGTTCATAACAATCGCGGATTCTCACAGGGGCGGGGGTAGCATACCGGGCGCATGGATCGCCGTGGTGCAATTCGTGGAAAAGCTAATTGAATGATAATTCCACTTATTGTCGCAGCTAACTACTAGTCAATGCAATATAATGAGGCAGTCTCCAGAGCTCCGCTGGCCCTGGTCATTCCAGAGCTGAAAACGCCGTCGGCTGCAGGAAGATGTTCTTGATCGAGTCGACGATCGGCCCGTCGCGCTCGCTCTCGGCGCGCTTGGCAATCCATTCCGGGTCGGCGGCGAATTTGTTCCACTTTTGCTCGCGTTCGGCGAGCGATTCCCAGATGAGGAGATAGTGCAGGTCCCGGTTACCGCCGTCGCCGATCATGACCGTCCAGAATCCGACCTGGCGGATGTCGTGCTTTTTCCAGAGATCGAGCGTCGTCGTTTCGAAACGCTTCAGCAGGGCCGGTAAGCGGCCGGGCACGCAGTGATAAGTCCTCCATTCATAGATCATAGTCAGTTTGCTCTTTGTGAGTTTCGAGGAAAACTTTCATGCCTCTCAGTGTCCTTCAGCAGCCGAGGTTCGTTCTGACCGGACGATACACCGGAATCCAATGTGGCTCATTCCGGTATCGATCATCTGCGGCTGGCGCGCCGCTGGGCGGTAACGAAGACAGTAATTGGGAGCGCAAAGAAACGATCCGCCTTTCACTACCTTCCGAGGTATGCGGAACTGGGGCTGTGCTGGGTCGTAGCTTTTCTCTGGCGACATGATCCGAGGATTGACCGAGGGACCGCAACACGGTTTGACCACCTCATCTGCGTGTCGAGGGACGTACCAGTCAGCGGTCCATTCCCAGACGTTCCCAGCCATATCGTGCAGCCCGTAGCCGTTCGCCGGGAAGGCGCCGACCGGTGAAGTTCCCTCATAACCGTCAAGGAGGAGATTTCGCCAGGGGAAATCGCCCTGCCACGTATTGGCCATCGCCTTTCCGTCAGGGAAATGCTCATTACCCCACGTGAACTTCGCTCCCTCGATCCCGCCTCGCGCGGCATGTTCCCATTCAGGTTCGGTGGGTAGATCCTTTCCGGCCCATTTCGCATAGGACTCCGCGTCCTCATAGGCGACGTGAACCACCGGATGCTGCTCGAGGCCTTCGAGCAGCTTGGATGGACCATATGGATGTCGCCAGCTCGCTCCTGGTGTCCACGTCCACCAATTCGCGTAGTTGCGCAGATCGACCGGGCCCTTTGTCTCGTGAAAAACCATGGAGCCCGGAACGAGGTTTTCAACAGGGGCGCCAGGAAAATCCGCTGGTTTGAGCGGGCGCTCGGCCACGGTCAGGTAGCCGGTCTCAGCGACGAAACGGGCGAACTGTTCGCTGGTGACCGCGTAGCGATCGATCCAGAAGCCGTTAACAGCTACTTCATGGACGGGACGCTCTTCAACGTAGAACTCTTCCGAACCCATGCGAAACGTCCCGCCGGGGATCCAGACCATCTCCGCCTGCCCCGCATCGCACGAAGGACTTATTCTGTTCTTTTCGTGGTGCCTTCTAAAATGCATCGCCAATACAGAATACCGGACCGACTCTGGATTGGTCCGTCCCGGAGTTTTGATCATCCGGCCCTCGTCTTCGAGCGCCGTTAAACGCGGCCTGCAATACCCTCCTTCAGTTTCTCCAATACCTGATCGACGGTAAAGCTCCCAGCCTTCTGGCGCGGGGGAAAATCCTTGAACGTCGCCAGAAACCTGCCCGTGATATGCTGCGCCGGGACGTAAAGGTAAATATGATCGAAGATCCAGTCCCAATACGTGTTAGAGGTGATGTCTGCAAATTCGAAAGGATCTGTGCGCAGATTGTAGAGCTTCGGAGCTCGCAATGTCACGAATGGCTCCGCCCAGATCAGGCAGGTGCCCTGTACTCGCTGCTCCATAAAGACGAGCTTCCAGTTGTCGTACCGCAGCGCGAGCAGGTTACCGTCATCTGAGAAATAGAAGAACTCGTCACGCGGGCTCTTGTCCGTCTCGCCGGTCAAGTACGGAAGCTGGTTGTATCCGTCAAGGTGAACCTTGAAAGTCTTAGCGCCCGCCTGGTGACCTTTGAGAAGCTTCTCCTTTATCTCCGGGTCACCCGCTGCTGCCAGGATGGTGGGCAGCCAGTCCATGTGGCTGATCAGTTGATTGGAGACGGATCCCGCCTTGATCTTGCCGGGCCACCGCACAAAACCAGGCACCCGGAAGGCACCCTCCCAGTTCGTGTTCTTCTCGCTGCGGAAGGGCGTCGTGCCGGCGTCGGGCCAGGAGTTTCTGTGCGGCCCATTGTCGGTGCTGTAAAAGACAATCGTGTCCTCAGCAATCCCGAGTTCGTCGAGATAGTCGAGTAACTGACCGACCGTTTTGTCATGATCAATCATGACATCGTGATATTCCGATTGCCATCTCCCCGACTGGCCCAGGCTCGTCGGTTTGGCATGTGTGCGAAAGTGCATATGCGTCGTGTTTGCCCAGACGAAGAACGGCTTTCCGTCCGTGTGCGCGCGTTTCATGAAATCTATTGCGCCCGCGACAAATTCGTCGTCGATCGTCTCCATGCGTTTCTTGGTCAGCGGCCCGGTGTTCTCGATCTTCTGCCCGCCCTGCCCATCGGCCCAGCAGTGAAGCACGCCACGGGGACCAAAGTTCTTCCGGAAGTTGGGGAATTCCGATTCGGAGGGGTAATCTCGCAGTTCCGGCTCCTCCTCTGCATTGAGATGGTAGAGGTTGCCAAAGAACTCGTCGAACCCGTGCATTGTAGGCAAGTGCTCGTCCCGGTCGCCGAGGTGGTTCTTCCCGAACTGGCCAGTGGCATAGCCAAGCGGTTTCAAAAGCTCTGCGATCGTTGGATCCTCAGCGCGCATGCCCTGCTCAGCGCCCGGTAGCCCAACCTTACTGAGTCCTGAGCGAAAAACGCTTTGGCCCATAATGAACGCCGCTCGCCCTGCCGTGCAGCTCTGCTCACCGTAGCAATCGGTGAATGTCATGCCTTGATTGGCGATGCGATCAATGTTGGGCGTCTTGTATCCCATCATGCCTTTACTGTAGGCGCTGATGTTCCAATAGCCGATATCATCTCCCCAGATGATCAGGATATTTGGTTTTTCAGCCATGCTGCTCCTCCTTTAATCCGGAATTTCCTTTTTGACTTCAAATACGGCAACAATTGCATGCCTTTGTCCCTACTCGCACTGTGGGAAAAGATTTTCATCTGGAACGATCCTGCGTAAATCCTTTATTGCCGTTGCGATTCGCACTCGTGGCGCTGGGACATACTGATCTGACGGGCACATAAAATACAGTCGTCGATTCCGCTTGTCGATCGTTGAATTCAGGTGGTCACCCGAAAATTGCGATGACCGAAGCCGCAGTGGTTCGCATCCGAACTCCGGGATGCTGGTGTGGGTAGCAGATGGCCGCCGATGGATCCTTGGCAGCTCATTGAGGGTGTGTGTTTGGGTTATCCAATATTTTACTGCCTCAGAATGGCGCTGAGCAAGGCGAGAATGCCCAGCAACGCGATGAACGCTGCCATTACTCCCGCCAGCGATGGAGGCAGGTCGGGGCAGTGCTCATGCAATACCTTTGAAGCGCGTCGATGTTGCACAGTCGCCAACGCCAGAGCCACCAGTCCGGTTGCGATCATAATGGTACCGATAGCGCGAGGGCCAAGAAGCGGCGCCCGCGCGCCCTCTTTCTTATGCAGGAACTCAAAAACCTTCGCGATGGTGAACCCAAATGAGATGAGCGATAGAGCCGTTCGCACCCACCCCATCAGGGTGCGTTCATGGGCGAGATAGGTGCGTTCGTAGGCGAGTCGCGTCGAAGAATCCAACGGAACCACGGATTCTTTGCGCGTCGGTTCTTCGTTCATGGCAGACCTTTCTTTCTACCGGTCAATCGTGCGACGAGCGGGCACAGGAGCAGATAAGAAACGATCGCCAGAAGGATAGCCACGACGATTGCCTCGCCAAGATAAATCTTGTGCAACATGACGCGCTGATGACTGTCAGTGTGAAAAGCACCGCCGCGAGACTCCAAGATTCACGGCCCAGTCAGAGCTGTTCTCCATAACAATGCGCAAGGGCAATTGTTTCGGCGAAGAAGCCCTGGGCTTGACGATTTGATTAGGCGATACCGTTCCAAGGGTAGGGACGCGCTCCAGCGCGTCCGGCGCTGCATGTCTCGAGGCTTCTTTTTGCTGCTTCATCTGCGCACGCATGGCTGTGGTTTCAGAGCTGAGCCGCTTTTCAATTAGCTTCCGCCTTTTCCGAAGGCGGCCCGCTTTAGCTCTTTCGAGCCATAAAGAAAGGTTCTTCCGAATCATAGTACTGCTCATGGTGTGATGTAGTTTTCAATTGAGCCTCCGCAAAACTACAGCTAGCCCCCTGACGAAGCCAGTCGTGACTACCGAGCTTAATGAAAAAGGAAATGGCACAAGAAGAGCCGGATATAGCCTTGGTTCAGGCGCTAAAGCTTGGCGAAGATCAGGCGCTTAACGCCTTGATGGATCGGCACCGGGAGGGTTTATTTCGTTTCGTGTTGCTTCATGTATGCAACGAAGCCGACGCACTGGAGTTGGTCATGGAGACTTTTGTTCGGGCTTACGTCAACAGGGGAAAATTTCGTCCGGCGGCAAAGTTCGCGGCCTGGTTGTACCATATCGCATCGAATCTATGCCGCGATCACTTGAGAAACAGGGCTTACTGGGATTCCTTGCAGACGGCTTCTTTCAACTCTTGTAAGCCGGAACGTGAAGATCCAAGTTGGTTCGAGGCGACGGGGTGCGGACCGGACCCAAAAACTGAATGCCTCGAGGAGTCAAACGCTCTGGAAAAGGCGATCATTGAATTGCCCGAAGACATCAAAAACGCGTTCATCTTAACCGCTTTGCAAGCCCGCCCGCAGGCTGAAACCGCAGAACTGCTCGGGATCTCGTTAAAGGCGGTCGAAATGAAGGTGGACCGTGCTCGCAAACTGCTTTTAGAGAAAATGAGCAAAATGGGCTTTTAGGTCTGTCATACGCTCATTGATCAACGTAACTGTTTCCTTCCCAGCCTCACGTACTCACCATTCCCGGATTCATGATCGTGGCCTTAGTGATCATGATGCATCTAGAGAATCGGGAAGAGCCAAAATGCCACGCCAACAAGCGCAATAAATACGCCGCTTAACACTTCGCCGTACTTTTCTATCGCACCGAGTTTCACCCGTTGCAGACCGGTCGTCGAATAGACGGATAACAGGACATACGTCGCAATAGTGCTAAGACCGAAGACGATCGCCATGAGAACGATCAGGGCAACGCCGAACTTGGCAGCGGCGAAAAAAGCCGGGATTCCTTCAACCATTGGCGACGAGCCAAGAATCAAGAGGAGGGCCGTTCGACCTGTGGTTTTATGCGCATGCTTATGCAGTGGCGGCGCAGTTTCCAGCGTGGCAGACAGACTGTGATTCGAGGCTTCGCTATGATCGTGCCAGTGCCGGTGAGCAGGCGAGGCGTCGCCATGTTTGTGTGCGTGAATATGCGTCGTGGCGACTTGGCCGCGCAGTTTCATAGGCGCGTAAAGCTTATCGACTTCCACGCCTGCGTGACCGTGAGTGTGCGTTCCGTGCTCGTGGGTATGTCCGCTGTGCTCATGGTCCAGGTGCGAAAAATCGTGGCTGTGACTGTGCCCGTGACCATGGCTTTGGCCATGACCATGCCCCTCGGCAGAATGGATCTCGCGCCACGAGATAACCGCAAACCACAGACCGAATCCAACGAGCGCAATGCTCGATATTGAGTCAATCAGGTGTCCAAATTGAGCGGCGACAGCCACTCCGGCCACCCAGACAACTAACGCTAGGATCAATGTCGTAACGACGTGCCCAGTGCCTGCTTGCAGAGCTGCACGAGCGGTCTCTGTTTTTGACCACCCACGTTGCCGCGCGATTAGTACAATTGGTACCCAATGGTCCGGAGCAACCGTGTGAAACACACCCACGATTAAAACAGTCGCGACAAGCAACCACGCAGAACCGGTATTAATATCGCTAGTCAGGAAGTTCACGTCTGGATCTATAAGTATTTGCTGATCTCCTTGAAATCTTTGATGGCCTCATTTGCGCAACCGGGAATAATGTCAGGCTGTGATTGAGGCAGGGAATCTCTTTGCACATGCTATCCTATCCTGGGGGATTGGATAATGCAATGGTCTTCCTGTGGCTCTTCACCCGGCGTGAAAAAGCCGTAGAATGTGTCGAGGATTTGTGCGCTTGTGCCGCCGGCGAAGCCTTAGCGCTCGACTAACACGGCCGACCGGCCTGCTTCTGCTGCGCCGATCGCGGCGCAACAGCCGGCGCTGCCTGCGCCGATGACAACGACGTCGGTCTCGTAGACGGTCGGGGCTTCAGAGAGTGTTTTCATCGGTTAGTCCCCACATCGGCGAACAGCCTTGCTAAGCGGTGGGCGTGTTCGTCGTAGGCTGCCTCGAACACCGCCGCCGCTCTCTCGCTGCCGAGAATTGCGCCGGCTGCGAGCACCTTGGGCGGTTGGCCGCCTTCGATAAGGCGTTTCGCGACTTCGGCTTTGATGCAGTTAACAAGGATACACCCGCCGACTGTGCTACCGGGCGCTACTGGCTGCTGCAGTCCGTCAAGCTTTATCATTCCGTCGCCCACAGGCGCGCCCGTGTCGAGGACAATGTCTGCGAAGTCGCTCAGCTTCTTCCCATCAGGGCGCTTGCTGGTGCTAGCATCGCTGTGGACCCGGCTAACGATGGCTGCGACAAAGATGCCTCGTTGCTGAAAGCCCTCAGCGATCTCAACCGGCACGACGTTGCAACCACTGCTGCTGATCACGAGGGCGCTATCGCTCTCCTTGAGCGCGTAGTTACGCAAAATACGCTCGGCGAATCCGCTAACATTCTCGAGGAACATCGCCTGCCGCTGGCCGTTGGAGCCGACGACTGCGTGGTGGAAGCTAAGCGACAGTTCTACCATGGGATTAAACCCCGGGAAACTGCCGTAGCGCGGCCACATTTCCTCGACCATGATTCGGCTGTGCCCACTGCCGAAGAGGTGCACCATTCGGCCGGCCAGGATAGTCTGCGTGAAGCGATCGGCAACGTGTCGTATGGCGTCGGCCTGAGCGCGAATGCGCTCGATAAGACCAATACATTTATCCAGGTAGTCTTCTGTGGGAAGCATCGTAGTGTTAGGTAAGAGAGTTCGCTTAGGGGACAGAGAGGGACAGTTCAGACAAGAGAGATTTTCGTACCCTTGTTGGAAGAACCCCGGTACACGGCGACAAGAGGATCACAAACGAACCGGTTATACGACGACATTTGGAATAAAGTAAAAGTCAAGAATGATCTAGCGCCACCAAAAGCTCACGATTTATCGCGCCCGAAGCATCTGCCAGAACAGAGCCACCCCGGACATCAATCCGCCGCGTCTCCTGGCGAGGGAAAAGTAATGAGACCTGGCCGCCTTTTGGATAGCCGATGCCCTCGCGTTCTATCTTCACTACCAAGTCGGATCGGGAAGCCTTAATCTGTAACCGCCAGGTCCAATAGCGGCCATGCCGATAGCCGTCGCTTTCGCCGTCATCCTCGAAACACGCATATTTGAATTCTCCCTCGGCGCGGTGAGGGAATATGCAAAAGCCGCGTTGATCGGCTGCTTTTGCAAAATGCTGTTCCGCGACGTTCAGCGGAATGGCACAGCCTTCTCTGGCCAAGAGCGGCGGACGGTCCCATGGCGCGGGTAACACAATATCCTGGCCGCCATGGTAGTAGTCGCAGCTCCAGCAATCGTACCAGCCACAACCCGCAGGCAAATAAACTGATCGCGCTCGCTTTCCCGGCTCCACAACGGCTGCCACCAGCAGGTTTTCTCCAAGCAACATGTCGTCGTTTTCGACGTAGCAGCATTCGTCTTCCGGGAAGTCGTGGAAGGTTGGGCGGATGACCGGGGCGTAGTCGTGATGCGAGCGCCACAAGAGGTCATAAAGATAAGGAATGAGCCGATACCGGAACTTGATCAGATCACGAATATACGGGATGATCTCCGGATACATCCACGGTTCGTTGACTGATTTATCATCGTTCCATGAGTGAATGCTAAAGCGCGGCATAAAGATCCCGAACTGCACCCAGCGCAACAAGAGCTCGGCATTCGGAGCAGGTCCCGAAAACCCACCGACATCGTGACCAACGTTCGATACTCCGGACAGCGCGAGACCGACACCCATCTTGATGTTGTACCGCAACGTCTCCCATGAAGTATAGTTGTCTCCAGACCAGGTCTGCACATATCGGTGCATGCCGACTGCGCCCGATCGACTAATTAGAAAGGGTCTTCTTTCCGGCGCGAATTCGCGTTGGGCCTCCCAGGACGCTCGCATCATCAGTAGAGTTTGCAGCGTCTTAGCTTCAACGGCCCGCCTGGCTTCACCAAAACCGTAAATCTGAGCTTTGGTACTCCATATCTCGAATTCGTTGTTGTCGTTCCAGGTTGCAGCCACGCCCTGTTTCAATAGAGACTCAGACACGCCTGCTTTCCACCACTCCACCGTGCTCGGATTGGTAAAATCGAGATATGCGCCCACTTCGTCCCAGAATTGGACCATGGTCGGCTTGCCATCCTCATCTCGGACAAAAAGCCCTTTTGCTACTGCTTCATCAAAGCGCGGGTGATCACGCAACAAGCAGGGTTTTATATTGGCGCATAGTCGGACGCCGGCATCAAGGTAATGTTTGACGAAGCCTTCCGGGTCGGGGAATTTCGCCCGATCCCAGTTAAATACATAGCGCTTCTCACCAATTGAGGTATACCCCGAAGACAGATGGAACGAGTCACAGAGAATGTCGTGTTTTTCGCATCCCGTCAGAAACTCATTCATCCGCTCCTGAGCATTCGGCGAGTCAGTATAGGTCATGGTTGAACCGGAATAGCCCAGGCTCCATTTCGGAGTAAACGCTGGTCGCCCCGTCAACCACGTGTAGCGTCGCACTACGTCTGCCAACGTTGTTCCCCCGATGAAATAGTAGTCTAGATCTCCATAGTCAGCTACGAAATAGCGATAAAAACCATGGTAGTTGTCCAGTTCACGCCCCATGTCGAACGTGCAATCAGCGACGGTGTCGTAAAATAGACCGAACGCCACCTTGCTCTGCTTCTTCCACGTCAAATAGAATGGAATATGCTTGTACAGCGGGTCGGTCGTTCTGGCATTATAGCCCATCGCATCGATGTTGGTCATTCGATAGCTTTGCCCGATACGATTCGTGTCTCCAGCTCGCTCGCCGAGGCCAAAGTACATTTCATCCGTTTCACGCTTCAAATAGTGGTACACGCGCCCATCCCACCATCCGAAATTATAGCTTTGTGTGGATCGATCCGACGCAGCGAGTTGCCAGCGCCCATCGTGCATTACCTCCCACTGGCAGAGGAATCCTTGCAATCTAACGATTAGCCGCACGCGAGCAGTTGCGATACGCAATTGGTTGGCTTCCTGTAAAACGTCAACAGCGGGTGACGCGAAGCCTTCCAGATTAAAGCGATCTCGCCCTTCAAGGGGAACATCATCCAGGCCAGGAGCAATTGCCCATGTCCGGGCGAAGCGCGGCTTTCCCTCTGGCAGGACCATGACGCGTAAGATGTCTTCTTCCAGGACGAAAATATGCACAATATAGCCTTCTGCGCTTTGCAGCGTTATTCGCGAGCCATCCTGGTTATTAAGATAAAAAGAGGGGATAGAAACCATGGACATTAAATTCTCCTTCTTTGGAATTTCGTTAATAGCAAGTTTATTTAGGAGTATTGCCTCTGCGAACGCCTACCAGCAGGATCACCACGATCGCCCCGACGATGTCGAACAGCGCCAGGCAGGCAAACAGCGGGCCATAGCCAACCGTGTTTGCGAGAGCCCCAACGATTAGTGAGAACGTCAGTCCGCCGGTCCAAGCGGCGGTACCGGTAAAGCCGTTGGCAGTCGCCACTTGATGAGCATCAAAGAGGTCGGCGCTGAGGGTATTGAGCAGGGCAGAAATCATCTGGTGGGCGAATCCCCCCATGCAGAATAGCGCAATTGCGGTATAAGGGCTGCCGACCAGCCCAATCGATCCCGGGCCGATCATTAGGAGTGCTCCGAACACGATACCCAGAATCCGGGAATTGATAAGCTGCACCTTGAAGAGCTTCATTACCACAGGCGAGAGATAACCACCGAATATTCCGCCGAGGTCAGCCGCCAGGAAAGGTAACCAGCCGAAGATAGCAATTTCCGTAAGATTCATGTGGCGCACGGTAACCAGATAGAGCGGAATCCAGAAATTGAAAGTTTGCCAGGCCGGTTCGGCAAGAAAGCGTGGAATAGCGATTCCCCAAAACTTCCGAGAGGAAAGGATTTTCTTGACTTGTGGAGGTTTCCGATCCGCACTGTCTACCGCTTTATCCGGTTCTTGATTCTTCTCAATATACGAGCGCTCCGAATCACCTAACAACCAATGCTGCTTCGGCGAGCGATAGAATATCCACCACAGAGCAACCCAGACAAACCCGATCGCACCTGTGACTACGAAGGCCATTTGCCAACCGTGCTGCAAAGAAATCCAGATCACCAAAGGTGGCGCTAACAAAGCTCCCAGCGAAGTACCAGCGTTAAAGTAACCAACGGCCACCGAGCGTTCCTTTGCGGGAAACCATTCGGAAATCGCCTTGATTCCGGCCGGGATCGCCGCGGCCTCGCTTAAACCAAGCAAACCGCGACAAAAGGCGAGACCCAGCCAGCCTCCTGCAAAGGCATGCAAGATGTTGAACAGAGACCAAGCCGCTCCGAACAATGAGAACCCGAGTCTGAGCCCTAAGAAATCAAGCACGAAGCCGCATACGGATTGCATGACCGTATAGCCAATCTGGAACGCGCCGACTATGTAGGAATATTCCTGAGTCGTGAAGTTCAACTTCGTCTGCAATTGCGGAGCCAGCACAGCGAGCGAATTCCGGGCCAAATAATTAATAATCGTGCCCAGACATATTAATCCGACAATCCACCAACGAAATCCTTTGAGTTTCATAATTCAGCTCGTCTCAAATAGCTTCACATGTGCCTGGCTTTCCATCCGCCAGTCTCGATCGAGCACTCGGTTTTCGCCGACAACTTCGACCCTGCCCTTCAGCTTGATATCACTGCTGGACGCGCCAACCATGATTTCAAATACACCTGCTTCGACCATGCGTCGGTTGTCTCTATTGGTAAAGTTCAACATGTCAACCGGGATGCCAAAACTCACCTCGGCTCTTTGTCTCGGCAGCAGCAGCACCCGCTTAAAGGCCTTCAGTTCTTTCACAGGACGAACAAGTGAAGCATATGGATCGCGCACGTAGACCTGGACTACTTCGCAACCCTCGCGCTCGCCGGTATTCTCGAGCGCCAAGGAGAGCGCAATGGTGCCGTCGTTGATATTGACGCGACCCTGCTTGATAGTAAGCGCGCTGTATTCAAACCGGGTATAGCTTAGACCATGGCCGAAGGAATACTTGCTCCCGAAGTGATACGCGATGGGAGTGCCGCCGCTCTTGAGTTTATGGTTGTAATAATAGGGCACGGCACCGGCATTTTTTGGGATTGAAACTACCAGGCGCCCACTGGGGTTGACCTCACCGGTCAGCAGATCGGCTATCGCGTCGGCTCCTTCTTGTCCAGGCTGGAAGGCCATCAGGACTGCCGCTAAATCGTTTTCGACACCGTCCAGGGCATAGGGCCGGCCCGAGGTCATTACGATTATTGTGGGCGTGCCGGTTGCGACGACCTCCTTCAAAAGCTCTTCCTGCACCCCAGGCAGTTGAAGGCTGTCGGTATCCGAGCCTTCACCCACCGTGCCCGTCTGGAACAGGCCAGCCAGGTCTCCCACGAAGACGATAGCGACATCGGATTGGCGCGCACAGGCGACCGCATCCTGAACGTGCGCGGTCTCCCGATTGATTGGCGAAGTGCGTTTAAGATTGGCGGCGACATCCGAATCAACGTCACCCGGAAAAACCGGTGCCTCCCGGTTGCGTTCGGTGAGGATTTCGCAGCCTTTAGCGTACCGCACATTGTTATCACCGAAGCGTTCGGTCAATGCCTGCAGCGGCGTTTTCGCGTACTGGACGCACTCCTCTTGCATGTTGGCCATAATCAAGTGGACCGGGAAACTGTAGCCGCTAAACATTGCCAACTGATCAGCCGCAGTCGGACCAATGACAGCCACTTTGGGTTTCTTCGCGATGTCGAGAGGCAGGATTCCCCGATTCTCCAACAAAACAATTGATTGTAGCGCTACCTCTTTCGCCAGGTTTCTTGCGCTATCAGATTGCAGGCTCACCTGATTCTCGTCGACATACGGGTTTTCAAACAAGCCAAGACGGAATTTCTCGGCGAGGACCCGCGCGACGATTTCGTCGATTTTTTCTTCGTTTATCTGGTGACGCTCGACCGCCTGCTGCAAGTGCTGTGCGCATTCAAACCCCGGTAGCTCAATATCCAGTCCTGCGTTGAATGCGAGGGCGGCCGCTTCAGCCTTGTCCCTGGCTACTCCATGGTGGGCATAGAGCAAGTTGATGCCTGCATAATCGGCGACCACCAGGCCATCAAAGTTCCACTGGTTGCGCAGCACTTCGGTTAACAGGAAGTGGGACGCATGACAGGGTTCATTGTCGATATCGTGATAGGCGGGCATCAAAGAGCCGGCGTTGGCCTGCTTAACCGCCATTTCAAATGGCAGCATGAAGATGTCGTTGAGCTCTTTGAAACCAAGATGCACCGGTGCATGATTGCGCCCCCCTTCGCTAAAGGAGTGTCCGACATAGTGCTTCAGGGTCGCCAGCAGTTCGCGGGTTTCCCCCTGAAGCCCCCTGATATAGCGGGTCGCGAGAACCCCAACCAGATAGGGATCCTCTCCCATTGTTTCCTCGGTGCGTCCCCAACGAACATCGCGGGACACGTCCAAAACCGGTGCCAACCCCTGATGGCATCCGATCTGTCTAGCCTCTTTGCGAATTTCCCGACCGACCGCTTCAATAAGATCCGGATTCCAAGTCGAACCATAATTCAACGCCGAAGGAAACAGCGTTGCGCCCTTGACCATCAGCCCCACCAGACACTCCTCGTGGGATATTGCCGGCACGCCGAGCCGGGTTTCTTCGACGAGAAACTTTTGCAGGGCGTTCAACGCGCGAACCCCTTCTTTAGGAGGCACAGGCCGCGTGCCAAGGGGTCGGGTGATCTGCCCGATCCCGAGCCTGAGCATTTCTTTTATGTCATCCGTGGTCGCAGTTTGGCAGAAGGCATCGGTACGGATCCGATGACTGCCCTCGGCAGACAAAATCAGCCAGTGCGAATACATTTGGGCGATTTTCTCAGGCAGCGTCATCCGCCCTAACAAATCAGAGACGCGCCGCGCGATCGGTAGTTGAGAATCTTTATAGGGATACGTAGCCATCATATCTTGATGATACAGATCGAGAGAGCAACGCAGAAAAACAATCAGCTGGCTGTAGGCGAAGCGTCCTCGCTTTGCACTCTCGGGAAGAAGCAAAGCGGGGAGGCTGTGTTCAGCATGTTGCCTTGGACGGGCTCAAGCGCTCGATGAGCGCCAATGCGGCGGCGGGATTGAGTGCCTTAAAACCTGAGATTGCGTAGAGAAAGACGTCGCACGCGTTTTTGCTGTTCGGAGCTGGAGCGATCAGTGGCAGATCCGCTGGTGAGCCGCCGGCGGCCCAGATCCTGGCGCGGTCAGCCCAAACATCGAGCGCGGCAGACGAGTAGCCAAGCTTGTGGGTTTCATCCGCGCCCATGATACGCACGTAGACCAAAGGCGCTGTCACATCGGTAATGAGCGGGAATTCGCTGTCGCCTGACACCACGACGGCGACACCGCGTCGACGCGCGAGCTCAATAAAGTCGGGTGTCTTGAAACTGTCATGGCGCACTTCCACCGCGTGGCGAATTTCGCGACCCTCGATGCTATCAGGCAAGAGCGCGAGAAAAGCCCCAAAATCCTCCAGATCAAATTTCTTGGTCGCCGCAAATTGCCAATTGATCGGTCCTAGCTTGTCTCCAAGCAGCAGAACACCGCTGGCAAAAAATCGCTCGATGGATCCTCCCGCTTCTGCCAGAACGCTCCGATTGGTGGCATGGCGGCCGCCCTTGACTGAGAACACGAAATCGTCTGGGGTTTCATCGCGCCATTTGGCAAAAGTCTCCGGCTTCTGTAACCGATAATAAGTGCCGTTGATTTCGATCGACGTCAGCTTCCGGCTGGCATATTCCAGTTCGCGAGTTTTCGGCAAATCGGCGGGATAAAAGAGGCCGCGCCAAGGCTCATATGTCCACCCGCCGACACCAACGCGAATATGGCCGTCTTGGTTCGGGGTTTTCCGAAATGGCATAACTTTATTTTTTGGAGTTGTGTTCTTAGGCTGCTTGTTCCAATATACGACTTATAAGTCGTAGAGGTCGTATATTCTCGCCCATTCGAGTCCGTCCATGAAAGATCCACTGGGGTTTATTCCTCCGCACGGTAATTACAGCCAGCTCCAGTCCTACCGCAAGGCAGAGGTTGTTTACGATCTTACCTATCGGTTCTGTCAGCGATTTCTTTCTCAGAAGGATCGCACCGTCGACCAGATGATCCAGGCGGCTCGGTCTGGAAAGCAGAATATTGTCGAAGGCAGCAAAGCGTCCGGTACTTCAAAGGAA
>CAVVPV010000027.1:0-31760 GCA_963750185.1 uncultured Verrucomicrobiae bacterium
TTCGGACATGCGGGTAGGGACAGGTCGAATATCGCTGGACCGAAAATTTGCGATAGACATCCGTGAGGTTGGTCAGGACAACACTGGATGTGGGTGGACCGTGTGCTGTGTAGTGCGAGTAGGGACAGATCAAATATCGCAGGCGAAGTGCATATTTTAACTACACTTTTGAGTTGTGTTCTGTACAGTCTGCTGCACGTACATGAGGTTCCCGCGCGTCAAGGCTGAGGGTCAGAGTTTTTACCACTGCGTTTCGCGAGTGGTTGATCGTCGATTCATTTTCCAGACCACCGACCATGGCTCCGCCGAGGCAGAAAGATTTGTGCTACTGATGCGTCGACTGGAGGCCTTTAGCGGCGTTCGGGTTTTGACCTATGCTCTGATGTCTAATCACTTCCATCTTCTTTGCGAAGTGCCTCAAGCCCGAGAGGTATCTGAGGCTGAGTTACTCGACCGTATCCAAGCCGGCTACGGTCCAGCGCGTCGCCAGGTCCTCGATCAGGAGTTAGCGCAACTGCGTCAAGAGCCTGATGGCGCCGATCGGATCCAACGACTCCTTAAGACCTATCGCGACCGCATGTTTGACCTCTCGATCTTCATCAAAGAGCTCAAAGGCCGTTTTGCCCAATGGTTCAATCGCCGTCATGGTCGGTATGGGGTGCTCTGGGCCGATCGCTTTAAGAGCGTTCTGCTCGAAGGCGGCGAGGCCTTGGCCGCCGTGGCTGCTTATATCGAACTCAACCCGGTTCGCGCCGGTCTTTGTGCCGATCCCAAAGATTATCGTTATTGTGGCTACGCTGAGGCGCTCGCCAAGGGTTCCTCCCTGGCCCGCCAGGGTATCAGAATTGTTCTGGGCCAGTTAGAGACTACCTCCTGGAAAGAAGTCAGCCGGCAGTATCGCAAGTACCTCTTCGTGCACGGAAGCTTGAACACCACAACCAAGCGGCCAGCCTTTGACCTGGTCACCGCTCAAACCGTTGTTGACCAGCAAAACGGCGAACTCTCCCTGCCCGAACGCTTACGGTGCCGCATTCGCTACTTCACTGATGGCGTGATCCTGGGAAGTCAGTCCTTTGTTGAATCGCACTTCTACAATCTCAAGCACAAGCTGGGTTACAAACGTCGGCGGCCTGCCACGCGCTTAAGAGCCCTGGGCTGTGCTGACACGCTCTGGGTTTTCCGCGATCTGCGAATCCGACCGATTGGTTAAGATCCTCCTCTGGCCGGTTTTATACCCGATCTGCCTGTATGGTATTTAGCGTTGCCTTGTAGTTTTCCGCTGGGCGCTGGTCGCGAATTGTTTTGGCCGAAAAATTCGGGATCCAGGATCCTCCCGCTTTGTTTGCTGCGCCGCCCTCGCGTGCCCCCGACTCAAACTTCTTGCATCGGCGATCCCAATTCCTTCTCGTCTTCTTTCACTTTCCCTCTTTCCTCTCTTATCTGACCTGTCCCTCTCACATGAAGCGAAATGCCGTTAACCTGCAACACTTCGTCTTGCCTCCCTCGCTATGCCAGCATACGGAGCAATTCCTCGCGAGAGGGCCCGGGAGGGATCACCGCCTCATGGGCGCCGGCGACCTCCATGATACGGTCGACCACTCCCGGCCGCGCCATGACCTCCTGCGGCAACGCGAGCAGCGACCTCATCTCGGCGCCTGCTCGAAAGAGGTCGGCGTCGTACATCATCGCGACCAGAAGCGCCTTGGCGATGCGTGCACGCGGGTCTGTCGGCTGCGGTGTCGGCCGACCCTTGATCAACGCGTTGACCTGGGCGATCCGCGTCCGATCGATCTCGATCGTGTTACGGTACCAGGGCGTCACTCGCGTCTCGGTCATGGAGTCGTGTGCGAGTGCGAGCGCGAGTGGATTGTCCAGGTGTTGCCGTACGACCTCTGCCGTGCCGTGGGTATGTATGAGGCCCATGGTGATCCCGCGCCCATGCGACGGGTTCGTGCAGGTCCACGAGTCGCCTATACTGACGATCCCTGTGGCCACCGGAACTCCGTCGACGACGAAACGCCGGTAACGGTCGAGGAAGCCGCCCATCGGGAGCACGTCGGTGATCGGCTCACCGTCGAGCCAGTGTGCATGCAACGGACATGCGGCGACGAGAGCCGTCCAGTGCTTGGGATCGCGCAGTCTCCTCAGCGACTGGTCGCCCGAGAAGATAAACACGGTCACCGACCAGGTGCCCGCGTCGCCGGGGAGCGTGAGTAGCGAAAACGAATGAAAGTATGTATGGAGCGCCGCGCGGTAGGACGGAACCACCCCGGTCCTAGAGCGGAAGAACCGCGTATAATAGATGAACCCCAAGTCCTCGGCCTCCTCGATCGGAGGGCGAGCTCCGATGTCCTCCAACCAGTTCGATAGCTTCGAACATCGCCCCATTGCGTCGACGATGAGGTCGGCAGAGACCTCGTCGCCGTCCATTGTGCGAATGCCGGTGACGTGCGGGATTCCGTTCGCAGTCGATGGCCCTGTCAACAGACCCACGACAGAGGCGCCGCGACGGACGGGAAGGAGCCTTTCGGCGACACTTGCGACCGCGTACTCGATTGTTGGGCGGTGACCCGTGATCGTTATGAACCGTGCATCCCCTTCTCGCGGCGTGCGATCGGTGACCGACGGGGGCATAGTCGCAAGAACGTCGAACGATACGCAGCCGACCCGGAGCAACGCCTCTTTCACCTCTGGCAGATGGGAATCGAGGAGATGGCCTACGGGCGGGTGCAGGTAGTGTGGCTGCCGGAACTGAGCGACCCCTCGTCTTTCCCACGCGTGCCATGCTTCCTCCGGCGAGCCGGGAAGAGGCACGCTGTCGCGTTCGAAAACGGTGACTTCATGGCCTTGCCGAGCCAGCATCATCGCCATCGAAAGCCCGATAACACCGCCGCCTAGTACAAGGATCGTTGACATTCCGCCGAAACAGTATGTGGGGGTAGGGACAGGTCAAATATCGCTGGACCGAAAATTTGCGATTGCGATAGACTTCCGTGAGGTTGGTCAGGACAACACTGGATGTGGGTGGCCCGTGTGCCGAAGCGTTCGGCTGGTAAGCGAAGTCTGATCCCGCGTTGGTGGGACCGTTTATTGGCGAGACGCTGTTCAACCGTGTTTCTACTCCTGATTGCTTTGTTCCCCGATAGTCCTCGTCGTCGGTTTTCGATTGTTGCTGATCCTGTCCGCGTTCAGTTTCCAGGCTTCGCGCCTTTCCGCCCCATGGAGGCCACACCAAGTTCCAAAGACCGAGAACGAGAACGACGACGATATTATCGCTCATTGTTGCAAGGAACTACTAGTTGCTAGTCGATCCCTCGCCCAATTCGCCCAACGACCCCAGATACGAACCGGGCATATGGGCCCGATTGTTCTCCAGGGTCAGACTCAGAGAGTGAGTGAGCGCGCTCATGAGCTGGAAGACCTTCGCGTAATCATTTCGGCGAGGTAATGGACGAGTTTCCCAGAGCCCTTTCGCCTTTAAGTCGTTTTCGCACTTCGTTGCCCCGCCCAGATAAAACTGCATCTTTTGGAGCGTTGCGAATCCGAGAGAATCAAATCGGTTTCGGGCGTCAACGGAAGCTTGCAGGCTGTTCACGTCCGGCGCCATGAGCATGAAGCGGTTGTACCATATGACTGCCCCGGTGAGATAACGTTCCGGATCCATTGCTGGACGAAACTTGCGAATCGCCTGCTCGGTGATCTCGATCGCCCGTTGGCGCCTGCGTTCACGCTCTTTTCCTTGCCAGTCACCTAATACGTTCAGCGATTCAGTCCCAAACTCGGTTTGCGTTAATTCGGTCGTCAGGAAGAAGTGGTAGACGTCGTAGGCAGCGTAGTCGCCCGGATCAAGTTCAAACGCGAATCGAATATTCTTTTCGGCCTGTTCAAGCGCTTCTTTCACTTCGAAAGGCTTCAGCGGGAACCGATCGACCGGGCGATATTTGAGCCTCCCCGGGAATCCGAGCGAATTATTGCCGGCATCCAACCATTGAGAGAACGGGTTGGCCACTTTGCGTTCGCCCACTGCAAAGAGACCGTGATGGTACGCGGTATTGGCCTGTTCGGTCAGGATACGGGAGAGTGTTCGTCCAAGTCCGCTTTCTTTGATCGCGAATGGATTCCAGCGTGGAGCTTCGTCGGGAACCCATTGAAAGTTGCGGATCTGCGATCCGCCAAAGATCCAGCAACCGAGCCCAAGCAGCATGAAGGCAATCTGTTTCATGTCAGGCGTTACGATATTTCCAAAGGCGGACGCTAAGGACGCCGGCGAATAGAAGCAGGCCGCCGAAATAAAGCGTTGCGTTCAGGAACACCGTTGGCGGCAAGGCGCCCCAAAAGAAGGTGAGCCGCGAAGTGAAATCAGCAAAGTGCAGGTGCGGTCCGATACTCCAAAGCAGATCGGCGAATACAGCAGCCCCGGGGTTTTGGCTGGATCGGGCAAGGTCCACGACCTCGATGCCGTACATGCCGTAAAGATTCAGCAGGAATCCGCACGCGAACGAGGGAGCTGCATCGAGGTAATTGGTCACTGCCAGAATCACCGCGGCAACAATCGCCTGGGCCAGCACAGCGAAGGAAACTGCCTGAAGATTCACCAGGATCCACTCATTCAACGGAGCCTCCGGCATTCTGCCACAGATCGAACTCAGCACCGCCGCGAGCAGAAAGAGCCCGGCATTCAGGATGTTCGGGATCAGAAACAGACCGCCGAAGTACTTGAAGTCATTTAAGCCGAGGCTCTTCCAGAAATCGCGCAGCCGTTTTGCGCGCTGCATCGAGCCAAGCCTGGCCGCGACAAAACTGACCCAGAGAATTGAGCAAAGCCATGCGCCGCCCCAGATCGCCTGGGTTCGAGCGGAAAATCCAAGGCTCGGATCATCTTGAATCGGCGCAAGCCGATCTCCAAACAGCGCGCATGCGAGCAACACGAGCATCGGGAGAATCCAATCGTTCTCGCGAATGATCTGACGAAAATGGAGAAGAAAGATCGATTTCATAGAGTGGCACGGGCGTCGCCGGTCCTTCCTGGTTTTAGGCAGTGACAGCTAGGGGTTCCTGGAGGCGTTCACGGATCTCGGGCCAGGGCATCCCCGGTTCCACAGAGAAAATGTTGCCCTTCGCGACGAGTAAAATCTGACTCGGAACGACCGGAATTTCCGACGGGTGCAAACTGACGAGGAGATGGCGTCCCTCATGATTTTTGCCCAGCCAACGGTCGACCAGATACTCTCTGGCCTGGAAATCCAGACCCGAAAGTGGTTCATCCATTTCGAGCAACGGAACGGTACGGCTGGCTGACACCACCTCCGCAATCGCGATGCGCGCCTTCTGGCGATTGCCCTTGGAAAGTTGCCTATATTTTTTATTCGGCACTTCCAGATCATGGAGAAGTTCGGCCCCGATCTGGCGATGTTTACCACGTGAATCCAACGAACGGATGATCTCCATTGGAGTCAGATTTTCCGGAAAATCGATTTCGTCCGACAGATACAACGAGCGTGTCCGAGAGACGGTTCCAGCGACTGGCGGAATGAGCCCGGCCAGGGTCTTCATCAATGTCGTTTTACCCTGGCCATTCAAACCGAGGAGAAGCGTGGCTTCGCCGCCGGCAAAGTGAATATCCTCGGTCAGCGTAGCGACCGCTCGACCCTTATAACCTACTGTTAAACCTTCAGTAATGCTTAAAATCATGGTACGCGTAAAATGCTGAAACAAGTCGTTATAGTTCTTATGATCGAGGAGAGGCGCGCTCCCAAATTTTTTTTCGCCATTGGACGCTAATCCTCCAGCTAATATCGTGTCCCCGAACAGGGCGGTGTAGGCGAAGCGTCCTCGCTTTGCTTCTTCAGAAGAGGGCAAAGCGAGGACGCTTCGCTTACGCAGCCCTGCCGCACCGGCCCCTTTTCATGCAGGTAGGCGAGGCCGAGGCTGAAAAACAGAGTGAAACTTCGCGCATTGAGATCCCGTCGCAATAGCACGTGCGTCAGGAAGACAAAGAAAAACAACGTGGCCGTTTGGGAAAGGCAGGCGTCCATTGAGAGACGTGTAATGGCTTGAAAGATTGTCGGCAAAAATGCACCGGCCGCCGCGGTGAAGCGCGGCACATTCTTGTCACGGAGGATGCCATAGGAACATATCGCCAGTGCCGTTAAAAAGAGAATAATCGTTGCCGCGAATCCGCTCTGAGCATTCGTTTGCGAGAAGACGCTGACTTCAGCCTGAATGATACTCTGCCCGATTCTTTCGTGCTTGTACTTGGTTGTGAATAGTGCGCTGGGACGCAATCCAAACTGGGTCGCGTCGGTATTTAAGGAGTTGCCAGGCTAGCGTGAGCATTAGTGAACCCCTCCATCAGGGTTGTCAGCGTTCAGTTCGGATCGGTTGTCCAACTCGATTGGAATCGGATATTCCGGAAATTCGACTTTGTCCTTGCTAATGCTTGAAATCATGATGGGCGAGAAATGGTGATAATACGTTACGGTTTTTGGGGTCGAGAAGACGCGCGCTTCCAAAATTTTTTTGTCGTGGGACGCCAATCCTTCAGCTAGTGTCCTGTCCCCGAAATGATATGCCTTTTGTTGCGATCGACATCGGCCGGCGTAGGCGAAGCGTCCTCGCTTTGCTTCTTCGCAAGGGAGCAAAGCGAGGACGCTTCGCCCACGCCGCCCCGTTGTGTAAGCGTCCTGCTTGTGCGGCATCGGATTGAACAATGGCTGGGCCTGACCTTCTAGTTCAATGCATTCTGGTCGCCTGTGTCGCCGCGATTGGGGCGAGCATTGGGTCTTTCCTGAACGTTTGCATTTATCGCATCCCAATCGGGCTGACGGTGACGCAGCCGCGGCGATCGTTTTGTCCCTCCTGTCGGACCCAGATTCGAGCAACCGACAATATTCCGGTGGTCAGCTGGCTGCTGCTGAGCGGTCGCTGCCGCTCCTGTCACGCTCCGATCCCGGTGTGGTACTTCCTGGTGGAACTGTTCGCTGGAGCCGGCGCTGGTCTCGCCTATCTGAAGAGCGGACTCCTGGGCGCGGCCTTGTTCCTGGCGGTCTACTCACTACTCGCATACGCGCTGCGGACTCGACGAACCGGACATGGCGTTGGAGCGACCTTCCTGGGCGCGCTGGTCGCACTCGTGGCCGGTCTGATCTTTCAACGACAGCCGGATCTATTGAGCCATTTCTGGAAAATTGCCATTGGCGGGTTGGTTGGTTTGCTGATGATTCGCGTTGGATACCCTGAAACGAAACGGGCGTTTGGCGTAGTCATCCTTATGGCGGCATTTGCCGGAGGCTCGCTTGGCTCACTGCTTGCAGCCGGCTGCCTGCTGGTACTGCGAGGGCGTTCGTTCAAAACTATTCCTGATGTCGAAGACGCGATCATCATCGCGTTTGTCAGCCTTGGCCCGTTGCTGTCTTAAAGGAAAAGAGATTAATTCAGTTTAAAGGTTCCAGTTTGCTCACCGTTCTGGCCGCTTTTTCCTGGTCGGACGCTACCTCAAATATCAAGGACAAAGCGATCATGTACTGGAAGTAAACGGTTTGTCCCGGTTCTACGTGCACCGTTTGCTCGTCTTCGTCGATGAATGGCACATCGTCATGGCTGATAATGCTATCCCCCGGCAGGACAGTAAGGCGATAATATGTGCCATTGCGGACCGTCAGGTTGGGTCCGTGATTCAAATTGAATTTCATTTCGGATCCGATGATTGACCATGGGCGATACACAATGATGGTGCCAAGGCCGGTTCCCGCTTCCGGTCCCGCTTTGGTTTGTCCGGCGGACGCGATTGCCAACACCGTGGCGATCGCCAAGAATACGTGTTTCATTTTCATTTTCGTTCGTTCACTGGGCGTTGTCCGAAATAGTAGGAAGGCAGGGTGCGACTTGCGAGATATGAAATAACGACGTTCATTCCAACTCTGGGTCAAGGTGTAAGTGAGGCGCCGGATCGCGCATGAGCGCGTCCCATAAACATTTACTTAAGCGATTCAGAGTTCGCGGAGGCGTCAAAATGCAGGCGAACCGTCTCGGTTTGCGCGCCTTTGAAGAGGTGCAAAGCGTGGACGCTTCGCCTACCCCGCTTAAGTAAATGCTTATGGGGGCAGGAGAATTTAACTCAAAAACTTTATAAACAGATATTGAAAAAATTATCCAAAGCTGCCATAAAGCGCGGAAAAGATCGCATTCATCGTAGTTAACCGAAAGATGACGAAATCTATATTCCTGAAATTCGGGCGTAACGATTCATGGCCCTGCCGGCACGGATTGCCATTGTAAGCGGGTTGGCGGATGTCGGACGGGCAACCAGCGCTGGAGGTCGGGAGGTTGGGTGCGCGGCATCGGGCAGCCGGCCTCTTCTATCAGTTATCAACGCGATGTGCGGTTCTGTGATTTCGAGCTACAACAGCTCACGAAGAGTGCAATTCGATCCCAGTCCAAAGAGTTGCCTGCGGATACCGCCCCGGAAACGACGGTCTCCAATTATAAAAATAGAATGCCCACTAACAAGTTCGTTTCTGTTAGAAGCCTTTTAATAGCGGTCGGATGTTTGGCCGCGATTTTGTCGTTGTCACTTGTGGGGCGAGTTCCTGCCGCGTCACCCGTCTCCACTCCGATTGCAACGCAGCAAGCTTTGCCACGAACCTCCGATTCGTCGCCGGCGCCGGCACCTGCCGTATCGCCCGCCTCCACTCCGGATGCCGGACTGCAGGCATTGCCACAAACGCCCGATTCGTCGCCGGCGCCGACACCTGGCGAGGAGGTTACCCCAACCCCCACGCCGACCAAGCGCACGCCAACCAGCGAACCAGGAGACCCAACGCTAAACACCAGCGACAGTTTCTGGCTCGACAACTACCCTTTGAACGATCTGTACCAATACCTGGCGCGACAGGCGAATTACCAATATTTCCAAAACCCGTCTCTCGATTCGATCAAAGTGACAGGCGAACTTTTCAGAGGGCGCAATCCGCTGGATAGCATCCGTGAACTGGCGTTGCAATACAACCTGGTGCTTTTTCAGAAAGGCAGTACCCTGTACGCACTCACGCAGGATCAAATCGCTACGCTTCCGCAGCAGGAGTATCGATACGAGCTCAAATACCTGCATCCAAGGCCGGAAGACATCCAGCGCATGCTCGGCCATTTTTTAACACCCGACCGCGGTTCCGCGACGCTCGAACCACAGATTAACACGATCGTCGTAAGCGACAACGAGACCGTGATCCCGAAGATCGCTCGTTACCTCAAATCCATTGATGTGCCAAGGCGCCAGATTTCCATTCAGGTGCGTGTCATCAGCATCACGACGACCGGAGACAAATACACCGGAGTGGATTGGTCGTCTACCTTGGGCCAAAACGGTTTGACCCTTTCCGGCGAGGTGCAGACCAATCTGGACGCCGCGTTCGGCTTCAGACCAGTTTTGTCGACTTCGACGATCGCGCGCGGGAGCGCCGTCGCATTGGGAAATGAAGGAACCAACGTCATTCTCGGCCCGGTCACGGTAACCGCTGTGCTCCATGCCCTGTATGCTAATACGCGGGCGCACGAAGAGAACGCGCCCCTGGTCATCACGGAAGACAACCAGACATCAACCGTCAGGGTGGTGACACGCACACCGATTATCATCTCAACCGTCACTTCGACCACCGCGGGTCCGGAGATTGCCAACGATGTTCGGTATTATCTCGATCCGAGCGACGTGTCTAAAAACCGTGAGATCGGCACCACCCTGCTCGTGACGCCAAGCATTCTGCCGGATAACACCATTCGGCTCCAGATTGATGGCACCGTGTCGACGCAGGTGGGCACGGTCCCGGCGACAAGTGGCATTGGCTCGACCACCATCACCAACAATTATCCGATCGTCAACGAGGCGCACTTGGTCAACCTGTCGCGGGTTCCCAGCGGCTACAGCTTGATCCTGGGCGGATTTGTGACCATTACCAACTCAGTCTCAACCAACAAGGTGCCGATCCTTGGGAGTATTCCGCTGCTTGGTCAAGCTTTTCGATTCAAGTCTTCTTCGCGTTCGCGCACGAACCTGGCATTTATCATTACACCCATTGCATTCCAAGCCGAGAACCCCGAGCGATCGGTGCAGGTCAGCGATTACAACCGGAGGTCAATCATTGGTCCGGAACATGACCTCGCCGAGCCCGACCTGATTGGCCACGTAAACGAAAACGCGACCGATCTTCGCAATGCGCTGTCAACCGGGCAGTTCCAGGAATCGGGCAAGAACACAATCAACAGGCAAAAAAAATCGAAACCTAAAAAGCAATACCCATCGCAATACCCCGTCCCGGAGGACCCATGAGAGCGTTGTCTTGTCTTTTTGCTGTCGGGATCCTCACTGGTTGCACGAGTCTGGTTACAACCTATAACAGGATCCAGGCCGCGATGACCAAAGACGAAACGCCGGAGGAAAGTCATTACTACGGCGCGTTTTTCATAGGGCGGCTATCGTCAAACGGTGGGGTGAAGCTCCGGGTAGGGCGAGGCTCCGTCCGAGCCGAGGACGATGCGCGAACCTCGGCTCGGACGGAGCCTCGCCCTACCCGGAGCCTCGCCCTACCCGGAGCCTCGCCCTACCCGGAGCTTCACCCCTACCCCATTTTCAGCGCAACGACATCACCATTATACGCGAGACGCTTCCGCCTAATTCGGCCGTTCCTTCTCGACCGTGAAAAGAAGGTTCAGACGCGTGATCGGAGGAACCTGACGCGGGTTCGTGATCGCATTCAGCTTGTACGAATTTCCGGTTCCAACCATGGGAGAGTTTGCACCGTTCACGAAGGCGAGCGGATTCACTGCAGTTGCAGAGTCTTGAGTGGCCTGGCTGATCGAGATCTGGCCCGCCAGGGCGATTTGTGACGGAAGTCCGTCAATCCCATAGCGGAGATCGGGCGTATAGACGCTTGTGGCAGCCTTTATCCCGGTCGTCCCATTATTTCCGCTACCACCATTATTGAAATTGCCGGTTAAATAGACCCGTTGCGGCGACACAATCGACAGTCCGTTGGTGAACAAACCCAGATCGTCGCAGTCCGTAATCGTGACGCCGACATTCGCATACGCGGTGTCCCGCGCGTAGGTGGTGTCATTTGTATTACTTGCCGCAGGGGCACTGATATAGATGGAATAGCACTGAGATTGAGAAAGCCCCAGGGTGGAAAGACCTGAGGCAGAAAACATATTTTTCAGATCTATCTCGAGGATGTTCTGGTCTTGGCCCGCGACTCCCGTACTTGTGCTCGTGTAAAGTAGAAAATCACAGGGTGAACCATCGCTCCTCACGAGATGCCCGCCGCCGGATGCGTTGGAAGTTTGCTGGTAGGTCCAGGTAGTCCAACCGGTAGCACTATCCAAAACGCCAAACATTGCGTCCGGCTGACCAAAAGCGTCAGGTAAGTAACTGATTGTGACCGTGATCGCACCCGCGGTTCCCGTTGTGTTTATCACCCCCCCGGAATAGTTCATGTTGCTATTCGTGCCGGAAATCGAGATCCGGATCCGGGAATGGTAGTAAGGCCGGGCGTACAGGTCCCAAGCGGTCGGCACTCCCGAAGCAGGGTCGTAAAAAGGTAAACCAGGAAGGATCGGCAGCAGCACCACTTTCCCGTTGTCTCCGGCAATTGACACCGGCGCGGCGCCGGCGCCGGCGGTACGCGTAAGGTCTGAAACCTCGCGTACGCCAAGATCGTCGAACGTGTTGTTGGAATAGGTTTTTCCAGCGACAGAAGTGGAGGCGCCCACGTTGGTATTCCATTTTGAACCAATCCCGCCGTTGTAGGTGCCTCCTTGCAGCTGGACGGTATCACCGTAGATCGATCCGGAACTCGAACTCGAGCTGGCGATGTACACGGGATTCGTCGAAGAGGTCGTGTTACCCCAACTCGAGTTATCGGAATATAAGCCAAGCTGAATGTTGGCGTTTCCGGTAATGGGCAACTGGCTGGGAATCTCGTAGACCGACAGGATATAATTGACCGCCGCCGCCGGATAACGATAAATGCCATTGCCTGCCGCGATCTGCTCCTGGGTCTGCTCGGTGGTCTGGTAGACGACTGGAATACGCCACCAGACGCGCCGGGCTACCATGGTGTCGCCTGGCTGCATGAAACCGAACCGAATGTTTGGATAAGTGAGTTGGCTCCACCGACCGCTCGGGGACGTGCTGGATGATCCAGTGGACGATGTCTGGGAACCGAGAAAAAACTGGAGCAGATTTGTGGCGGCAGTTCCTGCGTCAATGTTCGTATTGCCCACCCAGGTAAGTGTTGGTGGTTCCACAGTCCCGTCATAGAACTGATCTAGAGTCGCAACGCCGCTGGTCCCACCATAAGGGACCGCACCATTTTGATAGCCCTGGAAGATCGCTAGACTGGCACCCCCGGTATCTCCGGTATTTACGACAATCGGACTGTTCGCGCCGAAAATTTGGGTGACTTGCGCCGGATTTACGTATGCGGTAGCGAGGACCTGGTTGACTGCGTTCGTCATGATCGTCGTCCAGGAGTAATTGTTGGCTGGTTGAATTCCGAGAGCGGCTTGCTGCACAATGGCTCGGACCAGCGTTTCCTCGCGGGAGGCAATATCGATTTTGGAGGAGACAACGCGCGCGGTGTCCTGATTCAAAGATCCAGCCAGAAGAAAAGCTCCAACCGAGACCACAAAAGCCAGTCCCACGGCCGAGACGGCCATGATCAGGGCCGCGCCACGCTCATTTCTTTTCTGCAGCATAAGTAATCTGTTGGTTGTTGGCGCCGTGTAGCGTCGCGAGCAGAATCCCTGGCGCATTCTGCAGATTCACCGGCGCACCCGCGGCCGTATTCGAGAAAGTCGCACCTGTCAGGTCGCTTCCCGCCATTTGCCAGCTCGGGCTCGTTGGAAAGTTGCCATTGGAAGGGTAAACGTTGCCGGAGTTCGGCGTTTGGAGAAAGAAGTAAAGACCGGGGTTCCCGTTGATCGTTTCGTAAGAAATAATGGCTTGGCGGGTTGTGTTGTCGTTGGCCTGGCGCATCCAAAGTCGGACTGCACTGCCGGAGTTTGCTGCGCCCGTAAGACTCAGCGCGGCCGTTCGAGAAGGGTAGATGCGATAATCGTCGGCATTCGCCATCGTTTTCGTCAGCAGGAGTCCAATGGTGGGAGCATCATTCGTGAGGAAACGATACTGGGTGGCTTTCGCGAGCATGTTGAAATGGACCTGCAACATCATTACCAGCCCCGCGGCGATCATGGTCGAAATCCCTAAGACCAGGGCCATCTCGATCAGAGTGTGACCATTCTCTCCCGGTCGTTTCATTCGGTTCTTATCACCTTGCTAAGTTTGCAGTATTGCCGTGGTCCATCCTGGTAAACCACGAAGGACTCAAGAGTGTAAGTTTGCACGAGCGTCGTGGGATCCTGTGACGAAGTATAGGTTCGGTAAACCGTGCCGTTAACCGCGCCGCGCGGAGAGTAGCCGAAGGTAACCGGCACGGTCGCGACTGTTGGGTATAGCGGCCACCGGTTGCTCGTGAGGATTTCACTAAAAACCCAGCGCTGAGCGTTCGCCGTCTCGATCGTCGCGTAGGCGTCCGTCATGCTCTGCGCCATCGTCCAGTTCTGCATCAGCCAGCTTGACGTCATCGTCTTGAGCGTCATTGCGCTGATCGCCATTATCAGGAAGAGGGTAACACTGAGTTCAACGAGGGTGGATCCGCCTTCTCGCGGCAGGGACCTGCTCCCGCAGGTCCGGCTCCCGCACGTCCGAAAATTTACATCTGGGCCAACGGCAGCCCCGCCGGAGCGGGGCCCTACCAAGCGTTGTCCTGCCTTTAATATGTGCCAACGTTCCATAGGCCATTCGTTGTCGATCCGGTCGGGTTATAGGTAGTTCCGTTTAGCACTGCTACGGGCGGAAACACGGTGCAGTTAATCGTCGGCGTCACACCATTCACCGACGGCAGCGTCGGCCAGGCGCCGTTCGGCATGTAGGGCAGCAGCAGTGCCTGGGTCAGGTTGGCCACAGGCGCCGCCGGATTGTCCGCGAGGTACATTAGCTGCGCAGCTTTGACAGCGCGCAGCGCTTCCCCAGCCTTTCTTCCGTTGCTGTATGCGATGAATGGAGGGACCGCAATCGAAGCCAATCCCGCCAATAAAACCAGAATGCTGATGACCAGGGCGAGCTCAATCATGGTGAACCCGGCCTGAGAGCGTGAGACGCTTGAGCTGTTCATCGGGAACCGGTCCTTACCAGACTCGGCACAAGGTTCAGCGCCTCAACAGCTCGAGTAATCGGATTGCTGGCGGCCGAAGCGGTTTGAGCCTCACTTTCGAGGTGAAAAGTTTTCACGAGCGCCGGACGAACTTTCTGCGCCAGCGCCTCATCAAATGAACCGTTGCCGCGGTAGAGGGCCACGATTTTCGTCCCCTCCGGCTCGGGGAGCTTCGGATTTGCCGCGTTCGAATTAGCGATTACCGGTTTTTGTACTGTTGCAGTCCGCGGTTTCACGACTGGTGTTACATTTCCCGCGACGGGTTTCGGGGTGCCTGATGCACTCTGCGCACGGCCGGTGCACA
The DNA here is from genome assembly GCA_963750185.1 of uncultured Verrucomicrobiae bacterium. Lineage (GTDB taxonomy): Bacteria > Verrucomicrobiota > Verrucomicrobiia > Chthoniobacterales > JAFAMB01 > JAFAMB01. The sequence goes on from CAVVPV010000027.1 coordinate 14,569, forward strand.
AGCCCAGGAAACCGATCGTCAGGCCAACGGAGAAAATGAGAAAGGCACGATTCATCTTAATTGTTTTTGATGTCATTCTGTGACCAGTCCAAATTTTTGTTGGCATCGCGCAAAGGTACGCGGAGGTACGCAAAGGGTAGGGAAATTCAGCATTTCGGAGCAATTGCAAAATAACATATTTATAACACGTGTTATATTTTATAGATCTTTCCCTTTGCGCGAGGCCTGCGAACGGCCCTTTCCTACGCTCCCATCAGCTTCACTCCAGCCATAACAATTGGCAAATAGGTGCCGATATAAATGCCGGCGATGACGCTCACGGTGGCAACTTTGCTGACTAGCCCCACCAAACCGGTGAAGAATTCGATGCGCTGAGCGGTCTCCTCCTCGTACAGATCGCGAAGGAGCAGCAACTGCTCCGCAAGATTCGAAGCTTTTTCACCCACCTCGATCATGTGCGAAAGCTGCGGATCGAAGCTGGTGTATTTCCGGATGGCTTCACCCAGGTTCATGCCGAGCGCGAGCTTCTCCTTCACCACGAGTAACTCCTTCTCCATCGGCGTGTTCTTGAGAGTGCGCGCACAGGTATCGAGCGCGTCCGCAATTGGGATATTGTTGCTGAGCAACATCTCAAAAGTCCCGATGAACGTGAGTTGGCGGAACCCCATGATAATCTGTCGCAGCAATTTCCAACGGCTAATGATCAGCTTCACAACGCCCGTCCGAAACGAGCGGCTGACACAGCAAGCCAGGAGAATAGTAACGACGACAATGGTGGTCGGAATGTAGACGGCCTTGTAGAAATGACTAAATCCGAAAACGAAGGCGCTGAATCCATCAGGCGGCGCGTGCATGCTGTTCAACATGTCTTCGACGTTCGGCACGAGCACCGTCATTGAATAAATCAAGAGACACCAGAGAAACGCGAGTATGCCGCAGGGCGTGAGCAGCGCTTTCCGCAGCTTGCCCACGAACTCAACGTTCGTTTTCATCCGGCGCGCCAACGCGCGGAGCGCGGCCGATAAATTACTCGCCATCGTGCCTGCTTTGACCAGCCCAATGAAGGTGCTGTCGAATCGGCCGGTGGTGGCAAATGCCTTGTGGTTGTCGTCTCCGCGTTGGACTGCGACTGCTACGGATCTGAGCGCCATGCGCTGATCGGCTTTCGTGACCCGCGCCAGGTAAAACTCTAGCGCCTTCGGCAAAGGAATTTGCGCGTCGAGCATCGCTGCCAGGCTCTTGCACATCACAATAAGCGGCTTCGTCGGAAAGGGGCGCCGCACCTTTTTGTCCTTCTCCAGGATAGGGACCGCTTTCGTTACCGACCAGCCATCGGCCTCGGCGATCTGCATGGCCGCCCTTCCGTCCGGGGCCGGCACGTTCAGGATTTTGGTTTCGGAGCGGCCTTTCCGCTGCGTCGGATCAATACATTTTTGCAGTGTTACTGCGTAGGTTGCCATTTCTTATCCCTTTCAGAGAGGAGACCGAGCCGCACGGAATCCGCTGCGCTCGGAATGTCGATAATGCCGTTGTAAAGAAGATCAAAAGCCAAGCTCCGGAGCGAAGGCACGGAGTACTTGTCATAAATAAAATTAGCAATCTCAATCGAACTCATGTCCCGGCTCATCATCAGTTCGGTAACTTCATCGGTGATCGGTAAGACCTCGATGATCGCCTGCCGGCCCAGGTAGCCGAACTCGCCGCAATGCACACAACCAGCGCCGGCTTTGAAGATGGTGCGACCGGAAAAGACGTTAGGTAAGCCCAGCTCATCGATGATCTGGTCGGTCAGCGTGAGAGGTTCCTTGCAGTGTTTGCAGAGCTTCTTGGTAAGCCGCTGGCCGCAGGCTGCCTTCAATGTTTCAGCGATATAAAACTTCGGCACGCCTAACTGCATCAAACGAAGCACGATCTGGGACGGCCAGGTTGTATGGATGGTGGACAACACCTGGTGACCGGTCAGCGCTGCTTCAATGGCCAGTTCGGCAGTCTCCCGGTCACGAATCTCGCCGACGAGCAGGATGTCGGGGTCCGAACGCATACCTGAGCGGATATAGAGTGGACCGTGCTTGACCTCTTCCATGTTCACGTGCGTGACCATCGGGATTTCTTCTTCCACGGGGTTTTCAATCGAGATGATGTTGTACCTGGTCCGGAACAACTCCTTGATCATGGCCACGAGCGTAGTGCTTTTGCCCGAGCCTGTCGGACCGCTCATCAAGACCATCCCATCCGGAAGGTTCAGCGCCTGGCGGATATACTTCATCGTCGCCGGATGCAGCGCCAGCGAACCCTGGCCGAGCTTGGCGCTGACGTGCGATTTATCGAGGATTCGCAGCGTGTAATGAAATCCGCGGTAGGCTGGCAGCCGTTCTGAACGGATCGCGATCCGGCGATCCCCTAGTTTCGCGGTAAACCGTCCGCTCAATGGCAACCCTTTGTTCTTGTCCATCGCCTCGAAGCCCATCAACTGGGCGAGCAGGTTGTCGGTCCGGCCGACCAGCTTCTGGTCCAGGTCCTTGCGCTCGATCAGGTCGCCCTCGAGCCGGTAAGTGAAATGGAACCGATTTTTTTCAGTGAGCAAATGGATGTCCGATGCCCGCCGGGTAATCCCGTCCTGGATGATCGCTTGGAGATTCCGCACCACCGCATCGTCGGAGGGTATGTTCAGGTCAAAGTCCTTGACCGAATCCTCGTCCTCCTCGACGTCAAGCCGCCGGACTTCGTCCGCCGTGATCTGTTGAATGCGGGAATTTGACGTGAGCACTGTGTTGATCTGGCTCGCATGCGTCAGAACCAGAGAAAGCTCCACGCCGGGAAACCGTCTTTCGTACAGAACCCGGTAATTCCCGTATGGGTTGGCGATGGCAACAGTCAGCCGGTTTTCCGATCGGCAGATCGGCACAGTCCTTTCCTTGCGGAACGCTTCGATATCTCCCGCGTCGAAAAGATCAATGTCGACCAGTCCCTGGATGTTGTTCAAGACTGGGATATGACGTAGCGCGCCGAGCGCTCCAAGGACTTCGGCCGGTTCTACGCGGCGCACGATCTCTTCGTTCGAGAAATCCCGCAACGAAGGATTGCGATCGCGCAGCTTCGTAAGGAGTTGGTCCTCGACCGGCTTCGAAAATGGGACTCCGATTTCAAATGCCATAATTGCTCGGGAAATGGGCACGGAGGATCGAGTTCCAATGCCTCGTGGGGATGACGACGTGAAAAGAGAAGCGCCGACGGGTCTCGGCGGTCTCGTGGCCAAGCTTTGCTTCGAGCCAGGGCAGGAAGAGCGCGGCCGCGGCCGGGTTGATGCTGCCGGTCGTGATCGTGGCCGGAGTCGAAGCGTCCAGCACGACGATCCCGCAGCGTTTGCAGCCTTCGCTGATCTCCGGGTTCCCCCGGTAAAAAGCCTCGGGAGGCGGGATCCGATGCGCGAATTCCCAGGATTGCAACACCGCGGATTCGTTCAAGATCCGGGCCGCGACCCGGAGGCTCTCTTCGTCGGCCAAGAGGTAGGTGAGCACGCATTCTGGCGCAGCAATTGGACGGCTGATCCGTTCGCGGCAGGATTCGAGATCTTCCATCGCTTTGTCTTGATCGAGCAGGCCCGCAGCGACGAGTTGCGCGACCGTGCTCTGGGCGATTTCCCAGGCGACGCTCGACGCGTCCGCGGACGCCGCAGATCCGTTGATACCCAATAGGTCGCGGTTCTCCATCAAGTCGCTCAATCTCAGTCGCATGGTGTTCGCCATAAGGGTAGGGGCAAGGGTTAGGGATCAGCGGGCAGCACGCTCCGAACTGGGATCGGATAGCGGTACCGTTTCTCGATCTGTTTATCCTTCATGAAGCTGAAGGAAACTTTGTACATTGTTTGGCTGGACGACCGGATCTCCCGTAGGTTCCGTAGGTCCAGCTCGAAATGGCCTGAGCGCGTGCTGCCTAAGATCGAGGTCACAAATCTGCACCCCGCGCTGATCGATACTTTGCACCCAGACGACAAAACGGTAGCCGCTCAGCTCGATCACCAGCAGGTCCCCCTCGCGCACCAGGTGGCGGCCGACCAGCATCTCGCGATTGTTCGGGTCCACGGCGCCTACCGGGAGCGCCTCGACCGCCATCGCGAGCGTTGGAGGCGCAACGAATGGGACCGCGGCACCAGGCGTGGCCGGCTTCTGGGCAATGACAGGAGGAAGACCTCGGAATTTGCCCCGAACCGGCACTGCGAACGGATCATTGGCACGGTGATAAGTCAGCAATTTCCCGTCCCGGAAGGCCGGGTCGGTGTCACCGATCTGACTAACGACAGTCAGGCCGGAGCCCGCGGCTTTGCCTTGCTCGGGTTTCACGGCGGGATTGACGGCGCCGTTCGCTGCCGTTTGGGCGGTGGCGAACAACGGGAAAAGGAGGATGGCCAAGACTAAAGGCAAAATGACACGGGCGCCCCAGCTGTGATCCAAATTCCAGAAACGGGCGAGACGCCCGCTCCACTTTGCTTCGCTCAAAAACAATGTCTTAAACAGTTCCATGGTCAATTACTCGGTGATGATGAAATAAGAAAATGCCGACTCGAGACTTGGGCCGGTACCCGTACCGGACGGCGTTTTGCTGATGGATAAAGTCTCCAGGACCAGATTCGGATTCGCGGTTTCCCAGGCGAGTGCTGCGGCATTGAGCGGCTCCCAACGGGAGACAAACTTTAATTGCACCCGGCGGCCATCGCCGTACCCGGCCCCGATAGCCGAGGGACCTGACTGGAAATCACAAAGGGTCCGTTCGATTTCGTCCACGGAAAACTTTTCCGCCGCGGCGAGAGTCGCCTGATCCAGGCGGGCGTCCACGTCGGTTCCTGACAAGATTGCTTTGAGCAGCGGCACCTTCGGCTGGAGATCCTTCATCTGGACCGTCAGTGCCGCCACCTGGCGTTCGCGGTCCTGATGATCCTGGTACTCGGTGGTACGTGTGGCGACCAAGTCCTGGAAGCTGAAAAACGCTACGAGGAGAATGGCACCTGGCAAACCGAGCAGGAGCACAGGAAGTGCGAGATCAAAGGTAAGAATCGATTGCAGGTAACGGTTCATGGGCGATCTCCTTGTTTTGCGACGGCTTTTGGCAGGGCGGCGATGGCGAGTGCGTCATCGTTCGGAAAAGTCTCAGTTACGAGCAGGCGGAACTGGTAGGACAGGCCGCCGGGTTGAGCCGGTGAGCTTACCTCGTCGCGGAGGACTCCCTTAGCCGTACGCTGTCCTGACAGAGCAAAACTCGTGTCACCGAGACGTTGCGCGGTAGCATTGAAGACCCGGTTCAACGCCGCGGACTCCTGCAAACGGAATAGCATTGTTCGGCCCTCTTCGTCGCAGCTTCCTTCCGCCACCCATTCCCGAACGAATCCTGTCTTCGCTCCAGGCTTGCCGGCTCCAGGTTTCAGGTCGGTCTGTTTAACTGCGTAATTCATTTTCTCGCAGACGACATGGTTACTCTCCGGGATAAGATTCAAGACAAAGTCCATGACCGACCAGGCCTGGCTCCGGGGCGCCAGCGCATTATCCCACTTAGTCAGATAGGCTTTCGCGTTAGAAAGCTGAACGAGTTCGGCTTGTTTCCCGCCGATTAAATCCGGCAGAATGTGCATCGCCTCGGTCTGAGATGCGCCAAAGGCGTATACGCCGAACCAGGCGCCAAATGCCATCAACAGGAGCGTTGCCGCGATCCGGGCCGCGCGCAGGCCAAGCATGGTAATCGCCAGGCTGCGCGGCAGTTGTTTTTCCCGCGACTGATGATCATCCGGCCAGAAGTTCTGGCGGGCGAGTTGGCCGAACCGCAGCAGATCGGCGTCGATGCCTGATTCGCTGGAAAATTCTTTGCCGGCGCCGAACCATTCCGCATATTCCGTAAGAAACTCGGGACGCTGGATAATCCGTGCCTTTTCCGGACCTACCTCCGGAATGGAATGCCAGAAACTTTCGGAATCCGGCACTTGGATTTCGATGCCTTCAGCGCTCTTGCGGTTTCGGCGAGCGTACGCTTCCAGTTCGTTAAATAGCAGAGTCGGATTTTGTGTACCGCAAGGCACGAGGATCAGGAGGCAGGAGTTTATCAACCCGCGTTCCTCCAGAAGCGAGAAAAGCTCGTCGCCAAACTTGGGCGGAACAGCTTGCTGACGGTGGGGGAGTACCTTCAGATCCAGCACCCCGTTCTGGACCGGCGCCAGGACCGTAAATTGATCGTAGAAAAAGACGAAACAGTAGGGTTTGCCCTCGGTCGATTGGCGGCAGAACTTTAGATACACCGCCAGGGCTTCGACCGGCGCGGAATGAATTGCGACTTTGATATCGGCTTCGGTTAGGGACTCGAGGGAGTTAAGAAATTGGATTGAATGGCGCAGCGCGATCGCCCGCCCGCTGCTGAACAAGGGGTAGCAGCGGCATTGGGCCATCGGATCGGCGACGAAATCGGACAGCACATCGCCCGGATTTTCGCGGATCAATGCGCTCGCCTGCTCGTACAGCGCAGGGTTTTCGAAATCTTCCCGGACAAGGTCGCGTTCGACTGCGTCGGCGAGGTGGAAAATCACTCCCAAGCCGACATGCTTGCGGTTTGGCGTTTGCCAGAGTTGCAAGAGACCTCTGGCGAGGGTCTTCAACTTATCGGGCTGGTTGAGGTCCTCCACCGATACGGCCGGCCCTTCGTGCCACGCCCGATCAGCTCCGGAAGCAGATACGACCGCTGAGACGACGTTTTTGCCGTCGTAGAAGAGGTGCCAGCGGACAGGTTGCTCGGAAGCACCGGCGAAGGCGAACGGCGAAAGGATCCGCTTTAGCCGCGCCTGTCTTCGCGCGGAACGGTGCCATGCTCGTAGATCGGAAAATTTCGTGTTCACAGGTAAGGAATAATTTAGCCGCGTTTTGGAGCGGCAACCGGCTCGCTCAGGCGAGCCGGTCAAGACTCTTGATGATGTGCGCGCATGAGGACGATGATCGTTTCATGCGTTTGTGTTGTTAAGTTACGAGATTACCAGTTCTGCGTTTGTGCCGCTGTCGGCGTAAAGTTTGCGCTGGTAGCGTATGGCGTACCGGTGGCAGGAACTGTGCCCGTGTAAGTGAAGGCCGCACCATTGGCGGTTGGGTCTGCCGGAAGCACCGCGAAGTACCCATCCGTAACCAGCTTGGTGGACAAAAGTGCGTCGCCAACGGCGTAGTTGTTGGAGTTTTGTTCCCCACGGACTGCCTTCTGGATAGAACTCATGGCAACTAAGCAGGCTGCATTGTTCGCTTGTGTTCTCCACGCGGTGACTCCGATGAAGAGTACTCCGGCGAGAAGGAGAATAACGGCGATGACTACGGATAACTCGATGAGCGTGGTACCGCGTTGGCGGGACAATTTATTGTTGGTTTTGATATAGTTCACTTTAGTAGTGGATAATGTTTAATTACTAGTTGTTGGTTTATGGCGGTTATTAGCTAGTGGATAATTGTTTGTATTTAGTGACTAGATGTGTGTTTTTGCTTATCTATTGCTATTTGGGTTGCGGTCAGTGATGATTTAATCACTGACCTAGTCGTTTTCTATGATGTGCGCGCATGAGGACGATGATCGATTCATGCGTTTGTGTTGTTAAGCTACGAGATTACCAGTTCTGTATTTGTGTTGCTGACGGCGTAAAGTTTGCGCTGGCAGCGTATGGCACACCGGTGGCAGGAACTGTGCCCGTGTAAGTGAAGGCCGCACCATTGGCGGTTGGGTCTGCCGGAAGCACCGCGAAGTACCCATCCGTAACCAGCTGGGTGGACGGAAGTGCGGCGCCAACGGCGTAGTTGTTGAAGTTTTGTTCCCCACGGACTGCCTTCTGGATGGAACTCATGGCAACTAAGCAGGCTGCATTGTTCGCTTGTTTTCTCCACGCGGTGACTCCGATGAAGAGTACTCCGGCGAGAAGGAGAATAACGGCGATGACTACGGATAACTCGATGAGCGTGGTACCGCGTTGGCGGGACAATTTATTGTTGGTTTGAATATAGTTCATTTTAGTAGTGAATAGTGTTTAATTACTAGTTGTTGGTTTATGGTGGTTATTAGTTATTGACTAATTGTCTGTATTTAGTGACTGGATGTGTGTTTTTGCTTTTGTATTGGTATTTGGTTTGTTGGTTTGTGGCCGGCTGAAACAGCGTTTCATCACTGGCCTACTTGTTCTCCAGGCCAGTGACCTGGTAGAATTGTTCGTACACCTGCGGTGTAATTCTTTTTGCGTTGAGCAACGCCCTGAGTTCGTTGTTCCACTTGCGGTTGTAAGGTTTGTTCAGGCGTTCTTCGACGTCCTGGAAACCGCCCTCAGCGTATTTGCGGATCGCGTTGCGGTCTTCGATCTCCTGGATCGCGAAAAACTCACAGCAGAGGACATACTTTCCGCCGCGGTCCGGCATCAGACCCTGGGAAAGAATAAAGGAACCGACATCGGCGAACTGCTGCAGGATACCGCGCGCCTGTTCCAGGCTGAACATCTGCCGCATACGGCCGAGCGTTTTGCCAGCGCCGCGAGTGTGCAGCGTGGACAGAATAAAGTGGCCGGTCTCGGCCGCCTCGAGCGCGATCCTGAGCGTCTCGGCTGTGCGAATTTCGCCGACGAGAATGATGTCCGGCTTCTTCCGAAGCGCATCCACCAGGCCTTGCTCGAAGCTCTTTACGTGGGCGCCGACTTCCTGTTGGGTCACCAGCGCCGGCGCTGGCGCCAGCCCGGGCCGTTGTTCAACGGTGTCGGGGTAGACGTACTCAATCGGGTCTTCGATCGTCACAACATGCTTGTTCAGGTTGCGGCGCACCCAATCGAGCAGGGCGGCGAGCGTCGTTGTTTTACCGCTTCCGGTTGGACCGACGATCAGACCGATGCCCTGTTTTTTGGTTACGCGCTGCCGGAGCGATTCGGTGACTTCGGCCGGCATTCCGATCTGTTCGAGAGATGCAATCTTATTGCCCAACACACGGACGGTGATGCCGATGCCCTGGTTGGAGAAAAACGCTTGTACGCGGACCCGCCTACCCTTGAGCGGATGGTCCGGACCGGAGCCTTCGCTGGCGAAATCGAGTCTTCGCTGCTGCAGGAAAAGTTCTTCCCAGGGGACTTGAGCTTCCTCTTTGTCGGTCTTAATCCCGAGAAAGATCCGGCGGCTCTCGTAAAGGATCCGCAAAATATCGAACACCGTGTCCGGGTTAAGGATGCCCCATTTTTCGAACGGGCGGGTGCGGCCTCCACCGTTGCAGTAGATTAACCTTCCGGACTGAATCTGGAGATCGGAGAAGCCCTCCGCGTTGGAGAGTTCCATCAGCTCGGAAAGGACTTGGCCGCCGGCCGTGAATGCAAATCCCAACCGATCAACCTCCGGCGTCTCCATAAAATCTTCCGAAGCGACGAGCACCCCGTTCGCTTCCTCCCGAATCGCAGGAGCAGACATTAGCGCCGGCGCAAATGCCGGTTCAGTCTGGCCAAATTTAAGAGCAACGGTTTTCATTTAAAGTCGGTTTCTGCGGTGTGAAGTAATGCGAGTGTTAATCGGTTAATGAGGGCAGGTCGGTGCGGGTCCAAATAATTCTTATGGAGTTTGTGCTGGGATTTCAGTTCTTGCCCCCGCCTGAAAGTTCGGCGGACTGGATCCACTGCAGTTCGAGTCGCGCGATATACTCCTCGGCCAGCAGGTCTGCCTCGATCGCGCTCAGCCCATGCTCGGCGCAGAGTTTCTCCAGACGATATTTCCGGATCGCTCGTTCCCAGAAAGTGTTTTCCTCGCTCGCGTCTGCCGGAAATCCTTCGATCGCCATCAGGATCTGTTGTGGCGTCGCACTGCGGCGCCGCAGTCTCTCGGCCTGATCATAGCGCTGCCGAAACTGGGCATAAATCTCGTCGGGTGCGAGATCCCAGGCGTAACCGTATTTAATAAGGAAGGCGGCGCGGCCTATGTGCGGGCTGTGAGAAGTCATTGTTCTCCAGATCTGATGCAGATTTCCGGCTCACCCAAAAAAAAGGTGGAACTCTCCTGGTAGAGCGAAGACTTCGGCGAGCTCGGTCGAGCCGCAGCGCCTCAGCGGAGGAGGACGCCCCAACCTCGGCTCGGACAGAGCGGCTCGACTGAGCTCGCCGAAGTCCTCGCCGCGACGAGACGGGCTCCCGCGCGATCCGGCGTCGCACGTCTAAAGAGAGGTGCGAACTTGGGAAAAGTTGGACGCTGATTGAAAAGAGCCTCAGCTCTGAAGTACGGCAGCGCGTATCCAGAGGAAGCGGCAAAAAGAAGCGTCGAGACAGTAGCGCCGGACGCGCGGGAGCGCGTCCCTACCTACGCTGGCGGGTCAAGCGAGTCCGGCGGTTGGTGAAGTGTATCGGCGGGCGTTTGCAAAGAGTCATCAGCTTCGTGGAGAGCTCCTGGTCAATATAGCCATCGAGAAGCGGTCTTATTGCCCAGACGCCGTGGGAAAAAAGTTGAGAAATATTATCGGATTTCCGCGGCATGCGCGAAAACTCTCCGCCGGCATTTTAATTTCTCAGCAGGCAATTCTATCGCCTCCAAAGCATGCGCTTGGGTCCGGCAAACTCGCCCCGAGCGGCTTCTGAAGCCGTTTCCGAGCCCGCAATCATTGTCCAGAACCGGGCCCCAGCCGATACCTATAAGTAGAAAAAGAAGACGCTCCTTTCACAGATTTTTCGACCTTTCTAATCAACGTCTTAAATCCAATCCAAAACGCACTTGAATACGGTGTACCTGTTATGCAATTAGAAATTATCTCCAGCTCCTCGCTGCTGGGCCTGGCCACCATTTTTCCTGCACTCTCCGCTGCCGAAGAACAGGAGCTTGCTCGTTCCGGACGCAATGGATCCTCGGACGCCCATGAAAGAATCATTCTCTGTAATCTTCGTCTGGTCGTCTCGATCGCTCGAGATTATCTGGGGCTGGGGTTACAGCTGGAGGACCTGGTATCCGAAGGAACGACCGGCTTAATGAAGGCCGTATCCAAGTTCGACCCGGACAATGGAGCCCGTTTTGCTACCTACGCCACTTGGTGGGTTCGCCACGCGATTCTTCGCGCACTCTGTAACCAGGCTCGTTTGATCCGGCTTCCGGCCCAAGCCGTGGCTCGCATGGCTCGAATCCGGCAGGTGTTTGCCCGCATGAGCGAGCAACTGGGGCGCGAACCGACCCAGGAAGAGATCGCTGACGAAACGGGGCTCAAACTCAAGCAGATCGCTGCGATCCAGGCGGTTAATCATTTGCCCGTCTCACTGGACGCGGCTATTTCCGACGAGGAAGATGACTCCAACGAAGCGTTGCTTGACACGATCGCCGACGAGCGTGCGGTGGATCCGGCGAGTCAACAGGAAGACAACGATCAAGCAGAGGAAGTGCTCCGTTTGCTCAATTCCCGGTTGTTGCTAACCGAGCGCGAACGAGTAGTCCTCACCAGGCGCTTCGGGATTAACACCGATCAGGAAGAATCTTTTGAATCGATCGGCAAGGATCTGGGATTAACTTCCGAAAGAGTCCGCCAACTGCAACATAAGGGGCTCGCCAAGCTCCGGAGAAAGCTGACGGGCGACAACCGCAACCTAACCCTGCTCTCCAACTATCTCACTGCCGCCTAGTAGTTCCTTGCAAAAATAAGCGAAATTATCATCCTCATCGTCCTCGTCCTCGGCTCCGGGTAGGGCGAGGCTCCGGGTAGGGCAGAGGCTCCGGGTAGGGCGAGGCTCCGTCCGAGCCGAGGACAACGCGCCAATCCCGGCTCGGACGGAGCCTCTACCGTGAATCGTCATTCGCATGCCGTGAGCGCTTTTCGGACAAATCGCTCCCGGGTCTAACCTTTTTTTGCAAACTCGGAATTTTGGGTTCATGAACAAATTATCCGGATGAATCTTCCAACAACAGAACTGATCCAACGCGCATTTCGAATCAAATACGGCTATCCAACCGAGCTTTCTGCCGACGAAATCTACCAGGAATTCGAAAAGCGATACAATCTGGCTCTTGATATAAGGCAAATTCCTGGAAGTGACCCTTCAAGGACCAAGACTCTGGAAGGCATTTCATTACTAAAAGGGCCGGGGGAGACCGAGGCCGAACGAAAGCGACGCCGGTCCGCAATTGAGAAGCTGGCGAGAGCAGCGGGATGCAGTGCGGCGGAACTCGACCTCCTCGCGGAAGAATATCTGGCTCGATTGGAAGTTCGTTGGATTCACGAGGGATAGGCTGGGGAAACGTATCGGCGTGTGGGCGTGTGGGCGTGTGGGCGTGTGGGCGTGTGGGCGTGTCGGCGTTTGCAAAGGACCGTCAGCTCCGTGGAGACCTCCTGGTCAGTGTATCGTCTAAGCCGGCAGCAAACTGGCACTCTCCAACCAGTGGAAAAACACCGCTCTGTGGGAACTGTCCGGCGTGAAAGGCAAAGTCGATGTAGACCTCCATTGTTATCTGCCGATGGATCGGCTCCTGGAGCGCCAGAGCGCCATTCAGCGTACTTTGGCAGCTCGTCTCTCCAGGATGGTCACCTGGTGCTATACGACATTACCAGCAGCTACTTAGAAGGAGCTTACACCCAGAGCGACATCGTCACCTTCGGCTATAATCGCGATGGCAAGCGGGGTCACGAACAGATGGTGATCGCTTTACTCTGCAGCGCGGAGGGTTGTCCGGTCGGAGTCGAAGTTTTTGCCGGTAACACTCAGGACGCCTCCACGGTGCTTGAGAAGATCGCGCAATTGCAGCGCCAAACGGATTAAAAGAAATTATCTTTGTCGGTGACCGGGGCATGATTACCAAAGCGGTGGCTGACAAGATCAAGGGGACCGAAGGTCTGCACACATCTCGGCATTAACCCATCGCCAGATCTCGAACTGCTGGAACGCAAGATTATCACGGCGGAACTTTTTGATGAGGAAAAGATCGTTGAGGTCTTTGATCCCGAAGAGCCCAAGCGGCGCTACTGTCTGTGCCGCAATCCGCAGACGGCCGGGCGCGAAGGCAAGACGCGTGAGCGGCTTCTGGAGCGCACCCGCGCAGAACTTGACAAAATAGCCGGCTCAAAACGTCGAGCGAGTGCAAAGACGCTGGGAGCACGCGTCGGCCGGGTACTGGAGCGTTCCAAGATGGGCAAATTCGTCCGCTGGGACCTGATCGATGGACGGCTCTCATGGAGCTTTGATCAGGACAAGATCGCCGCCGAAAAACTCTTCGACGGTTGTTACATTGTTAGTGGTGAGCTGCCCAAAGAGAAGATGGCTGCGAGCGAAGTCGTCGCCTCCTAAAAAAGCTAGGCTTAGTCGAGGAAGCCTTCCGCAGCCTCAAGAGTGAACTAGTATAGCCATCGGAGAAGCGGTTTTATTCCTTAGACGCCGTTACGCCGATACGCCGACCGCCGACACATTCCCCCGGGGCGTATCGGCGTTTGCAAAGAGTCATCAGCTTCGTGGAGAGCTCCTGGTCAATATAGCCATCGAAAAGCGGTCTTATTGCCCAGACGCCGTGGGAAAAAAGTTGAGAAATATTATCGGATTTCCGCGGCATGCGCGAAAACTCTCCGCCGGCATTTTAATTTCTCAGCAGGCAATTCTATCGCCTCCAAAGCATGCGCTTGGGTCCGATAAACTCGCCCCGAGCGGCTTCTGAAGCCATTTCCGAGCCCGCAATCATTGTCCAGAACCGGGCCCTGCCGATACTTATAAGTAGAAAAAGAAGACGCTCCTTTCACAGATTTTTCGACCTTTCTAATCAACGTCTTAAATCCAATCCAAAACGCACTTGAATACGGTGTACCTGTTATGCAATTAGAAATTATCTCCAGCTCCTCGCTGCTGGGCCTGGCCACCATTTTTCCTGCACTCTCCGCTGCCGAAGAACAGGAGCTTGCTCGTTCCGGACGCAATGGATCCTCGGACGCCCATGAAAGAATCATTCTCTGTAATCTTCGTCTGGTCGTCTCGATCGCTCGAGATTATCTGGGGCTGGGGTTACAGCTGGAGGACCTGGTATCCGAAGGAACGACCGGCTTAATGAAGGCCGTATCCAAGTTCGACCCGGACAATGGAGCCCGTTTTGCTACCTACGCCACTTGGTGGGTTCGCCACGCGATTCTTCGCGCACTCTGTAACCAGGCCCGTTTGATCCGGCTTCCGGCCCAAGCCGTGGCTCGCATGGCTCGAATCCGGCAGGTGTTTGCCCGCATGAGCGAGCAACTGGGGCGCGAACCGACCCAGGAAGAGATCGCTGACGAAACGGGGCTCAAACTCAAGCAGATCGCTGCGATCCAGGCGGTTAATCATTTGCCCGTCTCACTGGACGCGGCTATTTCCGACGAGGAAGATGACTCCAACGAAGCGTTGCTTGACACGATCGCCGACGAGCGTGCGGTGGATCCGGCGAGTCAACAGGAAGACAACGATCAAGCAGAGGAAGTGCTCCGTTTGCTCAATTCCCGGTTGTTGCTAACCGAGCGCGAACGAGTAGTCCTCACCAGGCGCTTCGGGATTAACACCGATCAGGAAGAATCTTTTGAATCGATCGGCAAGGATCTGGGATTAACTTCCGAAAGAGTCCGCCAACTGCAACATAAGGGGCTCGCCAAGCTCCGGAGAAAGCTGACGGGCGACAACTGCAACCTAAACCTGCTCTCCAACTATCTCGCTGCCGCCTAGCCCGCAAATCTCACACGCCGCTCGCATCCACACGCTTATTAATTAATGCAAAAAAAGCTTAACTTGCCGCTCGTCCTGCCGTTATACGATCCATTAAAATTTAATATTTATAAAATAACCTCCTTAACTTTATGCTTATGAAAAGCAAAGAAAAATTTCGAACACGGGCAATGCTGGCAAGCATCCCTATTGTCATGATGCTTGCCGCTACATCCGCCTTTGCCCAGAATTCGTGCAGCACTTCGATAGGCTCCAATTGCAGCGGGACATCCCTCGCAAGCGGCAACTGCGTTTGGTTTAATGTTACGATCAATCCAACAACACCTATCAGTTCCACATGCACGACGAACATTTACTGCCAAAATCAATCCATCAGTTTTACGGCCAACGGCCAAACCTACAACTGTAGCGTGCCAAACTCGCAAATTACGTTCTCTCCTTCATGCACAACGTCGACGACGGCCTACAACTCCTCTACCAACACCTGGGTAACTACCATCCCTGCCTGCCAGGCCTCATCCGGAAATGCGTTTATGTGCGGCGTCGCTTTCCAGGTGCCGGCATGCGGAGTACCCGGAGGAATCAATCCTGGAAACTGGAGCGGGTCGTTTTCATGCGACCAGCAGGGGGTTGGCCTGACTGCTCAATGTTCAGCGTCGGCCTATAAATCGTTGAGCAGCGACTGTAACGAGCTGGGTATTAATCCCGTAAACAACTCTAATATCAGCAACTGCCAGAACTCGAATGCTGCGGGCTGTCCAGAGAACTTTGGGAACTGCTCTATCGGGGGTGGGAATGCCTGCGGCGGAGGTTCCGTTGTATGGGGGGGATGTAATGGTGGTAATCAATCCGGCAACGGCAATCAATGTGGCAGTGGTAATCAATCCGGCAATGGCAACCAATGCGGCAGTGGTGATCAATCCGGCAATGGCAACCAATGCGGGGGTGGTGGTTGGTTCAACGGCGGTGGTTGGTACGGCAACGGTGGTGGCTCCACCGGTTCGAATAATCCGTCCAATGTAGGTACCGGCCAGCTAGTTATTACCACTAAAGAGACGCCGGACCCTAATCTCGAGACCAGGTCGGACACTCCATATGACGTGAAGGCAACTTACACGGTGACAGATCCGAGCGCAAAATTGTATCTGACCCGAACCTGGCAAGTGCGGTCCCCGAACAACGTATTTGGAACAGTGACCCAGGATCCCAGTAGTCCTTACAGCTACTCGATATCGCAGACCGGGTCTACGCAGACGCAGGATCTCGGAAGCTTTTCTCCGATGGTCCAATACGGGTTGGAAACGTGGACCCTCTCTTACGGACCGGCCAACAACAGCTCCCAACCCATAGTCCTCGACACCAAGCAGGTGTACATTTATCCAAAGAGTGCCGCGACTATTTCCAATGCACTCAGTTTGGGCTCGAGTCCGACATCGTTGGCTTCGAGCTACCAAGGTGATACGCCCAGGGTCCAGGTTGAAATTGATAAGTCCTATCCCGGCGGCACTACCTGGGTAGCGTTTTATTCGGGGACTGTTCCGTCCGCTCCGCCGGTGGCAATCGCACCGATCTCGAACAGCAGTTACACTACTTCCACCGGCGATCTAAATGCCCAGCGATTTGTCAACGTGGATGTTGGAAATCTCATTCAAAGCTCGGGCACTTATTCGATCCAGGTGATTCAGAATACGGGAGCATACGGCGCGGAGAGTCTGGCCGCCGCAACATTTAACATCAATCCTAACTACCAGGTGACCAGCGAGGTTGGTTTAACGAAATAATTACATTCCGCTTAACAAACCAAATATAATAAACTATGAAATATGTCCTTACAGCTTTAACGATGGCGTTGATTGGCTCCTGCGGAGTCGTCTTCGGTCAGGAAGTGGGGCTCACCAATCAATCGCCTCAGCAAGGACTAGATATCCCTGTCGGCGAAACCGACCTGCCAATTCAGGTTTCTCAGTTTAACGTTCGTGATCAGTCAGGGAATTTGGTGATATCTGTGGCGTTTCTTTCAGGGACGTCCTTTCTACCTTCCGACACGCAGATAACAGACACGCTGTACGCCGTTACGCCGCCGGACAGTAATAACAACGTTACCGCAATCGTGATGTATCAGGCGGATCCGTCGCAGTCGATTCAGAGTGACGCAATCCTGAACGCGGTTCAAGACACCGTCAACCATAATTACACCTGGGCCGGCGCGCAGTTCACGGTCCGAGCGGTCATTCCCGGGGAGACGCTCCCCGCCGGCACGCAGTTCTGGGTCTGCTCAAGCAGTGGTAACGTGGCATGTTCGGGCAGCGGCATCCTGTCCGTCGCCGGGACGACGGTGCCATCGCAGTCTGAGTGATTTCTGGAGGGTGGGCAGGATCTGTTTAGCACGCGAAACTGCTGACATGCTGGACGAGATAGGCGCACCACCCCGTAGCGGCACGATGCTCATCCTACATTGCCGACCCTACCGTAGGATAGGCTTCCAGCCCCCAGTCTTGCGAGCTGCGGGACCAAATCGAGCGCATTGGCGAAA